>NZ_CP102287.1:1200000-2400000 GCF_025151385.1 Hoylesella buccalis ATCC 35310 | reverse complement strand
CTTAATGTAATGTTATAGAGTGCCTCATTGAAATATGCAATGATCCATTTCTTGAATGATTCGTTATAGATGAGTGAAGCTTCACCAACGGTTCCTGGAATCAATACGGTGGCACTACTCTCGTCACCACGGACCCATTGTTTGGTTTTACCATTCCAATATTCATATGCAGCCTGTGTTTCTATGTCAGTTTCTTTGAACCTGGCAAGATAAGCAGCATGATTCCTTCCTGTTTGAGTTCCAACCATGTACACATAGCCGTCTTTTTTGAAATAGGCAGCTTGTCCAAAGTTACTGTTTTCTGAAAATCGTACGCTAGTACACCTACGCCATGTTTGCCCGTTGTCGTTAGATTTGTAGAGACTGGAGTAATTGGTTATCCAACCAGCCCAGTTCTTAATATTCATGTAATGTACGTAGTCGGTTCCATTTGCCCTGATAGCAGCAGTAGGAATAGAGGTCCAGTCACCAAATCCAGACCCATCTTTACCTCCATATACAATTTCCCGGGCTCTACCGTTTCGATCGGCTGCCATACTACTGATTGTCAGCCCATCGTCGAGTTGGGTATCTTCAGAGAAAGCCAAAACGTTGCTTCGCCAAGATGTGCCATTCGGACCGGGAGCGGTCGGGTTCGGCTTAAAATCTGCACCGAAGGTGTCTCCAAAGAAAAGTCCGTATTTTCCAGGCGACATTTCCCAAATAATACCGAGGTCTGTCCCTCCTACATTCCACCTAGAAGAGGTCTTGTTGGGTGAAGGGAACGTCTCTCCAGACATGGGAGTGCCTGTCACACGTGCGATACGAGTGACGCTGTTGATAAACATTCCTTTCCTGTTGTCTATTTTTAGGAAAAGGGGATGTGTCCTACTCCCATCTTTAGAATAAGCTACTACAGCAAGAGAAAACTGTTCAGGGTCATTTTCTGTTAATTGGTACGTATACCGGAAAGGAGAAGTCAACTTGTGCCCCTCTATTCGATCTGTGTATGCGTCTGCACCCACTTTAGATATTTCCAGATAATCGATAGCGTCTGTTGGTTCGATCTGTATAGTAGCGGTAACTTCTTTTGTTTCGATGGAGGGTATAAGGGTGGACTCTACCGTTGATACTTTCACCTCAGACCATTTCAACGTGTCAAATTCAGAATTTCCGCACGAAACTAGAAAGAGGGCGATACCAAATGTAAGGTGTATGAATTTTTTCATATTCGTATAATCGTTTATATTTTAGTAAAAAAGATTTGGACAAATGTTTTTCTCTATAGTGGATAGCCTATCTCACGTCTAGGCTATCCACCTAACTCTGCACACGGCAATATTCGGTGATTATCTCGATACAATGACACCTTTTGAATAGATTTGATCTGATTCTCCTTTCACTCTATTTTCATTTTTGATAGAACTGACCATTTTAATGATGAAGCGGTATGGTTTTCCGGCTTCAACTTTGATGTCAGCATGGCTCGGATCCGTTTCACTCAAAGTGACCTTTTGTCTATAGATACCATTTTCAACTACTTGTATTTCAATTCTTGCTGGTCTTACAATGTCTTCTGGAATATCTTTAGGGACAGTCCATGAGAGCGTTACACTGTTGTCTGCATTTTGAAGGGTTACATTTTCAACAGGTGGCATAAAGTGATTAAATTCTTTACTGTCAATGATATCCCTGTCATAACAACTCGCCATCAGTAAGATTGCAAACAAGGCACACAGATATTTTATTATTTTATCTTTCATAATTTTACCTTTTAAATTAATAACCAGGATTTTGAACATAGTTCCCTTTTGCCCATTTCATTTGTGGTTGAGGGATAGGGAAGTATTCATCCCGACCAGCGGTGAATCTTGCATTTTGCATCCAAGAGAATCTGTTCTTCTCAATGGCAAAATATTTATTCATTGTACTTTCTAAGATTCCCCAACGCTGTAAGTCGAAAAATCTGCGTCCTTCACAAGCCATTTCTAGACGGTTTTCCCATTGCAAAGCTTTCCACGCAAAGTCTTTGTCCCAAGTGCAGTTCACCCCGGGCTTATATGTCTCACATTTGTAATTAAGAATGTATCTTCCATTTGCATCTTTCAAATGACTTGTACTGTTGGCTGCACGTGTTCTGATTTTGTTAATCAGGGGGAGTGCTTCATCCCATCTGTCTAGTTGAATCAGCACTTCTGCTTTCCATAGGATAATCTCGTCATATCTAATCATACGCTTGTTCATGGAATTGAACTGCCAGCCATCATACAGCAAGCATTCACATTTAGGATTTGGCAACTCTTTCAGTGATTTCAAATAGCCATATTCAGCTCCGTTTCTGATACCTTGACTCTTAAATATCAAGTTAGGATCATATTTCCAGGGCTGCCCTGGTGCACAGATTGTATGACTAAACCGAGGGTCGAAAGTATACTTGTCAAAGTAGGCTTTATTGCCACGGTCTATTTTGGTCTTGTCATCTTCACCGTTTGCCCCCTTGATGTAGTCACCATACGAGTCATTGTTGTAGGTATCAAACATGGGCAGACCATCAGACCCTGTCTTAAATGCATTGCCCATGGTATAGCTCACATGATGGAAATCACAACATTGGAATCCGCCCCATTGCCATGGATGGTTCAATCCTTCGCTGCGGTTAATCTTGCCTCCAGTTCTACTGTCATCATTGATGGAATATTGAATTTCCCAAATAGATTCTTTGGTTAAATTGTCAGATTCTGAAACAAAATTTGTTCCGAAGTCATTGCACAAGTCCAATGCCCCTCCTTCTTGGTCTGTCAATTTATTCAGATAGGTGAGTGCTTCTTGCAAACGTTCCTTGTTGATGTTAACGACCTGGTGTCTGTCGTCTTGCTCATAGGCCATAAACATCAAGATTCTAGCCACCATTGCCGTAGCTGCATTTTTGGTGATGCGCCCTTTGTCTTCTTGTGTCATTGGGAGCAGTTCTTCTGCTTTTTTGAAGTCCGTCAAGATATGTTCCCACAGGTATTGATCGTTTCCTTTTGCTTTGTCTCTGTTGGAAATGGCCTCAAAGTCTGCAGTGGTTCCTTTCACACTCTCATCGATATAAGGTATATACTTGAAGAATTCTTTTAGTCTGAAATAGACAAATGAGCGTAAGAATAACATTTCACCCCTACGGCTGTCTACAGCAGGAAAGACATCGGCAGTAACTCCTTCCAACTTCTGTAAAGCGGTGTTGCATCGCTGGATAATTTGATATGAGACATACCATGGATAATCGAGTGGCCACCCATTGGGCGTGAGGTTTACAAAGGTTTCCATGTATCCCCAGCCGTTTCCTCCGTCCCAAGTGCCGCCACCACCTTTGTAGGAGTCGTCAGAGCGCATGGAGCCAGACCACCATGGGGCAAAAGGAGAGTCCCAAGAAGGAATATCCGTTATTCTGGCGTAGGCAGCGGTTACAAAACCATCGACATCTTCGGGCTTGTTTAGCAGGTTGTCGTCCAATACCTGTTTGGGATTGACATCCAGATAATCGGTACAACTACAGAGTCCAATTATGCAGGGTATCATTGCTATCATGAAGATTATTTTTTTCATATTGCTTTATTAGAATTTTAAGTTAATGCCAAATGTAAGAGAAAATGGCTGTAGATAGCCATAGCCAGGCATCTCTGGGTCAAAGCTGGTATAACGATCATTTCCCCAAGATTTCTTCAATGTAAAGACATTCCGTGCATTGGCATAAAGTCTCAGTTCTTTGACGAAAAGTTTTTGTAATGCATGACGAGGTATTGTATATCCCATTTCTATATTCCTTAATTTGAGATACGACCCATTTTCAACGTAATAGGTAGAAAATCTGTTCTCGTTGTTTACCGTTTGGTTGGTGATGGCTGGTATATCTGAGTCTGGATTGTCGAATGACCATGCGTCCAGTAGCCTTACAGGATGGTTCTTTCCCTTAGGTACTGAGATATTCCAAAGGTCGCTCTCTCGTTTCCAAACGTTGTCTACCATGTTACCGAATACGCCTTGGAAGAACACGTTCAGGTCAAAGCCGTGGTAACGCAGGTCAACATTCAGCCCACCGAAGAAGTCTGGGTCTGCAATGCCGATATAGGTTCTGTCATAGAGTTCGTTGATGACACCATCACCATCTAAATCCTTGTATCTAATTCTACCAATGGCTTTTCCTGGTTGTTCGGCATGTCTGTCAACTTCTTCCTGTGTCTTGAATATACCATCGGCTACCATACCGTAGAAGATGTTGGGAGTCTTGTCCAATACGAAATCTCTCATGCCGTCACCAGGATACTTGTTGATAACATTTGATGGAAGGCTTGTGAGCTTTGTTTTATAGGTGCCTATGTTGGCAGAAATCTCGTATTCGAAAGCAGAACCTTGTTTGTTTCTGAACGTGAGCTCCATTTCTATTCCTTGGTTGTTCATGCTGGCACCGTTAATCCATGGCTCACCGCCTTCTCCCATTGCTGCAATATAGGGAGTCTGAACCAAGATATCCTTCGTTTTCTTGAAATAGTATTCCAGCGACCCCGTTAACCTTTGATTGAAAAACCCGAAATCAATGCCCAGATCAGTCTGCGTAGTGGTTTCCCATTTTAAGTCAGGATTACCTAACCAAAGTCTCCTGTAACCCGATTCCAAATGTCCGTTCTCATTTCCTTTGATTGGATAAGAGGTATCAAAATAGTCGGGTGTGAACGGTGTTGTCGTATATCCTCTAGGAAGTCCTTGCACGCTACCATTGGTACCATAACTGGCACGAAGTTTCAGGTTAGAAACAAACGTTGCGTTTTCCATGAACTTTTCGTCTTTCAGTCGCCATCCCAAAGAGAATGCTGGGAAGGTTCCCCAACGATTTGACGCACCGAACAAGGAAGAACCGTCACGACGAATAGTGGCAGAAGCGAGATATTTGCCTGCATAGACGTAGTTGATTTTACCAAAATAAGATAGGTAGGTATATTCGTCTGCCGAACTTCCTAGTGAATATTTTTTGCCAGTTGTCACACCGATATGCGCAAAGTCACGGTCCTCTAGATAAACGCCTTCTCGGCGAGCCGAAAATCCCTCTTGTACGTATCTTGTGCTTTCCTGTCCTAAAAGAACTGTCAAATCGTGTTGATTGTTGGCATAGTTATATGTCAGCGTGTTGGTCCACACATAGTTGAGTGGATGCGACTGGCTATTGCCCACATAGTTCTCGCCATTGCTACTTCTTCCACCTGTCTCCGACCAGATACCATCAATGGTCCTGCTGTAAGCGTTACCATAGTCTATGCCAAACTGAGTCCTGGCAGACAAGCCTTTCCATAGATTGAGGTCAAGGAAAATGTTTCCGATAATTTTGACGTAGTTGTTGACGTTGTTTTTGTTCATTTCCAATAAGCGAACGGGATTGCTGAAATCGTCAAAGCCAGCAGCTCCAGCCCAGTTTCCGTCTTTGTCATAGACTGGGACTGCAGGGGGATTGATCATAGCCCAGCGTGTCTCGTTTTGGCCTCGGTACTGTAGATACGACACCGCCAGATTTTCTCCAATCTTCAAACGGTTTTGCAATAAGTTATATTCAGAGTTGGCTCTGATAGAATATTTCTTGAAGAATGTATGAATTTGTGTTCCCTGGTTATTAAAATAACCCAATGAGAACAAGCTGCGACTCTTGTCGTTACCTGATGAAATGGTCAGTTGATGGTTTGTTGAAACTGCAGTCCTAAAAATTTCATTCATCCAGTCCGTATTTGCGCCGGCTACTTTCTTGTTGGGCGTGAGCCATTCTGCCGGTGTAGCAGCATCGAGACAGGCATAACCGTTCGCATCTCTGTGCCATAGAAAGTCATAAGTTGTAGGTAACGACATGGCGGTTCCGTACACTTTCTCGTCGTAGGCCTGTGCCCTGAATTCGGCTGTACCATATTCTACAGCATTCATCAGCTTTGGTTTGTTGATGACGGTGTTGGAAGAAACACTTCCATGATATTCTATCGTTGTTTTGCCTTGCTTGCCTTTCTTGGTTTGAATCAGAACAACACCGCCAGAAGCTCTTGCCCCATAGATGCTGGCTGAAGCTGCATCTTTTAATACTTGAATAGACTCAATGTCACCTGCATTAATGTCACGAAGGTTTAGCCCCTCTGTTGGCATTCCGTCCAAGACGATGAGGGGCTTGATACCTCCCGACAGTGACGAAAGTCCTCTGATCTGGATGTTGACACTTTCAGCAGGATTGCCACCATTGGTCGTAATCTGTACGCCAGCCATTTTCCCCTGAAGTCCTTTCATGGCATTCGCTGAGTTTCCTCTAGCAATATCAGCTTGATTGGCAATGGCTACAGACCCCGTCAAATCGGCTTTCTTCTGGGTTAGATATCCCGTGTAAATTACGACATCAGAGAGTGTATTTTCATCATTCTCCATCACTACATCCAACCTTGCCCTGCCATTGGTGCGTATCTCAACTGTTTTTTTTCCGATATAGGAGAAGATCAAGATGTCTTGGCTTGTTCGAAGTTGTATCTGGTAATGCCCGTTTGCGTCAGTGATTGCAGCGATGTTCGTTCCTTTTATTTTGATGCTAACGCCAATGAGAGGTTCTTGTGTTTCTGCATCTGTTACGTTTCCGCTAACAAATTTTTGTTGTTGGTTCGTCTGCTGGCTCGCATTTCCTGGTTGAGAACCATCTAGTGTGCCGGTAGCCCCCACTGTCATACTGTTTGGCAGGAACAAACCTGTCAAAATAAGAATTGCAATGACTCCGCTTCTTTTTATATATCTCATATTGTGTTGGTATTATTTGATTTGATGAAGCTTTTTAGAGAAGGACTCTTTGTCCGGAAGAGCCCTTCTATAACATAGTTATTGAAATTGACTTTTGATGGTTTCCAGATTGACACCAAAGAGCTTTTCGACAATCGGGTTAAGGATGTCTTCTTCTGCTTGGATGTGGAAGGTTTCCTGCTTGTGAAGAAGCGATTCGTTCACAGCCAG
Source organism: Hoylesella buccalis ATCC 35310 (assembly GCF_025151385.1). Taxonomy (NCBI): domain Bacteria; kingdom Pseudomonadati; phylum Bacteroidota; class Bacteroidia; order Bacteroidales; family Prevotellaceae; genus Hoylesella; species Hoylesella buccalis. The sequence goes on along the minus strand of NZ_CP102287.1, from coordinate 2,393,022 downwards.
TTCTGCACCAGGCGATGAGGTCTCAATTTCGTAGAAGGGCCCCATGATAGAACCATCTTCTACAGGACCGTCGTTATAAGCATTCAGCATGTCTCCAGCAAAGGGGTCGTCTTGTTTTCCCCACTGTCCGTTGAGATAGGCTCCTGGCTTTTCTGGCATGTTGCAACGCAAGATGGTCAGCACTTTCTTTTCTGAGTCGTAACTGCAGCACAAACCCTTTGAGCGCATCGGGGGAATGCCCAGCTTCGAGCGCAACTTGCCGTCTATTTTAAAATAGAGTATGCCATCTTGTGTTTTCAAACGGTCGGCCGGAATCTTACCAAAATATTCATCGTTGACAATCTTGCCTTCGGCATTTTCATGGTATGGAATGAATACCGTTGTTGTTGGGGTTGGATTGAAGTGACTTAACATCCAGATGGATATCAATCCATTCTTCTTCGTCCATGCTTCCTTGCCGGTATTGGTAATCTTATTCAGACTCTCGTATGCTACAAGTTTGGCATCAGTCGGAAACGTAATACCCAACCGTTGTTCGATTGATGTTTTGGATAACAGCGAAACTTTTCGGTTGATGTCTAGGTCAAAAACAGCCCCAGAAGCATTCTTGACCGACGTACTTTTCTTGAACTGAATGACCGTATCATTGCTCTCTACGACGTCAAAGGTTTCGGTGTCGATGACGGCAGGAACTTTCCAGTTGTCATAAACCTGCTCTTTGCCATTCGCAAAATACAGGGAGTATGGTCCGCCTTCAGGACCCAGCCAGAAGCGTTCTTCACCACCCACAGGGTTGAACTGGTCGCTTTGTTTCCCAGCCTCAATGAAACGGTAGTTGATCCAACCGTAACTGTTGCCTTCATCACCAGCAGCAGACGTGGTTACCACACGGCCTTGCCAAGAGGGAACGACCATTACTTTTGCACTTCCATCTTTTGATTTTAACTCCACGTATTTGATGCCGTGATCTTTTAAGAACTGGGCATCGTATGCATAGCTTCCCATCTTTATTTCTTTTTGTTCATTGCATGCTGTTAATCCTGTAAGGATCATGCACGCCAGCAATATGTGTTTTTTCATCATGCATGTATTTAGGTAGACAAGTGCTTGCCCTGTCAAACAAGCACTTGTCCAGGTGTTTTATTTGTATAAGGGTCCGAAGTTTTTGCATGCACGGAAGTCGCTGCCTTCCATGTCTTCACCAAATGCAGTCCAAGTACTGGGTCGGAAAATCTGTTCTTCGGGAACATTGTGCATGCATACGGGGATGCGCAGCATCGACGCCAATGTAATGAGGTCGGCACCGATGTGTCCGTAGCTGATGGCTCCATGGTTAGCTCCCCAATTATTCATGACGGAGTATACATCTTTAAAGTATCCCTTGCCTGTCAGGCGTGGAGCGAAGAAGGTAGATGGCCAAATGGCGTCAGTACGCTCGTTGATGGCGGCAAAGGATTTGTCGTTTAATTCCACACTCCATCCCTCGGCTATCTGTAAAACAGGTCCCTGACCTTTAATCAGGTTCAGACGGCACATAGTGAGCGGCATTCCACCTTTGGTTTGGAACTGTGCAGAAAAACCGCCACCCCGCATATAGTCACGGTTTGATGGATACCATGTTGTAGCTTGGAGGCATGCCTCAGCTTCTTTTTCCTGGATTTCCCAGAAAGGTTTCATGGCAGGCTTGCCGTTTTCTGTTTGTCTTCCAGAACCGTCGAGTGTGCAAGAGCCGGAATTGATCAGGTGGATGAATCCGTTGGCTGCATCGCCTTCCAACTTCTGGCCCGTCACGCGCTCGTAGGCAGCGGGACTCCAGTATGTCCTGACGTCCGCAAAGATCTGTGCGCGGTTGCTCAATAGCTTGTTGAACAGCATTGAAACACCATTCAGCGTGTCATTTTCGGTAGCGAACGTAAAGGCCTCACGAATACCATTCCAGTCGAAAGAACTATTCAAGATGGTTTCTGAAAAATCACCGTCTGGCTTGAAGTCCGTCCATTGTCTCTGTCCTTGGAATCCACCCACCAAAGCGTAGTGACCGTTGGACTCTTCTTTGAATCCCATTTCAGCCAACTTGGGGTTACCAATCATCAGGTCACGGAAAATCATGGTCATCTTGACAACATATTCCCAAACTGCATCTTTTTCTTCCCGTGAATAGATAAGGTGTTTGGGGTTGTGATCCTTTCCTTCGTTAGTTTTGCAATACTTCTCGGTCCAAGCCATGGCTTTGTCAAATTCCTCGTGGTCGTAGATGCCGAGTTTGATACGTCGTTCAATTTCGCTGGCATCGACATATTCGTTGCGCATGCCGAGATAATCCTGGAAGAAATCTGGGTTGGGAATAGAGCCACCGATACCCATTGACACGCTTCCGATGGATAAGTATGCTTTTCCGCGCATGGTGGCAACTGCCAAACCTGCCTTTGCGAAACGCAGCAACTTTTCTTTCACATCTTCGGGAATCTCCTCGCTATCCACATCCTGTACGTCACGACCGTAGATGCCGAATGTAGGCAGACCTTTCTGATTGTGAACGGCTAGTGCCGCTGCAAGGTAAACAGCTCCTGGCCGTTCTGTACCATTGAAGCCCCAAATGGCTCTTGGCAAATCCCCGTCCATGTTGATGGTCTCAAAACCATAGCACCAGCAGGGAGAAACCGATAAAATTACACCAACTCCCTGTTTTTTCAATTGTTCGTCAACACGTGCTGCTTCTGCCACACCGCCAATGGTAGTGTCTGCAATAACACATTCCACAGGGTCACCGTTACTGTAGCGCAATGACGATGCGTACAGGTCGGCCACTCGTTTGGCCATGTTCATGGTCATGTCTTCCAATGATTCTCGGATGCCACCTCGGCGACCGTCAATGATAGGACGAATTCCAATTTTTGGATTCTCACTATTCAATCTTGTTTTTCCCATAGTTATATTTTTATGTTAGGTAATTAAATATTAGCTGAAACCTTTTAGTTTTTTGTTTTGCATCCAACGACACCTCCTATTTGGTTTACGTTATAACGTCTTCTGCATGAGGCAATCCTTTGCCACCTGTTACAGCGAGTTTTCCATCAATCAACATGGACGGTGCCTCTTTTCCGTTAATCTTATCCATTAGCGCCTCTAGCGTGTATTTCACCAGTTGATCCATGGGTTGTTTAACATAGGCTATAGGTCGCTCATAAAAGTCGAATACTGGGTTGCCGTCGAACCCCACCAGTCCTATCTTACTCGTTTCATTTTCGTTGAGTGTCCGAATGGCATACAGGCACGAAAGTGAAATGAGGTTTGTGGCGAACATAAGTGAGTCGAAACCTGCTGATAACACGCGTTTCATCAGTTCGTTAGCCTGGTCTACTACAACTTTTTGTTGTAGATAGAACACTTTGCTCACCGATTCCTTCCCTGCGTTCTTCATACTTTCGCAGTATCCACGTGTACGTTCTTTCATGTGGATCAGGTTTAGGTCGTAGGCAATAAACGCTGGCCTCTGGTAGCCTGAATTGAGCAGATAGTTGGTTGCGTCGTAGGTAGCTTTGTAATTGTTCAATCCCACATAACTAATGTCTGTATCAGGGAAGTAGCGGTCTATGAGTACCAACGGGACATCATTTTTGGCCACGTTGACAAGGTAGCTTTCCGTATCTTCACAGGGGGCTACAATCAGACCGTCCACGCCGCGGTTGATTAGGTTTCCAACTGTTTTCCGCATGCGGTCTGGACGTTCGTCTGAACTACCGAAAAAGACAGTGTAGCCAAAATTGGCAGACATGTCTTCAAACAGACGTGCCAAAGAAGAGAAGAAAGGGTTGGATATGTCTGGTAATACGATACCGACGACACGCGAACGCCCACCGCGCAGGCTCTGTGCCACAATGTTGGGTCGATAGCGCATGCTCTCGGCCGTATCCATGATGCGTTTCGCCGTGTCAGCGTTGATGCGGTATTCCTCAGCTTTTCCGTTGAGTACGAACGAAACCAGGGTCGTGGAAACGCCCGCAGCCTCTGCAATATCTTTGATCGATACTTTCTTAATCAGTGGCATTAGCTATAACGATTTAGGTGGTAATTATACTTTTGCAAAAATATGAAAAATAATCGATATTATTGAAATATATTTTGAAAATCAAACTAATATTTACGATTTATTAACACAAATCCCCTTCATGTCGGATTCCAAAAGTAAGTGTGATTGCCATGATTGCAGGTCTGTGTTTCAAGGAAGTTGCACAACCAGATTGCAATCTACCGATATGAGAAGTTCTCTTGTCAGACTTGATGAGGTAGCTCAAATCAGTGGTTATGGCTATAATGGAACCATATTCGAAGGATTAAAGACTGAAGGCTGCGAGAATGATTAGCGTTCAATATTACCAAAAGATATGGCCCTTGTTTTTATGTAGTAAGGTTAAGCATAATGACGCAGTGCGTCCAAAACGCACTGCGTCATCTTAAATATAGGGGAAATATGTTGAAGTGTGGTGAACCACTTTAACAATCTCTCTCTTCCATTTACAGCGTGTGTCGTGCGCCGTATCCTAATTTAGGGGCTTTGACGGTTAAATGCACTTGTCCTTTCAGTCCGTTGCTTTGCACTGTTACCACCAATTTGCCGTGGAAAAGGTGCATATTGGGGAGGTGGAACGGCTCTAATGACGTGGCGTCGCCATTGCAGACAGCCTTGAAACGGGCAGCGCCAGACACTTCGAAGAGCAACAGGTCGTTGGCATCGGGACAGAGGTTGCCGTCTTTGTCTACCATACTAATAGTGTAATACAGCAAGTCCTTGCCGTCGTTTGCGAGCTGTTGCTTATCTACTTCAATCTTGAGTGCATGAGGCGCACCAGCGGTGTGAACGGTTTGTTGAGCCACTTCCTTGCCCTTCTCGTCGTATGCCACCACCTTCAGTTCGCCCGGCTCATACACCACGTTGTTCCAGCGCAAGCGGTAGCGGTCTAATTTGGATGCCTTGTTCTTCTTGATGCGTCCTTGACTCTTGCCATTAACAAAGAGTTCAGCCTCGGGATAACTCGTATAACAGTACACGGGTGTTACCTTTCCCTCACGTCCATGCCATGTCCAATGTGGCAAAAGGTGTAGGGTGGGAGAGGAAGTGTTCCACACCGAGCGATATAGGTAATAGCGATCTTTGGGCAAGCCTGCCAAGTCGACTGGCGCAAAGTAGCTGCTTCGTGAGGGCCAATAACTGTAATAAGGAGTGGGTTCACCGATGTAATCGATGCCTGTCCACACGAATTGACCGATAGAGTAGGGCAGGTCGTCTTGTTTGGCAAAGTCTTCATCGGGGTAACTGCCCCAGCTCACCTTCTCCACGTCGTACGATGAGCATTGTCCGTCATCGTAAGTCGCCATGTTTTTCTCTTCTACAGGGAATTTATATACCCCCCTTGAACTCACTGCTGACGATGTTTCAGAACCCAACAAGAACCCTTGTGGCAGCTTGTCAATGAGTTTTTCGTAAAGGAACACACGATAATTAAAGCCCGGCACGTCTGTGGCAGCATAGAAACCGCAATCGACGCTGCCCTCTGGATTGTCCACACCGCAAGTGACGGTGCGTGTAGAATCGAGGCTATGGCAAAACTTTACCATGGCTTTGGCGCGCTCCGTACCCTGCTGGTTGGCTTGTTCGGGTATCTCGTTGCCAATGCTCCACATCACGATAGATGGGTGATTGCGATGCCCTAAAATCAGATTTGTAAGGTCTTTGCGCCACCATTCATCGTAAAACCGGTTGTAACCATTCTTTACCTTTGGTTCTTTCCATGCGTCAAAACTCTCTGCCATGACCATCATCCCCATGGAGTCGCACACCTGCATCTGCATTTGCGAAGGCATGTTGTGCGCAGTACGGATGGCATCTACACCCATATCTTTCATGATGCGTATCTGCCGAATCATGGCAGCCTTGTTGGCAGCCGCACCAAGAGGTCCTAAATCGTGGTGCAGACATACGCCCTTGAACTTTCGTGTGATGCCATTGAGCTGAAAACCGTGTTCTTTCGTAATGGCTATGGTGCGGATTCCCACCTGTTGTGAGGTGGCATCCAAAGTTTTGCTGCCTCGTTTCACGCAGATTTGTAACGTGTAGAGATAGGGATGTTCGGGACTCCAAAGTTGTGGATTCTTGATGTTGAACGTCGTTGCCACATCACCTTTCGCATCGTTTTCCACCGTATTCTGTGCCACTGTCCTACCGTCTTTGTCTTTTAGGATAATGTGCGTCTTGAGCTTGTCGTTCTCTCTGAGTCCCTTTGCTTGTGCATTCACGGCAATTTCCGCTCCTTGTTGCGAAACGGAGAGGGTGCGGAAATACGTTTGCCAAGGGTCTATATAGGTTTTGTTGGTCGTAATCAGCGTCACTGGGCGATATAGTCCAGCTCCCGGATACCACCTGCTGCTCTCCTCCAAGTTGTTCAGTTTGACCAGTATCTTATTGTCCCCCCGTTTTAAGTAGGGCGTGATATCAATGCGAAAAGCGTTGTATCCATACGCCCACCGACCCGCTTCAGTGCCATTGACATAGACAACAGGTTCGCTCATGGCACCATCGAAATAAAGTTCGGTGCGTGCATCGAGGTTGTTTACGTTGATGGTGGTGCGATATTCGCCACGTCCCAACCAAGGCAGTCCACCCGAACGTCCAGTATGCCATATTGGGGTGCGCTGTCCGTCTTGCGTGATACCCAAGAATTGGCGATCCCACTGCTTGTCAAATGGTCCCTTGATTGCCCAGTCGTGTGGCACTGTTACTGGTTGCCACGCATCGCCATTGCGAGAGAATTGCCATGAGGAAAGTTCTTTTTCCACTCTTTTTTGTGCCATACAAGCACCACTCAAGGCTAAGAAAGCCAATAAAGTAAAGGTTTTGTTAGTCATGAATAAAAGGTATGTTGATTGTTATTTTGTTCATCAGCATCCACCTTCCTTCTTTCAAAGTAGGGTGGATGCCGCAGTAAGTCTTAGCGTAGGGGAGAAAATATCATTTCGCTCCCAACTTTTTCATCCATTTTCCACCCCTCATGCAAGCAATGCCAAGGATGATGAAAGGAATGCTCAGCAGTTGTCCCATGTTGAAAATCATGCCCGACTCGAAGTCAACTTGTATATCCTTGGTGTATTCTATGAAGAAGCGGAACGTGAAAATGAGGGTCAGGCACAAGCCGAAATAGAAGCCAGTACCCACCTTTTTGGAGGTTCGCTTGTAGAAATGCAGCATGACGAAGAAGAAGAAAAAGTAGGCAATCGCTTCGTACAACTGTCCTGGGTGGCGTGGCGTCATGTCTACCCGCTCAAAGATAAAAGCCCAAGGCACATTGGTTGGTGTGCCGATAATCTCGCTGTTCATGAGGTTGCCCAAGCGGATAAAGCACGCAGTGATAGGAGTGGCGATAGCAATGTCGTCGAGTACATGCCACAAGTTCATGCCTGTTTTGCGATTGTATAGATAGAGTGCCACCATGAGTCCTATCGTACCACCGTGCGAAGCCAATCCCTCGTACCCCGTAAACTTCCATGAACCGTCCGCCATCTGGTGAATAGGCAGGAACATTTCGACGACATGCGTCCACGAAGACAAAAAGTATTCGGGCTGATAGAACAAGCAGTGTCCCAATCGGGCACCGATTAAAATGCCCAAAAAACAATATATAAACAGCGGATCGAAATACGCATCCTTCACCTTTTGGTCCTTATAGAGCCATTTCACGATGAAGTATGCCAAGGCAAGTCCTATCAACCAGCAGGTTGAATACCAACGAATGGCAAAATTGCCGATGCGGAATATCTCTAAATCAGGATTCCACAAAATGTAAAGTAGATGGTCTATCATATTGTTTTGTTATTGGGCTTATTGGGCTAATTCGCCTAATCAGGCTTATTAGCCCAATTGTCGATTGTTAAACATTAAATCTAAAGTGCATGATGTCACCGTCTTGCACCACATATTCCTTGCCCTCAATACCTAATTTTCCAGCTTCACGGACGGCACTCTCGCTGCCATATTTGATGTAATCATCGTATTTGATGACCTCTGCTCGGATAAAACCTTTCTCGAAATCGGTATGGATGACGCCAGCACATTGTGGTGCTTTCCAACCTTTGTGGTATGTCCACGCCTTTACTTCCATTTCGCCAGCCGTGATGAAGGTTTGCAGATTGAGCAGCGAATAAGCCTTTTTGATGAGGCGGTTCACGCCACTTTCGGTCAATCCCAACTCTTCTAAAAACATTTGCTTGTCCTCGTAGGTCTCCAAAGACGCAATATCTTCTTCTGTCTTGGCGGCAATCACCATGGCTTCGGCGCCCTCTTCTTGGGCAATTTTCTCTATTTGGGCACTATAAGCGTTGCCCTCTTTGGCACTTGCCTCGTCCACATTGCACACATACAGTACGGGCTTGGTGGTCAGCAGAAACAAGTTGTGCGCTGCCTCCTCTTCCTCTTTGGTGTCGAACGAAACCGTCCGTGCGTTCTTTCCTTGCTCCAGCACCTCTTTGTAGGCTTCTAATACGGTAACAAGCGTCTTGGCTTCCTTGTTGCCCGAAGCAGCTATTTTTTGCTGTTTGGATAGTTGTGCCTCAATGGTTTCCAAGTCTTTGAGTTGCAATTCGGTGTCAATCACCTCTTTGTCGCTGACGGGATTCACCGCCATACCGCCTTCTCGTACCACGTTGTCATCGTCGAAACAGCGGATAACGTGTATCAGCGCATCACATTCGCGTATGTTTCCCAAGAATTTGTTGCCCAAGCCTTCGCCTTTGGACGCCCCCTTTACCAATCCTGCAATATCTACTATCTCGCATGTGGCAGGCACAATGCGCCCCGGATGCACAATCTCTGCCAGTTTGGTGAGCCGTTCATCGGGTACTGTTATCACGCCCACGTTGGGCTCAATCGTACAAAAAGGAAAATTTGCTGCCTGTGCCTTGGCACTCGACAAGCAGTTGAATAGGGTAGACTTGCCCACGTTTGGCAACCCTACAATACCACATTTTAATGACATGTCGTTATGATAAACGTTTATATTATAATGTGCAAATTTACGAAAAAGATTGGGAAACGAGCGAGGAAAAGTGTATAAAAGTGCTGGCCGAAAAGGAATCCATCATGCCGCGACTCGTGTGTTCTGGCTCGAATATGGTGTTTTTTTGCCTTCCTTGCCAATATTTGTTCTCATTGTTTTTGTTGTTAGTCAATATTTTTATAATTTTATTCAAAAATTCCGGAGAATGACTAAACTTTGGATATCACTCTTTTGTACTTTGCTCCTTGCAGCTTGTGGTGGCAGGCAACCAAACGAAGTTGCCACCCGCAGCATATATTACTGGCGCACCACTTTCCGACTTGATTCTTCCGAGCGTGCCTTCCTTCGCATGCACCATGTGAAAAAACTCTACGTCAGATATTTCGACGTGACACCAGACGACGAGATGCACCCCATGCCCAATGCCACAATCACCTTTGCCGACACCCTGCCGCAAGGTGTCGAGATTGTGCCCGTAGTGTTTATCGTCAATCGTTTCCAAGCGGGAAGCATTGATGACATAGCCGACCAAGTGTTTCGCCGTATTCTACAGATGAACGAAACGCACGACATCAAGGGCATCAGGGAAATCCAAATAGACTGCGACTGGACCATGAGCACGCAGAAACGCTATTTCAGTATGCTCCGACGTATGCGCGATCTCTGCCACGAGCATAAGTTGACACTGTCGGCTACCATCCGTCTGCATCAGTTGTCGCTCGAAGTTCCGCCTGTGGACAAGGGCACCTTGATGATGTACAACACCGGTGATTTTACCCAACTCTCTGTCCATAAGCCCATTCTCGACATGAAAGACGTGAGACCTTATCTGCACAGTTTGTCCCGATACAAATTGCCTCTCAATGTCGCTTACCCGCTATTCACGTGGCGTGTGCTGTTCCGCGATGGCAAATATGTGGGTATTATGCATGGTGATGACGATTTTCCCGTGTTGCAGGGCGACAGCGTAGCCACGCGCCAGCCTGAACTTGATGACATCATGGCTGCCCGGCGGGCTGTTGACAGTCTGCGTCCGGATGCCAACAGTGAGGTGATACTCTATCATCTCAACAATAAGAATATCAACCGTTTTACTCCCAACGACTATGAAAATATCTATCAGCAGCATTAATTTTCGGACAGGATTAGTTACCCTGATCCTGGCCCTGATGCCCTGTCTCGGTGCAATGGCATGCGCATTTGAGGGGCCTACCCACAACTATTACCTTTTCAGCGTGTTTCATCGCAGCTTGATGGGAGATCGTTTCGCAACCGAGACCGACGTGTTTTGGAACAAATACGTTGACAACGATCCCCGTTTTTCTTCCTATCGATGGAGCAGGGAGGTGGTGATGGATGTGGCCAAGCGCAGGGGAGACACCGAGATGATGGGCTACCTGAGGCTGCTCAATTCCTACATCGATGCCTCTGTCTTTTACGACGCTTGGGAATATCCGTCGAAGGAGAAAATTGCCCAGAGCCAGGTCACCATGCGAGAACTTCAGGCTGAGGCCCGAAAATACAAGGGAAGAAGGTTTCGGGCGCAGTATATGCTGATGGTAATGCGCACGCATTTCGCCCTGAAACAATATCGCGAGGCCATGAACTGTTGGACGCGGCAGGGACAAAAACTGCCACAAAGCGTCTACCGAGACCTGATGCAAAACCTCTATGCGGGTTGTCTCCTGCGCCTTGGGCAACGTCGTGAGGCAGTGGAAATCTATGCTGCGCAGGAAGACTTTGCAAGTTTGCAATACAGCGTGCGCAACTATCGCAACCTTGCCGGTATCAGCAAGGTGTTTGCCGAAAATCCCAATTCGCCCACGTTGCTCTATCTTGTGCAGGACTTTGTGAACAACTTACAGGAAACGCAGGATGTCTACGCCAACGAATGGCTCTCGAAAGAAGTTTATCCGGAGGATTCCGACAAGGTGAACTGGATTAAGGAGATAGGTGCGCAGCCCATTTATAAGCCCGAAGCTCGGCAGTTTATCGATTTTGCCCGTAAGGTGCTGGCCGGTGGAAAGAGCCGTACGCCCTGCCTCTGGATGTCGGCCATAGGTTGTCTGGAGCACCAAATGGGCGACTATCAACAGGCTAAAATCGACCTCGCCAAAGCGCTTACCCTCAACGGAACGCCCCGCATGAAGGACAATGCGCGCGCCATCTACGCGGCCAACTCTGTGTTTGTGGAGCCGATGAAAAGGAAGTATCGCCAATGGATGGCGGCCGAATTGCAGTGGCTCGATGCTAAGTCGAAGCAGGATATAACCGACAGTGTGCTGACCGACGACCACTATCGCGACGTGAAAGAACGCATCGTGTACAACGGATTGGTGCCCCGCTATTTCAAATCGGGCGACCGCACGATGGCCATGGCAATGCTCTGCATGATGAATAACGAGTCCAATCACATTTGGGGTATGCCCAACTGGCGACATCCTGACTTCAAGGCCGCCTACAAGCCATGGAACTCAGACTATTTGGGCGAGTATTTCGAGGCTCTCGACAGCGTTAATGTGGAGCAGCTCAAGCATTATGCGCATTTTCTCAGCAAGAAGCCCAAGGATGCTTTGCAACGCTATGTGTGGGGTAAATGCTATCGCGATGCCGATTATTACAACGACCTTATCGGCACCAAACTCATGGTACGAGGGAGGTTTTCCGAGGCTATTCCCTATCTTGAAAAGGTGAGTATGGCCTTTCTCAATACCCAGAACATCGTGCCTTATGTCCGTCATCGCAGCTATGAGACGGAGCGGTGGCTGACCAAACAGAAAGCGGAGGACGAGTTTGAGGGTTACATGCCCCTGCTTACCACAAACCGGAAAGTAGAGTTTTGCCGTCGTATTCTTGCTGTGCAGCATCTCTATCGCAACATGCGGCCATCGGAGCAGCGTCTCGAAAAGGCCTACGAACTGGCCTCGCTCTATTATCAGGCCAGTTATTTGGGCGACTGCTGGTGGCTCACGCAGTATGGTCTCAGCTCTGCGCAAGACAGCACTAAGACCAGCAACATGGACTTCGTGGGCCATGCCATCAACCTGTTGGAAGAGAGTGCGCGCTCGTCAGACTTCTCGTTGAAGCAGAAAAGCCTTTACGCCCTAGCTTTTATCCCGCAGGATTCGTGGTATGAGAAAGGGTGGGACGGCACCATCGGGGTATATCACGACCTTAGCAACCCTTCCGTGCGTCCTGCTTCGCGACAATACCGAGCCATGATGCGACTCGCGGAATTTGCACACGACAATGCCGAGCGCATCGCCCCATACATCTCCCGTTGTGAGGAACTCAAAGCTTTCGAGAGAACCAGACTGATGACACCCTTCGCATTTCTCCCCTACGATGGTTGTTTCTTAGAAGAATTTACTTACCCCTACTGAATTAAGGATAATCGGTGTCACCCGTAGGGGCGAGATTTATCACGCTCCGAAACATATTTGGAAAATGGTGTGATGCTCCTGAAATTTATCTCCAGTCGTTGTTTGAACCATTCGAAGCACTCCACTCCGTCTCTCCTATAGGAGGGTGGAGTGGAGTGTTTTGTTAGGTTGGGATAAAACTTCTATTTCTGAATATATTTCTTTCCGTTTTTAATGACAATGCCTTTATAGCTCTCGTTCACACGACTGCCACTGAGGTCGTATATTTTCCCTCGACTTCCTGGTTGTAAGTCTTCAATGGTCAATACCTGTGGTTTTGCTTGTGAAGTAACCCGTGGTGGGGTTAGCCATCTCAATGCCGATTTTGTTTGCGTTGAACGAAGTGTAGGTACCTTTCAGCTTCGTACAGTTTTCAAACATAGATTTATCATTAACAGGACGACCAACATTCCAGTTACTGTTGCAGAAAATAGTGGTCAGGGACTCGCAGTCATAGAACATCCATCTCATGTCGGTGACGTTTTCTGCTTTGAATTTGCTCAGGTCGAGCGATGTCAATGCCTTGCAACCAATGAACATCCATCTCATGTCGGTGACGTTTTCTGTTTTGAATTTGCTTACATCGAGCGATGTCAATGCCTCGCAGCCAGAGAACATCCACGCCATGTTGGTGACGTTTTCGGTGTTGAATTTACTCACATCGAGCGATGTCAATGCCTTGCAGCCAGAGAACATGCTGCCCATGCTGGTGACGTTTTCGGTGTTAAAGTTGCTTAGGTCGAGTGATGTCAATGCCTCGCAGTGAGAGAACATCCACGCCATGTTGGTGACGTTTTCGGTGTTGAATTTACTCACATCGAGCGATGTCAATGCCTTGCAGCCAGAGAATATACTGCCCATGCTGGTGACGTTTTGGGTGTTAAAGTTGCTTAGGTCGAGCGATATCAATGCCTCGCATCTAGAGAACATGCTGCCCATGTCAGTGACGTTTTGGGTATTGAATTTGCTCACATCGAGCGATGTCAATGCCTCGCAGCCTTCGAACATGCCGCTCATGCTGGTTACGTTTTGGGTATTGAATTTGCTCACATCAAGCGATGTCAATGCCTCGCAACCAGAGAACATCAACGCCATGTTGGTGACATTTTGGGTTTTGAAGTTGCTCACATTGAGTGATGTCAATGCCTTGCAGAAAGAGAACATGAAGCCCATGTTGGTGACATTTTGGGTTTTGAAGTTGCTCACATCAAGCGATGCCAATTCCTCGCAACCAGAGAACATCAACGCCATGTTGGTGACATTTTGGGTTTTGAATTTGCTCACATCGAGCGATGTCAATGCCTTGCAGAAAGAGAACATGAAGCTCATGTTGGTGACGTTTTTGGTATTGAAGTTGCTCACATCGAGCGATGCCAATGCCTCGCAGCCAGTGAACATGCGGCTCATGTCAGTGACGTTTTCGGTATTAAGGTTCCGTATGCCCTCGATGTCCTGCAAATTGATGCAATATGCGAACCAAGAGCGGGTGCTGATGGGACGGTACTCGGAAAAGGAAATGTCGAACACAACATGCTTGATATTTTCCTGGTATAGGCGTGCATAATTATCACCTGCCCAAATGGGTTTCTCCCCGGGTTTGGGCATATCGTAGATGCGTTCGTGATTCTGAAGGAAGTGGGTGTACTGATTGTCATAATAGAAAGTGAGCGTCCCGTCGTCAGGTGTTAATACGGCATAAGCCTCTTGTGCTGCCACAGGCAGGCTACCCGTGACCGCCAAAAGAGCAACGAGGAGTGAAAGTAGATAATTTCTCATGATGATGGTTTTGAATGAATAAGAAGGTCTTGTTTCCCAAAGGGAGGGGCTTGGGCAAACTCGTGACCGTGAATAACTATCAATTGCGGATTGCAGTACACATTCATCTTTTCGTGAACAGATGATGTTCCTGCATCGAAAATCTCACCTCAGCCATACCAGTTGCGTGTCGCAGAAGGTGAATACGAATACAAAATTAAATATAAAAACCAGAAAAACAACGGGTTACCCTAAAAAAAAATAAACGATCAATCGTTTAAAGTGAGTTTCAAGTGAGTGAGCCTCCACCTACATCAGAACATAAGATTGAGCATCATGTTATTTTGCAGATATTCTAAAGGTGTACACAGCGTGTAGTTAAAAATCACTATATTTGCCGGAGCAACCCTTTATTTTTAAAACATTGATGGAAAAATCCGATTCCGACCGTCAGCGAGAACAGTCCATTTACCGTGTCACCATTGCCGGCAGCATCATCAATGCTGTGTTGCTGGCGCTCAAGTTCACGGCTGGAATCTTGGGCGGATCGGCTGCCATGATAGCTGATGCCGTGCACTCGCTGTCTGACTTCATGACCGACATCGTGGTGTTGCTGTTCGTTAAGCTCGGCAACAAGCCGCAAGACGAGGACCACGACTATGGGCATGGCAAATACGAGACGCTGGCCACCGCCCTCATCGGCATAGCCTTGATGGGCGTGGGGGCGATGATTTGCTACAACGGCTTAACCAAAACGTGGGCTGTCATCAACGGTGAGCAACTGAAGTCGCCGGGAATGATAGCCTTCATTGCGGCCATCGTGAGTATCGCGCTGAAGGAGTGGGCCTATCGGTTTACCGAAAAGATAGGGCGCGAGGTAGGCTCCCAGGCCGTGCGGGCCAATGCCTGGCACCATCGGTCGGATGCCCTGTCGTCCATCGGAACGGCCTTCGGTATTGGTGGCGCCATTCTCTTGGGTGCGCAGTGGGCGGTACTAGACCCGCTCGCGGCCATCATCGTGAGCTTCTTCATCTTGAAAGCGGCCTACGGACTAATTGTTCAGGCCACCAATGAACTGTTGGAGAGTAGTTTGCCCGAAGACGTTGAGGCGCAAATGGTGGCACTGGCGGCCGAGGAGGAGGGTGTGGCGGACATCCACAACCTGCGCACGCGCCGGCTTGGTAACAAGATAGCCATTGAGATGCACGTGCGAATGCCGGGCGAGATGTCGCTCTATGAGGCGCATGAGAAGGCCACCCGCATCGAAAAACGGTTGCGCGAGCAATTTGGTGAGCATACCCACATCGCTTTGCATCTGGAGCCTTTAAAGGTGAATGGCTGTTATGTGAGTCCGAAAGAAATGAACCAACACAGCCGCACGTCAACACTGTCTTGAATGCGGGTGTAATGAATTATGAGTCAAAATATTAAGAAAAGCCTTTCAAAGGCAATGCCATTGAGTGGAAAAGTCATTGACTTTGAAAGGCAAAAGCCATGTGGATTGGATGTCAAAGTGATTGAGATCGAAAATCAAAGGGTGCGGTCGTTGATTTTACCGGCTGCGCCCTTTGGTTTCTGCAATTGAGGTGTTTGGTTTCAACAGCTGGGATATTTGATTTCATCAGCTGCGAAACCAATCGGCTTCCACCAGTGTTTTTAGATACAAATCATCAGCTCAAAATCTGCTGAGGCTGGCGCTTCAAGTCAGTTTTGTTAGATTTTGAGCTTGTCACTTCCAGCGGCTTTCAGGCTCATGTCCAGTCCCTTCACGCTGTGAGTGAGTGCGCCAAAGGAGATGAAGTCAACCCCCGCTTTGGCGTATGGAATCATGGTGTCGAACGTGATGCCGCCACTCGATTCGGTTTCGCAGCGTCCGTTGACCTTTTCTACGGCCTGGCGGGTCTGCTCGGGCGTGAAGTTGTCGAACATGATGCGGTCGCATCCCTCGGCTAATGCCTCGTCCAACTCTTGGAAATTGCGCACCTCACACTCTATCTTCAGGTCCTTTCCATGCTCTTTGCAGTACTTCTTGGCACGCGAGATGGCGTTGCGAACGCCCCCACAAAAGTCAATATGGTTGTCTTTGAGCAGAATCATGTCGAACAGTCCGATACGATGATTCATGCCCCCGCCTATCTTCACCGCCTCTTTCTCGAGCATGCGCATGCCCGGTGTGGTTTTTCTTGTATCCAGCACGCGTGTCTTTGTGCCAGCCTCAATCAAGGCTTGCTGGTAGCGGTGCGTCATGGTGGCGATGCCGCTCATGCGTTGCAGGATGTTCAACACCAATCGCTCGGTCTGCAAGAGGCTCCGCTCGCGCCCTTTAACCGTCAGCACGATGTCGCCAGGGTGGACGTGCGAGCCATCCGGAATGTGTATCTCGACCTCCAAGTTGGGATCAAAACGATGGAACACCTCTTGGGCTATGTCTGCGCCAGCCAATATTCCTTCCTCTTTGATGAGTAGCTTACATTCGCCCATGGCATCGGCGGGGATGCAGCACAGCGTGGTGTGATCGCCGTCACCAATGTCTTCACTGAAGGCGAGGTCAAACAATTTGTCGTTCAATTCTTGTACGGAGAGCATGATTTCTTGATTTTGTGATGATGAAAAATGATGAGTTGACTGGCATATAGTCGTGTGAAAAACGGTCAGAGTCCCAACTTCTTGGATATCTCCAACATGCGGTTGATGGGGCGAATGGCCTTTCGGGCCACGTCAGCGGGAACCTCTATGGTGGGCCATTCATACTTCAAACAGTTGTATAGCTTGCGCATGTTGATGAGTTTCATGTAGTTGCACTCGTTGCAAGCGCAGGTGCTGTCGTTGGGAGGAGCTGGTATGAATGTTTTCTGCGGAGCCGATTTCTGCATCTCATGCAGGATTCCGCTCTCGGTGGCCACGATAAATTCTTTCGCATCATCGGTGATGCTGTATTTCAACAAGGCCGCCGTGCTGCCCACTTTGTCGGCCAATTTAACCACAGGTCCTTTGCATTCGGGGTGTGCTAAGATTTTGGCACCGGGATGTTCGGCCTTGAGTTGGAGAATCTTTTCCACCGAAAACTTCTCGTGCACATGGCAGGCACCCTTCCAAAGCAGCATGTTACGGCCGGTCAGACTGTTGATGTATCCGCCCAAATTCTCGTCGGGACCGAAGATAATCGGGGTGTCTTTGGGGAATGATTCAACGATTTGGCGTGCGTTGCTGCTGGTTACCACTACGTCGGTGACGGCCTTTGTGGCAGCGGTGGTGTTGACATAACTAATCACGGTGTGGTCGGGATGCGCCTCAACAAACTGCTTGAACTCGTCGGCCGGACAACTCTCGGCCAGTGAACACGAGGCGTTGAGGTCGGGAACCAGCACTTTCTTGTCGGGACAGAGTATCTTATTGGTCTCGCCCATGAAGTGAACGCCGCACATGACGATAATCTCAGCATCAGTGGTGGCAGCCTTTTGCGCCAGTGCCAAGCTGTCTCCCACGAAGTCGGCGATGTCTTGAACGTCGCTCTCTGTGTAATAGTGCGCCATGATGATGGCATTCTTTTCTTTGCACATCCGGCGTATCTCAGCCTTGATGTCTGTTCCTTCTGGGATAGGCTCGTTGACAAAGCCTTTTTCCTTCCATTCTTGTTTAATCATAATGTATTGTATAAGTGCCTATCAGAGGTCGTAGGCATGTTTGGGATAGTCTACCGTATAGTGCAGTCCTCGGCTCTCTTTGCGCTCGATGGCCTGCCGTGTAATGAGGTAACCCACGTTGATGATGTTGCGCAGCTCGCAGATATCTCTGGTGGCTTTGACGCGTTTGAACAGCTCTTCGGTCTCCTCGTAGAGCAGGTCGAGGCGTTTCCAAGCACGATGTAGGCGCAGGTCGCTCCGCACGATGCCCACATAGTTGGACATGATTTGTCCCACTTCGCGCTCGTCTTGGGCGATAAGCACCTTCTCTTCGTTGCTCATTGTGCCTTCATCATTCCATTCTGGCACCTTGTCGTTGAACTGATAGTCGTCGATGACACGCACGGCATGCTCGGCAGCCGACTTAGCATAGACCACAGCCTCGATGAGTGAGTTGCTGGCCAAGCGGTTTCCACCATGCAAACCGGTGCATGAGCATTCGCCTACTGCATAGAGCCGGTGTATGGAACTCTCGCCGTTGAGGTCAACCTTGATGCCTCCACACATGTAATGTGCGCTGGGACAGACGGGGATGTACTCCTTGGTGATGTCGACACCTATGGTGAGACACTTGGCATAGATGTGCGGAAAGTGCTTTTTGGTCTCCTCCGCATCTTTGTGAGTGACGTCCAAACAAACGTGATTAAGGCCGTGAAGCTTCATCTCTCTGTCAATGGCGCGGGCCACAATGTCACGCGGAGCCAGTGACAATCGTTTGTCGTACTTCTGCATAAACTCCTCACCATTGGGCAAACGCAGCACGCCACCGTAACCTCGCATGGCCTCGGTGATGAGAAAGGCGGGGTGAGTTTCGGCCGGATTGTAAAGCACCGTGGGGTGAAACTGCACGAACTCCATGTCCTTGACCGTTCCCTTGGCCCGATAAACCATGGCAATGCCATCGCCCGTGGCGATGTTTGGATTGGACGTGGTGGCATACACGGCGCCCGTTCCGCCCGTTGCCATCAAGGTGACGCGGCTCAAGAAGGTGTCTATCTTATGGGTGTCGGGATCCAAGACGTATGCGCCGTAGCACTCGATGTCGGGCGTTTTGCGCGTCACCTCAATGCCCAAATGGTGCTGGGTGATGATTTCAACAGCGAAATGGTTTTCCAACACGGTGATATTCTTGTTGGCTCTCACGGCATCCATCAATCCTCTTTGAATTTCAAAGCCCGTGTCATCCTTGTGGTGTAATATTCTGAATTCGCTGTGTCCGCCCTCCCGATGCAAGTCGAATTGGCCTTCTGGGGTCTTGTCGAAGTTGACTCCCCACTTCACCAAGTCGTCAATGGCCTTGGGAGCGTTGCGCACAACATGTTCAACCGCCTTGCGGTCGGAGATGAAATCGCCTGCAATCATCGTGTCCTCGATGTGTTTGTCGAAGTTGTCTACCTTCAAATTGGTCACCGAAGCGATGCCACCTTGTGCTTTGGACGTGTTGGTTTCGTCCAGCGTAGTCTTGCATACCAAGGCCACTTTACCTTTCCCACTGTTGGCAACTTTAAGTGCAAAGCTCATGCCTGCTACTCCGCCGCCTATAATGAGGAAATCAAATTTGCGTATCATGATGTGCTATATGAT
Organism: Hoylesella buccalis ATCC 35310; assembly: GCF_025151385.1. Lineage (NCBI taxonomy): Bacteria > Pseudomonadati > Bacteroidota > Bacteroidia > Bacteroidales > Prevotellaceae > Hoylesella > Hoylesella buccalis. The sequence goes on along the minus strand of NZ_CP102287.1, from coordinate 2,373,531 downwards.
GTTCATTTACCGTTTGATGCAAAGATAGTGCAAACCGAAAATAGAGAAAGTTTACTTTCTATATTGAGGTGCCGCCTATCTTATGCAAAAGTACTGAAAAACTTTTATATTTGTTACCTGCGTTACAAAAAGCCAAAGAGAGAGACCGTAGCCTACCTCCTGATAGCTCATTTTATGTCGTTTTCTGCTTTCTCATGGCCAAAGCCTTATCTTCCGCAGCCTCCATAATCTCGCGTTCGCCCGGTCCTTTGTCGTTGATGCCGCAGAGATGCAGGATGCCATGGATAATCACGCGATAGAGTTCTTCCTCGTAAGGCTTGCCGAAACGTTCTGCGTTGGTGCGCACCGTGTCCAGACTGATGACGATGTCACCGTTGATGATGTCGCCCTCGTCGTAATCAAAGGTGATGATATCGGTGTAATAGTCGTGTCCCAAGTACTCGTTGTTCACTTCCAGAATCTTCTCGTCGTCAACGAACATATAGCCCACCTCTCCTATTTTGCGTCCGTAGGTGGCTGCCACGGCCTTGATCCAAGCGGATGTTTCGCGCTTTTTAATCTTCGGCATCTTCACGCCGTCTGTGTTATAGGTAATCATATAAAAACCATTTTTCGGTTTCCACTCGCATGAGTGTGTCTGTTAGATCTATTTTGTATGATCTGTTTTTCGTTGGGGAAGAAACATGGATGCATCGGCACCATAGTGTAAAAGCTCGCGCACGAGGGACGAACTCACGCTGGCCATCCCTGGGTCGGCAAAGAGCAGGATTGTGTCGATGCCGCCGATTTGCCGATTGATGTCGGCTTGTTCGCGCTCGTACTCAAAGTCTTTCACCGATCGTACGCCTTTGATGAGATATTTGGCACCCTCTCGTTTGGCGAAATCCACGGCCAAGTCGTGATACGACTTCACGCTGATGCGCGGCTCATCGGCATACAAATCGCCAATGGCCTTGATGCGTTCTTCCTCGCTGTATCTATATTTTTTTTGCATGTTCACACCCACACCGATGACCAAGCGGTCAAACAGGGGCAAGATGCGACGCACGATGGAGTCGTGTCCGATGGTGTAGGGATCGAAACTGCCTACGAAAATGCCGATTCTGGGATTGCTGTCCATGTTTTCTTCCTTGTCGTTAAGTAAACAGTCCGGGTTCCATCAAGTTGCCTTTGTAAAGATCTCTGCCCAGATGTTCGTAGGCCAAATGAGTGGCCATGCGCCCTCTTGGCGTTCGCTTGATGAATCCTTCCATGATGAGGAAAGGCTCGTACACCTCTTCCACCGTACCCGTATCTTCGCCAATGGCGGTCGCAATGGTGCTTAGTCCTACGGGACCGCCCCGGAACTTGTCGATGATGGTGAGCAAGATTTTGTTGTCTATCTCGTCCAGGCCATATTGGTCGATGTTCAATGCCTGCAAGGCAAACTGTGCGATGCGGGTGTTGATGCTGCCATTTCCCTTGACTTGTGCGAAATCGCGCACCCTTCTCAGCAGTGCGTTGGCGATACGAGGCGTTCCTCTGGAGCGGCGTGCAATCTCGTAAGCGGCGTCCTCGTCAATGGGTACGTTTAGGATGTTTGCGCTGCGCCTGATGATTTTCTGCAATGTTTCGGGCGCATAGTACTCCAAGTGCATGTTGATGCCGAAACGAGCACGCAGCGGTGCCGTGAGCAGTCCGCTTCTCGTGGTGGCTCCCACCAAGGTAAACGGGTTCAAGTCTATTTGGATAGAGCGCGCCGACGGGCCCTTGTCGATCATGATGTCGATGCGATAGTCTTCCATGGCCGAGTACAGATACTCTTCGACTACTGCCGACAGACGGTGGATCTCATCAATGAACAGCACGTCGTTTGGCTCGAGCGAGGTCAAGATGCCAGCCAAGTCGCCTGGTTTGTCGAGCACTGGTCCGCTGGTCAGTTTGAACCCTACGCCCAGTTCGTTGGCAATAATGTTGCTCAAGGTGGTCTTTCCCAGTCCGGGAGGCCCGTGCAAGAGGGTGTGATCGAGCGGTTCGCCACGGTATTTGGCAGCCTCTACGAAGATCTGAAGATTCTCCACAACCTTAGGCTGCCCGCTGAAATCGTTGAATTTCAGGGGCCTCAACGCATTCTCAAACTCTTTTTCTGCCGATGAAATGCGTTCATCTCTGATGTCGAAATCTTCTTCCATACTTGTCGGGACAGTCGTTTTTAATTTATGCAAAGATAGTGCAAACCGAATACAAAGCAAACTTGTTTGTTTTGTTGAGGTGCCGCCTATCTTATGCAAAGATAATCATTTTTAATTGATAATGCTTGCAACAGATGTTATTTAACGCATGCCGAGACAAAGAATGGCGTGTGACAAGTGGCTCTTTTCCTTGATGCAAGGTGTACTTTGCAACCCGGTTGCATCTTCTTTTTCGTACTTTTGCACCAGTAAAATTTTAATATATACAAAGATATGGAAGACATTCATGAAGAAGAGCAGATGGCTTGGTGGAAGATTATCCTGTCGGGCGTGATGCTTGTTGTGGGCATAGCAGCCCCATATATTGGGTTAACGATTCTCGATGACCAATGGATATCCTTGGCATGGTACGTTGTTGCGTTTGCCTTTGTGGGCCTGCCGGTGATGAAAGAAGCGTGGGAATGCGCCGCGAAAGGCGACGTATTCAGTGAGTTCATGCTCATGACGATAGCTTGTATCGGTGCTTTCGCCATCGGTGAATATCCCGAAGCGGTTGCCGTGATGCTGTTGTACTGCATTGGTGAGGCGTTGCAAGACCGTGCTGTAGACCGTGCCAGAGACAACATTCGCGCGCTGGTGGCTTTCAGACCAACCCTGGCTCGCGTGGTCGTTGATGGCACAACCGTGGAGAAACAGCCCGCTGAAGTGGCCGTGGGCGATGTGATAGAGGTGAAGGCTGGCGAGCGAGTGCCACTTGATGGAACGCTGTTGTCAGATTCAGCCTCACTGAACACCGCAGCTCTGACGGGCGAATCGATGCCCCGAACGATGGAGAAAGGCGAGGAAGTGATGGCGGGCATGATAGCCGTTGACCAAGTTTTACGCCTCAAGGTGACCCGTCCTGAAAGCCAATCAGCCATCTCGCGCATCTTGAAAATGGTGGAAGATGCTGCCGATCGCAAGGCTCCTACCGAACTGTTCATTCGTCGCTTCGCCCGCATTTATACCCCCATTGTCGTCATGCTGGCGGCCTTGACCATTCTGCTACCTTATCTATATAGTTTGTTCGACGCCAACTTTACCTACGTTTTCAGCGAGTGGTTCCGCCGTGCGTTGGTCTTCCTGGTTATCTCTTGCCCCTGTGCACTGGTCATCAGCGTGCCGCTGGGCTATTTTGCCGGCATCGGTTCGGCCTCCAAGCGGGGCATTCTGTTCAAGGGGAGCAACTACCTGGATGCCATTACCGAGGTTGATTTGGTGATGTTCGACAAGACCGGCACGCTCACTACGGGCGAATTTGCCGTGCAAAGTGTGGAGGGACTGGATGAGGAAGCACTCAAAACGGTGTCGGCTATCGAGAAGTCGAGCAATCATCCCATCGCTAAAGCCATCGTGCGTTATTGTCCGACGGACGAGAAGATCGATGCTAAAGACATTGCCGGGCATGGCTTGCAGACCGATGAGTGGCTGGTGGGCAACCTGAAACTGCTGGAACGTGAAAACGTGTTCTTTCCTGATGCGTTGCGCAATATTCCCGAAACTGTGGTTTGTGTGGCCCATCTCGGTCGCTATGTGGGGCATATCATCCTGGCTGACAAGGTGAAAGATGATGCCAAACAGGCTGTTGAATCGCTGCCCGTGCGTGTGGAGATGCTGTCGGGCGATCGTCAAGAGCTGGTTTCAAAGGTGGCTTCGAGCCTCGGCATACGCAAGGCTTACGGTGACTTGCTGCCCGAAGGCAAGGTGAAACACATAGAGCAGGCCAAACACATGGGTCAGCGAGTGGCCTTTGTGGGCGATGGTATCAACGACGCACCGGTGCTGGCACTGAGCGATGTGGGCATTGCCATGGGTGGTTTGGGTTCTGACATGGCCATCGAAACCGCCGATATCATCATCCAGACCGATCAACCTTCGAAGGTGGCCGATGCCATCCGTATCGGTAAATACACGCGCCGAATCGTCAATCAGAACATCTGGCTGGCCCTCATCATCAAGGCTCTGGTGATGCTGTTGGGCTTGTTGGGCCTGGCTAACCTGTGGATGGCCGTGTTTGCCGATTCGGGTGTGGCACTATTGGCGGTGCTCAATTCGTCACGCATCTTCTTGAAGAACAACAAATAGCAAGCGTCCCATCATGACATCCGTAGGCCTGATGCCCGTCTGTCATGGTCATGGAGCATGATTGTAAATTCAACATCAATCGAAACGGCCACCTATCGTATGAAGATCGATGGGTGGCCGTGTCGTTGTTGTTTGTGGGTTATGCTGCGTGATGCTACGAATCGATCCTCCTTCCCACGTGATCGTAGAAACGATCAATGACGCGTAGCATGTCGCTGGGCAGGTATTCGTAAGCCTGTTCAATCAGTTCTTCCGGCACTTCATAATATGCCTCGGCAATGCTCCCGCAGATGGCAGCCTTGGTGTCGGTATCGCCACCAGCCCCAACGGCAATTCGAATGGCGTCTTCAAAGCTCTCACTTTCCAAGAAACAGCGGATGGCCCATGGAACCGTTTCTTGACATGTGCTGTCAAAGTGTCCCTGACTGCCTATTCTGTAGATGTCTTTCAAGGGTGGAATGTCATACCCGAATTTGCTTTTGACGGCGCTTTCTATTTCGTCTTTCGTGATGCGACAGGTGCGTAGCCAATACACCAGCGTGGCGATGCACTGCGCTCCCCTGATGCCTTCGCTGTGGCAATGGCTTACCTCGGTGCAGCGTTTGCTTTCGCGAAGCACGTCGTGAAAGTCGTCGAAGAGCCATCCTATCGGACTAACGCGCATGGCTGCGCCATTGCCAAACGAACTTTGTGGGAGTGGGTTCTTCTCTTGTAGCCAAGTTTGATACATGTTGCCATACCCGTTCATGGGGTTGGGATAGCGGTGACACCAGTCGAGGAGCGACTCTTGATAAGGGCGCATCCGGAGTATGGCATCGGCTATGGCCACCGTACAGATGGTGTCGTCGGTGTAACTGCATTCTTCCGCAAAGAGGGTAAAACCTGCTTTTGGCGCAGATTGCTCAAATTCGTATGGCGAACCTACAATGTCGCCGATGATGGCTCCTAACATATAACAATATAATAGAATTTAAGGTGTTTGACAAATTTATAAAATACTTTTCATACTTTTATCTATCAATCATAAAGTAGGTTCTTTTTTTACGCTTTATTAACAAACTGGATGCGCTAAAATTTGTCCTATCTGTTTTGTAGATGATGTGGAGTGACTGCCAATCAGACATAAAGAATTTTCTTGACAGCATACCCTTCTCTCCTTGGCGTATTTGCGAACAACCTTGATCTTGGACACAAATACGCCAAGCATGAGCTACTTTTGTATCTCATTAATACGCACAGCGTTACGAATTTTCACCAATAATTGGCTCTCGAAAGTCATGCGCTTTTCTGCCAAAAGCATTGCTTGAAGTGCCTAATGTGTATGCTTTTGCGGGGCAAAGGCATGTTGGTAAGCAGGCAAAATGATGCCTTTTATCGTTTAAAACCCGCTTTTTTGTGTAAATAATCGACATGACGCACCAAATAACCGCTTGTTTGCAGTACGTTTGCCTATTGTTTTTTTCTAGATTGAAAGTTTTGAAGAGCCGTTTTTGGGGCCATTTTTTGATAAAATATTCAACAAATTGGCGTGCTGGTGGATAGTTCCTGATTATGAATTGGTTATGAAAGAATGACGGTGTAGAGAGAATGTAAAAAAGATGTAAAATAATTTGAGGCGTGAAACTTGGTCTACATTTGTGTATATTCAAATGTAAAATTTGGGTAATCAGAGTTTTTTATGTACTTTCGCAAGAGAGATCGAAAGATGTTAGACAAGGCTAATCTGAGACGAGTAAGAGGCGTATCACGCAATTGCTCCTTGAAAACTGTGAGAGGCTTGATGTGTCACCCTATAAAAAGGTTTTAATTTTCTTTCAAACCAAAAATAACGACTACTATCCTTGCATTTAATCACTCTTTGCAGAAAGGAAGATCGCTTGTAAAAACAGTATATGATAAGTAAATCCCTAAAGGCAAAACCTTTTATCAAATGGGTTGGAGGTAAAACTCAATTGATAGACCAAATAGATAAGCAACTCCCTGTTGATTTTGACAGTTGGGCTCATGTAACGTACATAGAACCTTTTATAGGTGGAGGGGCTATGCTTTTTTTTATGCTTCAACGTTATCCAAATATTGAGCGTGCGGTTATCAATGACATCAACTCAGATTTGTGCAAATGCTATCAGGCGGTGAGAGACATGCCTGAACAGTTGATAGACTCATTGCGAGCTATGGAAAGAAACTATCAAAGCCTTGGAACAGAAGAAGAAAGAAAATCTTTTTTTATGAAAGTGCGCGAGCATTACAACGAAAAAAGCATGGACATTGTTGAAAATACTACACTATTTATATTTCTTAATAAAACCTGTTTTAATGGATTGTATCGCGTAAATAAAAAAGGTAAGTTTAATGTTCCCTTTGGAAAATATACAAACCCAACCATTTGTGATGCCGAGACCATTCGTTTGGATAGTAAATTGTTGCAAGGAGTGGAAATCCTTAATGGTGACTTTGAATCAACTTTTGATTATGCACATGGTAATACGCTTTTTTATTTTGATCCGCCATATCGCCCATTAAGTGATACGTCAAGTTTCAATGATTATACAAAAGAGGCTTTTAATGATAATTCGCAGATAAGATTGAAAAACTACTGTGACAAAATTCATAAGGCAGGTTATAAGTTGATGCTTAGCAATTCTGACGGTAAGGGAAAAAATGAAAGCGACAATTTCTTTGATCAGCTTTATAGTTCGTATCATATAGAACGTTTATGGGCTTCGCGAAGCGTTAATTCTAATCCACAAAAGAGGGGTAAGCTAACAGAAATATTGATGCGAAATTATCGGGCAACCAAAGCAAATGCAGTGAGAGAAAATTTGCTATTTACTCCTGTTGCTATTTCAGAAGAAAATGTATTGACACGTATGGTTTGATTAAAATGTGAGATAGAAATGAAAACTAATTTTGAAATATTTATGTCTCAATTGCAAGAGACAAATCAAACATTGGATTTCTTCTGCAATTTTGGGAAAATCTCGAAGAATGTCGAAGACATAAAGTTAAGCCTTTGTATTTTGAATAGTCTTATAGGTTCTACAAACCTTCGCAAGAGTGTAGAGACTATTTGGCTTCGTGACAAAACAGCCTTTAGTATCATGGATGTTCTTATTGCAGTGCGAGGTGGAGGGCAGAAGAAAGTTCTTAATTCCAAGGGCGAAACCACAGTCCTGAATAGATTTTTTGAAAGCGTTGATGGAGTTGTTGAATACTTGGAGACCACTGGACTTGCGGACATCCTTACAAATGGAAAAATTAAAAATCTTGTTGATTATGTTTTTGGTATAGAGACAGGTCTTGATAGTAATGCTCGTAAGAATAGAAGTGGATATATAATGGAAAATATGGTATCAAGAATTTTTGATGAAAACCATATCGCTTATAAAAGAGAAGTCAAATCTGCCACATGGAGCGAAATTAAAACTGTTTTAGGAGATGACGAAAAACGTTTTGATTTCGTTGTAGAGACACAGAACACAATTTATCTTATAGAGGTTAACTTTTATAGTGGGGGAGGTTCGAAACTCAATGAAGTTGCGCGTTCATATTCAGATATCGCACCAAAGGTAAACTCTGTTTCAGGATTTGAGTTTGTGTGGATTACTGACGGACTTGGTTGGAAGAGTGCAAAAAATAAACTTCAAGAAGCCTACAACATTATTCCCCACATTTATAATTTAACCAGTATAGACGAATTTATTGGTCTTGTAAAAAGCAAGGAGCATCAACTGTGAACATAGCTTTCATATAGCTGTAAACTTGATAATGATTCATCGGAACAGTTAGAATAATTGCATTAGATAAGCACCAAAAACTTGTTCAAAATGATACCCTCATATTACAAGTCTTCATCAAAGGATTTTACTCTTATTCAAGGAGATTGTGTTGAAACGCTATCGAAGTTTAAGTTTGGCTTCGATATGGTTTTTGCAGATCCTCCTTACTTCTTATCTGGAGGAGGCATTAGCTACCAAAGTGGAAAAGTAGTGTGTGTGAATAAGGGAGATTGGGACAAGCCTGTTACTTCTGAAGAGTTAGATGCATTTAATTTGCGTTGGTTGACGGCTGTCCGTGAACACATGAAAGACAATGCTACCATCTGGATTTCTGGAACTCACCATAATATTTTCAGTGTGCAGCAGCAATTGTTAAAATTGGGCTTCAAGGTGTTGAATATCATTACATGGGCGAAAACAAATCCGCCGCCCAACATTTCTTGCCGTTACTTTACATTCTCAACAGAGTTTATTATTTGGGCTCGCAAATCTCCTAAGGTACCCCATTATTTTAATTATGCCTTGATGAAAAAGTTGAATGGCGACAAACAGATGACTGACGTGTGGCAACTACCTTCTATAGGAAAGTGGGAAAAATCGTGCGGTAAGCATCCTACTCAGAAGCCTTTGGGTGTATTGGCTAGAATTATTCAGGCGAGCTCTGAGCCTAATTCGTGGATTCTCGATCCGTTTAGTGGTAGTGGTACTACGGGTATTGCTGCAAATCTATTGGGGAGAAACTATCTTGGTTTGGAAAAGGATAAAGACTTTTTGCTCATGAGTAAAAAACGAAGAGAAGAATTGGAAAATCCGAGTGTCCGAATTAATTATCTAAAGCATTTAGAGAAAAATGGAATGATATCTCAATCAGAAGATTCTTTTTTGTCGGACAGTTTTGTATTACAATATGGAATCCCTTGGCTATAAAAAGGCTCTATTCCAAGTTTCACTCCTTATTTTTTACAATCCCTTTGCTGTCGCCGTTTCAGCATATTGATGATGGACTTTGTGCCCTATATTTTTTTTTATTTTCTTGAATGGTTCATGTTTCAAGTATAATTTGTCATATATTTCCATGGTCTGCTTGGAAGGCCTGAATAGTGAGTCTAATAGTATGTGAAGAATCAGGACTAATTGGTACCTGTCTAACTTTCTTTCACACTCACGGTGATGGTAACATGCAGGCCATCGCTGTTCTCAAGTTTGTAGATTAATTGTCCTGAGGCATCCTTTGGAATTCCTAGTTGTAGCCAATCGTATAGATAAGTGCTGTCGTCATTTGTTCCTTTTGGTATCAGGACGTTGAAAGGTGTTTCAACAGCTGCCGACACCAGTTTCCATCCACCGTTACCATATTTGATTAAGAAATTCAGCAGTTCACCTTGTTGACATTCTACATCAAGTGTACTACCAGTAACGTCCCAGCCTTTGTTGACGCTCACGTTGACGTAGCGGACGACACCTCGGGTATCGGCGAGCTGGAATGAATGTCTTCCCGGCTTGATGCTTTCGATGACCAGCACGCCATCTGGGTCGATGCCAACTTTGGCCACACCATTTTCCTGGGTGTCACGCAGTATCTTTATCTTTCCTGTTCCGAACTTGAGGCTTGGATATCTCTGTCTCACCCCATACGATTGGTGCAGGTCGTAGATAGTGGGAGTTAAGTCAGGGTGTGTGGATTGTATTTTGATGTGTTGTGACAATCCACTCTCGTCCGTAACCTTCAGAAAGGTATAGTCAGCGATGAGTTCTACTGTCACATGGTGGTCTTTGATGGTGATTTTGGGTGCAGTAGGTGATTGGGTATCCGCACTTTCTACTGTGAACTTGCCCTTGCATTTGATTACGTCAAACGAAAATGTGAGCTGGTCTGTTGTTACCTCCTCGGCTACAGAAATCTCTGGTGGTGTAGGGTCGCCTTCCTCAAAAGTGTCGCTGCAAGCGGCGAGGCATGCCACCACGCATCCGATGAGGAACATTCTAAATATCTTCTGGTTCATATCTCGTGATTTATGGGTTCAGTGTATTTTTTGCTTCTTTGATGATTGCCAGGCATTCTTGACATCGGTTGGTGATGTCAGTCTTACTTTACAAAGTTAGTATTTTTGACTAAACCAGACAAATTATCAACCTAAAAACCATTTGAAGTTGAATCTACCCAATGATATTTGTCTTTGCCCGTGAAGGGACATTCAAAATGATTTCATATCTTTGCACCATGAATTTTCTACGCAGTATGTTGATGGTAGCCATGGGTGGAGCTGTGGGTTCGGCCATGAGGTATCTTACGTCTAAAGTCATACAAGATTGGCTACCCAATGCCTTTCCCTATGGTACGTTTGTAGTCAATCTTTTGGGTTGTCTGGTCATTGGAATCCTCTATGGCCTGGTCGACCAGAACATACTTGGTAACAGCCATCTCAAACTACTCTTGATAACAGGTTTTTGTGGAGGCTTTACCACCTTTTCCACTTTCTCTCATGAGAGTTTGTTTCTCGTACAACAAGGTCACCTTTCGTATGCCGTTCTGTATGTGGGAGGGAGTGTTTGCCTCGGAATGATCATGGTATTGATTGGTATCAAACTGGCAGGCTAGCCTCCGTGGCGTCTTTTTCTGTAGTTCCTGCCATGCAGTGTCTGGATGAGGTTTTTGTGAAAAAATGCGTTAAATAAAAGTTTTTCTCATATCTTCCTCCGATTATCAATTTTATTTTTTACCTTTGCAGCCATAAACTTATTCGCTTTCTGCAATAAGTCGGACTTGTAGCTCAGTTGGTTAGAGCAACAGACTCATAATCTGGAGGTCCCTGGTTCAAGCCCAGGCTGGTCCACATTGAAAATCAAGGAGTTACGCCATTAGCGCAACTCCTTTTTCTTTTGCTTGCGAACACATTGCGAACACGGGATATCACAGAATACATGCAATTCTAATTATCCATTATCTATTTGTCCTTTGTTTTTCCTATTTTAACGTGAGTTCGACGAATTTAGAACAGAGCAAGCTGTGTGTCAATAGTCCTTTGTACATTGATACACGGCTTCTTGGGGAACAGGCAATAGCCTGCAATAGCGCCTAATAAATTGACGATAAAATTGTCAAAGCATCTATGTCTGGAATGCTCCACTTGTGCAATATTCTTAAGCTCATCATTCACAGTTTCTATAATGGCTCTTTTTCTGAGTAAGTGTCTGTCAGAAACGCTCATCAAAGCTCCTTTCATGCTGCTTTTCAGCTTGGTAATAAGTTGTATTCCATCTACAAACAGCCTTTGGAAGAGATTCTTGCCGATGTACCCCTTGTCTCCTACCAGCTTGCCATATATGAAATCTACAAATGCTTTGTACTCCAATGGCTTACGATCATCAACATCTCCCGGTGTTATCATAAAGTTGAGAAGTTCTCCTTTCTCATTACAAATCAAATGTAATTTGAAACCGAAGAACCTACCCATGGAGCATTTTCCTCTTTGGGCTATACCTTTGAAAACCTTATGAATATGTATTCTTTGGTTCTTGCAGACACGCAGTGATGTGCTGTCAACAAAACTTATGCCCGTGCATTTTTCCAACAAGACTTTCTTGATAAACAAAGCAAGCGTAATGGCAACCTCCTTTTCCAATTCTACCATACGGTTGTATGAGACAACTTTAGGAAACAAATGACGCAGATGCTTACATACTTTTTCAAGATAGAAATGTTTAAAGCAGCGATAACCAGAGTCGTGAAAAAGAATCATTATTAGCATGACTTCTGCCTTTGACATCGTGGAATCTCGATGATACTTTCATTTTCCTGTAGGCTTTAGCGTATATTTTGCCACCATTGCATCAAAAAACTTGCAGAAATCATCTGCCATACAAAACATTTCAGTAACTTTGTCCTCGGTGATCATAGCAATTTTTTGTTTGTAATTGTTTATAAATCACCACCTTAAAGTTACAACAAATTTTGCTAATCACCAAATTTATAGACACTTATAATTCGTCGAACTCACGTTATTTATAAATTTCCTAAAATTGCAGATTTAGATTTGATAGTTTGATAGTTGATTCTTTCGTAAAAAAATTGGGTTTTTCTATATATCAAGGAAAACGAATAAGTTAGATGTGATAAGAATATTATTGGAACCTCTAAAACCATGTGCAAGAATACGATCTGAAGTCCAAGATCTTCCTAAGAGAGGATGACAGCAACTTTATATACAAAAAATACCCAATAATAGGTATTGCGTGATATTTTTTAACATTGTAATTTTGCATCCGAAAATACCCAATATAAGAAATAAATCTCACATATCATTTATATACAGGTATTTGAAGAGGAAAATTAGTATAATAAAAGTTTAGATTTATCCCCACATGTATGTTAAAATAAAAATGCTGTCTCTGCTGCTTGTCACACTGACTCCATGGATTGGGTATGCCCAAAAAAACGAAGGCACACCTAAAACGTCTAATGCCATGACCGACTCTTTACATCAGATTAATGAAGTAGTAGTAAGAGCCAACCAGATGTTAGGCAGTCAGTTTGAAGCACGTAACCGTACTGGCTCGGCTTATTACCTTTCACCCAAAGAATTGGGAAAATTTGATTATACCGATATAAATCGTATGCTGAAAAGTGTACCTGGCGTAAATATTTATGAAGAAGATGGTTTTGGATTGCGCCCCAATATCAGTTTACGCGGAACACAAGCTGAGCGTAGTGAACGTATCACGCTAATGGAAGATGGTATATTGGCTGCTCCTGCACCATACGCAGCCCCTGCAGCCTATTACTTTCCTAATGCGGCACGTATGTATGCCATAGAAGTATTAAAGGGTAGCAGTCAGGTACAATATGGGCCATTTACAACAGGAGGTGCCATTAACTTAGTGTCAACCCCCATCCCGCAGGACCGATTAATAAAGTGCAGCATGTCGGCAGGTAGTTTTGGTAGTCTAAAACTACAAACGGCTATAGGTAAAAGCTTTAAGCATACGGGCTTTCTCATAGAATATTTGCGCTATCAGGCTCGCGGTTTCAGACATGATGACGCCGACGAGCGTACAGGATTTAAGCGCAATGACGTAATAGCTAAGTGGATGGTACGCACAAACAAAGAAGATGGCATAAATCACAGATTAGAATTAAAGTATGGATTTGCTAACGAAACTTCCGACGAAACATATCTTGGGCTTACTGATCAGGACTTTAACGCTAAACCATATTTTAGATATGCAGGAGCGCAAAAAGATAATTTGGTGACACGCCACTCCCAGTTTTCTGCTACATACATCATGAAAGGTGTTCGCTCATGGGATATAACCACGCAAGCCTATTACAATTATTTTTTCAGAAACTGGTACAAGCTTAACGAGGTGCGTACCGGCTACACCAAGGCTGAACGTCGTTCGATAGGCGATGTACTTGCCGACCCTATGACCAATCAATCGTACTTCGATATTGTTTCAGGTAAGGCTAACTATATAGGAGAGGCACTAATGCTGCGTGCTAACCACCGTAAGTACCATTCGCGTGGTATTCAGATAAAAGGGGAATATAAAACAATGCTATACGGTGGATACTTCACTGCAGAGGCTGGCATGCGTTACCATGCCGACAGCGAGGATCGCTACCAGCAGGACGATGGATACTCTATGAATAATGGTCGCATGGAGCTTTTTTCAAGAGGACTCCCAGGCAGTCAGGCCAACCGCATTACTACAGCGCATGCCTTATCGGCTTATACTTTGGCAAAATGGGCAAAAGGTATGTTTACCCTTACTGCAGGAATGCGTTATGAAGATGTAAAGCTATTAAATCGCGATTATACTAAAGCTGATTGGCGACGTACGGGTATGGTGCGTATAGAAGTGCCAAATAGTGCAAGAGCAATTATGCCAGGAATAGGGATCAACTGTAAGTTGATGCCCCAGCTGTCATTATTCTCAGGAATACATAAAGGTTTTGCACCGCCCAGTGCTTCCCTTGGACAAAAAGCCGAGAGCAGTATCAATATAGAGGCTGGTTTGCGCTATGCTAATCAATGGTTCAAAGGAGAACTGATAGGTTTCAACAACAACTATTCAAACATGTTGGGCAGCGACCTTGCCGCACAAGGCGGATTAGGCACCTTAGACCAGTTTAACGTAGGACGGGCATTGGTACGAGGTGTAGAACTGCTTTTACAATGCCAGCCATTACCTACCCATTGGAAAATCCAACTTCCCATGCAACTATCTTATACCTTTACAGATACAAAGATGAAAAACTCGTTTACAAGTGCATCGTGGGGACATGTTTTATATGGCGATGAAATCCCTTATATCTTTCGTCATGCACTTAATGGTCAGATAGGTGTGGAAAGCAAATGGGCTGACATAAACTTTAACATGCGATACAATGGCAACATGCGTACGGTTCCGGGACAAGGCAAGATAGCTCAACGCGAAAAAATTCCAGCCAACTTTATTATAGATGTTACCACCAAGGTGCATGTAATTAAAAATGTAGACCTTACTATGAACATGGTCAACCTTACCAACAAAGTGTATATGGTTTCACGGCACCCATCTGGTGTCAGAGCAGGCTTACCTTTTGGTATTTATGGGGGGATACAGTGGAAACTTTGATAAAATGGCATATCGCTAATAATATATAATATGAAAATGAGAAAATCTGTATATATACAATCCATAGCTATCAAAAGAATGCTATGCCTATTGATCATGCTATGCACTTTACCAAGGCTCATGGCACAAGAAAATGGGTGGATAACAGGCTCTGTTACAGATACACAAGGTGAACCCATTGTAGGGGCAGTTGTTGGTATTGTAGAAAACAAGCAAAAGACGGTTACGGACATAGATGGTAATTTTAAGATAGAGGGCACCAAGGGGCAAACCATTACTGTCTCGTTTATAGGCATGCATGACTATAGGGGAAGTATTAAGGCAACATCCTTAAAAATAGAGTTGCAGAGTAATAGCAGCATGATTGACGAAGTTGTCGTAACAGGATACCAAAACATAAGAAACCGTGTTTACACGGGTGCTGCCACAGCTGTGAAAATGACCGACATCAAACTTGAAGGTATTGGCGATGTTTCGCGTATGCTGGAGGGTCGCGTGCCTGGATTGTCCATTCAAAACATATCCGGAACATTTGGTGCTGCACCACGCATCAATATTCGTGGGGGTGCTTCCATCATGGGAAATGTTCAGCCATTGTGGGTAATCGACGGTGCTGTTTACGAGGACATGGTACATGTTTCTCCTGAAGCCTTGGCGTCTGGTGATGCCGTTACGCTCATTAGTTCGGCAGTTGCTGGGCTAAATCCTGCTGACATACAAGACATTCAAGTACTAAAAGATGCCTCAGCCACATCAGTATACGGCGCACGGGCTGCCAATGGCGTTATTGTCATTACGACAAAAAGTGGTAAAAGGGAAACGCCATTGCAAATTAATTATTCAACAGAAAACACATGGCGCCCACGTCCAGATTACAGTCACTTCGACTTGCTGAACTCTCAAGAGACGATGGCTCTGTATCAGGAAATGCAAGAGAAAGGATATTTTGATCCAGCTACATCGTTATATGGACGTAGAGGCGGGGTTTATCATCAAATGTACAAACAGCTCACCACTTATGATGACAAATCACACAACTGGATATTGCCAAACACTTATGAAGCCCGACAAAACTTCTTACGACAAAGAGAATATGCCAATACGGATTGGTTTAGGCTTTTGTTTACAAACAACCTGATGACAAACCATACAGTAAGTTTGTCGGCAGGTGGAAAGAATGTAGCATCTTATGCCTCAATAGGCTATTATCACGATGCTGGTTGGACTATTGCCGATCAGGTACAGCGACTGACAACCAACATTAAGAACACATTTTACATCAACAACCGCCTTACTGCCAAATTATCGTTACAGGCCAATATGCGCATGCAAAATGCGCCAGGCACCTTGCCACAGAAAAAGAACACCATATCGGGAGCATTTGAACGTGATTTTGACATCAACCCGTTTGCATACGCTTTAGGAACAAGCCGAACGCTTCGCCCCTATGATGAGCATGGGCAACGCGAATATTATCGTAATAACTGGGCTCCTTTTAACATATTGAACGAGTATGATAACAATCAATTAAAAATACAGGTGGTCGACTTTAAGTTGCAAACCGAAGCGACCTATAAGTTTACTGATGCTCTTAACCTTAAAGCAATGTTTTCATACAGAAGAGCACATACAAGCAGACGACATGAAATAGGTGAAAAATCCAACATGATAGGAGCTTACCGTGCTTGTGAAACACCATGGGTAGCAAAACAAAATATATACCTTGTAAAAGACATCTATCATCCAGAACTCCTGCCTAAACCTGGCATACAACAAGGTGGTGTACTTTTCCTAAACAATGCCAACATGCAAAGTATGCTGGCACGCATAGCTGTTGATTACGACAAGCAAATAGGAGCACATGACCTGAAAGGATTTGCTTTTGGTGAAATAAGGACTCTGCAGCAAACTACAAATTCTTTTCAAGGATATGGCATTAGTTATCAACGCGGTAATGAGGTGCAAAGCGCACCTGGTATTTTTGAGAAAATGTTTCAAGAAAACACCCCTTACTTTGCATTGCGTAATAGAAACGAAAGAGGCATAACGTTCTCAGGCAATGCCACCTATGGCTATCAGGGCAAGTACATTTTTAATACAGTGGTGAATATTGAAGGCTCTAACGCAGCAGGAAAGGGGGCTACTGCTTTATGGTTGCCGACATGGAATGTTGGAGCAAAATGGAACGTGGATAAGGAGAATTTTATGCAAGGTAATGATGTCATTTCAAAATTAGCATTTCGTATAAGTTATGGATTAACAGCCAAAATGAACGAAGCGGCAGCTAATGCATCGGCTATCTATAGAGGTGGTATAGTCCATAGGTTAAATCTAAATGACAGAGAAAACAAATTAAATTTGCTTTCGTTGGAAAACAGAGATCTTACCTGGGAAAAAATGTACGAGCTGAATATTGGTGCAGAGGTGGCGTTCCTGAAAAATCGCATTTCGGCCACAGTAGATGTATACCAACGCAACACATTCGATTTGATAGACTTGGTGCGCACATCTGGAGTTGGTGGACAATATTATAAATACGCCAACTTTGGCGACATGGTTGCTCGTGGTATTGAATTCGGATTGCATACCATCAACGTGAATACCAACGCATGGAAATGGACAACAGATCTTACATTCAGTGCCATTCATCAACAAATAACCCGCATGCTCAATTCACCAAACGCATTTGACATGGTGGCAGGTAGAGGTCGTGGCAACGTTGTTGGTTATCCTAAAGGCTCGCTGTTCTCGTTTAATTTCCAACGATTGGACAAAAATGGGCTGCCAAACTTTAATTTTGGGCGATATCCATTACCACAAAACGAGTTGAAAGATATCGTGGGAGCTGACTTCAACGATACACAATACACTAAAACTTATTTATTGTATCACGGTCCTATTGAGCCTAATATAATGGGCGGACTGGCAAATACCGTGAAATGGCGCAACTGGGAATTGTCTTGCTTCATAACCATGCAGGCAGGCAACAAGATTAGGCTAAATCCAACATTTGACACCCAGTTTGCCGATTTGAATGTATTTTCCAAAAATTATCTCAATCGTTGGCTAAATCCTGGCGATGAATATCATACTGACGTACCCACACTGCCTTCGAAGGAGATAATAGACGTGATAGGAATGGAAAATATAGAAAAAGCATACAACACCTACAACTACTCGCAATTGCGTGTGGCCGACGGAAGCTTTGTCAGACTAAAAAATATTGCTCTATCCTATTATTTAAAACCAAGTTGGATGAAAGCAGTAGGCCTAAAAAGTGGAAGTGTTCGCTTAAATGTTACAAATCCACTATTGATTTATGCCGATTCCAAACTACATGGACAAGATCCTGAATATTATCAAACTGGAGGCGTTTCACTGCCTACGCCTCGACAATATACTTTTACTTTAAATGTGGGCTTTTAATATGAAATACTATCTATATAAATATGTCTTAGTTTTTGCCACTTTAGCTCTATGTGGCTGTAACGACTATTTGGACAAAATTCCCGATTCGGACATTGATGTAAACATAGACAATGAAGAAGGAATTGCCCAATTACTTGCAGGAGCTTATCCAGAGGCAAGCTACATTCCTTTTTTAGAGCCTCGTACTGATAATGTAGACATCAGAGCAAATGGCACACATACACAACTGAACGAAGAAATGTTTTATTGGGAGGATGATACCCAAGAAGACATTGACACACCCTTAAATTATTGGAATAGTTGTTATAAAGGGATTGCGCAGGCCAACAAGGCTTTGGAGCTGCTCAAAAAATATCCTAAGACTGAACGTGTCAAGGCTCTATATGGCGAAGCTTTTTTGTTAAGGGCTTACCTCCACTTCATGCTGGTCAATATCTGGGCAGAGCCTTATGGCAATGCAGAGCAATCTCCTGGTATACCTTATGTTAACAAACCCGAGAAACATGCGTTGACAAATTATAACAGAGGTACTGTCAACGAAGTATACGACAGCATTGAAAGCGACTTGAAGCGTGGTGTCACCTTGGTCACTGACAGATATTATAAGCAACCTAAATATCATTTCAACAAAAAAGCGGCTTACACGTTCGCCTCACGTTTTTATCTGATGAAAGGTGAATGGCAACAAGTAGTGGAATATGCTAATTATGTGTTAGGTGCTGACCCCAAAACTATGCTAAGGAATTGGATAGGATATTCACGGCAGTTTGAGTTTAAACGTCAGCGTTTGTTTACACGCTACACATCTCCCGATGAGGCTTCCAACTTATTGATCTGTACCACCGAGTCTCGGTGGGCGAGACAAATGCCTACAGATCGTTATGGGGCTACCAAACAAACTGTTGACGAAATATTCAATAAAAGGGGCATCGAAGGTGGAGGCGATTTCTCCAAAATGACTTTTGACGGTACATATCCTTTTGTTTATTCACCTTCACCTATAGTAAGTGGTAAATATATCGCCAAGTTTGACGAATTGTCTACCACTGAAAGCATTGGATTAAGACCTCGAGGAATTTACGTGAGCAATGTGTTGTTTACTGCAGACGAAGCTTTGCTTAATCGGATGGAAGCCTATGCGATGCTAAAACAATATGATAAAGCCATTAATGATTACCTGCAATATATGCAGGGTAAGTTTGGCTTTATGCCTACTGTTGAAAGGGATATTTATATGCGTACAAGTGAGAATAATTATGATGTATACACCCCCTTCTATGGCATGACATTAAAACAGCTTGCATTGGTAAAGTTGTTTGCCGATTTCAGGCAAAAAGAGTTTTTTGCTGAGGGGCTACGCTGGTTAGACATTAGAAGGTTTCATTTGAGTGTGAAGCGTAACACAAAGTCTAAATATTATTTCCCCTTAGAGAAAGACGACCCACGAAAAGTATTGCAAATTCCCATAGAAGCACAAAACAGAGGACTGGCTCCTAATCCCCGTGAACGCAAAGAACCCATTAGATAAAACATGGTAGGTAATTTATAACGCAACAAAATGAACATACAGAAATATTTTTTAGCATATATAGGCCTATGGGCATTACTGGCAACGTCTTGCCAACATGACACGCTATCAGATGACAGTGTTGTGGACAGCAATGCCACTCAAACGCAAACGGCACAATGGATAGAACAGCATTTTACCAAGGTGTATGGTCCAGAGGTGGTATATCAGTGGCAAAAAAATAATAGTCAGAAAGGAGTCTATGTGTATCCTCCTGACACTACAAACATAAAGCAAGTTCTTAACGCTATTAGCTCTTTATGCTTTGATACCTTTAGGGATATTCAAATAGAAGGCAAAGGCAGCCTGCTTAACTACTGTTTGCCAGTACGCATTACATTATATGGTGGTGGAAACCCAGACAAAAATGGTGTTGAACGCATGTACAACATTGCGTCACAGCCGGTAGAGATGAGTATATACCATGTTAATGATTTTGATGCAAACGACAAGCAGAAAGTTCATAGACTTGTTCGCAGCGTATATCACCAGATGATGAAACGAGTGTTAGAGCAGATGCCCTACAATAGAGCTAAATTTGCCGCCATCAGTGAAGGAAAATATATCACCGACACTCAACTCCTCTCCGAGATAAATGGTGCGAACAACGATATTGGGTTAGTGGGATATGCCAACAAGCGTGGATTCTATACCTATCTTTCCATGCTAAATCCTGAGGACGACATGGCAGAGATGTTAAGCGTTATCTTGACATCTACACCTGCAAGACTTAAGCAAGCAGAAGATGAAGCACGTACACCAGACGAAGACTCTGACCCCGAGGTGAATAAACGCTATGAACAAGAGGCCGATCGTGCCTATCATGATTTTATGGCAAAAAAAATGTTTGTCGAGCAGTATGCTTGGAATAACTGGCACGTTAAATTGCTCACATTGCAACTTAAAAGTGTCAGGACCTTGAATAAATATCTAAATACAAAATAAGATGAAGTATCTTTCATATATACTCCTCACTATACTTGGTTGCGTTTTCTACAGCTGCCATGATGAAGATAGAGAATTTGTGAACACGCCTACCCAACGCAAGAGGCAAGCCATTGAGGCGTTGAACACTGAGCTGGTTAACAACAAAGCTGGATGGTTGGTTATGTATTTCCCTAAAACAGACTCTTTGTTGTTTTCTAACATCAGTGATAAAATAAAAGCCGAATACCAATACAGTACTGACAGATATGGTTATGGAGGTGTTTGTTTTACCATGCGTTTTTTACAACATGGGAAAGTAGAGATGCGTGCCGACTTTGACCCCCAAAGTGTTACTACTTCCATAATGGGCGAATACAAAATAGGGGCGAACAGTTGCACCCAACTTACTTTTCTTACCACAAACTATATACACAAGCTGGTTAATGATAGTTATGGAGGCGCATGCGACTGGTTATACCAAGGACGTGATGAAGACGGATTACTGGTATTCAAAACAGCCTCGTACCTTAAGCCAGCATGCGAATATATTTTGATGAAGCCCTTGCAAGATGTGCATGAGTTTACCGATGCAGTAAAACAAGCATACGATAACAGGCGAGTGTTTGAGCAAATGAAAAATCCACAGTTATATATACACAGAGGCGGCCGTGTTTATTTTCAGAGCGATTACTATCTTGGCAGAAACGGTGGACGCGTGGCCACTACCGAGAAACAGAGATATTATCTGTTTATGGAGGTGACGAAACCTAATCCTATCCCAGACTATCCACCTAAAGAATTTTCCGTGTTGGGTTCTGGATATTGTGGCACGCCTAAAGGTATTACTTTTAGAGCAGGTCTGCGATTGAACAACAAACAGGTGTTTGCCGATTTTCAGCGTGTTGACAACCATTTCGAAGCCGAATTGGTAGAAGTGTATCATCCCGAATGGAGAAGCATTAGGTTAGTAAGTAAGCATTTGCACCCAGAAGGAAAAATAACAGGCTTAAAAGCGGTTATTCAAGACGTTCCTACCAATGAAATATAAACAGATAACAACAAGCAGTATGAAAATGAAATTATATATAACACTCTCTGCCTTTGCCATGATATTATTCTCAGCATGTTCGCCTGCCGTAAACGACGATGCCGATGAAGACTACGACAAATTATTTCCATTTAAGGGAATAGAAAAGCCAATGATATCGTACGATGATCAAGCCTTGCAATTGGCAAGCATCGATATGAATGAGCATAGCTACGTCTACCCGGGGGTGGAGATTAGCGGTGAGAAGCGTACTTATACGGTAACCCTGATCTGTTCTTTTTTTGAAAAGGAATTACAAGGCAGCTTAGTGCCTGATGGTGAACTTTCCTCAACTTATACTATCAGATACATTGATGCTGACAAGACGTTGAAAACCATTTTCACCAAAAGCTATGGTTTTGATGATAGCGAGGTAAAATTGCTTAAAAATGGAGAGGAGCAAAAAATTACTTTTCAAGCCATGTCAGGCTTCCCCATGTTTTTGCAAGTAAAGGGCGGAGGTCCAAGCAACTCATCTGTGCGCGCCACCATTTCGGCAGTATCCAATGATGGACTTACCATTGTGCGTCCTTTACATGTAGAGCAATTTCAAAATGAAGAGGGTATCAATTTAATTAAAAATCCATTTTGTGGATATATCATATTGCCATAAAGAAAAAGGGATAAAATGATGAAGAATAAACGTAACAAACCTTTTTGTATGCTCATGCTGTGGTTGACACTGTGTTCCTCCATAACATCATGCACAACATGGCAAGACGAAACCATTGAGTCATCGTACATCATGCCTACATGGCCCGACCCAGAATATAAGTTTGTCAGGAATGATGAAAGCAGTGTTAATACATTAGAGTGTGAGCTGTTAAAAGAGCCTGCTGATATTGTATATCACTCGTTCATGAAAGAAGCTCGTATATCAAGTTTCGTACAGCAAGAGCGGATGAACGAATATTTCAAGCAAGGAGTGTATGGTAAAGCGCCATTTGATGAAATAGCTACATCTATGGTTCACCGTGTTGACAGGGAGCGCATCCTCGCAGTCTTTCAACAATTATTCGATGAGTCGAGAGCATTGAGTGGTTATGGCTACCCTCGTCCTGCCGATATTCGCAACACCAAGGCACAAATGG
Organism: Hoylesella buccalis ATCC 35310; assembly: GCF_025151385.1. NCBI lineage: Bacteria > Pseudomonadati > Bacteroidota > Bacteroidia > Bacteroidales > Prevotellaceae > Hoylesella > Hoylesella buccalis. The sequence continues at coordinate 2,350,738 of NZ_CP102287.1, read as the reverse complement.
GCCAAGGAGGATATTTAGGCTATAATATTGGCGATGAAAACTTAGCGTTTGTTAATGCCAAAGGTGTAGCCGTGGCCGAAGTGTACAATGAGATGATTAGGGGAAGCATTTATTTGGATAAAATCCTGAATGTACACCTTAACCCTGAGTTATACAGCGACCAACAGCTTTTGAAAGATCAGGCAGCTTCTAATCTGGTAAACGGACATAATTACACAGAGCTGGAACATCATTGGGACTTGGCCTATGGTTATTACCAATACTGGTTGCCCATTGTGCAAAAAAATGAACGCAGTGCGCTAAAGGGAAGTCGTATTAAACTTTACAACGCCTTTGCGGCAGGACGATTGGCCATGACCGAGTATAGGTTTGACGAGGTGAGAACATGTCTTCATACCATTAGGCAAGAACTGTCTAAAGTGGTCGCTGTACATGCCATACAGTTATTGTCAGGCGAAGTGACAAATGCGAATTTACACGAGGACATAAGCAATGCCTTGGTATTCCTGTCACGTGCCTATGGTGCCGTGTTCTCGTTGCAGTTTGCCGTGAATTCAGAAGGTAAACCATTATATACCTTTGATGAGGTACAAACGCTTTTAGATGCACTTACCCAAAACTCTGGGTTGTGGGATAAGCAGCGACTGGAAGGCGATTCCACTACCCCTGGATCCATTGCCTATACTGTAGCACAAATCAAGCAGCGCATAAAATGATAAGCATATATGCAATAATCGTTAAAAGAAAAAAGGAAACTATGAACTTATATAAATTATTATTGTTGGCGTTCCTATGTTGTACGTTAGACGTAACAGCTCAAACACATCCCAACTTGATATTGAACGGTGGGTTTGAAGAGTGGCGCACCGCCGGTATCTATGAGAAACCTGTGTGTTGGTATTTTTCAGTGGGTAGTATTGAAAAGTCAAATCAATCGCATGGTGGCAGTCACGCTGTCAAGTTAGTAGCAATCCCGCATACGCTATCTATAATTGACCGAGCAAATAACTATTATTATATGAACATTGAGGGCGGAGCAACTTATCGCCTTACCTATTGGTATAAAGGGACGTTACAGCGTGCCAATTGTGTTTCCACCGTGATATGGTGCAAAGAAAAGCGCAAAGTTAAAACGACTGCAAAGAGAACTTCAAGGGATATGGTCACAGATGCATCCCCTACTGAATGGAAACAAAAAACTATAGATTTTGTTGCTCCGCAAGGAGTGGATTGCGCGGGATTTTGTTTTGAAATGAAAGAAGAAAATTCCGATGCCAATAACTATCTATTGATTGACGATGTGGTTTTTAAGAAAATAAAAAGTAGCACTATTACCGAGGATGTACCGAAGCCTTATGATGTGAAAGTTTCTGCACAACAACGCGAAATTTTTATGTCGTGGCATCCTGTGCAAGGCAGTGGCATCAAATACAATATTTTGCTCAATGGAAGACAGGTGTCTACAATAAGCACCACCGACTATATCTTGCAAAAACTGCAGCCTAACACTACTTACGAAATAGGCGTGCAGACGATTATGCCTGACGGAAAGAAGTCGAAAGTGACTAAAAAAAACATTACCACAGAATTAATGATGACAGGCAGGGAGGATGAAAATCGCATTCCGTACATCTATCAAATCAAGAACTATGGCGATTGCCCACGAAGCATAGAGCTGTTTTTCAACGATTTGTATGATGTCAACGCTCAAATTAAATATACGCTTGACGGCATTCCCTTCGTCCCTGTCGACGGATATAAATTAGATTTCAACAAAACGGGTAAACACATATTGGTTGTGGACATCATTGAGAGTGATGGCAAGGCTTGGACCTTGGAATATAACTTAAATGTGAAATAAGCTAATCAACATGAAGCATATATATATTTGGCTATCAGTGATAATACTTGGCATGTCGTTAACCGCATGCCACAATGAGTCGGATTTAGAACCGTCTAAAATATTGATAGGGGATAACAATTTATCATCTATTGATGTGTTTACGCACACGACACGCATATTAATCTTAAAGGGTGGGACTGGTAAATACAAGTGCAATGTCAACAACTCAAAATTGGCTGCCGTCAGCATCAACGAAGATACATTACGTGTTACAGGTATATTGGAGGGTGAAACGTATGCCTCTGTTTGGTCGGGCGATGAGTGTCGCAAGTTGAATATAAATGTTACAGTGCCCAACATTACCTCTACCGAGGATGTCATACGATTGTTCCCTCGGGATGAGAGCCGATCAGTAAGCGTCAATGGTGGAGGCGGCATGGCACAAATGAGCGTGGAAGACCCTATGCGTGTTCTGAAGAAGGTTAAGTGGAACGCCAAGACCAACATCATAGAAATAGATACCTATTGCGAGGGCGACGCTTATCTCCACATCACAGGGCAGGATCATCAAACCAAAACAATAAAAGTAGAAGTGCGATGCAAGGGCGAGGCTGATGAGTCGGGAGTATACAGCACCACTTCAAGAAGTCTAAGCGTTTTGATGCGCAACACGTTGGTGGTACATCGCAAAGGTGTGGGTGTATGGATATTTAATGAGGCCAACCCAACAGCCTCCAAGAAAACCATCAAGATTACGCCTGCTATCATAAATCCCCAGCAAGGTACCTATGTTGATGTTGAGCTCGGTTTTCGCTATCCGGACGAATTCAGTTCTCTAAAAGAGGGCAAGTGCAAATTATACGTCCAAGAAGTCAGGGCGAACCATGTAGTACTTGCTGGGCGTGGATTTAAATTTTTAATACCTTACGAGAAAAAATAATACATCTAATTTTCAATATATGTTTGCCATCTATCCTATATAACTGTTGGCAATAGAAAGACGTATTCAAATTATTAATTAAATATAACAATACAACATGCAAATCTCAACAATTAGAAAAAGCATAACAACCTTGGCGTTGTTACTGGTGTTTAGTGTGTCTCATGCGCAGAAAGTAATAAAAGTTGAAAAGCCCGGTGAACTTTCAAAACAAATCACCTCGTCCGAAAAGTTCTCCATTACAGATCTTACCATATCGGGTAGTATTAATGGTGCCGATATCTTGTGCCTTCGCGAGATGGCTGGCAGGGACATAGAGGGGAAACCTACAGAGGGGAAACTTTCCACACTTGACCTCTCTGGGGCTAAAATTGTTGCTAACGGTGGCAATTATTATCAGGTAAAGAGAGGTATGTTTACCAAATACTACGCACCTGCCTATGATGACGAGGTGAGTGCCTACATGTTCTACCAATGCCAGGCACTGATAACACTAAAATTGCCTACAACGACAAAGAGTATTGAGCAAAACGCTTTCAGCGGTTGCACTTCGCTTACTGAATGCGTCATTCCGCAAAGCGTTGCTATCATGAGGGAGAATGCCTTTAAGGATTGTGGCAAATTAGCGTCAATTGCACTTCCCAACTCGCTCAAGGAAATAAGCAAGTGTGCCTTTGCTGGATGCAAATCACTTACTTCGGTGACTTTTCCATCACAGTTGGAGAAAATAGGTGCACAAGCTTTTGAGAATTGCACCTCGCTTGCTACCCTTTCCGAACTTCCATCATTATTGTCCGAAATAGAGGAAAAAGCTTTTTACAATACTGCTGTTACGGCATACACGGTGGCAGAAGATAATGACTATTATTGTGCCAGCAATGGAGTGCTTTACGATGCCGATAAAATATCAATACAACTGTATCCTGCAGGCAGCAGTGCGACTTCGTTTGAGATACCTGGAAGTGTTGGAGAAATAGACGAGTATGCCTTTGCTTATGCCAAAAACCTGAAGAACATCAGTCTTCCGGAAGGACTCACCAACGTAAGCAAATATGCTTTTGAGCATGCTGGACTTGAGCAATTTACTTCACTTGCCTCTAATCTTTCTATCGGAGAGTCGGCATTCAGCGACTGTGTCGAGTTGCAAACTGTTGACTTCAAAGGGGCAATTGGTGGAATAGGAAGTTATGCATTCAAAAACAACAAAAAACTTTCTGTCGTGCAGTTTACTGGTTCAGCCATGCCTGAGTTTGGCCAGTATGTATTTACACCTAAGGCCGTAAAACTTAAAGTCTATGTAGAAAAAAACTTGATTGACAAATTTAAAGATGCTTTTACCTCAAAAAAAGTAGCGTTAGGTACAATGTACGAAATCTTTGACATCACAACCTCTGGAATTGCGAAGCAGTCTGTCTATGAGTCGAACATAGATAAAGTACACTTCGACGTATGTGGTAGAAAGATAAGCAAGTATGACAAAGGACTTCACATTATTCAGTATTCTGATGGACGTGTTGTCAAGCGTATGGTAAAATAAGTTTAGAACCCGAACGCTGCCACTCGGCAGATTAAAGTAATTTTATTGGAAATAACTGCCATAAAAACCTGGAATTATTTAGTAGACCCTAACTATTCAACTAAAAAACAAGAGTTATGGGGCAAATGAGTATGAATGGACATTTGAAGGAGGACAGCCTGGTAGTTCTACGGACAAAAGTCCGGGTAAGGTTATATTCACACAGGCAGGTGAGCACAAAATAATCTTGCGAGTCAGGAATACTGTAGAGGAAAGAACAAGTCAGCAAACCATAAGGGTTGATTCCGCCATGACTATAGACTTAGATTTTTCAATCGCCCTCAACGACATTGCCCCGGGCGTGGTATCCATTACCAATAAGAGTAAGGGCGGAAGTCAATACGAGTGGACCTTTGAAGGTGGAATCCCCTCTACATCCAGCCTACAGCATCCAGGCACGATAACCTTTGCGGACGGTGGTGAGCATAAGATTCGCCTAAGAGTATTCAATGGCAGTTATTGCTGTCCGGTAAAACTCAAAAGAGCATAAATATCCTCCCCGAAGCCCAGTAAAATTGCACTTCGGGGTTTATTTTTTCAAAAGTAAGCCCCCTCTTAATCGAAAAGACTTGGTTCTGGCGGCGCTTTTTGCATCTCCTTTGCAAGGAAATCATTCCAAGTTTTTTCGGGATTTTCCATAAATGCGATAAAATCGACGTAGTACATAAGCATAAGCCGTACCATGGTAACAACTTGCGAAAATGCACAATGCCTCTTGATGCTTCTTGACAGGACTGTTATCAGCAAATTCGCAATCAAGACTACCCCATGTCTGTATTTGTATGGCATTGACGCTGTCCCCATAGAAGAAATGAAGCGGGAAGTTCTGTTTAAGCTGTTTGTACAACGACTCGATAGCCCATCTTAGGCGGTAGATTTCAGCAATGTCCTCAACAGTAAAGTCAAAGTTGTTGGTCAATAGTACAACAGGTCTCTTTGTCTCGTAAAATATCTCCACCCTTTGTGTCTCGTGGGTGAGCTCTCCTCTTGTAAAAAGCACTTTCTGATCAATATGCGTTACGAGGCCCTCTGCATTGACATACGTAACGGATGCAAGTACCTCATACTTAAGGTTTTTCTTCATTTTTGTCACGTAGCAAACGCCTTCTTCTGTAAGACGTTGGAATTGTGCTATGTCGACATAACCACGATCCATTGCCAAAGTGGAGTCTTTTGGCAGATGCACCTCTTTTAGCAGGTAATGGTCGTGTTTAGCGGCGGATGTGAGCTGCACCACCATCGGCACGCCGACATGATACTTCATAACCGTATGCACTTTCATGCCACCTTTCTTCTTGCCTGATTTCGGATGCCGCCCAACCCCTTTGAGTATGTTGTCGAAGAGCGTTATTGTGGTGGAATCCATCATGTAAAGCAGCTTCTCCCAGTCTTTAGGCTCGTGCGTCTGCCCCTTATAACTCTTGGCAGGGCGGCTGTCCGCTAAAAACTTGGCATACTTCTCCAGTAGATATGCATAGACACTTGCAAAGAACTCCTGAGGACGGCGTATATTGGCCTCAGCAAGCGTGCTGCGACGAACCAAATAGCTCATTCCGAGGTGTGCGAGCTTGTGAGCCTCCGCCTTCATGCCTATCTCAAGTTCGCGCAGAGAATCAAAGTGTTTGAGGATGCCGAACAACATTACGACAAGATGTTGGTAACCGTCAAAACGCTTCACATAAGCCTCGCTTCCTTTCGTTTCGCGGCTTATTTGAAGAATTTTCTCCTTGTCGAGTAACTTTAATACTTGACTATAGACCGGCTGTCCGGTAAAATGACTATCTTTGCTCATGGTTATGTTTTATTTTAGTAAAAACAAAGATAACCAAAAGGGCTGACACCTCGTGAGAAGTGTCAGCCCTAAATTATTTTGTTTAATAAAGTTTTACCGGACAGCAATAATTTCAAATCGTTGGTTTTCAACAGTTTGCTTGTCACTACTTACTCTAATGTAACCGTAAATCATATTCAGATAGAATTAAAAATACTTTGAAATTTAAGAATATATCGTATTTTCTAATAACACCAAATATGGTCCAAATCTGAGTTTGATCTGTTTTATTTATCTTGTCTACCTTTTGGCGATATTGTGCCGCTCATTTTTCCATGGATTTTGATAATACGAGTTGCGAGCATTATCCTCCAGCAGGAACCGCTGGCAAGTCACTTTTGCAGGATAGGGCGTTTCCCAGAAACGATTTGTCCGCACAAAAGTACAACTTGCTAATCAAATTCTGTAAGAGTAACATGCTCCTCAGTATGTAAAAATCGTGATTTTACAAAATAATGATTTACTAATCTTTATTTCACTAAATCGGTATTTCACTATCTCTCGGACTTGTGAATTCTCGTTCTAGTAACTTACCGACGTAGGCTTTCACCCTCAAAGTGCACGACATGTGTAATAGCTTTTAAGCGGTCGAGCGTCCTTGCACCATACTTTGCCGACAGTTCTGCCGTAGTGAGATTGGTAGTAATCAGCAATAACTTCCCTTTCTTCTCTGCCAAGTCAACCAATTCTGCAAATGGCACTTTCCGTTCACCATACCTGATAGCCTCATTTTCCACGCCTACATCATCAATGCAAAGGATATGGCGTTGTTTCAACTCCTCATGTTTTACGTTGAATTCGGTGGCATCTGCCACATTAACTATTAGATGGCAGTAGTAATTGAGGATCACTGGAAGAATTTTAGCACAGATTACCGTTTTTCCACGTCCTACATGGCCAATACAAAGCAATCCTCTGCCATGATTATCTGACAGCCAATCTGCTATCAAATCGTATTCCGGCAGCCATTGTGGATTTGCAACAAAACGTTTTAATCCAATAGCCAATGCCTGCTTTGCCTCTGGGATATGGAAATACACGTTTGAGGCATCCGGGCTGAATCCCGTATTGCGTAACCTTTCCACTGTCGCATTAAAAGTATCTATATTCATTGTTACCATGATTCATCGTTTTGGTATTTATTGGGGGCATTGTCTTGCAGCACAATACCCACTTTTATGTTAGCATTTCGGATAGGCTCGGTTTCCCATATTCTTTGGGAGAGAAAGTTCTCAAAGTTCTTGCGGTATTGCACTTCTGGGCGGGAAGCTACATACTGCGGGACATACTGCATGATTTTCGTCCTGTCATCATCAGTTAGCTGCATCCACTTTTCCCTCAAGGCCAAAATATTTCCCACAGGCTTACCATACATCTTCCATATCATCTCAAACGAGTCCATCATATCACCAACATTGATGACAGAAGTTACAGCTTCTTCATCAATGTTATTCATATCCTTACTCTTAGTCTTATTCTTATCCTGCGACGGATTGCCATCGCTAACGATGGCCGACGATGGTTGTATTTGGTTCTCTACCTTACTTGTAACCAGTCGAGACGCCTGACGTTTCAGGGCATTGGCCCTATTCGCCCGACATCTCTTCTCGTATGAGCTTTGGCTACGATCAATCTGAATACGAAGCATGCAAAAGAGGGACATCAAAGCCTTGTCCTCAAACGTTGGTCTTACCCCATTGGCAGCATAGCCATAAAGAGCCTTGAAGAGGATTCCTGCCTCTGCATCGTCCAAACAGCAGATGGCCTCCTTTTGGTCTGTAAACAGCATAAAGCCCTTGATTTCCTTTTCCATAGCTGTATTATTTGGATTCGTTCAATAGAGACAGAACCTCTGCATAGTTGTACATCACCCTGCGGGGGCCTACTTTTCTTGCGCATAAAACCTTTGTCTTGTTCCACCGCCACAAAGTACTCAAATCCACATGAAGAAGTCGGGAGGCTTCCTCACGTGTAATAAAGCGTTCCTCATTGGGTATAGCAGGTTCTTCTGCACCGTTGCTATCAGAAGATGGGTCTTCCGTTTTGTACGCAGCCTTATGAATTAACTCGTCTAAATCTGATTTTGTCATCACGATGAGCTGGGTACCAATAATCGAATTGTGATTTTCCATTGTTCTATCATTGAATAGTTTGACATGACCAACCTCACTGCTACCTTCCATAGCATTTGTTGGCATTGCATTTCAGATTACGGTGGAAGGTTCCGTCCCTTAAAGCACAATGCAAAATTATGCTATCCAATGACACAAAGGCTAAGATAAAAGGCTATAAATCAACTATTCACAATAAGGTTCTTAGACATTCCATCATGTTCTGCAAGATGTACCATATCGTCCCAAGCAGTTCTCCCTGATTCAATCGAGTAGGAGGTAAACACTAATCATAGGTGTTTATTTCCTACTTTCGTGTTCACCGACCTCTCACACCACCGTACATGCGGTTCCGCATACGGCGGTTCCTATTTTGGGTGCCATTCGAGATACGCCCCCATTAAAGTTGCATACCCTGCTGAGCGTAGTCTATAGTTATCTATCGCCCTTGTTAAAATAGGACTATCAGCTATTCGCCAATAACCCTTGCGAGTATTACCCCATTCGTATGCTTTGTATTTATCAATACCACATCTGATGAGGTTTGCCACTTTTGTCTCGACTTTCTTCCAAGCCTTCCATATACACATGCGTATTCTACGTCTTAACCATTCGTCTGTTTCAAGCATGAGACGTTTCATATTGGCAAGGTGATAATAACCTACCCAACCTCTTATATATTCTTTCAGCTTTTGCTTTCTCTTGGCATATCCCCATCCATTGCTGCGACTTGTCAATTCTTTTAGCCTTGACTTCAGCTTGGTTTTGGACTTTGGGTGTACCGTAAGTTGGCATTTGCCGTTCATTACATAAAAGGAATAGCCGAGGTATTTCACTCCTCGCACATACGACACTACGGTCTTTTCCTTGTTGACTTTGAGATATAGAGTATTCTCTATAAATCGGGTTATAGACTCCTTCACTCGCATTGCAGCCCTTTTGGACTTGCAGAATATCATCGAGTCATCGGCATAGCGTACAAAGGGGAGTCCTCTGCGTTCGAGTTCTTTGTCCAATTCATTGAGCATGATGTTACTCAACAACGGACTTAGCGGTCCTCCTTGGGGAGTTCCTTCTTCGCTCGCTTCAAACAAACCTTTGTTCATTACACCGCTTCGGAGATATTTGTGTATAAGACTGACCACTCTGCCGTCTTTTATCGTACGACTGAGAATTTCTATGAGTTTGCTATGGCTCACAGTGTCGAAGAAACGTTCGAGGTCAAGGTCAACTACATAAATGTAGCCTTCGTTGATTATCCTCTGCGCTCCACGAAGTGCGTCATGGCAGCCTCTTCTCGGACGGAAGCCGTAGCTTGTCTTGGAGAATTGGTTCTCATAAATAGGAGTCAGTACTTGGTTAATGGCTTGTTGCACCAAGCGGTCTACTACTGTAGGTATGCCCAAAAGGCGCATCTTGCCGTTGTCTTTGGGTATCTCTACCCTCTTGACTGGGTTCGGACGGTAAGAGCCGTCCAGCAAGGAACTCATGAGTTCATCCTTATTGGTCAAGAGCCATGGGAGCAGTTGCTCGCACGACATCTTGTCGATACCACCACATCCCTTGTTTCTCATCACTGCCTTGTAGGCTCGATTGAGATTTGCAGGACTAAGGATTTGCTCAAGGAGGTGTTCCTTGTCAAATGGTACTTCCACGATGTTGTCTTCACACATCCACATGAAGGTCTGCACTCCCCCATACCATTCGGTTTCCGACCTATTTCTTTGGGGACAGCCATTAACTTGGGATAATGTTTTCTGCATTCTTTCCTTCATAAGGTATGTTTCAATTACTATCGCTTGATATATAGGTTCAGCCCTTCATGGAGCGTTATCGAGTACTCCACTACTATGGCGTCTGCTGACTTCTCACGGCAAGCTTTACTCCGCTTCTTTCGTAAAAACAACTATTTGAAACGTCCGTGAGACCTCCTCGGATAAGAACATTATCTTTCCATCTTATACCTACTTCATTTACACCAACCATTCCGAATAGCTATAGGACTTTGATTTGTTATGCAATCTTATCCATGGTTATATGCCTTATATGAAGTTTCTGTTCGTTAGGTCAGATGTTTGCCGCCAGCTTCCTTCAGATTTCATCTCACGATGAACACCCTTGCTCTTGGCTATGTAATTCCCGCTATTAGGGCTTACTCGGGACTTCTACCCGTTAGATAATGCTCATGCCGAGCGTACATCAAAAAACCTCCAGCAGAACAAACTGTTGGAGGTTATTTTTCTTATCTTCTGTAGTCTTACGCTTGCTCTTGCAAGTCTGCCAATATCTTTTTCATCAATAGCTTCATGGCCCTTATTTCTGAGAGTTTCTTATCATCAAGATTTCCAGGAGTGAAATTACCTTTCTGCACACTATAATTATTCTTGCTACCAACTGTCTCTTCCCCGAATATCCTAACAGCTTCGGCATGGGTCGGGATGGATATTAACCAATTCATATTTGTATCTGCACCGCAATAGAAAGCCAGGACAACATTCTTTCCTCCGTTCTTTTCCTTAAACAACTCCTGATAGGTTTCAAAAACAGGCTGATTAACATAATCCTTATTGACAAATTGTCGAACAAAGTATGATTTCAAGGGATTTTCTTCCTTAATCTTCTCACTGGTTGAAATCTTGTGATCTTCTATTTCTTTCTTGTCTAAGGCAGCTTGAACTTCCGAAGTGTGATGATAAGTTCTTATTTTATTCGCCAGTCTATCTACTGGTAAGAAATCACATAAAATCCGAATCAAAGCCATAACCATTATGATTAAGGAAACCAAAGCTACCAACCACAACCAGAACTTAGCCTCTGTAGATATATGATATCCGGCGAGCAGCATGCCAAGCGTCACCACCAGAATAGGGCAGGCCACACCAAACCCTGAATACACAAACACCTTAAAGGCTTTGTCGCTTATCTTCATAACTTTTATTGCTTTATTTCTTGGTTACTTCCCTTATTATCTTGATTACTTACTTGGTTACTTTTAATTGCATCTTGGTTACTTTCCGTCCATCCTCGATCACTTCTTCAACATCTTGGTTACTTTTAAGCATGAACTATATGGGCTTTATTATCCTACCGAACAACGCATAAAGCCACTATCTTGCTAAAGAATTTATAATCATTAATTATCAGCTAATTGCTAACAGGCGTTGCTGAATTTTTGCTAAAAATCTGCTGAATTTATAAACATTCAGCAATGGGCAAAGTGGGATTGTCGCCAGACCTTATCTTACGATACTTCTGATTCTTATCGTTCGGGTGTTCTGGAATGGTCATTTCCAGCATCCCCATCTCCAAGAGGGGAGTGATATGCTTCTTTCTATTCCTTGTTTGATTGGTAATTCGCAGCCTGTCCATTATTTCCTGAGCTGTACGGGGTACGCTGCAGAAGTTGAGTAAATCAATTTGTTTCTTGGTTAGTTTTCCATAACTCCTTTGAACTGAATGATCGGCTTCTTGGTTACTTTTCGCCTTATCTTGGTTACTTTTATCTATTTCTTGGCTACTTTCCAGATTAGTATGACGATAAATTGTGACCAGGAACTCCCGTGATTTCTCATTATTCTCAAACTGCACATCAAGTCCCGTTTCCAAAGAACGCTGAATACCACTACCAACACCTGTGTAGGGTAGTAAGTAATTCGCATTATTAAAAAGGAACACGTTTCGAGGCATAGAGGTACCTGCTTTGATGTCATCTACAGTCAGCCCATCAGGAAGTGTTCCGGGACTATGGATTTCCAATCTGTCATCAAAGATAAAGATACGGATAGGAGCTCTCCAGTTAAGTGAACGGTGTACCAGAGCATTAACGGTAAATTCTACAAGACTAACATAAGGAATTTCCAGTTCACCTTTAGAATTAAACTCATCATTAGTTTGTACTGTGCGGAGATTACGTGTATAGAATGCCATGATGGTATCAAACTGATGGAGCAAGTTTCCTTCCATATCAGCATCATCTACCTTGTCACGAAACTGTGTTCCACCAACAGAATTGCCTACGAAACAGATACATTTTGCTGTTATCACTGGCAACCATCGTTGAGTATATGAGGCAAACAGAAGAACTGCAGCCACCGTAAGCCTACCGGTAGGCAGTATAAAATGTAGATTACGCAGCAACTGACTAATATCATGATTTTTGGCTATGGCATTAGCTATCTCATCGAGCGAGGCCTTCTTGTATTTATCACCAACAAACCCTTTCAGACCTAACACTTTTGTAAAACGGTTCTGAAGATAAATCTTCAGCGTCCTCTCGTCAAGGTCATCAACGGTTATATCATTGACAGCTGCCACATCGGGAAAGAATGCTCCACAACCTGTCATCATCTCTGCAATTTCAGCATTATCAAAGATCTTTCGCCTATCGGTACCATTCTTTACCCAAATAACCCCTTTGTTATCATGGTAGGGCTTATTCTTTCCTTCAGGGATTGTAGCCACGACAACAGCACCGCCTTTTACCGGGACATTCTCTATATCAATAAGTATGCCAGGGAGAACATTCTCTGAAGCCATACTGGTCAACATATTTGTTGTCTCCTGAAGTTCCTTGTAAGACAAAGCATTGATATTGCCCGTCTTATCATTGATACCAATGACCAATCGACCACCATGGCTATTGCTAAAAGCAACAAGTTCGCAGCCTATATCGTATTTATCATTGATTCGCTCCTTAAACTGGGCACTTCCAACCTCAGCCAGATCACGCAATGCAATCACGTCTTGTTCTGTCATAACCTTTAATATTGATGCTACAAATTTAGTAAAAAAGAAAGAATTTCATTTGTTCTTGAAGAATATTCGCATTAGCTGTACTATTTCTGTCCTAATATTGCCTTCAGCATCTCCTTTGCTTGCTCTGGCGTCATACTATCAATATCAACAGCCTGAGGACTCGGTACAAGATTCAGCAACTTTGAGTTATTATCGAATCTGGTCTCCAATGGATACATATCCTGATACCCGGCCGTAATATTATTACCCATAGAATGTCCCATGCTCTCCGATATGTACAACTCTTCCACTCCCGCCAACTTGAGATTCGTGGCAAAAGAATGCCTCGCCCATGTTCCCGAAGGCTCTTTGTCCCACTTCAACACTTCCTTGCAAACTCTGATTACCCGATCTTTAATATTTGAATTCTCTTGTACTGTGAGCTTTCTTCGTTTCAACTCATCCTCTTCACCTTGAAATATCTGTGGAAACACATATGCATCTTTCTTAGGCTTGGCTGCTATCCCGTCCAAGATGAATTGCAAAGGCTGAATAATAGGCACTACTACCACCGACATACTATTACTTCGTGCCGATGTTTTCTTTCGCATAAATTCAAAAGCCCTACCGCCCTCAGCAAAATAGGTTCGATTATAAGTTAGTCTACCTGCGTCGGCAAGATTGAAGCCATTGCACAAATATTGCGCAAGAAACAATCCTAAGGAAACGTGTACACGTTTCGTATATTCTTTGTCCCACATTTCTGGGTATCGTTTCTCCTCAAAGACATGATAGAGTTCCGTCATTTCAGCGATTGACAAGTAGGATTGTTGTCTTCTTTTCCCTCTTGGAATGGAAATGAGGTCATTGTCTTTATTTGAGAATGGGTATTTGTCAGCCGGAAGAAAGCCTCGTTTAATACATTCATTCCAAACAACACGACAAGTTCTTAAATACATTCCCCGTGTTGCATCAGCTATTTTCCCAACCAGCATACCATCAATCATTATGCCGTTCTTCATTCCATCATTCCACTTGGCTATAACATCCTTGTCCACCTTGAAGCCTTCTGTCCGACCAACTATCTTCAGAAAAGAGTTAAGAGCCCACTGGTAATTTTCGGCACAGCCCACTCTATTATCATCCCGATACCTTGCAATAAGCCCTTCCCACATGCCGATAAACGACAAAGAATGCTCGTCTTGATATTCCACTCCAGAAAGCATTGTCTTAATCAGCCCAATAGTCAGTTCATGCGACTTACTAAGTTTCACGACCTTATCACGAAAGTCCTCTAATATCCCTTGCCATTCTTTATAAACATCCATAAGAGAACTTCGAGAACTTGTTACACTACAAACACTATTGAAGTACTTTTCCGTTTGAAATGGCATATCGGTCAGCTTATGATAGTACCGCTTTCGTTCTATGGTGAAGCAGATAGCCATTGGATATTCCATCGTCTCTTTATTAGTACGCTTATCCAACACAAGAGTAAGAGAACAGTTACCCACCCGATTACAGTTGATTGATGTTTTTGAAGTCTTCATTTTTCCTCAGCTATTTCATGTAATCTTGCGAACATTTTGCGAACACCGTGCGAACACCGTGCGAACACCAACGCTTATTTAATACCATTTCGCAAGATTTCATATTTTTGAAGCAAAGATAGCAAATAGTTGAATATCAAGCAAATATATCAAAAATAAAAATTTTATAAAATCTTATAAAACTATATTTCAACAGACTCATAATCTGGAGGTCCCTGGTTCAAGCCCAGGCTGGTCCACAATCAAAATAAAGGAGTTACGAAGTTCGTAACTCCTTTATTTGTTTGCATTTCAATTAAAATCTTCGCCTAACAAAAACAGCCTGCTATATGAGCCATACACGCTAATTGGTGCATGCTTATTCCATTACGCTCAATGCCCATCAGTCATCATAGGGTGGGGATGAACCGCGATAGCCGTTGTGTGCTGATACCATGTCGTTCGTCAAAACAGGCTTGATTGCCCTGTCTATTTCAGGTTAAAGTCTGCTGCTGACACCCATTGTCCTGCGAACGTAGTGCCGGTGAAGCTCGATTTTGTGGAAATGCCGTAGCGAACGGTGCCTTTGGTGCTGCGTATGTTGTTGATTTCTATGCGGTTCCATCCGTATCCATTGCCGTCGTTAGCGTCAACGATATTCTGATAATAGGTCCTGTCCGGATCGGATGACAGCGAGTCTGCGATGCTCAAACTGCGTTTCGCCTCTGCCCAGATATCCCCGCCCGTATTGCCATTGGCTGGTATCTCCACCAAATATTTACGTCCATCCGCAATGGCATATACATAAGCTCCCTTGCCATTGGTGCGAGCGGCCACGCTCAAGGTATATGTGCCAGGTGTAACATCAGTTTTCTCACGCTCCACCTGATAGCCCAACCCCCATTCAGAGTATCCGCTCAGATAGCGCATACCCTGGTTGCCAGTATAATATTCTCCACTTGAGGTGTAGTGGTTCTCACGATTTGACGGAGCAACCAGCAGATACCATCCGCCCTGATTCAGGAAATCCCAATCGGTTTCGTTGATGAATACGCCATTGTGGGTGTTCTCCTTGATGTAGGCTTCGTGCCTTATATCATCCATTTTCCTCTCGGCAATAGTCATTCTTGCGCCAATGGCGATACCACTGACGATGGCCACAATGAGGCTCACGGTCCACAGTCCCGCCCACATCAGGCGTTGCGGAGTACCCATTGGCGTGAGTTTTTGGGTGTTGCTAAGTATTGCGTGGATGCCGCAATAAAGGGGAATGAAAAGCACTCCTGCCATACCCACAACACATACGATGCCCAATGCCGGACTAACCGCGTGTGAATAAAGCTTAGCAAACTCAACATCGCCAAATAGATCGGGCATGGTCAGCAGCACGATGAGGGTGGCCAATGCAGCCACCAAAACCAGTCCGGCAACAATACAGGCAAGAATAAAGACGCCTTTTATCAACAGCAGGATAATCTTGAAAAAGCCAGCTACGCATCCCGACACTCCAGTCCGGCGAGGTTGAGTGGTGTCGGCCTGAACGTGTTCTTCGGTCACTTCCTGCGCCAAGTTTTGTGGTGTCACATCCTTGCCTTTCATTTTCAGTCGGTCTTCGGGATTCTGTGCCACGGGTGTGATGATTGAGACCATGAAATAGATGAGCACGAGCCAAAGCGGTGTCCACGTGAATGGCGTTACATGGAAGAACCTGCCAGAAGACAATGATGTATTAAAAGTGATAAATACGAGTAACACGCAAGCCAGTCGCCACCACAAGGGGTCGCCACCAAAGTAGCGGGCACATCCAGCCAGCAGTCCGGTTATCTTCTTGTCGGTGGGATCTCGGTATAGACGTTTGCCCGATTTTCTCAATCGTTCGATATAAGCCACAACTTCTTCCTTCAGTCGGTTGCCCATACTCTTTTCTTCTGCCTGCTCCTCCTCTTGCACCGCCGTCTCCTCGTCTAAGGGTTCTTCCTCGACCATCTCTTTGGGATCTCCGATTCGTGTGATGATGTTCTGCACGTGCTGAATGTTAATCGCCTCGATGCCTTGTGTCTTGAGGTCGTCAAACAGTTCCGCAATGCGAGCCTCAATGTCGTCGGCAATCTCTTTTCCATCGGGCTTATGCGCAAAATAGCTGCGCAGCGTGTCGATATATTGTTGCAACAGTCCGTAGGCGTCTTCATCAATGGCGTAAAGCCTGCCTAACATATTGATGGTGATATTCTTTTTCATAATGACTGGTTGAATAATAAATAGAACTTACTTAGGTTGTTTCAGATAGTTGACGGTGGCGGCAATCTCACTCCACGCCTTGTCCAATTCGCGGAGGAAGACTGCTCCTTTCTCAGTGAGCATATAGTATTTTCGCGGAGGCCCCTGCGTACTTTCCTTCCATTTGTAACTCAGCAAATGGTCGTTTTTCAGTCGCGTAAGCAGCGGGTACAACGTTCCCTCCACCACCAGCAGTTCGGCCTCCTTGAGCCGCTGAATGATGTCCGACGTGTAGGCCGACTGCTTTTCCAGCAGCAACAGAATGCAGTATTCCAGCATTCCCTTGCGCATTTGCGATTTTACATTGTCTACATTCATAATCATCAATTTTTCAAGTTGATGTCACAAAAGTAGGTAAAATATAAGTACCTTGCAAAACATAGTACTATAAGTAATTACTATATTAACTTTATTTAACTGAAAAGGCGTAGTGAATATTTATTCAGAGGTCACAGCTCTTCCACTCAAGCGGTTGCTTTTTAGCAAAAAAAATCATTTGCTGCTCAATACAAGAACCCTTAAATGAAATGGCCATGTTATGCGAATGTGCTGGTGGCAAAGCCTATTTTTTTATTCGAGAACACGGTTAGTGTGTTGACAATCAGTACGTTCTATGAATATCTGTATAAGAGAGTGCTCAAGCGCATCTACTTTGAAAACCAAAGTCAATGATATTGGCACCCAAAGTCATTGACTTTGGTGTCCAATTCACATGACTTTGGCGTTCAAAGTCAATGCTATTGAAAAACAGTGTAAATGAGCACTTTGCAACTGAGTTGCAACAATCTTTCGCTACCTTTGCATCATGATACGGGGAAAAGCGCTCATAGCAAGTCTTTGGCTGGCAATGCTCATGGTGTTGCTGGTGTTGGCCGTGCCCCATTATCACCACCTGGGCAAGGTTTGTTTCGTGGAAGAGAGGTGCGAGACTGACGGTCAAATCAATGACCGCCACACGCACCATCATTCTTCCGGACAGGAATCGCAGGCAGACAACTGTCCCGTAGAGCAAATCAGGCACATTGTTAAGGGCGACGAGCATGCGCAGCCCATCATCCAAGTGGCGCAGCAGCAACCTCATTGGCTGTGCGCCCACGCTGCCGACGCATACCCGCACGTGCAGATAGTCTCGCCAGTTGGCGAAACGCCCGAATCCATCGCCCGGTTGCTTGAGGCACATGTAACCTCGAGTGGACGAAGGGGACCTCCCACCTTATCATAACCCATTGTTTTTATCGAGTGGCAGAGCAGTTGTTAACAACTGTTCCGCTGTAAGTCGTACATGTTCATACCAAGGTTATGATTAACAAGATTATCTATTTTTCCATTCAACATAAATTTCTGGTGGTACTCCTGTTGGCGGCCATCATCGGCGGCGGAGTGTATTCATTGCGAACCATTAACGTAGACTCCACGCCCGACATCACGAACAACCAGGTGCAGGTCATCACGGTTTCTGAAAATCTCTCGACGGCCGACATCGAGCAGTTTGTCACCTATCCCGTAGAGTTGGCCATGTCCAACCTGCCCGGCGTTGAAGACATCCGTTCCATCTCACGCTTCGGCCTGTCTGTGGTCACCATCGTTTTCAAAGAGGATATGGGCACTTACCTGCCCCGCCAGCTGGTGCAAGAGAAGCTCGAAGAGGTGCGCGAGGACATTCCAGAGGGATTCGGAACGCCCGCGATGGGTCCCATCAGCACGGGACTGGGCGAGATTTTACAGTACACCCTTGTTCCCAAAGACACCGCCCGTTACAGTACGCAGGAGCTGCGCACCATTCAAGACTGGATTGTGAAGCGCCAGCTGTCCATGATTCCGGGCGTGGTGGAGGTCAACTCGTTCGGCGGAAGCATCAAGCAATACGAGGTGGCCCTCAACCCCCAGCGGCTCAACGCCATGCGCGTGAGCGTGGGCGAGGTGTACGAAGCCCTGAAAAAGAATAACGTCAACACGGGCGGCGCCTACATAGAGCGCGACCACATGGCCAGCTTCATCCGGGGCGAAGGACTGGTGAAGTCGGTTGACGACATTGAGAACATCGTGGTGAAGAATGTCAGCGGCACCCCTGTTCTTGTGCGCGACGTCGCCGACAAGGTGGGCTTTGGCTCGCAAGTGAGGTACGGCGCTTTCACGCAAGACGGTCATGAGGCCGTCGGGGGCATGATCATGATGCTTAAGGGTGCCAACTCTGACAAGGTGGTCAGGGCGGTGAAGGAGCGCATGGAGAGTGTCAGAAAATCGCTGCCCGACGGCATCGACATCAAACCTTTTCTCGATCGGTCCGACCTTATCGAGCGTACAACGAGCACCATCGCACGCAATTTGACAGAAGGCGCGCTCATCGTGATATTCGTGTTGGTGCTGTTGTTGGGAAGTTTGCGCGGAGGTGTCATCGCCGCATCGGTCATTCCACTGTCCTTGCTGTTCGCCCTCATCATGATGCGGCTCTTCGGCGTGAGCGCCAACTTGATGAGCCTGGGGGCCATCGATTTTGGAATTATCGTCGATGGGGCGGTGATTATCGTAGAAGGAACGGTGTTCGAAATGGAGAAAAGAATCAAGAAGCACAATCAACTGGGACGAGGCGGCATGAACGCCGTTGCCTTCGAGGCCGCCTCTTCGATGATGCATTCGGCCTTCTTCGGTCAGCTGATTATCCTCATCGTGTTCACCCCCATCATCTTTCTGTCTGGTGTCAGCGGAAAAATGTTCTCCCCCATGGCCTACACTTTCTCGTTCGCCGTACTGGGAGCCATCATTCTGTGTCTGACGTATGTGCCGATGATTTCATCTTTGCTCATTCGTCCACTGAGCAACCAGGGTGGAAGGATGGCGCGGATGGAACGCCGCTTGCAGCGCGTGGGCTACCGTGTGACGAGCCGCATCATACATGTTTATCACCCGCTGCTGCTGTATGCCCTGCGTCATAAAAAGATGGTACTTGCTTCTGCCGCTGCCCTGTTTCTGGCTGCCGCATTCGCTTTCACGCGGATGGGAGGCGAATTTGTGCCTGAACTCGATGAGGGCGACATCGCCATGCAAACCTTCCTCCGCCCCGGTAGTTCGCTCTCGGAAACCATCAAGCGCGAGGGAGAGGTGGAACGCCTGCTGCTTCAGAGCTTTCCGGAAATCAAAACCGTGTGCGCACGCATTGGGGTGGCCGACATACCCACCGACCCGATGGGGTTCGACTACACGGACAGCTTCATCATCCTGGAAAAGGATCGCAGCAAATGGACATCGGCCAAGACCAAAGAAGAATTGATAGAAAAGATTAAAGACAAATTGCAAATCCTGCCGGGGCTCAACTTCTCGTTCTCACAACCGGTGGCCCTCCGTTTCAACGAGCTGCTCACGGGTGTGCGCGAGGATGTGGCCGTGAAACTTTATGGCGACGATCTCGACAAACTCGGCGAACTGGGTGAGCGGATGGTGAGCATCATCAGTAGGATAGAGGGAGCCGAGGACGTAACCCTTGAGCGCACAGACGGACTGCCGCAGATTACGGTGAAGTACGACAGGCAGCGGGTGGCGCAATACGGTTTGCACATAGATGACCTCAATGCCTATGTCAGCAGCGCATTTGCCGGAAGTTCGGCAGGGTCGGTGTTTGAGGGTGAGAAACGTTTTGACCTGGTCATCAGGCTCTCTGACGCTTACCGGAAGAGTATCAACGACCTGCGCCAACTTTACATACCGCTGCCCAGCGGGGCACAGATACCCTTGAGCGAGGTGGCACAAATTGATTATGAGTCGGGGCCCATGCAGATTTCCCGCGAGCAAACCTCGCGCAACATCTATGTCGGCGTGAACGTCAGAGGGCGGGATGTGCAGTCGGTTGTGGATGAGATACAGGACAAACTCGATCAGCAACTGCGCCTGCCGGCTGGCTATCGGTTGGCGTATGGCGGTGAATTCCAGAAACTTCAGGAGGCCAAGAATCGCTTGATGATTGTCTTGCCCATCGCCCTGCTCCTGATCTTCGTGCTACTTTATTTCGCCTTGAAATCGCTCAAGCAGAGTCTTATGATTTACATGGCGGTTCCGCTGGCCACGGTCGGCGGCGTATTGGCCTTGCTGTTGCGTGGCATGCCCTTCTCCATCTCGGCCGGAGTGGGCTTCATCGTCCTCTTCGGAGTGGCCGTACTCAACGGTCTGGTACTCATCAATCGTTTCAACTCGTTAAAGAAAGAAGGTATGAACAACATCAACCGCAGAATCATCAAGGGTACGCAAGAGCGCATCCGCCCCATCCTTCTCACGGCCACGGCTGCCATGTTGGGTTTCCTGCCCATGGCAGTGTCGGGGTCGGCAGGTGCTGAAGTGCAGCGACCTTTGGCCACTGTGGTCATCGGCGGACTGTTCACGGCCACGCTGCTTACCTTGCTTGTCGTTCCTTTATTGTACGCCTTGGAAGAGAAAGCGCAGCGAAAAACGGCCAATAGGTTACCCAAAGCGGCCTTTGCCCTGATGCTGACGCTGCTGGCACCATGCGGTATGCAGGCCCAACAGCCAGTGAGTTTGCAACAAGCCCTGCAACTGGCTGAGCAATATCATCCAAGCATTCGTCTGGCGCGGATGGGTGTCAGTCGTGAAGAGACCATGGTCAAAGGCGTGAGCGAGGTGGGGCTTACTGAGCTGTCGGCCGGGGTAGAAGAGCTTGGAAGAGGCAATGATGCCACCTTTACCCTGTTGTCTGTCAGGCAAAACATTGACGTGCTGGGGAACAGACAGCGCGTGCGCACCCAGCACCAAATGGTGAATGTGGCTCGTGCGGAGATGAATCTCACCGAACATCAATTGCGCAAAGCCGTTTACCGCGATTATGCGCAAGCTTATATTCTAAGGCAAAGGATGAACGTACATGCCATGATAGACTCTATCTATCAGAACTTTGAGCATGCGGCGAAAGTGCGTTATGAGGCCAGGGAAACGTCGAAGTTGGCTTATCTGGCCGCCAAGAAGAAGGCTGTTGAAACCAAAGAAAACTTCAAGCAGTCGGTGTTTGATTACCAAGTGGCACTGAAAGCCTTGTCACGGTGGCTGGGAGAGGGACTCTATGAACCCACTACGGCTCCAGACGAGACGCTTGGAGAGGCAGCAGGCAGTGCAAGTCCCGTATTGATTTGTCAGTCGGAGAGGGTTAAATTGGCCGAAGAAAACATCCGACTGGAAAGGTCCAAAGGGCTTCCGGCATTCTTCGTGGAGGGTGGTACACAGCGCATTGGCGACAAAAACGGCTACTGGACATTCGACGTTGGCGTGAGTGTTCCGCTGTTCAGACGTTCGTACAAGGCCCGACAAAAGGCTGCCGCCCTGGACAGGGACATCGAAAACACGCAGCTTGACTTGCTGAAAAAGCAACTGGGTGACAACCAAGCACGCTTGCAGACGGCGTATCAGAAGTGGCGTCACAAACTGCAATATTACCGAGAAACAGCTCTTCCCACGGCCAGGGCGCAGCAACGTGGCGCGTCTTCTGCGTACAAACTGGGCGCAACCGATTACATTGGGTTCATTCAGACCATGGGTGATGCCGTGCAAACCGAGCTTGATTATTGGGAAGCATACGAACAATTCATCGACACAATCATCAATTTACAATATCCAACCATTTAAAAAATGAAAACAAAAGCATATCTCATCCTTTCGCTCATCGTCTTTCTGGCAGCTTGTGGCAAGCAAAATAAGGACGCTGGCGAACAAGAAAAACAGTCATCGGACAGCATGACAAAGGTGGAACTCACCGATGAACAGGTGAAAAAGTTAGGCATCAAGGTGGGGAACATCGCCGACACGATGCTCATCAGCAGCGTGGATGTCAATGGAAAGCTGGCCGTTGACCCCCAGAGCGAGGCAACCATAACCCCGCAAATGGGCGGTAACGTCAAACAAATATTGGTTCATGAAGGGCAATCTGTGTCCAAAGGGATGGTGGTGGCCTATCTGTCTCATCCTGATTTGGTAAATCTTCAGACGGATTATTTCTCGGCATTGAACCGACAGAGATACCTGAAAAAGGAGTTTGACCGCCAGACCATGATGCTGAACGAAGGCGTAGGAGCTGGCAAAGACTACGACCGCACGAAGTCGGAGCTGCAAACTGTGAGCGGTCAGGTGCAGATGCTTGCCGCACAACTCAAACAACTGGGCATCAGTACGTCTGCCCTTCGCAAGGGAAAACCAATGCTGGCCATTGCATTGAGAAGTCCCATCAACGGCACGGTGGAACAAATCAACGTGCAAACGGGGCAATATGTTTCGCCCGAGATGGCCATGATGAAGATTGCCAACACAAGTAATATGTATGCAGAATTGCAGGTCTTTCAACGCGACGTGCCGAAAATTAAGGTGGGACAGGATGTAGCACTGAAGATTGTTCATGCTGACGGAACCGCCTGCAAGGGAAAAGTGTACTCCATAGGCAAGACTTTCAGAGCCGAAACACAAACGGTTGACGTGCGTGTTCGTTTGGATGGGCAGCACACGGGACTGATTGTAGGGATGTATGTTCAGGCGAAGATTGCGACAAGCAGCGAAAGGACGAGAGCCGTTTCGTCTGATGCTATCGTTGAAGTGGATGGAAAATCCTATATCTTCACGGCGGAAAAGGAAGGGAACAACTGGCATTTTGTCCCAACGATGGTCAAGAAGGTGAAGGAAGAAGGCGACCTCGTGGCCATAGAGACCAAGGAGTCGGCAGACCGTCTTTCACGCATTGTGCAGTCGGGTGCTTACTATCTGCTTTCAGAGATGAAGAAAGACGAGACGGGAGAGGAATAAAACACGACCGAAACATAATGGATGTTTGGCAGGCGGGAAATTGCCACGCTACCAAACATCCATCACGTTTTCAATATCAAAAGAACAAGAATGCAGTTGAATTTTATGGACGACGGTCGGTCATGAAGAACTCCAGCGTGCCGCCGGCCATGATATCTTTGTAATCAATGTACAGCTTGTTGTAGAGTTTGCCGTTGAGCTTGATATGGCTGACATACATGTTCTTCGGACTGTTGCCATGCGCCAGGATGGTAAACGTCTTGCCATGGCCCACATTCACCTCAGCCTTGTCAAACAAAGGCGAGCCAAACATATACTTTCCGCCAGAGGGTTCCACCTGATAGATGCCCATGGACGAAAGAATATACCAGGCCGACATCTGTCCAACATCCTCGTTTCCGCTCAGACCATCGAAGTCGTTATGGTACATAGTTTTCAGTACCTCACGCACCTTCTCAGCCGTTTTGTAGTGCTGGTTCACGTAGTTGTACATATATATAATGTGGTGGCTGGGTTCGTTGCCATGCGCATACTGGCCAATGAGTCCCGAGATGTCAGGCGAGGCATCGGCACCGAGGTCGCCAACGACCGTGAACAGCGAGTCAAGTTTAGTGACAAACTTCCGCTTACCGCCGAAAAGTTTGATCAAACCAGGCACGTCATGAGGCACGAGCCATGTGTATTGCCAGGCATTTCCCTCGGTATAGTCGTCGTTGCGGTGGGAGGAATGGAACGGATTGAACGGCTCGCGGAACTTACCATTGGCCACGCCACGCATGAAACCGGTCTTCTTGTCAAAGTAATATTTATACGATTGGCTTCGTTTCAGGAAGTAGCGATAATCTTTCTTGGCACCAACCAGCTTGGCTACCTTGGCCACAGAGGCGTCTGCCAAGGCGTATTCCAGCCCTTTGGCGACCGTTTCGTAGGTAGAATCGCTGTTCCATGGAATGTAACCATACTTCTTCAGGTTGTCCAGGGAGCGTTCATCGAGCAGGGCAGAGGTACGCATGGCCTTGAAAGCGGCCTGCTTGTCCACGTCAAATCCTTTGAGAACGATGTCGGCCAACACGGGAATGCCTGGGTTGCCCACCATACAGTCGGTCTCGTTGCCAACGAGATGCCACACGGGCAGCTTGCCTTGCTGTTCAAAGATGTGCAGGAAGGTCTGCGCGATGTCACGCTGTTTCTCGGGATGGATGATGGTCATCAGTGGATGAGCCGCACGATAGGTGTCCCAAAGCGATAGAGTGGTGTAGTTGGTAAAATTGCCTTTGTAAATCTTACCATCACTGCCCCGGTACTCACCATTGACATCCGAGAAGACGGAAGGAGCCGTCATGGTGTGAAAGAGCGCCGTGTAGAAAATGGTTTTGTCATTGAGATCGGCGGTTTCTACCTTGATTTTGCCAAGTTCTTTGTTCCAGGCAGCATCGGCATTGTCGACAACTCGGTCAAAATCCCAGTCCTTGATTTCGGCACGCAGGTTGGCTTTGGCATTGTCAATGCTCACGGCCGAGATGCCAACGCGCGCCAACAGTGGCTTCATGTTCTGCCCTACGGAGAAGACGCCCACGCTGTCGCCCTGCATTTCCTTGAGCTTCAAAGGCTGCGAAAACTCGGCAAAGAAATAAATGCGCTGGTCTTTTGCCCAGCCTTCTGAGTAACGATAACCACTCACCGTCGTGCTGTTTTCCTGCGTCAACTGGCATTTGGTCATTTTATCCCAACCAATGCCTTGTTTAAGATTAATCTTCAAGAGAGGCTCTTTACCGCTGAGCGGGAAGGTATAACGATGCATACCGGCACGCTGGGTAGCCGTCAATTCGACCAGTATCTTGCTGTCGGCCAGGCGAACGGTGTAATAACCGGGGCGCACATACTCGCCATCGTGCGAGAAACGCTCGGTGTAGGTCTTGGCATCGAATGTTGGCAAGAAGGCAATGTCGCCCAAATCGCCAATGCCGGTACCACTCAAATGGGTGTGACCAAAGCCAATGATGAGCGAGTCGCTGTAATGATAGCCCGAGCACCAGTCCCACCCGCGTGTGATTTGCGTGGGGCCTAACTGCACGGCACCAAAGGGAACATTAGCACCGAGGAACACATGTCCGTGTCCACCCGTGCCGATGTAAGGATTGACATAGCGCGTCAATTGCGCTGAAACGTCTTGAGACTGAGCCATCATGCCATGGGCAGGTAACAACAAAAACGCCGTGGCAACGATGAAAGATTTGAACAATTTAGTATAGGTCATAAGATTTATGGATTAAAGTTTCTATGAATGTACTCCGTGCTATCTTGCGATGGAGCGAAGATGATAATGAGAATTTTAGGCGTTACCGTTTATCTTGTTTCAGGAAATGGAACGAACCGTTGACCAAACTGAAACCACGATCGGTATGACGGAGCTTCACCAAAGCTACCTTTCGGGGTGTTGGCTGGGTAGTACTGCGGTGAGTATGCAAGACATACTGCCACTCGCCGGCCGCATTCTTGAATAAATCGCCATGGCCAGTGCCGTTATAACCCGTCAGACGCGGACTGATAAGAGGTTCTTTGTGCTTGGTCCAAGGTCCCAAAGGCGAGCTGGCCGTGGCATAACCAACAGCATAATCGGGATTACGGAAATCGTTACAGGAGAAGAACAGGTAATAGGTTCCGTCTATCTTGACAACCGTTGGCCCTTCACATACTTTCCAATCGGCATTCCAAGTATCCTCCCATCCCTTCTCGGCTGCAACACATTCGCGTGCAGTATTCTCCTTGACCGACTTGAGGTTCTTATTCATCTCGGTCACAAAGATGCGGTTGCCGTTGATGAGGCGTACATGGTAGAGGTAAATCTTGCCATCATCGTCGAAGAACACGAAGGGGTCAATCTGACGCATCTTGGCGGGAAGCATTTGTTTTTTCTTTTGTTTGAAAGGTCCCAGTGGGCTATCAGCCTCGGCAATGGCCATTTGCTCATCGGCCGTATAGGCCATGTAATACTTGCTGCCACGCTTGAATACCTGTGGAGCCCAAAAGCCCTTGGTGCCAAATACGTCGCCCTTAGATAGAGCCATGCCATCGTCGTTTGCACCGACAGGGCCTGTCCACGTTTCCAAATCCTTTGAGGTGTAGACATCGAACCCTTCGCCAGGCGATGTACCATAGAGGTAATAGGTACCGTTATCAAAGAAGATGGTAGGATCGGCCAGCGTGATTTCGTCGAAAACAGGACGCGCTGCGACTTTCGAAGGTTGACTGCCTTGCATGTGCGGCCAGCCATCTATCCACTCCACCTTGTCGAGCCACACCTTACGTCCGGCATCGGGATCGTTGCGACTGAAGCCGTGATACAGCATCCAGTCGTCTCCGTTGTCATCGGTAACCAGCTCGGCATGGTGTCCAGGTCCTGCCACCAGCTCATTGCCATGCAGCACTTCCTCGTAGTGATTGTCCAATAACGACCGTCCTTGCTTGTCGACATACGGCCCCAAAAGATTCTTAGAGCGGCCAACCGTGACATGATAGGTGCTGCGATTGCCTTCGCAACAGCTGCCTGCGGAGCCAAACAAATAGTAATAGTCGCCACGCTTATGAACGTAAACCGCTTCCATGAACGTGCCAGCCACTTGCTGTTTGCGTGCGCCTTCCTTGATTTTCAGACCGTCATCGGTCAGCTCGATGGCATAAATGCCGCGGAAACTTCCCCAGAAGAGGTACTTGTGCCCTCCGTCTTCGTAGTAGAATGGGTCGATGCTGTTTTGCACACCTATTTCTTTACTGATGAGAATGGCGCCATGGTCGCTGAAAGGTCCTTCGGGTTTGTCGGCAGTTGCCACGCCAACACCGCAGGTCCACTCGCCTCCCCACTCTGATTTGGCGTAGTGGAGGACATACTTGTCTTGTATAAAACTAATGTCGGGTGCCCAAATGTTCCCTTTCGGATTCCACTGCGGACGCGTCTCGTCCGTGAAAGCCGTACCCACGAATGACCAATCTACAAGGTTGGATGAGCGGTAGATAGGCAGATTGCGGATGTTTTCAGTACCATAAAGATAGAAATAACCATCCTTTGCACGAATAACAGTGGGGTCGGGTACGCTGACATCGATAATGGGATTGCGGTATACTTGCGCATCATTCTGTGCAGCATGGATGGGCATGACCGCTGCCATGCACAACCATAACCATAAAATTGTTTTTATCTTCATCATAAACGGGATGGAATTACTTTTTCAACAAGAAATCAGATGTTCGGGTAGGAGAATACAGTTCCCAGAGAGAAGCCACGGTCCAGCCCGGTGCGAAGATGTCGTTGTAGAAACCTTTGCCATTGCGTCCGTAATCCCATGCGGTGTGCTGAACCACTTCAGGATAAAAGCCCTCCATGCCAATGCCGCACATACGGTTGGTGGTTGGCAAGAGTTGGTTCAGTGAAGAATAGATTACGTCGTACATGCTACCAAACCGAGGCTCGTTGATTTGTGTGCCCAGCCATTTCATGATGTGCGGGAACTCGAAGACGAAGACATCGATATGATTGTTCTCTGCCGACACATTGCCCCATCCGCGACTGCGGAAACCTAAGTCGCCGAGCATCTGACCTTCGGCAAATGGCACGTCCCAAAGATAATACCACGACAAGGCGAAATAGGTAGCCTTGCGACATAGGTCGATATAATGCTGGCGTTCTTTGCCTTTGGTCACCATGGCCAGGTAGTAAGTAGAGGTAACTGCGGCGATAGCAGCTTCCTTATCTTCACAGTTGGCATCGAGGGTTGATGAGAAATAGTCAGCGGGGGCGATGATGTTCTTTTCCACATAATCCACCGTCCGCTTGGCTGATTTGAGATAGTTCTTGTTGCCGAAATATCGATATCCCATGACCAACGTTGACGTAGCTGATGGTGTGCTGCCGCCACTGGCATCTACGTCAGAACCATCGTCGTTGAATTTGCGGGCAAAGTGACCGTCCGTCTTCTGCAACTTGATAAGGTTGTCGAGCAGCGCGCGCGTCTTCGTTTCCCAAGTCTTGTGCTTGCGTCCTTGGCTCTTTTCGTATTTCAGATAATGAAGAATGGCATAAACCGCCTCAGACTGTTGACGAATGGAGTGCACCTCCTGGGCGTTAAGTCCCTCGCGATCGAAGTTAACGAAGTCGCGCAGATAGCCATTTTGCGTAAAGCCATGCTCGAGATAACTGTCAAAGATGGCCTGTCCCTGCCGAACCAAATCACTCTGTCCATTCTTTTCACCATATTCTATCTGGTTGAACGCATTCAACAGCACGCGACCCACGAAGCCCAACTGAACCTCACCTACCGGTGTACAACGGTCGATGTGCAGCGTCATGCCTGAATTAAACTTCAAAGGATATTTGGAAACATACGACCTGCGGAAGTAATTGCACAGGGTCGACTTCATTTCTTCAGCGGTATATAAGGCACGAAGCGGCTTCGGTTGCATGCGGTCGAACGTACTTGTCCATGTGTTGGCCAAGAACTCACTGAAGTCGGCGGCCTGCTCCTTGCGCACAACCCATGTCAGGGTGCGGCTTTCACCTTTCTCCAACTTCATGAAAGCCTCGATGGCAGGTGCCAAGGTCAATTTACGAATATAGCGTTTCGGCGTTTCCACGTATGGGAAACCAAAGGTCAACTTGGCCACGCCGCTCTCGTTATCAAAGCCAACATAGCCGATAGAGGTCTTACCCGACACGATAACCTCACCTTCTTGTGCCGTGGTCAGTGCTTCGGCAGGCTCATCCAACTGGCGCAAGATGGTCATTCCGTGGCCTGATTTCAGGTTGAAAGCACCACTCAGTGGCGACGACAAGCGGTCTTCCCGAACGTTCCAACTCTTCGAAGTGTGGAAGGATGGAGCCTCCTTGGGCGACCGCAAATTCTTATGATACCAAAATCCTGGCAGGTAGAAGTCGCAGTCGTTGGTGTTGAATCCCGTACTAACCGCCCCGCCAAAGTTGAAGTACACTTTCTCGTTGGCACGGATGGTCACGGCAATCACCTCATCTTCTCCATGACGACTCACCGTCTTGGTGAGGGTTAAAGGCAATGGAGCGGAGGCTTCGAGCTTCCCATTGCGATCGATTAAGGTATAAGTAACGGCCTTGTTTCCCGGTTGTTTCAAACTGATATGGCTCTCCACATCAGTAGCATAGGTCATTTGTGATGCCAAAAGGACACAGGTCAAGAGTAAACTCTTCAATGATTTCTTCATAAAAATTATTAGTAATAGTTTAATAACCAGTTTAACTTTTTGCAAAGTTAATCATTTCAGCGCATTTATAAGAATTTAAAAAACAAAAAAGGAGGGTTTCTTACTCCCTCCTTTCTCAATGATGATAAATTCCTTCAACCACAGGTTAGTATTGATACCCCTCTGTTGGTTTCAATTTAGGATTACGCTGAATCTCGTTTTCAGAGATGGGCCATACCAAGTCTGATTGCTTGAATGTTTTACCCGAACCGTTGGTAGCCCCGATAAGGTCAACATAGGTAACTTGTCTCTTAGTGCTTGAAATGACAGGGAACTTCATGGTACGGACGCAATCGTCCCAAATCTTGAACTCTAAGGGGAACTCTCGCAGCCGCTCTGTCCAACAAGCCTCGATAAACTTCTCTTTGGAAAGGGCTTGCAAAACAGTGGTTAATTCAGCAACGGTCTTACCTAATGCGCGACTTTGCACTTGTGCAAGATAACCCGCAGCCTCAGCATTTACGCCCGAACTCTGTGCAATAGCTTCGGCAGCATCAAGCAAGGTTTCTGCGTAGCGATAAACATTCCAGTCTTTCGTTCCACGACCTGTAACCTCCATGGCTTCTTGGTCGAAATAGTACCACGCGCCAAATTCATCTGCCGACGCAGCTTTCCATGTCTTATTATCCACTTGGTTGGTGTATTCCCACACGAAGAACTGCTGATTTTCCGCACGAAGATCTCCTTCATCATAAATGTTTAAGAAGGAAGCTTTCAATGGACCAAACACGCGTTCGAAAATAGAATACTTGCTGAACACGCTGGTGGCACTACCGCTAAAGGCATAGGTTGGCCACCAACCGCTGGTCGAAACCGTGTTATCATACTCTTGTGCATAAATCACCTCATCCAGGTCGTCCGTGGTACGCAGCTTGTTGTATGCGCTACCAAGGGCCAGGTCGTCGTTCGTTGTCAACGAATAACCACCATTGTTGATGATGTCTCTCGCGGTAGAGGCTGCCTCAGCATACTTTCCCAGATACATGTAGACATCTGTCAAAGCCATTTCTGCCACATATTTGGTAATGCGGTGATTCGCATCTTGCCACTTGTTTGCTACCAATGAGGCTACAGCGTCTTTCAAATCGTTTACAACCAGCTCCATAATCGTTGCTTTGGCAGTTCGTTCATAATTCATATTTGCCGCACCGTCGGTAAAAGGTTCTGTTGACAAAGGCACGTCACCGAAGGTTTTGACTAGGAAGAAATAGTTGAATCCACGAAAGAACTTGGCTTCACCTACATATTGTTTTTTATTTGCTGCCGAAAGGGTTACGCCTTCACCATCGACACCTTTTATCACGCTGTTGGCAACATTAATCGCATCGTAGCATCCATCCCATACGCCATCAACAACACCCGACACCGTGTTCACTTGGCTCTGGCGTGTCAATTCGCGCGCATATTGGCAGGTTCGCTCCTGTCCTTCGTATGAATTTCTAAAGTATCCAGTCAGCATGCTGTTCAAGGTTGCGAACGAACCTATATAGGCACTGTTGGCCGATGCAATCTGGCGGATAGCGCCACTACGGTACAAATAGTTTACTTGTCCCAGAAAATGAGCATCCGTTTTGTTGAAGTCTTGGTTCGTGAGAATAGAGCCGGGACTCTCTTTCAGGAAGTCTTCGCAAGAAGTTAGCGTCAGCCCGGCACAAGCCAAAATAATAAATATCTTTTTCATATTTCAATTTTTCTTTGAGTATTGTTTAATTAGAAAGTTACATTCATGCCAAGTGTAAAGGTCCGGGCTCTCGGATAGGAGAAGAAAGTCATGTTTTGTCCGAAGTGATTGCCTTGCGAAGTCGCTTCAGGATCATAGCCCTTGAAATCTTTCGAGCAAAGCAACCAAAGATTCTGACCACTTACATACAGTCTCAACGCATCAATGCCCAGCTTGCCACATGCTTCTTTACCAAAGGTATAACCTAACTGCAACATGTTCAGGCGCAGGTAAGAACCATCCGTAATCCATGCCGAGTCAATGGTGGTATCTTGTCCAGCATGACCGTTGTTAGCCATACGAATCATTTGTTGCATCGTTTCTGGATTCGTTCCGTCGTAAGCACCATACAGGATATCCTTTAACCCATTGGTCAATCCAAAGCGGTCGTACGTAGAGTGGAAGAACTGTTGCATGGTCTCAACGCCAGCCACAAACTGCCAATCCATCGTAAAGTCCCAGTTACGGTATTTCAGGTTGTTAATCCAGCTGCCTGTCCAGTTGGGGAATCCCTTACCCAACACCTCTTTCTTGGCCGAACGGTTGGGGCGTCCAATCTGATCTACCGAATAGCGTTTCTTGCCCACGGCATCTTTCGAGCATAGATTGTTATTGAAGTCTTCGGCGGTCCATACCACGTTCTCTTGCATCTCTTTCGTTATCATGCCATAGCGACGGTAACCATAGAAGCTTCCCATACTTTCGCCTACACGAAGAATCGACTCTGATCCGCCTACCCAGTACATCAACTCGATATCCTCGTCATTGTCTCCGAGGTGGAGTATCTTGTTCTTGTTGTAGTTCGTGTTGAGGGTGGTCTGCCATGTGAAGTCATTCGTGCGGACAGGATAAGCAGAAATCATGATGTCGAGTCCGGAGTTCTTTACAGAACCGATGTTCTTGTAGATTGATGAGAAACCCGTGAAATGAGGAACTGGGCAATCCAACAACAAGTTTGTCGTCTTCTTGGTATACCATGATAAATCAAGATTCAGCGCATTGTTGAACAAACCTAATTCGAAACCAATGTCAAACTGTGCTGTCTTCTCCCATTTCAACTCAGTATTGGCCATCGAACTCAGTCGATAGTAGGAGGAACGGGCACCGTTCAGGAGTAGTGTTCCTGCATTAGTACGAGCCAACGAACGGTACGTACCAATCTCAGAGTTACCGGTCAATCCATAACTTGTATGGAATTTCAAGTTGCTCACGGCTGTGACGTCTTTTAAGAAGTCTTCCTCAGAGGCAATCCATGCTAAACCGGCAGAGGGGAAGAAAGCGTATTTGTTGTTCTCACCGAATTTGGACGAACCATCATAACGCCCCGTCACCGTTGCTGAATAACGATCCATGTAGGTATAAGCCAAACGGAGGAAATACGAGTTCATGGCCCACTCATCAATGTTCGATCTTGGTGACTCTGGGTTGGTTCCAACGCCCATGTTGTTATCTTCAAAGAAGTCGTCGGTGAAACCTTCTGTTACCGCACCGTTGGCCCGCGAGGTGTAGCCAGTCCAAGAAAGACCCAGCATACCGTTGAAACGATGACGGTCAACGGTCTTGTTGTAGGTTAGGTATGTTTCCTCCTGCCAGTACAGGTTGCTGTAATGTGAGTATTCAGCTCGGCCATTAGGCATGGAGATATTGTTCAGCGTTGTGGCGGCATAGCGACGGTAGTCAATGCCGTGCCAGTCGATACCCAACTGTGTTTTCAAATCCAGGTTAGGCAACAGATGGAATGTTAAAGCCGCATTGCCAAAGATTTGTGTGTTATAGTACATACGTTTTTGCTGTTCCAGAATCATGGCAGGGTTTGACATTCCTTCAAATCCATAGTTCATCTTAGGTGACGTGGCCGTGGTATAGTTGCCCGTGTCAGGTTCTCTTAACGGCAGCCACGGCAGCATTTCAATCATGGTGCGGCGCGCTTCCTGACCACCACCGTATGCATCGGTGAAACGACCCCACATGTGGTTCACCAACAAGTTGACACCTGTGGTCAGCCAATTGGTAGGATTGGCATCATAAGCCATCTTGGCGCTCACACGCTTGTTCCATGTATTGTTCATGATGCCTTGATAATCAGAGTAGTTCAGGAATGCACCCATCGACGATTTGGCCCCAGCTTGCTGAATGTTCACCTGGTGGTTGTGCGAAATGGTCGTGCGGGTGGCTTCGTCCTGCCAATCGGTATCATACAACGGATTACCATTGGCGTCGAAATAGTTGCGGTCGGTAAACCAGTCGGTACGATTCAGTGACCACTTCTTGCCATTGTAAGTGTTTTCGTTCTCCAGACCTTTCATCCAAGCGTCGGTCCACTCTTGAGCATTCAGCAAGTCCATCTTGCGTGCGATGCTGCGCATGCTTACCGAGCCCTGGTAACTAATCTTCGTACCGGTATCGCCTTTCAGGCCTCGCTTGGTGGTCACCATAATCACGCCATTAGCACCACGCGCACCGTAAATGGCGGTGGCCGAAGCATCTTTCAGTACTTCCATCGACTCGATGTCGTTAGGGTTTACCAGGGCGAAGTCGCTCATCACCACGCCATCAACCACATACAACGGGTCCGAACTGGCATTGATGGTGGCCATGCCTCGGATAATCACGCGGGGCTTGGAGGTAGCTATGTCTTCTGAATTGGAGAACACGTTCACACCAGAGGCCTTGCCGCGAAGGTTGTCCAATGCAGAGAAATTCTGCGACTTGGTGAGCTCTTCACCCTTTGCAACAGCGATGGAGCCCGTCACGTCCGACTTCTTCATCACGCCATAGCCTACCACAACAACATCGTCCAGCATCTGACGGTCTTCCACCAGTACCACGCGGAGAGTAGAAGATTGACCCGCATTGATGGTTTGTGTCTGATAACCAATGTATGACACTTGTATCTGGCTTCCTGCAGGTACATCCACAACACATTGACCATTGATGTCAGTAGACCCGCCCGACTTGGTTTCCATCACCAATACACTGGCACCGATGATAGGTTCGTTGGCGTCATCGACTACCGATACCGTCACCTTTCGCATGTTTTGCTGTAACAGAGAAGCGTTGCCGCTTGGGGTGTCAGCGGCAGACACGGTCTCAAATGGCACGGCACAGATTGAAAGCGTGCAGACTGAGAATAAGATCAGCGAACGATACTTCGCTTTTCTTAAGATTCTGTTTTCTTTAATCATTGTAAATTTAGGTTTTAGTTTTTAATATAGGCCGCATATCCATTCAAGTAACCTGCTGAGCACGTACATGCCTCACATGAAGAAAAGTTTGAATGGGGCTGTTTGGGTGTAGCATGATTTACTGTAATAGATGAATTAGCCAAAGCAAAATTAACGAATAATCTCATCAATAGCGCTGGATATAGTCATTTCTTGAATAAATTTTACTTAAATTAACTAGTTGGTTGCGTATTTCAGCATGCCACACCGGTATGAATGTTCTTGATAACCTACCGCTTCTTTTTTTTTCGCTTATTTCACCGAATACCTATTGTATAACGAACGCAATGCTGGTATGGCCATTGCCTGTCAAATAGAAAAGTGGGGCTTTTATTTGGGTCGAACTAATAAAATGTTTATCTTTGCACACCCACACAATGCTGCGGCAGACGCAGATTCGCTCCCATAGTTAAATGGATAGAACGTAGGTTTCCTAAACCTTTGATCCGGGTTCGATTCCCGGTGGGAGTACTTTTCTCATGTCATCAACGCCAACCCGCCGTGCGTGTAACCTTTTTTCGCCTTGCTAAAAGTTACAATTTGATAGCTTGGTTGTTCAAAATAGCGGCACACCTGCTGGCATTTCTTGCAATTTATTAGTTTTCTTTTATTTCAATAAGGATGTTACGCCTGTCTTTTCAAAAGCTTGTTATTCATCCAGGCACCCAAACTGTTAAACTTTCTTAATAAATAGGGGGGGGGGTAAAAATGTTACATAAATTCTCAATACTTTTGTAAAGTTTATAAACTAAAACAAGACCCGATGATGACAAGAAAACATTTTTACACATTATTAATTATGTGCATCGCTCTGCTGTCCTGTGTCACGGCCAAGGCTGGCGACAACAAGTGGACGTTAAACGCGGACGAAACCGAGTGGCTGTACACCTACACCACCGAGAAGTATTACAAAAATGAATATGGTAATCAATATTATTTGACAGCATCTAATGGATATAGCTACGAAATTTATTATCAAGGCCAAATCACGTTTTCATTTCGAAACACCATTGATGCCACAAAAAAAATCAATGATCGCTGGAAGGATTACCACATGCGAATTGGCAACCCTAATGATGGCGTTAAATCTTCTGGTCGAGTGAGCGTGAAAGCCTACTACTCTTCTAATGGAGCCGTAGCAAACCAAGATGCCTCGAATTCTTTTAGTTTTGTATATTATAATTCAAATATCGACGACAATGGCCTTTTAACAACACCTAACGAGTGGGTTACAAACTGGGGTTTCTGGTGGGACATGGACACCCAAAGCAGTATCAAACTGTTCTTACAGCGCAAAAGTGATGGTGCTAACGTAGAGATTCTTCGTATTCCTCGCCCCGATGACACGGGTGCCACATGCTACAGCACCACAGAGGGCATACAGCGTCACTATCGCACAAACCTCTACAATCGATATGATCGTAACCAGCGTCATCTGAGCAAAGGTGTGATGTATATGAAGAAGTACGGCGACGGAACCTACCTCTTTAGTCCAGTTTGGGATCAATTCATCACAACTTCAGGTACTCAGACAAAGGCTAAAAATACATATGTCACTGCCCTTGGTTGGACTGGAGTGGTGAGCAACGACAAGGTAGTAGAGGCTCCGAAGAATAAAAAAACAGGCAAATACGAGCTGAGTATAGATGCATTGATGCCCCTTGCAGCCAAAGAAGAGAGGGACAACGACCAGATGCACGCACTGTTTCAGGCCATCGTAAGAGCTCCCGAAGGTAAGCAAGTGGAGATGCGTTTGCAATATCACGACTATGGTGAAAACACAGACAAGATTATAACATGGCAGCAAGCCAAGGTAACAGGTGTAGGTATGGATGATAGTGAAACAGACAATAAAGCCTTCGGAACCGTGTATCGCACTGGCCGTGTCGACTATCTAAAGCGCATAGGTAACGGCGGATGGCTGAAACTGGAAATGCCGGCCAAGATGACCGAAATCAATAAAAGCGGCAAAGATTTGGAAACGCGTGGTAAAATGATACTCACTTCGGATGCTCCTTTCCAAGTGAGCGACATCTTTATGCTGTGGAGACCCAATCAGCCAGGCTTCTACCAAACATCGGCCAACAGCAACAATGCTCTTGTGGACAAAGATATTGACGTTTCTTGGATAGACCTATCAGATGAAACCAAGTTCAGTTTATTTGATCGTGGAGCCAATCTCAACCGTGTGGTGAAGGTGAGTCCACGGTCAACATTGGCCATGCCCGGACACGTACATCCATGCAACGTGGTGGTGAACGGAAAGATGCCACTGCTCTATCTCACCGATCGTGGCGTTTTATCCTACGACAAAGACAAGTTGAGAGTGTACACTGGCATTTGGAATGACAAAGATAAAAACAATGACCAGTATATGCAGAGCGGCTATACTTTTGGTGTAAAGGAAGGCTTTACGGCTGATAAGGTATGGTTCGACCGCAACTTTGAGCGTAGACAAGATGCTAACGGCAATTATCATAGCATGTCCACCATTTGCCTACCCTTCGCCATGAACGCAACAGAATTGTCCAAATTCAACGTATCAAAAGCATACGAGTTCACGAGTGCCAATGACAACGAGGCTACCTTCAAGGAAGTGGCAGCAACAGAGGCCGACAAGCCTTATCTGATAGAACCACAGGCAGCTATCACGACAGCGCATGAAACACCACTGGAATTCTCCAAAAAGCAGATACCAGCCAGCAAGATTGCTGATGGCGATTTCATCGGTACCTATAAATACCGTAACTTGCCTGCAACAGAGAATGGATATGGCAATTACATTTTTGGCTTCAATACACAGAAATTCAATTACGTGAAGTCTACCGGTGCTTCGTTTAAGCCTTTCCGCGCCTACCTGCGCTCCAAGCAATCAGCTGGCAGCTTGGCGAAGAGTATCGAATTCAAGATTTGGGATGGCTCGGTTACGGGTATTGAGCAAATCGATGCTAAGGATAACACACCATCACATGCACCCATCTACACCATCGACGGACGCATGGTTAGCCCAACGGGAAATCTACAATTCCTCCCTCAAGGCATCTACATTCAGAACGGAAAGAAAATCATTAAATAAGCAAACAAATGAAGAAGATATATCAACAGCCCCTCATCAACATACTCAAAATCAATGCCGAAGACCTATTGAAGGATGTTGTAGCGTCGGAGGAAGACGATGCAGCAGGAGCCAAGAAGGCCGACTTCGACTACTTGGAAGACGAAGACTGGGAGCAAGATCGCTGGTTTGACGGCGGAAGATAAATACGTGCGTGGTGCCTGACAGAAGGTAAATCCACACACATCCATCAAGTAGGAGGTAAACGTTAATCATCAGCGTTTACCTCCTACTTTCATTTTTACCCAGCAATCTCTTTTTGTGTTATCAACATGCTGCGTAGAAAATTCATGTTGCACATTTAAATAAAAATCACGATATATAACCAATGAGAATAAAAAACGGGAAATTTAAAATGAGAGTGTACCATAAAGAAAAATTGTGACACACCCTCCTACAATATTTCTGCACAGGAAACTTATGGAAGAACCGCTCCTGTGAAAGAATGAATCAAGGAAAATGCGCTACAAGTTCAGTAGCGACTCAACCTCAACTTGCTTAAAATTGTACCTCTATAATCTTATCAATGCAATCCTTCGGCAATGCTGTTGGCAAGGTAAGCACCACACCTGTCTGACATCTTTCCACCTTTACTGGCTGTTTAGTGTCATAGACAAAGGCTTTTTTAATGCGCTGTTTGCCGATAGACAAAAGCAAACTACGGTCGTGCAGATTTAGGATATGCACAAAAAGACGATTGCCTTTCTGCGTGGTAACACCCCAATCGTGAGGCTTCACCATGCCCCCTCGAGTGCCATATATCGTTTCTCCATACACTTTCATCCACTGTCCCACCTTCTGCAAGCGTTCCAAAGCAACGGCAGGGAGTTCACCATCGGGCTGTGGCCCAATGTTCATCAATAGGTTAGCGCTCATGCCAGCTGCCTTGACGATGTAACGTATCAAGGTAGTGTCCGACTTATAGTCCTGGTCGGTAATCTTATATCCCCACATACCATTCATGGTCTCGCACGTTTCCAACGGCAACCTACTGATGTCTTGCCCCGACAAACCAGCATTGTTCTCACCAGGTAAATCCCGTTCGAATATCTGGATGTCCTCGCCTTGGAAAGGAGTGGTGTGATGATTGTTACCCACCAAGCACGCAGGTTGCAAGCGATGAATGAGCTGATATTGCCCTTCCAGTTGCCAATCGAAATCGGGTTGCTGGTCCCACCAACCGTCAAACCATATCGCACCAATCTTTCCATAGTTGGTTAATAGTTCAGTAAGTTGGTTGTTCATAAACGCATAATAACGCTGCCAATTGCCTTGAGGGTTGGGACGCCCTGTTCCTCGTCCTGTTCTTCCCCACACTGCATCCTCTCTGTACCAGTCGATATGCGAATAATACAGATGCAGTCGGATGCCTTGTTTGTGACATTCGTCTGCCAACTCCTTCAAGATGTCACGCTTGAAAGGGGTTGCATCCACGATATTATAGTCAGAATACCGAGTCTTGAACATAGAGAATCCCTCATGATGACGGGTAGTAAAGCAAATATACTTCGCCCCCGATGCCTTAATAGCCGATACCCAAGCAGCTGCATTGAACCGAGAAGGATAAAAACCTCCTGCCAGTTTAGCATACTCTTTGTAGTTCAAATTCTTGTTAGTCATGGTCCACTCGCCCGTTGCCAACATGCTATACAAGCCCCAATGCAGGAAAATACCAAACTTAGCGTCTTGAAACGCTTGGCGCGAAGCCATATTCTCTGCCGTAGGTTGATAATCATGAGCTTTCTTTGT
The DNA here is from genome assembly GCF_025151385.1 of Hoylesella buccalis ATCC 35310. Lineage (NCBI taxonomy): Bacteria > Pseudomonadati > Bacteroidota > Bacteroidia > Bacteroidales > Prevotellaceae > Hoylesella > Hoylesella buccalis. The sequence continues at coordinate 2,311,036 of NZ_CP102287.1, read as the reverse complement.
CGTAGCTACCGATTGTGCAAAAGCTGACACTGACAAGCACAAAGCCAGTGCCAAGGAAAATAATTGATTCATATATTAGAATTTCACCTGGTTATTCTGCCCCAATGATTTTCTTGATTTCGTTGAGTTTGTTCAATGCCTCCATGGGCGTAAGGTTGTTGATGTCAAGGCCGAGTATTTCGTCGCGCACCTGACACAGCACGGGGTCGTCCAGCTGAAAGAAGCTCAACTGCATGCCTTCCCTGCTCTCTTCCAAGCGTTTCACGCTGGGTTTGCCCACCGAACCCACCTCGCTGTTATCGGCTTCCAGCTGTTTTAAGATTACATTAGAGCGTTTAACGATGCTTCGGGGCATGCCCGCAATCTCTGCCACATGAATACCAAAGCTGTGTTCTGAGCCGCCACGTTCCAACTTACGCATAAAAATCACCTTGCCATCTGCCTCTTTCACACTCACGTTGTAATTGTGAATCCTCGGGAAATGTTTCTCCATTTCGTTCAATTCATGGTAGTGTGTGGCAAAAAGCGTGCGCGCCCGTGCCCGCGGTTGCTCGTGCAAGTACTCCACAATCGCCCAAGCAATGGAGATACCATCATAGGTTGACGTTCCTCTCCCCAACTCATCGAAGAGCACCAGCGACCTGTTGGTCACGTTGTTCAGGATATTTGCCGCCTCTGTCATCTCCACCATGAAGGTTGATTCACCTAAGGAAATATTGTCAGAAGCCCCCACGCGCGTGAAAATCTTATCCACCAAACCTATCTTCGCACGCTCCGCAGGTACGAAACATCCTATCTGCGCCAATAGTACAATCAACGCCGTTTGGCGCAACAGCGCCGACTTTCCAGCCATATTGGGTCCTGTAATCATCATGACCTGCTGCTTCTCCGTATCCAAGTAGATGTCGTTAGGCACATATGTCTCGCCTAAGGGCAGCTGCATCTCAATGACTGGGTGACGACCTTGCTTGATGTCAAGTACGTCGGTGGCGTCTATTTGCGGACGCACATACTGGTTTTCCTCCGCCACCTGCGCAAAGCCAAGCAGACAATCCAAATGGGCTATCAGGTTGGCATCAAGCTGTATCTGCGGAATGTACGGCTGCATGTCGACGATGAGTTCACGAAACAGCTTGTCTTCCAACATCATGATGCGCTCGTCCGCCCCCAATATTTTCTCCTCATAAGCCTTCAGTTCCTCGGTAATGTAGCGTTCTGCCTGTGCCAATGTTTGTTTGCGAACCCAGTTCTCCGGCACTTTATCCTTATACATGTTGCGCACCTCGAGGTAATACCCAAACACGTTGTTGTATCCCACCTTCAGCGATGCGATGCCCGTTTGCTCTACCTCACGCTCCTGTATCTGTATCAGATAATCCTTACCATTGCGCGATATTTCTCGCAGCTCGTCGAGTTCGGTATCATAGCCATCGGCTATCACCCCACCCTTGTTCACCAACAGGGGCGGATCGGGTTGTATCTCGTGTTCAATGCGGTCGCGAATCGTCTCACAAAGCTGCAACTGTTCGCCAATTCTCCGCAAGCTCTCGTTCGACGCTTTCATGCAGGCAGCCTTCACGGGTTGCAGGGCTTGCAACGCATTCTTCAGCTGTACCACCTCTCGGGGCGACACTCTGCCCACAGCCACCTTTGAGATAATGCGCTCAAGGTCGCCAATGCGCTGAAACTGCTCACTCACCAACTGTCGGAAATCGGGGTCTTTGAAGAAATAATCCACCACATCCAAGCGTTGTTGAATGGGCGTTACGTCCTTCAACGGAAACACCATCCAGCGGCGAAGCATACGTCCTCCCATGGGTGTGTTGGTCTTATCGATGATATTCAGCAACGACCGTCCTCCCTCTTGCATGGTGTCAATCAGCTCGAGCGAATGAATGGTAAACTTGTCCAACCGCACATAGCGTTCTTCTTCGATGCGGGCAAGCGACGTGATGTGCCCGATATTGGTATGCTGGGTAATCTCCAAATACTGCAAAATGGCACCCGAAGCCACGATACCGCTTTTCATTTGCTCTACACCAAAGCCTTTCAGCGACTTGGTGCCAAAGTGTTTCAGCAGTCGCTGGCGTGCGCTCTGCTCGGTAAACACCCAGTCTTCCAATTCAAAAACACAGTATTTGGTGCCAAAATGGGTATCAAAATCGCGCTTGTTGTTGCGGTCGTACAACACCTCCTTGGGCGCAAAACTGCCCAATAATTTCTCCACATAATCATAAGTACCCTCACCTGTGAGAAATTCGCCCGTCGAAATGTCCAAAAAACTCACGCCACAAGCCGCCTTACCAAAATGCACCGCTGCCAAGAAGTTGTTTTCCTTGTAGTTCAACACGTTATCCCCCATCGCCACACCCGGTGTCACCAACTCGGTAATACCCCGCTTCACCATCTTGTCGGTGGCGGAAAGTCCCTTCTTGCCCTTCAGTTCCTCTCGCTTTTTCTTCGGGTCTTCCAGCTGGTCGCAAATAGCCACACGCTTGCCAGCTCTAATCAGTTTGGGCAGATATGTATCAAGAGCGTGGTGCGGAAAACCAGCCATAGCCGTTTCGCCACTATTGCCTCCATTGTTTCTTTTCGTGAGCGTGATACCCAAGATGCGCGAACCCTCAATGGCATCATCGCCATACGTCTCATAAAAGTCGCCACACCGAAAGAGCAACAGCGCATCGGGATGCTGCCGCTTCATGCTGAAAAACTGCTTCATCATTGGTGTAAGACCTTTATCTTTCTGTGCCATAGGGGAATATTTCTATTGAATTTACAAAGTTATCAAAAAACGGTTGGTAGGCAAAATAATTGAGTCATTTTTAGAATGTCAGCCGTCTTGGCGGGCAACCGACAATTCTACCAATATTAACCAAGATTAAATATACAGTAAGGAGCCCAACTCCTAAGTTTATCAGAAGATAGTTGTTTTCCTTAACATAATCATTAATTTACTTTCTATTCCTTTTCAAACCCATTTCCAATTCCTCAATAGTCGGCATGGAAGACTTGAAGTCTTTTGGGAAGAGTTTGGACAACTGATATTCTGATATTCCCATTGGTTCCTTGTATGATTCCAAGGCGTATTTTGCCACCACATTATCTTTGTCCTTGCAGATGAGTAAACCGATGGTAGGGTTGTCGACGTCGGTCTTGAACTGATGGTTGATGGCTGAGACATAGAAACTCAACTGCCCCAAGAATGATGGATGGAACGATTGGGCTTTTAGCTCTATGACGACATACGCATGGAGGTGGGCATTGTAAAACAGCAGGTCGGGGAAGAACTCCTGTTGTCCTACCTCTAAACGAAACTGTCTGCCCATATAGGAGAATCCCTTTCCAAGTTCCAAAAGGAAACGAGTAACGTTGTTCACCAATTCATCCTCAATGTCTCGCTCGTCATATTTCTCCCTTAGGTGAAGGAAGTCTAATTGATAAGGGTCTTTGGTTATCTGTTGCGCCAAGTCGCTTTGTACAGCAGGAAGCGTAGATTGAAAGTTGGTGATAGCCTTGCCGTCACGCTCATACAAGTCAGTATCAAGCCAGTTGAGAAGTGTGTCACGTCCCCAATTGTTCTCCCAAGTCTTTCTTATAAAGAATATAGCTTTATCCATGTCGTCCCTGCATTTTTCTAAGATACGGCAATGATGTCCCCAAGGAATCAGAAACAACAAACTGAAATCGTCAACAGGTTGTTGACGTTTTCGTTTGTAGTCTGAAACTCGCTGAATATCCGCATTATATGTATCTTTCACAAAATCGCCAGCAACTTGCGGACGATTTGCAACCAATGGAGCATAGAGCTTGTAGAAGTAGCTCATGTATTTCAAGTTGGTTGGTGAGAATCCCTTTGTACCAGGCATTTCATTCTTCAAGTCCTGACTAAGATTCTTGTAGAACCCTGAGCCATAAGTATTGGTATATTGCTTGGCTTCGATGTCTCGTCCTAACTTCCAATAGAAGTCCAACAAGTAGCCATTGGTGGCACATGACGCTTTGAAGCGATGGCTGTAGAAACGTTCTTTGAGTTCTACAAGCCAGTTCTTATAGTCACTGTCGTCATGGAGGACTATAGATAAGTCTATATTTTTCTTTGCCATTGTTACATTTTTATTTATGGCATAAATATACTATTTTATCGTGATAAATCATTATTAGCAAAAGACTTTTTGAATAAGATGGCAACTATTTAGGGAATTTCAGCTAATTCCCTGCAATAGTTCGTTAATTCTAATGTAATCAACAGCCACTGCGCCATGAGGGAAAAGGCAGTCCATGATGATGAATTTTCTTGACAACGCACCGCTTTATATTTCGCTTATTTCAAAACAACTTTGGTTGTTGGTGCAAATTCGCCCAAAATGGGCCGTATTCTTATTTGGTTGATTATTAACGCATTACGTTAGCGTGGTGATAGCATGTGTCCATCTTTCATGCGTTTTTACGCTAAAAGCATTGCTATTAGGGTGAAATATGCATGCTTTTGCCTGCTTAGACCATACAGATTAACGGTCAAAATGATGCTGTTAATGGTGTAAAAACAAAGATTTGAGGGTGAAAATCGATTTTTCTTGCCGCAATAACTGCTTGTATGCATCCTCCAAGCCTATTGATTTTTTCCAGAATGAAAATAGGGAAGGGCTGTTTTAAGGCTGTTTTTTGGATAAAAAATTAAACAAATTTTGGCGTGCAAATGCGCTCGTTCGGTCAAATGCGCATGTGTTTTGTGAAGCTCGTAAAGAACGGTCAAGGCGGGCAGATGCGATGACCTGCCCCGTTAAACTGCCGGCCGTGCGCCTGCGAGGGTCAGGGCATCAGCTGGTCGTTCTCCATCCTGTACATATATTGTTGGATGATGGCTTTCAGTTCTTGCTCCATCTTGTGCTGTTCCTTCACCTTCCCTTTCAGGTTGTGGCGCATCAGCAGGTCGTCCAAGGCATAAATGCCGCGCGTTTGTTGACCGTCGAACTGCAACACATAGCCATACTTGCAATACTGATAGATGCCGTTGAGGTAGTTTACGGCGTAGGTTTCCGATGCGGGAGTGGTCATCAGGTCGCAGCCGAACGACAAGAACGGCTTGTCGTAGCCCAACAGACTCAGCACGGTGGGCAGGATGTCTATCTGCTGTGCGATGCCGTCGTGCATGCCCACGGGCACCTCTCCGCTGGGATCAAAGATGATGAGCGGTGCCGAAAATCCGCCGATGTCGGTCTGATACTGCGCATGGTCGCTCAGGTTGGTGTGGTCGCTGGTCAGCACAAAGAGGGTGTTCTTGTACCACGGTTGCTGCTTGGCCGCTTCGAAAAACTTGCCGATGGCCATGTCGGTATAGCGTATGCACTTGTGGATGGGCAGCCCCTCTTCGGGATACACGTCCTTGTATTTTTCCGGAATGACGTAGGGCGTGTGGCTCGACACGGTGAAACAGGCCGTCATGAAGGGTTCTTTCATCTCGCCAATTTTCGTACACCAGTATTGCAGGAAAGGCTCATCCCAGATACCCCAGTGCCCATCAAAGTCGGCATCGCCGCCAAATCGGTGGTCGGCGGCATAGTCTTGTCGGCCATAGTACGCTTGGAAGCCCACCTTGTTGGCAAAGGCCAGAAATCCCATGCTGCCCCGGTTGGCACCGTGGAAGAACGCCGTGTGGTAGCCCTCGCGCGCCAACAGGCCGGCCATGCTGGTGTAATCGTTCATCGAGGCGTTGGTGAGCACGAACGGTTCTTTAAACATAGGAATGCCACAAAGCACGGATGGCATGCCGTCAATGCTCTTCCGTCCGTTGCAGAACGAGTATTTGTAGGTGGCACTTTGGCTGATAAGCTGGTCAACGTATGGGGTGTAGCCCTTGTATCGGCCGTTTTCGAGCTGTTGGTTGAAAGATCCGATATACTCGCGGCCAAAACTTTCGACGATCAGCACCACCACGTTCTTCTTTTGGAACGCATGCGTGGGCTTTGGATGGTGTATCGGCGTGAACACTTTGGCGGCTGCCTCGAGGTTGGGATAGTAGGTGGGAACGTCGAAAACGTTCTTCCCGATGGTTCTGATCAATGAGAACGGCGTGTTGAGCACCAGCGCACACTCGGTTGGACGGCGCACGTATTGGTTGGCATTGTTGACGGTGATGGGGCGTATGCCCGACGCCAGGCCGCCCCGGCAGGCACCGATGATGAGAGGAGTGAGCAAGGCCAGCAGCACAAACTGGATGAGACCGAACTTCCATCGCTGTGTGGCGGTGGCGTAATGTGTGTGTGCGGTGCGGGGCATGACGTAGAGTTTCCACAGCAGGGTGATGACTACGATGGCCAACAGCACGAGATACCAGTGGCCCACAAACTCGCCCCAAAACACGTCGGCGAGGTTGTTTTCGTTACGAAATTCGCTGAATACGCTCGTCGTGGTGCGCCGCAGGGTGTAAGGAAAGTACACCGAGTCGCACAAGTTGATGATCAGTGTCAGCGCATTGATGACCACAAACACCCATTTGCACATCAGATGATAGCCTCTGCGCTCCTTGATCCACAGCGGAAAGAGCATCAGCAGGATGTACAGGGCATTGGTGTAGGCGATGGCGGAGCGGTCGAAGATGTAGCCACCGTAGAACAATTCGGTCAGATGGGATGCCGACAGGTTGCCGGAGAAATAGCTGTAATTCTCGAAAAGGAATTCCACGCGGGCAATGAAGTATACCACGAATGCCATCAACAGGTTGAGAATCATGGCGCCGAAAGGCCCGAAAGAAGTGTGTAGGAATGTTGCTTTTGCTTGTTTCATCATTGTGTTAAACCTCTTGCATGTCATGCAGTTTTTTGTAATAGCCCTCTTTGGCGATAAGTTCTTCGTGCGTACCTCGCTCCACGATGCGTCCTTCGTGCAGTACACAGATTTCGTCAGCGTGCTTGATGGTGGACAGGCGGTGAGCGATGGCCACCGTGGTGCGGGTGTCCATGAGCCGTTCCAGCGCATCTTGCACCAAGCGTTCGCTCTCGGTGTCGAGCGCACTGGTGGCCTCATCGAGTATCAGGATGGGTGGATTTTTGAGGATGGCGCGGGCAATGGAGATACGCTGACGCTGTCCGCCGCTTAACTTGCTGCCCCGATCTCCGATGTTTGTGTCGAATCCTTCCTCTGACTCCATAATGAATTCGTAAGCGTTGGCGATGCGAGCGGCCTGGTCTACCTCTTCTTGCGTGGCGTGATCAACGCCGAAGGTGATGTTGTTGAAGAACGTGTCGTTGAACAAAATGGCTTCTTGGTTGACGTTTCCGATGAGGTGCCGCAAGCTGCGTACGCCCAAGTCACGCACGTTGATGCCGTCGATGAGCACCTCACCTTCCTGCACGTCATAGTAGCGCGGAATCAAGTCGACCAAGGTAGACTTGCCACTGCCGCTCTGTCCCACCAACGCTACGGTCTTTCCTTTGGGAATCACCAGATTGATGTCGCGCAACACCCATTGCTCCGCATACCTGAACGATACATGGCGGAATTCGATTTGATGTTCAAAGCTGTTGAGGTGAATCGGTTTTTCGGGCTCTTTAATGGCTACTTCGGCCTTCAGTATCTTGTCTACCCGCTCGATGGATGCCAGTCCTTTCATGATGGCATAGCTCGCCTTTGACAGTTCTTTCAACGGGTTGATGATGCTGTAGAGCATCACGAGGTAATAAATAAACGTGGGTCCGCTGAGTACTTGCTCGTTCAAGACCAGCGTACCACCGAACCATAACACGATGACAATCATCAACGTACCCAGAAACTCGCTCATGGGGTGGGCCAATTGCTGCCGTATGGTGACCTTGAGGATACTGTCTCGGTAGTTGGAATTAATCTTGTCAAAGCGCGCATTCATCTTTTCTTCGGCCGAGAAGGCCTTGATGATGCGCAGTCCGCCTAACGTTTCTTCCACCTGACTCATGGTGTCGCTCCACAGGTTTTGCGCCTTCACGCTGTTTTGTTTCAGCTTTCGTCCAACCAATCCCATGAACCAGCCGAAGAGAGGAACGAAGAGAATGGTGAACAGGGTGAGCTGCCACGAGATGATGAGCAGCGTGGTGAAGTAGGCAATGACGAGGATGGGATTCTTGAACAGCATGTCCAGCGAGGCCATGATGGAGTTTTCTATCTCCTGAACGTCACCACTCATGCGGGCGATGATGTCACCTTTGCGTTCCTCAGAGAAGAATCCAAGCGACAGACTCGTAATCTTTTGGTACAATTGGTTGCGTATGTCGCGCACCACACCCGTGCGGATGGGCATCACACTGGCAGAGGCAAGAAAGTAAGAACCTGTCTTGAGAAACGTCATGAAGGCCAAAAACAAGCCGATGAACAGCAGGGTGGTGGTGGCTCCGTAATGGTCAATCATCATCTGTACATAGTAATTGGCGTTGTTGCTCAGTACGTCGGGCAGTTCATTCATCGACGAAGGCCATGGCATCAGCGTGGTTATGCGCTCCTGTCCAATATTGAAAAGGATGTTAAGAATGGGGATGAGGGCTGCGAAAGAGAAAATGTTCAATACCGCAGACAGGATGTTGAACAGTACGGAAAACCCTAAATAACGCTTGTAGGGAGCTACAAAGCGTCGCAAAACCTGTATGAATTCTTTCATGTAATAACAGAATGATGCGGAAAGCAGAAAGCCGCAACCTCTCTTTCCGAATGCTGGAACGTAGTTTATGCACTGCAAAGATAAACCAATTATTTAGAAATGACAACTTTGCCCTTATATTTTTGGTACACAGCAGCATGGCACACAGCGTGTTGCCGGCAAACGTTTTCTTTGTTTGTGCATGTCGTTTGGTTTGTTTATCTTTGTCGTTTGAACGAACAACATAAAGCCTTTCGCGCCTGATTGCGGGCAGATGATGAAAGGCATCCATAGGTGTTGAACGTAAAAAGAGATAAGTATGAGTAAATTAGTAGTCAACTCTTACGACGAGTTTGCAGCCTTTGAGGGCAAAGAATTGGGTGCATCCGACTGGTTGCTGATTGACCAGGATCGTATTAATCTATTTGCTGACGCAACATTGGATCATCAATGGATTCATGTGGACACTGACCGTGCCAAGAAAGAGAGTCCGTATCAAAGCACCATCGCACATGGCTATCTGACGTTGTCGCTGCTGCCTTACCTCTGGTCACAGATTATCGAGGTGAACAACATCAAGATGTTGGTTAACTATGGCATGGACAAGATGCGCTTTGGACAGGCGGTTGTCACGGGAAGTAGGGTGCGCATGGTGACCAAGCTGCATGCCATCAGCAACCTACGCGGCATCTGCAAGACCGAAATCAACTTCAAAATAGAGATTGAAGGACAGCGCAAACCGGCCTTGGAAGGTATCGCTACCTTCTTGTATTATTTCGAATAGCGTGCCATGGTCAGGCTTGTGCGCAGTTGAGAGGGTGGCGAAAGCCTGCTTTTCTCTTCCCCTTATTGGGAGCATGGCGTGTATCATGCTTGCCCCTTAGCGCATGTTTTCAAATCAAGTAGTATGTCCTGTCATTCCCAGTCGCATCCCTCATCCTTCACAACCTCGTGTTTTCACCCATTGATCACGGACGTGGAGCGACCGTTGAGGCTGAACAATCCCTTCCATTATCAGCCCCATCCTTTGGCTTTGTTGGCCATGAAGCACGTTCAAGCGTACATTCAGGGCATGCAGACGTGGCAGCAAGAGGTGGCAAAAGGGAAGATGTTCGGGGTTTTGGTTGTTGAAGATCAGCAGCAACAGCTGGGCTTTTTGGCGGCTTATTCAGGACAAATCGAGGGCAAGAGCGATTGGTCGGGCTTCGTTCCCGCCGTGTTTGATTACCTACAGCCGCAAGGTTATTTCAAAAAACATGAAGAACAGATCACGCATATCAATGCACTGGTAGAGCAAGAGGAAACGGATGCTGGCTGTTTGGCGATGAAACAAGAACTCAAACGCTTGGAAGAAGAGGCGCAACAAGCACTTGCAGCGTTTCAAAACCGCATGAAAGAGGCTAAACGGAATCGTGACCATCTGCGGAAAACCTCCTCACTTTCGGTAGAAAAAGAGGCCGAACTCATTCGGGAAAGCCAGTTCATGAAAGCCGAACTGCGTCGCATCAAGCACCGTTGGGAAGCTGTTTTGGCGGACAAACGAGCCGGGCTGGCGCAGCATGATGACCGCATTGGGCGACTGAAAGACCAGCGCAAGCAGCGTTCAGACGCACTGCAACGGTGGTTGTTTACTCATTTTGTGATGCTCAACGCACGGGGTGAGCAGCGCAATCTCTTGGACATTTTCGCTGAAACGCCACAACATGTTCCGCCTGCGGGGGCGGGAGAGTGCTGCGCTCCCAAGCTGTTGCAGTACGCTTACCAGCACCATTACAAACCAATCGCCATGGCAGAGTTCTGGTGGGGAGCCTCACCGAAGGCCACCATACGGCACCATGGCGAATGTTATCCAGCCTGTCGAGGCAAATGCCTGCCCATCCTTCGCTTCATGTTGCAAGGTCTTGAGGTGGACGATGAATATCCAGATGATGCCGAACCCATGCAGCTTCAAATGGTATATGAGGATGATGACCTGGTTGTTGTGAACAAACCAGCCGGATTACTCTCCGTTCCAGGACGATCAAGTCGCCCCTCTGTCCTGACCATCTTGCAGGAAATGATGCCTCAAGACATGCCGTTGCATGCCGTACATCGTTTGGACATGGCTACGTCTGGACTGCTCATCGTGGCCAAGAACATGAAGGTTTACCACCATTTGCAAGCCCAATTCAAGGCTCACACCATCCAAAAAGAATACATAGCCGTACTGGATGGCAAGGTAACACAGACAGAAGGTTCCATTGAATTGCCACTTCGCCCCGACTTTCTCGACCGTCCAAGACAAACAGTCGACCACGTTCATGGCAAACCGGCCATCACTTTCTACCGTGTTCTGTCAGTATATCAGGGAAAAACGCTGCTTACTCTCTCGCCCATGACAGGCCGTACGCATCAGTTGCGCATGCACTGTGCCCATCAAGAGGGACTGAATTGTCCCATCCTTGGTGATGAACTTTACGGCCATCAGGCTGATAGACTCTACCTACATGCAGCTTCCATCACCTTTATTCATCCCACCTCGGGCAAGCACATGACGCTGAAAGCCCCCATACCCGACTGCTTTAATAACGTAAAATAGGCTGCTTCAGACAGCAAACCATTTGTTTTTGCCAACTAAAACAGCCCATGTCGCAGGTGACGTGAAAGGCTATTGCCTACGAACTCAATGCCTGTTACCCTCTTTCACTGGCTCTGTAGACAACCGATCGATGGTGTCATAGATCTTTTGCAGGTAGGCTTTCCCTCGCTTGAGATTCTTTCCAGGCCGCTTACCCCGGTCCAAAACAACCTTCTTCGACTCGTTATTGAAGACCACCTGATTGTCCTCATCCACTAAACCAAAGGCATCCGGGAAGGTAAAGAACGCAAAATGAGGGGATGACGGATTGAAAATATCCTTGCTATAAGTAAACTCGTGATGCGCAATTCCCATCTGCCCCAACAGCGTGGCGGCAATGTCAGTCTGCGAACCATGGATGTCTACCGTGCCTGGCTCTTTGAGTGCGCCACCCAAGAAGATGAGCGGAATTTGATAACGCTCTACGGATAGGTTGTCAATGTCCTGGGGATAGCAGCCCAAATGGTCGGGAACCAGTACTACAAGCGTGTTCTTCCACAGCGGCAGTTTCTTCAATTCGTCCACAAAGTGACCCACGCAACTGTCGGTATAAGCAAACGCATTGAGTATTTTGTCATTCAAACGGTGGTAAGGAACATCGAAGGGTTCGTGGCTGCTCAATGTCTGTACCACCTTGAACCACGGCTTTTGGCGCTTGTTTTGCCGCAAGTTCGAGAGCACCTTTTCGAACAATAGATGGTCGGGGACTCCCCATTTACTAAGCCTGTCTGACAAGGGAAAGTCTTCATCACACACAATCGTCTCAAATCCTGTACCCTTCAAGTACGACCGCATGTTGGTAAAATCGGCATCGCCACCATAATAATAATCGGCCGTATAGCCCACCTTGCGTAAACTTGCGGCAATGGAAGGCAAACTTTGAGACACTTTTGGCATCTTCATGATGCTGTTGGTGGGCAGCGAGGGGAATCCGCTGAGGATGGAAACAAGTCCTCTGTCGGTTCGAAAACTCGTGGCATAGAAGTAGCGGAACAGCAATCCTTCGGCCGAAAGTCGGTCCAGATTGACCGCCACATTGCGTTCTCCGCCCAGTGACGCCATGAGTTTGGAGGAGAAACTCTCCATCACCACGAACAGAATGTTAGGCCGAGCGGTGGTCAATATCCATTGTTGGGGTGCCTGATATGACCGATGTACAACATCCTGGTCGTACATCTGTGCAACCAACTTGTTGGCTTCGTCATCCTTCATGAAGCGATATTGCTGCTTAAAGTTTTCTTGTTTGATCAATGAAACCAGCAGACTGAACAGTGGATTGGTCGCAGCGTGGTTCAAACGCATGTTCTCACTGAAATATACTTTGCCGATATTCATGGTCGATGCCTTGAATCCGCCACGGATAGGGATGAACAAGGCCGCCCAAAGCAGCACGAAAAGGAAGGTGAAGAATGGTCGGTTGAGGGGCAAGAGCTTCTTTTCGAGCACGTCATCTCTCAGCAACAAATAAAACAGGGCATAGAGGAGGACGGTCATCAGCAGCAAAGTCACGATGCCACCGATGAGTTCCCATGCGCTGGCACTGGCCAATGCATCCCCCGGAGAGGAGCAGAAATAGAACAAGGGCGTGGCGTCTAATCGGAATCCCCAATACCGATAGAGGCCCAGGTCGATGACAAAGACGGCCGACAGAACGATGGTAATAACGGCAAAATAGGCCATTGCCAGTCGTCTCCACAAACGTTTGCGCGACCAGATGGTGCAAATCAATAACAATCCGGGTATGATGGTGAGGTAGCCGGCCAACGAAAAATCCAGCGGCAAGCCATGGTAAGGCACCAAAAACCAATCTTTCCACGTTGCCTCTTTGAACAAAGACAGGTGGTAAAGCATGAACAGAGGTTTCTGAATGATAAAGATTAGGACAAAGAAAACGTAGGTAAGAAAGAAATACTTAAAACGAGTTTTCATCACTTTTGTCACACAAAGAACATGATTAATACTTGGGCTATGATGACCCGAACGAACATTCCGATGGGGTAAACCGTAGCATAGCTGATGCTGGGTGTGTCCCCTTCGATGGTGTCGTTGGCATACGAAAGCGCCATCGGGTTGGCCATGGCTCCGCAAAGGATGCCGCAAATGGTTCCGTAGTCAAGTTTCTTGGTTCGCAAGGCAATGCAACCAACGATTAAAACGGGTGCGATGGTGAGCAGTGCACCGATGCCTACCCACAGCAATCCCTCAGGACGGAACACCGTACTGAAGAAATCTTTGCCCGCATCAAGCCCCAGACAGGCCAGATACATCGCCAATCCCAACCTGCGGAGCATGAGAGAGGCTGAGCGAGTGGTGTAAGAAATGAAGTGCATGTGTGGCCCCAACGCCCCTACGAGGATACCCATGATGATGGGACCGCCGGCAATTCCCAGTCGAATGGGCGAGTCCATGCCAGGGAAACTGATGGGGATGGCGCCCAAGGCCAGTCCTAAGATCATGCCAAAGAAGATACTTCCCACGTTCGGTTCGTTGAGTGTCTTGACCGAATTGCCCAAGAAATGCTCGGCACTATCAACTCTTTTCGGCTCGCCAACAACCGTCAGGCGGTCACCATACTGCAACCTGAGGTCTTTGGTGGCCAGCAATTTGACATCACCACGAGTGATACGGCTGACATTGACACCAAAACTTTCGCGCAAGTGGATTCTTCCCAGTAGCTTACCATTGAGGGCTGTACGGGTTAATACGATGACACGCGACTCCACTTTGCGGTCGATATGATTCCAGTCTATCTCCTCATTGTTCCAATCACGTTCCACTCTTTGGCCGAAAAGAATCTCCAGGCCAGACACATCTTCACGGTTGGTCACCACCATGAGGTTGTCGCCCGTGTGCAGTTGCGTTGAGGCACCCGGCACCAACACTTCATCCTGTCGCCAAACGCGTGAGACAATGAACCTCAAAGGGGTGCTCATGGCCAGCTCACCGATGGTTCGACCTTCAATAGCTGGGTTGACAATGAGAAACTGACACACAAACGTCTGGTCTTCGTCCACAGGAGATTTGGGCACCAAATCTGCCGGCTTGACAAATAACTTGCGCATGATGAGTATGCCCAGGATAACGCCTACGACACCCAGCGGATAGGTTACGGCAGTAGCCAGGGCCACACCGCCGGTTGGAAGGCTCATGTGTTCCAATGCTTGTTGGGCCGCACCGAGTGCCGGTGTGTTGGTGGTGGCACCGCACAACAAGCCTACCATCGTGGGAAGGGAGATGCCTGTCAGCGGACACAGTGCCACCGCCAGCACCGTTCCCAAGACGACGACGGCCAGTCCCCATAGGTTAAAGCTGGTCCCCTCGTGGCGGAAAGCACCGAAAAAGTTGGGACCCACGTACAATCCAAGCGTGTATACGAACAAGACCAAACCAAAGGTTTCGGCATAGTTGAGAGCCGCTGAATCAACGGAAAGCCCCATGTTTCCGGCGATGATGCCGATGAAGAAAACAAACGACACACCAAGAGAAACTCCCATGAACTTGATCTTGCTCAATGCCGTGCCAACAGCGATGATCAGAGAGATGACCACCACTGCCTGTACTGGGGACGGAATTGTAAAAAGAGCGTTAATCCAATCCAACGTTATCAACTTTTATGATACATCAAACACAAGTGTTATGTATCTACTTATCAACTGGTTTGCTATTGATGGGCAAAGGTACTGTAAATAAAAGAACCAGCAAAACAATTGGTGCCAATTGTTGACTGGTGAGGGTGTGCAAGGTTTCATTTTACCGTCTGCCCAGCAGATATTGGTCAATAAACTCACGCACACATCCCTCGCCGCCGGCCTTCTGCATGATAATGATGCCCGGAATTTCCTGAATAGGGCGCATCGCATCGGCCGGACAGGCGCAAATTCCAACGGCACTCAGCAGTTGTTGGCAGTTGACGTCATCGCCGATGTAAGCCACGTCGCACAACGTGATGCCCATCTGGTCGCAAATTTCCTGAGCCGCCTCAAGTTTCCCACCATGTCGTTTGCCCTGAACGAGAAAATCGACTTTCAGTTTTTTAGCCCTGTTCTCTACCAACTTGGTGTTTTCAGAGGTGATGATGCCCACCTTGACGCCTTGCGCCTGCAAGAGTTGTAGCCCCATTCCGTCGCGTGTGTTAAACTTCTTCAGCTCGTCACCGCTTTCCGCATAATACATGCCGCCATCGGTCAGCGTGCCGTCAACGTCGCACAAAAAGAGCTTTACGGATTTCTTCAGACTGTCCACCGCATGGTTCAAAACATGCTTTCGCATGAGATGTTCCAGGAATGCCCAATCGTCTGGTTCAGCAATCTCCATGGCCGTGTAAGCCGGCATCTCATAGATACCGATGTGACCACATAGCCTGTTGCCCGATGATAGGATGTTTTCTACCTTATTAATATAGAGCGCACCGTTCTCCATGAGCGTTCCTTCGAAATTATTTCGGGGCGGGCGGTGTGTGTAGTCGTAGTTCATGCTGGTGCCATCGGCGTTCCAAAAGAACCTGTAATTGCGCACGCAGGAGAGGATGGAGTCGTATCGGGCGGTGTTGTACAGTGCCAAGGCCTCACTAAAATGTTTCGTTTGCGTCATGGGCGACGTGGCTTGCACCAACATGAAGCAAGCCTCGGGTGCCGGATTGGCGGCATGGATGTACGCTATCATCACGCTCTCGGCAGTGGAGGTGTCGCTGGTTTCCTTAGCAGTGAGGCGATAAATCTCGGTCTTTTTGTATGAGCGGGAAGCCACGATCCGCTCTATCTCGTCCGAATCGGCGGCCACTATCACCTTGTCCACCTCGCGGCAGGCCTCCAAAGCCTCGATGCTCCAACACACAAGGGGCTTTCCGCAAAAGGGTTTGATGTTCTTCTGGGGGATTGACTTGCTGCCACCCTGCACAGGAATGAATGCTATGACCATCTTAACTTGATACTTTTAAAGTTTGTCGCACTGCACGTTTTGATATCCAGAACAATCCACACAATTTCCTGTTGAGCTCATCGGCCAACGGCATCTTCATCATCAGAGGCCTCAATGTGCGGTTTTCTGCTTGCAAGCCTTCATGCTACAAGGCTTTGTCTGCAAATATATAAAATAATCACTCATTGACGGAATGAAACGACATGTTTTTTTTATTGCGTGCGCCTACAATGGGGGATGAACGGGCAAGAATCAACCTGTTTGAACATAGAGGATAACGTGTGCATTTCAATAGCATTGACTTTGCACGCCAAAGTCATGTGAATTGGCCTTCAAAGTCATTGACTTTAGCGTCTAAAGTCAATGACTTTGTAAGGCATTCATTAACAGTATGTTACGACATGATTTTCAGCTTCGCATCACAAGGCTTGTTCGGGCTTTACTACGCCGTTTCTTATTTCACTCGGTGTGCCGCCAAGTGTCTCTTTACAGAATGTGGAAAGGCGCTGTACGGAGGAGAACTTGAACTGGTTGGCTATCTGCTCCATGGTGTCGCTAGTGTTGAGCAAAGCCTTGAACAGCGCCTCGCCTTTCACCTTGCTTACCCAAGCTTTGGGCGTTTCGCCAAAGCATCGTTTGAAATGACGTATAAATGTGGGGCGACTCATGCACACCTTTTCTGCCATTTCGTCTATAGAAGGATAGGTGTGCGACATCGCAATGATGGTGTCCTGGAATGACAAATCCACCCCATAGAGCGGAGCTAAAAACGGCGCCAAGTCGTCCTTGGAATAATAGGCCTGCATGACGGCTGTGAACTCGCGCTGCTTGCTCAGCTGAATGTCACAACAGAGCAGTCCGTCCATGACATAGTCGGCCGTCTGTCGAGCGAGCACTACCATCGGCTTAATCATGTCCAAGGCAAACAGCCAGTCATCACGCTTGGGCGCATTCTTAATCATCTCATCCGTGATGATGTTATGGCAAAACTTGAATTTGCTGTCAATAAAATAAAGCACCAATACCAAACTGTCCTCTACAAAGCTAATGGAGTTGTCTACACCTGCTGGCATGGGAAACATCTGGCTGCCATGAACGGTGAAGCCAGGAAATCGTTTGCCTTCCACACGCAAGGTTCCCTCCAATAGAAAGAGCATGGCCGTACGCGAGGGAGCCGTGTGTCTCACCGCGCCTTTCTTTTCTCTTACAACCCTGAAACCTACAGGGGAGTTGCCTTGATAATGCTCGCACATGAGGTGCTTGTTCAGATAATATCATTAGTGTCCCGTTAAAATCGGGACCAGTTAAATATTAATCAAATAACCCCGGAAAGAGGGGACAATCGAGTTCTTTGACATTATTGAAATCAGTCCTTTCGAAGAGATCTACGAGTGGTGTCTTATCCATAAGCGAAATACTTAGAATCTGAAGAACCTCATAAGTCGATCGCTTAAGTTGAAAATCATGTTGTATGATAGCAACAAGGCAATAGGCTATGATTGCCGATGAAATTTGGATTCTCACAGCATTCTCTGTTGTACCCCAAAACTTCTTGATCTTGAGGTGCTGCTTTAGCCATTTGAAGAACAGCTCTATCTGCCATCTATTCTTGTAAAGATTGGCGATTTCAGGTGCTGTAAGATGAAAGGCATTGGTTAGGAAAGCAAACTCCCTGTCTTGTTCTTCATCATAGAATTTGACGAGTCTGAGTTTCTCCGGATACTTTCGGTATGAATTGTATTCAGTGAATTCAATCACAGCATCTGTCAATATATTCTTTGGCAACCTGCGCCTCCATTTACAGCATTTGTATTGCAGATTCTTCTTGGCTCGCACAACAAAGAACGATTCCTGCTGATGTATTTTGAAAAGTTCCTTGAATGCATTATATCCACGGTCGAATACATAGTAAGAACCTGATTCATAAGGAATTTCCTTCATGGAATTTGAGTCGTAAACGGATGCTGTAGAGATATGGAAGAAAGCAGGAACCTGAGATTCGAGGTCATATAACACATGTGCTTTTATCCCTCCCTTCTTCTTACGGAACTTTGCCCACCAGAAGACTGACAAACACAAAGGAATTGTCGTTGAGTCGAAGGCATACACATTGCCTTTCAACTTGAAGATATCCGTTACCCGTTTCTTTCTGGCTTGCTCCATCATATAGAAAGCAAAGTCTTCAAAGATACGGTAGTCACGATTCTGATTGGCTGAAGCAAATGTCGTTTTCGCAATAGGCTTACGCCCTAATCCAAGATGGTATTGCTTTGCTCTATGTGCTTCAAAAGCAACTATCAAATCTCGCAAACTCTCTCGATTACTCAGTTGACCAAACATCATAGCAAGCAACTGATTCCAACAAGTGAAATGCTTCACATAGCGGTTTCCATCATACTTGCGAACATAGTTGTTAAACTGAGTTCTGTTCAAAAAAGCGGTGAGCTGGGCAAAAACGTATTTGTCTTGGAACATAACAGTCATTTAAATTTGACTGCAAAGTTACGAAATCAAGTCCGTTTCATTTCAAAACACCACCTAATAGACTGTATTTCAATTAATTCAAAGAGCGATTAGCCCACCTTAACGGGACATTAGTGAGATAATATACTTTCATAAGCTGATTACATTCATTGATAGATGCTGTAAATATATGAAATTTTTACAAAACTAAACAAAAATATGAAAGAAAGTTACTAATTGTGTCATAAATTTAAAACAAATGAATCGTTTTACCCACTTAATTGTTCTTAAATCCTATAATTTTCACCTATTATATGTTATTTCTTAAAAGACTATTCGATAGGCATGTTATACTGAAATTATCAGAAAGGAAGAATTGTGAAGATTGAAACAAAAGGATAATTTTTTGAATCAATTTGTTAGGTGGTGCAATCCTAAAGATGTCTAATTTTGCAAACAGAAGAAAGACAGAATATCTTTACCGAAGAAAATAACAGATACAAAGTACGTAAACACAAATATAAAAAAGCAACGAATCAAATTGAAAAGAGGTGCAAGTATATGAAAAAGAAGTATATAAGTCCAAAGGTGGATGTAATTAAAACAAGATTAGAAAGCGAGATACTGGCAGGATCTAATATAGGAGGTGGCATTGATGAAGGAAGCAATGCTAAAACTCATGACTTTGACTTAGACGATTTCACAGATGAATCCATGTGGGGTGATGAAACAGATGGAAATAACTAATAACAAACTATTTAAAACGATTAAATATGAAAACCGAAATGAAAAAGAACATTTTTACGTTCATAGCCATTAGTTTGCTGGGCTTCTTGACTGGTTGTTCGGAGAACGATGTGCTGAACGACGTGCAAAAAGCTGCAGCCGACCAGGCTTCGAGTGTCATATCTGGGACAGCATCATTGGATCTCGATGAAATGAACGGTGTGTTAAACGCCACTCCAACGACGCGAACAACAGTAATATACAATAGCAACAAAAAGCTGAGCTATCGTTTGAAAAAGGGGGATAGAATACCTGTATTCGTATACTACAAACAAGATAATAGACAGAAAATTGTCGAAGATGAGGTATATGTAGTAGAGGGAAATAGATTAAGATTTGACACAAAAATACCTGCTGACTTCGACCGAAGGAAGGGAAACCTCTATATGGGAGCTGTCATGGGTAAACAACCTGGCGTGAACAACGGCGCATGGGCAAGTGGTATGACGGCTGACGGCAAGTTAAGGATTGAGGTCTCTCACACTGTAGATGCTGCATCACAGCAATTCAACTTGCCTTTCTGTGCTCCACTAAAGCTTATTAAACCTAGTGGTGATATTTATCTTCACTTCAAAGCTCTCGGTAGTTGGTTTGCTGTGACTTTGAATGTGCAGAAGGATATCAATCCCGATTTCATGGTGGTAAACTCTGATGTGGTGGCCACCAATGGCACACTCGACCTGTTCTCCTCTAAGAATGGTGAGTTTATTTGGCAGCCAGAAGTTACGACGCAGAAGAACATCAGGTATGATGTGAAAAACTTTGAGGTGAAGGCTAAGCAAGAGAGCAAGCCATTGATTGTGTGGTTCATGCCCATTCTTAACAAAGAATCACAACAGCCTACTACATTGAGTCTTCAAACAAAGGCTACCTACTCAAGCAAAATGCTTCAATATTCTAAAAAAGTCTTTGACAAAAACGAACAATTAAAGAATAACAAGACTTATAATGTGAATATTACTGAGGATGCACCCGTTTGTGACAAAGGCTTGGTGATTACACAATTCTGGTCAACACGAAAGAATAGATGCTGCAACCGCAACGTTCTTCAGATTACTAATATCAGTGATCACGACATCAGCTTAGAGGGTTATTATCTTGTTCGCTCTGTATTTGGTAGTGCTGAAACGCCTTCTGGCGTGATTGACTTGGGTAACCTGGAGGAAAACAACGCACAGTTCTTGTACAATGATCGCCAAAAGAAAGTACTTCCCAGTGGTGCCTCGCTGCTGATAACCGGCTTTAACAGAAGAGTTGCCGAAGGTACTTTCGATTACTGCGACGACGAAATTTATCAAATAGCACTCCTTGGAGAAGATGAAAACCTGCTGCAACAGTTTGTTCCAGAGGGTAATCGTGACCGCTGGGGACGAGAGTCGAACTGCCATTTCTGCAACGCTTATTTCTTGACTTTTAACGGTACAGATATCTCTTTGTCAAAGCCAAACGACATTGTAGATAACTTTGGACGCGATGCTTGTGGCAGAATCTACAACTTCCAGTTCTTGAACCGCACCTACTATCGTGTACCTTATTGTTATATCTATATGGGCGAGCAAGGCCTTGGTGGCGAAGCTACTCATCTCTATAAGCCAGAAAGGCGAGTATATTATCCTGGTTCGTACTGGGGACCGATGGAGAACTTTAGCACATGTTCCTGGAGATTTGAAAACGAGAACAAGATTACATCATTAGGTTTCTGGGGAAAATACGGTGATATTTTCATGTTCAGAAATAATATGTACTAATTGTCATTGATGATTTCAATGAAGGAATATTAAACAAGTGGGGTGATAAAGACACCCCACTTATGTAAAACCGTTGGCGAAAAGGATGATGCCATCATTCTTTTCGCCAACGGTTTTTTATATCATGTGCCGCATGTAGACGTGGAAAATGCACAACCTCATGGGTGCAAGGGATAAAAAGCAGGGTGTAAATGGATTTACTTTCTGCCGAAATCGGCGGGAATTTCCCCCCATTCGGCTGTCTCCCATTTCACGATAGGATTGCGATAAGCGTGCGTTTTCAGCCATTGTTCGGCGCGCGAGATAATCTGATAGAGTTGCTCTGTTTGTGGTGTTCGCTTCAACTTTGTTTTACATTGCTTCTTCTTCACCCACAAAATGGCGTTGTAGCTATCCGAATAAATGGTTTTTTGCGTATCGCCCTGTTTCCATAACAAGGCCAACGCATGCACGATAGCCAAGAACTCACCTACATTATTGGTGCCATGTACGGGGCCGAAGTGAAAGATTTCCGCTCCTGTCGCCAAGTCGATTCCCCGATATTCCATAGGTCCTGGGTTGCCTGAACATGCCGCATCAACCGCCCATGCCGAAGCCCCCCTCTGTCCCCCCGATAGGGGGGAAGAAGCTAACGGCGTAACTAAGTTGGTTTCTTGTGAATTGTTTTTTATCTGTTCTGCTTGATCCATGTGGTCTAATGATTTGAGTATTTGAGAGATGACGGATGAAAGACGGTGAAGTACTTGTTCGTTTGTGAAACGTAAAACGGTAAAGCCGCGACTTTTTAAATCAGCTGTACGTTCGGCATCCATGAGTGGTTGATTGCCTTGTTGATGATAACTACCATCTATTTCAACCACCAGTTTGAAACGAATGCAAGCAAAATCAGCAATATAGTTGCCGATGATATGTTGTCGTCTGAACTTACATCCTAATTGGTTTCCACGTAATGCCTCCCACAACATGCTTTCCGCCTGAGTTGAATGCGTTCTACTTCTCTTTGCAAATGCTTTCAATAACTCGTAATTCGCACAATCTGCCGTTTCATGTTTCCGTTTCATATCATACGGTAAATTTACATTAAAGCCGAAAATGTATCTCTCTCTATATATAATAAGGTGGATTATCGGCATCAACAAACGAGAGTTGAGCAATCAACATCCGTCAAGAAGATGGGCAAACAAGGTAATTTCCTTCTCCCTCCCCTGCTGGGGAGGGCGGGGAGGGGCTTCCCTACATCCTCTCTGGAACCTCTATACCAAGCAGCAGCATGCCGTTCTTGATAATCTTTGCCACGTTGTTGGCAAGCACCAACCGGGTGAGTTTCTCCTCTTGCGTGTCGGCGTTCAGAATACTGTAGTCGTGGTAGAACTGGTTGAAGTCTTTGGTCAACTCGTAGCAATAGTTGGCAATGCCGCTCGGACTGTAATCCGTTGCAGCCTGTTCTATCACCACACCGAAGTCGTTCATCTTCTGTATCAATGCAATTTCCTTGTCGTTCAGTGGCGCATCGCTAGGCAGTTGTGCGGGCAATGCCATGCCCTCTGCAGCCGCTTTACGCATGATGGAACGGATGCGGGCGTAAGTATATTGGATGAACGGCCCCGTGTTGCCATTGAAGTCGATAGACTCTTCTGGATTGAACAGCATGTTTTTGCGGGCATCTACCTTCAAGATGAAGTATTTCAGTGCGCCCAATCCAACCATGCGGGCAATCTCACGCTTCTCTTCCTCGCTCATATCCTTGAACTTACCCAGCTCATCACTGGTCTTGCGGGCATCGTCTATCATGGTTGCTATCAACTCATCAGCATCCACCACCGTGCCTTCGCGGCTCTTCATCTTACCGTTTGGCAATTCAACCATACCGTAGGAGAAGTGTACCAACTCCTTACCCCACTTGAATCCCAAGCGGTCGAGCAAGATGGAAAGTACCTGAAAATGATAATTCTGCTCGTTGCCAACCACATATATCATTTTGTCGATGGGGAAATCCTTGAACCGCATGTCTGCCGTACCAATGTCTTGCGTCATGTACACGCTGGTGCCGTCAGAACGAAGCAACAGCTTTTGGTCCAAACCCTCTTGTGTCAAGTCTGCCCATACGCTGTTGTCATCCTTTCGGAAGAAAAGACCTTTCTCCAGTCCTTCTTCTACCTTAGCCTTTCCCTCGAGGTAAGTATCTGATTCATAATATATCTTGTCAAAGCTCACGCCTAACGTCTTGTACGTTTCATCAAAGCCGGCGTAAACCCAATTGTTCATTTTTTGCCACAAGGCGCGCACCTCTTCGTCGCCCTGCTCCCACTTCACGAGCATTTGGCGCGCCTCTTTCATCAGCGGAGCCTCTTCTTTTGCCTTGTTCTCGGCGGCCTCTTCGTCCAGTCCCTCGTCTGTCATGAATTTGTTTTTCAGCTCTGCCACCTCGGCTCTGTAGTGCTTGTCAAACGCCACATAGTAATCGCCGATGAGGTGATCGCCTTTCTTTCCGCTCGATTCGGGTGTCTCCCCGTTTCCCCATTTCAGCCAAGCGAGCATCGATTTGCAAATATGAATGCCTCGGTCGTTCACGATATTGGTCTTCACCACCTTGTTGCCATTGGCTTGCATGATTTGCGCCAACGACCATCCCAACAAGTTGTTGCGCACATGACCCAAGTGAAGTGGCTTGTTGGTGTTGGGCGATGAATATTCTATCATCACCAAGGGTGATTGGTCTGTGACGGGTTTCTCTCCGAATTTCTCATCCGCATGCATGTCATTGAGCAATCCCACCCATGCCTCTTTGGCGATGTTGAGGTTCAAGAAACCCTTCACGACGTTGAAACCAGCTACGGCCGAACAGTCTCGCACCAGCAACTCGCCGATGGCTTGCGCCGTGTCTTCGGGTTTCTGGCGTGATATTTTCAGGAAGGGAAACACCACTAAGGTGAGGTTTCCTTCAAAGTTACTCTTTGTTTTTTGTAGTTGTACCATCGACATGGGTACATCTTGTCCGTAGAGTTCTTTCACTGAAGCAATGACAGAACTGGCTATTTGGTTCTCAATTTTCATGCTAATAAAAAATAAAATTTACTGACACTGAAACAATCTTCATGCTTAAAAAGCATACCTATCAAAGTTTTTGATGCTTTATCAATAGAAGATTTATGTGCTGCAAAGGTACAACATTTAATTCAAAACCACTGGGTAACCGCTGTTTTTTATCCCAGCTTCCACCCTCATCTCTTAAAATACAGTCAGTAGATGGTCGTACACCATGCGCTATAGGCCATGCATTCTTCTACCCAACGTTTGGCATGGCGAAGATACAAATAATCATCATCGAAACAATCCCTCCCTTTGGGAGAACATTCTGCTTCATGCAATAAGATTATTTTTTTCGTGTATCAGCCGTAACTACAGCTCAAGGAATTTCTACGACCACTGCTTTTCCTGTGAACTTGTATGGCTCGGTTGTGAGAACAGAATTGTATTTCTCCACTTTTCTGCCATTGATATCGAGGTCCTCGAGTGCAAAAATGAAGGTTGTGGTGGTCTTTTCGCTTTCTCCTTTGCAGGCGACAGTAACCTTTGTTTTGTAGTCTTTACGGCAGATGACATTGAAATCGATAGCCCCACTGCTGTTTACCGAACGAACATTTTTGCTCCCGTCGAACGCGAAAGGAAGGTCATTGCTCAGTTGATGCGCATGCCCATCTATATATAAGGTGATGTTTCCCTCAACAGGTAACAAGAAGCGTTGATAGTTTGAAAAGTCTGAAAAAGTACTTTCCGTGAGGTGAATCACCGCTGACGATATCCGCAGGTCGAAGTTTCGTTCTGCAAGACTACTGTCGTGAGGGTAGATGAACAGCTCTCTTGTGATGCCGCCGCTCCATTGGTTTACCTTATAATCTGACTGTTGAATAATTTTGAACATCTTTTGTTGGTTTTGGTGATAGAAGAATAGCTTTGTCCCAAAGTTGGAATAAAAGCCACTTTCGTAATGAAAGATAGGGCGAAGATACAAATAAAATGGAAAGGTTCGCACGCTTTTCAATGAATTTTATACGATGACGAAGAACTGCTTGTTGACGATGAGTTCCTCGATGCGCCATGAGGGTTCGGCGCAGAGGTGCTTTTTGTTTTTAAATCAAATCCAACATTCTTCCGTGAAATGTCTGCTCTCGCAACGTGTTTTTAACACAAATGCTGGGCGTTTTTTCAACCAACACGTTCGTGTGTTGTAAATATGCTCATTATGAGAGAGTTTTATTATTTATTTGATTGGTAACGACTTATATGTTTTTAAAAGCTAAGTCGAAATCAAAAAGCAATGAGTTTGTGCCGAAAAGCCCTTCAATATGCTGTAGATTGGGCGGCTAAAGCATGTCAATTGGGTGGTTAAGTCATGGATATTGGATGGCAACTAATCAATGAAAATGAAGAAATATCGAAGTTGGTGTAAACAGACTGAAAATGAGCAGGAAACGGAATAATTTGCATAGAAGTGCTCTGTTCATATAGGGCAGTAATATGCAGATTTGAGCAGAAGTTCAGTTACCAAATCGTTACCCGATTTTGCCATAGGTAACGATGGAGCAATATTCGGTAACTTAATTATTTTCGCTCGTGTGGTTGTTGCTGCGGTCGGCAGTTTTCTGCATAAATGAGGAACGCTTTGAATTTGGTAATTTTGCCACAAAACATCAAAGCGTATGAAAACAGAAAAAATGAAGGTGTTGCTCTACCTCAAAAAGAGCGGTCTGGACAAGTCGGGTAAGGCTCCGATTATGGGGCGGATAACCATCGGACGTTCTATCGCGCAGTTCAGTTGCAAGCTCTCCTGTAATCCTGAGCTGTGGAATCCCCGTGAGAGCAGAATGGACGGAAAAAGTCGTGAGGCGGTGGAAGTGAATGGCAGGTTGGAGAACTTGCTGCTGTCCATTCAGTCAGCTTATCAATCTTTGCTTACAAGAGGTTGCCCATTTGACGCAACCGACGTGAAGGAACTGTTTCAAGGCTGTGTGCAGACACGGTGCATGCTCATCGAAAGGCTTGATATGCTCATCAAAGAGAAAGAAAGTCATATTGGTGTAGACATCAGAAAAGAGTCAATGGCAAGCTATCACTCCACGAGAATCCACTTGCAGGAGTTCATCCAAAAGAAGTATAAGGTTTCAGACTTAGCTTTCTCACAACTGACAGAGAACTTCATCCATGAGTTTCAGCAGTACTTCTTGGGAGAGTGTGGATTTCAGGAAAGCTCATTCTACAATGTCGCTACCCATTTGAAAACAGTTTGCAGACTGGCTTATCGTGAGGGGGTGGCAGACATCCTGCTTTTTGACAAAGCCAAAATCAGCAAGGGTAACAAGAAACTCCCCAAAGCACTTGACAGAGGAGCATTTGAGAAGTTAAAGACTCTCCACTTTGAGGAATTGGAGGAGGAAATGGAAACGGCAAGGGATATTTTCCTCTTTGCCTGTTATACGGGTGCTGCGTATTGTGATTTGATGGAACTGGACAAGTCCCATCTTGTGCGTGATGACGAGGGTAGCCTTTGGCTGAAGTTCAACCGCCACAAGGCAGGTGTGCCTTGTCGTGTCAAACTGCTGCCCGAAGCCATACGGCTGATGGAAAAGCTCCACAGCGATGAAAGGGAAACATTGCTCCCTTTCATGGGATATGCCACTTACCAATCTTACTTGAAAGCCCTGCGGCTTCGTGCAGGCATCTCGTTTCCTTTTACCACACATACGGCAAGGCACACATTTGCCACGCTCATCACGCTTGAACAGGGTGTACCGATTGAGACCGTTAGTAAGATGCTGGGGCATTCCAACGTGAGCATGACCGAGCGTTATGCAAAGGTAACACCGCAGAAACTCTTTGAGGAATTTGACCGTTTCCTTTCTTTCACTGAAGATATGCAGTTGGCTATCTGACCATTTCTTTCATTCAACATTGTTTTATCGTTAAATAAAACATGAACAATTCAATCAAGACCATTATGAGAAGTACATTCAAGATACTGTTCTATATTAACAGACAGAAAACAAAGGCAGACGGCAATACCGCCATTCTCTGCCGTATCACCATCGACGGAAAGAATACAGCCATTACCACAGGAGAAGAGTGTAAAGTCTGCGAGTGGAACACCAAGCAGAGTTTGACAACAAACAAGAAGACAAACCAAAGAATCAAAGAATTCAGGGATTTGGTGGAAAAGACCTATCGGGACATTCTTGTAAAGGATGGAGTTGTAAGCGTGGAACTTATCAAGAACCGCTTGCAAGGTATTGCCACCAATCCGACCACGCTCCTTGCCATGAGCAGGGCGGAACTCCAAGCAGTCAAGGAAAGTGTTGGCAGATCAAGGGCAGAGGGAACTTACCTGAATCTGTTCTATTCTGACAGAAATCTCCGTGAATTTGTCGAAAACAAAGGAGTGCAGGACATACCCATCGGAACCATTACAGAGGACTTGTTCGAGGAATACCGTTTTTTTCTGAAAAAGCGTGGGCTGAGAGCATCCACCATCAACAGCAACCTCTGCTGGCTGAGCCGATTGATGTTCCGTGCGGTCAGCAAGAGGATTATCCGCTGCAATCCGTTTGAGAATGCCAAGTATGAAAAGGAGGAAAAGAAGATACGTTTTCTGCAAAAGGGCGATGTAATGAAACTTATGCCAATGAGGATGAACGACAAGGAAGCGGAGCTGGCAAGACAGATGTTCATCTTTTCCTGCTTCACAGGACTGGCAATCTCGGATATGGAAAATTTGGAATACAAGCATATCCAAACGACAGCGGAAGGACAGATGTATATAAGAAAGGAACGTCAGAAAACCAAGGTTGAGTTCATCGTGCCGTTACATCCCATAGCGGAAGCCATCATCAGTCATTGCCAGAAAGAGCCGGAAAGAAGCGAGGTACAGCAGACGGTGAAAGAAAAAGGCGACCACCTTGTTTTTCACCGTGATTGCAGCCGCAGTGTTATGGATGCCAAACTGAGTATTGTGGGAAAGGCTTGCGGTATCCGCCAAAGACTTTCCTTCCACATGGCAAGACATACATTCGGCACGATGAGCCTAAGCGCAGGTATTCCCATTGAGAGCATAGCCAAGATGATGGGGCATGCCTCCATATCAAGCACTCAAGTTTATGCGCAGGTGACGGACAAAAAGATATCAGAGGATATGGACAGGCTCATTGCCAAGCAATCGGCAAAAGAAAAGGAAACTTCGGAGAGAGAGGCTTGTGAACCTTCGGATACTATAACCTGTAAAATGGAGGAAACGGCATGAATACGAGCCATAAACCAAGAACAATGACCAGCACGGACAATCATCGTAGTTGTTTTGATTGGGGCAGTAATATGCAAGTCATTCGCAAAGGAAACGGAGAAATAGCCATGACAAAGAGCGAACTTGTGAGATTCTTCGGTGTGACGTGGAGACAACTCAATTATAGGCTTCAGACGATTATGAAATCTTCCAACCTGCATCCCGATGAAAGGGGTGCAGGTGAAGAACCTGTTTTCATCAACGGACAACTTAAAGGTTATGCACCGCTCTATCCTCTTTCAATTATCATTGCCCTGTCCTTTCTGTTAAGCAGCACCGAAGCGTATTTGTTCAGAAAGTACATCAGTAGAAAATTGCAGACAGAGGTTGCCATTGTAACGCCAATCTTCCTGTTGGGCAATACCAAGAACTGATGAATATATTTCCTTTTTCTTTCACTGATTATATCTTACTACATTACTACAATAAGAGTTAAAGCGGTGAAAGAAAAAAGGATTAACTTGTAGTAAAGTACTCGAAAATAATGGTACTACGCAGTAACTACATTTGCCTTTCTCTTTCATCGCTTTATTACGGATAAAAAGGAAATTATATGCTGTTTGTTATTTGCTTGACAATTCTTTGAAGCACGCTTTCATTGCTTACGAGTATGGATGTTGTGCCTGTCATTCCCTTGATAGTTTTATACCTGCAATCCGTTATCTTTACCTGTGCCGTGAACACACTACCTTTTGTTGTTTGTCGGGGTGTATGCGATGTGGCGGTTATCGTACCATTGGCTGTTCCGTATGTTTCGACATCGTAACCCTCAAATTCTATGTTTGCCGTCATTCCTTTTGTTACCCAATTCACATATTTATAGGGAATGTCTATTGTTCCTTGATGTTCGTCTGCCATCTCAATCCTTGCACTGATGGTCTCAGGATAAGGGATAAAGTATGCACCTACCAGCAGTCCCAATATCACAATGGTGATTATCGTGATACCATAACGGACTATCCTTGATGGTATCTCGCCAATGATATGCCTTACTTTCTCGCTGCGAAGTTCTATCTTTTTGTCTGCCATAATCTTCCTTTCTGCTGTTAGTTGCCCAATTCCAGCTGATTCTTTACAAGGTTATAGTATGCACCCCGCTTTGCCGTGAGTACTTCGTGGTTACCAATTTCTACCACCTTGCCTTTATCCAATACCACTAACTGGTCGGCATTCTTCACCGTACTTAGTCGGTGTGCCACTATAACTACCGTCTTGCCTTTGTAGAACTCATTAAGATGCTCTACAATCATACGTTCATTGTTAGCATCGAGCGAGTTGGTAGCTTCATCAAGGAAAATATAACAAGGGTTCTTGTATACGGCTCTCGCTATGAGTATGCGCTGTTTCTGCCCTTGGCTCAATCCCACGCCATCGCGCCCAATCTTTGTGTTATATTTTAAGGGCAGCCCCATCACATAATCGTGAATGCAGGCTATCTCGGCAGACTTCTGCAAACGCTCCTTGTCTATCTCTCCGTCATCTACGGCAATATTCCTTGCAATGCTCTCGGAAAAGATTACACCATCTTGCATCACCACACCACATTGCCTGCGCCACCACTTCTTGTTGAGTGTGTTTACATCCGTTCCGCCAATAGTGATTTGTCCGCCCAATACAGGATAATAGCCTAACATGAGCTTGATGAGCGTGGTCTTTCCGCTACCCGAAGCTCCCACAATGGCTGTTATCTTGCCTTTGGGGATAGTGAGGCTAACATCATCAATGATAGTTTTTAGTGCGTGTGGGTCGTACTTAAAGTTTACGTTTTCAAGGTCTATGCCTTGATTTTCTTCTTTCAGTGCCATTTCCAATCCTTGCTTTCCGTTCTCATCATCCATGCGGTGGATTTCATTGATACGCTCAAGGCTTATCTTTACATCTTGCACGGAGTAGAAGAAACTCATCAACTGCTCCACTGGCGAGTTGAGTTGCCCTATGATGTACTGCACGGCGAGCATCATGCCCAGCGTTAGTTGTCCGTGAATAACGGCTGTTGCTGCCACCACGGTGATGACGATGTTTTTCAGTTCGTTGATAAAAATGCTGCCTGCCTCTTGTATCTGTTGGAGTTTCAGCGATTTCATCTGCACTCCAAAGAGGTCTGCCTGCACGTCCTCCCATTCCCAGCGACGACGCTGTTCACAGTCTTGCAGTTTTATCTCCTGCATGGAGGTGATAAATTCGTAAGTCTTGTTGTTATTGATGGCTTGCTGCTCAAAGAGTTCATAGTCGAGAACCTTTCTGCGCCTTAGGAAGAGCGCAAGCCAACCGCCATAAAGGAGACTGCCGAGCATGAAGATGGCAAAGACGAGCCAATTATAGGATAACAATACAATGCTGAATACCACAAAGGTAAAGAGCGAGAACACAATACTGAGTGTTTGTTGTGTCAGGAACGAGTTTACACGGTTGTGGTCGCCCATACGCTGCATAAGGTCGCCCATTAGTTTAGTATCGAAGAACGACATGGGTAGCTTCAGGAGCTTGATAAAGAAGTCGCTTACCAATGAAATGTTTATGCGCAAAGAGATGTGTAGCAAGAGCCAACGACGGATAAAGTCGATGGCAGTACGGCTAACCGTAAGCATCAGCTGTCCCAAGAGTATCAGCCAGATAAAGCCGATATTCTGATTCTTGATGCCTACATCCACAATAGACTGTGTGAGGAATGGTAAGATTAACTGGAGCAGACTACCAAGCAGCAACCCCAGCAATATCTGACCGAAGTAGCGGCTGAATCTGTTGATGTAACCAAAAAGGAATTTAAAGGAATGACTATTTTCGAGTAAACTATTATCATTACCTAATAAGTAGAACTTTTTCGTTGGATAAAAATACATCACTATGCCATTAGCATTATTAGATATTTCTTTACTTGTCCAATGAGTTTCGAGTTCTTTTTCTCCACACACCAAGCGTCCCTTAGCAGGATCTGCAATGAAAAATCTTTTATTATTGACTATTTTGTATAAAACAACAAAATGATTCTGATTCCAATGTAAGATACATGGAGTTTGAATCTTGCTTAAGTCGCTTAATGATATTTTATAACAAACAGCATTCAAACCAATTTTACTTGCTGTTTCAGATATGCTGAGTAAAGAAGTTCCTTCACTTGTAGAACAGCACATTTTGGAAAGAAAGTTCAGTGATACTTTCTTTCCAAAATGTTGGCATATCATTGTAAGACAAGCTATGCCACACTGCATTGTGTCATGCTGAAATACGACCTGCATATTACTAAAATCCCAACCTCTCATTTGAGACACTCTTCACCTCTTTCGCTTTATATCCATTGAATACGTAGCGTAGAGTGAAACTGAAATTGCGACTATCCCCATAACTGCGGAAAGAAAAGCGCTTTTGAGTTACGTTCGAGCGAACTTGACTCTTGAGCGTATTAAACAGATCTTCAGCCTTTATGGAAACCGACAATCCTCTGATTGGAGTTTTCCAGCTCATTTTTGAATTTATAGTCCACATGGCTTTAACGTCGTAAATTCCTTGAATGACTGGCAACTGCACCCATCCTCCAAGTTCTGCCATCATGTTGTTGCCAAACAAATGGATGGTATTAGAAATACTTGTCCTTCCCGAAAACGTTGTCTTGTTCAGTGGAATATCATCGATACATCCTTTTTGGTGCATATAAAACCCCATAAATGTACACTTGGTATCAAAGCTGCGCATCCAGTTTATCGGTACTATTGCCATAACACCCAAGCGTTGACTCTTATGAATGTTGAAATATTTGTACACTGCAGCAATCTCATCGTTTTGCAGCTTTAACAGTTGCGTGAAGTAGTTCTGATGACTTTCACCAAATAGTCCGAAGATATACTTGCTCTTAAGAATATAGTTTACGTTGAGCGCATATTTTCTTGATGGACTCAGCTGTGGATTGCCTTCTATCCTGCTGTAGTTATCAATATATGAACTATAGCTTGCATTGGCCCAATATGAAGGGTAGTATTTTGTGGATGTCAAGCTGGCTTGAATGATATGCAACGGAGTGAACTTGTACATCAATGTAAAAGTGGGATATATGTCAAAATCTCTCCACAATTTCTCTTTATGTCCATACTCTCGCTTATATGTCGAATTGATAAACTCACCCTGTATGGACGTGTTAAAGAAACCACTCTTGCCAAGCGGAAATCGAACTCCTAGATAAGCTGTTGTTTCGAATTCTTTTTGTGTCAGTGTCAACGTAGAAGATTTGTTTTCACCCACGTAATTGGTGGTGCTTCTCATTGTTCCATCAACACCGTATTCTATTGTGCGATTGAATAACACTGACTCACCATTGAGATATACATTCAATCCATTATACAATTGATTGTGGTCGTTGTTACCAGTTTGATTTTTATTGAACTCGATAATTTGGTTTGCATCCTCTTGGAAATGCTCATACTCTCCACCTATCTCAACATCCTTATACGTCAATGATGCTCTTACATTGTGGGCATCAGAGCTGTACCGACTGAGAGTATTACCATTAAAAGATTGCTGATTCATCCTCGAATTAAAATCAACGGTGTTTCGGGGCGACTTATGCAAGTAGACGTAGTCGACATCCATTGTAACATTGTCATTCGGGCTGACCGTCAAATTCATAACAGCCGTCTTATCCTTTGAGATGGAGGATGTTTGAGTCGTCTGTAGGACAAGATGTTCCACACCATCAAGTGTATGCACGGCCTCGAGCGTTTGATGGCGAAGTTTAGAGACGTTGCTTTCTGTGTATCCAGCATTCAGTGACCATTTCTTTGATGACAAACTAAAGTTTGTACCTCCATCCATTTTCATACTGTTCCCATGATTTACAGACACAAACCCTTCGCCACGAAAATGCAGGTCTTCGTGTTTGGGCGCAGACATAACTATGTTGACCGAAGCACCTCGCACACCAAATTTAGAAGGCGTGCTATAGTACACATCCAGCGACCGAACCTCCGATACTGGTATGGTTTTTAGGTAGTTTATCAGCTGCTCATCCGACAACATTTTCTTTTTTCCGTTGATAAGAATTGACGTTTCGGTGGCTCCCATGAGCATAAAGCCTTCTCCATTTTTTTCCATCATTGGAAGTGCTTCAATCATCTCAAGAGCCGTTTCAACAGACCTGTGTTGTCGCATTTGCTCACCCGAAAATACTATTCCACCATCATCTCTTGTTGACACCATAGGGCGATTGCCTTTCACAAAAACCTCGCCTAATATATTCTCCTTCTCCTTTAATACGACACGCACATTCACCGAACTATCGCTCATCTGTGAATCAACATACGCCATATGTTGAATGGTCAGTTGATAAGGAAATGGAACAGAATGGAAAAAGAATTTTCCATCCGCATTGGTTACCGTAATCTGTACATTATGTTCAGCTGTATCTTTTGACTGAACAATCACTGATGCCGAAATAATAGGCTGTCCATTGGTGTCAACGACAAGGCCCGATAATTGTTTTTGAGCCTTACCACCGACAGCAATGAACATTGAAATAGTCAGTAGTGTTAATTTTATCGACAACTGACTAATCAGAGTTTCTAATCTGCGTTGTCCCATATGTCTGATTGAGTTTGTCTTTGATCTATAACGATACTAGAGGCTTTGACTTTCTCCGAAATTGCCAATATTGTATGCTGTCTGCATTCCTTGCGCAGTTTGCAGTTATTGCAATCTGGGCAATTCGGGAAACTATAGTGTTGTAGCACTCTATGTGGAACATCTAAATCACCACATACTTCTGTGGTCAACTCTATGCCATATAGCTGCTTCAGAATATCTTGGCTTTCACCTCTCAGTTTTAAGTAATCCAAACATGCATAATAGTATTGATACTCTATTTTATCTTTGTTTACAAGATACAACTCGAGATATTTGATTGCGGTTGCTCTGTCGTTTACATATAATGCTAGCAATGTAGCCAACATCTCTACGCTAAGCTCGTTGAGGTCCTCGTTCGTGTTGTGAACAAATACGTTCTTCAAAGCAAATGAATTAGACTTCATTGCCTCGTAGTTCTCATTTATTGAGTGCAGAATCTTGCCAGCAATATCTTCTGTCACTCTTCCCAATTGGTTTATTAGTGACATGTCAATAAATGATGGCTTGTAAACAGAAACAAACGGATTTTTAGCTATTATTTGGCTCATCCCAGGAACGACCACATAGTAGGCAGGAAATCCAAGGGTTGAATTATTTCTTATATATATATTATACCCAAGGATATGTATTAGGTTGATAGCTATACGGATGTCGTCAGAGTTACTAAGACCATATTTCTCGTTAAAGCCTTCAAAATCATATGATGGTGTTTCTCTAAGGATAGAAATTGGCCAAAATCCAGTTCCATCAATAAAGATTTTCATCAAGTTATCTTCCGCCTTTCTGACCTCAACATCATCTTTACTGCTCGTATCTATGAAAGAATACGGCAGACCTCCAAAGATGTCTCGACCTTGATGTATCTCTGTAAAACATCTTTCAAGTTCAACCTCAGGAACAAAATCAACCCCTATCTTGAAATTGTACTTGTTGTTTTTTTTATCAATAATCAGAAGTCCTACTGCTGGTATTCCCAGTCCGAGTGAGCAATCTTTTACAGCAACAGTATAGTCTTCATTTTCTTCTATATATCTAATTATCACATCTTTTATATGCCCATCAGAGAACGAAGAAAGAGGAATTGTTGGAGGTGTCACCCCCTTCCAATATAACTCACTGATTACGAATCTCTCAAAGATTTCGCAAATTGATTGTAAAATAGCTTCTTTGGGAGTATTTCCCGAGGCCATTCCATTTGAACCGGTCAATAGAAGAAGAATCTCTATTGGGAAAAGACGCTCTATATTACTCTGCACATCGTAGAAAGGTACGCAAAGGCTTTTATTTCCTTGCTTAAACATCTTAAGTTCATTTATAAACTGCTGTGAGCAAGAAAATCCACTCATCCTTGCTAATTCCTCACATACCATAGGATCTAGCATAGATGTTTCAATATATTGCTCATCTAGTGAGTACGTAGCCTTACATATACTGCTGTCATCCGAGGAAGCGACACTATATACATTAAAGGTTTTAGACGTGAGCATCTTCTTTGAATTTAGGAGCAACTGATTCTGAAGGCGCTCCATGAACTCTGCGTACCCACTTGCAAGTGAATACTCAAAAGACCGTCCCTTACCGTTAGTCCCTATATTTAATGGTAATAAGTCTTTATTTCCTAAAATAACACGGCATGAGTAGAAGTCCCTATGCAAAATGTGACTTTCATGTAACAATAATCCCAATTTATGTAGGGCTGTTCTAATGTTTGCGATTGTAGTTTCAGGTGGAAACGCTTTGTATTTTTTCATAACTGTATAACTAGATACGGTGATTCAACATAAGAGGGTAATGGGGTGTGCATTTATACACCTCATTACCCTCCAAATAATTAGGGCTTAGGAGTTACAATAATCTCTTGAAGCGTGCCACCATCATACGTTTTGGTAGCTTGACGCTTTCCGCCCAACACGGACTCAAGCTCTGTTGAACTGAGAGCCTGTTTCTTGAAAACTTGACTTTTTGTTTTCATTGTTCTTCTTTTTATGTTAATACTAAACCACTCGAACTTTTCGAGTTTGATGTAAAGTTATGTGATATTTTTATCGTAGTTTTATAATAAATTACTTGTTGTATGAAACCTATGTTTGATTTTATTAAATGCTCGTTTTTGCAGAAAAAAACAGAATAATAGAGAAATAATATCAATAATCGACATTACGTAAAATAAAACCGCTATTTCATAAAACATCTAGTAGGATATGAATCTCGAAATGAAAAATGTATTATCTTTGCATTAAACAATAGTATGTCAATGAGCCAATATAACCATAACATCATTATAGCAAATGCTAATCAAATGACTAAAATCCCATTAGATTGTTTACTATGTGTAACGTCTGATGGTAGCTATTCAAATATAAATTTGATTGATGGAGCTAAATATACTTTTTCGTTCAATTTGCATACCTTTGAGAAAATATTAGAGGCGCAATTAGGATTGGAGGCGGAACGATTTATAAGGGTTGGAAAAAGCTTAATTATTAATCGAGATTTTGTATCTATGATTGATATTCAACGAAAAGAAATCACTTTGGCTGACAGTGAACTAAGATGCAAAGTTACAATTGGAGCATCAAAGGAGGCTGTAAAGGGTCTAAAGGATCTCATGGAGAAATACTTTAACTTTAAACGAATTCGGTTATGATACATAAGATAAACAATGATGATAGTGTGTATGTTATAGGACAACGCACTAAGTATACAAAAAAAAATTTAAAATTGACAGGCTTTTGGCTAGTAGGTGTATGCATTCTAATAGTGGGTATATATTTATACAATATGCGAACTATTACCACAACGTCCTCGCAAGGTAAATCATTGGATGAAGTGGAAGTGATTTCTAAGGATGCCATTGCACCTAAATTTATGGGCAATCAGGATTTCGGCGCATTTCTCATGTGGATTGGTAACCATCTGGAATACCCAAGTGGACACGAGAATGAGGATGCTAGAGTGGTGGTGGCGTTTACCATTAGTAATGAGGGTACGATTACTGACATTCAGATATTGCAAGAACCTAGCAATCCTCAGTTTGGCCAACAGGTTGTCAAGCTGTTGAAACAATGCCCACGCTGGGCGCCAGGTAGATTAGCCAGCGGCAAGCCCACTGATATCAGATACACATTACCCATAAGATTCAGTAAAACAAGAAAATGATTTGCCATATGCGTTATTTCTTCTTCTTATTCATTTGGCTCTCTGCTTATGGAGTTCATGGGCAAACAAAGCTGCGACACGAGGCCGACAGCCTCTTGTCGGCCTTCAACTATTCGGCCGCTGCAACTCTCTATTCTCAGTTGCAAAGTAGCAACGATTCTGTGGCTGCTTTTCGTCATTTGGCCCAATGCCTTCATAAGCAGGGCAACTATCTGGGGGAGAGTCGCACCCTATTGCGCATACCTTGCGACAGTTTGACTCACAACGATATGCGGCAACTATATTATTCCTATTCCAACACTCAAGACTCAGTTGGCATGGATACATGGGGACGACGCATTCTTCAACTATTTCCCTACGATGCTGATATCATAACTTCGGTGGTAGCTGACCTAATACAGAAGAATGATGTTGATTCCGCCCGATTGCTTGCGATGCATTATTTGGAAAAAGACACCACCAATCTCAATGTGTTGCGACAATATGCCTATTCGTGCTACTTGCTTGGCGATTATGCCGAGGCACAACGTTCCTATGTTAGCCTATACCGCAATGGATGGAATGGCTATGAGATAAACCTAATTCTTGGCATTTGCTATGGCGAAATGGGAGATGCCAACAATGCATACAATCATCTGTTCATTGCCAACCAACTAAAGAGAGGTAAAGATATTCTTGTTCTCAAGATGTTAGCTAAGAATAGTCTTAAGATAGGAATGGTAAAGGAGGCCGTAAGTTATATGGAGCAAGCCATAAAGCTTGCAGTTCCCGACAGCGTCACAGTGTTTGGTATGTATAATAGTTTAGCTGAAGCACATTTCTATCTTCACGATTATGAACAAGCAATTATAGCCTTTACAAATGCACTAAAATATAATCCAACTAACGCACTCACCTATTATAACATTGCACAAATGTACAATGGCTTGAAGGACGAGGTGAGGATGACTAAGTATTACAAACTTTTTCTAAGCTATTCTTCAACCCTTAAAAACACTGATGATAACAAGGAAATGATAGAAAGGGTTAAAGCCTTCTTAGCAGAAAAAAAATAGTGTATTCACAATTGTTCAACTCCCTTCCATAACTGATTATTTTTTCTATGAGGTAAACTTACAGTTCGTCACACACTCTCTGTGAATTATACTCTATATTCTAATAACAAACAAGTACTACTTCCCCTTGTTTGTCCCTACATCTTCGGATACGCGAGTTCGGGATAAGAAAAGGCTTGTAAAAGTTGGTAATTTCGTTAAAAAATTTGTATCTTTATAGTTGAAAATCAATAGATTACAGGATTTTTGAACGATGATTGCCAAGGACAAAGTTACTGAAATTTTCTGTATAAACGACGAGTTTGATAAGAATTTGAGTGCCGAATTTGCGAAAAACCTGCGTCTACCGTCCCATAACAGTGACGGTAAACGCTACCGAAACCGCAAGGGCAGGCTCTCGGAAAGTGAGATTATGACCATTTTGGTATGCTATCATTTCGGCGCATATCGCAATTTCAAGGAGTATTATTTGAATTGGGTCAAAGGGGTGATGCGTCAGGATTTCCCCGACACGGTTTCCTATAACCGCTTCGTTGAACTCATGCCAAGAGTGTTCTTTAAGATGATGCTGTTCATGAAGCTCTATGCCTTCGGCAAGTGTACGGGTATAACGTTTGTTGACAGCACAATGATACCCGTATGTCACAATGTACGACGATATTACAACAAAGTCTTTGCCGGCCTTGCCAAGGACGGAAAAAGTACCATGGGTTGGTGCCCTGGATTCAAGCTGCACCTGCTATGCAATGATTTTGGTGAAGTGATAACGTTCTGTCTTACAGGAGCAAATGTGGATGACAGGGATAGCAGAGTATGGACGGTGTTTGCAAAGGTCTTGTTTGGGAAGGTCTTCGCTGATAGAGGATACATCAAGCAGGAACTCGTTGAGAGCCTGTTCAGTCAAGATATCCAACTCGTTCATGGGTTCAAGGCTAAGATGAATAACGAACTGATGCCTATGTGGGACAAGATTATGCTGAGGAAAAGATACATCATCGAGTCTATTAACGAACTGCTCAAAAACAAGGCCAACCTTGTTCACTCAAGACACCACTCGACACACAACTTTATCATGAACTTGTGTTCTGCCCTTACAGCATACTGCTTCTTTGAGAACAAGCCAGAGGTACTGCCGGTGTATGTGGAAAAAAAACAAGGCAGTTGGAACTTTTTTCATGCTAAACTTATCCCGAACTCACGTAATTAATTAATGGAAGAAACCTTTGAGCCGTCATAGATTTACAAATCCAACTATTTATTATAGTTATCCTCCAACAACGTTTCCAAATCCGACTCCTTATAAAGTATCTTCCCTGCAAACTGCGTATAGGGAATAATCCTCCTGTCCCGATAGTCCTGCAGGGTACGGGGGCTGATATACAGCCGCTCGCACACCTCCTTGCCTGTCAGGAAATGCTCACCGCCAAACAGCGGTTTGTGTGTCTGTGCTACTTCCTTTATCCGTCTGTTCACTCTTTCAAGTGCGGACAGCACCACCTGCATATCATTCGCTTCCATATTCAAGTCCTTTATTGACTCCATTGTCATCTTGTTTTATGTGTTATTCTTAGATTTAACTGTTTTAGGCTTCTCCGATTTAGTCTGCAGCAGCCGCTCCACGTCCTCACGCTTGTAATAGCACTTATGCCCGATTTGGGCAAAGGGCAACACACCCGTATCACGATAGTGTTGCAAAGTGCGCTTGCTGATGTTGAGCAACCTGCACACATCACCATTGTGCAGCCAGTCCGTGTGTCTGATTCGTTCCCCGAATGCCTTGTGGCAGGTCTCGGCAAGGCTGAGAATCTCGTTCCTCAGCTTTGCCCAGTTTGAATCCGTAATGATAAAATATCCCATTGTTCTATTATTGTTTTGTTTGTAATTCCTATTCTTGTTTTGCGGTTTGTCGCATGTTTCTGCCTGCAAAAGTAGGGAGTGTTTGTCATACTTCAAAGCACAAGGGAACAGTAGGGAAATACAAGGAAAAACAATGAAAGGATAAAATGATTGTCGCTCTCTTTCTTTGTCTCTTTACTCCATTTTATCATATCCTTTTAGCCAACGCAATACGATGCGTATTGTAGCAAATTAGCACCTGCCTTTCTTGCATTCTTTACACACTTGTCCTCTTGTTTGGGGCTTAAATCCATACTTTCCAACAGTTTCTTGTCAAAAATCCGTGAGAAATTCATTGCCAATTTGCGCAACATTATGCAAGCACTCTCCGAATGCTTGGAACTTTCATCTTCTCGTAATAACTTCACTCACTGAAACCAAACCAAGCATATAATGAAAAAGAATGCAGATAAAGGCAAATCGGAGGGCGATAACGATATGCCCAAGCAAAGGAAGACTTCCTCAAAAAACGGTGAGATAGAAACCTATCTTTCCTCTCGCTATGAGTTCAGATACAACACGGTGCTGGAAAGAACTGAATACAGGAACAAGGACGATGCTCACTTCTCAAAAGTGGGTCGCTATGAAATCAACACGCTCCGCAGGGAACTTGACAACGATGTGGGGATTAACACATCTTCCGACAACCTCTATTCCATTATAGAGAGCAGCTTCTCTCCACGTATCAACCCTATACAGGAGTATTTCAAGGGATTGCCCTTGAGGGATATTGGTAATATCTGTGGTAATAATAGTGGCAATAGCGATAGTTGTAATCATGACAGTAGTGGCAATAATGAAAACAATTGCTGTTGTGATATTTCTTCCCTTTCACTGAAAGCCATTCCTGACTTGGCAAGTTGCGTTGTGGTGCGTAACTCTGACAAGTGGCTGCCGTACCTCACCAAATGGCTCGTGGCAGTGGTCGCCAATGCCATGGACGACCGTGAGTGCCGAAACCACACCTGTCTTGTGCTGACAGGCGAGCAGGGCAAGTTCAAAACTACATTCTTGGATTTGCTCTGCCCACCTGCATTGCATGGCTATAGCTACACAGGCAAGATATATCCGCAGGAGAAGGACACGCTTACCTATATAGGGCAAAATCTCATCGTAAACATTGACGACCAGCTCAAAGCCCTCAACAAGCGTGACGAGAACGAGCTGAAAAATCTCATCACCTGCCCGATGGTCAAATACCGTATGCCCTACGACAAGTACGTGGAAGAGCATCCCCACTTGGCAAGCTTTGTGGCATCAGTGAACGGCAATGACTTTCTTACAGACCCTACAGGAAGCAGACGCTTCCTGCCCTTTGAAGTGCTTTCCATAGATATTGAGAGAGCAAAACGTATTTCAATGGACAGCGTATATGCGGAATCGAAAGCCTTGTTGAGCATAGGTTTCCGCTATTGGTTTGACGATGAAGAGATAACGGAACTATACAGGGAGAGCGAGGATTTCCAAGTGCAGACCGCAGAAATGGAACTACTGCTACGCTGCTTTGAGAAGCCAACGGAGGATAATCCCTATTGTACCTATATGACCACCACCGAGATAATCACCTACTTGAGACTTTACACGCATCATCCCTTATCCTTGAAGCACATGGGCGAAGCCCTTAGGAAGGCAGGCTTTGAGAAAGTAAGCCGAAGGCGTGACGGCGGCAGCCCTATCTATGTATATAAGGTAAGGAAGATTCTGCCGTGTCCTTTGCTGAATAGTTGCAGCAGTCAGATGCCATAAACTATGTGTAGTAGGCAAATGTAGTTGGATGTGTAGTTTCTTCAAAAATCATAATATATGACTGATTAACAACAACTTAGAGCAGAGTAGTTTGTAGTAAGAAGAAAGATGAAAAAGTTTGGAGGGGAAAAACTTAGGAAAAGGGAAATTCATTCAAATGCAATCAAATATAATTCAGACAATCCATAATAATTCAAATGTTTAAAGTATCATGACAATGAAAGAAGAAGATTTATCACTCATCAAGCGATACCCCATCGTGGAGTATCTTGAAAGGAAAGGCATCAAGCCTGTACGTAGGACACCTTCCTATACGCTGTACCGCTCACCA
The DNA here is from genome assembly GCF_025151385.1 of Hoylesella buccalis ATCC 35310. Classification (NCBI taxonomy): domain Bacteria; kingdom Pseudomonadati; phylum Bacteroidota; class Bacteroidia; order Bacteroidales; family Prevotellaceae; genus Hoylesella; species Hoylesella buccalis. The sequence continues at coordinate 2,268,773 of NZ_CP102287.1, read as the reverse complement.
CTCAGAGAGGAAACGCATCCGAGTTTTAAGGTGGACACACAGAAGAACCTCTGGATAGACTATGCCGAAGGTAGGGGCGGAAGTATCATCGACCTCTGTATGCGATTGGAGGGCTGCACGCTATCGGAAGCCATTTGCCATTTGGGACAACAGACCACTTCCGCTGATGAAACGTACAGCCTTCCAAGCAGCGAACCTCGTATCGGTTTCAATCAGACATCCACAAAACAAGCAAGCGAGACAAGGAGACTGATAAGCATATCAGACACCCTACCGCCACATTTGCAGGAGTATCTTACAAAGGTACGCTGCATTGATTTGGAAAAGGCAAAGCCTTTCCTTAAATGTATCAGCTATGAGATAAGGGGAAGGCGCTATCAAGCCATCGGCTTTGCCAACCTGTTGGGAGGATATGAGCTCCGAGACAATCACTCGTTCAAGGGAACGATAGCTCCGAAGGACATTACTCCTATATTCACCGACAAGATAATAAACCAAATACAGCCAACTTGCGTGTTCGAGGGATTTATGGACTTCCTCTCTTTCCTTTCAATGAAAGAAGAAGTAACAAATGCCTGTATTGTGCTAAACTCCGTGAGCAATACCGCCAAAGCAATTCGGTATATGAATGCGCAGGGAATATCTTTCATTCGTACCTTTCTTGATAATGACGATGCAGGGCGGAGAGCTGTACAGGAGTTTGCAGGGGCAGGCTTTCATGTTGAGGACATGAGCATACACTACAAGGATTTCAAAGACCTCAACGAGTTTCATGTCAGTCGTGTCCGTGAGCGACAGAAGCATAAAGGGCAGATACAGGCACACATGTCGGTTACAGACCAAAATCAAAACAAGGAACCAAAACAAGTCAAACATAAAATCAGATAGAGAAATGAAAAAGAAAACAATGATGAATGACAAAGACCTTTCGTGGTTCTTGAACAACCAAGATGATGAAATGGACAATGAGGTAATCCCACAGACGGAAGCACAACCCGTTCCTGTGGAGGAAACAACAACGGACGTAGAAATGAATGAGGACAGCATTACTCAAGGAGAAGCGGGTATCACTTCTGGGAAATCCGAGCATACACGGCATACTGAGAATATGGCTGTTCAAAGACGCATCAGCTCAAAAATGAGAAAGAAAACACTCGAAGCCTACAAGCAAGCCTACCTTGTTCCGACAAAACTGAGCAATCGAAAGGCGGTCTATCTGAGCCGAGAAACGCAGGAGCGTGCCGACTTCATCGTGCGCAGGTTGGGCGACAGGGGCAGCAACCTTTCAAGTTTCGTGGAAAACATCGTGCGCCTCCATCTGGAGGAGTACGGTGAAGACATAGAGAAATGGAGGAGATTGTAAATCACAGGAAAAGGGGCGAGGACTTTTGGGAAAAGGTGCTATTATTCCACTCAAAACCCTCAACCCTTTTTTAGAGAACATAGCAACAGACATTTGTCAAACATACTGAATGATGGGAACACCACGAACGCAGTTAAACACAGAATGCGCGGCATTCACTTTTCGGCAGCAAAACGCCTTGTGCGTAAACGTTTCGTTAGCTGATATTGCAAGACGTCAGTTTGTACCCACAAACTGCCCTTGCTCCCCTCGTCTATCTATCGGGGAGATAAGACCGTAATCACTCCGTTCTCATCGGTCAGTATTTAGGAATTAAGGTAATAAATCATCTACAATGATAAACTTTCAAGGAAACTTATATGAACAGATATAAAGGAAAAGCTGCCCGATGGCAGCAACAGGATAAAGAAGAACAGCGGATGAACAAAACGGAGTTCATCAAGGTAAGATGCACCTTAGAGGAAAAGCAACGCATCAAGTCAAGGGCGGAAAGCACAGGGCGGAAGTTCTCCGACTACTGCCGTGAGATACTCCTTAACGGAGAAGTAACAGCCGTTCCCAAGATGACAGACAATGAGAGGGAAGCCATTGCCATTCTCCAACATACAGGAAGGTTCTATGGGCAGATTTCCAATCTCATCAAGCTCAAGGACGAGGATTGGCTACATATCACCAAGAACCTTTCGCTATGTGCCAAAGAGGCATTTAAGCGGTTTTACGACCCGCATTTTCGGGTGGATGATGAAATATATAAGGTCTTAAATCTAACAAGAAATGATAGGTAAATGCAAGGCGATAGCGCACGGAAGCACAGCTTTGGACTATATTTTCAGGGAAGGCAAACTCGGTAGTCGGCTTGCATTCCACAATCTTTGCAGCAGAGATCCAAAGACTATCTATGAGGAAATGAAAGTGGTCAGTAACTACAACAGCCGTTGCAGGTACAAGTTTCTCCGTATCGAAATTGGCATCGCACCGCAGGACGAGAAAAAGCTGTCTGTGTCTGAATATATGTGGATAGCACATTTGTTTGCCAAGCGAATGGGACTTGACAACCACCAATGGGTGGCAGTAACGCACAAGGACACCGATAATAGACACATTCACATAATTGCTAACCGTATCAGTCTGTATGGAGAAGTCTATGATACCACCTTTGTGAGCAATAGGGCTGCAAGGGTGGCAGAGGAAATCAGCAGGGAGAAAGGCTTGACCATTGCAAAAGAGGTCAAGGCAGAAAGGAAACACCAAAAGGAAAAAGCCAGCCTTACAAGAGAGCAAACAAAGCAGCAGGTGCAGAAGATTTGCTACACCTTGCTTGACAAGTACAAAGGAACAGGCGTCACGGGGCATTCCATGTTCCTTTATGAATTGAACAAAAACGGCATTACTATAGAGCGTATGAAGAACAAGCAGGGCAAGGTATATGGTTTGAAGTTCTCATACGCAGGGCAATCCTTCAAGGCTTCCGAAATCGGCAGGGAGTTCGGCTACCATTCCTTGCAGAAGAACTTTGAAACAACCAGCAAGGAAGAATCAAGGAAACCACATCTAACAGTACAAGAGCCTACAGAAAAGAAAGAACAATCTGATACAGGCTACCAACTTGTACCTCCAAGCCGCTCCTCTATCTCACGAGACAATGATACCTCACAAGTGCAGAATCCCATTGGTGCAGTGGCAGACACCATCGTTAGCGCAGCCGATGAAGCGGTGGAAGGGTTAGGCGATTTAATTACACCAAGTACACAAGGCAATGACTTAACCGCAGCTGCATGGCAGCGCAAACTCAGATACCAAGCTAACAGAAAGAAGAAACGTGGAAGGGGAATATAAACATAGCATACAAAAAGTGCATAATAAAGAATATCTCATCAAAAACGCTTGCTATTCGGTAACAAAGTATTATCTTTGCAAACAGAATAACAAGCGTTCTTTGTTAGGCAGAAAACAGCGAAACCAAGTAGTTCGCTCGTTTCCAAATCGTTACCAGTTTAGTTGTACAAACAAGGTAACTTCTTTATTTTCAATGAGTTGTATTTTGAGAATTATCTTGCGCAGCAAAAGCATGCATATTGCCCATTTACTGCATGTGAATAGGGTACAAAGGGCTGAGTTTAAGGCTTTGAAAGCCTTCAAAATCTTCTCATTTTGTCTATTTCTCGATTTTATTTTGTCAAAGAAAATGAATTGGTTTAACAAACGAAAGGTTTGTTAACAAGGTAGAGCGTCGAAAGCCCTACGCATGTTAAAAATCCCACATCCCACCCTCATCTCAAAGAATACAGTCAGTTGACGGTCGTGCTACGTGCTCTTTGCGCCGTGCATTCGTATGCTGATGTGCTGAACCTGCACCGTGACTTGATTCATAATAGAATCATGCTGTTGGTTCCGAACAGCGCAAGTGATCATACTTTTCTTTTTCAACTCGCCCTGTATTGCGAGACTACGTCCATAAAATGTCATTGCGCAACCTGCGGGTTGCGTTTGTCGTTGGTGCGACCTTATACCAAGTCTACCTCAAAATTGGTGGCCTGAATTTGCATGTCCAGCTTGCGCAACTCCTGCGAAAAGTGGTCAATTTGCTTGTTCAGTGCCTTGATATCGATAGTTGAAACGTATTTAATCTCGGTACGCGAATAGCGGTCTTGAGTCTGAGTTGCAGCGTTAAAAGCCTCTCTGAGAATGCCAATGCGCTTGGTCAGCACGTCGCGTTCGGCCATCATGGCGGTCAGGGTGCGTCCATTGCGCTCTGTCTTCAGGTTGGTGATGTTGATTTTCAGAATCAGTTCTTCGAGCTGTTTCAAGCATTCGTCCAGCACTTTGAGCAGCTCTTCCGGCTGTTCAGCAGGCTCGTCGCCCTCCTGGATTTTCACGTTTTGCGTCAGTCGACTGCTCAATTGATCAATCTTTTTCTGCAAATCTTTTCTCAAACTTAATGCTTCTGCCAGTTTCATGATGATATATTTTTATTGATTTTTGTTCATTTGTTTGGTTTCTTGCCTACGTTTGTCCAACCCATTTCGCTGGCTCTTTCGAGGAAAATGCGCAAACCTTGGCGGATAGAACGCAGTCCGAACTGCTCGGTGTGAATCTCATTTAGCGGCAACCACAAGGCTTCATCGGCGTCGTCACCAGCTTTCAGACAGGATGTGTCGCTCACTTCGCAACGGAAAAACATGTCGAGTGTAGGGATATCCAGTCCGCTGTAGCGGTATTTGTTGGGCAAACTGAACACATATTCCGCGCGGTCTACCTGCAAATTTGTTTCCTCTTTCACCTCCCTGATGATGGCTTCTTCGCCCGTTTCGTTTGCATCGGTGAATCCACCGGGAAGGTCCAGCGTTCCTTTGCCGGGTTCGTTGCGCCGCTTCTCAACCAACAATTCCCCACGTTCGTTGAGGATGAAGGCCACGTTGGCGGCACTTGGGTTCATGAAATACACAAAGTCACAGTTCTCACATCGTTTGCTCTTCTCGTTCTTTTCCACGAAGTGTTGGCTCCCACACACTGGGCAGAACTTGAATTTTTCCAAAAAATGCATCATAGTTAGTCATTCTTGTCTTGTTGGACACTATCCAAATACAAATTTAAACAAAATATTTGAATTAAAAGTCTGTTTTGATGAAAATTTAGAAAGGACCTTGATTTACCCCCGTACATCGTGCATTGCTGGTAAAAAATATCCGTTTACTTGGGTGAACCGGCATTTTTATATAATTTTGCACCAAATGGTATTGAACTATATTTGGGTTTCATTTTTCATCCTTGCCTTTGTTATCGCTTTGGCAAGAATGGTTTTCATGGGTGACATGGAGGTGTTTCCAGCCATGATGAATTCTACGTTTGAATCATCCAAGACGGCTTTCGAGATTTCGTTGGGACTTACGGGCGTGCTTTCCTTGTGGCTCGGCATCATGAAGATTGGCGAGCGGGGAGGTGTCATCAATGTCTTGGCTCGTATGCTTTCACCTGTATTCTCTAAGGTGTTTCCCGACATACCGAAGGGACATCCAGTCACAGGGAGTATCTTTATGAATATGGCGGCCAACATGTTGGGGCTTGACAATGCCGCCACGCCGTTGGGACTGAAGGCCATGGAACAGCTACAGGAGCTGAACACGAGGAAGGATACCGCCACCAATCCGATGATTATGTTCCTGGTTCTCAACACTTCGGGACTGACCTTGATACCCGTGAGCATCATGGTGTACCGCTCACAGCTGGGAGCTGCGCAGCCCACCGACATCTTCATCCCCATTCTGCTGGCTACTTTTTTCTCTACCATTGCCGGTCTTATCATCACATCTATCTATCAGAAAATCAACCTGCTCAACAAGGTCATGGTGCTCACCCTTGGCGGGATGGCGGCCATCGTGTCGCTCATCATCTGGGGATTCGGGCAGATGAGCAAGGACACGATGAACGTGGTGAGCACCAGTGTGGCCAACATCTTGCTCATGACCATCATCGTGCTGTTCATCTTCGCTGGCTTACGCAAGAAAGTGAATGTCTACGACGCCTTCATCGAAGGGGCGAAAGACGGGTTTACCACAGCTGTGCGCATCATACCTTATTTAGTAGCCATCCTCGTGGGCATCGGCGTGTTCCGTGCATCGGGTGCCATGGACATGTTGGTCGACGGCATTGGATGGTGCGTGTCGGCGGTAGGAGGCGACAATCAGTTTGTGGGTGCCTTGCCAACCGCCCTCATGAAACCGCTCTCGGGCAGTGGTGCGCGCGGCATGATGGTTGATGCGATGACCACATACGGTGCCGACTCGTTCGTTGGTCGCTTGAGTTGCGTCTTCCAAGGCTCCACCGACACCACCTTTTATATATTGGCTGTCTACTTCGGTAGTGTCAACATCCGCTACACACGTCATGCCGTGGCGTGCGGATTGCTGGCCGATTTGGCGGGTGTTGTGGCGGCAATAGCCATCGCGTACATGTTTTTTGGATAGAAGCCTCTCCCCCTGCCCCTCCCCGAAAGGGAGGGGAGCGATTAGCTGTATGAGGTTGTAGGACTATCAACTTGTGAACTTGTCAACTCGTCTACTTGTAAACTCATAAACTATGTCGAATCTAAAGTCATTGGTCAAGGATACAGCCATTTATGGACTGAGTAGCATTGTAGGTCGTTTTCTAAACTACCTGCTCACTCCCCTGTACACCATCAAGCTGGCATCGGCCAGCGGCGAGTATGGCATCATGACCAACATGTATGCCGTGACGGCTCTGATACTCGTGATATTGACATTCGGATTGGAAACTACCTTTTTCCGTTTTGCCAACAAGTCGGGCGAAGATCCGCGCAAAGTTTATTCCACAACGCTGATTGCCGTTGGCTCCGGCGCACTGAGTTTCTTTCTGTTGGTGCTGATGTTCTTGTCGCCAATTGCCTCGTTCATGGGCTATGCCGACCATCCATCGTATATATGGGTTATGGCACTCACAGTGGCCATCGACTCGTTCCTATGCATTCCGTTCGATTACCTGCGTTTTAAGAACCGTCCTATCAAGTTTGCATCTCTCAAATTGTTCGCCATCGTGCTGAGCATAGCCTTGAACTTAGTTTATTATCTCTTGCTGCCAGCACTCTATGAGCGTCATCCAGAGGCGGTGGGAATGGTCTACAGTCCGTCTGTTGGCGTGGGCTATGCGTTCTACATCAACCTGGCCTGCTCGGCACTCACCGTTCCTTTGTTGTGGAAAGAGTTGACCTGCGTGAGCTATGTCTTCGATAAAAAGCTGATGAGGCGCATGCTTTCGTACAGTTGGCCCATCCTTGTGCTTGGGTTGGCGGGCATCCTGAACCAGACAGCCGATAAGATATTGTTTCCACATATCTATCAAGGTGCCGATAGTTTGGCCCAGCTTGGCATCTATGGAGCCGCCAGTAAGATAGCTATGATCATGGCCATGATTACACAAGCCTTTCGCTTTGCCTACGAACCCTTTGTCTTTGGCAAAGCAGAGGAACGAGATAACCGCGAAACCTACGCCAAAGCCATGAAATATTTCATTATTTTCACCCTGTTGGCCTTCCTTGTTGTGGTGGGCTATCTGGACATCTTGCGCTATCTCATCGGCAAGGATTACTGGGAAGGACTGCGTGTGGTGCCCATCGTTATGGCCGCCGAAATCATGATGGGCGTTTATTTCAACCTCTCATTCTGGTACAAACTCATTGACAAGACCATCTGGGGAGCGTATTTCTCGGGCATTGGTTGTGCCGTACTCATTGCCATCAACATCATCTTTGTGCCCAGTTACGGCTACATAGCCTGTGCGTGGGCTGGTTTTGCGGGCTACGGCGTGGCCATGATTCTGTCGTATATTGTCGGACAGAAGATGTATCCCATCCGCTATCCCATGCGCAGCATCCTCACCTATGTGGCGTTGGCAGTGGCTTGTTTCTTTGTTATGACAGCCTTTAATGATGTACTTACCACAGCTGGCGCACTGGTTGTCAACACATTGCTCATTGCGTTGTTTGTGGCCTACATCATCAAGTTCGACTTCCCATTGCGCCAATTGTCCATCATAGGCAAATATTTCAGAAAATAAATCAATTACAATTATATGAAAAAATCAACATTACTCCTTGCCGGATTGCTTGCTGCCAACGTAGCAAGTGCCGACGAAGGCATGTGGACCTTGTACAACTTGCCGCAAGCTGTGTACGAACAGATGCAGGCACAGGGCTTTCAGGTTCCTTACAACGACTTGTACTATGGCGATCAAGCCATGAAGAACGCAGTGGTTAACTTCTCCGGTTATTGTACCGGTGTGGTGGTTTCGCCCGACGGACTGGTGTTCACCAACCACCATTGTGGCTTCGAAGGCATCCGAAGTCACTCCACCGTGGAACACGATTACATGAAAAATGGCTTTTATGCCAAGAGCTATGAGGAGGAACTGCCTAACAAAGACATGTTCGTGAGCTTCATGGTTGAGCAGAAAGATATTACCGACAAGCTGAGAATGATGGACTTTGACAATCTCACTACCGAGCGACAAGACTCAATACTTGATTCGCTACAAAACGCTATGAGTGACTCCATCAAGCGCATTGACAAGACACTACACATCGGGATTGACGCTTTTTACGAGGGCAACACTTACTATGCCACTACCTATCGGCAGTTCAACGACCTGCGACTGGTGTTCGCCGTGCCCAAGTCGATGGGCAAATTCGGTGGCGAAACCGATAACTGGATGTGGCCACGGCAAACCTGCGACTTCTCCGTGTTCCGCATCTATGCCGACAAGAAGACCAACGGACCGGCCGAATATTCAAAGGATAATGTGCCTTACCATCCTAAGAAATGGGCACAGGTAAGCCTGCAGGGCTACAAGGATGGGGACTATTCTATGACGATTGGTTATCCCGGGTCGACCAGCCGCTACCTTTCGTCGTATGGTATTCGTGAGCGAAGGGATGCACTCAATGCTCCCCGTGCCCAAGTGCGTGGTGTGAAGCAAGCCATTATGACTCGACACATGCGGGCAGACGATGGCGTACGTATCAAGTATGATTCGAAGTTTGCGCAGAGTTCCAATTATTGGAAGAACTCCATCGGCATGAACAAGTGCATCGACTCCATCGGCATCATCAACCAAAAGCAGCAATACGAGCAGAAAATACGCCAATGGCAACAGCAGACAGGGTACCTGAAGGGCAAGCTCGACTTTGATACCATGGCCCGACTTTACAACCAACGCCTCGATGTTATGAAGGCTTTTATGTTCTTCCGTGAGACATTCGGCCGCACCAACGAGTTCACTACCCGTGCCATGCAGCTGAACAATAAGGAAATACTCGGTCCCAAAAACAATCCCAAGAAGCAGTACATCCTCTTCAAGGACAACAGTGACGAGTGGGATGAGGCATTGGATAAGGAGGTGATGGCTGCGCTGCTCAAGAACTATAAAGACAAGGTGGCGGCCAAATACCTACCTAAATTCTACCAAACCATCACCACCAAGTACGGCGGCGACTACACCCGCTATGTCAATGAGCTGTACAAAAAGTCGTTTTTGATGAAGAGCGGCAAGCGAATCTACGCCAACAAGAAAAGCTACCAGCGTGACCCAGGCGTTGTATATAGTCTTGATTTGCTGGAGACCATGGGTGAGTTTACAGCCGATTTGTCGGCATTCGAGGACAGTATCAAGCTCCAAGAGAAATATCTCTGTGCCGCCAAGCTGCGCATGGAGGAAGACATGCCCCACTATTCGGATGCCAACTTCACCATGCGATTGAGTTATGGGCAGGTAGGAGGCTTCATGCTGGGCGGTAAACCTTCGGGCTATTACACCACGGCAGAAAGCATGGTAGAGAAAATGAACCAAGCTGATAAGGTGTACGAGTACCAGGCAGAACCTGTGATGAAGGAGATTCTTAGTGCCAAGGACTTCGGTCCATACCAGGACAAGCTGACGGGTAAGATGCAACTTTGCTTCCTCACCAACAACGACATCACCGGTGGAAACAGCGGAAGTCCGATGTTCGACGGCCAAGGACGGCTCATCGGACTGGCTTTCGACGGCAACTGGGACAGTCTTTCGAGCGACATCAATTTCGATTCTCGCCTGGCTCGCTGCATCGGAGTGGACATCCGTTATGTGCTGTTGATGATGGATCGCTGGGGACATGCTGACCGTTTGCTCAAAGAAATCAACGCCCAGTAAAGCACTGCTTATATGATAGCGGTGACAAGTCACATGGGCAGGATGAAACGTGAAGCGGATTGCCTACCATGTTTCATTTCGCCTTGCACCCTATCTTCACACAAACTGTTTTCCTTGCTCAGCGAATTGCCTGAACGAGGAAGACAGTTTTTCTTGTTTTTCCATGGTTCGTCATGGGTGATATGACAGCCACTTAACTCCAAAGAAAGGTTCATCATCCTAAAAAAAGTGTTTGATATTTGTAACACAATCTGCGTTTTCTACGTCTGATGAAATAGAACACCACTATGATAGCGTGTTTTTGAAGTAACATAACATAATCCATTAAATAATAAAAACGTATGAAAAAAGTGATGATAATCGCAGCATTGGCATTCATGACCATGACTGTTCAGGCCCAAATGTCGGTAGATCGTTTGATGAGGAAGTACAAACATTCGCCCAAGGCTGAATATGTACATGTGCCGAAAATGATGATGTCGCTTGCCAAGGCAATAACGACCAACGATGCCGACGACTATTCGAAATACATCAAGCATATCAACAGTATCAAAGTCTTGGACATGGAGGATTGCTCAAAAGCTGTTAAACAGCAGTTTTTCAAGGATGTTGCTCGACTGAAAACAGTCGGTTACGAGGAGTTGATGACGGCTAAGGAAGCAGATGAGCAAACCGTAATCATGGTGAAGAGGAGCAAAACTGGGATTAAAGAGCTCGTCATCATCGATTCGGATGATGACGATGCCGCATTAATCCAAATCTTAGGAAACATCAAGAATTCAGAGATACAGAAGATTATTGCGGAGGAAAAGAAGAAATAATCTGCTCCCCAACCCACTCAATCTTACAAGCTGTATGGATGCCTCACAATTTAAACAGTGTTTCTTGCCATGTCATGAGCAAATGTACCGCATGGCATGGCGGCTCACAGGCAATGCGCAGGCGGCCGAAGACCTGGTGCAGGAGGCTCTCCTAAAGCTGTGGATCAAGCGCGATGGACTGCAAATTACCGACTCGGCTGAGGCTTTCTGCGTCACCACGGTGAAGAACTTGTACTATGACCAGGTGCGGAAGCGGCGTCCACAAACCACGGATCATACCCCGGAGGAGTTGCAGATACCCCACGATGACGATGCCGGCAGGGCGATTGAGCAGGCAGAAGACCGGCAGATGGCGTGGCAACTCATCAGCGGTCTGCCCGAGCAACAACGGCAAATCGTGATGATGAGGGACATCGGCGAGCTGGCGTATCGGGAGATTGAGCGGCAAACGGGCCTCACGGCGGTAAACATCAGGGTACTGTTAAGCCGCGCCCGCAAGCAGATGAGAGAACAACTAAAACAGATGAAAGACAATGGATACAGATAAAATCAGGCAACTTCTTGACCGCTACTATGACGGGCAGACCAACGAGCGCGAGGAACAAGTGCTGAAAGACTATTTCCTTCAGGATGACGTTCCGCCTCAGTGGGCGACCGACCAGCGGCTCTTTCGGCAGTTGTATGGCGCGAATATGCCAGCCATTGACGGTCTGGAGCAGCGGTTGTCGCGGCAGATTGACGGCTGGAACCGTGTGGAGAAGACGACCAGTCGGCGTTCCCGCACCGTCGGTCTGCGGTGGATGGCCGGCATTGCGGCCTCCCTGTTGTTGCTTTTCACCATCGGCCTACTGGTCGACAGACAGCAAAAACAGGCGCAATATGCCGTGCAGCAAGATACATTCGACGACCCGAGGGATGCGTATGCCGAAACACAGAAGGCCCTGATGATGTTTTCCAAGTCGATTAACAAAGGTTTAAATAAAGTAGAAAATGTTACACAAGAGTGATTTGACCGCATGGCTGAGAACATTGTCCCTGGCCATTTGCCTCGTATTGGGGTGTGTGTCGCTGTCGGCACAGGACCGTCTGTTCAAGCAGTTTGAGAACACCAAGGGTGTGTCCACGGTGTACATCTCGCCCGCGATGTTCAAGCTGATGCCCAAACTCGACGTGGGCGACAAGGATTTGGCCAAGCTGGCCTCCCGACTGTCGCGCTTGCAAATCTTGCAATGCGAGCGCCCATCGCTGATTCCTTCTATCAAGAAGCAAGCGCAGGCGTACTATGACAACAACCGCTATGAAGTGATTATGCGGGTGAAAGACGACGATGAGCGTACCACCATCTACCAGAAAGTGGTGGGAAAGGGCAACAATGAGTTTGTTCTTCTCAATGAGGAGAAAGACGAGTTGTCACTCATCCACCTCATTGGGAACATTAAATTGGAGGATATAAAAGACCTCTACGACCGATAGTTGGCGGATGTGTCATACAAAAGAAGGCTGGTTTGAATGGACAAACCAGCCTTCTTTTTTCGATAGAGGGTGAGTATGGATTTCACAGCTTGACGCATGATTGTAACTTACTGTCATCTACGGCTTTGCAAACTCATTGACATTGGACATCAAACCCATTGACATTGACTGCCAAACCCATTGAGTTTGACGACCAAAGTCAATGAGTTTGAAAACCGATAAGATGATGGTATGATGTATGGTCGTGATTTCTCACGCTCTGAATAGATTGTGGAGTGGGGTATGGTCGTGATTTCTCACGCTCCAATTAAATATAAATGGCCTGGAGGGTTGTGGTGGTATCACGCTCCTCCAGGCCATCGTGTTGTTGTGTAAAGGCTTAACTATCAGTATTTCACCTTGATATATTTCACGCCGTGAGTGGGCACAAAGTAATTAGTGTCGGTGGTCGACAAGTCTTTCTGCTGCCACAAGTCACGCACGGATTGCAACTGCCGAATGCCCAGTTGGCCGAAATATTTGGAAAGATCCACGCGCGCATCCTCGCTTCCTACATTAAAGATACCGATGGCATGACAGCCGTCGGCCAGTGGACGTTGCCATATTTGGATGTCACCGTCCAGCACGTCGCGCTTGGCTTGCTTGCCCAGTGCGTCTTGGTTGATGGCGTTTACCTCGTTGTTACACAACAAGCCGAAGGTGAAGTCGTCCATTTGACTGAGGTCTCCGCCCATAAGCATGTTGGCAGCCAGCAGAGTCCAGAGCGAGATGTGCGTGTACTGCTCGTCGGGTGTCAGGCGTGTGTCGTGGAGTTTTGGCCCCCATCCCACCTTACCTACTACAAGCATGTCGGGATCGTTCCAATGGCCTGGTCCGGCGTAGGGATAGAGTTCGGCCTGACGTACAAATCCAATGTAGTACAACGACTGCCATGTGTCGGTGATATCGCCGGTGGTTCTCCACGAATTGGCATCAACCGCATGGCCCCATTTCCACACGTCGGCCATGCCGTATTGACATAAACTGTAGAAAATGTCGCGTGGCTGTGCACGCAAGTATTCCTGCATTTTCAGGTAAGGGCGCACGTATGCGGCAACGGAAAGGTCGCCATCGGCATCAAACTTGCGGCTGTAGCCACACCAATCGTACTTGAGATAGTCAACACCCCACTCGTTGTAGGTCTTCGCATCCTGCTCCTCATGGTCGAGCGAGCCAAGGTAATGCCCGCATGTAAGGTCGCCTGGCGAGGAGTAGATGCCAAAGCGCAGTCCGTTGTTGTGCAGCCAGTCGCCCAGTCCTTTCATGTTCGGGAACTTTTCGTTCACGGCAATGGTTCCGTCGGCATTGCGCTTCTCGGCCTCCCAGGCATCGTCCACGTTGATGTAATTATAGCCATAGTCGGCCAATCCGCGGTCGATGAGCGCCTTGGCAGATGCCATTACTTTCTCTTGTGACACGCTGGTGCCCCAGCAGTTCCAGCTGTTCCAACCCATAGGCGGCGTCAAGGCAATCTGATGTCCAACGTGGATGCTGAAGTCTTTCTCATCTTTTCCCTTGCTGTTTTCGGCAACCAAGGTGAGTTTGTATTCGCCCCTCTCTTTCAAACTGCCGCTGATGACCCCGTTTTCGGCGTTGACAGAGAGGCCTGCCGGTAGGTTCTTCACACTGAACTTCATGGGTCTGTCGCCAGAAGCAGGGATGCGGAAGATTACTGGAGAACCCGGGCGCACACCCATCACTGCTGCACTGTTGATGCGGGGCGTGGCTGGAGCAATGGGCGTGAGAATGTATTTGGGCGCATAGTGGCGTGTGATGCTCTTCTTGCTTTTGGCATCTGTGTAAACACACTGGATGCGGACATAATTGTGGGGGTTATAAAAAACGGCGATGGCTGACTGCCCATTGGGTTTCAGGGAGAGCTTGCGTTGTTGCTGACTCAGAACCTTTCTGGTCTCGGGGTTCACCATATTGATTTGAAGGGTTCCTTTCTGTGCAAAATTGAAGATGTTCTTGAATTGAATCTTACACACGTCTTTGCCTTTCACCCGGGTCTCGCCGAAGGTAATTTTGAGGCCATCCACCTTGTTGGGAACGTTCAGCTTTGGGGCACGGAAGTACATGCCACCGTCTCCTCCGCCATTATATACGCGCACGGCAATGACGTTTTCTTGTCCCCATTTCACGGCTTTGTGCTTAGCGGAGATGCTATATTCGCGCTCAACGTCGAACGCTTCCTTATAACCTTGTGGCGAATCGGGTAGGCTTCCCGTACCACCAATGCGCACGCCATTGAAGAATGCCTCATCGGCATCATCGATTTTGCCCAGGTAGATGTTGATGGCTTGTTTCAAATCAGAGTTGTCCAGCATCGATTGGGGCAAGATAAATTTGAAGCGATACCATCCGTAGGTGTTCGTCTTGGTGGGTCCTTGCTCTCCCCACTTCATGGTAGTTTTGAGGGTGTTCCAGCTGCTGTCGTCGAAATCGGCATTCTTCCATTCGGGATTGTCGCCCATCTGGAACTTCGCTTTGTCAAAAGTAAGTACTTGCGCATAGGTCATACTGGTCATGAAAAGCAGCAGTATGGCTAAGATTTCTTTTCTCATGTAAAATATTGTTTTTGGTTATTACGTTGGGTTTTAGTGCAAAGATAACGCTTTCAAGATAAACTCATGCCCCGAAAAAGAAGAAAAAAGAGAAATAAAGGCGTGTTTTTTCGTTCTTTTCTATTTATTTTCATACCTTTGCGAGGTTTTGGGATGGGAAGGTGAATGACCTAAACGATACAGGAAGATGTCAATAGGATATCTCCAATGAACAGAAAAGTAGCCTGAAAGAAAATCCCAAATTGGATGAAATATTAGATGATAGACAAGACAATAAGTATTATTTATTTTTTTTAGATGAACGTAATTACGAAAACAGTTCAATTGCCTGATGGCAGAACCATCAGCATTGAAACCGGGAAAGTTGCAAAACAGGCCGATGGCTCAGCGGTAGTTCGCTTGGGTAACACGGTGCTTCTCGCAACTGTTTGTGCAGCAAAGGATGCAGTTCCCGGAACAGATTTTATGCCTTTGCAAGTTGATTATCGCGAGCAGTACAGTGCCGCAGGCCGTTTTCCAGGTGGATTCACCAAGCGCGAAGGCAAGCCAAGTGATAATGAAATCTTAACTTCTCGATTGGTGGATCGCGCACTTCGTCCGCTTTTCCCGTCCAATTATCACGCCGAAGTGTATGTGCAAATCATGCTTCTTTCTGCCGATGGCGTAGATCAGCCCGATGCTTTGGCTGGGTTGGCAGCATCAGCAGCCATGGCATGTTCAGATATTCCTTTCGATTTCTATATCAGTGAGGTTCGTGTGGCACGCATCAATGGCGAATATGTCATCAACCCAACCTTCGAACAGATGAAACAAGCCGACATGGACTTGATGGTAGGTGCCACCAAGGACAACATCATGATGGTGGAAGGCGAAATGAAAGAAGTGTCTGAGCTTGACCTGATCAACGCTTTGAAGGCTGCACACGAGGCCATCAAGCCTATGTGTACCGTTCAAGATGAGCTGAACAAGGAGCTGGGTAAGGATGTGAAACGCGAGTATGATCACGAGGTGAACGATGAAGACTTGCGTGAAAAGATGAACAACGAGCTGTATCAGCCCGTGTATGACATCACCAAACAGGCTCTTCCTAAGCAAGAACGTCACGACGCTTTCGACAAAGTACTCACCGATTTCTTGGAGGAATACGACGCTGCTCACGCTGCTGATTTGACCGAAGAGGAACTGGAGGAGAAGCATGCAGAGGCTACACGCTACTATGATGACGTGTTGAAGAATGCCATGCGCCGTTGTGTTTTGGACGAAGGAAAGCGTTTGGACGGTCGTAAGACCGATGAGATTCGTCCTATCTGGTGCGAGGTTAGTCCGCTGCCCATGCCTCACGGAAGTGCAATCTTTACGCGTGGTGAGACGCAGTCGTTGTCAACTTGTACGTTAGGAACCAAACTTGACGAGAAAATGGTAGACGATGTCTTGGATAAGAGCTATCAACGTTTCTTGTTGCATTACAACTTTCCCCCATTCTCTACAGGTGAAGCCAAGGCTCAACGTGGCGTTGGTCGCCGCGAAATCGGTCATGGACACTTGGCATGGCGTGGCTTGAAGGGGCAATTACCTGATGACTTCCCCTACACAGTACGCTTGGTGAGCCAGATATTGGAAAGCAATGGCTCGTCTTCCATGGCCACTGTTTGTGCCGGTACGCTGGCTTTGATGGATGCAGGTGTACCCATGAAGAAGCCTGTCAGCGGCATTGCCATGGGCTTAATCAAGAATCCAGGTGAAGATAAATATGCCGTTTTGAGCGATATCCTTGGTGATGAGGATCATTTGGGCGACATGGATTTCAAGACAACAGGTACGCGCGATGGACTGACTGCTACGCAGATGGATATCAAGTGCGATGGCTTGAGCTTTGAAATCTTGGAGAAAGCGTTGTTGCAAGCAAAGGCAGGGCGCGAGCATATCTTGAACAAAATGCTCGAAACGATTGCTGAACCTCGCTCAGAGATGAAGCCTCAGGTGCCACGCATCGAAGCATTTGAAATACCAAAAGAGTTTATTGGAGCCGTTATCGGCCCTGGTGGAAAGATTATCCAGCAGATGCAGGAAGACACGGGGGCTACCATTACGATTGATGAGGTGGACAATGTGGGTAAAATACAAGTGAGTGCGCCCAACAAAGAGTCAATTGATGCGGCCATTGCCAAGATCAAATCCATCGTTGCTATCCCTGAAGTAGGCGAGATATACGAAGGAACAGTACGCTCTATCATGCCATACGGCTGCTTTGTAGAGATACTTCCGGGCAAAGACGGCTTGTTGCATATCTCTGAAATAGATTGGAAACGCCTTGAAACGGTTGAGGATGCCGGCATTCATGAGGGTGACAAGATCAGGGTGAAGTTGTTGGAAATCGATCCAAAGACGGGCAAGTACAAGCTCTCTCGTCGTGTTTTGTTAGAAAAACCCGAAGGCTATGTAGAGCGCGAACGTCGTCCTCGCCGCGAGAATGGTGGTGAGCGTCGCTCACGTCGCGATGACAATCGTGAGGGACGTCGTCATTATGAGAATGGTGACCGTCAACCTCGTCGCTTTGAACATCGTAACGAAGGCTCTGATCGTGCTTATAACAATGAGCCCAACGAGTTGAACGACACGTTTGATGCAGAATAAAAATCACACTTTGATCGTGCGCATCAAGCATTGATCATTGATGGTTCCAACGATTTGGGACGCTGAAATAAGGGGTGAATGGCAAGCATGCTATTCACCCCTTTTTAACTTTATAGGGTCGAATGGACGTTGACAAGGTGTGATTTACTTGATTCGTTCGTTCTGCAAGAAGTCTTCGTAATGGTCTTGATAGCCATTGAAAACATTGATGTCTACATCCCCTTTGATTCCACTCACTCGCCCATCAGGGCTCAATTGCCATATCACCAGGTGTACATCTGGTTTGTATTCGCCATAACGGGCTATCCATACGTTGTAGTTTTCCATGAGGTCGGGAGCCTCGGGCAAATACTTGTTCACAAAAGTTTGACTGATGTATAATATCGGTTTCACGCCCACACGCCTTTCTACTGCCTGGAGCCACGCTCTCACTTCGGTGAACAAGGCCTTGGTGCCACCCATCCTTTTGATTTGACTGGGGAAGGGTTCAACGTCGAGAACAGGTGGAAAATCGCCTTTTTCAAAGCGAGTGTGCCGCATGAAATAGGCTGCTTGCGCCTTACCACTGGATAAAGTGGAGAAGAAATGATAAGCTCCGCAATGGATGCCGTGTCGCTTTGCCGCCCGATAGTCACTCATGAAGTACCTGTTTCGGATGGTTGTTCCTTCGGTTGACTTGATGTAACAAAACGAAATGGGATAGCTCACGGTGCCTCGTATGCGTTTCTTACTGATGGTACCGAGGTGCGTAATGCGCAGTTTGTTCCAATGAATGGGGTAGTGTTTCTTGCCAATATCGTGCTGATGTCGAGAGATATCGATACCATAAATGCGCTGGTCGGTGTACACCAGTCGTTCACCCAAGTACCTGTCGGCTTTCCATTCGCCCAAACGTAGCTTCTTGGAAGACGACGAAAAGCCGAACCCCCAGCGCTGATTATCCCGCCAATAGCCATGATAATAAGCTCCGTCGTGCGATTGGTAAGTGCCTGCACCCTCGGCCAACCCTTCTTGATTCAGTTGCCCATGGTAGATTCCGTCAGCGTCGGTACGCGTTCCATGCATCAACGAGTCGGCCTTCCACTCGCCCACGATGCGCCGTCCATGTGCGTCGTAACTCACACCCATTCCCTCTCGCTTACCCGCTTTCCACTGACCTGCGTACACGATACTATCTTTGTACCGCATTTCACCGTACCCTTCGTATGCGCCATGCGCCACCGAACCCCTGTAAGTGTAATCTCCATGGCGCACCAACTCTTGTTCGTCTGGCTGAATCTTACAGCTAAAAAGGAACAGCGTTAATGTCGCTACCATGACATGAGCCCATTTCAAAACAAGTAGCTGGCGTTTCATGGTTGCTTCTCCTTTCTCAAAAGGTCGCGCAGTTGGCTTCGAGTGATGACCTCGTTCCCTTTGGTGATACCGATGAAATAACCGCGTTTGCTAAAGATAGGCGACCCATCACCGCCCAACACCGCCGGCAAATCGTGCCGGTTATCATGAAGTGTTGTTGGGATGATACTGCATGAAGCATCGCTGCTGGCCAGCTCCTTCACGCCAAGTCCGCCGTAGCCCACGGCAAGTGCTGCACCGTGCGACTTGCCATTTGCAAAGAAGATGGAAAACGGAGCCAGGCCCGTGGGTGTCTTTCGTCCAACCGTTTGCAGCAAGACCGTCTGGCACTGCTTGGAAGAGCCAACTTCACGCATGCGTACTTGCTGGCATTTACCATTCGGAAGACGGTAGTAAGCAGTATAAACCGCCTTGCGTATCAGCTGCGGACGGTCGGCTTGCCGCACCGTATCAAACAGCCGTGCTAGCCTCATACAATAAGCTTTTTCAGCTTCTTTTTCATAAGCGTATGCCGCCACCGTGTTGTATCCCTCGTCATGAACGTTATGAATGCGCAGGTAGTAATTCAATTCTTTAAGCTGAGCACGCAGCTGACGTATTCTTTTCTCGTTTCTCTCTTTTTCATTTTCAATCAGCTTCCGTGCGTCTTGCCGCTTGATTTCGTCTGGCTTTGCCATGACGGTAATCATTCTACCTCGGCATGAAGGAATGAAGGCGTATCTGTTCATCCACACGCCTGTCGAATAAGTGGTGCGTACGCATGAATCTTGTTGCAAGGAGGGACGCACCAAGGCGGTGTCGGCAGCGATGTCTGAAATATAGAGTATCGTCTTTCCTTTGCACACTATTTCGTACCACGACTGACAAGCGACAATGGCCACCGAGCGCTTCATCTGTCGTGCAGATGAAGGCCAAAAGCTCCATGCCACCCATGCGATGATGGCGGATAGCAGGATGACCAGGGTCATGAGCTTCAAACGGGGGAAGTGTCGACGTCTTTGTTTCATGCCATGCAAAGTTAGTTGAAAAACCAGATAACGCAAAATGTTGTTTGTTTAATTATCATGATGCTCTTTACTGTGCTGCATCACGCCTGAACAAGAAGGGAAGAGGAATGGCATAAATTGTTAGAATTTTTGCTCGTCTTCGGCCCTTAAAATGGCTCTTCAAAACTGCTAATCTGGAAAAAATCAATAGGCAACGAGGATGCAAAATGGAGATAATTTGGCAAGATAAATGGATTTTCGGACTTAAAACAACGAGTTTGCTGCCCTATAACCATGCTTTTGATGGTCAATTTACATGCACTTATTGCGTAAGAGCATGCAGATTGCCCTTTAAAAGCAATGCTCTTATCAGAAAAACGCATGGCGCATTGGGGGTAATTGTTGGTGAAAATACGCAACGTGCTGTGTATTAATGAGATACAAAGCTTGCTCGTGCTTGGCGTATTTGCGCCCAAGAGCAAGGTTGTTTACAAATAAGCCAAGGAGCGAAGGGTGTCGTGTCAAGAAAATTCTCATTGATCGATTATTTCTGTTTTCAGTCAGTAAGCAGGTCACATTTACCTATTATTAGGTGTTGGGTGGGAACTTTATTATTCCTACCTTTGCACCTCGATAAAAGAATGATTATAAATGATGAAAAAATTACTATTTATTTTAATAGCATTATGCGGTATGACGGCGTCTTATGCCCAAAAAACCGACGCCATGCTCTTCGGAGACGTGAAGAGCAAAACTACAGGCAAGCACTTGCCTTATGCCATCATCAGTGTAAAAGGCACGCAGATGAAGACCGTGGCAGATGAGAGCGGGCACTTTAAGATGGCTCACTTGCCCTTGGGCAAGCAGACCATAACAGCTAGTCTCATTGGCTATCAGGAGCAAGGCATCGAGGTGAACATGGTGCGCGGCAAGGGTTCGGAGGTATACTTTGTGCTGGATGACGACGTATTGAATCTCGATCAGGTGGTGGTGACGGGCACTCGTACGCAGCACTATGTGAAGAATGTGCCCATTCGGACAGAGGTGATTACGTCAGAAGCGTTGAAAAACAAGAATGCACTGAATGTTTATGAAGCGCTGCAAGGCGTTCCCGGCATAAGAGTGGAGCAGCAATGCCAGTTCTGCAACTTCTCACAAGTACGCATGCAGGGCTTAGGTGCCGAGCATACACAGGTGCTCATCGACGGCGAACCCATCTATTCGGGGTTGGCCGGTGTATATGGTTTGCAGCAAATGGGAACCACCGACCTGGATCGTATCGAAGTAGTGAAGGGAGCCGGCTCTGCCCTTTATGGCAGCAGTGCAGTGGCTGGAGCCATCAACTTGATATCAAAAGAACCCACGTTTGAGCCGAGCATCAAGGCTGATTTGCAGTTTGGTAACTTGGGACTCAAGAGTTACAATGCCTCAACATCCCTTCGTAACCAGCGCATTGGGTTCACGGCCTTCGCCCAGCGCATGGAGACCGATGCCATTGATGCCACGAAAGAGGGGATGACGCGCAAGGAAGTGAAGGGCAAAGACGGCGTGTCTGACCGTGTAGAGAGCAAGCTCAACAATTTTGGAGTAGGCGTTTATTTCTACAGTCCGTTTGCCAAGAACGACAAGTTGGTGGTTCGCGGCAAGGCAACGCAGGAAGACCGTGTGGGTGGAACCATGACCGATGACGCATTTCGCAATCCCTTTACCGAAGGCACGGAGAACATCAACACCAACAGATTGACGTCAGAACTGGTGTACACGCTGCCCATCGGCTTGACATCGGAACTGAACTACTCGGCAGCCTACGTTCATCATCAGCGCAAGGCCACCAACGACAGCTTTTTAAGCGACTACATGGACACGCATGACGGTAAGACACCCGACGTGCAGTTGATGCGCCCTTACATGGCCAAGGAGAACACGTTCACCACCTCACTGACCTTCGGAAGCCGGTTGGGCGACCACAACTTACTGGTTGGCGCACAGGCCTATTTGACCAAACTGCGTGAAACGGGCCTGTACTGTATTGCCGATGAAACTTCTCAATACCTGGGAGAAGCCTATACATCACTGGGCAAGAAGCACGCAACCGAGTTTGGTTTCTTCGCACAAGACGAGTGGAACATCCTCGACAACCTGTCTGTCGTGCCGGGTGTGCGGCTCGATACGCATCGCTCGGGTGAGGAATACGAGTCGAGTAAGAAGGTTTTTGACAGTGCATTTCCTGACACTCATTTTAATGAAACGAGCGTCAACCCCCGTTTGGCCATTAAATACGAGGTGAATCCATCGTTGGTTTTGCGTGCGAACCTTGGCACAGGCTTTAGAGCACCTTACGGATTCAGTGAAGATTTGCACCTTTGCTCTGGTTCGCCGCGTGTGTGGAAATCGTCTAACCTGAAGGCAGAAAAGTCGATGAGCTTCAACCTGTCGGCAGATTATTATGGCAAGAACTACCAACTGAGTGCCAATCTCTTCCGCACTAACTTGAAAAATAAGATTGAATTTTCTGATGCGGATGAAAATGTTCGTCGCTTAGGTTATACTTATCAGTGGGAAAACGTGGACGATGCGTATGTTCAGGGTGTTGAACTGAGCGTGAAATACAATCCTATACGCAACATCAAACTGGGTGTGAACTGGACCTTCAACCAGGGACAGTACAAACATGAACGCGCAGACTGGACCGACCGTCTGGAATTGGTGAAGACGAAAGCACCAAAACTTGTACAACAATATGAGCAGTATGTTAAGGACAGCAAGAACGTATCGCGCTTCCCAGCCATGACAGGTGACTTTGTTGCCGAGTACACGCCTGGCACCTGGACTATCTCACTCATCGGTTCGTTGCAGGGCAAGATGTACATTGATTATACGTTCGATGGCGAAAACGACTTGGCAATCGCCCAAAATTCAAAGATTAAGCAAACCGAAACTTTCACTACATGGAATCTGCGCGTGGCCAAGCGATTGGGTAATTTCACCCTGTATGCCGGCGGCAAAAACATTTTCAGCTACATTCAGGATGAGAAGCACCTTGACGATGCAGCCTTTATGTATGCCCCCGTGTATGGAGCCACATGGTATGGTGGGGTAACCATCAAGCTGTAGCAGCAGGAAGAGGGTAGGTTTTGTACATGAATCATTACTCAGCTTTTCGGAGGGTGTATCATCATTCGTTGTTATGATGCACCCTCTTTTGGTGCCACGCCATCTCTGTTTGTTAGGTGTCAGGCCAAACAAAGACGCCTCACAATGCAGATAGGGCAGAGTGAGGACGCATAATAGTCAATCGTTATAGACAACAAAACACCCATTGCATGAAACGTGCAATGGGTGTTTTGTTGCTGATAGTAGTGTTTTTGTCTACCAAAGAATGGCTTGTTCCTCGTCGGGAATCAAGATGTTGTACTGGCGTTCCATGGTCATGTTTCCTTTGCAATGGAAGCGGATGGGATTACTTGGGTCTGACGTGATGTCTGAGTACTTGTAATCCAGGTACAACGTCATGATGCGACGCTCGAGATAAGGCTTGGTTGGATGTTTTGATACCCGGTAGGAATAGGTGCAGTTGCCACTCTGCTCAATGGCCACCTCATTGGCTGGGTCGCCTGCTGTGATGGTCACGGGACCAGTGATGTTGCCCTCGGCGTCGGGTGTGCCTTCCCCAAAGGTGGCAATCACCTTGTACTTATGGCGGTTTACATCCTCCTCCCAAACGGTTCCAGCATAGAAGAAGATAGAATGATCGTCTACAACGCGGGCCAGACGATTGTCTTCAACGGCAGGATCGTTGGTTGTTCCGTCAATGTAGATGTTCATGTTAGTTGCCGAATATCTTCCTGAATAGTCATTGAACAGGTTGATATTCAACAGCGCCTTGTACCATCCCTTGCGCATGTTCTGTATATAGGAGCTGCTGGGTTCGATGGTCAATGGAAGTACCCACTTCTCATTGAGGTCCAGTCCCGAGAGGTTGAAGTCAATGATGTAGTTGGCTGTGACCTTTCCTGATGGGATGTGGCATGTTGGAGAAGGGAACGAATAAAAGCGCTCGGGCAGTTGTTTGAACCATAGGTCGTTGCGTCCTACGGCAAAGCGTGCCTTGTTGAGGATATCCAGCGTGTCATTGTCTACACCAATTTTCACGTCGATATCGCTTGCATTTGGCGTGGACCCGCTGACAATGACGGGCAACTTGTATTGTCCTGTTCCGTCGGCCTTGTATCTCATATATATATTGTATACACCGTTGCTGCCTCGGGGTGCCTTGAAAGAGACCATTTGTGTATACAGTTCGTCTTCCCATTCATTGTTACAGGCGGTGAATGCCAAGCCTGTGATGGCCATGATGGCGAATAAAAATATTTTTTTCATATCGTGTCTGTTTTTTGATGCTGCGCATGAATTAATCATAGTTTTCCCATCCTGGAGCCTGTGTCATGTTCCTGTTTCGTTTCAGCTCGGTGTAGGTGATGGGCCAGAAGTATTGCTTGCGTGAGAAGGATGTCTGCAAATTAGGCACGCGTACAGGTACATAGAATTGCGTTCTGTACTCCTTGCTCATATTGGTATTGCAGCCATAAACCTGTTCGGCCTCATTCTCTTCAGCAATCTTCCAGCGACGAAGGTCGAAGAAGCGTTGGTTCTCATTGAAAAGCTCAACCTGCCGCTCATGAACGATAGCCTTGAAAAATGCGTCACGGCTGGCATAGGTTTGTTCAGAATAGTCGGGGACACCGGCACGCATCCTTACGGGCATCACACCACGCTTCATCTGTTGGATGTCGCGTGACACCGTGTAGGTTTGCTTTCCGTCCCACGTAGGGATGTCGTGAGAGGTGGTGAGGTTGTTCAGTGCCTCGGCGTACAGCAGCAGTATGTCGGCATAGCGAATGGTAGGCTCAACTTTTACCTTGATAAAGCTGCCATTACCCACAGCACAGTCGTCTGGATGAACGTATTTCATGATGCCGATACCAGTGTTGACCCATCGCTCGTTGCTGTTTACACGGCCATTGCCTTCGCCACGATAATAGAACACCTGTTGGTTTTTATAAATATTTTCCTGGCTGCTTGAGCAGTACCATATAGAACCACTATAAGCCACCGAGGCATAGAAACGTGGTTCACGGTTGGCATATCCCAGCCAAATGCCGTTGTTGGGCAAATGGTCGTAGGGATGAAGTTTGGCATTATTTTTTGTCGTGAACTGCTCGTTACCATATTTCTCCAGCACTGCTTCCCTGCTGTAAGGGGTTCCATCTGCCATGTCATAGGCGTCGCATTGCTTTTGTGTCATGCCATGGATGTTCCAACCACCACAGGATGAAGGCAACTGGTGCCGTACCAAGTCGGTGACGGCTCCATCTGTTACTAAATCGCCCTTGTCACCGTTCTTGCCGCGTGTGAATATCAACTCGGGATTCTCGGCAGCATACAGTTCGCCATTGAAAACCGAGCGATAAGACTCGAACGGATCGATGTCAGCCCATCCTTCTGGGAATGGACGACTGGAATAAGGCTCACACACAGGAGGTGTGATGGTTGCTGGGAAAGAATTGTCAATAGCTTTCTCTCGCACGGGTGTAGTGTAGATACGATAAATACCAGTCTGATCAGCATAGTCAATCAGGTCCCTGCACGCTGCTGCGGCCTTTGCCCACTTAGTCTCGTCGTAAGTTTGAGAGATGAGCTGGTTACCCTGCTTGTCTACAAAGTCGGCCATTTCGGTGTTTCCGTTGTAAAGCGGGCTTGCCGCATACGTCAATACCTTTGCCCTAACAGCCAGTGCGGCCCCTTTGGTGGGTCGGGCGATGTTTTGGTTGTCACGCTTCTCCGGCAAATCCTTGGCTGCCAAGATCATTTCTTCTGCGATGAAATCAACACAATCATCAAAGGTGTTGCGTGGATACGACAGTTCGTCATAGCTTTTTGTATAGTCGGCACCTTCTGTTGGCATGATTGGAACGGGACCATACTTTCTGATGAGCAGCCAATAGAAGTAAGCTCGAAGGAAACGAGCCTGTCCTTTTAGATCGTCTATCTCCTTTTGGTTCAGTTCTTCTGTAGCGTGAGCATTCATCAAGAAGATAGAAGCTTGGCGAATGGCGTCGTATGCCCAAGGCCATGAGTTGGTATAGTAATCCTGAAAGGCATAACCATAACCATACTCACCCAATTTGAATCGGCGGTAGCGTCTGCCGGCTTCTCCCTCGTTAAAGGTTTGGTCGTCAGAGAAATTGGTTGGACAGATGTCGCTGTGTCCTACCTCTATATTGTCTCCTTGAAGGCGGCTGTAGCAGAATGAAAGCCACTGCATGGTGCTTTCTTTATCAGAGAAAATGTGGTCGATAGACTCAATATCCTTGAAATATTTGTCTACTTTCAGGTAGTCGGAACATGAAACCGTGGTCAATGCCAGACTGACGGTCAGCAATCCGATGGTAATATATTTGATTCTTTTCATGATTATATGCTTGTTAATCGGTTATAGGCTGAATGTTATACCCAGTGTATACGTTCTGGCCAGTGGGTATTTCTGTCCATCAGAACTGCCCATTTCGGGATCCCATAAGTTGAATTTTGAAAAAGTGAGCAGGTTAGTACCCATAAAATAGATTCTGACATTGTTGAGCCGCATGGCTGTAACGACTCTCTTTGGTAACGTGTATCCGATGTCAAGATTCTTCAGACGTAAGTAAGAACCATCACGCAGCCAGTAGGTTGAGCGACGGTAGTTGTTTCTATTTCCACCATAGCTCAAGCGAGGATATTTGGCATTGGTGTCTTCGTTCTTACCCAATGACCAGTAGTTGTCTATCACGTCGGTCAGGATGTTGCCTTCCGATCCTTTTGTAAACGGATAAACGGTATATCCACCAATAAAGAACGATGATTTTCCTACGCCCTGGAACAGTACATTAAAGTCTAATCCCTTCCAACTTGCAGAGAATCCAAAGCCATAAATCAGGTTTGGTTTGACGGTGGCACCGATAGGTACAACATCGTTTCCATCAATCACGCCGTCACCATTGATATCTTTGTACTTGATGTCACCTGGAGCAATGTCCTTGCTGACTTCACCGGATGCAAGCCCCTCTTTGGTCAGACCATCTTGATTGGCATGGTAACGTATGTCCTCATAGTCTTTGAAAAGACCTTCTGCAATCAGTCCTCGGGCCTGTCCTACGCGGAACCCAGCCTGTTGGGTATATGGGTAATGGCTATAAGCCTCATCGTATTCTAAAATTTCACTTTTGCTATAAGTAAAGTTGCCACGCAGTGTGAAGTCAACTTCCCCTATCTGTTGAGTGAATGCCAGGTTGCCGTCAAATCCTTTTGAAACAACAGATCCAATGTTTGCCGAAGGTTTCTCAGATGCATTAACACCGATACTCTGTGGCAGGTGACCGCGCCCCATGTAGATGCCGTCGCGCTGTTCATGGAAATAGTCAATGGTACCACTTACTTTATTGCCGAAGAAGTAGAAGTCAAGACCAAGGTCATGCTTGGTTGCCACTTCCCAGGTCACCTCCTTAGATGCCAGGTGCTTGTAGTACAAGCCTTTGTAATAATAGTGGGAAGTACCAACATCACCGTACATGTAGTCAGCTCTTGAAGCAGCCTTAGAATCATCACTCTTTTCATCCTTACTGTCGTATACATAGAACGTGGGTTGATAAGGGAAGCGTGTTGACAAGTAATCGTTACCCACCTTACCGTACGAATAACGTATCTTGAACATGTTAACCCAAGATAGTTTTTGCTTTACAAGCGGCTCCTCACCTAAGTTCCATGCCACAGAATAAGCTGGGAAGAAACCAAACTGGTGACCGCTGGCGAAATTCTCAGATCCGTTGTATCCAAAGTTGAAGTCGAAATAGTAACGATATTTCCAACCATAAGTGAAACGCCCTGCGATACCTTGGTGACGTCGCTCAATGGCTGCGATGGTCCTGTCCATGCCAGAAAGCCAACGTTGTTCAGAGTTGTTGATGGTTTTGTCTTGAGTATATTTCAACACCCCACCCGTTTGATGGTCACCGAAAGCACGCTCATAGTGCAATTCAGCCTCGAGGTATTCTTTTCTTTCACCGTTAGAGTATGGGTTGGACGTCATCAGTGATTCGTTGACCAACTTTCTAAACTCAATCTCGCCAGCTGAGTTACGAAGTCTTTCGGCGCGCCATCCTTCCGGAGACTTCGAATGATTGTTGCCGTTGCGTGTGTAAATGTCGAAACCATATCGCCCGATAAACTTCAGACCAGGGGTAATAAACCGGAAGTCTTGCTCCAACGTAGCGGTTGTCTGTACCGTACTTTTCCAGGTTTCGTTATATCCACTTTGGGTAACCAGCACCCATGGGTTGTTTCTACCTTCGTCACCAGACGATCCCCAGCGGCCATTCTTATACTTAAGAGGTGTGGTAATGGGATTGTATTCCATGAGCGAACGCCATATCCATCTGTAGTCAGCCCCAGGCTTGTTTTGTTTTTCCATTGATCCCGACACGCCTACTTTCAACAAGGTTGTCTTTGACAAGTCCATGTCTACATTCATTCGGTAGTTGAAACGGTTATAGTTCGAGTTGGTATCATAGTCCTTCAGGGCTTTGTCTGTCTCGTACATACCGCCTTCGTTGACGTAACTGGCGGATACGAAGTAGCGTGCGAAGT
This sequence comes from Hoylesella buccalis ATCC 35310, assembly GCF_025151385.1. Taxonomy (NCBI): domain Bacteria; kingdom Pseudomonadati; phylum Bacteroidota; class Bacteroidia; order Bacteroidales; family Prevotellaceae; genus Hoylesella; species Hoylesella buccalis. The sequence goes on along the minus strand of NZ_CP102287.1, from coordinate 2,240,155 downwards.
TGCCACCACCATTCACATCAATATTGGCACGGTAGGTAGGAGCGCCTTTCTTTAGAATCATGTCCATCCAGTTGACATCAGGAAACACCTCTGGGTCTAATTGACTTTCAAACAAGTAGATATCATCGTCAGTAAATGCAGCAGGCTCGTTGCGGGTGGTCAATGCCTCGTTCATCATGCGTGCATAGGTAGGACCATTCACAAACTTTGGCAAAACGGTTTGTGTGCTATAGCTGGTTTCCACCTTTCCGCGAACTTGGGTATTGCCCTGTCGGCCTCTTTTGGTTGTAAAGAGCAATACGCCGTTGGCACCACGAGAGCCATAGATGGCAGTTGCTGACGCATCTTTCAAAACGGTAAATGTCTCGATGTCTTCAATGTTGATATCGTTGAGATTACGCTCGAATCCATCTACCAACACCAGGGCACTCTGTCCTGCACCAAAGGTGGAGACACCACGAATCCAGAACTCGGATACGTTGTCGCCAGGTTGACCTGTTGTTTGGCGAGCGAACACACCGGGAACAACGCCTGCAAATGAGTTGGAAATGCTGGCGGTAGGCGTTCGTAGATCTTTTGTGTCCACTGTCGTCACTGCACCTGTCAGTGTAATCTTCTTCTGCACACCAGTACCCGTTACGGTTACCTCGTCGAGAACGGTTTTCTTGTCTTCTTTTAGTACGACATTGTATATCTTCTTTTCTTTCACGAATACCTCTTGCGTTTCCAGTCCTATGTATGAATAGACCAAATGCGAGTAGAGAGGCACTTTAATGGTGTACTTGCCGTCAATGTCGGTCACTGCACCTTTGCCGACAACGCCCTTGATGGTGACGCTAACGCCAATTAAAGGCTCGTGCTGCTCATCGGTGACAGTGCCGCTAACTTCTATAATTTCCTGATCTTGAGCGTATGTAGTTGTGGTCCACAGTACCGTCAATAAAAATAGGATGATATATTTTTTCATATAGCTTAGATTGTTAAAGGTTATTCTGTTGCCACATAGCGAATGCCACGGTTGTTATTGTCACCTATATACCATATTTCATCACTGGGGTCGTAGGCCAGACCACAAGGCCTATGCAGGCGTGCTTCTTTCAATGGATCACCATCTACATAGCCCGAGTACTGGTGGTCAGCCGTATAATTGCTTCGGCCCACCGCAATGCTGGCAACGCCGTCAGGCGTGAGTTTCCAGATACAGTGATTGCCACTATCAGTAAAATAGAAGTCATATAACTCGCCGTCTGGACGAGGATTATTTACATACTCCCGGTTCTTAACAAATACACCCGCCCAGGTTGTGTGGAATCGAGCGGTTGAACCAATACCTTCCTGTGCTCCCCTTTGGGTCAGTGAGCCTGCTATGATGGTCAGGCCCTCGAACATGTGGGTTGTTGGGTTATAGTTAGAACGTAAAATAGCTCCACGCTTTTTACTGAACATATACATGTATTTACCCGATGGATGGAGGATCATCACCGTTTGTTCCCCACCTGTTGCAACCAGCTGATCTAGCTTGAAGCATAATACGCGGTCATTATCTACATGTGGTATTCCACCAGAGTTATCACCCATGCGATAGACGGCTGCATTTTTCCAACAGCAATAAAATTTGTAACCATCAGGCATGCATACCATGGCGTAGCTGCAAGGGGCATAGTTGTATGGACGTATCTTGCGGAAATTTTCAGACCGAAGCGCATAATAGATATTGGCCAGCTGTGAACTGGTAGCTTGTCCGTTGTCATCAGGGAAGAACAGCGTGTCACCGTCCACAGAGAAAGTAAAGGAGTGCATGCTTTTATATTGTGACCTTGGAAACAGTCGGGTGACGGTGCGCTGGGTAAGGTTCAGTACCCGCAGCCCATCGTAATAGTTACTTGAGAACAATAGTTTATCCCCACCGTTTTGTGGCTTTGGATCAAATACCAACCAATCGTTTGATGGAACCGATGCCTCTCCGTCAAAACTGCCGTCCGAGAAACCCGACTCGTTGTTCTCATCCACTTTACGAAGCAAGGTGCCTACGACCGTTCTTGTGTTGTAGGTAAACTTCTGGTCAAACGTGTAGGTCTGCGCCGTATCGCCCTTCTCGCCTTCCATCATTACTACAACTTCTCCGCTGTAGGCCCGACTTGGCACCATACAATAGATAGTGTTGCCGTCAGAGCCAATGACCTTGGCGCGTTTGCCACCGATGTTTACATGAATTTTGGATTCATCTGTACCAAAGTTGCTGCCTTTGATGTACATGCGTGTGCGCACGGCACCTTCTGTGGGCGTGAATTCCGTAAAGGTAGCCGGTCGGTTGGGGTCATAAGGTTGACCACTATCCGTGCTGTCGTCTTTACAGCCTACCATACACAGACATCCTAATAATAAGGATAGGTAAAAGGTTTTTTTCATAGACTCGTATATTTGATATTTAGGTTATCGTTTCAATTCGTATTATTTTTTTTCTGGAGCATGACGAATCTTCGACCAGTCAAAAATGGTACGCAGAAATGTTTTTCAGTATGTTTGGTTTTAGGTTGTTACTTATACTGGGCAAATTTAATTTTTTTATTTAAAATAACCAAATATTAAAACAAAAAATCATGTCTGTGAGGCGTTGCCGTTATGTTTCTTTTATATCTCTCATTGCTGAGTTCTCAACAGGGGGCGTTCCTAATCAGAGTACGCCTACAGGATATATTAATAGAGAATGCCCAATAGTAGCTCTGTAATGTTTATGACAGACGGAGGGAGTCTCATTTTGTTCTGCCCCCATTCAAACATCATTCCCCGGTAGGTTATATTCGCATGTAGGTTATATTAAATAAGGTATCACTCCGTCTTTCCTAATTTTTCTTTGCTGAACGAGTGGGGATGTGCGGAATTTTTGGTATATTTGTATCATGGATTTCTGACGAGAAAGACAGTCAGAAGTTTCTTTTTTACATCAAACTAAAGTAGAATACGAATTATGAGCAGAAGTTTTTTAGATGCCGTTGCGCATCGCCGTAGTTATTATGCATTGAAAAATGAGTCGCCCATCACAGAGGATGCCCTCCGTGAGTTGGTGGGGCAGGCCGTGAAGCATGTGCCGTCGGCGTTCAACAGTCAGTCGACACGCATCGTTGTGTTGCTGGGTGAACACCATCACAAGTTGTGGGAATTGACCAAGGACGTGCTGCGTGCCATCGTTTCTGCCGATGCTTTCGCCAAGACGGAGGCGAAGATAAACGAATCTTTCCAGAGTGGTTATGGCACCATTTTATATTACGAAGCGCAAGCTCCCGTTCGACAGTTGCAGGAAAAATTCCCCACTTACGCAGACAATTTCCCCGTTTGGTCAGAGCATACCAACGCCATGCATCAGTTTACCATCTGGACAGCTCTTGAAGATGCTGGGTTCGGTGCATCCTTACAGCACTACAATCCGATTATTGATGAGGTGGTTGCCAAGGAATTTAAGATTGATGCCGACTGGAAACTCTGTGCGCAGATGCCTTTTGGCGTACCTGCCGGCGAGCCGGGAGAGAAGACTTTTGAGCCGTTGGAAGAGCGTTTGTTGTTCTTAAAATAAAGCATGATGCCATCACTTTGTGGTGGATGTATCAAAACCGTGCGTGGGCATTTTGATGCTCTGTTACGTTGTGTCTGGAACGTAACAAACTACGTTCCTATATAACTGAACGACAGGCTGTTGCAAACTCAATGCCTTTGGTGCACAAACCCATTGACTTTGAAGGCCAAAGTCAATGGGTTTGCCCTTCAAAGTCAATGCGTTTGATGTCGCAATGCTACACCGTGTTCCGTCGTTCTCAAAACCGATAGCCCACCGTAGCTTGAAACACAAAATGATGGGGGGTGGCGGTTCCTAGGAGTAAGGCTTGAACCACTTGGGCCACAACGTCTTCCTTCACGATGGGTTGGTTAGTTACGGAGGTGAGTCCAAAGCTTGTTTCGACCCCAATGATGATTCGATTGATGTCCAGCTCCACACCAGATTGAAGTCCTACGTCTATGCGTTTGAACTTTGGTAGTTCCACCAATTTCTTTTCTTCATTATAGCTGTTGCCCAGCATCTTGCTTCCTTGCTCAAACAGATTCTCCTTGAAGGTGTGTTTGTAGTCGCTATTCGCCATGCTGACCTTGGCCTTGCTGTTGAGGCCGCATGCGATGTAAGGCCCTGTGTAGAGATTCAGGTAGAGGTCATCGGTCAGGTGAATGTGAGCGACAATGTTCAACGGCAACTCAACGTAGTGCATGTTGACATGATAGCGTGCCTCACTGATTTGTTCGTTACCGAAATATCCGTTAAACTTGAAACCTTTATTGGCCAGATAAAGGGATGGCTGGAAGTAGAAAGTGCGGCCCAAGGGTACTGCCATACCCCCGCCCAGCCGATAGGACAGCTGTGGAGATTCTCCACTGTTGGCGATGAATGCACTGGACCCCAATGCTCCCTTGACGTTCCATGTTACTTTTGCCGTGGCGAAAAGAGGCCACACGACGAGTGCAAGACTCCATAATTTTTTGCGCATAACCATGATGTTTGTTTATAGACAGAACATCAGGTTCGCAGGAATCTTGCATGCGAAGAGATAAAATAAAACAGAAAACGTGAGCTGTTATCGTGTGTGGCTCATTTCTTGGGCATGAGAAGTTTGTTGTATTCTTCAGGCATCTGGAGCAGTTTGATGGCCTCTTTCGTCTGTTTGTCGTATCTCAAACCAAGCTGAACCGCCCCGGCTTGGAAATAATAAGCCGTAACAATGTCTGTGGCAATCATCTGTTTCAATTCATCCTTGTTCAGCTCCAAGTCTTTTGCCACGTCGTGGGTCAGCTTTTTCTTCAAAGCCTCAAACTCGGGCTTGGCATCCTCATAATACTTTTCAAACTTGGCCATCTTCTCCAATTCGGCCAAAATCTTCTCTGTTCCGGGGTCATAGGTGAACTTGTTTTTCAAGACTTGCCGCTTAAACTCGTTGTATTCGGCATCCGTGAGTGTAAATTCGCTGGCGGGAGCGATGGTCTTGTGCTTGCTGATGTAGTCAACCACATAGTTGAACATCGTTTCCGTGCTGTCTCCGCGTTGCAGATAAGCCGAGATGTTGGCGATGGTGTCGGGCTTGATTTCCACATCCGGCATGATGCCTCCGCCGTCCCTTACCTCGCGTCCGTTCTTGGTGTGGAACACGCTGGTCAGCGAGTCGGGCAGCTGTGTGGCACTGTTGCGCCCCGCCGTGTGTTTGTAGTTGATGGCCTGGATGCAGCGTCCGCTGGGAATGTAATAATGAGCGGTGGTCACTTTCATGTTGGCGTTGTAGGGTAGCTTTGTGGTCATCTGCACCAATCCCTTGCCGAAAGTGCGGGTACCCATGATCACTGCGCGGTCTAAGTCTTGCAGCGATCCGGCCGTAATCTCACTGGCGCTGGCCGTCATGCCGTTGACCAGAATCACGATGGGCATGGAGGCGTCGACGGGTTCCATGCGCGTTTTGAATGCTAAGTTGGCGCGTTTCAGCTTTCCTTTGTTCGTCACCACCGTGATGTCCTTTGGAACGAAGATGTTAACGAGGTCTACCGCTTCCTGCTCAGAGCCACCTACGTTGTTTCTCAGGTCCAAGATGAGGCCTTTGGCTCCTTGCTTTTTCAGGTCGATGAAAGCCTGTCGCACCTCTTTCGCGCAGCCTTCGTAATACTGAAGCAGATTGATGTAGCCCACGTTTCCGTCCACCATGCCGTAGTAGGGAATGGCGGGCATCTGAATGGCACGACGCTTCACCTTGAATTTCATCACCTTGCCCGTTGACGGACGCTTGATTTTTAATGCGAAGGTCGAGCCAGGTTCGCCCCTCAGATGGTCACTCACATACTTCGTGTCTTTGCCCACCATCGTCGAATCGTCTATCTGTAGGATGATGTCCCCTTTCTTCAACCCCACTTCCGACGACGGCATGTTGGCGTAAGGCTCGTCAATCACGGCGTTCTTTAGCTGTTGATTGTAGCGGATGAGTGCACCGATGCCACCGTATTTTCCAGACAGGGCCTGCCGCAATTCTTGCGTTTCGCTCTCTGGGTAATATTCCGTGTAGGGGTCCAGACTGCGCAACATGCTCTTGATGCCTGTGCCAATCACGTCATTGGCATCAAGGGTATCTACGTACATCAGGTCGAGATTTTTATAAACGGCGTTGAACAGTTCCATGTTTTTGGCCGCCTCAAAAAGGTGGTTTTTGTCCTTTTGGGCGAATAGACTGTTAGGCAATAGTCCCAACAGCAAGAGATATAACAGTAGTTTTTTCATTGTCATGACATCAATTTGTTGAGCAAAGATAATATTTAAGACCATAATATAGGTGGGTGCGTTCGCTTTTTTATTGTATTTTAGCTTTCCAGTCTATTTTTTTTGCAAAATGTTTGGCGGTTTCAAAAAAACGTTCTACCTTTGCATCCGCAATCAAGATTCTTGATTTGTACTTGCTTCAATAGCTCAGTTGGTTAGAGCACCTGACTGTTAATCAGGGGGTCGTTGGTTCAAGCCCATCTTGAAGCGCAGAGAGCGGAAGTCCTATTGAATAGGGCTTCCGCTCTTTTTGGTAAGAAAAAAGGCTGTCAATGAATCAAACAAGAACATATTGGAGTATGTATGGGTCAGTCGTAAAACCCAGTTGCAACCCTCTCCCTCTCATGCACATAATTTCATAAGTATTTGTTATCTTTGCATCATGAAGACCGAGCAATTGTTGCGTTGTATCTTTCCAGAGATACTCGCAGATTATTTTGATGTGATAGATATCCAAGAGAGTATTTCCCAGATAGACTTCTGGTTGGATGAGCGTAACTTTATGGAAGAGGTTGACCGCAAGTCCGGCACGGTAAGCAGTTACGGCTTTACCGCCGAACGGGTTGTCCATGACTTTCCCCTTCGTGGCAAGCCCGTTTACCTTCATGTCCGCCGTCGAAAATGGCGTGACAGTTCCACGGGTGAGATATTCAGTTATTCTTACGATGACTTGACAACTGAGGGCAGCAAACTTTCCCCTGAGTTCGTTTCTTTTTTAAAAGAATAGAATTGAGTCTACTGCGGAGAGCATTACAGGTATCGGCTCTCACTATGGCGTAGACGGCAAGCAGCTTTCCACCCAATACAAGGAGCATTTCAGCGATTATCGCCAGTGGGAGCAGTTGTCGCATGCGGGAGACTGGCTGCTGTTTGATGAGAACCTGGGAGAGAGCCTGAGTATCGATGAGACTTGTCTGAGCAGCGGTGAGGTCTATACGTTTCTGACCAACAAGGCTGGCAAAGGTGGCAGGGGTACGCTGGTAGCTGTGGTCAGGGGAACAAAAGCCGAAGATGTGATTCGTGTTCTGGAAAAGATTGACCTTTCCAAAAGAAAGACTGTCAAGGAGATAACGCTCGACTTGTCTTCCTCTATGATGATCATTGCGCGCACGGTGTTCCCCAAGGCACTCATCACCAATGACAGGTTTCATGTGCAGAAGCTTTACTATGACGCTTTGGACGACATGCGCATAGCCTACAGGTGGATGGCAAGGGACAGAGAAAATGAGGAGATGAAGGAAGCCAAAGCCAAGAACGAAACCTACAGGCCATTCAGATACAGCAACGGTGACACACGCAAGCAACTGCTTGCCAGGGCGAAGTTTATACTGACTAAACACAAGTCAAAGTGGACAGAATCGCAAAGGCTAAGGGCTGAAATAATCTTTGAAAACTACCCGGAACTCAAAAAAGCCTATGACCTGGCCATGGAACTTACCGATATTTATAATGCCAGAAGCATCAAGGACGCTGCAAGATTGAAACTGGCTAAGTGGTTTAACGAGGTAGAGAAGTTGGGCGTGGATAATTTCTATACGGTAATTGACACCTTTAAGAACCATTATGATACCATACTCAATTTCTTTGTCAACAGAGCCACAAATGCCAATGCTGAATCCTTCAACGCAAAAGTCAAAGCCTTCAGGGCACAGTTCAGGGGAGTAACGGATATTCCTTTCTTCCTTTATAGGCTTATGAAATTATGTGCATGAGGGGGAGAGGGTTGCAACTGGGTTTTACGACTGACCCGTATGTATTTGGCAAAGACGTTTAATTTAATGTGTATTTTTATTATTTATTATTCAATTTACACGGCTGCCAATTCTCTTCCTAAAGCACGTAGAGCATTTTTGATTTGACAAACTCTTTCCGCACTCGGATTCTTTATTCCGTAGATGTATTTTGACAATAAACTTTTGTTAATGCCCAGATTTCTCGCTACTTCCGAAACATTTAATTGCGGAAAACGCTTAAACAACATGGCAATTTCATTATCATATTTCGGTTCTTCTTTTGTATAAAAACTTGAAATATGTATATCTTCGTCCAACTCAGTCCATCGTAGAGCCTCTCCATGTAATTCTATTGTATAATCCATTCGTTGCCTTTCTGTTGCATCTTTGAGCAATGGAAAAGCCTCCAACGGACGGCTGTACACCTTATCCTCGCTTGACAGCATATATATACGCCCTTTCTCAAACCATATATTCTTTATTGTTTCCATAATGATACTCATTTAATGATACTCGTTCCAGGTATTGATGATATCCTCTTTGTACATCTCTGCAAGTTCCAAAGCTCGTTTCAAATCTTTGGCTTTTAATCCATGATTATATACTAACTTAACCTCATCTTCTATCTGTATCTTTGCGTCATCGTCACCTTTTACAACATGAACATGGATTGGTCTATGTTCGTCAGAGTAAAAGAAAAAACGAAGTCCAAATATTTCAAATATTGTAGGCATATTATTATTTTAAATCACACTACGAATATAGGGATAATATTTTATCCCTGCAAATATTTTGAAAACTATTTTACCCTCTCATTCCCCATTTATTTCTTTGTTCTATTGGTTCATAAATCGCAGCTTTTATATAAATATGCAAAGAGTACTATTACAAACAGGTAAGATATGACGACACTGGGATTTGTCTTATTGATAATTACTTGGATAATTGTTGGCTTGGCAACAAAAGGCAGAAAGCATACGCCTCAAAATCAGTGGCAGCGTGAAGATAAGAGAAAACGCTTGGAAGAGGAGTATGCACAAAACCTTAAGGTGTGGCAGGAGTGTAAGGAAGATATGAAGAGAAGGTTAAAGGGCTTTTTCGGTCGTTAATCGTATGCTTCAAGGATACTCAACGAATCTGCCTCAAATTGCAATCAACATCAGATTCTCAAGACTAATTTTGAAAAGCAGGCTAAATGTTCTTATGCTCAAACCGCAAATTAAAATCAGAGTCTCGCCACGGTTATATATTAGGTAGTATGCCCAACAAAAAAAATAGTTATTCCTTCAAAAAAGTTTTTTCCCCTTCTTCCTTTTTCACCCTTGCACCCCTTTGATAATAGTCTCATCGTACACGTTGCGTTCGTCAGGGCTGTGCAGAGGCTTCCATACCTGGGCAAAGAACGGATTTCGCCTGGCTTCCTCATCGTAATTCCACGGCATGGGGAAGCACTCGGGGCACCAGTGACCACCTAATAGTACCAGTAGGGGAGAGGCTTTGAAACGATGTCCAAAAGCGCATTGCCATTCCAACTGGGTGGACAGGTCGCCGCGCACCATCTGCTTGGACAGGCATTTGCCGCCCCTGAAGGCTGCCGCTTGCCGCATATCTTCTATATCCAGTTCGTCTTTTGGTTTCGACTCGTCATATCCATGGTCTAACATCACGGGCTGAGGCGATGGGTGATACAGTTTAAACTCGTTCCATCCCGGAATAGCTCTCCATGCGTCCATGCTGCCATAGAAGGCCGTGATGCGAGGCTCGATGTTGTGCTTCGTCCAATATAAAGGTCCCAAAGGCTTCTTGGCGGTGGGCTTCAACACAAGATGTTTGATGAGGCTGGAAGGGACCAAACCCCCTAATTTCATCTTCAACGGAGCTTTTTCAGCCATTTCTTGAATGAATTGGTCTATCTTTCCACTTCTGAAATGCAGATACGATTCAAGGATATCGGAATCGGTGTACCACTGTCCGTGGAAGTTGCGCAGCACAAACCAGTTGGGTTCGGTGAGGTCTTTGAGGTTTCCTAAGTTCAAAGCCGTGAAGGTGTATTGCATAAACGCCCAGTTAACGGTGCGATACTCCGCTCCTCCGCCAATGTTGTAAATACGGCACCAGAAGTCTTCGGGCAGGTCTTGATTGCACACATGCGACAGCAGTACGCCCGAATCCTTGGCCGTCACCCATTCCAACACGCCGTTCAGAGGTTGGTGAAACATGATGGGGTCTAATGTGTTGAGAATGGAGGGGTATAAGATGCCCGTTTGCCGGAGCGACACCCAATGCTTCAACCCCGATTCGATGACCTCTCTCTCGGCCAAGGCTTTCGACAAAGCGTAGATGTCATAGACGCTAATCTTGATGGGGTCGCCCACGCGTCCCCAGTGAATGGGATCGTTGCGGTCGCCCGTTTGCGCCACCGTTCCGATGTATACCAGATGTACCCGGTCGGGATTGGGCTGTGCCTTGATCGCTCGGATGATGTTTTTCACCGCCCCCACGTTGACCTGCATGGTCTTTTGCGGAAAATAATCGGCTGCCGGCGACACCATTCCGCCCACGTGCAGCACATAATCAGCATTCGTCACCCCTCGCAACACGTCGTCGTAATGCGTCAAATCGCCATAAATCACTTCCACACCCGGCAGCGAAGCGTAGGGCGCAATGGCCTTACGGTCGTTCTCGGTGGGCAGTACCAGCAGGCGAATATCAAACTCGTCACGCCGTTTCAATAGCTGTTTCAAGCCCTCCGACCCCATGTGTCCGGTGGCACCCGTGAGGAAAATCGTCTTTTTTTGCATCATTCTCATCAAGATTACGCTGTTCAACACTCCTTGCAAAAATACAATAAATATATGGTAATGTCAACTATCTTTTGTGCAAATTCGTCGCTGCGTTTTCATTGTGCCGTGTTCGTTGTGTGTTGGTGGAATTGAAGTCATGGGGTCAATACGTTAGGAAAATATTTAACAACCAACCGCTTCATGTTTGGCCTGTGGACAACCAGCCTTGCCTTTGGTTGAAAATACGCTCAAAATGAGGGAAGTTTATATGTGTTTGATATTTAATTACTTGTGCCTATGTGGCCTGTGTAGCCTCTGTTTTTTCGTGCATTTTTCGGTCAAAAGCATGGTTTTTGGCGTGAAATGCGCATGAGTTTACCCGTCAAAGTCATGTTTCTAACGCATCAAAGTGATACTTTTATGGTAGCAAAGTCAATGCTCTAATCGTAAAACCTGCATTTTCTTGCCCAACCATTGCCTTGATGCTCCCCACAGGCCTATTAATTTTTTCCAGATTGCCAATTTACAAGTGCCGTTTTATAGGCCTTTTTTGATAAAAATAATTTACTTCCTTCGTTCATTTCCGAAGCTCATTCAACGCGCGTAGATGGTTGCGATGTGTCATCACTTTGGTGCGACGCCTGGCCCGTAGCACATTATTATGATGTGAAAATTTCGTGAATAATCGCCGTTTTATTTGGATATTTCGTTGAAAAAACCTATCTTTGCACCGTTCAGTGGAATGAGGGGCTTCGCAGAAAGCTCCTCATTTTATTTTGAATACGGCCGGCATCGCTGCTTGCAAGATGCTTGGCACGAGCGGTAAGAATATATAGTACTAATTAAATATATATGATTGATAAAAGTGTCGTAAAAGAATTGGTTGAAGATTGGCTTCAGGACAAAGACTATTTCTTGGTGGATGTTGAGGTCAGTAAAGACGACAAGATTGTTGTCGAAATCGACCATGCAGACGGCGTGTGGATTGAAGACTGTGTGGAACTGAGCCGGTACATAGAAGATCGGCTGAACCGTGACGATGAAGACTATGAGTTGGAAGTAGGCTCGGCCGGATTGGGTCAACCTTTCAAGGTGCCACAGCAGTACATCAATTTCATAGGAAAAGAGGTCGAGGTGCTTGATGGCGACGGACTGAAATACCGAGGTGTCTTGAAATCGGTAGATGGGAACGACTTTGTTGTGACCGTTGACGAGAAGGTGAAGGTTGAAGGCAAGAAACGCCCAGAGCTACAAGCCGTGGATCATACTTTCCAGATGGACAAGGTGAAGTATACCAAGTACCTCATCAACTTTAAATGATGAGGCAGAAACTGATCATTGAATGAAACTAATATATAACATATAACGCTATGGCAGCAAGAAAGAATGTAGAAGAAACCATCAGCATGATTGACACCTTTCGTGAATTTAAAGACACGAAAAACATCGACCGTGCCACATTGGTAAGCGTGTTGGAGGAAAGTTTCCGCAACGTGCTAGCCAAGATTTATGGTAGCGATGAGAATTTTGACGTTATCGTAAATCCAGATAAGGGCGACTTCGAAATATACCGTAACCGCATCGTTGTGCCGGATGGCGAGGTGGCGGACGAAAATAAGGAAATATCGCTGAAAGAGGCTCGCGAGATTGAAGACGACTATGAAGAGGGCGAAGAGGTTTCTGAACAGATTGACTTTGCCAAGTTTGGTCGCCGTGCCATTTTGAATCTTCGACAGACATTGGCTTCAAAAGTGCTGGAGCTGGAACACGACTCGTTGTACAATAAGTATAAGGATCGCGTGGGACAGGTTATCTCCGGCGAGGTTTACCAGATATGGAAGCGCGAGGTGCTGTTGGTAGATGATGAGAACAACGAGCTGATACTGCCCAAGTCAGAGCAGATTCCGGCCGACCAATACCGCAAGGGCGAGACCATTCGCGCCGTCATCCTGCGGGTGGACAACGAGAACAACAACCCCAAGATTATCCTCTCGCGTACCAGTCCGGTATTCCTGGAACGACTGTTGGAGGCCGAGGTGCCCGAGATTAACGACGGACTCATCTCCATCAAGAAAATAGCCCGCATGCCAGGCGAGCGTGCAAAGGTGGCCGTGGAAAGCTACGACGACCGCATTGACCCGGTAGGTGCCTGCGTTGGCGTGAAAGGCAGTCGTGTGCACGGCATCGTACGCGAGTTGTGTAACGAGAATATCGACGTGATTAACTACACGTCAAACATTAAACTATTCATTCAGCGCGCGTTGAGTCCCGCTCGCATCAGCAGCATCAACCTGGATGAGGAGAATCGCAAGGCCGAAGTTTACCTGCAACCCGAAGAGGTGAGCTTGGCCATTGGTCGAGGAGGACTGAATATCAAGTTGGCTTCCATGCTGACAGAATTTACCATCGACGTGTACCGTGAAGTTTCAGATGCCGACGCTGACGAAGACATCTACTTGGAAGAGTTTGATGACGAAATCGATCAATGGATTATCGACGCCATCAAAGGCATCGGTCTTGATACGGCTAAACAGGTGTTGAACGCACCTCGTGAAATGTTAATCGAGAAAGCCGACTTGGAGGAAGAAACCGTCGATCACCTGATTCGGGTATTAAAATCAGAATTTGAACAGTAACACCCCGTGACGCATGCAGCCCTCTGCGAACGAGGACGCTGTAGAAAAACTTCTGCAAATGGGCAGAACAGTTGGGAGTGTGAACATCAATAAGAACAAGAGTTAAATAATTATCAATGAGCATCAGATTAAACAAAGCATTACGTGAATTAAACATAGGACTTCAAACGGCAGTTGAATTCCTTGAAAAGAAAAGTGAGCTGGGAGAGGTAAAGGGCGAGCCAAGCTTTAAGTTGAGCGACGCACAATACCAAGCCCTGGTAGAGGCTTTCCAACAAGACGCAGAGGTGCGCAATCAGGCGGAAAAGATCTTCCAGAAAAAGCCCAAAGAAAAGAAACGCACTTCGGAAGCAAAAGAAGAGCGTGTTGAAGAAGTAGTCGAGACAGCTTCATCGCAGCAGCGATACAAACCGCTCGGCAAGATTGACTTGAGCGTATTCGACAAGAAGCCTGCCGCTAAGAACGCTGATGCTCAAGACAATCAAAAGGCATCGGAATCACAAGAAAAACCGACAAAGAAGGCTGCTGCCGTCAGCCCAAAGCCTGAAAAAGAAAAAGTAGAGAAGCCAGCAGAAACACCAAAGGCAGCACCAACTGTGGTGGAAGAAAGCAAGAAGGACGACCAGAAAGCTGAAGTCAAGACCGAGGCACCAATTGTAAAGAAGGAGCAAGCGGACCAGAAACAAAAGGTTGACGAGCGTATTGAACCACAGGAAAGTGACAAGCCACAGGAAAGCGACAAGGCACAGCAAAGCGCCGAATCGCAGGAAAGTGACAAGGAGCAGGAAGGCACCGAACTTTTCCAAACCAAGGGTGAGCTGCGCTTGCAAAATGCGCCAAAGGTGAATGTGCTGGGTAAAATAGACCTTAGCACCATCAACCAGAGTACTCGACCCAAGAAGAAAACCAAGGAAGAACGTCGCAAAGAGCGTGAAGAAAAACGAGGCGATGGACGCAAAAAGCGCGCACGCATTAACCAACAGCGGGTTGATATCAACGCTGCTTCTCGACAAATTGGAAACAATGGCGGTGGCAATGCCAACAGGTCTGCGAATGCTGACGGCCGAAATGCTAATAAGAAAAATCGAAAGGGCAGAGGACGTAACCAGAAACCGCTGGAGGTGAACGAGGAAGAGGTAGCACGCCAGGTAAAAGAAACGCTGGCCAGACTCACCAGTAAGGGTACGCAGAACAGGAAAGGTGCTAAATACCGTAAGGAAAAACGTGATGCCATGCAAGAACGCATGAGTGCGGAAGCAAGAGCAGAACGTAAGGAAAGTAAGGTATTGAAGCTCACCGAATTCGTGACAGTCAGCGAATTGGCTACCATGATGGATGTGGATGTCAACAAACTGATTGGAACCTTGATGAGCATCGGTGTGATGGCATCTATCAATCAACGATTGGATGCCGAGACCATCAACTTGGTTGCCGATGAGTTTGGCTTCAAGACCGAATATGTGAGCGCAGAGGTTCAAGAGGCTGTCGCTGAAGAAATCGACGACGAGAACGACCTGTTGCCTCGCGCACCCATCGTTACCGTGATGGGACATGTAGACCATGGTAAGACATCTCTGTTGGACCACATCCGTAACACCAATGTGATTGAAGGCGAGGCTGGTGGCATTACCCAGCACATCGGTGCTTACAACGTACAGCTGGAGAATGGACGATTCATCACATTCTTGGATACTCCTGGTCATGAGGCCTTCACCGCCATGCGTGCCCGCGGTACACAGGTGACGGATATCGCCATCATCATCATCGCTGCCGACGACAGTGTGATGCCTACTACCAAGGAGGCCATCGCGCATGCGCAGGCTGCCAACGTGCCCATGGTGTTTGCCATCAACAAGATTGACAAGCCAGGAGCCAACCCAGATAAGATTCGTGAAGACTTGGCTCAGATGAACTTGCTGGTTGAAGAGTGGGGTGGAAAATACCAATGCCAGGAAATCAGTGCGAAAAAAGGTATAGGTGTTAACGAATTGTTGGAGAAAGTTCTCCTCGAGGCCGACATGCTTGACTTGAAAGCTAATCCCAATCGTCGTGCGACAGGTAGTGTCATCGAGTCGAGTTTGGACAAGGGGCGTGGATATGTTTCTACGGTTTTGGTCAGCAATGGTACGCTGCGTGTGGGTGATGACATCATCGCCGGGACGAGCTGGGGACGCATCAAGGCCATGTTCAACGTGCGCAACCAGCGTATTGAGTCGGCCAAACCTGCCGAACCTGCCATCATTCTCGGACTGAATGGTGCGCCCACGGCCGGTGATCAGTTCCATGTGCTGGAAACAGAGCAAGAGGTTCGAGATATCGCCAACAAGCGTATGCAGTTGCAGCGTGAGCAAGGCTTGCGTACACAGAAGCGCCTCACGCTAAGTGACATCTCGCATCGTATCGCTCTTGGGTCATTCAAAGAACTGAACATTATAGTGAAAGGTGACACCGATGGTAGTATCGAGGCTTTGAGTGACTCGTTTATTAAGATGTCTACCGAGAAGATTAACGTCAATGTTATCTTCAAGTCGGTAGGTCAGATCAGTGAGAGCGACGTTACCTTGGCAGATGCTTCCGATGCTATTATTGTGGGCTTCCAGGTTCGTCCGTCTGCTTCTGCCCGTAAACTGGCCGAACAGAACGGTGTTGAAATCAACACCTACTCCGTCATCTACGACGCCATTGATGACGTGAAGTCGGCTATGGAGGGCATGCTTGACAAGGTGACCAAGGAGGTAGTCACTGGCGAGGTTGAGGTGAAGCAAGTTTACAAGATTTCAAAGGTGGGAACCGTAGCTGGTGCCATGGTTACCGATGGAAAGGTACACCGCTCAGACAAAGCTCGAGTTGTTCGCGATGGAATCGTTGTTCACACCGCTCCTATCAATGCATTGAAGCGGTATAAGGACGATGTCAAGGAAGTGGCAACCGGTTTCGAGTGTGGTATCAGTCTGGTTAATTTCAATGATATCCAGGAAGGTGACATCATAGAAACCTTTACAGAAATAGAAGTAAAGCAAACGTTGTAAGTTTGAGCGTGTGAGTTTTGAGTTGATAAGTTTGTGAGTTGATAAGTCTTTGCGTTCGTAAATACTTCAATTTATGAACCCTTGAGCACCAACAACTCGTCAACTCGTTAACTTGTAAACTCGTCAACTAACAAACTAATCATATCATCTATTGCAGGGGCGTCCATGAAACATCAGGGAGTTCCTGCATTTACATTTATGGAAGAAGTAAATAACACGAACAACGAATACGTCAAAAAGCTGACCGAACAGAAGTACGAGTTTGGTTTTACCACTGACGTTCATACCGAGATTATAGAGAAGGGGCTTAATGAGGATGTCATTCGGCTCATTTCCAACAAGAAAGGAGAGCCGGAATGGATGCTCGAATTTCGCCTGAAAGCGTATCGACATTGGCTGACAATGACACAACCCTCATGGGGACATGTGACGTTGCCCGACATTAATTACCAAGAAATCTCCTATTATGCCGACCCAATGGCGAAGAAACCAGCCAACAAGGAGCTTGATCCGGAATTGGAGAAGACGTTCGACAAGCTGGGCATTCCATTGGAAGAACGGTTGGCACTTAGTGGAACGGCCGTTGATGCCATCATGGATTCAGTGTCTGTGAAGACCACCTTCAAGGAAAAGCTGAAGGAGAAAGGCGTCATCTTCTGTTCCATGGGCGAGGCTATCAAGGAACATTCTGCCTTGGTGCGTCAGTACTTAGGCTCGGTGGTTCCTTATCATGACAATTTCTTTGCAGCCCTGAACAGCGCTGTTTTCAGTGATGGATCGTTCGTTTTCATCCCCAAAGGCGTGCGCTGTCCCATGGAGTTAAGTTCGTATTTCCGCATCAACGCGCGCAATACCGGACAGTTTGAACGAACGTTGATTGTGGCTGAAGACGATGCGTATGTGAGTTATCTCGAAGGATGCACCGCTCCGATGCGCGATGAGAATCAACTTCATGCCGCAATCGTGGAAATCATCGTGATGAACAATGCCGAGGTAAAATACTCAACCGTTCAGAATTGGTATCCCGGAGACGAACATGGCAAGGGCGGAGTGCTCAACTTAGTCACCAAAAGGGGCGATTGTCGCGGAGTCAACTCCAAGCTCTCGTGGACGCAAGTCGAAACAGGTAGCGCCATTACATGGAAATATCCATCTTGTATCTTGCGTGGAGACGGCTCGCAGGCCGAGTTCTATTCGGTGGCGGTGACCAATCATCATCAAGAAGCCGACACGGGTACGAAGATGATTCACATGGGGAAGAACACCACGAGCACCATCATTTCAAAGGGAATCAGTGCCGGACACAGCCAGAATTCCTATCGAGGATTGGTTCGTGCGACCGCCAATGCGGACAATGCACGCAACTACAGCTCGTGCGACAGTCTGCTGTTGGGAAGCGAATGTGGTGCCCATACGTTCCCCTATATGGACATTCATAACGACAGTGCCATCGTTGAGCATGAGGCCACGACAAGCAAAATCAGTGAAGACCAGCTGTTTTATTGCAATCAACGAGGCATTCCTACTGAAGATGCCGTTGGCCTGATTGTCAATGGATATGCCAAGGAAGTATTAAACAAGTTGCCGATGGAGTTTGCAGTTGAGGCGCAAAAATTGCTTTCCGTCTCGCTGGAGGGCACCGTTGGATAAACCGATTTATAACAAAAGAATCATTATGTTAGAGGTAAAGAATTTGCATGCCACCATCAACGGCAAAGAAATATTGAAAGGAATCAATCTTGTCATCAAGACAGGAGAAGTACATGCCATCATGGGACCCAACGGTTCGGGCAAGAGTACCTTGAGTGCAGTGCTCGTGGGCAATCCGATGTACGAGGTTACACAGGGCGAAGTGACGTTCAATGGCAAAGACCTGTTGGCCATGGCGCCAGAAGATCGCGCACATGAGGGATTGTTTCTCTCTTTCCAATATCCTGTGGAAATCCCTGGTGTGTCCATGACCAATTTCATGCGGGCAGCCATCAACGAGAAGCGAAAGTATCAAGGACAGGAGCCGATGAGTGCCGGCGACTTCATCAAGTTGATGAAGGAAAAGCGAAAGGTGGTTGAGTTAGACAGCAAACTGTCCAACCGCAGCGTGAACGAGGGATTCAGTGGCGGAGAGAAAAAGCGCAACGAAATCTTCCAAATGGCGATGCTCGAGCCCACACTCTCCATTCTCGATGAGACGGATTCGGGCTTGGATGTAGACGCTCTTCGCATAGTTGCCGAAGGTGTCAACAAGCTCAAGAGGCCCGATACCAGCACCATTGTCATCACACATTACGACCGTTTGCTCGATTTAATCAAGCCCGACATCGTTCATGTGCTGTTCAATGGACGCATTGTGAAGACCGGAGGGCCTGAATTGGCCAAGGAAATCGAAGACAAGGGATACGACTGGATTAAGGCGGAGGCAGAATGATGAACAGTGAGAAACAATATCTCGACCTGTATGCGGATGCCCGCGCCATGATTTTTCAGCATGGTTCGCCCGTGATGAACGACGTTCGTGACGCTGCCTTCGAAGATTTTAAGCGCCAAGGCTTCCCCTCACGCAAGGTCGAACGCTATCGCTATACGGATATGGCGGCGCTGTTTGAACCCAATTATGGATTGAACCTCAACCGGCTAGATATCCCCGTAAAACCCTATGAGGCTTTCAAGTGCAGCGTACCCAACTTGAGTACTTCGCTTTACTTCATCGTCAACGATGCTTTCCACGCCAAGGCGCTGCCCAAAGCGACGCTGCCCGAAGGTGTCATCGTAGACTCTTTGCAGAAGGTGGCCGACACCCATCCGCAATTAGTGAGCAAGTATTATGCCCAGCTGGCCGAGACAAAGGACGATGCCATCACCGCGCTGAACACCATGCTGGCGCAAGATGGCCTCTTCATCTATGTGCCCAAGCGGGTTAAGATTGACCGTGCCGTCCAGGTGGTGAACCTCCTTCGCTCTGATGTCGACCTGATGGTGAACCGACGGGTGCTCATCGTGCTGGATGAAGGAGCCGAGGCCAAGTTCCTTTTCTGCGACCACACCATGGACGACAAGCACTTTCTTGCTACGCAAGTGATTGAGGCTTATGTGGGCGAGAATGCCTCGCTCGACCTTTATTGCATGGAAGAAACGCACGAACACAATACTCGCGTGAGCAACGTGTATGTGGAACAGCAGGCCAACAGCCGCTTCAATCACAACGTGCTAACCCTGCACAATGGCATCACACGCAACCAACTCAATCTGGTGTTCCGTGGCGAAGGGGCGTCTTGTTGCTGTAACGGCTGCGTCATCGCTGACAAAAAGCAGCATGTGGACAACAACACGTTCATCCGTCATGCCGTGCCTCACTGCGAAAGTCATGAACTGTACAAGTATGTTCTCGATGGTCAGGCCACGGGAGCCTTCGCCGGTAGGGTGCTTGTAGAGAAGGGAGCGCAGAAGACCAACTCGGAGATGCGCAACCAAAACCTCTGCACCACGAAACAGGCACGCATGTACACGCAGCCTGAGTTGGAGATTTATGCCGACGATGTGAAATGTGGTCATGGTTCTACCGTGGGTCAACTCAACGACCAGGCTATGTTCTACATGCGCCAGCGCGGCATCAGTGAGCAGGAAGCCAAGCTGCTGTTGGAGTTCGCCTTCATCAATGAAGTGGTCGACAGCATGCAGCTCGAACCCTTGAAAGACCGTCTGCACTACTTGGTTGAGAAGCGCTTCAGAGGCGAACTCGACAAGTGTGCGGGATGTAGAAATTGTTAATCAGCCCATTATTGCCTCCCCCAAGTGCTTTGAAAAGCAAACTTGGGCGGAGGTTTTTTCGTGAACGTTCAAACCAATCATCCGTGACTGGCCCAACCAATAGTCGGCTCCGATCAACAAAACGGCCAGTCCCATCCATACAATTCCATTCTATGTACGATATTTCTTCTATTCGTCAGGATTTTCCCATCCTCTCTCGAAAGGTCTACGACAAGCCTTTGATTTACTTGGATAATGCGGCCACCACGCAGAAACCCTTGTGCGTGTTGGATGCCATGCGTGACGAATACCTAAACGTCAACGCCAACGTACACCGTGGCGTGCATTGGATGTCGCAGCAGGCCACCGAACTTCACGAGGCTGCCCGCGAGACGGTACGCCGTTTCATCAATGCCCGCTCTGCCGCTGAGGTGGTTTTCACCCGAGGTACCACCGAGGGCTTGAACCTCATCGCCGCCACCTATTGTCAGGCGTTCATGCGCGAAGGCGATGAAGTAATCGTGTCTGCCATGGAGCATCATTCCAACATTGTGCCGTGGCAGTTGCAGGCTCAGCAAAGGGGCATCGTGCTCAAAGTGGTTCCGATGACCGATGCGGGGGAGCTGATGCTCGACGAATACGAGAAGTTGTTTACCAACAAGACCAAATTGGTGAGCCTGACGCAGGTGAGCAACGTGCTGGGTACCGTCAACCCTGTGAAACAGATGACGGCCACGGCGCATGCCCATGGCGTGCCGGTGGTGATAGACGGTGCGCAGAGTGCGCCCCATTTCAAGGTAGACATGCAAGACATTGATTGCGATTTCTTCGTTTTCAGCGGCCACAAGGCATACGGCCCCACGGGCATTGGCGTGCTTTATGGTAAGGAAGAATGGCTCGACCGTTTGCCACCCTATCAGGGAGGAGGCGAGATGATCAGCCATGTGTCGTTCGATAAGGTTTCTTTCGAGCGACCGCCATTGAAGTTCGAGGCGGGCACACCCGATTACATTGCCACGCATGGGTTGGCCGTTGCGCTCGATTACCTGTCATCCTTGGGCATGGACAACATAGCCAAGCACGAACACGAGCTGACCACTTACGCCCTTGAGCGCATGCAAACCATTCCTGGGATGCACATCTTCGGCGAGGCGGCCCATCGCGATGCGGTCATTAGCTTTCAGGTTGGACACATTCACCACATGGACATGGGCACCTTGTTGGATAGGCTCGGCATCGCCATCCGCACGGGGCACCACTGCGCGCAGCCGCTGATGCAGCGGTTGGGTGTTTTGGGAACAGCGCGCGCCTCCTTCGCTTTGTACAACACACGCGAAGAGGTTGACCAATTGGTTGCGGGCATTGAGCGCGTCAGCAGGATGTTCTAATCAGAACGCTTGCTTGCATTTCCACAAGGCGTTCAACAGCCACAGGCAGCAAACCACGCGCATGGCGAACGGCGCTTCGATGGGAAACACGGTCATCACGAATGCCAGTTGGGCATTCAGTAGCAACAGCGTCTGCCGCGTGTTCACCTCACGTTCCATCACTTTGGCGTAATAACGCCGCAAAAGTTCTATCGGCATCAATAATTTTCCGATGACGTGCTGATAAGAGATTCGTGCCGAGGGTGTGCTTTCTGATAAAAGAATGTTCTTTTCCATTGTCGTTCGTATTTGATGGTTCATGTTCTGTTTGATACGGCAAAAGTACGACAAGAGTTGGAACTCATTTTTCCACACCAAACAAAGGTTGTTAATACTTGTTGTAGGTTAACTTTATTTCACATGTAGAGGATGCACAACACTTTAAAATCTCATTATTACCCCAACCTCATCGAGGCTGGTTGCGACGAGGCGGGGCGTGGATGTTTGGCCGGAAGCGTGTTCGCCGCCGCCGTCATCCTGCCGCCCAACTATGACAATGCGGACCTGAACGATTCGAAACAGCTCTCGCGCAAAAAGCGAAACGCATTGCGCCAAGCCATTATCAACGATGCCGTGGCGTGGGCTGTGGGAGAGGTAACACCGCAGGAGATTGACGAAATCAACATTCTGCGCGCCAGTTTCCTGGCCATGCACCGTGCGCTGGATCAGCTCACCACCCGTCCGCAGGCCATCATCGTGGACGGAAATCGCTTCACGCCTTATCATGATTTGCCCTATACCACTATTATAAAAGGTGACGGCAAGTACCAGGATATAGCCGCCGCCAGCATCTTGGCCAAGACTTTTCGGGATGATTACATGGACCGCCTGGCGCAAGAATACCCGCAATACGACTGGCAATCGAACATGGGCTACCCCACACGCAAGCATCGGGAGGCCATCCGTGCGTATGGCATCACGCCCTATCACCGCCGTTCGTACAACCTTTTGGGCAGTACAGAGCTGTCCTTAGATTTTTAATGCACTGCCTTTTGTCCAACTGAGGCACATTGCATTAGTCTTGTCTTACAAGGTTGCGTGCTTTTGCTTGATATGCGTTGGCTTCTGATGCTTGAATGCTTAGCTTGCTGCTATAGGAGGAATCCAGCATGCACACATCCTCGTCAACTCGTCAACTTGTTAACTTGTCAACTCCCCAACTTAGAAACTAAAAAACTTAAAACCCCACAAACTTAAAAACTCACCATCTTAAAAACTTAAAAACTTAGAAACTCAAAAACTCATTAACTACTGATCATGCGATTAGAAAAATTCGGAAACGAACTCGAGCTGCTGCTGTTGCTCACCGATAACAACAACTACACCGCCCAGCAGTTGGCCGACAGGCTTCACGTCACGCGGCGCAACCTCTACTATTATCTTGACTATCTGCGCAACAGTGGGTTTCAGGTTATCAAAACCGGAGCCTATTACCGCCTGGATCCCAATAGTAAGTTTTTCAGACGACTGCACGACAACATCGTTTTCACCAAGGAAGAAGCCGCGTACCTGCGCCGAATGCTGGAGGCCAGCAACAAGAAAGACATTATCCTGGCTACCCTCAAAACCAAACTCGACCGCTATTACAGTCTGGAAGGGTCGTTCTCACCAGCCGCTTTGAAGCGCATCCACAACAACGTGCGCACCTTGAAAGAGGCGATGGAAACACAGAGCGTCGTGGTGCTCAGGGGCTATTCGTCGCCCCACAGCAAGACCGTTTCCGACCGTGTGGTGGAGCCTTACCTACTGATGAACGACGATTTGGACGTGCGGTGCTACGAGATGCAGTCGGACATGTGCAAAACGTTCAAGGTGTCGCGCATCAAGAGTGTTGAGGTGATGGATGTCTTTTGGATGAACCAGGCCAAGCACCGCGACCTGTTCACGGATATTTTCATGTTCAGTGGCGATGAAAAGCTGCCCGTGAAACTGCGCTTGGGGCAGTTGTCATACAATCTTTTGCTGGAGGAGTACCCGCAGTCGCACCCTTTCCTGGCTCCCGAGAAGGATGAGAAGCACTGGATTTTCAAAGCCGACGTGGCCAGCTATCTGGGCATCGGGCGATTTGTGTTGGGCTTGTTCCAAGACATCGAGGTTCTGCAAGATCAGCGTTTCAAGCAATACATCGCCGACCGTGTAGAGCAAATGAGCCAGAAAGTTTCCGGCTTCCACCCTGTTCGCCCGCCAAAAAGTGAGCGGTGACGTGCGCCGACAGTCCTCTGTAGAATTCCAACCAGGGAAAGGTTCCTTTCCTCACTCCATTTTACATTTGGAACATTTCAAGACCTCTCCGTCTTTCGGGTCTTGGGTATCTGTTTCTCTCTGTATTTCAATCAGTTGCAATAGCATTGACTTTCCCCTCCAATTGCATAGACTTTGACCTCCAATAGCATTGAGTTTGGACGGTAAAGTCAATGAGATTGAACCGGCAGCCTATTGCGGGCCAAAAAAACTCCGCTGTGTTTGTACTGTAGCATCGTAGGGGCGTGATTCATCACGCTCCGCCACGTTGTTGGTAAAATGGCGGGACGTGCGGGTGTGCGGACCGTGATAAATCACGCCCCTACGACGTTGGCCAATTGTACCCAATCAAGATAACACTAAAAAATCTGCAAAAAAATGGTACTATTTCGTGCTCCCTACTTGTAAATGCGACAAAAAAAACATATATTTGTCGCAAATATTGCGACGTTATTGCGCGATTTAGGTTGCATTCACAACTTAATAAAATATGTATATCCACGAAAGAGAAGATTGGACAGCGTTTAGATGGGATGCACTCAAACTTACGGCTGTCCTTGAAGAGGTGAATCGAAAGCAAGGTTTACTGTATGGCAGGTTGTACTCGCTTGGCTTTGACAGCAAACTGAAAGCCATGGCCGAAAACCTGACAAATGACGTGGTGTTTTCTTCAGAGATAGAGGGCATTCGTCTGAATGCGGACGAGGTGCGTTCATCAGTCGCTCGAAAGCTGGGACTGGAGAATGTCAGGCAGACGGCACCTTCTCATTATGTAGATTCTGTTGTGGCGGTCATGCTCGATGCCTTGTATCATGTTGACCAACCATTGACCAAAGAAAAATTGTGTTCTTGGCAAGCGGCGTTTTTCCCGACAGGCTTTAGCGAGGGTTTTAAGATTGAGGTGGGAAGATACCGCACCCATGAAGAACACATTGTGTCTGGTATCTTTGGCCGAGAGAAAGTGCATTACGTCGCGCCGGCTCCAGAGCGAGTGGAGGGAGAAATGGAGAAGTTTCTTCACTGGTTTAATGAAGATGAGCCAGTAAGTTCCACGATTCGTTCGGCCATAGCGCATCTGTGGTTTGTCAGCATTCATCCTTTTGAAGACGGCAACGGGCGCTTGGCACGTATATTATCGGACATGTTGTTGGCTCGTGCCGACAAAAGCGAATTTCGTTTCTATAACATATCATCTCAAATCAATAAGGATAAGCATCGGTACTATGAGATTTTGAAGAAAACACAGAATGGTGACGGAGATGTTACTGAGTGGATTTTATGGTATGCCAACACGCTGTCTAAAGCGCTTGACGAGGCTAAGGTGAATGTGAATACGATTTTGAACAAGAGTCTTTTTTGGCAAAATGCTTCATCCGTGGCGTTCAGTCAGCGCCAGAAGGATGTGCTAAATCTTTTCTTGGATGGCTATGAAGCAAAGATAACCTCTAAAATGTGGGCTTCACTTGCCAAATGTTCTAAGGACACCGCCATTCGTGACATACAGGATTTGGTGGCAAAAGGTATTCTACGTGAGGATTTTCCAGGTGCCAAGCGTCCAAGTTATTCCATTCGGTATAGCTCGGATGATATCTCTGAATATTTTTCGGATGTGGCTATCGAAGAGCAAGACGGATTTTATGTTCTAACAGCAACATATAAAGGAAATACGCCTGTGCGTGAAAGATTGCAGTCTTTGGATGCAGAGCGCTTTGCAAAAGGTGATTTGCCGTTAGAAAATCTGCTTGACAAATATTGTTCATATATCAATATGTATCCCTGAACTTGGTGTATCTGTTGATATATGTAAGAATATTTTATGGAATAGATTCTTCTACTTGAGCATGCCCTATGGGGCTGGTGTGCCCCATCCACCCGATTTAGCTGTACCGTACTTACTCGGTAAAGGCAGTGTCAGAGATAGGTTATTTTAATCTTTGTTTGCTAAAATGTGTTAAAAACTACAACTATTAACTCATTTTTTTTTACTTTTCGCACAATTCACCTATATTTGTAAATTGTTAGCCTGAAGGATGTGATATCACGGAATGTTTCGCTGAGTCAGATTTATGTTTACAGACTGAAATGTAAATTGGCAGAAGAAGAATGAAACTTGTATAAATATCTATCGCTAAGAGCTACTTTAATACTACTGAACAAACCATTAATAATAAACAATATGTTAAATTAGCGATTGAAAGGAGAAATTTTTATGAAAAAAAGACTAACACTGTTTCTCGCTTGCCTGTTCCTAAGTATAGGTATGGCAATGGCACAAACACAGATTAACGGTACTGTGATTTCAGCGGAAGATGGTCAGCCTGTTATTGGAGCCTCCGTTGTAGTTCAAGGAACCAAAAATGGTACCGCTACTAACATTGAGGGTAAGTTTACCTTAAGTGTGCCAAGTGGTGCAAAACTCATGATTTCTTACATTGGAATGGTGACTCAAACAGTTGTTGCAACCAACAACATGACCGTTAGATTGGTGAGCGATGACAGTAAGCTCGATGAAGTAATCGTTGTAGCTTACGGTACGGTGAAGAAATCTACCTACACAGGTTCTGCAACGAATGTAGACTCTAAGAAATTGGAGAAGGTGCAGGCTGCCGATGCTTCTAAGGCTTTGGAAGGAATGGTTGCTGGTCTATCCGTAACATCTCCTTCAGGACGTGCAGGTGAGTCAACAGTGATGCGTATTCGTGGTATTGGTTCGTTGAACGCTTCCAGTTCACCATTGATTATTCTCGATGGTGCTCCTTACAGTGGCGAGATTAACGCTATTAACACCAAGGATATCGAGAGCATCAACGTTTTGAAAGATGCTGCCTCTGCTGCCTTGTATGGTGCACGTGGTGCCAATGGTGTTATCATGATTACCACCAAGAGTGGTGACAAGGGAAGAGTTCAGGTGTCTTTCGATGCCCGCATTGGTACCAATCAGCGTGCAGTGCCTGAATATGACATTATTAGTGACCCTGGTACGTATTACAAACTTACTTGGGAAGGACTTAAAAACTCGGTTACTTATGCTGAAAAACCACAGAAAAACCCTGGACAATGGGCTTCGGCAAATTTGATTGATGCGTTAGGGTATAATGTGTATAGTACACCTGACAACAAGGTAGTTGACGAAAATGGTAATCTGACCACAGCGCCAATTCGTTACGAAGATGCTGCCAACTTCAATGATTGGATGGGTACATTGTACGAACCCAAGACGCGCGAAGAATATAACCTGAGCGTTACCAAGGGTTCGGCTAAGTCGAAGGTGTATTTCTCTGTAGGTTACTTGAATGATCGTGGCTTCAGCATGAAGACTAAATTTGAGCGTTTGACTACTCGTATGTCATACGATTCGGATATTACCGACTGGTTGCGCATTGGGGCTTCTTCGCAATTTGCTAAGACTACTGCACAAAATCCCGTTAGCTATGAAGAGAACAACTTTGGCAACTTGTTTATGTGGAGCCGTATGATTGCGCCTATCTATCCTATTTACAAGCATGATAAGGATGGTAAGATTTTGCGTGACGCTCATGGAGAGATGGTTTATGACGATTCTCAGGCACGACAGTATGCTGGAGGTATGAACTTGATTCGACAGACCGAACTTAACATTACGAAAAACGTTAACTACTACCTCACGCAAAACGCACGCGTAGACGTTAAACTGCCTTACAACTTTAAGTTTAGCTCTACGGCTACATTTAATGGTAACTGGTGGCGTTGGACCAACATGATGAACCCACTTGTTGGTGATGGACAGGCTTACGGTGGTATTCTTAATAAAGAAGTGAACCAAACTGTGTCATTGAACTGGAACCAAATATTGAAATGGGACAAGACCTTCAATGACTTTGGTGTACATGTGATGCTGGGACATGAAAACTATAATGAAAAAACCAACTTCTTAAATGGTGAGAAGAAAGGGTTGCTCGATCCTACATTGCCAGAATTCCGTTCAGGTGCTACCATTTCCGACTTAGACTCTTATGGCCGCGAATACAAGGTAGAAGGCTACTTCGGACAGGTTACAGCCGACTACATGGACAAATACTACGCTTCTGCTTCTTTGCGTCGTGATGGTTCTTCCGTATTCCATCCCGATCATCGCTGGGGTACATTCTGGAGCTTGGGTGGATCTTGGCGCATCAATCAGGAAGACTTCTTGAAAGACGTTGATGCTATCCAAAACCTGAAGCTGCGTGTCAGCTACGGTGTACAGGGTAACGATTATCTGTACTTGCCAAATACGAATCCTCCTTTGCGTGCTTATACTCCGTATACCAACCTTTACCGTATTGCCTCTACGGGTACCGAAAGTGTTTACGGACCTGCTTATAAAGGTAACGAAAACATTACTTGGGAAAAGAACAACAACTTTGACGTTGGTTTGGAATTCTCGTTATGGAAAGGTTTGATTGCTGGTGAACTCGACTTCTTTAGCCGTCGTACATCCGATATGCTCTTCAATCTTCCTATCTCTTCAACGACAGGATTCGATTCTGAACCAGTGAACTTCGGTAAAATGGTAAATACAGGTTTTGAATTCAACCTTTCATCTAATGTGTACAACGATCGAAATGTCAATGTTAATGTAGGTGTGAATGGTACTACATACACAAACAAGATTACCGAATTGCCCGAACAGTTTAGAGAAGACGGTATCTCCAAAGGTTTCCGTATCTTGAAAGAGCAAGGTGGTATCTTCGACTACTATATGGTGAAATCGGCAGGTGTCAATCCAGAGAATGGTGACCAAATGTACTGGTGCTGGAATAAGAAAACAGAACAGTTTGAGAAAGTTGGCAGCAAAGATTACAGCAGCTCGTTAAAAGACAGACAGTTTGTAGGTTCTGCTTTGCCAAAAATAGCAGGAGGTTTCTATGCGAACGCAGCAGCCTATGGGTTCGACTTCTCAATTCAATTCTCTTATAGAGTGGGTGGAAAGGTTTACGATGGCAGTTATCGTCAATTAATGTCAGCAGGTTCGTTAGGCTCGAACTGGCACAAGGATATTTTGAACCACTGGACACCAGAGAACACCAACACCGATATTCCACGTTTGCATACGGAGAACCAAAGTCTTAATCAGGCTTCTGACCGTTTCCTCATTGATGGCTCTTATCTCAGCTTGAATAACCTTACATTTGGCTACTCATTGCCAAAGAGTGTATTGAGCAAGGCTAAAATCCAGGGACTTCGTCTATACTTTGCAGCCGACAACTTGGGGCTGTGGTCAAAGAGAAAGGGACTTGACCCACGTATTGCTCTCAACGGTGCACAAGATTATAGTGTAAACAGTGCAGTTCGCGCACTCTCGTTTGGTATCAACCTGAATTTATAAGAAACAGCTTTATAAACGATTATAAAACATAAGAAATATGAAAAATTATATAAAAGTTGCAGCTGCACTCGCTTTCACGTTCGGTATCGTAGGGTGCAATCTCGATCCTGAGGTTTCAGAATATGAAACTCAGCAGCGACATGACGAATTGATTGCTAATCCCGAGACACAGACAGGGGTTGCAAAAGCTGCCATTGCGAAGATCTATACGATTTTCCAAGATTTTTATTCGTCTCATGATGATTTCGGTTTGAAAGCATTCCAGATAGCTACTGATATGATGTGTGAGGATGTGGCTTATCAAAACTGGAACTGGTTCCAGTTTGATTACCAAATCGATAACCGTATGGAGAATTATCGCCGTACCCGTTCTACATGGGGACAATTCTATGAAATCATTGCAAAGGTGAATCTGCACTTGGAAACTTACTTTGCACAAGAATCAACCGACCCTGGAGTGTTGGCTGCAAAAGGTGAGGCTTTGGCTCTTCGTGGCATTGCTTATTTCCACTTGGTTAACTTCTATCAGCATACGTACAAAGGACACGAAGCTGCTTTGGGCGTGCCTTTGGCGTTGAAATCGACCGACCAGAATCTGCCTCGTGCCACCGTACAAGAGGTGTATAAGCAGATTATTGAGGACTTGACCTTTGCTGTTAAGAACTGTAAGATCACAGGTGTTCGCACAGATGTCGACCGTGCCGTGGCTGCTGCTTACTTGGCTAAGGCTTATGCACAAATGGAAGATTGGGCGAATGTGGAAACTTATGCCAAGATTGCTGCCGAAGGTGGTTCTGATAAGGTGACGGAGCCTGCTCGTGGATGGGATATTGGTCAGGCTGATATCTTGTGGGGATATGACATCAACTCACAAAACTCTACGCTGTGGGCATCTTACTGGAGCCACATGGACCATTTCTTGGCTCGTGGATATGCAGCCGGTGGAAAAACAAAACTGATTTACAACTATCTGTACAACCAGATTCCGAAGACCGACTCACGTAGAAAACTTTGGATCAATAAGGAGGAATATCCTGATGTAGTCTCTTCTATGCTTGCCCAAACACACAATCCAGAAATGAGTTCAAAGGATGATCTCGATGATTTTGAGCAGGTGAAGTTTATCGCTGGTGAGGCTGGTATGGAACAAGATTATTGCTTTATTCGCGTTCAAGATCCTATCTTGCTCGAAATAGAAGCATTGGTTGAACAGAACAAATTAAGCGAAGCACAGGCAGAGCTTAACGCTTTTGCTAAAAAACGCAACCCTGCTTTCGAGGCTCCTGCTACACAAGACGCACTTCGCAAGGAAGTTCGTTTCCAACGTCGTATAGAACTTTGGGGCGAAGGTACCAACTGGTTTGATATGAAACGTTGGAAGGAAACCATTGACCGCACCAAGGGTTACAAAGTGAAAGGTAAGGACGGCAAGGAAGTTGAAGTTCTTTCTAACCACAAGGCTTCTGCACAAAAGAAAATGGCAACAGACCATAAGGATTTCTTGCATCAACTTCCTGTAAAGGAAATCAATGCTAATCCTAACTTGAAGCAAAATCCTTAATAGGGCAACGTCCTGCTATAGCGTTGTTGTTATAAAGAGATGGACGACCTAATCAAGTAGATTCAAATACAAATTGAGGACTGTATTCTTTCGTGGAATACAGTCCTTTTTGCGATGTTTGGTATTTTTATGGGCGTTTCATTCCACATGTCGATAATATTTGTTATTTTTGCAATTGCAATACAGGGTGGATGTCAACGAGTTAAATCTTTCTTTTTGCTTTGATGTCCACCGTGGGTTGAAGGCATGTGGATGCCGCTATCATGACACAAATCAAAATATAAATAACAACATCATGGATTTATTACAGCAAATTGTTGAGCGAGCAAAAGCCGACAAACAACGTATTGTGCTCCCCGAAGCATTGGAGGAGCGAACGCTACGTGCCGCTGACCGTGTATTGGCCGACGACATTGCAGACATCATCTTGATTGGTAACCCAACGGAGATTCACAAAATGGCAGAAGCGCGAGCGCTGAAGAATATCGACAAGGCTACCATCATTGACCCTGAAAACAATCCCAAGAGTGAAGAATATGCTACACTGTTAGCCGAACTGCGCAAGAAAAAGGGCATGACCCTTGAGCAAGCACGTGAGTTGGTGAAGAATCCTTTATACTTGGGCTGTATGATTATCAAGACCGAAGGTGCTGATGGACAGATTAGTGGTGCCTTGAGTACTACGGGAGATACGTTGCGCCCTGCATTGCAAATCATCAAGTGTGCGCCCGGTGTCACTTGCGTGAGTGGTGCCATGCTGTTGATTACGCAGGCAAAGGAGTATGGCGAAAATGGTGTAGTGGTTATGGGTGACGTGGCAGTTACCCCTGTTCCCGATGTAGATCAGTTAGCTCAAATTGCCGTTACCACGGCAGCGACGGCCAAGAGTGTGGCAGGTTTTAAAGAACCACGCGTAGCCATGTTGAGTTTCTCCACCAAGGGAAGTGCCTCTCATGAGGTCGTTGCGAAAGTGGCAGAAGCTACAAAATTGGCAAAGCAGCGTGCACCACAACTCAAAATCGATGGCGAGTTACAAGCCGATGCCGCTTTGGTGATGTCGGTAGGACAAAAGAAAGCACCGGGAAGTGCTATCGCTGGCAATGCCAACGTATTGGTGGTTCCCAATTTGGAAGTAGGAAACATTAGCTACAAGCTGGTGCAGCGTTTGGGCAATGCCATTGCCATAGGTCCTATCTTGCAAGGAATTGCACGCCCAGTGAACGACCTTAGCCGTGGTTGCTCGGTAGATGATATCTATTATATGGTGGCCATCACCGCTTGCCAGGCACAAGATGCCAAGAAAGAGGAGTAGAGGTGATATAGTTTACAAGTTACAGCCCCACCCCTTAACCCCTCCCCGAAAGGGAGGGGAATAGATAGTTGGTTTAATTGATAAGCTCACAAGTTGATAGTTCTACAACATAATTCAACATCATACAGCTAACTACTCCCCTCTCTTTTGGGGGGGCAAGGGGAGAGGCTTTAACAAAGAAAAAATAATACATGCCAAGCCACCTACTCCTCTCCCTTTCGGGGAGGGGCAGGGGGAGGGGCTTTAACGAAGAAAAAATAATACATGCCAAGCCACCTACTCCCCTCCCTTTTGGGGAGGGGGCAGGGGGAGAGGCTCTTTAATTCATAAACTTACAAATGAACATCTTAGTATTAAACTGCGGAAGCAGCTCTATCAAGTATAAACTCTACAACATGACCGATGAGTCAGTGTTGGCTCAGGGAGGTGTAGAACGTATTGGTCTCGATGAGGCCTTTGTGAAAGTAACATTGCCCAATGGCGAGAAAAAGAAAATCATGCACGACATGCCCGACCACAAAGAAGGCGTGAACTTCGTATTCTCTTTGCTCACCGACCCCGAGATTGGGGCTATCAAGTCATTAAACGAGATTGATGCCGTAGGGCATCGTATCGTGCAAGGCGGTGACCTGTTCGAGGATAGCGTGATTGTAGATAAGCATGTGGAAGACGGAATCGAGAGCCTGTGCGATTTGGCTCCCGTACACAATGCGGGTCATCTTCGTGGCTTGCGTGCCGTGGATGCACTCATGCCCACCACACCACAGGTGTGTGTGTTCGACAATGCGTTCCATAGCACCATGCCCGATTATGCTTACCTCTATGCAGTGCCATACGAACTGTACAAAAAATATCATGTACGCCGTTACGGCTTCCATGGCACCAGTCACAAATATGTGTCACAACGTGTGTGCGAATTCTTAGGTAAGGACATCAAGGACATGCGCATCATCACCTGCCACATCGGCAATGGTGCCAGTGTTACAGCCATCAAGGGCGGCAAGTGCATCGATACCTCCATGGGATTGACCCCCTTGGCTGGTGTGATGATGGGCTCGCGTTCGGGCGACATCGACCCATCTGCTGTTACCTATCTCATGGAGAAGTTAGGCAAGAAGCCTCAAGAGATGGCCGACTTTCTGAATAAGGAGAGTGGTGTGCTCGGTATTACCGGCATCTCATCAGACATGCGCGAGATAGAATCAGCAGCCGAAGAGGGCAATGAGAAGGCTCTGTTGGCACTGAAGATGTATAACTACCGCATTAAGAAATACATTGGTGCCTACGCTGCTGTTATGGGTGGCGTTGATATCATCGTGTGGACGGCTGGCGTAGGCGAGAATCAGATAGGTACTCGCCTCGAGGCTTGCAGTGGATTAGAGTTCTTGGGTGTGAAGATGGATGCCGAAGCCAACAAGGTTCGTGGCAAGGAAGCCATCATCTCTGCGCCAGATTCCAAGGTCACCGTTTGTGTGATTCCTACCGATGAAGAGATTGTCATCGCACGCGACACCATGCGATTGGTATCAGAAAAATAACTTTCTTCGATATAAAAACAAGTTAAAGGGGATATGTCAAATGGTGTATCCCCTTTTAAGTTTACGCTTTATTCACGTTGACCGGATGAGAATGATGAGTGTCCGTATGTATGATTTTTCTTGACAACGTGCCTCTTTATGCTGGGCGTATTTGCAAACAACCTTGCGTCTGGACGAAAATACACTAAGGATAAACGGCTTTTGTATCTCGTTGATAAATAGGGTGTTATGGTATTTTATTGATAGTTGGCTCTCATACCTTACGCATTTTGTAGACAAAAGCATTGATTTAAACGGGCAATATGCATGCCTTAGCGGGCCAACAGCCTGTAGATTGTCTGCCAAAGTGATGTCTTTAATCAGGTTAAGGCATGCTTTTGATGGTAAATAGCCGAATTTCTTGTCCCAATTACTTCCTGTTTACCTCCTGCCAGCCTATTGATTTTTTCTAGATTGAAAGTTTTGAAGAGCTGTTTTTAGGGTGAAAATTGGTAAAAATAGTCAACGAATTATAGGTGCTTGCCAACTCTCTTTCACAGAACGAACATCGGCACTGCTAATCGATGGAAAGGCCTCTTTCTTCATCATAGGATTATCCCCCCAAAGCGCTGTGCCTTTTCCTTGATGCTTCTGTTGGTAATGCTATCATTGCCACTTATATACAAGTTTTTTGGGGATTCATGATTTTATTTTATAAATTTGCGCTGAATACATTAGTCGAATCAGTCAAACTCAATCAAAATCAGCAGCAAATGAGATGTAGAATGTTTTTCTTGGGATGTATCTTAGTATCCACCTTATCCATTCATGCACAAGTGCAAAGTTCAAAGGATTCACTCACCATGGAATCCATGATGCACAATCTTCCTGAAGTAATGGTAAAGGGCTCGCGCCCCATCGTCAAGGCAGAGCGTGGTATGCTATTGTACAATATGCCGTTGCTGTTGAAGCAGTTGCCTGCCGACAACGCTTACGAGGCCCTCACACGCATTCCCGGTGTCAGCGATGCCACTGGTAGTATCTCCCTCTTGGGCAATGCGGTGACGCTGATTATCAATGGACAAGCCACTACGTTGACGCAAGAACAGCTGGCAGAACGACTGAAAGCGATGCCTGCCGCACAGTTGGCAAAGGCCGAGGTGATGTTGTCTGCCCCAGCTCGCTATCATGTTCGTGGCATGGCTATCAACATTGTTACGAAAGATTATGCCGGCACCAATCGGTTGTCGGGACAGATGGTTGGTGGATTGCAGCAAAGCAAATATTCAACTGGCTTTGGTAATCTTGCCCTTTCCATGCAAAGAGGCAAGTTTGGACTGGATGCGCAATATCAATACGTTAACGGCAATTCATACCGTGAGGCTTCGCACATAGCCAATCATCCTTTGGGCAGCAAACGTGTAAACTATTATGACGAAACTTGGCAGAAGTCGTTTGGCATCACACACGACTACCGATTGGGTATGAATTATGCGTTCAGCAAGAATCATCGTCTCGACATTGCCTATACCGGAAATTGGAAAAAGGCCAGCTCCAACAACCAAACGACAGGTTTGAGTGTAAGCAGAACGCACCTTGACAGTCATGCGTACTTGCATAATGTGGATGTCAACTACTCACTTCCTTTCGGACTCACCCTTGGCGGCTCGTACACCTACTATCGCACGCCGCAGCAACAATGGCTTGACGGCACGATGCAGGTGAATGCAAATACGACAGAAACAAAACGCAACCTGACAAGTGGCAGTGAGCAGACC
Organism: Hoylesella buccalis ATCC 35310; assembly: GCF_025151385.1. Lineage (NCBI taxonomy): Bacteria > Pseudomonadati > Bacteroidota > Bacteroidia > Bacteroidales > Prevotellaceae > Hoylesella > Hoylesella buccalis. The sequence continues at coordinate 2,204,710 of NZ_CP102287.1, read as the reverse complement.
ATCAACAAATGGATGTTTACGGCGGACCAAACCCATTCATTGGCGCATGGATGGGGGTTGTCGTATGGCGTGAAAGGACAGTTTGCGAGCAACAAGAGCTATCAGAGCACCCTCGATAAGAAGGGAAACATCTTGCCCAATGCGACCAGCAGCGTTGACATCAATGAGCGGATATGGAACATGTATGCAGGTTTCAGCAAACAGGTCAACAAGGCAATCAGTTTTGAGGCTTCCGTTGCTGCCGAGCAATACCACTCTCCGATGTGGGATAAATGGCGCATCTATCCTACGCTCAATGCTTTGTGGAGCATCAACGACAACCATTTGCTCAACCTCTCCTTCAATTCCAATTCAGTGTTTCCGAGCTATTGGTCAACCATGAGCAATGTGTTTTACTCATCCACCTACACAGAGGTACATGGCAATCCCGATTTGAAACCATACTCCTATTATAATGTCAACCTGATGTGGCAGATAAAAAAACGTTATACGCTGATGGCTTTCGCAAGTCTGAAGCCAGATTATTCCGTGCAGTTGCCTTATCAGACAGCAGACCGAGTGGCTGTCATCATGAAAGAAACCAACTTCGATTATTCAAATAGCTTCGGATTGCAGGCCTCTGCCATCTTCAGTGCAGGCAAATGGCTCAACGGAAACGTGTTTGCCGTAGGAACTTATAGACACGAAAAGAGTAGCCATTTCTTCGACTTGCCATTCAATCGCAAGAAACTTTCTGCCATACTTGGTGGTACCGCATCGGTAAAACTTTGCAAAACACAGGACTTGCGCCTTATTCTGAATCCTTTCTTTCAGTCGAAAGCAATACAGGGCGTTTACGACATCAGTCCCATCTTCCGAATGAATGCCAAACTGCAATGGTCGTCAAACGATGGAAAATGGGGGCTGCGCCTCAATGGCAACAACATCTTCAACTACAAATACGACACTCGTTCCGTACAAGGCAACCAAGACTATCGTATGAAACTTAACAACAATTGGTCGACAGTTACTTTTGCTGTTGTCTATAAGTTCGGCGGTTACAAGGAAAAGAAAGTTAAGGAAGTTGATACCTCACGAATGGGACACTAAGAATAATATAGCGTTTCTTACAAGATTATACCGTATATAGGGTTTGTAAGAAATGCGGTTTGTAGCTTATATATTATGGTAGATCAGACAGTAAAGCAAGCCAGACAAGAAACTATGCGGACTTGGATTGAATGCAAGGAGCGGTTCGCTTTTCGCGGCAGAGAATGAGATTTTGGGGAAATAATGTATGAAAACCGAAAGCCTTTGATTGGCAGTGGCTATTATAACTCCTTTGAAAAGAGGGTGCATCGACAGCCTACAAAACAAAAGTTTTCTCCACCATGCCCTGGTAGGTATTTACTTTGAGGCGGATGGAATCGCCAGTTTTGTAGGAAGCTGTGGGAATACTGATGTAAAGGGTATTGGTGTAATATGAAGGAACGTGGTTGCGGTTGTGCAACAGCTGTAGGTCGATGGCCTTTTTGCCATTGGCGTGTGTCACTCGCTTGTTGAGCACGATGCCAATTTTTTGCTTCTGTTTCTCGTCATCGGGCTTTCCAGACATCACGCCCAAGCGCAGGTTGATGTACTTTTTGTTTTGGCTCAGCCAGCTGCTTTGCAGCTTTACGGGGTCGGTGGGGGTGTTTTTTGATGGTTTCATGGGGTGCAACACCCACACCTTGACGCATGTGTTACCTTCCGTTTTGTCAGGTGATTTTTTATAATAGAGCATGGCTCGGTAGGTGCTGTCGGGCGTGGTGGCCCAATGACAGCTGAAGGGTGGATTGAATGTGAGCTTCTCATCGGTGTCCGTCACGGCGTAATCTACCTTGCATTTGGCTGCGGTGTGCATGTCTGCCATCTCGGCTTTGAGGTACGAGTACTGTCCGTCGCCTGCTTCGTAGGGGTCGATGGTGCAGGCTGCCAACAGGCTTATAACGCTCAAGGCGAGGACGGAGAATCTCAACATGCGGCCAAATGATTTTTTAGGGGATTAGCATACATCGTCAGCATGCGCTCTCTCAAGTAGGCATCATCCTTGTTGGGGATGTCTATCTTGGCGAGTTGGTCCGACAGATATTGCTCAAATGCAGCTTTGTCCTGCGGGGTGTAGTGGCTCGATGCGGCGCTGTTCCCTTCCAACAGGTCGTAGGCGACGTAGTTATTGGGATAGATGCGGTAGTTACGGTGTATCTCTTGGTCGATGTGCGCGGCTATCATGCGGTACAAATCAGCCTTCGGCATGTTGGCATCCAGTGTGCCGAGGTAATCGTCTATGCAGGGTGCACAGTGATAGTGGATGTGCCCCTTGTAGCCCATGATGCCCGTTTGCATGCTCACGATGTCGTCTTGCGGTCCTTTTTGCCAGTCAGGATTGTCGCGCTTCAGTTGAAACTCGGCCGCTTTGAGGTAGTCGCAGGGGTCGTATTCGTACGAGATGGCCAGCGGAACCAGATGCAGTTGTTGCAGTCGGTCGATGATGTTGCCCTCTCCACCCATGGCCATCATCTTCAATATGCTCTCTGCCGTGCGGTCGTCTGAATCCTTCGCACGTCCCTCGCGTTGTGCAATCCAGATGTTTTCTTTCTTCTCTCCGATGGCGAAGTGCATGTAGGCGGAGAGCCGTTTGCTGGTGGCGAGCATCTCTCGGAACGACACACTGCGCTCAACGATGAAGGCCTTGTTGACCCGCACCAGGTCTTTGACCCATGGCAGCGATAGCAGGTTGTCGCCAATGGCAATCTCGCAGGTAGTCGGAAAGCAGTGGTCTATCAGCAGTTTTGCCAACAGTCCCGAGTCGAGAACAATGTCGCGGTGGTTGCTGATGAACGTGTAGTTGCGCTTATTGCTGATGGCCGTGGCATCCATGTCGCAACTCTTGGCTTTCTGCGCCAACAGCTTCTTCAAGAATTCATAGCAGAAAGCCTTCTGAAAGTCAACGTTCGTCTTGCAGGTATGCAGCCGTTGGGCAATTGCATCCGTTGGCACGTTGGGATAAAGATAGGCCAAAACCTGCTGAAACTGTGGGTCGGCCAACAGTTGATCGAACACTTTCGGCAGCTCTTCGGGCTCGAAGGGACGGATGGAGTCGAATTCGGATGGGATATGCATGATGGGGAGTTAGAATTGATTTTCTACGATTTCGGTCAGCACGTCGGTGATGTTCAGGCCAGCGGCGCGTACCTGTTGTGGAATAAAGCTGGTTGGTGTCATGCCCGGAGTGGTGTTCACCTCGAGCATGTTCACCACGTCTTGGCCCGCTTCGTCCTTGGTGATGATGTAGTCAATGCGGATGATGCCGTTGCATTGTAGGATGTCATAGATTTTACTTGTTTGCTCAGCAACCTCCTTGGCCGTTTGCTCAGAGATGCGGGCAGGCGTGATTTCCTGCACCTGTCCGTTGTATTTGGCGTCGTAATCGAAGAATTCGTTGCTGCTCACCACCTCTGTCGCAGGGAACACCACGCTCTTCTCGCGGGTCTTGTAGCAGCCGATGGACAGTTCGGTTCCATCCATGTAATGCTCAATCATGGCCGTGTCGCTCTCCATGAAGGCCCTGCGCAAAGCCGGAGCCAGCTGGTCTGTGTTCTTCACTTTGGTGACGCCGAAGCTCGAACCGTCAGCAACAGGCTTGACAAAGCAGGGCATGCCAAGGACGTCTTGCACCTCCTGCTCGCAGAGTTGGTCCTCTTCTCCACGTTTCACCAACATACTTTTGGCCACTTTGACGCCGAATGCAGCGAGGTAGTTGTTCAATACGTATTTATTGAAGGTCATTGCTTCCACCAACACACCGCTGGTAGAGTAGGGTATGTGCAACAGCTCAAAGTAGCCTTGCATGATGCCATTCTCACCTGGGGTGCCGTGAATGGTGATATAGGCGTAGTCGAAAAGCACGGCTTCGCCTTCTTTAACGAACGAGAAGTCGTTTTTGTCGATGCTGGCTGTGTCGCCGTTGTCAAAGCAAACGTTCCAGTCTTGTCCCTTGATGGTGACGATGTAGACATTGTATCGCTCTTTATCGAAAAACGAATAGAGGCCTTGTGCCGAACGTATGGATACGTCGTATTCTGATGAATCGCCACCGCAGACGATGGCAATGTTTCGTTTCAGATCATTCATAGATGATGTATATTTTTGTTTATTCTTCAAAAGTATCGTTGTTAGTGCCGTGAACATAGATGCTCCACTTGTTGAGAAGCTGCTGCATGTCGTTGGGCAAGTCGGAGGTAAAGTCCATTTGTCGGCCTGTTGTGGGGTGTACAAATCCCAATGTCTTGGCGTGCAAGGCTTGTCGGTTGCACACCTTGAAACAGTTTTGGATGAATGCTTTGTAGGTTGAGCTGCGTTGTCCGCGCAGAATTTCGGTACCACCATATCGCTCATCGCCGAACAGCGGGTGCCCAATGTGTTTCATGTGGGCGCGTATCTGATGCGTTCTTCCCGTTTCCAGGATACATTCTACGAGCGTTACATAGCCGAAGCGCTCCAGTATGTGATAATGTGTAACGGCGCTTTTGCCTATCTCACTGTCGGGTGGAAACACGTTCATGCGCAACCTGTCTCTTGGGTCTCGCCCGATGTTGCCCTCTATGCGCCCTTCCTCCTCGTTGAAGTTGCCCCACACCAAGGCGTTGTAGCTACGGTGAGTGGTCTTGTTGAAGAACTGAAGTCCAAGCTTTGTCTTGGCAACAGGCGTCTTGGCGATGACCAACAGTCCGCTGGTGTCTTTGTCGATGCGATGAACAAGCCCCACTGCGGGGTTGTTGGCGTCGAAAGAAGTCAAGTCTTTCAGGTGCCAAGCCACGGCGTTAATCAGCGTTCCGTGAAAGTTTCCGGCACCCGGATGCACCACCATGCCGGGCGCTTTGTTAACCACCATGAGGTCGGTATCTTCATACACGATGTCCAAGGGAATGTCTTCGGCCTCGATGGTATGGTCGTGTTGCGGCGCATCCAGCATCAGCGTGATGACATCCAAAGGGCGAACTTTGTAGTTGCTCTTCACGGGTTGGTCGTTTACATGCACGAATCCAGCATCCGCGGCCTTTTGAATACGGTTGCGACTGGAATGTTTCAGGCGTTCAAACATATATTTGTCCACCCGCAAAGGCTCCTGTCCTTTGTCAACCACGATGCGGAAATGCTCATAAAGTTGCTGTTCCTCATCGTCTTCCAACAACGTCATGTCCTGTGCTTCTTCAGCCATCTATTCTTATTTTGGAGTGGATTTGGGGGATTTAGGCGTGGTCGGTTCGGTCTTCCTGGGTACCGTCGGTTCTTTCTTCTGTGGCACGGTGGGTTCCGTTTTGCTCGGATTGATGGGTTTGACCTCTTGTGGATGAGTTGTTGCTTCTTCCGTTTCCGTCACTGGTCCCGTCACTTCTTCAAATCCATCAACGTCATCCTCTTCGCTTGGGTCATATTCAGGATAAATCGGATCTACATAGTCAATCACGTCAGTTGAGTCGCGCATGCCGTTTCCCGCTTGGATAATCACCGTGTCTTCGATGGAAATCCTGTCGCCTGTCACCACATGTTTCCCTCGAACCAGAATGCCGTATACCCAGTCTTTCTCGCCTGGAATGAATTGAGGTGTGCCCACTTTGAAGCCCATAGCGGTGAGTTTGGCCATAGCTTCACGCAGCGAACTGTTGTCAATAACATCGGGTAGGGTGATGGTTGGCGATTTAGAGGCGTTGATAGTGAGGTAGATAATGCGCCCTGTCTTCACCTTGTCGCCAGCTGCGGGCGTTTGTTCCAACACGCAGTCGGGGGGTATTGTCTTCACATATCCCGTATCACTCACCACAGCCTTAAAGCCTAACTGACTTAATATTTTCTCTGCTTCCTTGAAAGATTTTCGCTTCACGTCGGGAATAGCAATCGATTCACCGTGATGCGTGTAGATATCAAGGCCATATCGCACACCAAGACAGACCAAAACAATGGCGACGGCCATGCCCAGGAGGTTCCCCCACAGGTAAAAGCTCTTAAATTTATTGAAAAATTCAGATGATTTCATTCCCTTTCTTGATGGCTTGTTGATATAGTATGGCCAAATTCATGGCAGCCTATCTTAGTGCAAAGATAGTGCAAATCGCACAAAAAGCAAATTTGTTTACTATGCTTAGGCGATGCCTGTCTTATGCAAAAACAGCGCAAACCGAAAGCAGTCAAACTGTGTTTGAACTGCTGAGGTGCAGCCTGTTTTATGCAAAGACAGTGCGAGCCGAGCGCAGTCAAGCTTGTTTGTAATTGCCGAGGCGATGCCTGTTTTATGCAAAGATAGGTCAATTCGCAGATAATACAAAATAAAAGTTCTTGTTTTTTCAGCGTTGGTTAACTGCTGCCACTGGTGCGTTGAGTGTGGGTTAACTGTCGCCACCGTAGCGTTGAAAGATGCAAAAAGCAGCAAAGACCTAATTCTTTGCTGCTTTTTGGCGTCACGCCCGATAAGCTATGCTTGCTTATTTGCCGTGATGTTCGTCAGAAACGGTTAATTTCTTGCGGCCATGAGCACGACGCGAAGCCAGTACGCGACGACCATTCTTTGTTGCCATTCTCTCACGGAATCCGTGTTTGTTCACCCTTCTTCTGTTGTGTGGCTGAAATGTTCTCTTCATTGTTATTGATATTTATATTATTGTTTTCTGATTACTTTGGGGTGCAAAAGTACTCATTATTTTCGGAATAACAAAGGATTAAACTATTTTTCGGCTCAAAAAGTATGCTTTTTTGCAATTTATTCGTAACTTTGCACCGTTTTACAAAGCGTTACAAGCGACATAACTAATTATTCAAGATAAACAAACAAATGATCAATTCACAGGAAATAAAGATCGGAACATGTATCCGTCTTGACGGAAAAATTTGGACTTGCATCGATTTTCAGCATAGAAAGCCGGGCAAGGGTAACACAGTCATGATTACGAAGCTGAAGAATGTTTCTGATGGTCGTGTATTGGAGCGTACTTTCCAAATCAACTTTAAATTGGAAGATGTGCGTGTTGAGCGTCGTCCTTATCAGTATTTGTATGAAGATGCTACTGGTTGTATCTTCATGAATCAGGAAACTTTCGAGCAGATTCCTTTGCCCAAATCCGCTGTGACGGGTGGTGACTTCATGAAAGAAGGCGATGTAGTAGAGGTTGTTACCGACACCAGTGACGGCAGTGTGCTGTTGGCTGAAATGCCGGTGAAGACCGTTTTGCGTATCACTCACTCTGAACCGGGCATTAAGGGCAATACCGCCACCAACGCAACCAAGCCGGCTACGCTCGAGACTGGTGTAGAAGTACGTGTTCCGCTGTTCGTCAATGAGGGCGAACTGATTCAGGTAGACACCCGTGATGGCAGTTACCTGAACCGCGTGAGCGAATAAACGTCTTTTATAAAGAATATACAAGTCTCTCTTTACAGAGGGGAAGAACGAGAGGTTACTGCATCGGAATGGGTGTTGTAACCTCTTTTACTTTATAGTTGATGACGCGTCTGCCGTTCGCAGTACGTTGCATCGATGCCCATAGTGCGCTGCATCGAAGCCATCAACTTGTCAACTTGTCAACTCGTTAACTTGTCAACTAAAAATATGAAATACAGCGTAATAGTTCCGGTGTACAACCGACCGGACGAGATAGATGAACTCTTGGAGAGTATGCGGCGACAAACATTCACTGATTTTGAGGTGCTGATTGTCGAGGATGGGTCATCTTGTCCTTGTGATAAGGTGTGTGAGAAGTATTCAAACCTGCTGGACATCAAGTATTTCATGAAGCCAAACGGTGGCCCGGGCGACAGTCGTAACTACGGTGCTGAGCGGGCCTCGGGTGAGTATCTCATCATCCTGGACAGCGATGTGGTGGTGCCGCACGATTATTTTTATGAGGTGGAACAGGAGCTGAAGGCTGCTCCGGCCGACGCATTCGGTGGACCTGACCGTGCACATCCATCGTTCAGCGACACCCAGAAGGCCATCTCGTATGCCATGACCGCCTTTTTCACCACGGGAGGTATTCGTGGTGGCAAGAAAAAACTGGACAAGTTTTATCCCCGTTCGTTCAACATGGGCGTTCGGCGCGACGTCTATCTGAAGCTCGGCGGATTCAGTAAAATGCGCTTTGGCGAGGACATCGACTTCTCCATCCGCATCTTCAAAGGCGGCTACTCCTGCCGATTGTTCCCTAAAGCGTGGGTGTGGCACAAGCGCCGTACTGATTTTCGCAAGTTTTTCCGACAGGTGTTCAACAGCGGCATTGCCCGCGTCAACCTCTATAAGAAGCACCCCGAGAGCCTCAAACTGGTACACCTGCTGCCCACGGTGTTCACCTTGGGCGTGACGTTGCTGTGTTTCCTCATGATTTTCGGACTGATTTTGTGGTCGGGACCCAACAACCATTTCAGTTCGCATAGCGTTGGCAAGTATCTCTTTTGGGGTGGATTGTCACCGCTTGTCATCTATTGTCTGGCCATTTTAATCGACTCTTCCTACCGCAATGAAAGCCTGAGAATAGGATTTCTCAGCATCCGGGCCGCCTTCATCCAGCTCTTTGGTTACGGTCTTGGCTTCATCAGCGCCTGGTACAAACGTTGCCTGCGCGGCAAAGGTGAGTTCCATGCTTTCGACAAGACGTTCTATCGATAAAATTGCCATCATGAACCACCCGCAGGACAGCAGTCACCCGTGTTCTCCGCAGGATGAGAACAGGCAGGACGTTCCTATGCGTCTGGCCATCAACCATTGGTCGGAAGACGACCGACCGCGCGAAAAATTGGAGCGGCTGGGAGCTTCCTCGCTGTCTAACGCCGAGCTATTGGGCATTCTCATCGGGTCGGGATCGACGGATGAGAGTGCTGTTGACTTAATGAAACGCCTGCTCAACGGCTGTAACAACAACCTCAATAGTCTGGGCAAACTGTCCATTCACGAACTCACTCGCTACAAGGGCATCGGTCCAGCCAAGGCCATCACCATCCTGGCAGCTTGCGAACTGGCCAAGCGAAGAGCCATGGAGCGGGCCGAAGAACGGCAAGATTTGGGGTCGGCCGCCGCCATCTACGATTACATGCACCCCCGCATGCAAGATTTGGACGTGGAAGAGGCCTGGGTGTTGCTGATGAATCAAAACTTCAAGCTCATCAAGTCGGTACGCATCAGTCATGGTGGCATCAGCGAAACGGCCGTCGATGTGCGTGTCATCATGCGCGAGGCGGTGCTCTGCAACGCCACGGTCTTGGCCTTGTGTCACAACCATCCCAGCAACAACACCACGCCCAGCAGTGATGATGACCGACTGACCAGGCGTGTGAAGCAGGCCGCCGAGACCATGCGCATCTACTTTCTCGACCACATCATCGTCACCGATGGCCGCTACTACAGCTATCGTGAGGAAGGCAAGCTGTAGCCGCGACGAACTTGTGTGTGCAGGTAAGCTCAATTTAGAAATGCAACTTTTTGCGCAGCAGGCGGGATATTACAAACAAAATCCTTATTTTTGCATGAGTATGGTTGATGCCGTACCTATCATTCATTATTTAGAAAAATCTATTACATGAGAAAGAGAAACTTTTATTTCGTATGGGCAGTCTTTTTTGCCTTCTCCTTTGCTCCCCTTCAGGCCGGCGCTATCAGCCAGCCAGGCACAAACAATCTTCAGGTAAATCATCCGACGCTTGACCGCTCCTTGGATGGGGTGTACCGATTGTTGGATGAGATGAGGGCCGGCATGGATGCCAAGACGCAGAATCGGGCAACTGCACAAGCTGTCAAGTTGGTGGTTGCCTGTAGTAAGAATGGAGAGGTAAAAACATTGTATCTGCGTGAACTCATGCAGTTTACCGAGAGTAAGAGCCAACAAAAAACCATCTTGATAGAGTTGGGCCAGACCCGTTCGTACAAGGCGCTGCTGTATGCCTCCACTTTCTTGAATCATCCGTATCTCAAGAAAACAGCCGCACAAACCGTTTCACAGTTGGTGTTGAGTCGTCCTGACTTCTTGGATGAGGGAACAAAACCCGCTGTGGAAAAAGCCTGTGCGTTGCTATCTGGTTCGAAGGCCAAAACGCTTCGGCAGCTCATCGACAAACAAACACGGCAAAAACAAGTGAAATCTGGCTTCGTCAGTCTGTTCAATGGAAAGGATTTGACAGGCTGGAAGGGCTTGGTAGCCAATCCCATCAAACGACTTCAAATGTCCAGTGAGGAACTGGCTGCCGCGCAGGTGAAGGCCGATGCACAAGCCAAGAAAAGTTGGGTTGTAGAAGATGGGGTGCTTGTTTTTACGGGGAAAGGCGACAATCTTTGCACCGTTCGTCAATATGGTGATTTTGAAATGCTGGTCGACTGGAAGTTGCATCATGGCAAAGAACCCGATGCGGGCATCTATCTGCGCGGCACTCCGCAGGTGCAGATTTGGGATACGGCTCGTGTACATGTAGGTGCGCAAGTGGGATCTGGCGGACTCTATAATAATAAGGTGTACGAAAGTAAACCTTCGAAAGTGGCTGACGAACGAGTGGGCGAGTGGAATACGTTCAGAATTAAGATGATAGGAGATAGGGTCACCGTGTGGCTAAATGGCGAACTGGTGGTGAACAACGTGGTGATGGAAAACTATTGGGATCGCAAACAGCCCATCCCTTCTATCGAGCAGATAGAATTGCAGGCGCACGGCAGCAAGGTGAGCTATCGTGACATCTACATCCGTGAGATTCCACGAAAGCCATGACGCTTGATTGCTTTTGAGGACTGGATAGGTAAGTGCGTCCACAAAAGCCGCAGATTGCATCATCCTTCCTATGTTGTTTAAGTGGTGGCGTGTCAAAAAAAAGTTTCTGTTTTTTGACATGTCACCACTGCTGTTTTTTCTTAGTGTGTGGCATTGATTTTCAATAGCATGCAGATTGGCTGTCAAAGTTCATGAGTTTGGGCAACAAAGTCATGTCTTTTGCAACCTAATCCCATAGCTTTTTCAGAGTTGGATTTTTTGCTTTTGATAATCAGCCAGTTATGATGACCGACCCGTACCATAAAAAACGCTGCACAGCCATAGCCGTACAGCGTTGAATTCTATAGAAAAGTTTGTTTTTTTCAGGGTGCGTTAGATGTCGCACGCATATTATTTCAGCACGTCAAGCTCCTTGCCAATCTTGATAAAGGCATTGATGCACTTGTCCAGTTGTTCGCGCGTGTGTGCTGCAGAGAGCTGAACACGGATGCGAGCCTCGCCCTTTGGTACTACTGGATAGTAGAAGCCAGTGACGTAAATGCCCTCGTCGAGCAATTTTGCCGCATATTTCTGTGACAGCGGTGCGTCGTAAAGCATCACGGCACAGATGGCACTCTGTGTGGGTTTGATGTCAAATCCTGCTGCCAGCATCTTATCGCGGAAGTAAGTAACGTTCTCCACCAGCTTGTCGTGCAGGCTGTTGCCTTCTTTCAACATCTTGAAAACTTCCAGACTGGCGCCGATGATGCTCGGTGCAAGCGAGTTGGAGAAGAGGTACGGACGACTGCTCTGGCGCAGCATGTCGATGATTTCCTTGCGGCCGGTGGTGAATCCTCCGAGTGCTCCGCCAAACGCTTTGCCCAACGTTCCCGTGTAGATGTCCACGCGGCCGTAGGTGTCTTTCAGCTCACTCACGCCGTGACCGGTGGCGCCAACCACACCTGCCGAGTGGCTCTCGTCTACCATCACCAAGGCATCATACTTCTCTGCCAGGTCGCAAATCTCATCCATCGGTGCCACGTTGCCATCCATCGAGAACACGCCGTCGGTGCAGATGATGCGGAAACGCTGTGCCTGTGCTTCTTTCAGGCATTTCTCCAGCTCGGCCATGTCGCCGTTGGCATAGCGATAACGCTTGGCCTTGCAAAGCCGAACGCCGTCGATGATAGATGCGTGGTTGAGCGCATCCGAGATGATAGCGTCTTCGTCGGTGAGCAATGCACCGAACAATCCGCCATTGGCGTCAAAGCACGCTGCGTAGAGAATGGTGTCCTCGGTCTTGAAATATTCGCTGATGGCGGCTTCCAACTCTTTGTGAATGTCTTGTGTGCCACAGATAAAACGAACGGAAGACATGCCGAACCCACGGCGATCCATCATCTTCTTGGACGCCTCAATCAGGCGCGGATGGTTGGAAAGTCCCAGATAGTTGTTGGCACAGAAGTTCAACACTTCCTTCCCTTTGACCATAATGGCTGCGTCTTGCGGACTCTCAATGATTCTTTCCTCTTTGTAAAGACCTGCTTCTCTTAGTGCATCGAGGCTCTGACTAAGATGTTCTTTCATTTTACCGTACATAATATTAGGTTTTTAATTCTTCTTACGTACAAAGTAAGTCATTATTTTTGAAACGGCCACGGCTTTCATGTTATTTTTTATAAAAAGTAAGATTGACTTTCAAATTCTTACCAGAATCTTTCGGGGATGTCAAAAAAAAGTTGTTATTTTGCATAAAATAGGCAGCACCTCAATATAGAAAGTAAACTTTCTCTATGTTCGGTTTGCACTATTTTTACATAAGATAGGCGGCACCTCAACAAAACAAACAAGTTTGCTTTGTATTCGGTTTGCGCTATCTTTGCATCAAATAGGCTGCGCCTTGACAAAGGAAACATGTTCCCTTTGTATTCGGCTTGCACTATTTTTGCACTAAATCGTCTACTAAGGGTTAAAACACATCAAGAATAATGAAGAACATTTTGGTCATTGGGTCAACCGGACAGATTGGTTCGGAGCTGACCAGAGAACTACGAAAACAGTATGGTAACAGTCATGTTGTGGCTGGGTATATAATCGGAGCAGAGCCTACCGGTGAGCTAAAGGAGAGCGGACCGTCGGCCGTGGCTGATGTCACGAACGGGGAACTCATTGCGAAGGTGGTTAAAGACTATCACATTGATACCATCTATAACCTCGCCGCCCTGCTCTCTGTGGTGGCAGAGTCGAAACCAAGGCTGGCTTGGAAGATTGGCATCGATGGCCTGTGGAACATTTTGGAGGTGGCGCGCGAGAATCATTGTGCTGTGTTCACCCCCAGTTCGATAGGCTCTTTCGGTCCTACCACACCGCATGACATGACGCCGCAAGACACTATTCAGCGCCCACAGACCATCTATGGCGTTTCAAAGGTGACCACCGAGCTGCTTAGTGATTACTATTTTCATAAGTATGGCGTAGATACGCGTGCGGTAAGGTTCCCGGGCGTCATCTCGTACGTCACACCTCCAGGTGGTGGTACCACCGACTATGCCGTAGACATCTATTACAATGCCGTGCGTGGTGACCGCTTTGTTTGTCCCATCAAGGCCGGTACCAAGATGGACATGATCTACATGCCCGATACGTTGAAGGCTGCCATCATGCTCATGGAGGCCAATCCAGACAAGTTGATACACCGCAACGCCTTTAACATCGCGTCGATGAGCTTCGACCCAGAGGAGATTTATGCGGCCATCAAGGAGCAAAAACCCGAGTTTGAAATGGTGTATGACGTGGATCCATTGAAGCAAAGCATTGCAGAAAGCTGGCCCGACAGGATGGATGACAGTTGCGCCCGTGCTGAATGGGGATGGAATCCAACCTACGATTTGGAAAGCATGACCAAGGACATGCTGGAGAAATTGGCCATCAAACTCAACAAATAACCCGCAAGAAGAGCCCCACATGATTAGCTTTGAATGTGATTATAATAATGGCGCACACCCACAAGTGTTGCGCCATTTACTTGAAACCAACGACCAGCAGTCGCTCACTTATCGCTTTGATGCATGGAGTGAGCGCGCCAAGGCAAAGATCAAGGTGGCCTGCGAGGCACCCGATGCACAGGTATCCTTCCTCACATGAGAGGAGAAAGCGATAAAGCGTTTTCTGCCGCAGAATGGTTATAAAAGGATGGTGACTTGCTATATCCTCTTATAATAGGCCGTTCTCGATTGCATCCATGACGTTGGGTGGCGGACGGTGAGCAGTGAGTTCGCGCTTCATGAAATCCATGTAAGGGGCTACATGCGCAAAGAAATGGTAGTAAGCTTGGCATAAATCATTCATTGCAGGTTCACTCCGTTACTTCAACAGGTTCACACTGTTCATTCAACTCAAACTCACTCTGAACCGTTTTGGAGAATTGGTTCAGGGAACATACGTCCTGACAGGCGATGAGGTGGACAAGTTGTATGAAGCGCCCGCAGGCTTTGTCATCACCTAGATCGGGTGAGAGAAGGGCGAGACGATGGGCATTAGCGCAGTTTTTCAACTACGGGCACAATCAGTTTCTCCATCACCGCATATCCGGCAAGGTTGGGATGTACGGTTTCGGGTGTGTATTTGCTGTCCATGCCGTTGCCATCTTTAGCAAGCAGAGCCGTAAAATAGTCAACATACGGTATGTTGTTGGCTTTGGCGTACGCCTTTACTCGTGCGTTAAGACTGCGAATTTTCTGCATTCCGTCCTTGATTTCGGGCCGCCAACCGAAGTTGCGAGCAGGGAGGCAGGAGGCCAAGATGACCTTGATTTTGTGACAGCGAGCCATCTCCACCATCGAGATGATGTTGCCATAGGTCAGTTCTTCGTTGTATGCCCCTGTGTTTTCAGCGATGTCATTGGTTCCATAATTGAGCACAACCACCTTGGGTTGTAGCTTGATGACGTCTTCGCGAAAGCGCAGGAGGAATTGAAAGGACGTTTGTCCGCTGATGCCTCGGCCGATATAGCCATGCTTCTTGAAGAAGTCGGGGTGCTGCTTGACCCATCCTTCCGTGATGGAGTTGCCCATGAATACAACGCGCTTTTCACCTTTGGCCGGCTTTCCCAGTCGGGCGTTGTCTTGTGCATATCGTTTATAGTTCGCGAATTCGTGATGCTGAGCCACTGCTTGGCTCGCCGAAAATAACATGGATGAGAAGAGAACCATGCTTAGAAATTTAGTCTTCATTGATGTGTTATTTGTATTTATGGTTTGCTTTCGCCTTCGATATATTGTTCCATGAACATGTGCTCGCCATCAAAGACGGCATAGGTAAACTGCCATATCCAGTCGCCCAGGACCAACATGCGCGCCTTGCGACTCAGCGTCAGGTCGAGTTCAATGTGTCGGTGTCCGTAGATAAAATAGTCTACGTCGGCATGCGTCTTCATGTATTCATGGGTAAACTGCACCAAATATTCCTTGTCTTCCCCAAGATAAGGCGTCTCTTTGCCATCGGCCCGTTTCAAACGACTGTGTTTCGCCCAGGTTAGTCCGAGCCACATGCCCCATCGTGGATGGATGGCATTGAACAAACGCTGGCAGGTTGGGTTGTGGAAAATCTTGCGCAACAGCTTGAACCGATGGTCGGGATCGCCCAATCCGTCACCGTGTGCCAAGTAGAAAACCTTGTCGCCGATTTCTGTTGTCAAGGGTTTGCGGTGGACAATCACACCGCATTCTCGTTCCAGGTAGCCGTAGGTCCACAGGTCATGGTTGCCAACGAAGTAATGAACCTCCACGCCCATGTCGGTGAGTTCGCTAATCTTGCCCAAGAAGCGCGTATATCCTTTCGGCACGACATATCGGTACTCGTTCCAAAAGTCAAACATGTCACCCAGCAGATAGATGGCCGATGCCTTTTCCTTGATACTGTCCAGGAAGCGCACCAGTCGTCTTTCTTGTGTTCGTTGGTGTTGGATGGCCCACGAGCCAAGATGTGCATCAGAAAGGAAATAGACGTTTTTCATATTCAGTTTGGAATTATTTTCTTTGAACTTTTTGGGATGTCACCGTGTGATTGGTTTACTTTGACCTGTCACCTTCATGGGTAGTATTGCAGAATTGTTTCTATCCAACCAGCCTCCTCGCTCCTCCTTGCTATGGTTGGAGGGCTTTGAGTGGGAGGCGTTGCCATTCTTTAGTCAAATCCTAACTCTACCCTTGCCTCCTCGCTCATCATGCTCTGGTCCCATGCTGGTTCGAAGACCAGGTTCACGTTACAAGCCTTGATGCCTTCGAGGCTCTCTACCTTGCTTCTCACATCCTCCAGGATGAAGTCGGCTGCAGGGCAGTTGGGTGCGGTGAAGGTCATGTCCATGTCTACCGTATGGTCGTCTTGCACGTCCACCTTGTAAATCATACCGAGGTCGAAGATGTTGACAGGTATCTCTGGGTCGTACACTGTTTTGAGAACATCGACGATTCGTTCTTCTAATATTGTTTTTTCTTGTAGAGTCATATTTTAAGGATTTATAAGTTCACGAGTTCACGAGTTGACTAGTTTACGAGTTGTTAGCTTCTTTGCAAGGCATAATGTTCAAAGTTCACGAGTTGATAAGTTCACGAGTTGACGAGTTGTTAGCTTTTTTACTAATTATAAAGTTCAATGTTCAATGTTCAAAGTTCAAAGTAAATTTAGCCCAGCACCACATCCAGTGTCATCATAATGAGAAAACCAATGGCGAAGCCGATGGTGCTCCAGTCACTGTGCTCGCCTTGTGAGGCCTCGGGTATCAACTCTTCTATCACTACGTAGAGCATGGCACCAGCGGCAAACGACAGCATGAAAGGCAGCGTGGGCGTGAGCAAGGCGGCCAATAAAATGACCAAGACCGAGCCTATCGGTTCAACCACTCCGCTCAGTGCGCCCATGGTAAACGAGCGCCATTTACTTTTACCTTCAGATTTCAGGGGCATGGATATGATGGCTCCCTCCGGAATGTTCTGGATGGCAATGCCCAGTGACAGTGTCATGGCAGCACCCACGGATATGCCAACGTCGCTTTGCAGCATACCGGCAACCACCACGCCCACGGCCATTCCTTCGGGGAAGTTGTGTATCGTGACGGCTAAGATGAGCATGGTGGTGCGACTTAAATGCGCCCTTGGCCCTTCGGGTTCGGTGCTCCCCAGGTGCAAGTGGGGCGTGATATGGTCGAGCAGCAACAAGAATCCGATGCCTATCGCAAAGCCTACTGCAGCCGGCAACACCTGCCACTTGCCCATGTCGGCCCATTGTTCCATGCTGGGAATGAGCAGCGACCAAATCGAGGCAGCCACCATGACGCCCGACGCAAAGCCCAGCAATGCTTTTTGAACCACTGCTGACATTTGGTCCTTCATGAAGAAAACAAACGATGCGCCCAACACAGTTCCTGCGAGGGGCATGGCTAATATCAAAAGCAAATCACTCATCATGGTTCGTACTTCTTATGAATGACGGGGTAACATCCTCATGTTGTCCCCTTCATCAATACGTTACAAATGTAGATAAAAAATTCCGAATAGGAAGTTTATTTTTAGAAAAAACAAAAAAGGGTACCTCCGTGGCACCCTTTTTAAGTTGGTTCAATGTCGTTTGTCGACCTGTTGGTGCGCCGTTGCATGGAAATGCGTTCGGTGCAAGCCTTGAGTGATTACTTCAAGTGGTCGCGGTCTATCACCAACAATTCATTCTGTTCGTTGCGAATGATGCTGCTAAAGCGTTCGTATTCGCGCAGTACGTCTGCGATGATTTCTTCCTTTGTTAGGTATTGAATGTCATTGCCGCGCCTACCATCATTGTAATAAGTTACTGGAACGTACAGGTCAATCGTGTCAATGTTGGGCGTGTTCTCGTCATCGATGAAGTAGTCGGAGATGCTTTGCCGTTCGGGCATCACTCCATAAACGAAATTATTCATCTTGTTGTGCGGAATCATCAGTTCAATTCTCATCTTGCCCTCCTGCTCGCCTCGTATCTCGGCATGGATTCCTTTCGGCTCCAATGCCGCCAGAATCTCTTCAAAGGCTGGCCGAACCTTCTCGGCCATGAACCGTTTAACATCTTTTTTCTGCGAGTAGGTTAAGATTTGATCCAATCGTTGCTCCCAATGTTCTCCGTCCCAATTGCGACTACCATAGGGAAGTTTCGTCGAGTGATACAGGTTGTCCAGCCTCAAAGCCTTGACCAAGCAGAAGCACAACAGGGCGATGACAATGCCAAAAGGTAAGGCCGAGATTAAGGTCATGGTTTGTAAAGCCTTCAAACCGCCCGTGCGCAGCAGCAATAAGGATAGTAAGCAGAGCAGGGCACCCCAGAATACGTTCTGCCAACGGGGCGAATTGGGCCTGTTCTTGGTGGAAATGCTGTTCATTACCAGGATGCCAGAATCGCAGGATGTTACAAAGAACACGGCAATCATCATAAGGGCCAGTCCACAAAGAAATTGAGACATGGGAAACTGTTCCAGAAACTTGAATAGCAGTACGTCTGGATAGTTGGCCAGAGCAGACAACGCTCCGTTTGCGGTATTTTGGTCAAACCAGATGGCTCCGTTGCCAAAAACCGTCATCCACACAAAGATAAGTAAGGACGGAACCAGCAACACGCCCAGGATATATTCACGAATGGTGCGTCCTTTCGAGATGCGAGCAATAAACAAACCTACGAAAGGCGACCAGGAAATCCACCACGCCCAGAACATCACTGTCCAGTCGGTGAACCACTGTTGGCGTTGTGGCTCAAAGGCAAAGGTGTTGAAGGTGAGGTTGACAAACTGGCTGAAATAATGCCCAACACCTTCACTGAATGCGCTCAACAAGAAGATGGTGGGACCCAGTGCCAGGACAAAGATCAGCAGCAATACCGCTAACGCTAAATTAAGCTCGCTCAATCGCTTCACACCTTTGTTCATACCCAACAGTGTAGAGCAAATGGCTATGCTGGTCACTGCGATGACCAATGCAACTTGCCAGGTAAAGCTCTGTTCTTCTACCAGGCCCAAATAACTCAGTCCGGCGTTGAGCTGCATGGCTCCCAAGCCTAAAGAGGTGGCAATACCGAAGAAGGTACTCACCAAAGCGAAGATATCCACGACGTCGCCTACGGGGCCATTGATTCTATCTTTCAACAAGGGATATAAACCACTGCGAATGGCCAAGGGCAATTTATAACGATAAGAGAAATAGGCCAGCACCAGACCCACGATGGCATAAACACCCCAAGCGTGCAGCCCCCAGTGGAAAAAAGTGTGTAACTGGGCCTCTTTTGCCGGAATCGCAGAGTCGGCCAACGCTGGTGCTACATAATGAGTCATCGGTTCGGCCACGCCATAATACATCAATCCAATGCCCATGCCGGCCGCAAACAGCATCGAAACCCAAGAGAAAAAGCCATATTGCGGTTCCGAATTGTCTGCACCCAATCGGATGTTGCCGGCCTTGCTGCACGCCAAAAGCACCAGAAACACCATGAAGAAGGTGATTAGCAGCACGTAAACCCAACTCATGTTTTGGTAAACGTAGGTCTGAACCGTGGTCAACAAGGATTCGGCTTGGGTCGGAAAAAGCCCGCAATAAATAGATAGAAGAATTAATACTGACAAACCAGGAATGGCTACCTTGCGATCAAAAGCTGTCTTGAATTTAAATGTTTTTTGTCTTTCCATTGTTTTATTTCTGTTCAAGCCTCGCGGCAAACTGTCTTGGAAGCACATGTTACATTTGTCACTGAGTCAAACAAACGCCCAGAGACAGATACCAGGATGAGTTGCACCCTACAGTACTTCATGGATAATTGTGACATCTTTGTAGGAAAAACCTACGGTCACGGGCATAAAATAAGCTATTTTAGCGAGTGCATCAGATGGTTTTGCAGACTAAAACAGCGTATATTACTTCACAGAAAGCTTGCGCGACGGATGAACGACGGCGAACTTTCTGCGTACAAAATTACGAAAAATATGTTACAATCGGTTATTTATTTTCATCATTTAACGTAAATCGTATGGCTGGTTCTATAAATTAGCTTTGTTAGATTTTGAGCTTATTTTTGAGGTCAAAATGCAAGAGAGTGAAGGAGTGTAGCGAGCTACACGACTGAACGAACTTACATTTTGAACCAAAAAGAAGCCAAAAGATAACAAAACGTATTTCATAAACATTTGATGACTGTGTGCGGTGGTAATTTATAGAACCAGCCATAGATGAATGCAATAAAAAGACTGCACAGAATCAATCCTCCTGTGCTGCTTATCGAGCGGTTTTGCCCATCAATCGGCTGCTGTCGTCATGTAGCCACTAAGCCTTTTACCGTCAGCCCATGGGCGTTATGGGATTTCAGCTCGCTCTGGTATGCACACTAAAGCATGCGCGGGACGCAGGTAAAATCGCATCCCGTGAAGCCATGTGTGCCATGAAACAACTCTCGTTACCGGTTATTTCTTGGGGATAATCATCCACAAAACGAGGTAAAGTATCAGTCCGCTGAAAGCGGTAAACACCGTTGCGATGGCATAGAGTACGCGAAAGACGGTTGGGTCTACATCAAAATACTCGGCCAGTCCGCCACAAACTCCTCCAATCATCTTGTTGCTGGATAAGGTTAATTTCTTCTTCATGACATTTTTCCTTTTGTTTTTACTTGTATGTTAGACGTTGCCGAGGCCAGAAAAGTTGCATGCTTTCCCGCCATGCGTTTATTTTTCATTACATATTCAACAGCAGATCGTTGAGTATGTCTGTTATCTCGTGTTCGCTCACTCCAGCCTTAACGACGATGAAGATGGTATCGTCGCCTGCGATGGTCCCCAGTATTTCCGGGATGTCGCTGTTGTCCAAGTTGTATGCGATGCTGCTGGCGTAGCCCGGACGGGTTTTGATCACGCCGATGTTGCCAGAGAAATTGATGGACAGGAACCCCGGCGTGCGCATCATTTCTCGTGCCGAGGCAGGATTGTGCACCCGGCGATACATAGTTTCGTTGGGCAGAACGTACACATATTTGCCATTCATGCTGGCCGCTTTGGCAACCTTCAACTGCTTCAGGTCACGACTCAAGGTGGCCTGTGTCAGCTCGAAACCTTCTTTTTTCAGTTCGTCGAGCAGCTCTTTCTGACTGCCTATCTCCTTGCTCGAAATAAGCATTTTGATGGTTTCTATTCTATCTTCTTTTAACTTCATCGTTTGTAAGATTATTCACTGGTTGCTGCAAATATAATGAATTTTGCATAAAAACAAAACGATTCTTGCCAAAACCAACATTTATATACACTTATTAACAGAGAAGAAGTGGAGGGTATCATCTGCTCTTGTCTACGAAAAAGGTCTGGTAAAACCGCTACTGCCATGGGCGAGGCAAATGGAGGTTTATGAGAAAAATGTGCTTTCAAGGAAGAGGATGTCGAAGAATAATGCTATCTTTGCGTGACAACCAAGCAAATAATTGATGATGATGAACAAACAAACCTATCGATGGGGAGCCACCCTGCTGCTTGTGCTCGTGCTGTCTCTGCCCGCTTTCTCGCATACCAAACGCGCCATGCGCGAGCGATTTATCGCTAAAGCTGAAGTGCCTATCATTGGTGAGCGACTCAAGAAGGAATGGATGAAAACTACCCGAGCACGTCTGGGGCTGTATTATAGGGCGCGTACGCTGACGCATAATGGGGTGTCTATGCCGTTGTGGTGGACGGTCTACGGTGATAAACCTGCCGATGGTTATAGCTTGTTCATCTCGCTTCATGGGGGAGGTGGAACTACACAAGAGGTGAACAATCAGCAGTGGGAGAACCAAAAACACCTTTATCGTCCCCAACAGGCGGTATATGTGGCACCTCGTGCGCCATGGAATTTGTGGAATATGTGGTGTCATGAAGGTATCGACCCACTTTACGAACAGCTTATTCAGATGTGCGTGGCCTTCGAGGGCGTTAATCCAGACAAGGTGTACCTCATGGGTTACTCGGCTGGCGGCGATGGTGTGTGGCGCATGGCCCCGCGCATGGCCGACTCGTGGGCGGCGGCTTCGATGATGGCAGGCCATCCGGGTGATGTTTCATTACTGAATCTTCGCAACTTGCCTTTCATGATTTGGTGCGGTGAACACGATGCTGCCTACAATCGTAATACGTTGGCAGCACAGCGGGGACTGCAAATGGACTCGCTGCAACAGCACGATCCTATGGGATACGTTCATCAAACACATATAATAAAAGGTGCGGGACATTGGATGAATCGGGTTGATTCGGCTGCAGTGCCATGGATGCAACAATTCCGCCGCAACCCTTATCCCAAGCAAATTGTGTGGCGGCAGGCCGAAGTGGTGAAGCCTTATTTCTATTGGTTGGGCGCACCTAAGCAAGAGTTGGCACCAGGCAAGATGGTGCGTGCGTCCATTCATGGTAATCAGGTGGACATCACCGCGTGCGATTACTCCTCGCTGTCCATCTATCTCAATGACGACTTGGTTGATTTGGATAAAGCAGTAACCATTAAATATGGCAAGCGATTGCTGTTTCGTAGACGTGTCAGGCGCAAGGAGTCGACCATGTGGCAAACGCTCTTTCAGCGTAACGACTGGGCGTACATGTTCCCCGCCATGGTTGAAGTGAATATTGAATCTAAAACACGATAACAATGTTAAAAGAAGGATTGACCCATACCAGCCGCTTGACCGTGACCGAAGCGCAAACCGCACAAGTCATCGGCTCGGGCGATTTGCCCGTGTTGGCAACGCCTGCCATGCTGGCCTTGATGGAAAACGCTGCCATGCTGGCAGTGGCCAATGAATTGGAAGAAGGACAAACCACGGTGGGCGGGCATATCAGCTCGTCGCATCTCAAGCCGAGTAAGGTGGGGGCGATGGTGGAAGCCACGGCCACTTTGACAAAGATTGACCGCCGCAAACTGTTTTTTCACATAGTGGCTAAGCAGGATGGTGAGGTGATTGGCGAGGGCGAGCATCTGCGCTTCGTAGTAGTCAGGCAACGCTTCATGCAGGGATAACAAACGGGTGTTTTCGCCAGAACAAAAAGGATGAAATTCTTTTGTAGCTCATCTTTTAATAGGTGGCCAGGTTCTGAGTTGACCATATACGCCACTTATGGCCAAAAGATATGCCTTCTGTTTACAATGGTCATAGCATGGATAATATTATAAAGATTTTTGGTGTTAATCCTGATATAAAAAGTAATGAAAGCAATTGTTAGACTGTTAGTCATAACCTGCTTGTTACTCTCTTGTTCAAGTAGTAACAGAGAGAAGTCTGTAGACCGTGCAGAACTATCTAATATTGATTATCGTGTTTTTCAAAACACTCCAGCTTGGCAATTAGCCAAAGCTGTTCAAGATGAAGATACAGAAGAGATTGACAAGATTGTTTCTGAGAATCCAAGAATAATTAATTACCAAGATTCTAAGTACGGCAATACCCTATTAATGCTAACAATTATGAATCAGCAGTTAAAATCATTTAATACTTTATTGAAAAATGGGGCAGAAGTTAATACACATAATACATATGATGGCACATCTCCTCTTATTGAGGCTTGTTCCTCAAAATACTACAATCTTATCTTTGCCAAAACACTAATTGAATATGGTGCTAATATAAATGATATTGAGACAGGCAAAAGAAGAAAAGGGAATAGTACAAGGCTTACTCCTCTAATAGCAGCATCTAAAACTGGAAATTTAGATTTAGTTAAATTTTTAGTAATGAAAGGGGCAGATATAAATTATCAAAATGAATTCGGCCAATCTGCGTTAAGTGAATCTGTAATGGTAAGTAATTATGAGATAGCCTATTATCTACTATGTAATGGGGCAGATTATAATAATCCAATTTTTTACAGATATGATTATTCTGTACCAGTAGAAAAAAGTGATCCAAAAGATAAAGGAAAACCAATGTATTTAACAGATGTATTAAAAGAGGATATATCAGATGATGATACAAATGCGTATAAATACAAAGTGCTAATTATGAAGTTCCTAAAAAGTAAGGAAAGTAAATGATATTCTAACTAATACTGCAGATTGTAAGTTAGCAATGTAATAACAGGTATCGTTATGATGCTGTGGATAATATCCTCGGTATCACGAAAGTCAACCTTGTTTTGCTGACGAAACTCAACAAAACAACGCTTCATGCAGGGATGACGCGCAGTGCTTTCGCCAGAACAAAAAGGATGAAATTCTTTTGTAGCTCATCTTTTAATAGGTGGCTGGTTCTGAGTTGACCATATACGCCACTATGATGCTGTGTTGGGAAGATGGCTGTGTGTGGATCCGTTGCAAGAAAAAAGTCTATATGTATCTACAAATTTTTACATAACCCTCAAATCCGCAACTAAGCCCTTGAACGTCCTTATTGCGTTTACACGTCCCCTCATTACTGAATTTGCAGATAATTTGAACTTGAAACACCCACTTCTGCCTACAATATCCCCTTACCCCACAATGTGACTTGAGGCAATTGGAAATAATTCCCCAAAAGGAGTGAGTCTCTCAGATTTAATTTGTATCTTCGCCATGTCTATCGTCGGATTCTCTTGTTTTTTTTTGCAACACTAAGATAAGTGAAAATTCTGACATGGAAAAATCCTGAGCAACTTTTTGTTGCTCAGATACTTAAAAAGTTTAATTTATAATAGTGTTGCGGAATTAAGGAATATGAAAAAAACACTACTAATCACTTACATTTTTTGCATGATAGTTGCCACTGGGCATGCCTGCACGGCAGCGGTAATAACGGGCAAAGCCACCAAAGACGGTCGGCCTATGATATGGAAAGTGCGTGATACAGACGCCCTACAAAACTGCATGCGTTTTTTCAAAGGACAGAAATATGACTTTATTGGCGTTGTAGATTGCCAACCTCGATCAAAAGAAGAAGTGTGGTTGGGAACAAACACGGCAGGATTTTCAATTATAAACACACAATCATTCAATCTTGAGAAAACGGTTAACGGTATAGAGCCGGGTGGGAAAAATGGCGAGTTCATGTACAAAACGCTTAGCGTTTGCGCCACCGTACAAGACCTAAGGCACTATCTTGATACCACTAAGCTCGTAGGACTGTGCGCCAACTTTGGTGTAATCGATGCTGAGGGAGGAGCCGTGTGGGTGGAAGTTAGCACGCGAAGTTATCATTTTTTTGACGTAAACGACCCCAAAATAGCACCCAATGGATATGCCGTGAGAACAAATTTCAGTTTCACAGGAGAGCCCAACGAGGGGTTGGGATACGTGCGTTATAAAACTGCCGATGATGCTTTAAGCCAAGCCGCAAAAGCCAAAGCTATCACCCCCGACTGGATATTCGAACATTTAGACCGCTCTTTCCTTAACCCCAAACTTGGCATAGACCTACACGATGGCACCCACAACATTCCCAACACATCCGGATGGTTTGTTGACCACGATTTCATCTCAAGAGTGGGAACAGCTTGCTCAGGTGTTATCGAAGGGGTAAAACTGCACGAGAACCCTGAGCTAACAACCATGTGGACCGTCATTGGCTATCCTCCTGTGAGCACAGCGTTTCCCTTTTGGGTTAAAAACGCGGATAAATTGCTACCAGCTTTATACACGATCGGGGCAGGCCAGAAAGTGACCGTTTTCGGAAAGAAAGTGGACACGCTAAAAGATCGGGTTTATTCCTATCACCAAGGAATTGGTTCTGACAGATATTTCAATTGGGAAGCGCTCTACAACAAACAGGGCGATGGAATTATGCAAAAATTGAAACCTGTTGAGAAAGAAATTTTCAACAAGACCAACGCCGTGTCCATGAAATGGTATGAGAACGGTAAAGTTAACACAAAAGAGCTCGAATCATTATACCTCACGCTAACCAATTATGTCACATTAAGTTACAAGCATCTGTTCGATTTGTAACACACGACTGCTTGATGTATGACAAATAAGAAACGGATTGAAAGTTTACAATGTATTTTCAATTATTACTGTCCGCTAAACATAGAAATCCTCATTCCAACTCATTGAGACACAATAGTTCGGATGACAGCATGTTAGTGACTTACCCAAAAGTTTAGCGGACAGTAATATAAAATAATCGTGACCAAACTGCTCGCCTTGCTCCAGTCGCTGTTTATCGAGAACATAACCTTTTGTGATAAACGAATTTAGCACTTTTGTGGCCCACTTCCTAAAATAGGTGGCTTGCTCAGAGTTGACTCGATACCCTACTGCGATAATGGCGTCCAAAGGATAAAATGCCACTTCTCGTGTTACTTGGCGAGTGCCTTCGTTTTGAACTATTCGGAATTTCCGAAAAGTTGCCTCTTCCGATAGCTTTCCCGTATTGAAGATACTTTTTAGATGTTCGTTGATGGTACTCACGTTCACATTGAACAACTCTGCCATGCGTTTTTGAGTAAGCCAAAAAGTTCCATCTTCGTAGCGTACTTGAATGCTTACGTCGCCATTGTCGCTCGTGTATAATATCAGGCTGCTCTCCATGATTGATTTACTATCGCCTTGGTCTACCTACTTTCCCATTTCGAATCCCATGCGGATGCCATCGTAATTTTTGCTGATCTTGCCGACGGTTTCTAACTTGCTGTTACCGCTGATGCTGGCGATGGCCTGAAAAAGGGTGAGCAGCTTTTTCGATTCCATGAGAAAGCTCATGCCTTTTGGCGTGCGCTTGACGTAACAAGGAAGCGTAATCAGGAACGTCTGCAAATCCAGTTTGCATTCGTCTGCATGATAAATGTACGAGCCTTGAAAGGTCTTGCCAGCCAACTGAATGGTGAAGGTCTTGTCCTTGTTTAACTGAAGAGCGGTGTTGCTTGCATTGAATCCAACGCTTTGGTACGGTGCTTTCAGCTTCTCCTTGGCCTGTGTGGCCGCCACTTCGCCTCCTGCTTTCGCCAAAGCGTTCTTACTGGTGAACGCCACACCCGGTTGGGTGTAGTGCCACGAGCCATAAAGCTGGGCCTCGGTTGGCTTGTCCAGACCAATCACGCTGTTGAAAGCGTTGCCTAAGGCATCGCCGTTGGTCATGGCACTGAATATTTGGCCAAACGTGCTTGTTTCTTTCTTTTGAGCCTGTGCGGAATCTGTTTGCAAGCTACCACAACTCATCAGTGCCGCACAAATTAGGGCGACACACGTCAAATGGATAGATTTCATAGGCTTTACTCTCTCCTTCCGAATATCCGCAGCAAATACAAGAACAGGTTGATGAAGTCGAGATACAGTGACAGCGCACCCAATAGGGCCACCTTTTGCGCACCTTCGCCCATGTCTGTCTGCATGGCCAACATCTGTTTAATCTTCTGAGTGTCGTATGCGGTAAGTCCTACGAAAATCAATACGCCTGCATAACTGAGGATTAAGTCGAAGCCACTGCTCTTAACCAAGAATATGTTGACCAGAGTAGCGATAATCAGTCCGATGAGGGCCATCAAGAGAAGTTTGCCCCAGGATGATAAATCGCGCTTGGTAAAATAGCCGTAGGCTGCCATCACTCCAAAGGTGCCGGCCGTGATGAAGAACACGTTGGCGATGGAGGACATGGTGTACACGGCGAATATCAGCGACAGCGTGGCGCCGTTCAGAACCGAATAGAGCACAAAAAGCAGCGTGGCTGTCGTGAGGGACAGTCTGTTGATGGCTGCCGAAATGGCGATGACGATAGCCAGTTCGGCTATGATGAGGCCCCACATGATGGCTGGAGTCTGAAAGATGGTCATCATCAAGCTGGGTGATGAAGCCACGCCATAGGCCGTTATGCCGGTGAGAACCAGCGCCAAGGTCATCCAAACATATACTTTTCGCATGAGAGCTGGGAAGGCCAGTGACAACGAACCCTCTTGCTCTCTAATCAATCTGTCTAAATCATTTACTTCCATAAATCTTTTTTATTGGTGTATTTGTTTGCAAAGATAAATTATTTATGTGAAGGATGCAAATCTATCTGACTCCATGCAGTTAAAAAGATTAGGCGCAACACTTGGCTCACACATCATGGCTTTCTGTTGAAGATCATCAGCAGGACATGCTGTGTTTCCGTTGTTT
Source organism: Hoylesella buccalis ATCC 35310 (assembly GCF_025151385.1). Classification (NCBI taxonomy): domain Bacteria; kingdom Pseudomonadati; phylum Bacteroidota; class Bacteroidia; order Bacteroidales; family Prevotellaceae; genus Hoylesella; species Hoylesella buccalis. The sequence goes on along the minus strand of NZ_CP102287.1, from coordinate 2,176,899 downwards.
TCTTTGTGGCAATGCTCGAAAAAGTGTAACTTTACCACCAAGAAAAAGAAAATGATGAAGACCGAATTTGAAAAGATGCGTACAGAGGAGCGGTATTCCTTTGCAGACCCAGAGATTGCGGCCAGTATTGCACATGCAATAGACTTGTGCCGCCAGTTGCAGACCATGACGCTCACCGACGAGCATTATCGTGATGTCATCGAACGACTCATCCCCGGCATCCCGAAGAGCGCCACCATCTGTCCGCCCTTTCATTGCGACCATGGCAGCGGTATCACGATAGGCGAGCATACGTTTCTTAATTACAACTGTACTATCTTGGACGGGGCTTATGTGCGCATAGGGCATCATGTCCTCATTGGGCCCAATTGCCAGTTGTATACACCGCAGCATCCGATGAACTATTTGGAACGACGTTTGCCGCAAGAAACCTCTTATCCTATCAGCATCGGCGATGATACATGGTTGGGTGGGGGTGTCATCGTGTGTCCGGGTGTTACCATCGGCAAGCGTTGTATCATCGGAGCTGGTTCGGTGGTCACAACTGATATTCCCGATGACTGTATGGCAGCAGGCGTGCCAGCCAAGGTGAAAAAGCGGTTGGCGTGAAAAGATTGTCTGATTGATTGGGCTTATATAATAAGGTGTAGACATGGGTGAAAATACCAAGAAGATGGTACGGCCACCTGCAACTCAAAATGTTTATGCGGAAACTTCCATAAAAAGCGTATGCGTGGTCTATTAGAATATTAAAATCATCTTTTCACTTATTCCTTCAGTGTGTTTGATTTGTAAAGAATTAATCATCCTTCTATTTCTTTTTGATGCGTTTTTTGGCGTGATTTTCCTACTTGAAAGCCGATTGATAATTGAACGGAAATTGAATGAACATTGAACGAACAATCAATTTACCCCCTCCTAACTGCTTGATAATCAAGCATGGCTCCTTTATATACTAATAATACTAATAATACTGATTATACTAATTATCCGTCGTCGAACGTGCGTGCGAAAATCGTCGTCGTCGTCGATGTAAATATTTTTTTTAATAATAAGAAAAAGGAAACGCAACAGGTGCAATTCGTAATAGCAAGGAGGATAAGCGCCAATTGCATGGACATTGTCTTCCAATTGCATAGGGATTGACCGCCAATTGCATGGAGTTTGCTTGTCAACAGCATGTCTTTTGCCCGGCGGCAACCCACTTGTGAACGCACCAAATTTTTAACCCACTTTTCTTGCATTAGCTGGTCGGATGTTGTATCTTTGCAGAGCATGAAAAGCAAGTAATCGTTATCGAGGATTTGAAGATGGCTGACGGGGAGAACGAGAATCAATGGGTGTTGGGAAACGGTACACCGGTAGGAGAATTGAGATTCTATCAAAAGGCGGATGCCATCTTTCAGCTTACATTTTTGTTCTGTCAGAAGTTCCTGCCCAAGTATGGCGACCGAACGGTAGACCAAATGGTGCAGGCTGCGCGGTCGGGGAAACAAAATATCGTGGAAGGGCTGGAAGACGGAATCACGTCTACCGAGATGCAACTTAAACTGCTGAATGTTGCTCGCGGGTCGTTGCAGGAGTTGCGCGAAGATTACGAAGACTATCTGCACACGCGCAGGCTCGAGCTGTGGACCAGTCAGCACAAACGCTATGCTGGAATGCTGAAATTCTGTCGCACGCACAATCTCGCCGCCCACTACATGCCTTATGCCTCCAAGTGGACCGCTGAGGAATATTGCAACACGCTGCTCACACTGTGCCATCTTACCGACCGCATGATGTGCAATTATTTGAAGTACTTGGAAAAGCAGTTTGTTGAGCACGGTGGCATAAAAGAGCGCATGTATGCGGCTCGCACAGGTTATCGCAAGCAGCAAGACCGCCTCATGCAGCAGCTGAAGGAAGAGAACCAACGCCTGAAAGCCGAAAACAACCGCTTGAAAGAAGAGCTTTTGAAGCTTCGAGCCGCCGGGATGTCTCAATAAATGGCAGCAGCACACGCCCCCTAGCCTCCCTAGGAACCCTAGATTACCCAGAAAAAACGCCCCTTTCGCTTGATGTAAATCAAGTTTCTCTTAAAAATCAAACTTTTTTCTAAAAATATTTGGAGGTTGCCAAGAAAGTGTTTACTTTTGCACCCGCTTTCGAGAATGAAACACAAATGAAACACTCGTTAGCGATACAAAGAAGCGATCTTTGAAAAGATTTACATAAAGACAGAAGTAGTACAAGAAGCATGAGCGTTGTTAAAGATGCTCATGGGTGAATTTTTACGAACCGTTCAATTCTTACTAGAAACGAACAAAGGTGAGAATACTTTTAAATTCTGGAGTTTCGTTCTGAACAGAGAAACGAAGTTGGATAGATAGGCATGTTTTTGGCGCGAGCCTTATACATGATATTATCATCCATTTCAACTATATTTTACAATGTAGAGTTTGATCCTGGCTCAGGATGAACGCTAGCTACAGGCTTAACACATGCAAGTCGCAGGGTAACGTGAGGGAAGCTTGCTTCCCTTGACGACGACTGGCGCACGGGTGAGTAACGCGTATCCAACCTTCCCATGACCACGGGATAACCCGTTGAAAGACGGACTAATACCGTATGGCGTCGTTTGCTGACATCAAATAACGATTAAAGGTTTAGCGGTGATGGATGGGGATGCGTCTGATTAGCTTGTTGGCGGGGTAACGGCCCACCAAGGCGACGATCAGTAGGGGTTCTGAGAGGAAGGTCCCCCACATTGGAACTGAGACACGGTCCAAACTCCTACGGGAGGCAGCAGTGAGGAATATTGGTCAATGGGCGAGAGCCTGAACCAGCCAAGTAGCGTGCAGGATGACGGCCCTATGGGTTGTAAACTGCTTTTATGCGGGGATAAAGTGTGCGACGTGTCGTGCATTGCAGGTACCGCATGAATAAGGACCGGCTAATTCCGTGCCAGCAGCCGCGGTAATACGGAAGGTCCGGGCGTTATCCGGATTTATTGGGTTTAAAGGGAGCGTAGGCCGCCAGGTAAGCGTGTTGTGAAATGTATCGGCTCAACCGGTGAATTGCAGCGCGAACTGTCTGGCTTGAGTGCACGGTAAGCAGGCGGAATTCATGGTGTAGCGGTGAAATGCTTAGATATCATGAAGAACTCCGATTGCGAAGGCAGCTTGCTGCAGTGCGACTGACGCTGATGCTCGAAGGTGCGGGTATCAAACAGGATTAGATACCCTGGTAGTCCGCACGGTAAACGATGGATGCCCGCTGTCCGCCCCTTTGTGGCGGGTGGCCAAGCGAAAGCGTTAAGCATCCCACCTGGGGAGTACGCCGGCAACGGTGAAACTCAAAGGAATTGACGGGGGCCCGCACAAGCGGAGGAACATGTGGTTTAATTCGATGATACGCGAGGAACCTTACCCGGGCTTGAACTGCCGGTGAACGATACAGAGATGTTGAGGCCCTTCGGGGCGCCGGTGGAGGTGCTGCATGGTTGTCGTCAGCTCGTGCCGTGAGGTGTCGGCTTAAGTGCCATAACGAGCGCAACCCCTTTTTTCAGTTGCCATCAGGTAATGCTGGGCACTCTGGAGATACTGCCACCGCAAGGTGTGAGGAAGGTGGGGATGACGTCAAATCAGCACGGCCCTTACGTCCGGGGCTACACACGTGTTACAATGGGGCATACAGAGTGTTGGCTTAACGCAAGTTTGGTCTAATCTTCAAAGTGTCTCCCAGTTCGGACTGGGGTCTGCAACCCGACCCCACGAAGCTGGATTCGCTAGTAATCGCGCATCAGCCATGGCGCGGTGAATACGTTCCCGGGCCTTGTACACACCGCCCGTCAAGCCATGAAAGCCGGGGGTGCCTGAAGTCCGTAACCGTCAAGGAGCGGCCTAGGGCAAAACTGGTGATTGGGGCTAAGTCGTAACAAGGTAGCCGTACCGGAAGGTGCGGCTGGAACACCTCCTTTCTGGAGACGAAACAGAGTGTAATTCATAATTAAGAATTCATAATTCATAATTACGAATTCATTATGAAATCAACTAAACAAAATAGGTTGAGGAATTGCACGAAGGATTTATAAGGTGATATTTCTTATCAAGGTTTGTAAGAGAACCTGCCTGGAGCTGCCACAAGATGGCTCAAGGTATTTCTTGTACTGCTACATCTGTTTTTTAATATAAAGAGAAAAAGGAAGCCGGGCGAAGAAGAGTACGCGGCCCTGCGACTTGAATGAACACCGGGAACCACAGTCCTATAGCTCAGTTGGTTAGAGCGCCACACTGATAATGTGGAGGTCGGCAGTTCAAGTCTGCCTGGGACTACAGTCTTAATTCATAATTCTCAATTCATAATTCATAATTCATAATTAAACTAATTAGAATAGTTAGTTAGAATGGTATGACTTGATGTGGATTAACTTCTGCCTCTGAAAAATAATTCAATCAATTGTTGATTTAATGATAATTATGAATTATGAATTAACAATTATGAATTAAAAATCTGGGGGATTAGCTCAGCTGGCTAGAGCGCTTGCATGGCATGCAAGAGGTCAACGGTTCGAATCCGTTATTCTCCACTCATGGGAATGGTCTTTGAGGAAAGAAGAACTTTTAGTAACTATAAAGTTCAAAGTTCAAATCTCAAAGTTCAAAGTTTCCCAGCGATCTTTGACATATTGACACAAGCGAAACTGTAAAGTAGAACACAAGTCGTAAGACTTGATAATCAAAGCAATACAGCTGAAAGTATGAGTGACCAACCGGCCGCTTTCGACGTGAGCTTAATGCTCATTGACGATGGAGGTACGGTTGTGGCGAAAGAAAGTAGACAAGGGCGCATGGCGGATGCCTTGGCTCATGGAGGCGATGAAGGACGTGATAAGCTGCGATAAGCTTCGGGTAGGTGCAAATAACCTTTGATCCGGAGATTTCCGAATGGGACAACCCAGCTGCCACAAGGCAGTTATCACTGTCAATCAGTGAGGCGAACGGAGGGAACTGAAACATCTTAGTACCTCCAGGAAGAGAAAATAAATGAATGATTCCCCCAGTAGTGGCGAGCGAACGGGGAAGAGCCCAAACCGTCGCCGTAGCAATGCGGCGCCGGGGTTGTAGGACCGTGTCATTGTACCTGGAATGTGAGTGGAACGTCAATGGAAATTGCGGCCACAGCGGGTGAGAGCCCCTTACACGAAGCATTCCCGGGCATAACGGTATCCTGAGTAACGCGGAGCACGAGAAATTCTGCGCGAATCTGCCGGGACCATCCGGTAAGGCTAAATACTCCCATGAGACCGATAGTGAACCAGTACCGTGAGGGAAAGGTGAAAAGCACCTCGACGAGAGGAGTGAAACAGATCCTGAAACCATGCGCCTACAAGCGGTCGGAGCTGCCTTTGGCAGTGACGGCGTGCCTTTTGCATAATGAACCTACGAGTTACCATCTCTGGCGAGGTTAAGTGGTATGACCCACGCAACCGCAGTGAAAGCGAGGCTGAACAGGCCATCTAGTCAGAGGGGGTAGACGCGAAACCAAGTGATCTACACATGTCCAGGGTGAAGTTCCGGTAACACGGAATGGAGGCCCGCACCAATAAGCGTTGAAAAGCTTCTGGATGAGGTGTGTAGGAGTGAAAGGCCAATCAAACTTGGAGATAGCTCGTACTCCCCGAAAGGCATTTAGGTGCCGCGTGGGGTGATCTGCATGAGAGGTAGAGCGACCGATAGGTCAAGAGGGCTTCACCGCCTATCGCGACCTGACGAACTCCGAATGCTCATGCACTGCAGCCCTGCAGTAAGGGGGCGGGTGCTAAGGTCCGTCCCCGAGAGGAGAAGAATCCAGACCGCCATCTAAGGTCCCGAAGTTCTGCCTGAGTTAGTCTAACGAAGTCCGGTCCCCGTGACAGCTAGGATGTTGGCTTGGAAGCAGCCATTCATTCAAAGAGTGCGTAACAGCTCACTAGTCGAGGGTCCGGGCGTGGATAATAATCGGGTATAAGGCAGGCACCGAAGGTGCGGGATAGTAATGTATATTAAAAGTATCGGTAGGGGAGCATTCCATGTGCGTCGAATGTTGGGGGACGACCCTGGCTGGAGCGCATGGAAAAGCAAATGTAGGTATAAGTAACGATAAGGAGGGTGAGATTCCCTCCCGCCGCAAGACCAAGGTTTCCCGGGCAATGCCAATCAGCCCGGGGTCAGTCGGGTCCTAAGCCTCAGCCGAATGGCGAGGGCGATGGCAGACACGGTTAATATTCCGTGACTGCTGCATGATGCGATTGCGGAGACGGAGAAGTGACACCGCCGCGGGCTGACGGAATAGCCCGTTGAAGAGATTAGGCGCTGATCATGGCAGGCAAATCCACCATGAGAGCTGAATCTTGATAGTATGCCCATCCCCTCGGGGAAGGGCAATAGTGTGGGTAATCATGCTCCCGAGAAAATCCGCTAAGCTCCAGTCATGCAGCACCCGTACCGCAAACGGACACACGTAGTCGGGTTGAACATACTAAGGCGTTGAGAGATTCATGGTTAAGGAACTAGGCAAATTAACCCCGTAACTTCGGGAGAAGGGGTCCTCGTCATCGTGACGAGGCGCAGAGAATAGGTCCAGGCAACTGTTTAACAAAAACACAGGGCTGTGCTAACACGAAAGTTGATGTATACAGTCTGACACCTGCCCGGTGCCGGAAGGTTAAGAGGAGAGGTCATACATTAGTAGAAGCCTTGAATTGAAGCCCCGGTAAACGGCGGCCGTAACTATAACGGTCCTAAGGTAGCGAAATTCCTTGTCGGGTAAGTTCCGACCTGCACGAATGGTGTAATGATCCGGACACTGTCTCAATCATGATCTCAGTGAAATTGTAGTATCGGTGAAGATGCCGATTACCCGCGATGGGACGAAAAGACCCCGTGAACCTTTACTATAGCTTAGCATTGACCTCGGTCATCCGATGTGTAGGATAGGCCGGAGGCTTTGAAGTTGCCGCGCCAGCGGTGATGGAGCCATCCTTGAAATACGGCCCTTTGGCTGTCTGAGGTCTAACGCGCGGTAAGTGCGGACACTGCTTGGTGGGTAGTTTGACTGGGGTGGTCGCCTCCAAAAGCGTAACGGAGGCTTCCAAAGGTGCCCTCAGGTCGATTGGTAACCGACCTTTTAGAGTGCAATGGCATAAGGGCGCTTGACTGGGAGGCAGACATGCCGAGCAGGCAGGAAACTGGGGCATAGTGATCCGGTGCAAGTGTATGGAAACTGCATCGCTCAAAGGATAAAAGGTACTCCGGGGATAACAGGCTGATCCCCCCAAGAGCTCATATCGACGGGGTGGTTTGGCACCTCGATGTCGGCTCGTCACATCCTGGGGCTGGAGAAGGTCCCAAGGGTTGGGCTGTTCGCCCATTAAAGTGGCACGCGAGCTGGGTTCAGAACGTCGTGAGACAGTTCGGTCTCTATCTATCGTGGGCGCGGGAGTTTTGCGTGGTGCCGTCACTAGTACGAGAGGACCGTGATGGACAGACCTCCGGTTTACCAGTTGTGCCGCCAGGCGCACCGCTGGGTAGCTGAGTCTGGTTAGGATAAGCGCTGAAAGCATCTAAGTGCGAAGCCATCCGCAAGATTAGAACTCCACATAAGGGTCGTCGTAGACTACGACGTTGATAGGGTGCAGGTGTAAAGCCAGCGATGGCAAAGCCGAGCACTACTAATTGCCCAATAACTTTCTTTCCGCAAGGCCCATTCTTTCAGCTGGGCGCTTTGAGTTTTACCGTCGTGATTTATTCATGACTTTAGATTCGCTTGTATCGATACGTCATCCCCTTATCAGGTGGTTATGGCGGCAGGGTTCCACCTCTTCCCATTCCGAACAGAGAAGTTAAGCCTGCTTGCGCCGATGGTACTGCAATGCAATGCGGGAGAGTAGGTAGCCGCCTTTTTTCAAATAGAAGCCTTCAGGACTAAAAAGCCCTGGAGGCTTTTTTTTGATATTAGCCCAATAAGGCTAATTGGGCTAATTAGGGGTCAGTCGTAAAACCCAGTTGCAACCCTCTCCCCCTCATGCACATAATTTCATAAGCCTATAAAGGAAGAAAGGAATATCCGTTACTCCCCTGAACTGTGCCCTGAAGGCTTTGACTTTTGCGTTGAAGGATTCAGCATTGGCATTTGTGGCTCTGTTGACAAAGAAATTGAGTATGGTATCATAATGGTTCTTAAAGGTGTCAATTACCGTATAGAAATTATCCACGCCCAACTTCTCTACCTCGTTAAACCACTTAGCCAGTTTCAATCTTGCAGCGTCCTTGATGCTTCTGGCATTATAAATATCGGTAAGTTCCATGGCCAGGTCATAGGCTTTTTTGAGTTCGGGTAGTTTTCAAAGATTATTTCAGCCCTTAGCCTTTGCGATTCTGTCCACTTTGACTTGTGTTTAGTCAGTATAAACTTCGCCCTGGCAAGCAGTTGCTTGCGTGTGTCACCGTTGCTGTATCTGAATGGCCTGTAGGTTTCGTTCTTGGCTTTGGCTTCCTTCATCTCCTCATTTTCTCTGTCCCTTGCCATCCACCTGTAGGCTATGCGCATGTCGTCCAAAGCGTCATAGTAAAGCTTCTGCACATGAAACCTGTCATTGGTGATGAGTGCCTTGGGGAACACCGTGCGCGCAATGATCATCATAGAGGAAGACAAGTCGAGCGTTATCTCCTTGACAGTCTTTCTTTTGGAAAGGTCAATCTTTTCCAGAACACGAATCACATCTTCGGCTTTTGTTCCCCTGACCACAGCTACCAGCGTACCCCTGCCACCTTTGCCAGCCTTGTTGGTCAGAAACGTATAGACCTCACCGCTGCTCAGACAAGTCTCATCGATACTCAGGCTCTCTCCCAGGTTCTCATCAAACAGCAGCCAGTCTCCCGCATGCGACAACTGCTCCCACTGGCGATAATCGCTGAAATGCTCCTTGTATTGGGTGGAAAGCTGCTTGCCGTCTACGCCATAGTGAGAGCCGATACCTGTAATGCTCTCCGCAGTAGACTCAATTCTATTCTTTTAAAAAAGAAACGAACTCAGGGGAAAGTTTGCTGCCCTCAGTTGTCAAGTCATCGTAAGAATAACTGAATATCTCACCCGTGGAACTGTCACGCCATTTTCGACGGCGGACATGAAGGTAAACGGGCTTGCCACGAAGGGGAAAGTCTTGGACAACCCGTTCGGCGGTAAAGCCGTAACTGCTTACTGTGCCGGCCTTGCGGTCTGCCTCTTCCATAAAGTTACGCTCATCCAACCAGAAGTCTATCTGGGAAATACTCTCTTGGATATCTATCACATCAAAATAATCTGCGAGTATCTCTGGAAAGATACAACGCAACAATTGCTCGGTCTTCATGATGCAAAGATAACAAATACTTATGAAATTATGTGCATGAGAGGGAGAGGGTTGCAACTGGGTTTTACGACTGGCCCCTAATATGGCCAATTAGGCTAATATGGCTAATTAGGCTAATTGGCCTAATGATACCATACAATATTTACTTAATTCATCCGTTGTAAAACTATGCAATGGACAGACCGAATTAGACAGGTAAAACTTCTTCTCGTTGTGGCCGCTATACTCATAGCGGTGGTATCGCTCGTTGTTTCTCATTACCTCATCAGGGATCTTGAGAACGAAGAGCGCAACAAGATGGAAGTGTGGGCCGAAGCTATGCGCACGCTCAACCAGGCGGATGAGAACACGGATCTGAACCTGGTGTTGAAGGTGATTAACGAGAACCATACCATTCCGGTGATCGTCATGGACCCAGCGGGTGATGTGCAAACCTATCGCAACATCAGCCTTGACAATCGTTCGGGTGCCGACAGTACGGCTTACCTCAAGACCTTGAGCAATCGGCAAAAAGCGGCCAACCACTATATTCGTATTTCTTTGAACGACCAGGTGAAAGACGACTACATCGACGTTTGCTACGACGACTCGCTGATGCTCAAGCGATTGGCCTCCTATCCCTACGTGCAGTTGGGCGTGGTGCTCATCTTCGCCGTGGTGGTGATTTTTGCTTTGCTCACCTCTAAACGTGCTGAGCAAAACAAGGTTTGGGTGGGACTGTCGAAAGAAACCGCTCACCAATTGGGCACCCCCATCTCCAGCCTGATGGCTTGGACGGAAATCTTGAAGGAGAATTATCCTGACGATGTCTTGATTCCCGAAATGGATCAGGACGTGAAGCGGCTGCAGTTAATTGCCGACCGGTTCTCGAAAATCGGTTCGATGCCTGAATTGGAGCCATACAGCCTGCGTGAGGTGGTGCAGCATGTGACATCCTACATGAATCGCCGCACGTCTCAGGGCATCCAAATCGTAACCCAATTGCCCGAAAACGCAGACGAACTCATGGTGCGCATGAACCCTTCGCTATTTGAGTGGGTTATCGAGAATTTGTGTAAAAATGCCGTTGATGCCATGGGAGGAGAACAAGGCCAAATCACTATCCGTGTGCAAGACGCCGTTGAGAAGGTCGTTGTAGAGGTGTCTGATACAGGGAAAGGCATCAGGAAAAAAGATATTAGAAATGTTTTTCTTCCAGGCTTTACCACCAAGAAACGTGGTTGGGGACTGGGACTTTCGCTGGCCAAACGCATCATAGAAGAGTACCATCGGGGCCGAATTTGGGTGAAGAGTTCGGAAATGGGAAAAGGTACGACTTTTCGAATCGAGCTAAAAAGATAAGTCGCTCTGTATCAATATTCTATCCTGCCGCTGTAAAAGCGTTGACCTTGCGTGCCAATATCCCTGACTTTGTCCCTCAATTGCAAAGACTTTGGGCGCAAAAGTCAATGAGTTTGTCTTTGCTTTTGTACTTACATGTCGCATGTCATGTTGTAGCCTTACCAAGAGTGTTGTCCTAAGCAATTTTCTTTTGGGCTTTCAGCCCGCTTTAAATGATTGGTTGCCACGGCTTTTTCTTTTCAAAAAAGATTCGTTGTCGTCAAAAATCAACATTTTTACCCCTAAGTGATGAGCATGTCGGAAAATATTTGTAACTTTGCACTCCAAAGTATAATTATGCGCGATTTAAAGCCGTTTAAGATTGACTTGAAAGCTTTGACCGATCAGGTTGCGACCTATGAGTTCAAGCTTGACGATGCGTATTTTGAAGCCATCGAGGCTCCTGACATCCAAAAGGGCAATCTTTCTGTCGCACTGTCCATACGCAGGATAGCCGGCAGTTTTGAGCTCACGTTCCATATTCAGGGGTTTGTCATCGTGACCTGTGACTTGTGTCTTGATGAAATGCAACAACCCATCGATACGGAAAATAAGCTCGTGGCGAAATTTGGCGAAGAATACTCAGACGATGATGACCTAATCGTAGTGCCTGAGCGCGAAGGCGTGCTCGACATCTCGTGGTTCATCTATGAATTTATAGATCTCAGCGTCCCCATCAAGCATGTGCATGCACCTGGAAAATGCAATGCTGTGATGACGAAAAAGCTGCAAGAGCTTTCGGCTACCCGAAGTAGTTTGGAGGACGGTGAAAAGCCTGTGAATCCGCGCTGGGCTGGATTAGAAAAATTAAAAACAATAATTAAAGATTAAAAGAAAATGGCACATCCTAAAAGAAGACAGTCGAAGACTCGTACACTGAAAAGAAGAACTCATGATAAGGCTGTAGCTCCTACATTGGCAGTTTGCCCTAACTGTGGTGCATACTATGTTTACCACACTGTTTGTCCTACTTGTGGATATTACAGAGGTAAAGTTGCGATTGAAAAGGAAGTAGCTGAATAATGGGAAAAATCAACGCGATTATTACCGGCGTTGGGGGATACGTTCCTGACTATGTTCTCGATAATGAGGAACTCTCACGAATGGTTGACACCAGCGACGAATGGATTACTACTCGTGTTGGTATCAAAGAACGCCGCATCCTGAAGGAGGAAGGCCTCGGAACCAGTTACTTGGCGCGTAAGGCTGCCAAGCAGTTGATTCAGAAAACCGGGGTAGATCCCGACACCATCGACGCACTCATTGTTGCAACGACAACGCCCGACTACAAATTCCCCTCCACGGCATCTATCGTGTTGGGTAAGTTGGGACTGAAAAACGCTTTCGCATATGATTTGGAAGCAGCTTGTTGCGGGTTTATGTATGCGCTGAGCACGGCCTGTAGCTTTGTGGAGAGTGGGCGTTGTAAGAAGGTCATTGTTATCGGAGCGGACAAGATGTCATCGCTCGTCGATTACCAAGATCGACAGACTTGCGTTCTCTTTGGAGATGGCGCAGCTGCCGTTTTGGTAGAAGCATCCGAGGACGGAGAGTTGGGCATGCAGGACATGTTCTTCCGCACCGATGGTAAAGGACTTCCGTTCTTGCACATGAAGGCTGGTGGCAGCGTTTGTCCTGCCTCACACTTCACGGTAGACCATCATCTGCACTACCTCTATCAAGAGGGACGGTCGGTGTTCCGCTATGCGGTGACCGACATGAGCAATGACGTGGTGGAAATCATGAAGCGTAATAACCTTTCGGCAGCTGATGTGGATTGGGTGGTACCTCACGAGGCCAACTTGCGCATCATAGAGGCCGTGGCCAAACGCGCTGAGCTCCCGATGGACAAGGTGGCTATCAACATTCAGCACTATGGCAATACCAGTGCCGCAACCATTCCGTTGGCTCTTTGGGACTATGAAAGCAAACTGAAGAAGGGTGACAACATCATCTTCACCGCTTTCGGAGCCGGATTCGTACACGGGGCTTCATTCTTCAAATGGGCTTACGATGGCGCTGACGCCGTGACGAGGAAATAACAAATTGTGAAATTCCAGAATAAGAAAGCGCATCCTTTCCACGTAAAGAATGCGCTTTCTTCTTCTCAAACCAGTAGCAGCTTATGCACAAGGCAGGTTTTGTAAACATTGTGGGCAATCCAAACGTGGGCAAGTCTACGCTGATGAACCAGTTGGTGGGCGAGCGCATCTCCATTGCGACGTTCAAGGCCCAGACCACCCGGCATCGAATTATGGGAATCGTGAATACCGACGACATGCAGATTGTGTTCTCCGACACTCCCGGCGTGTTGAAACCCAATTACAAGATGCAGGAGTACATGCTGGCTTTCTCTGAATCGGCCCTGGCCGACGCTGACATCCTGTTGTATGTAACTGATGTGGTGGAAGACCCGGAGAAGAATGCCGACTTTCTTGAGAAGGTGAGGACGATGACCATTCCGGTTATCTTGGTCATCAACAAGATTGATGCGAGCAACCAAAAGACCGTTGGCCAGCTGGTGGAGAAGTGGCATTCGCTGCTGCCCAATGCCGAGATTCTTCCCATCTCCGCAGCCAATAAGTTTGGCGTGGACATGCTGCTCAAACGCATTCAGGAACTCCTTCCCGACAGTCCTCCTTATTTCGACAAGGACCAACTGACGGACAAGCCCGCCAAATTCTTTGTCAGTGAGATCATCCGCGAAAAGATTTTACTGTATTATGACAAGGAGATACCTTATTCGGTGGAGGTGAGGGTAGAGCAATTCAAGGAGTCAGCCAAGCAAATTCACATCAACGCGGTGATCTATGTGGAGCGCGAATCGCAGAAAGGCATCATCATCGGGCATCAGGGCGTGGCGCTGAAGAAGGTTAGCACCGAGGCGCGCAAGACCTTGGAGAAGTTTTTTGACAAGAAGGTGTACCTCGAAACCTTTGTCAAGGTAGACAAAGACTGGCGCAGCTCGCAGAAAGAACTTAGTAGCTTCGGGTATAATCCGGAGTGAGGGAGGAGGGGAAGCCTCCCCCAGCCCCTCCGAAGGAGGGGAGCAGGCTATCGAGGAGAAAGGCTGGATGGGGGGGTGATAGAAGTATGGATAAAAAGGCTCTTTCCTTCAAGGGAAATGTTGTTGAAACAGAAGAACATGATTGTTTTTGACAGCAAACGAACTTTTTTATATGAAGGAGCTGTGATGAATAAGAATGAATAAGTATATCTAAAAAGGTTGGGGGAGGCTTTTTTTTCAATATGGCAAAATTAGTAGCAATCGTTGGACGTCCCAATGTAGGTAAGTCCACATTATTTAACCGTTTAACACAGTCGCGCAAGGCGATTGTAAGTGATACTGCCGGCACCACCCGCGACCGCCAGTATGGAAAATGTAGTTGGAACGGACGTGAATTCTCCGTGGTGGATACCGGAGGCTGGGTGGTCAACTCGGATGATGTCTTTGAAGATGCCATCCGCAGGCAGGTTATCGTGGCTACCGAAGAGGCCGACTTGGTGCTCTTCATGGTGGATGTGAAAAACGGATTGACTGACTGGGATGCCGATGTGGCGCAGATTTTACGTCGAACCCAGTTGCCCGTCATCCTGGTGGGCAACAAGGTAGACAACAGTGCCGAGTATTATACAGCGGCCGAGTTTTATCGGTTGGGCTTGGGCGAGCCACAGTGCATCAGTGCAGCCACAGGTGGCGGTACGGGTGATTTGCTGGATTTGGTGTTGGAAAAGCTGCCGGCTGATGACAAGGAAGCGCTGGAAGAAGACATTCCCCGTTTTGCCGTCGTGGGCCGACCCAATGCTGGCAAGAGCAGTCTCATCAACGCCTTCATCGGAGAGGATCGCCACATCGTGACCGAAATAGCAGGCACCACGCGTGACAGCATCTATACGCGGTTTGATAAGTTTGGATTTGACTTCTACCTGGTCGATACAGCCGGCATCCGTCGAAAGAATAAAGTTTCAGAAGATCTTGAGTTTTATTCGGTGATGCGCAGCATCCGTAGCATTGAGAATAGTGACGTGTGCATCCTCATGATTGATGCCACACGAGGCATCGAGTCGCAGGATATGAACATCTTCCAACTCATTCAGAAGAACCATAAGTCGTTGGTAGTGGTGGTTAACAAATGGGACTTGGTGGAGGACAAGGATCACAAGGTCATCAAGACCTTCGAGAACGCCATCCGTGAGCGCATGGCCCCATTCGCAGACTTCCCCATCATCTTCGCTTCTGCCCTCACCAAGCAGCGCATCTTCAAGGTACTGGAAACGGCCAAGCAGGTGTACCTCAACCGTAAGTTGCGCATCGGAACCTCTAAGCTTAACGAGGTGATGCTTCCCATCATCGAGGAAACACCGCCACCATCCATCAAGGGAAAATACATCAAGATAAAATATTGCACGCAGTTGCCCAACACGCAGATACCTTCGTTTGTGTTCTATGCCAATCTGCCTCAGTATGTGAAGGAGAATTATCGCCGTTTTCTGGAGAACAAGATACGCGAGAACTGGACGTTGACAGGCTGCCCCATCCATGTGTTCATTCGGCAGAAGTAATTTTTTTGACGGGAGTGATTGGGAGTAAATTGGAGTTAGCAGGAGTTAATGGACAAATGTTTTTTTATCGGGAGTTAATGAGGATGTTAAAGAAAATAATCTTTCTGTGTGTACAGGCGATGCTCTTGTTGGGGGTGTCAGCGGCCTTTGCGCAGCATAAGGCTATAGTGAAGAAAGTTTTTAAGGTACCTCAACGAGCGTGTGTGTTAGAACCTATTATTTCAGATGTACGCATAGAAAAGATGAAGAAAGAGGCAAGCAATGAAGATGATTTTTATACTGCGGCCGATGACGTGAACTATTATCTTTTCCAGGCAGAGGAATTTATGAAAAGGCACGGACAAAAAGCCATTCTCGTACCAGCCACCTATATTGACATCCTGTTTCCTAATGGTGAGATAATCCAAGCTGATACGATAGCGTTTGGTAGTATGATTCTTTATAAGCCGGGCAAGAAACCTCAAGTGGTCAGTTCTGTGGATATCGCTGAAGCATATAAATCATACTTCGCTCCAGTTAAGAGGAAACGGCGTAGATAAACTTTTTGGTGCATCTTATGCTCTCTTCTGCGCTTTCAAATAATTTTAGTACCTTTGTCGGTATCAATAGTACAGAGAACGAACCCCAATGATGATGCGTAAACTACTCTACATAGCCTTACTCATAGCTGTCGCTGCCTGCACTTCCAAAGGTGTAGACCAAGGTGAGGTGGCCGCACGCGCAGCCAAGGAATACTACGGATATTTGCTTCAAGGCAATATTGCCTCATTCGTGGACGGACACTACCGTCCCGACAGCATTCCTGACACTTATCGCGAACAGCTCATCGCCAATACCAAGATGTATGTGAACCAGCAGAACGAAGAGCATCGCGGCATCAAGGACATTCGTATCGTAGATGCCAAAACCGACATGCAGAAACATGCTGCCAACGTTTTCCTGGTGCTTAGCTTCGGTGACAGCACCAGTGAAGAAATTGTGGTTCCGATGGTGGAGAGTGGTGGCGTGTGGTACCTTAGATAAACAACAACCTTATTCTTCTCTTGCTCTTCGTTCCTCGTCAATGAGTTGGAAATCTTTTTTGCGAAGTATGAAGTTGCTACCTAAGTATTTTTCTCGTACAATCTTGTTGGCGGCCAGTTCCTCTGGTGTGCCGTGGAATAGGATTTTTCCCTCGAACAAAAGATAGGCGCGGTCGGTGATGGTCAGCGTTTCCTGTACGTTGTGGTCGGTGATGAGAATGCCGATGTTGCGGTATTTCAGTCGCCATACAATGTGCTGGATGTCTTCTACAGCAATAGGGTCGACGCCGGCAAATGGCTCGTCGAGCATGATGAACTTCGGGTCAATGGCCAGGCAGCGGGCAATCTCCGTGCGTCGACGCTCACCTCCCGACAGTTGGTCGCCCTTGTTCTTGCGCACTTTGTTCAGTCTGAACTCGTTAATTAGGCTCTCCAACTTGTCCAACTGTTCCTGGCGGGACAGTTTGGTCATCTCCAGAACCGATAGAATATTGTCCTCCACGCTCATTTTCCTGAACACGCTGGCCTCCTGTGGCAGGTACCCGATGCCCGCCTGTGCGCGCTTGTAGACGGGATATTCGGTAATCTCCTCCTCGTTGAGGTACACGTGTCCCTCGTTGGGAATCACCAAGCCCGTCGTCATGTAGAACGACGTAGTCTTTCCCGCACCATTGGGTCCCAACAAACCTACAATCTCTCCTTGGCGCACATTGTAGCTCACCTTGTTGGCAACCGTACGTTTGCCATATCGTTTTACCAGTCCTTCTGTACGCAGTACCAAGCTTTCGCTTTCCTGTTGTGGCACTTCCGTTTCTCTTTGCTCGTTCATGAATGCTGTATCTTGATTTTTACTCACTTTGTTAGGCACAGCCTATCTTTTGCAAAGATAGAAAAATTTATCAGAATAGAAAGGGAGTGCGTGTTGGTTTGTTGTCAGTTTTTGAAAAAGGGTCAGCAAATAGCAAGGGGTATTCACTGTCTGTCAGACCAGTGAATACCCCTGGTAGGTTATGATCTCAGGCGGAAGACCTCGAAGTTGGCAGCCTTTTGGTTGTCCCAACAAACGCGTGTTCCACCAATGTCACCCTTGAACTTCGAGCTTGAATTCTCTTTGTTGATCAATTCGATGCCCTTTTGTAGTTCGGCATTGTTGGTGTTTTCGTATTTGATACACCCTTAGAAAGTCTTGCAAATTTGACACCAGCAAGTACTTATATACGCAAAAACAAGATTCTTATACGCAAAAAAGAATCCATTGGATAAAGTTATTGCCTAATTTTGCAAAAAACAATTAAATATTAACCTTATCTAAATTACAAAATTATGGCAATAAAAATGAATCAAACAAATGACTCGTGTTCCATACAGTTTGGGCGCATTCTGAGTCTATGTGTATTTTTGCTGTTGTGGTACATCCCCTTAGGTGCACAGCAAATTATTCCCATTCGCGGAACTATTTTTAGTGCTGACGACAAGGAGCCGCTCACTGGGGTTAGTGTTCATGTGGAGGGGACTTTGGTTGGAGCCGTGACCGATATTGATGGGAACTTTGTGTTAAAGACCGCGCTTCCTGCAAGATTGAAATTTAGTTATGTTGGATTTCAGGCGGCCACCATCGAACTGCAGGAGAACAAACCTGTAAAATTATACATGAAACCAGATACCCGCTCATTGGACGAAGTGATGGTAGTAGGTTATGGAGTTCAAAAGAAAAAACTTGTTACCGGCGCTACAGTCCAGGTGAAAGGTAACGATATAGCAAGGCTAAACACAGTCAACGTTCTTGGCGCACTGCAGAGCCAAGCACCAGGCGTCAACATTATCTCTAGTTCAGGGATGCCTGGTGAAGGTTTTAAAGTGACTATTCGCGGATTAGGCACTACAGGTTCTGCCGAGCCGCTTTATATCATAGACGGAGTCACGGGCGGCGATATCAACGCTCTCAATCCGGGCGATATAGAATCTATTGATGTACTCAAGGATGCTGCTTCGGCTGCCATATATGGAAGTCGTGCTGCTAATGGCGTAATCCTTGTTACAACGAAACAAGGACGAAAGGGTAAACCGCAAATCAGCTATGACGGCTATGTGGGTTGGCAGAATGTGTACCGTATGCCAGATCTTCTTAACGCTCAAGAATACGCTTCAATCATGAATGAAGCGCGCTATATGGACGGCCTTTCTGCCTTTGACTTTGCTGCACTTGTGCCTGACTGGGATAAAATTAAAAGTGGAGAGTGGAAAGGCACAAACTGGCTGGATGAAGCTTTAAACAAGAATGCTATAGTTTCAGATCAAAGCCTTAATATCGTTGGAGGAACGGATCAGTCTACCTATTCACTTGGTTTGTCGTATACAGAACAGAATGGTATCATTGGAAAGCCTGTTGCACCTGTGTATAGACGGTATAATGCACGCATAAATTCAGACTATATCCTTATAAAATCAGGGAACCTTAACGTTCTTTCGGTAGGTGAGAATCTTACTTACTCTTATTCAGAGCGCAGTGGTATAAATATTGGCAGTATGTGGAATAATGACATTCGTAATCTTCTGCATTCAAGTCCATTTCTTCCAAACTTAAATAGTGATGGCTCATATCATTATGCTATTCCATGGGAGTCGCGTGAGCCTAATCCCATAGGTTTGATGGATTATACAGGTGGACAGAATTTTTCTAAGACACATGGCCTACAAGTAAATTTCTATGCTCAATTAGAACTTATGAAAGGATTGCGTCTAAAATCAAACTTTGGTTACAAACTCAGTGCAAGCACAGACCGCAGTTTTATTCCACAGTACAAGCTTGCCAGCAATAGTTTTGCAACAGAGAGTCAAGTGGATCAAAGTTTAAATACGGGTAATGCTCTTCTTTGGGAGAACACGCTGTCTTATAAAGCAAAGTTTGGAAAGCATTCTATCGATGCGCTCGTAGGCCAATCACTCGAAAAGAACGGAATGGGTGAAGGTATTTATGGTTCTAATTACAATTCAATATTCGGCGATTTCAAACATGCATATCTTAGTAATACTCCTGTAGTAACGGGACGTTCTCAAATTTCAGGATGGCCATGGGGAATAGGCAAGTTAGCATCGTTCTTTGGTCGTATGAATTACGACTATGATGGGAAATATATGATTACAACAGTCATCCGCGCTGATGGATCCTCTAATTTTGCTCGTGGTCATCGTTGGGGATGTTTCCCCTCGGTATCGGCAGGATGGATTGCTTCTGAAGAACCGTGGTTTCAACCGGCGCGCAAGTTGATAGATTATCTTAAGTTCCGAGCCAGCTGGGGGCAAAATGGCAATCAAGACATACCTGCCTTTCAATATCTTTCTACCATATCTTTCTCAGATGCTGATTATGTTTTTGGAACTAACAAAACTGCGATCGTAAAGGGAGCCTATCCAACCCCTCGTACAGTTATTGTTGGTGTAAACGTAAAGTTTTGACGGCCTATTTATTCATATTTCAATGGAACGTGATTAATAATTTATAAAAAGCAGACAGATGAAAAATATTTTTTTATGCATATTCCTCTTATTATTGTCGACAGGTTGTGAACAATACCTTGACACAGAGAACTTGACGAAAAAGGACAGCTCTAACTTTCCCAAGACAGAAGCAGATATTCAATCAGCACTAATCTCGATTTATCACGAGTTACGCAAAACTACAGATGGCGAAGAAGGACAGTGCTTTTTCATTACATCTGAGCTCTTATCTGATGACCGGTTTGGCGGCGGAGGAGCTAACGACCGTCGTTTGGCTGCTGTAGACTTACTACTGAAATCGGATGAAAATATGTTTGCAGATCCATGGAGACAGAACTATCGTGGTATATATCGAGCAAATTTTCTCATAGAGCAATTGGCTGGAATGAAAGTCAGTGATGACATAAAAAAACAAGCTCGCGGAGAAGCATCTTTCTTGAGGGCCTATTTCTATTTCCAATTATGCCAGATGTTCGGAACTGTTCCGCTTGTAATCTCGACAAAAGTAGAGAACCTGCCCAGAGCCAAACAAGAAGACCTCTACGCCCAGATTGGAACAGACTTGATAAACGCTATAGAGTGTTTGCCAGCAATACCCTATAGTCCATCAGACGCATCAATGCTTGGTCGCGCCAACCATTGGGCTGCTGAGGGTATGCTTGCACGTGTCTTTCTTTACTATACAGGATATTATGGGAAAAAGAGCATGCCGCTTATTGATGGTACATTGACAAAAGAAGAGGTGATAAAGTACATCGATGATTGTGTGGAAAATAGTGGCTATGGGCTCGTTCCCGATTTCCACAGTCTTTGGCCATATACAAATGAATATACAGCAAAGGATTATCCGTTTGTGAAAGAAAGAAATATGCATTGGGTAGGAGAATCAGGCAATAATCTTGAGAGTATGTTTGTCATCAAGCACTCTACACAAACCTCATGGAATGACGGCACTTCTTATCGAGCAAATCGTATTTGTTTATTCTTTACTCCACGTGAAGGAACTGACATGATGTCAAACTTTCCGTATGGATTGGGCTGGGGTGCTGGCCCAGTTAATTCAAAAACATATACAGACTGGCCTGTTGGAGATTTACGTCGCGATGGCTCTATAATGAATGTAAGCAAGGAAATGCCTAATTATGTGTGGGGAAATGACAGGCAGATGAATGAAACGGGATATTGGTCAAAGAAATATGCTTCTTTCAACTGTATTGATGAAAATGGTAAAAGTATTAACTTCTACATGAAACTCTATCCTTCTCTTGATCCTGACTATCAGATCAACAACATGCAAGACATCTATGTGCTTCGGTTTGCTGATGTTTTACTCATGCAGGCAGAGCTTAAGCAAGATGCTGTACCCCTGAACCACGTTCGGCATCGTGCAGGGCTTGCCGATGTCGCATATTCGGATGAGAACCTGCGCAATGAGCGGCATTGGGAACTTGCGTTCGAAGGATTAAGATATTGGGATCTATTACGCTGGCATATCGCAGGAGATGTCCTGGAAGCGAATCAGAACAATGTAAAGGTAAAAAATAATCTTGTAGACGAAAAGATGGACTTTACTGGAATAAAGGAACGCATTCAGGCAACCAAGGGAGTACTTCCATTGCCCAAGACACAGATAGACCTCTCAAACGGAGTTCTTCTGCAAAACCCTGGATGGGGTACTGAGAGTTTAAAACCATAATCACTTCACCAAAACAGTATTTATCATGAAAAGATTTTGTATATTTGCTACATTAACGGTTGCCATTTCGTTAGCAGCATGCGATCCGTTGATTGATGACCAACCAATGGGGGCGATATTGTCACCAGAACAGCTTGACATTGAAGTAACCAATGTCAAAGAAGGAAGTAACGCCATAATCCTAAGAAACAACACGCCACGCACGGCTGCCTATTGGGATACAGGCTTAGGCGTGTCTACACGCCAATGTGACACCATAATCATGCCATACATTGGTGATGTTAAGGTGAAATTCATAGGTATGTGCGATGGTGGACAGGTAGAAACTGAGCGGTCTGTTCACATCAATCAGATAGATCATCCCATCCAAAAAGAATGGATTTTGTTTGCGGGAAATGGAGCAAAAGGTAAAACTTGGACGTGGAATTTTGATAATACGGACGAGGCGGTCTATGGCACTGGTGGCTGGCTCACGCAGGATAATCCTTCATGGGATGTGAAGCCACTCAGTGAGCTGGAAGACAGAGATTGTTCTCTTGTGTTCGACTTAAATGGCGGAGCCAATGTTACCAAGGTAGATGTCAATGGCAAGGTTCTTGAGAAAGGACACTTCTCATTTGACATGACAGCCACAAAGGTAAATCCTAACAATGGAAAGCAATGGTCAATAGGCCAACTCACCCTTACTGGTGTCACAATGCTTTCGGGGCATGCTTTTTATGAGCCTGATAAAAAAATCACCACGTTTGAAATACTCAAGCTTACAGACAAAGAATTGGTGTTATGCTATGATGCCCCAGATGCAGAAGTATGGAATGATGCTACTTTCTGGATGCTCTGTGCCAAATGATAACTTGATATCTTTGAATAAATGAAAATAGGATTAGATGTGGGCGGCACAAATCTACGTGCTGCCCTCATAAACAAGCACGGTATCTTGAAAAAAGAGCAGGAGCAATGTCCCGCAGATGGCTCTTTACAAGATGTAGTAGATGCGCTATGTGGTATTATCGATAAACTCTTTGATGAAAATATAGAGTCGATAGGAGTGGGAATACCATCAGTTGTCGATAGCGATAGTGGCATTGTTTACAACACGGCAAACATTCCTTCATGGAAAGAGGTGAGACTGAAGGAGATTCTGCACAAGCGCTACAATGTACCAATAGCAGTCGAAAATGATTCTAACTGTTTTGCATTAGGCGTTTCACTTCATGAACAAGACAACAAGTTTAAGCACATGGTTGGGATTACTCTGGGAACAGGACTTGGTTGTGGCGTAGTCATAAATGGAAAATTGTATAGAGGAGCAAATGGGGCCGCTGGTGAGATAGGCTCACTTCCTTATCTGGATAGCGATGTAGAACATTATTGTGGCAGTATGTTCTTTTCTCGCTTCTGCCATAAAACAGCTCTACAGCTCTACAGTTTGGCAACGAATGGTGATGCCGAGTCTATTGAAAAGTGGCGTGAGTTTGGCTGCCACATGGGAAACATGGTCAAGATGGTGATGTTTGCTTACGATCCAGATGCGATTTATTTTGGCGGAGGCATTTCACAAGCGTTCTCTCTGTTCGAGCAATCCATGAATGAAGTGATTAAGTCGTTCCCATATCCGAAATCGACAAAGCTTCTACAAATCAGGCCCACCAGATTACAAGATGCGGCACTGTTAGGAGCTGGCAGTCTTATTTAAAATTCAAACGCAATAGAACAACCTATAAAACCAATAGACAATGAAAGGGACATTAGTACATATACAGCGACACATTGCATTATTCTCCCTGCTTTTCTATCTTGGAGTAACGACTTTGCCAGCTCGCATACTTGAGTTAAAAAATGGATGGATCTTGCAGGGTCGATACAAAGCTACTGTGCCATCAACCATTATGGGTGTCTTGACAGACAATGGCGAATACGACGGTATACTTGAAGGAACCGCCTATAAGCAGATAGACCGCACACGGTTTGACAAGCCCTGGACGTACTCCAATACATTCAGTCTCACGGAAAATGATCGGAAGGGGCATGTCTTCTTAAAGCTTGATGGAATCAGTTACCGTGCAAACATTAAACTCAATGGGGTCCTAATAGCAGACACCTCAGTTGTGTATGGCACATATCGTCGCTATTTACTTGATATTACTTCTGTTGCGAAAGAGAAGAACGCTCTCCAGATTCAAGTATATAGGGCCATGCCTGGCGAGCCCAATGCAGGATATGTGGACTGGAATCCAAGACCAGCCGATGAAAGTATGGGAATCATACGGCCAGTGAGTATTGTTACCTGTGGCGATGTGATGTTGACAAGTCCTGCAGTGTTCAGTGAGGTGAACATGGCCACGCTTGACGAAGCTTGGTTGACATTTTCTACTAAAATAACCAATTTGTCCGATCACGAGGTTCATGGTGAAATACATGCATCGTTCGGAGAAGTTGAGTTTACATATCCTATATCTCTACATGCTGGTGAACAACGGCTGTTGACTCTTACGCCTGACCAGGTAAAGCAACTACATATAAAAAATCCAAGGTTATGGTGGTGCCGGGGTTTAGGAACGCCGGAACTATATAAAATGGACCTCACGTTCTTATCCAACGGGAAAGTTCAAGACTCTAAGTCCTTCCAGTTTGGCATCCGTCAGGTAGGAGAATATTTCACCTCAGATGGCGACCGTGGATTTACTCTCAATGGTAAGCGTGTGCTTATTCGAGGAGGCGGATGGACCGATGATATTTTTATGAGAGATACGCCTGAGACAAATGCAGAGCAACTCTATAAAGTATGTGACATGAATCTTAATGCAATACGAATGGAAAATATTTGGGGAAAGTCGCAAGATATATTCAATCGATGTGACTCTCTCGGTATAATGGTACTTCCTGGTTGGACATGCCATTGGGAGTGGGAAGTATACCTTGGAAAACCCTGTGATGATTTATATGGATGTATGACATCGGAGAATGACATACGTTTGATGACACAATATTTTCATGACCAATTGCTTTGGTTGCGCCACCATCCAAGTATTATTTGCTGGTTTGTTGGGAGCGACAAGATACCTGTACCTAAACTTGAACAGAATTATCAGCGACTACTTCGTAGATTTGATCCCTCTCGCTCGATAGTCACATCTGCAAAGAAATTAGAAAGCCAATTGTCTGGAACCGCAGGCATGAAAATGGAAGGACCATACGATTATGTTGGACCGGCATATTGGTATGCACAGGAGGCTCCAGGCGGCGCGTTTGGCTTTAATACAGAAACTGGCATTGGAGCACAAATTCCACAGAAAGAGTCACTCAAACGTATGATAGGCAAAAATCTATGGCCGATTAACGAGACTTGGGAATATCATTGTACGGCATCTCAAACTTCCATGAATTCTCTTAACCATCTACAGAAAGTCATTTCCTCGCGTTATGGTACGCCAACTACCTTAGACGATTTCTTACACAAGGCAGATTTAGCCAATTATGAGAGTACAAAGGCAATGTTTGAAGCTTTTCGTGTGAACACTCCACGCTCTACGGGCATTGTGCAATGGATGCTTAATTCTGCGCGTCCAGGATTGTACTGGCAACTATACGATTACTACGGGCAGCCAAATGCGTCATATTATTCGGTGAAAAAAGGTAACTCTCCAATACAGTTGATTTATAACTACGCATCAAAAAAAATCGTCGCTGTCAATGAGTCGATACTTCCTGCACATGTTCATGCATCCATGAAAATATATTCTTTGGACGGAAGTCTGATCGATGAACAAAGTACTGATATTTCTATTTCTGGTCAGAAGCATGAAATCATATTTAATACACCAGAAATAAAGGAAAACGCTTTTCTGTTCTTGAAACTCACCGATGCTAAACACAACATCATTTCCACTAACGAGTATGTTCTTGCAGAACAAATGGATATTTATGATTGGGAAGCTACCGACTGGATAACAACTCCAATAAAAAGGTACGCTGACTATTCCGCTCTTGCAAAACTTGAAAGAGTGAAGCTTAACTTCAAAGCCGAATCAAGTAACAATGTCGAAGGGAAAAGTATCAATATTAGTGTGAATAATCCTAATAAAGTGGTTGCATTACTCATACGACTTGCCCTTACTGATCAGAAGGGGCATCTTGTGTATCCTGCATATTACACAGACAACTTCATCACTTTGCAACCAGGTGAAAATAGGAATATAAGATGCAATCTCCCCAAAGGAGTTGATACCAAAGACCTGAAGTTACAGGCTGACGGGTGGAATCTGGCTGGAATCAGTGAGATAAAAATTAAATAGAAGACCATTACATGATTCGTCTGATATTGCTTATAGATTTCACAGAAACCTACGCCACGGAATTATTACGGGGAATACTTGATTATTCCCAATCTCACGAGCCCTGGGTTATATGTCGTATGCCTCCTTCATACCGTGTTGAGCATGGTATTGAAGGAGTGCTTCAGTGGGCAAGACAATGGAAAGCAGATGCCATCATCGGCCAGTTTAATAACAATGATGACGTTAGTGTCTTTGCTGAAAATGGAATAATAGCACTTGCACAAGATTTTATTCAACGATTCCAGAACATACCTAATATTACGGGGGATTATATAGGCCAAGGCAATTTGGCTGCAGAGTTCTTCATAAAAAAAGGCTTTAGAAATTTTGCTTTCTATGGCTATGCAAATGCGGTATGGAGCCAAGAACGTTGTAAAGGCTTCTCAGATACTATTAAGTCTTTTGGATACCATTCACCTTCTATCTATATAAAGCAGTCACTTGAATATCTGTGGTATTATGACTTGGAACCGCTGGCTGAATGGCTGAGAAAATTACCTTCCTCCACGGCTATTCTAGCCTGCGATGACACACGAGCTAGCGTGATACTTGAAGTTTGTCGGATACTTAGGATCAAAGTTCCTTCAGAAATTGCTGTTTTAGGTGTTGATAATGATGAAATTACATGTACGCTTACATATCCTCTGCTATCGAGTATAAGTCTTGATGTTCGTCGTGCAGGTTACAATACTGCACAGTATATCGACCATGTGTTAAATCATAATTACAAGCGAGTTGACAATATCATGGTGGATTATATGGCAGTAATCGAAAGACAGTCAACTGACATATTTATGACGTCTAACAAGCATATTTTAACCGTTTTATCATTTATACATCAGTTTTATGCAGATAATCTCTCGGTGGAGCGCCTTCTTAAACTTGTCCCTATGTCACGTCGCTTGCTGGAGAAAACTTTCAAGGCAGAAACTGGAACTTCTATCCATCAATATATTTTGGATTTACGTTTTGAGCACATGAAACATAAACTGGTGTCCACAGATACACCAATTGCAGAACTTGCATTATTAACAGGTCTTTCTGATGCCAAGAATGTCGCGCGTATGTTTAAAAAACGAATGGGTATCACTCCTCTTGAATACAGAGACAAGCATCGTTGTGAACATACATGATTATGCATAAAATATTTGTTAGCTTTTAACTCAAATTATAGGAAGAAAATTTGGATTAAAGGACGTGGATGAAATGAACGACATGCGGAACAGACGCAACCGTGGCGCTCAATGATTATGACTCTTCTTGAAAAAACACTTTCACATGCTTGGCGTATCTCACTTTGATTTTGAATCAGCCAAGCAGTTGTGGATAATAAGTGAATATGACTGCGTATAAACTGTCGTTTTGATTTTATTAGCAGCGATGGCTATAATGACGAATCTCGAGAGTATTAATGGCTGTTTGAGAGAAAAACAAAAGGATTTATGGGTGAATGTAGATGAATTTAATTACTTTTGCAAAAGGTATCCAAACTCGCATCAAGAATGATTATAAAGCTGTTGATAACATATCTGACCACCTTTGGTGAGTATTTGATTTTGATGGGGCGCACGTTCAGGCGTCCCGAGCGCATGCGCATGTTCTTCAAGCGTTATGTCAAAGAGATGTGTCAGTTGGGTGTCGATTCGATACCCCTCGTCTTGTTGATTTCGTTTTTCATCGGTGCTGTCATCTGTATCCAGATGAAAGTCAACGTGCAGAGTCCGTGGATGCCTCGGTGGACTACGGGTTATGTTACCCGTGAAATCTTCTTATTGGAGTTTGCAAGCGCGTTCATGTGCTTGATTCTGGCTGGAAAGGTGGGGTCTAATATCGCTTCTGAGTTGGGTACCATGCGTGTGACGCAGCAGATTGATGCCCTTGATATCATGGGTGTGAATCCGGCCAGCTACCTCATTCTTCCCAAGATAGCTGGATTGATTACCATCATGCCCTTCCTGGTAATCTTCAGCTCGGTTGCCGGTATCATTGGCGCTTACGGTACGGCGTACAGTGGCGTGCTCTCGCCAGACGACTTGACGGCAGGTTTTCAATATTCGTTCAACGTATGGTTTGTGTGGATGAGTATCATCAAGAGCATCGTCTTCGCGTTCATCATCGCCAGCGTTTCTTCTTTCTATGGTTACTCGGTGCGGGGTGGCTCGGTTGAGGTGGGCGAGGCTTCCACGAACGCCGTGGTGAGCAGTTCTGTGTTGGTGCTGTTTGCCGACGTGTTCCTCACTCCGTTGCTGAGTTGAGTTTTTCAAAGTTTCTGAGTTGTTGAGTTTATGATAGAGGTAAAAAACTTAAATAAATCGTTTGGCGAAAAACAAGTATTGCACGACATCAATGTCCAATTTGAGGATGGGAAGACCAATCTGATCATCGGACAGAGCGGTTCGGGCAAGACTGTGTTGGTGAAGAGCATCGTTGGTTTGCTCTCGCCCGACAGCGGGCAGGTGCTTTATGATGGTCGTGACTTTGTGGCGATGAGAAAGCGAGAACAGGTGATGATGCGTCGGGAGATGGGGATGGTGTTTCAAAATTCCGCCCTGTTTGATTCTTTGTCTGTCCTTGAAAATGTGATGTTCCCCTTGGATATGTTTTCAACGAAGAATTATCGAGAGCGTGTGAAGCGTGCCCAAGAGTGTTTAGAGCGTGTCAACCTTTTGGATGCGCAAGATAAGGCACCCGGTGAGTTGTCGGGCGGCATGCAAAAGCGTGTGGCCATCGCTCGCGCCATCGTGCTGAACCCCAAATATCTCTTCTGTGACGAACCCAACTCGGGGCTTGATCCAAAGACCTCGTTGATTATAGACCAATTGCTGTCGGGCATTACCAAAGAGTTTGGCATGACCACCATCATCAACACCCACGACATGAACTCGGTGATGGAGATTGGCGAGCATATCACTTTCATCTATCAAGGCCACGTGGAGTGGACGGGCAACAAAGATAATGTGGCAAATTCGGACAACAAGAAGCTGAATGACCTGGTCTTCGCCTCCGATTTATTCAAGAAAGTGAAACAGGCCGAAAATGAGGAATAAACTTGTAAAACGATGGCAAAGAAGTTTTATTGTTATTTATTCAAGGTGAAAAGAAACCGTGTCTTATTGGGATTGTGTATAGCTGTGCTTGCCTTTGTGGCTGCCAGTTGCAACAACTCTGCGAAGAAAAACAGTCAAATGGCTACGGTAGGTGACAGCATCGTGTCAGACACGGAAGACTCATTGGTGTTTGTTACATTGCGCGACAGTGTGTTAAAAGATTCTGCTTACACGCACTCCCTTACATTTCAGTTCCCAGTCAGCGGTTCAAAGGGTGTGAGAGAGAGTATTGGGCGGTATCTATCTGAAAAACTTTCATATTTCTGTCCCAATATAGATATGACAAACGATGCCGAGGTTCGTGTTCACACCTATCGCGGTGATATCACAGACGGTAGGGGCTTGCTGTCCCATTATATGAAAGAATACACCGCTGGGTTTGAAAGTTGGGTGAACGAATTTGGCACAAGGTCAGATATGCTCATGTTTCAAGAAGTCGTTGGCAGCGCGGTATGGGAATCTGACAAGGCTCTTACCTATTGCATTGCATTTGAAAACTTCATGGGCGGGGCGCATGGTGGACACTTACAGAGTGCACGCACTTTTAGAAAAACCGACGGAAAGGTGATACAACTCATTGATTCTGCTCAACTTGACAAGATGCAGGCATTGATGTACGAAGGTCTTAAAGACTATTTAGGGCAAGAGATTACGCCGAATTTCAACGTGAAAGTTTCTGACATGCTGTTTGTAAAACGTATACCCTTGCCTGCCGATCATCTTGTCATGCGGCAAAATGGTCTCTTTTTTCTCTATCAGCCATACGAGATAGCTGCCTATGTGTATGGCATGCCAAGTTTTACATTGCCGTATGATAAAGTGATGCCATTCATGACAGCAGAGGCTGTAGAGCTGATTCCACAACAAAAAAACAAGAAAAACAGCCCTCAGGAAAAAGAAAATAAATGAAGATATAAGCATGCCTTTTATTTTCAATATCTGCTAAGTAGCACAATGGCGATGGTTCGTGATTCTTAAAGCATGTCTTTTAGCCCCTTTGTACAATGGGTTTAGGCGGTTAAAGCAATAGGTTTGTGTGCATATCTGCATGAGTTAATAACAGTCTGATTTATAGCTGATTATTTTGCCGCAATTGCGTTAAAAAATCAAATAATTCATAGTGAAGTTAGGAGATTAGGGTAAAAATGCGTAATTTTGCCATTCATTTGAAAACAACAAAAATAATCATAAATCAAAACGTTAAAGATGAATATTTCATTTGAGAATCCCGACAAGATCAATGGTCAGTTGACCGTGACTGTCGAAGAGTCCGATTACAAAGAGGATGTCGAGAAGACATTGAAAGATTATCGTAAGAAGGCCAACATGCCAGGTTTCCGTCCCGGACAGGTTCCGATGGGAATGATTAAGCGTCAGTATGGACCCGCCGTTAAGATGGACGTCATCAACAAACTGGTGGGCAGAAAGGTCTACGATTATATCAAAGAGAACAATATCCCGATGCTGGGCGAACCTCTGGCATCTGAGAAACACGACGCGGTGGATCTTGAGAAGGATGCTCCTTATACCTTTGTTTTTGATATCGCCGTAGCGCCTGAATTCAAGATTGAGCTCAATGGCAAGAACAAGATTGATTATTACAAGATACAGGTTGACGACAAGCTGATTGACCAGCAGGTTGATTCGTTTGCCGCTCGGATGGGCGAGTATGTCAAAGCAGAGACGTTTGAAGGCAATGACATGCTGAAGGGTGATTTGCGCGAACTCGATGAGCAAGGCAGCACCAAGGAAGGTGGTCTGACGGTTGAGGCAGCCGTGTTGATGCCCTCTTATATTAAGGTGGAAGAGGAAAAGAAGAAGTTTGATGGCGCCAAGTTGGGTGACATCATCACCTTTAATCCTCGTAAGGCTTACGCCAGCGATGTAGAATTGGCTTCGTTCTTGAAGATTGATAAAGAACAGGTGAAAGACCATGAAGGCGATTTCAGTTATCAAATCACCGAGATCAATCGTTTCCAAAACCATGCGGTGAATCAGGAATTGTTCGATAACATCTACGGCAAGGACGCTGTGAAAGATGAAAAGCAATTCCGTGAGAAGATAGCCGAGGGCTTGCAGGCACAACTCGAGGGCGAAAGCGACTACAAATTCTTGCAGGATACTCGTGCTTATGCCGAGAAGAAGGTTGGAAAACTGGAATATCCTGACGAACTGTTGAAGCGCATCATGCGTAAAAACAATCCCGATAAGGATGAGGCGTTTGTAGAAAAGAATTATGACGAGAGCATCAAGCAGCTCACTTGGCATCTGATTAAAGAGCAGTTGGTGAAAGCACATGATATCAAGGTAGAAGACCAAGATATCAAAGAGGTGGCGCGTGCTGCCGCTCGTGCCCAGTTCGCTCAATATGGTATGAGCAATGTTCCCGATGAGTATATCGACAATTATGTCAACGATTTGCTGAAAAAGCAAGAGAGCGTAGATGCTTTCATTGACCGTGCAGTAGACACGAAGCTGACACAGGCCTTGAAAAACGCTGTGAAATTGAATGAAAAGGAAATTTCACTGGATGACTTTCAGAAGATGATGGAAGAGAAATAACGTTTTTTCACTTAAAAAACTTCTTGTAACAAGAGGTTATCGACTTTTTTTATTAACTTTGTATAATCGAGGTTTTTAAAAGTGTCGATAACCTCTTTTATATTATAATGAGAAAGGATAAAAACAAAATGAATGATTTTAGAAAATACGCCACCCAACACTTGGGGATGAATGGCATGGTGCTTGATGATGTCATCAAGAGTCAAGCGCGATATCTTAACCCGTATATTTTGGAGGAGCGTCAGCTGAATGTAACGCAGTTGGATGTGTTCTCGCGCCTGATGATGGATCGAATTATCTTCTTAGGCACGGAGATTGACGACTATACGGCCAACACCTTGCAAGCACAGTTGTTGTACCTCGATAGCGCAGACAGCGGTAAGGACATCTCCATCTACATCAACAGTCCTGGCGGAAGCGTCACGGCGGGCTTGGGTATCTACGATACCATGCAGTTCATCTCGTCTGACGTGGCAACCATCTGTACGGGTATGGCGGCTTCGATGGCGGCCGTACTCCTTGTAGCAGGACAGGAAGGAAAGCGTAGCGCCTTGACGCACAGTAGAGTGATGATTCATCAGCCACTCGGAGGCGTGCAGGGACAGGCTTCTGACATCGAGATTGAAGCCAAGGAGATCATCAAATTCAAGAAAGAACTGTTCACCATCATCGCCAATCACTCGCACACACCGTACGAGAAAGTCTACCGAGATTCAGACCGAAACTACTGGATGGACGCTGAGCAGGCGAAGGAATATGGCATGATTGACACGGTGCTGGTTAGGAAACAACAAAAAGGAGAAAATGCCAACGATTAAGAAAAAGTGTAGTTTTTGCGGAAGAAACGAGCAAGAAGTACGACTGCTCATCACGGGAGCTGACGGATTTATCTGCGAGGATTGTGTTCAGCAGGCTTACCAGATAGCCGTGGCTTCCGGGGCGCTGGATGAAGAAGTGGAACAGCACGCCAGTGATCAGCCCTTCAAACTTAAGAAGGTTCCCAAACCACAGGAAATCAAGGCTTATCTCGATGAATACATCATCGGCCAGGATGACGCCAAACGTTATCTGTCGGTGGCAGTGTACAACCATTACAAGCGGTTGCAGCAGCCCAAAAATGATGACGGCGTGGAGATTGAGAAGAGCAACATCATCATGGTGGGCTCAACGGGAACGGGTAAGACGTTGCTTGCCAAGACTATTGCTCGACTGCTCGATGTGCCTTTCACCATCGTCGATGCAACGGTGTTTACCGAGGCAGGATATGTGGGTGAGGATGTGGAAAGCATCTTGTCGCGCCTGTTGCAGGTGGCCGATTACGACGTGCCGGCCGCCGAACGGGGTATCGTTTTTATTGACGAGATTGACAAGATTGCCCGCAAGAGCGACAATCCATCCATCACACGCGATGTGAGTGGCGAGGGTGTGCAGCAGGGACTTCTAAAGCTACTCGAGGGTACCATGGTGAATGTGCCGCCAAAAGGTGGCCGCAAGCATCCCGACCAAGACTATACCCACGTAGACACCAAGAACATCCTGTTTATCTGTGGCGGAGCTTTCGATGGCATCGAGCGCAAGATAGCGCAGCGGCTCAACACGCATGTGGTGGGTTACAACTCGGTGCAGAACGTGCGGAACATCAACAAGGGCGACCTGATGCAATATATCTTGCCGCAAGATTTGAAGTCGTTCGGACTGATTCCCGAGATCATTGGCCGTCTGCCTGTGCTCACCTATCTGAATCCTTTGGACAGAGAGGCGTTGCGCAAGATCTTGGTAGAACCCAAAAACTCGATTGTGAAGCAATATATCAAGCTGTTTGAGATGGACGGAATCAAGTTGACGTTCAACGAAGATGCGCTCGATTACATGGTTGACAAAGCGGTTGAGTATAAATTAGGTGCGCGTGGTTTGCGCTCTATCGTGGAGTCGGTGATGATGGACGCCATGTTCGAAATCCCCTCCAAGCGTGTCAAGAGCTTCAAAGTGACCCTCAAATACACCCAGGAGCAACTCGACAAGGCTCATCTACAGAAATTGGAGTCGGCTTAAACAGCCGCACTGTGTAACACAAAAGCGATAATCTAAGCCGGACTGTTCGGCGGGAAGGACCTGATCCCCGCCGAACGCACCGGCACTAATGAAACACTATGGCAGAGAAGGTTAATCTTACAGAGAAATTAAAACTTTATTTCGGCTTTGATGCTTTCAAAGGCGAGCAGGAAGCCATCATCAAACATCTTCTGGCTGGCAACAGCGCATTTGTGCTCATGCCCACCGGTGGAGGTAAGAGCTTGTGCTATCAGTTGCCGTCACTCATCATGGAGGGGACGGCCATCGTGGTATCTCCGCTCATCGCCTTGATGAAAAATCAGGTGGATGTCATCAACGGCATCAGTGAAGAAGAAGGCGTAGCCCATTTCCTCAACTCGTCTTTAAACAAGGCTGCCATCCAACAGGTCATGGACGATGTTCGCTCGGGGCGTACCAAGTTGTTGTACGTGGCACCCGAATCGCTGAACAAGGAGGAGAACATTGAGTTCTTAAAGACCGTCAAAATCTCTTTTTATGCCATCGATGAGGCGCACTGTATTTCTGAGTGGGGACACGATTTCAGACCAGAGTATCGAAACATCCGGCCCACCATCAACAAGATAGGCGATGCCCCTGTAATCGCTTTGACGGCAACAGCTACCGACAAGGTGCGCACAGACATCAAGCGAAGTTTGGGTATTGCGGATGCACGCGAGTTTAAAAGCTCGTTCAACCGCCCCAATCTGTACTACGAGGTACGGCAAAAAGCCTCGGATATCGACCGCCAAATCATCATGTTCATCCGTCAGCATGAGGGCAAGAGCGGCATCATTTACTGCCTGTCGCGCAAAAAGGTGGAAGAATTGTCTGAAGTGTTGAAGGCCAACAACATCAAGGCGGCACCTTATCACGCCGGACTGGACAGTGCCACTCGATCACAAACGCAAGACGACTTTTTGATGGAGCGCATCGATGTCATCGTGGCCACCATCGCTTTCGGCATGGGTATCGACAAGCCCGACGTGCGCTTTGTCATCCACTACGACATCCCGAAAAGTCTGGAGGGATACTATCAGGAGACAGGTCGTGCAGGTCGAGATGGCGGTGAGGGCATCTGTGTGGCATTCTATGCACGGAAAGACCTCAAAAAGTTGGAGAAGTTCATGGAGGGAAAGCCCGTGGCAGAACAAGACATCGGCCGCCAACTGCTGCAAGAGACGGCGGCTTACGCCGAGTCTTCCGTGTGCCGACGCAAGATGTTGCTACACTATTTCGGGGAAGAATATCGGCAAGACAACTGCCATAGCTGCGACAACTGTCTGCATCCCAAAGAGCGGCGCGAGGGCAAGGACGCCCTGCTCATCATTCTCAAGGCCATCGTAGCACTCAAAGAAGAGTTCCGTCAAGGTTATGTCGTTGATTTTGTCATGGGCAAAGCCACTGATGACATCACCTCGCACAAGCATGACGAGTTGGAAGAGTTCGGCTCTGGTGAGGACGAAGATCCCAAGATGTGGAATCCTGTCATCCGACAAGCACTCATCGCGGGATACATCGAAAAAGAAGTAGAGAACTATGGGGTGCTCAAAGTGACGGCAGCTGGCAAGAAATTCATTAAAAAACCTGTGTCGTTCATGGTCGCATTGGATACCGAGTTCAGCGATTACGATGAGGTTGAGGCACCAAAGGGCGGAACCAGCGTACTCGATCCGGCGCTCTTCAGCATGCTGAAAAATCTGAGAAAGCAAATGTCGGCCAAGCTCAACCTGCCAAAATACGTCATCTTCCAGGATGCCTCGTTGGAGCAGATGGCTACCGATTATCCCATTACCTTGGAAGAACTGCAACAGATTCAGGGCGTGGGAGCCGGCAAGGCCAAGCGATATGGACCTAAATTCGTCGAACTCATCAAAGCGCATTGTGAAGAGAATCACATCGAGCGACCCGAAGAGATGCGTGTACGAACGGTGGCTAAGAATAGCATGGTAAAGATCAAAATCATTCAGAGCATCGACCTGCAGGTGGCACTCGATGACATCGCCAATGCCTTGGGACTTGACTTCGACGAGCTGCTCGACGAGCTGGAAGCCATTGTTTACAGCGGAACCAAAATCAATATCGACTATTTTGTGGAAGACGTGATGGACGAGGACCATGTGGACGAAATCTACGACTACTTCTTGGATAGCGAGTCGGATGGTTTGAAGCTGGCTATGGAAGAGTTGGGCGACATATATACCAAGGAGGAGTTGCGCTTGGTGCGCCTCAAATTCATTTCTGATTTAGCCAACTAACACACTTCCCATCTCCCTGAATCCTCTTTGCAACGTTTGAAAGTGACGGTGGCGTCACCCTTCATTCAAAGCGAAAATGTGGTACACAACATGGGAGAGAGGAGGAAAATAATGATGGAGGGGCGGTATTCCCACTATTCCTGAAATGAAAGGAATGGTGAGCATGCCGCCCTTTCTTAGTAGATAGCGGCTCGTCGCCGATGCCTTTTTCCCTTCGTGCATCTGCAACGTTCGGTGACGCTTTTGCGAGTCGGTTTTTTCATCGATTCATGATGGATTTGAAAGGCATTGAGATAGAGGACTAAACTCCATGCTTTTGGCACCCAAAGTCAATGGGTTGAAGCAGTAAACTCCATGCTTTTTTCCACGAACCCTGAAACATGATGAACAAGCCATGTGAATAAGGTTTTTATCATGCCCGAAATTAAAGCGTCACAAACAAAACCTCTCATGCTCGTATTCGGCAGGCATTTAGTGAAGATGTGGAGATAGAATGGAGTGATGGAACAAGCAAAAAGGCACGTCAAATCAGTGCCTTTTTGCCTTTTTAAAAGATGTTGAGCAGGCGGTTGCTGCCGCCTTTTAAACCGTTAATTTCTAAACCCAATCGATACAAATGGAAGGGCAAGTCTTAATGAGCTGTGCCAATATTCCCAGTTGTGAACACCATTGCGAATGCGAAGTTCGCTATTGAGGCCTGCTTTGCTGCAGAGCTGGTGAAGATTAAAAGAGTCTCCCACATCGGGATCATCATCTCCACAATCGAAGAACCAGCGTACTGTGCGCAGTTGTTGCTTTGTTGCTTCATTTGCATTCAACATGAAATCAATTGCAGAGTGGTCACGAACCGATTTGCAGACATAGTATAACTTGTCCTTTCCATGTGGGGCAACTTCTGGTTCTTTGGTGTCCAACCAGGCACTCATGGCAAAAGACGATGAGAAAAGCTCGGGATGATGCTGGCAGTACACGGTGCTGGCACCTCCACCCATCGAAAGTCCCATAATGGCTCGATGCTTTTTGTCGGTATACGTATGATACTTTTTCTCTACGGTAGGCATTAGTTCGGTAAAAAAGAACGTTTCATAGTTCCATCCAGGCATGTTGTAGTAGCCGTTCCACTGATTTCTTACATCAGGATGTCCTGCGTTGGGCATGATAATAACCATGGGTACAGCCTCCTGGGCTTTAATCAATTCATCTGCAACCTCTCTCATGTTTGCTTTCATAGCCCAGTCTTTATAGGTGCCATACAGACCATGCAGCAAGTAGGCAATGGGATATTTTTGTGATGCTGGCTCATACCCTGTGGGCAGATAGACGTTGTATTTAATCGTACTATTCAGCACACTACTGTGTATGCTGTCGGTAATTACTTTACCAGCCCATAATGGCGCACTCATCCAAAAGATAAAAAATAATAAAAATAACTTTTTCATTGTTATATTGTTTAAAATAGTAATTTATGGCAGAATCAATTGGTTGCGGGCAAATGCAAAGGTTGTCAGTAGCTATTGATACCATGCAAAGGTATATAATTTTTTATTTTCCAGATAGGAAGGATTGATAAAAATAGCGAGTTTATGGTTTTTTCTCGCTGCGTTTACTTACAGTGATTCTGTTGCGGTGTGGAGCAGGGGATGGCTATGGATATTCATTATAGCCAGAATCTTTGCAAATCCCAAAATTGGACAAGAGGAAATTAAGTGTAAGTGCAAGCAAATACAATTAAAAAAACAAATAAAAGCCTGGTATCCTAACAAGTTGCTGTGTGTTTTTGATGTGGCAGCGCTCGCCGCGTTAATTTCAATTAAATGACATAGAAAAACGGGAAAAGTGCGGCAGATGTGGATTTTTATTGCTAAATTTGCACGCAATAAATTTTTAAATAAGGTACCTAAATATGTCATCATTTGTTGCAGATAAAATTATGATGGACGGTCTTACCTTCGATGACGTCCTGTTAGTTCCCGCTTATTCTGAAGTTTTGCCCAAGGAGGTTCAGTTGAAAACCAAATTCTCTCGTCACATCGAGATGAACGCTCCTTTCGTGTCGGCCGCCATGGATACCGTCACCGAATCGGCCATGGCCATCGCTATCGCACGCGAGGGAGGCATCGGCGTGATACACAAAAACATGTCGATTGAGGAACAGGCGCACCAGGTGGCTATCGTGAAGCGTGCCGAGAACGGCATGATTTACGACCCGGTGACCATCCGTCGTGGCAAGACCGTGCGGGATGCCCTGGAAATGATGCGCAGCTATCACATCGGAGGTATTCCTGTTGTTGATGAGGACGGGCATCTGGTTGGCATCGTGACCAACCGCGACCTGCGTTTTGAGCGTCGGTTGGACAAGGCCATCGACGAGGTGATGACACATGAGAATCTGGTGACTACGCATGCCAGAACCGACTTGGCTGCGGCTGCACAAATCTTGCAGGAACATAAAATAGAGAAGTTGCCGGTGGTGGACGCCAACAACAAATTGGTGGGATTGATTACTTACAAGGACATCACCAAGGCCAAGGACAAACCCATGGCTTGCAAGGACGAGAAAGGGCGTCTGCGTGTGGCTGCCGGTGTGGGCGTAACGGCCGATACCATGGAACGTTTGGAAGCATTGGTGGCAGCAGGTGCCGATGCCGTGGTTATTGATACGGCCCATGGTCATTCCAAGGGCGTGATAGAAAAGTTGCGTGAGGCCAAGGCTGCCTTCCCCAATATCGATATCGTTGTGGGTAACGTGGCGACAGCTGCCGCAGCCAAGTTGCTGGTGGACAATGGTGCCGATGCCGTGAAGGTGGGTATTGGGCCTGGCTCGATTTGTACTACTCGTGTGGTGGCCGGTGTGGGCGTTCCACAGTTGTCTGCCGTTTATGACGTGTTCTCCGTACTGAAAGACACGGACGTTCCGTTGATTGCTGATGGCGGTCTGCGCTATTCGGGCGACGTGGTGAAGGCCTTGGCGGCTGGTGGCAGTTCGGTGATGGTGGGTTCGTTGGTGGCAGGTACCGAGGAAAGTCCTGGCGAGACCATCATTTTCAACGGTCGTAAGTTTAAGAGCTACCGCGGCATGGGCAGTCTGGAGGCGATGGAACAGAAGAACGGATCGAAAGACCGCTATTTCCAATCTGACACCACGGACGCCAAGAAGCTGGTACCGGAAGGTATCGCCGGTCGTGTGCCTTACAAGGGAACCGTTCAGGAGGTGATTTATCAGTTGATGGGTGGCTTGCGTTCCGGCATGGGTTATTGCGGTGCGGCAACCATTGAAGAATTGCATCATGCGAAGTTTGTGCGCATCACCAACGCAGGTGTTTTGGAAAGTCATCCGCACGACATCTCCATCACCAGTGAGGCTCCCAACTACAGCCGGCCGGAATAAACGGTTTTGCGGGAGTTCCCGGTGAAGACAGAATAGCATCGAGACATGAAAAAAATGAAAAAGCTTTTGACCATCATGCTCTGCTGTAGCAGCATGGCTCTGGCACAGCAGACCGATCCTGTCGTGATGACCATCAACGGTCAGCCCATCACGCGTTCGGAATTTGAATATTCTTACAACAAGAACAATGCGGAAGGCGTAATCGACAAGAAGACCGTTGACGAATATGTTGACTTGTTCATCAACTATAAGTTGAAGGTGATGGCCGCCCAGGCTGCCAAAATGGATACGGCTCGCTCGTTCAAGACAGAGTTTGCTACCTATCGCGACCAGCAAATCAGGCCAGCCATGATTACGGATGCCGATGTAGAGCAGCGCGCTCGTGAGATTTACAGAGAAAGCCAGCAGCGTGTTGACGGTGTGGGCGGACTGGTAAAACCGGCACACATTTTGTTTGGTATTCGCCAGACCGATGGTGAGGACAAGAAGAACCAGGCGAAGCAGCGTGCCGATTCGGTTTACAATGCCCTGCTGAAGGGAGCCGACTTTGCTGCATTGGCGCGACAACTGTCAGATGACCGAGGCTCGGCCGAGCAAGGTGGCGAACTGCCATGGATAGAGAAAGGGCAGACGCTGAAAGAGTTTGAAGACATGGCTTTCTCCCTACGCAAGGGCGAGCTTAGCAAACCTTTCCTTTCTCCCGCCGGTTATCACATTGTGTTGTTGAAAGACAAAGGCAATTTCTTCCCATACGATTCGTTGCGAACCAGCATTTTGCGGTTCATCGAGCAGCGGGGCATTCGCGAGCAAATCATCTCGCAAAAGATAGAAACCTTGGCCAAAGCTGCCGGACCTAACGTGACTGCGGACGAGGTGCTGGCCAAGAAGCGCGCAGAAATGGTGGCGAAAGATCCTAACTTGAAATATCTCATTCAGGAGTATCACGACGGACTGTTGCTCTTTGAAATCAGCAGTAAAGAAGTTTGGGCCAAGGCGCAGAGTGATGAAAGGGGCCAGGCTGACTATTTTAAGAAAAACAAGAAAAGGTATAAGTGGGAGCAACCGAGATTCAAGGGCATCGCCTACTATACAAAAGACAAAAATGATGTGAAGGCTGTGCGGAAGGTAGTGAAACACCTGCCATTTGACCAATGGACGGAAAAACTGCACAGTACATTCAATAACGACAGCATCTTGCGCATCAAGGTGGAAAAAGGTATCTTCAAGGCGGGTGATAATTCGTTGGTAGACAGGAATGTCTTTGGGAAGAAGGTGCCGCTGAAGCTCGAGAAAGATTATCCATACGCTGCCACCTACGGCAAAAAACTCAAGGCCCCCAAAGACTACCGGGACGTGAAAGCACAAGTGGTCGCTGACTATCAAGATGAACTGGAGAAGCAGTGGGTGGAAAGGCTTCGCAAACAATATGCCGTGACCGTGAACCGTAGCGTGCTTGCTACGGTGAACAAGCATTAAGGTTTGGCGATGGTGTAAACAGACAAAACAAGAAACATGAATAAAACTTTTAACGTAGGCTGTGCCCTTCTGGCACTCACGGTTGTGTTGGGAATCAGTGCCCGACCGCATGGTTCGGCTGCCATGCAGCCTGTAGCCGACTCTACAAGTGTGGAGCAGCGCGCTCCCGAGTCGAGTGTCATCGATGAGGTGATTTGGGTGGTTGGCGATGAGCCCATCATGAAATCGGATGTGGAAATGTCACGTTTGCAAGCTGAGGCTGAGGGCATCAAGTTTAAGAGGAACCCCGATTTTGCCATTCCAGAGCAGATTGCCGTTCAGAAGTTGTTCTTGCATCAGGCCGAATTGGACTCTGTGAAGGTGCAGGAATCACAGGTCACCGCAAACATCGAGCGACAAATCAATCGATGGATTGAAATGGCAGGTGGTTCGGTTGAGCGATTGGAGCAGTATCGTGGACAATCCATTGCCCAGATGCGGTCACAGTTGCGCGATGATTTCCGCAACAACTTGCTCGTGCAGAGCATGCAGGAAAAACTGGTGGAGGATGTGAAGGTGACTCCCTCTGACGTGCGTGCTTATTTCAAAAACCTGCCGGAAGACAGTATCCCCTTTGTGCCAACAGAGGTGGAAGTAGAGATTATTACCCGTATGCCGCGAATCTTACCCGAGGAAATCAATCGGGTGAAGGACGAATTGCGTAACTATACCGAGCGTGTAACCAAGGGTGAAACCACCTTTGCTACCTTGGCGCGTCTTTATTCAGAAGACCCAGGTTCTGCTCGCCAGGGAGGTGAAATGGATTACACAGGGCGTGGTATGCTCGACCCGGCGTTCGCCAATGTCGCTTTCAACCTGACAGACCCGAAAAAGATTTCGAAGATTGTAGAGACAGAGTTTGGTTTTCACATCATTCAGTTGGTTGACAAGCGCGGTGATAAAATCAAGGTGCGCCACATCTTAATCAAACCGAAGGTTACTGATGAAGAGGTTAACAAAACACTCATGCGACTTGATTCCATTGCAACGCAGCTCCGCAAAGACAGCTTTTATATAAAAGATGAGAAATTGTCTTTTGGTGACGTGGCAACGTTCATTTCGGATGACAAAGATACCCGCAACAACAGGGGCTTGATGGCTTATCTGGATCCGATGACCGGAAGTTTGTCTTCACGATTCCAGATGAAAGACCTGCCTACAGAAGTGGCCCGAGTGGTAGAAGGTATGAAGGTGGGCGATGTGTCCAAGCCTTTTAGGATGATAAACAAGCGCGGCAAGACCGTGTGCGCCTTCATCCGACTGCGCAATCGTATCGATGGACATCGTGCCACGATAACGGAAGACTATCAGGTGATGCAGAACATCGTGTTGGCCAAGGAACGACAAGACTTTATCCATAACTGGGTGGTCAATAAAATTAAGAAAACGTATGTGCGGATGAAAGACCGCTACAAGACGGGTGAATACGAATACGAAGGTTGGGTTAGATGATCAATCGAACAGGTAAATTACTTTCAAAGAGCGGGCATAGAATCAGGTTCATCGTGAGTCTATGCCTGTTTGGACTTTGTATAGCGCAGGTTCTTCCTGCTCAACGCAACAAGAAAAAGACGCAAAAGAAAGACCGCGTAGAACTCTTGCATGCGGATGAGTTGCGTTATGACCTGTATGGACCCAACCCAGAAGCGCAGATACTCAAAGGGCATGTGTCGTTTAGACATCAAGGTGCCAGGCTGACCTGTGACAGTGCTTACTTCTATGAGGCCGACAATTCCATGCAGGCTTTCGGACATGTACGTTTCCGACAAGGCGACACCCTGTCGCTGGTGGCCGACCGAGCTGATTATGATGGACAAGAACAAGTGATGCGGGCCAGGAAGAATGTGGTGCTGAAACACCGCAGACAAGTCTTGCGCACCGACAGTTTGGACTATGACCGACTGTACAAAAATGCTTATTTCTTTGAGGGTGGAACACTGATAGACGGGAAAGACCGACTGGTTTCCGACTGGGGTGAATATAACACCGAAACCCGACAGGCTGTGTTTTACTATAACGTGAAACTCAAGAGCCCCGAACGACTCGTCACCACAGATACGCTGCATTATGACACGAAGAAATCAATTGCCCATGTGCTGGGGCCATCCAAGATAACCACCAAGTCGAGTGTGGTGGAGACCAAGGATGCATTTTTCCACACCAAGAGTGACCAGGCGCAGTTGTATGGCAGGTCTACCATCGTGGATGGAGAGAAAACCATTACGGGCGACAGTCTGTTCTATGACAGTCGTACGGGCGACAGCCATGGCAACGGCAACGTGGTGTTCGTGGATAAGAAGAATCGAAACTCGCTGCTGGCCAACTATCTTCAGTATAATGAAAAGACAGGACAAGGCGTGGCCACCGATAGCGCGCTGGTCATCGACTATTCGCAAAAGGACACTTTGTACATGCATGGTGATACGTTGAAGTTGTTCACCTTTCATATCGATACCGACTCCATGTACCGCAAGGTGCACGCATATCATAAGGTAAGGGTGTACCGAAAAGACCTTCAGGCAGTATGCGACTCGTTGGTGTTCAGTACGGAAGACTCGTGCATGACTATGTATCAAGATCCCATCGTGTGGAACAACAATCGTCAGCTTCTGGGAGAACAGATTCATTTGTATATGAACGACAGTACCATTCGTGAGGCACACGTCATTGGACAGGCATTGTCGATAGAACAGGCTGACCAGAATGATCATTACAACCAACTGTCATCGAAAGAAATGCACGCTTACTTCACCGATGGTAACATCAGAAGAACGGTTGCTGTGAGCAATGTCCTGTCGGTATTCTACCCCCTTGATGACAAGGACAGCTCATTGGTGATGATGAACTATCTGGAAACAGATACGATGAAAATGTATTTTGCCGACCACCGGCAGCTCGAGAGGATATGGACACCCAAGGCGGTGGGCACCTCTTATCCGATGTCGCAGATACCAGCCAACAAGGAACGTTTGCCCGACTTTGCCTGGTTTGCGGATATCAGACCGAAGGATAAGGATGATGTATTCCGTTGGCGAGGGAAAGAAGGAGGCAACAAACTGAAGTATGTACCACGACAGCAAGCCCCCTTGCAACGATTGAATCGAAAGAAAGGAGCAACGCCATGAGTTTCTTTCAGCAACCAAAGCCCCGAGGCTTTCAGCATCAATATATCTATGTGGACGAACGAAAAGAACGTCTGAAGGCGATGGAACGCCGTGCGAAGGCAGCCTTGGGTCAACAAGAAGAGCAACCGTATGATGCTGAAGCGCAGTTGAAGGGGACCATCAGGCGCTCTTCCTATCATGCGCACCGAAGGAAATCTCTTTCGATAGCCACCGTGTTGCTGCAAGCACTGTTCGTTGTGTTGCTGGCGTTCGTTGTGCTGTGGTTGCTCATTCAACTGAAGGGGCTGACCGTATAGAAAACAATAAAAGGAGAAAGAACCAGAAGAATGAAGGACGTTATACAACTTTTACCCGACATCGTAGCCAATCAGATAGCCGCTGGTGAAGTGATTCAACGCCCCGCAAGTGTCATCAAAGAGCTTGTGGAAAATGCTGTTGATGCCGACGCCAAGGAAATCAACGTCCTTGTCGAGGATGCTGGACGGACCTCCATACAAGTAATTGATGACGGAAAAGGAATGTCCGGCACGGATGCCCGCTTGTCGTTTGAGCGCCATGCCACGTCCAAAATCCGCAAGGCCGACGATTTGTTCGCCTTGCAGACCATGGGATTTCGAGGTGAAGCCCTGGCATCCATTGCCGCAGTGGCGCAAATAGAATTGAAGACGCGGCGGGAAGAAGATGAGTTGGGTACTCATTTGTCTATCGCTGGGTCCAAATTTATGGGACAAGAACCTTGTTCATGTCCGGTAGGCAGTAATTTCACGGTTGCTAACTTGTTCTATAATGTCCCGGCTCGTCGCCGTTTTCTCAAATCAAACACCACAGAACTCAACCATATCATCTCGGCTTTCGAGCGCATTGCCTTGGTCAATCCACAGTTGGCCTTTACCTTGTACAGCAATG
The DNA here is from genome assembly GCF_025151385.1 of Hoylesella buccalis ATCC 35310. Classification (NCBI taxonomy): domain Bacteria; kingdom Pseudomonadati; phylum Bacteroidota; class Bacteroidia; order Bacteroidales; family Prevotellaceae; genus Hoylesella; species Hoylesella buccalis. Next base: position 2,132,099 of record NZ_CP102287.1, on the reverse strand, counting down.
GCTCGGAGTTGTTTAACCTCCGTTCTGGAGGATTGAAACAAAGAATTGTAGATATTTTTGGCAAACGCATCAATCAAGACCTGCTGCCATTGGGCGTGGAGACGTCGATGTGTAAGCTGAGTGGTTTTGTCGGCAAGCCAGAATCGTCCAAGAAAAAAGGAGCGCATCAGTATTTCTTCGTCAACAACCGCTACATGCGGCATCCTTATTTCCACAAGGCCGTGATGAACGCCTTTGAGCGATTGGTGCCGCAAGGCGAGCAGGTTCCTTATTTCATTTACTTCGAAGTGAAGGCGCAGGATATCGATGTCAACATCCATCCCACCAAGACTGAAATCAAGTTTGAGAACGAACAGGCCATCTTCCAAATCCTGTTCGCAGCCGTGAGAGAAGCTGTAGGACTTTTCAATGATGTGCCATCCATCGAATTTGACACGCAGGGACAGCCCGACATTCCCGTCTATACGCCAGGAAACGATGGTGCGGTGGTTCCAAAGGTGAACTACAATCCGCAATACAATCCATTCAAAGGTGGGGAATCCGCTTCCAAGCCGTCGGCAGACCATTGGGAACAGCTCTACGACAGCATCAGTCAACCGCCCACCATGCCCAATGTTTTTGACCAGAATGCTAATAATGGGGAAGGCAGCGATGACGAACTGGTGGAAGACAAATCTCCTATACATTATCAATATAAGGGTCAGTACATCATGACAGCCGTCAAGTCGGGATTGATGATGATAGACCAGCACCGCGCGCACGTCAGGGTGTTGTACGAACGATATTTGCAGCAAATCAAAAACCAGAAAGCCTATCCGCAGAAAATGCTGTTCCCCGAGTTGATTGAATTCTCTCCATCCGAAGCGATGAACTTTGCCAAGCTCAAGCCAGAGTTTGTCGCCATGGGCTTCGAGTTTACTGACATGGGCAATCATGATTATGCCATTCAGGCTGTTCCATCAGGGATTGAAGGACTGGATGCCGTCCAACTGATACACGACATGCTGGTGTCTGCCAAGGAGAAAGATTCCAGCGCGGTAGAAGAAGTACATCGGGCTTTGGCCTTGAGCTTGGCACGAAGTGCAGCCTTGCCAACGGGACAAGTGCTGAATAATGATGAGATGGAAAACTTGGTCAACAGTCTGTTCAGGTGTCAAAATGTAAATTATACTCCTGATGGTAAATCTATCCTACACATCCTCCAACAGTCTGAAATAGAACGTTTATTCGATTCATAAAGGCCTAAAATAGACTTGAATTATTAAAAAAGTTGTTTTTTTTCATCAAAAAGGTTGATTTATGGGAGAAAAGTGATGATATTTAATTTTTATTATTATCTTTGTCCACGATTAGCACTATATGCTATCTTGTTTAAGAATATTTTTTGATTGTTTAATAAATAAAGGTTATGAGAAAATTTTTAATCGTTTTGGCATTTGCCGGCGTTTCTATGTGCTCAATGGCACAAGACGCAGACCCTACGTTGAAGCATAGCGTAGCAACCAACTCTTTCTGGAGTAACTGGTTTATCCAGGTAGGTGGTGAGTGGAATGCTTGGTATTCAAGCGAAGAACATGGAAATGGTTTGGATAGAAGTCCATTCAAAGATTTCCGTTCTAGCCCCGCTGCATCAATAGCTGTAGGTAAGTGGTTTACACCTGGCCTCGGTCTCCGCACAAAGTTGCAGGGTGTTTGGGGTAAGACTGTTTATGCTGACAAGGCTGGAAAGCCAGTAGGAGATGATAACAAGTATTGGATTTTGAACGAGCATGCATTGTTCAACTTGAGCAACATGCTTTGTGGTTACAATCCAAATCGTGTTTGGAACTTCATTCCATTCGCAGGTGCTGGCTTTGGCCGCACAATGACACACAACTTGTATGCTATGGACTTGAGCGTTGGTATCTTGAATACATTCCGTTTGGGTCAACACGTAGCTCTTCACTTAGAGGCAGGTTGGAACCGTTTGGAAACCGATATCGACGGTGGTACCGAAAAGTCAATTGGTAATCGCGGATGGGATTCGCACGACAACAACTTCTATGGCGAGCTTGGTTTGACCTTCAACTTGGGTAAGGCTTCATGGGATCGCGTTCCTGATGTTGATGCTATCAAGGCTTTGTCACAGTCACAGATTGACGCTCTCAATGCACAGCTCAATGACGCTAATGCGGAGAACGCTCGTTTGAAGGACATGTTGGCTAACCAGAAGCCAGCTGAAACTCCAGCTACTGTTAAGGAATTCGTTACAACTCCTGTATCTGTATTCTTCAACATCAACAAGACCAACATCGCTTCTCAGAAGGATCTCGTAAACGTACAGGCTGTTGCTAAGTATGCTAAGGAGAACAACTCTCGCTTGATGGTTAACGGTTATGCTGACAGCGCAACTGGTAAGCCTAAGTACAACCAGTGGTTGTCAGAAGAGCGTGCCAAGACAGTTGCTAACGAGCTTGTTAAGATGGGCGTAAGCCGCGACAACATCTCTACCAAGGGTAACGGTGGTGTTGATGAGCTTTCTCCAATCTCATTCAACCGTCGTGCTACTGTTCAGGTTTCTGAGTAATTTATTTGAATCTTATTTCATATAAGATATTACATCATGAGAGAGGTGTTTCACGAGATGGAACGCCTCTCTTTTTGCTTTTATACACACTCGGCTGAGGCTATCTTGTTTATTTCCAAATAGAAAGAATCATGGTTAACGGTTTGTCTTCCCTACGTTATTGGTTCAAGCGGAGCACGGTTTTCATGCGTCGTTTCACACATTCGCAGGGCTTTGGCATACAGTCGCCGTCGGCTTATCGGTTTGACAGAGAGGTCATCAATGCGCATTATTCTTATGATGCTTACACTGATTTGAAGCAAGCATTCCCGCGGCAAGACCGGTTGACGCTGAAGCTGGCACGCCTGTACTTTCGCATAGCCCATGCGACACAGGCCAGGCAGTGGGCGCTGTGTACGCATCAAAATGATGTTTACTGCGCTTATGTCCAGGCAGGATGCCGCACGGCCAGCCTCGTTGATGTCCATGAAGTAGGTGAGGTGGACAAGGTTGCGGCGTCAGACGTGTTGGTAACGGCCATGGAGGATGACCGATGGCCGATGTGCGAAGCCTTTGTTAGTAGGGCGCACGAGCGTTCGATACTCATCGTTGAGGGAATTTACGCCTCTAAAAAGGCTAAAGTGCGCTGGAAAGAGCTGGTCAACGACGCACGTACCGGGGTGGCCTTTGATCTCTATGATTGCGGAATCATTTTCTTCGATCATACCAAAAGCAAACAAGTCTATATCATCAATTTCTAAAGGGCGGTTCTATGAATTAGCTTTTTCAGATTGCGAGTCTGTTTTTGTGTTCAATTTGTTTGTGATTGAAGGAGTATAGCGGGCTATACGACTGAACGAACAAGCAAATTGAACTAAAAAGAGACCGCAAGATGACAAAACGTAAACCGACCAACATACAAAAAACTTTACGGCGGTAATTTATAGAACCGTCCTAAATATCAGATGCAATGAAAATATATACAAAGACCGGCGACAAGGGGTCTACGGCACTCATTGGCGGTGCCAGGGTGAAGAAAGATGACCTGCGCATTGAAACGTACGGAACGTTGGACGAACTCAATGCGCATCTTGGTGTGTTAGATACCTTGCTGACCGATGCTGCTGACAAGTCTTTCGTTCAGCGCATACAGTCCAACTTGTTCGTCATCGGCAGTTATCTGGCCTGCGATTCGCAGCATCCGGCTCAGGCCAATCATTATCGCTTACAGCCAGATGAGGTGAACGAGCTGGAACAAGAGATTGACCGAATGACGCAAGCCTTGCCGCCCCAGAAAACATTTTTGTTGCCAGGTGGATGTCCTGCCAGCGCGCAGGCTCATGTGTGCAGAACCGTGTGTCGACGTGCAGAACGGCGCATGGTTTCGTTGAACGAAGCACATCCCATACAGTTGGAAATCCTCGCTTTTGTGAATCGACTGTCCGATTATTTGTTTGTCTTGGCCAGAAAAATCAACTTTAATGAGAATGTAATGGAAAAAAAGTGGGAACTTTCTTGGTGATTATAGAAAAATCATTATTTTTGCACGCAAAATGATTAACATCTAATTTTGATAAACTATGTATTGGACACTTGAACTAGCTTCTAAACTTGAAGATGCACCTTGGCCTGCAACGAAAGATGAGCTGATTGACTATGCCATCCGCTCGGGTGCTCCACTGGAAGTGCTGGAGAATTTGCAGGAAATAGAGGATGAGGGAGATGTTTATGACAGTATCGAAGATATTTGGCCCGATTATCCTACCAAAGAAGATTTCCTGTTTAACGAAGACGAATACTAAAGCCATCAGGCTGGCTATTTTGTGAATGTAAATAAGGCTTTACTGAAAAAGTAAAGGCCAGAAGTACCCAAGGGCAGTAAACCTGCTCTTGGGCTTTCTTTTTTCGGCAAGACGTGAGCCAATTCTGGTCGGATGAATATTCAAAAGATGAGCAAAAAAATGCCCCAGACTCATTTCATGCAGGTGAGCGTCAACGGGGCATCTGCGAGGCATAGAATAGGAATTTTTCTTGACACCTTGCCTCTTCATATTTGGCGTGTAGATAATCAACCCGCCTCGTGGACGTAAATACGCCAAGCATGAGCGACTTTTGTATCTTGTTCATACACAGCTGTTTATATGTTTTCGGTGTTGTTATGCAGCCTCGTTTTCTGCTTTTTACCCGCCAAAAGCAGGTGTTAACGGCTGATATTGACATGCTTTTAACGCCCAACAGCGTGTAGGTAGCGGGTCAAAAGGATGCTTCTTGCTGGATAAACTCATTGCTTTTATTTGGTATGGTGTTTTTTCTTGTCCAATCATCTCTCATTTGCATCCTCCCAGCCTATTGTTTTTCTCTATATTGAAAGTTTTCAAGTGCCATTTTTAGGGCGTTATTTGGTAAAAAATATCAACGAAAGACACTACTCGAGATTTCATTAACTCATGAGCAACCTCAACTCTGACTGACAGTGCCGCGTATATTTTGCCACCATTGCATCAAAAAACTTGCAGAAATCATCTGCCATACAAAATGTTTCAGTAACTTTGTCCTCGGTGATTATAGCGATTTTTGTTTGTAATTGTTTGTAACACAACACCTTAAAGGTATAACAAATTTCGCTAATCACCAAATTTATAGACACTTATAATTATCGAACTCACGTTAATATAAAGTTCAGATGGAATAGAATGATAGAACTCAACCATTTTTCTCATTAACTATATAGAACTCTTGTTCTCAATTATACTAACAATAAAATTAGGCTATGCGAAAGATATTTTTTGTTTTGGTTATGTTATTGCAATCCATATTCTTGCATGCATATGTAGTAAAAGGATTTGTGGTTGACGAAAAGGGTAAACCGATACGGAAAGCCTTGGTTATCGGACGTAACAGTATGAAGAAGGTGGTTGTCGGGGTTGAAACCGACCCATCGGGGAAGTTTTCATCGGCAAACGTTACCGATTCTATATTGGCAATCGAAATATCGAAAGAGGATTATACCACGGTCTACATCAGGATATCTGGTACTGACGGTGAGTTTGTAGATTTGGGTACAATAGAACTTAAACCCATGGAAGTGAGTTTAGGAGAGGTTGTTGTCACTGCCCAAACGGTCATTCAAAAGCCGGACAGGTATATCATCATCCCGTCAAGAAAGGAGTTGGATCGGGCAGCCAACGGTTTGTCACTGTTGAGCGACATGCAATATAAAATGCCGGGACTGACGGTGAACGAGTCCTTGCAATCGGTTCAGGTGGATAATGCGACACCTGTTTTTAAGATTAACGGAAGACCGTGTAGCCTAAGTCATTTCTTGGCGTTAAACCCGCAACGTATCTTACGTATTGAATACCATGACAATCCTGACGTAAGATATGAAAACCGCAGGGTGATTAATGTGATACTCAATCCGAGAGGTGATGGGGGATCGGTCATCGCCAATGTGCTGACAGGGGCTAATGCAGGTTTTCTCAATGGCAATATTGGTTTGGGGTATTATCGCAAGAAATCCGTATGGGAACTCAATTATAGCACCAACTGGAGAGATTACGATGAGAGGGAAATAAACTCTTCCAGTGAGTTTATCGGACGGAATGCCCCAGTCTTGAGAGAAAGAAACGGAATACCCGGCGACTTCCGCTACTGGTGGAATACGATATCATTGGGTTATACCTATATGCATGATCCTAATACGGTTTTTGCGGCAAAGGCCGGTTTTGGAATTGAGAATCAAAAGATGGATGAAGATTCATGGAACACGCAGCAATACATGGGTAACCTGTCACAATATCAGAACCTGACGCACAAAAAATTGAAATACAGTTCACCCAGTATCGATTTGTTCTTTAGGAAGCAGATAGACGAGACACAATATATTGAAGCCAATGTGTATGGCATATATGGGTCGGGCGATTATAACCGTCGATACATCAACTTATATCAAAGTTCGTTGCCCGATGATTCCGTACTGTCGCTAACAAACGATAAGTCGTGGCGTTTAACTGCCGATATTATGTATTCTAAAACCCTCAAGAACCTTGTCGCAGCCTTGGGAATCAAGGAGTATTATAACAGTACCGACAACGAACAGACAGAGAATGGGATTTTAGGTAAGGGTAAAATCACTCAGAACAGGCTGTCGATGTATGGTCAACTCCAGGGAAAAATCAAGCGTTTGGGTTACAGTCTAAGTGCTATTGGCATTTACAATCATGCCAACAACAACTCGTACAAGACAGATGCTGTAAGGCTGAAATCAAACATCGTTGCCAATTATCCGCTATCACAACGTCTGACGTTGAATTATCTGCTGATGCTCGAACCGTCGTTGCCGTCAGTTACGCAGCAGTCTGCCTTGATACAAAGGGTTGACGACATTACCATCCGGCAGGGTAACCCAGACCTGAAACCGTCTTCCTATATTAGGAACAGGGTGTATGTACGATATGCCGATAAACGTTTTACGGGTTCCTTGTGGGCTTCTTACAGCAGGACACAGAAGCCTATCTACTACGCTTATAGCTATATCAGTGATGTTTCAAGTCCGTATTATGACATGTTTATGAGTCGCCCTGTTAACGGACAGCACGACGACCAATTCAATCTTGAGTTGAACTTAGCGGCACAAGAACTTTTCGGGTTTGCGACAGTATGGGGGAACGTAGGTTGGAATAATTTGCATATCACCATGACGGATAAGAGTTATGTCAGGAATCGGCTGTACGCATCCCTGAATGGGGCGTTGTCTTTCGGAAATTGGCTCATAACTGCTATGTATCAGATACAGCCCGACTATAATTTGTCAGGAAACTCATACAGCACAAAGGATAGGTGGAACACAGTCAAGGTCCAGTATAAGCATAAGAACTGGCTCTTTTCACTTACAGGGGTGGACATGTTCACAAAGCGAGGCAGTGTTTATGAGAATATCGTCGTATCAGACGTCCATCCCGAAGAATACAGCCAATGTATCAGGGACAATGCTAATATGCTGTTGTTGGGCGTGAGTTATAGACTTGATTTTGGCAAGAAACGAAACAATACCAAACGTTCCTTGAACAATGAGGGAATAGAACGAGGAATTGATATTAATTATTAAAAGCGAGTTTTGAAAAAATTTAAATTGTTTTGGCAAATGGAGAGTACAGACTGTGGAGCCGTATGCTTGCAGATGCTCTGTGCATTCTATGGAAAGCCTATTTCGCTACAATATATAAAAGAGGGTCTTAGCATATCTCGTATTGGCATAACAATCAGAGATGTTAAGACTAGAGCAACCGAATTAGGCGTTTGTACATATTATTTTAAGTAACTTTTACGGAAACTTCACGTGCTATATCGATTTTAATTCGTAATTTTGTCGCCTAAGACAAGATTGTAGATATGACACTGGATGCATTGACTGCCATCTCACCGATAGATGGACGTTATAGGAACAAGACGGTTGCCTTGGCCGATTATTTTTCTGAGTACGCACTTATTCGTTATCGTGTACGCGTTGAGGTGGAATATTTCATCGCGTTATGCGAGTTGCCCTTGCCGCAGTTGGCATCGTTCGACACCGCGCTGTTCAGTCGTTTGCGGGATGTTTACCGCCATTTTGATGAAACATCCGCCCAGCGTGTCAAGGATATCGAGCGTACGACCAACCATGACGTCAAGGCCGTGGAGTATTTCCTGAAGGAAGAATTTGACAAGATTGGCGGACTGGACGCTTACAAGGAATTCATCCATTTTGGCTTAACGTCGCAAGATATCAATAACACCAGTGTACCACTGTCTATCAAAGAGGCTCTGGCTGAGGTCGTTGTTCCGCAGGTGGAAGAGCTGATTGGTCAGTTGGAGCAATACGCGGAACAATGGAACGATGTTCCCATGTTGGCCAAAACGCACGGTCAGCCTGCGTCGCCAACCCGCTTGGGTAAAGAAATCATGGTGTTCGCCTACCGCCTGCGCGAGCAGTTGGAACAGTTGAAAGCCTGCAAGATGAGTGCGAAGTTTGGCGGGGCAACCGGCAATTACAATGCGCATCATGTAGCTTATCCGTCCATCGATTGGAAAGTATTTGGCAACCGTTTCGTAGAAGAAGCGCTCGGACTGCACCGTGAACAGTTTACCACCCAAATCAGTAATTACGATAACATGGGGGCAGTGTTTGATGCCATCCGCCGTATCAACACCATCATCATCGACTTGGACAGAGATTTCTGGATGTATATCTCGATGGAATATTTCAAACAGCAAATCAAGGCTGGCGAAGTAGGATCGAGTGCCATGCCTCACAAGGTGAATCCCATTGACTTTGAAAACAGTGAGGGCAACTTAGGTATGTCCAACTGTATTCTGCAATTCTTGGCGCAGAAGCTGCCTGTGAGCAGGTTGCAGCGCGACTTGACGGATTCTACCGTCTTGCGTAACGTGGGCGTTCCATTGGGACACACCGTCATCGCCATTCAAAGTACGCTGAAAGGACTTCGCAAGCTCATCTTGAACGAAGACCGACTTAGTGAGGATTTGGACAATACATGGGCTGTCGTGGCAGAGGCCATTCAGACCATTCTTCGCCGAGAGGCTTATCCACATCCTTACGAGGCATTGAAAGCCCTGACGCGCACCAATCAGAAAATGACCGAACAAACCATTCACGAATTCGTGCAAGGACTGAATGTCAGCGATGAGGTGAAAGCCGAATTGATGGCCATTACACCTCACAACTATACAGGCGTATAATAGGCTCGTTGAGAAAATATGAAGGCTACATGTGATAGCGTGAAATCAAAATAATAAGTAGTTATATATATAATAAGGTAGAAAGTAACAAAAATGATTTTAAAGGGATGGCTCGCTCGGTGCTGGTCATCTCCATTCGAGAAAGTAGAAATAAGGCCGTGAGGCTTATGGTAAAATAAGAAAAAGAATTAGAATTATGGATTCAGAATTAAACAAAAATCTTCAAGAACAATCATCAGCACAGCGCGATTCAGCTCGGGAGGGCTACGAAAATCACGCAGACAACAATCAACGCGACTATCATGGCGGAGGAGAGCGGACACGTCGTCCCCGAATCCAAAGTCAACGAACATACAGCAGTAATCGCCCAGAGCGATTAAACCAAGCAGGGGGCTTCCGTCCTGAAGGATTTGGAAGCAATTTGCAGACCAATGAGGAGGGTGGCGCACAGCAACGTGCTTATCGTCCCCGCTTCAATCAGCATGGTGAGCAAGGCGGTTATCGTCCCCGTTATCGCAGTGAGGGTTACCAACCTCGCCAGCAGGGCGGTTATCGTCCGCGCTACAACAACGATGGTGAGGGCGGCTATCAACCTCGTCAGCAGGGTGGGTATCGTCCCCGTTATAACAATGAGGGCGAAGGTGGCTACCAACCTCGTCAGCAGGGTGGCTATCGTCCACGTTACAACAACGATGGCAAAGGCGGCTATCAACCCCGTCAGCAGGGCGGTTATCGTCCACGTTACAACGACGATGGCGAAGGTGGGTATCAACCTCGTCAGCAGGGTGGCTACAATCGGGGTGGCTACGGCAATAGGGGCAGACAGCAGTATGGCGGCTACAACAATCGTGGTGGCTATCGTCAGCGTACGCCCGATTACGATCCCAATGCCAAGTATAGCTTGAAGAAGCGCATTGAATACAGTGAACAGCATGTAGACCCCACCGTACCCGTTCGTCTGAATAAGTTTTTGGCGAATGCCGGTGTGTGCAGTCGTCGCGAGGCCGATGAGTTCATCCAGGCCGGTGTGGTCAAGGTAAACGGCGAAGTGGTGACAGAGTTGGGAACCAAGGTCATGCGTACCGATGAGGTGGTGTTCCATGATCAACCGGTATCTCTGGAAAAGAAAGTTTATGTGTTGCTCAACAAGCCGAAGGACTACGTCACCACCAGCGATGATCCGCAGCAGCGTAAGACGGTGATGGATTTGGTGAAGAACGTGTGTCCCGAGCGCATCTATCCGGTTGGACGTCTGGACCGCAACACCACGGGTGTGCTGTTGCTGACGAACGATGGTGACCTGGCCAGCAAACTGACCCACCCCAAGTATTTAAAGAAAAAGGTGTACCATGTGTTCCTGGACAAGAATGTGACGGCTCACGACATGCAAAAGATAGCAGAAGGTATCGAGCTGGAAGACGGAGAGGTGCATGCAGATGCCATTGAGTATGCGCATGAAACCGATAAAAACCAGGTGGGCATCGAGATTCACAGTGGTAAGAATCGTATCGTTCGTCGCATCTTCGAGAGTCTGGGCTATCGCGTCATCAAGTTGGATCGCGTTCAGTTCGCTGGCTTGACCAAGAAAAACCTTCGCCGAGGCGACTGGCGGTTCTTGACAGAAGAAGAGGTGAACATACTTCGCATGGGAGCATTTGAGTAGTTGAGATGTATAGTTGACAAGTTGACAAGTTCACAAGTTCACGAGTTGATGGTTCTTTAATGTCGCCCTATAATCGACTGCGAATGACAACAACTCATCGGTATTAACTTGTAAACTCGTAAACTTGTAAACTAGTAAACTAGTAAACAGTTCTATAATGTCGCCCTATAATCGATTGCGTATGACACCAAGTCACGGTATTAGCTTGTAAACTCGTTATCTCGTAAACTCGTAAACTCGTAAACAGTTCTATAATGTCGCACATGGTCGACTGCGTATGACACCAAGTCACGGTATTAACTTGTGAACTCGTAAACTCGTAAACTTGTAAACTAATAAAAATAATGAAACGTACAAAAGTTGTTGATGTTCTGAAGAGCACCGACTTTGGAAAAGAAGTGGTGGTAAAGGGATGGGTGCGCACCCATCGCAGTAGTAAGGCCGTTGATTTTATTGCCTTGAACGACGGCTCTACCATCAAGAATATACAGATTGTTGTTGATCCGTCAAAGATCAATGCCGATACGTTGAAGAGTATTACAACAGGCGCTTGCCTCTGTGTTACCGGTACCTTGGTAGAGAGCCAAGGCAAGGGACAGAGCGTGGAAATCCAATGCCAGGACATCGAGGTCTATGGCTTGTGTGGTAGCGACTATCCCATGCAGAAGAAAGGACAGTCGTTTGAGTACATGCGTCAGCATGCTCACATGCGCCTGCGCACAAACACCTTTGGCGCCGTGATGCGCATCCGCCACAATATGGCCTTCGCCATCCATCAATATTTCCACGAACATGGATTCTTCTATTTCCACACACCCTTGATTACAGCCTCAGACGCTGAAGGCGCTGGCGAGATGTTTCAAGTGACCACGCAGAACCTCAATGATTTGAAAAAGGGAGAAGATGGAAAGGTAAGCTACGAAGATGATTTCTTTGGTAAGATGACCAGCCTCACGGTGAGCGGACAGTTGGAAGGTGAGTTGGGAGCCACGGCTTTGGGACAGATTTATACCTTCGGGCCTACGTTCCGAGCCGAGAATTCAAACACGCCGCGTCACTTGGCTGAGTTCTGGATGATTGAACCAGAGATTGCTTTCATCGCCTTGCCCGACTTGATGGATCTCGAGGAAGACTTTATTAAATACTGTGTACGATGGGCCTTGGACAACTGCAAGGACGATCTTGATTTCCTCAATTCGATGATCGACAAAACCTTGCTGGAACGGTTGCAGGGCGTTTTGAAGAATGATTTCGTGCGATTGACTTATACAGACGGTATCAAGATTTTGGAAGAGGCGGCTGCCAACGGACATAAATTTGAGTTCCCTGTATCATGGGGAATGGACTTGGCCAGTGAGCATGAACGTTTCTTGGTAGAACACCACTTTAAGAAGCCAGTTATCATGTACGACTATCCCAAGGAGATCAAGGCCTTCTACATGAAAATTAACGAGGATGGCAAGACCGTTCAAGGTACCGATGTGCTATTCCCACAGATAGGAGAAATCATCGGTGGCTCGGTGAGAGAGGAAAGTCTTGAGAAACTGACTTCTGAAATCGAACGTCGCCATATTCCGATGAAAGATATGTGGTGGTATCTCGACACGCGTAAATACGGCACATGTCCGCATGGAGGCTTTGGTCTGGGCTTCGAACGCCTAATCCTCTTCGTGACCGGCATGCAGAACATTCGGGATGTTATCCCATTCCCGCGTACACCGAAGAATGCGGAATTCTAATGATGCCAATCCATGCGCCATGGATGAAATTGAATCAGCCATGGCGTAGTGGGGCGTCAGCCTTCCGTGAAACTGGTGTTCATCTTAACTTCATTTTCAGGTAAAACAAGAAAACAACTAACCTATTCTGTGAAATTTATATATAATTTGTGAACATTACAATACCATTTCAATTATGTAATCACATTCTGTTATGCGGAAATGTAAATATAACTGACGGATTCTGCTTCATAAAATAGGCTTGAATAAAAATTTTGACTAAATTAAAAAAAAGATGCATTTTATTTGTTTGTTCTAATATTTATCTATATATTTGCACCAAAATAATTTGCCTGAAATACGGTTACTATGTACATAAATGACGTTTATTGGTATGAAAAAATTATTTGTGTTGGCTTCTTGACTAGAATCCAATGCAATATTAGCTAGTATATATTTTAATTTTTATTGTTTTATTTAATTTTTATATCGTATGAGAAAGAAAATCTTAAGTACGCTGCTGATGGGAGCCTTAGTTACGGCTTCTATGAGTACGTTTACATCTTGTAAGGATTACGATGATGACATCAATAATTTGCAGACGCAGATTGATGCATTGACTCCGCTCAAGACTGTTAAAGACAGAGTTGCAGACCGAGATTGCCAACTTGCAGAAGCAGTTGGAAGCCAAGGATGCACAACTGCAAGAGGCTATTACCAAGCTGCAAACAGCTGGTGAAGCTCAAGCAAAACAGATTACCGAAAAGGTTACCAAGCTTGCTGCTGATGTATCTGGCTTGGAGGCTCGTGTAAAGACTGCCGAAGAAGCTTTGTCAAAAGTTAACAAGGCTTTGGAAGGCAAGGCAAGTAAGGATGAGCTGAAAGAGTTGGCTGGTAAGGTAGCTGCTGTAGAAAGTAGTCTTGTGGAGCCTTTGAAGCAAATCAAAGATCTGAAGGCTGGTCTTGACGATGTGAAGACAGCTCAAAACGGCCTTAAAGCTGACATCGATGAGCAGAAGGATGCTCTTGAAGGTTACAAGACTCGTTTAGAGGCTCTTGAGAAGCAAGGCTTGTCAGAAGCTGACATCAAGAAGATCTATGACAAGATTGAAGAGGCTAAGAAAGCTTTGGATAAGAAATTGTCTGAAGAAATCTCACAGCTCAAGGCAGATGCTAAGGCATTGTCTGATAGAGTTGACGAGGTAAACAAGAACATTAACGTGTTGAATGTGTTGTTGCCAACCGAACTGCGCAGCATCGTATTCGCTCCAGATTCATACTATTATGGTATTGAGGCTACGAAGATTCAAACCTTGAAGTACGACGCTTACACATTGCCTGCTGCTGTATGGAATGTGAAAGAGACTAAGGGTTACGACAAGGCTGAGCGTTACGACAAGAAGCCAGGTTCAAGCGTACTTGCTTTTGTAGCAAACTACCACATGAATCCATCTACTGCTGTATTGGACAAAGCTACTGCTAAGGTTAATGTGCTCTCTGGTGATAAGGAGTATGAGAATACTCGTGCTGCCGATGCTGGTTTGTCCGTTGCTGACTGGAAGGTAGAGAATGGCATGCTACAGGTTAATCTGGATGTAACAAAACCTGAGGAGATTAAGTCTGTCAAAGAAAACCAGATGGTTACTGTTTTCGCAACACAGGTAACACTTCCTGGCGTAACCTTGAACAAGAATAATGAAGTGGCAGAAAGAACCATTACTTCTGATTATGCCACCTTGTATGCAGAGTCAATTACGAACTTGAAGTTGGCACACCGCGCTGGCGACGACGTTCCTTTCTTAAACGTTGAGAGCGAACACAAGTCTGTATTAGGCGGTCCTGACAAAGACCACAAACACCACCAGCTGTTGATGCAGCATGTGTTTGAAGCTGCTAGAAGCGGAAAGTTCGGTCCTCAGGATTCTGTTAACTTCAACGAGACTTTGGATCTCCGCAAGCTTGTTGAGGTTCATTACACCAATGCTAAGGGTGTGAATCGACTGATGACAGCCAAGGAGCTGGAAGCTAATGGAATGAAGTATAAGTTCGAGATTACCGCACTTTACTTAGGATCTAACGAGACTTCTGAGTCTGCTCACGCAGCCATCAATCCTAAAGACGGTTACACATTCCGTCCACAGATGCCTGAGTATGACAAGGCTCATGTAGGAAAACAACAGGCTTACGGTGCTACACAGGCTCGTCCTACCATTGGCCGTACACCTTTAGTACGTGTATCTTTGGTTGACAAGAAGGGCAACGTGCTTGACTATGGTTACATCCGTATCAAGATTACTGAGAAGAAGGATCCTGCTGTCATTGTTCCTGACGAGCATATTGATTATCAAGGTCCTGACTACAACTACTCTTACAATGGAGAGTGCGTAGATCCAGCTACAGAATGGAAGTACGAAACCAAGTGGATCCAGACAGAATATGACCTGTATCACATGCTGGGCATCACTCGTGAAGAATTCGAGGCTAACTATGGTACTTCTCCAGTAGAGAATAGTGATGGCGTTTTGCAGCAGTATAAGATGAGTGCCAATGGCAAGACATTTGAGAAGATGAAAGAACCTATCGGACTGGCTTATACAAGAAACGAAACTTCTGCTGAGGACGGAACTCTGACCAGTATCTTAGGTTGGAAGTTAACTCCTGCTGAGGCTAAGAAACTCTTCGTTACCGATAAGAACGAAAATGTAGAAATTGCTGTGAAGTACGAGTCTAAGGATAGAGTTAAGTATCCTGATGTATTCGTTACTTTCAAGACTGGCAAGCGCATTGGTACTGACTCTACTCCTGCCGGCCAGGTATTGTGGGCTAATAATATCATTTCTAACTACTGGTATAAAGCCAATACATCTAAGGCTGGTACAGACGAGATTCATACTAACACACTGACACCTGAGGATAATCCTGGCGGTACTGCCGACAAGATGGAGAACACCTTCGGTGATGTATTCAAGGGCAATAAGATTGCGGCTTCTGCTTTGATCAAGGTTACTAAAGACCTTACTCAGAATAAGGAATATGCAGCTGGTAAGTTGAAACTCAATGTTGTATTCGACGCTTCTAACGATGGCAAGGAATACAAGGGTATCGACGGCAAGACTTATGTTATGTCAGTTGCTGATAAGGGTAAGACCTTGAATGCTCAGATTAAGGGTAATCAGGCTAAGCAAGCTGTTGCTAAACTTACTAGTCCTGAGGATCCAAGTGAGACCAAGATTGCTTACCAGCATGGTGAGTATGCTCATGCTTTGCTGAACTACAAGGATCACAACTCATTGGCAAACGACGTAGTGAAGGCTATCATCGGTATTATTGCTCAGAATGAATGTGCTAAGGAATTACCTCTGACGAACAATACGTTTGACGTTCGCTTCCTCCGTCCAATTAATGCTGTGAATGCGAATAAGACTATTGAAGATGCAAGTTATGTAGCCATGCAGAAGATCAAGGCAACAGACCTCTTGAAGTTCACCGACTGGCGTGATGCTTGGAACAAAAACCAAGCTGCTGGTATCGGTGGTGAATATGAGAAGTACTATGGAGTTCAAGGCGTAACAATCGAGGGTATTAAGGACGGTGAGTCTATTAGTCTCAATCCTAATGTAATGACCAACTTGGGTCAAAGCAATCCTAAGACGTTCGTTGCTCTGGGTGATGTTACTAAGAATATTGACTTCGTTTATACTTCAGCAGACGGTGGTACATTGACCTATAAGAACTTGAGTACTACTGTTCAGGAATTCCAGATTAAGATTCCTGTAACCGTGAAGTACATCTGGGGTTATATCACAGAGAACGTAACTGTTACTGTGAAGAAGACTGCTAGTAACGCTAAAAAGTTCTAATCCTAGATTAGATTAACATACTTGAAGGGGAGGGGTAATTTACTCCTTCCCTTTTTTTCTTAATTTGACTTTATGAAAATCAAAATATTAACAATATGCATGCTTTGCATGGCATTGACATTTGCAGGATGTAAGTCTGGTAAGAAGAAAGATCCATTGCGATCCGAGTATCTCAAACCGGCCTCGATTGATTATTCTAGCAAAGACTCGTCTGAGATCAAAAGCCTTGTAGACAACTATGTGGAAAATTTCAAAAACAAGAATTTCCGCGTAACATCTAGCATGCTGTATACCCTACGTAACGACAGCGTTCTGCCTTTGTCAGAAGAAACCAAGCAAAAATATATTGATGTCTATTCGCACATGCCGATATATGATTGCGCTGTCAAAGGCATGATTTTGCGTAGTGACAAGAACAATGAGGTGCAAGTAGCTGTACAAATTACCCCGGATGGCAATATCGATGCTGAAAAAGGTATTACTACATTTTGTTTGAACCCGGTTTTGAAGGATGGCAAATGGTATCTTACATTACTTGACGAATATGCTGAGGGTGTCGAAAGCGTTTATGATAAATATAAGGAAAACCAGTAACCTGTTGCTGTGGGTGTTGCTCATGGTTAGCTGCGCAACACTGTCGTGTGCGAAAGAAGCACCAAAGCTGAAACTGGCTACGCTGCAATATAATTTGGGCAATCTTGATGCTAAACATCGTGTGCAGACCATCTTCGCTGATTTCACTAATCAAGGTAGCGGTGAGTTGGTGATTACCGATGTAAAGACTGATTGCGACTGCACCACGGTGCAATATCCTAAAGGTGCATATAAACGTCACATGGGTGACAAAATAAAAATTAGAGTAGATTTAACTCCGTTCTTTCCCGGACCGATTTTGAAAAAGGTTGCCGTCTATGTAAATGACCAACCTAAACCGGTTGTCATAACCATTAAGGGAAATGTAATATGAACGGAGTAACTGATAAATGAAATATTGATGAGACGATCAAGAATTATAATCATTTTATCACTGTTGTTGTGTATGTTTTATACAACTTCCATGGCAAGCAACGAAGGTGATGTACTGATGGTTCAGATGAAGTCGGGCGATTTGTATAAGTTTCATCTGTCGGAACGTCCAGTCGTAACTTTCTATCCAGATGGAATTAAGATTGTTTCGTCTGACTTTAGTGCCGAGTACAATGATGTGCAAGAAATTTATTTTGAAGAATATACGACCGACGTTTCCTTACCAATCGATAATCAAGCAAAAACAGTATCTTTTACCTATCTTGATGGGCAGACGGTACAAATAGATGGACTCAAAGACCATGCGACCATTCGCGTGTATGCTTTGGACGGCAAGAGTATGCCACTTCACGTGGATCAGCAATCCAATTGTGTTAAACTGAGCTTGGCAGCTTATCCTAAAGGCATTTACGTTATCCGTTGTAACAAACTTTCATTCAAAGTAACCAAACGATGAAACAAAGAATACTAACTATATTATTGCTTTTCGCCACATTCTTTCAGGTGCAGGCCCAGCAGAAGGTTTATGTACACACACTTGACAAGACCTTTGACTGGTTTACCTGGGAGGTGGACAGCATCACATTCAAGGAGGCTGACCCACTTGTCCTTCCCGCAACAGCGAAGCCTGTTGACTTAGGCCTTTCAGTGCAATGGGCCGACTTCAATCTGGGTGCCACCACCGACACCGAATCTGGTCTTTTGGTAGGATGGGGTGACGTGACAGGTACCAACAGGTCGGTCAATCTGAAATACTTCCCCGTTGAGCATCCGCTGGGCAATATCATTATGAGTAAGTATGACATTGCCAAGCAGAAGTGGGGCGACCTATGGCGATTGCCATCAACAGACGAAATACAAGAGTTGGTAGACCATTGTACCTGGACGTGGACCACTAAGAATGGCGTATCTGGCTATCAAGTTGCCAGTCAAAAGCCAGGAAACACCAATTCCATTTTCATCCCTGTCACGGGTTCACGTACTGGAGCCATTATGGCCGAGGAAGGCGTTGCTGGTTACTATTGGTCGGGTATCTTGGACACCGATAAGACCAGTGCTGTTGCCTTGAAATTTACAGATGCCGACAAGCTGCAAACTGCCTTGAAACGTTTCATTGGCTGTAGCATCCGACCCGTCTATGGCAAATATGTACAAGCTGTATATGCTGTAACCGCTCCAGCTACAGAGGTAACCTATCAAACTGCTAATGTTAACGTTTCTCTTTCAGGGGGTATTGACCAGGTAAAAGAGTATGGTGTTTGCTATGCTAAGAATCCTGTTGATTTAGATCCCATTAAAGGGCCTAAAGTTTCAGATACAACCTTACCTCAAGGAAATACCAAAACGTTCGTCCTCACAGGTTTATCTCAGCGTACTACCTATTATTATCAAGCTTATGCTTTAGTTGGGAGTGATTACGTTTATGGAGAAAAGTTACAATTTACCACACAGCCCAAATTCCCAGAGCCCGAGATTGTAGACTTGGGTTTGTCGGTGAAATGGGCAAAGTGGAACATGGGCGCCAAGACCGAGGCCGATTATGGAGGTTACTTTGGCTGGGGCGATCCAACGGGCGAGTTGTTCTCGAATGATGTTACCGACTATGCCAAAGGATTGACCACAAAAGATATTGGTGGAACCAAGTATGACATTGCCCGTGCGCAGTGGGGTGGCAAGTGGCGACTGCCTACAACTAAGGAGTTGAAGGAATTAGAGAAATGCACTTGGTCGTTCACTTCAAATTACAACGATAAGGGCATTGCGGGTTGGATTGTTTCCAATAATGGCAAACAATTATTCTTCCCACGTGCAGGCTGGAGACGGTCTGATAATTCATCTCACGGCATCAGTAAAGATGCCTATTATTGGTCGTCAGAGTTAGCTGACAACAACCCAAACGCAGCCAAGTATGCTCAGCTGTTAGGAAAGAATTTTGTAGAAATAGAGGTGAGTTTGAAGACTATCCTCATACCTGTCCGTGCCATTTATGACGAACCGGGCGAAAACTACACACCTGATCCGACGCCTGATCCTGGTACCGATCCGACACCTGATCCCGGTACTGACCCTGACCCTAAACCTGAGCCACCATCATCTACGGCTGGAAAGGCTGTTGATTTGGGTCTGTCTGTCATGTGGGCCGACCGTAATATAGGTGCCAGCAAGGCATCAGATGCCGGTCAGTATTTCGCTTGGGCCGAAATCAAAGATAAGGCCGAGTATACCAAGCAAAGTTATACCTCCGGATACGATACTTCGACCGGAATGTTTACCGACTCCGTTTCCGTGAACCACATTGCGGGGAGCAAGTTTGATGCTGCCCGTGTTTTGTGGGGCGGAACATGGCGATTGCCTACCGATGATGAGGTGGATGAGTTGAGGAACAATTGCAAGTTGGAGTGGACTTTCCAGAATGGAGTTCCCGGTTATCTAGTTACGAGTGAGAAAAATGCCAAGAACCAAATCTTCCTGCCTGCTGCTGGATTTAACAATGGAACTTCTGTTGCTGGCGACGGATCGTTCGCAAAGTACTGGACAGACCGTCTCTACACCTACAAAGATGACACCAAGGCCAAAGCTTATGCCCTGTCTTTGGCTAAAAGCAGTTTCTACTCCGACAAAATGGCTAGGGAATACGGAGCCTTAATTAGGCCTGTGATGAATTATTAATTTTATCTAAATACAGTAATTATGAAGAAGTTTAAGAAAACTTTCATGGCTGTTGCTCTGTTGTCTATGAGCGTAGCCACCGCATTTGCGCAAGCAACTTACACAGATGCTGAAAACAACGAGTATCAGTTTAAGAAACATGCATTCCTGAATCTTCAGGGAGGTGCACAGTACACACTTGGCGAAGCTAAATTCGACAAATTGATTTCGCCCAATGTACAGTTTGGTATTGGCTATCAGTTCTCTCCAGCTTTTGCTATTCGTTTGCAGGCCAATGGCTGGCAAAGCAAAGGTGGATGGAACGGTTATGAGTTGGCACGTACCGGTAATCCTTATACCGCTGATTACAAATTCAACTACGTTGCTCCAGGATTGGATTTGATGTTCAATCTGTCCAATTTGTTCTGTGGTTGGAATCCTAATCGCGTCTTCAACGTAACAGCTTTCTTAGGTGGCGGTGCTAACATTGCATGGAAAAACGATGAGGTGAATACCATTGCAGCTACCTTGAAGAAACTTGATGATTATCAGTTGCAAAACCTGTGGGATGGCACTAAGGTTCGTCCCTTCGGACGTGGTGGTGTTGAGCTGGCTTTCCGCTTGGGTGATGCAGTTAGCTTCTTGGTAGAAGGTAATGCCAATATCCTCAGCGATAAGTACAATTCTAAGAAAGCTGACAATCCTGACTGGTACTTCAATGCTTTGGCTGGATTCCGCATCAACTTGGGCAAGACTTATAAGAAGACAGAGCCTATGCCTGAACCAGAGCCAGTTGTTGAAGAGCATGTTGCTCCAGCGCCTGCCCCAGCTCCAGCTCCTGAGGTAAAGGAAGAGGTTGTTGAAGAAAAGGTAGAGCCTTTCCGTCGTGATGTGTTCTTCTTGATCAATTCTGCCAAGATTCGTGCTACAGAAGCAAACAAGATCAAGGAAATGGTTGACTACCTCAATGCCAACCCCAATACAAAGGTATCTGTTACGGGTTATGCTGATGCCGGTACGGGTAACAATCGCATCAACGATCGTTTAGGTCGTCTTCGTGCTCAGATTGTCGTAAAGACCCTGAAAGAGAAATATAACATTGCAGCCGACCGAATCATCTCTGATTCGAAGGGTGCTCGCGTGCAGCCATTCGCACAGAACAATAAGAACCGTGTGACCATCTGTATTGCCGAGTAAAGCAGTCTATTAGTCGTAAACACAAAAGGGAGAGTCTTTTCAAGGCTCTCCCTTTCGTTATTCAATAATTATGTGTAAATTTGCATCGAGAAGTTACGAAAAGAGTGTAATTTATTGGAAATGAGCGTAGGTTAATTGCTCTTGATAGTAATAGGTTACGATTTAGTTAGTTATCTACTGCATTATCCTTCTGCGCGTTGCGTAACCTTCAAAGAACTCTTCGTATGCAAAAGTAGCTATTTAATTCGAGATTTTGATATAAACTCCCGTTTTTTATCCCCTCATTCATAAGAATTTTCCGTAAAAGCGGTATTGTCCGTCGGCACACCATTGCCCAAAACGAGTTTGGAACAAACGTGTGCCGACTACCGCATAGCTGGAGAAAAGGGCATTGCCTCACGCCTAAACGATGTTTAGACAGATGAAGCAATGCCCCTTTCTTTTGCGCCTATGCCAAGAGGTGCTTTTACGGGTTTTCAAATGATTTTTCTTTTTTCGCTGTCTCTTTTGCCGGAAGCGGAAAGTGAATGCAGAGTGTGTCAGCCTGCCCCATGAATGAAACAGGCGCCCACACACAGCCGGACAAACCGGGAAGAATGATTGTTGCCACCCGGCTGAACAAGTTCCGTCGGATCGGAAACAATCATACTTCCTTTGTTGTGGTTTGCCCTTTTCACGCTTCCGGTGATGTCTTTTTCCTTTTGGTGATTCTTTTTTTTACGGATTTTCCCCTGAAGTTTTTTTCTACACAATCTGCCTCTGTTTTCGTTTACCTCCATTTTGCGCCTTTCAGTAAGCCGCATCAGTCAGTCATTTTCGTTCTGGGCGCAAAGGTAATTCCGGGATTGGACGGGAAAGCAAGGTCAAGCCTCCTGTTTTCGGTAAAAATCTCCAGCCCTGCGGGTAGTATTTTGACCGAAAAACCTTGCATTCCCTAATCCCTACCTTTTCAAGCACCCGAAACGAAAACGACCG
Source organism: Hoylesella buccalis ATCC 35310 (assembly GCF_025151385.1). NCBI lineage: Bacteria > Pseudomonadati > Bacteroidota > Bacteroidia > Bacteroidales > Prevotellaceae > Hoylesella > Hoylesella buccalis. The sequence continues at coordinate 2,109,728 of NZ_CP102287.1, read as the reverse complement.
ATGCGACAGAAAGACGCATAAAAAAAATGTCGGATAAACGAGAGGCAGATAAGATAGTTTGAAACTCAACTCCCTCAGCTCTTGAATCCGCATTAAAAACAAAAAAATCAAAAACAGCGAAGATATGACGGCAACGGCAAATTTCAGACAAATGGCGCAACACATCGGGTTGGCGATATGCGGCTTGATGATGCGCACCGCCTTCGGGGTGTTCGGCATCCTTTGGGGCATCATCAGAGAGATTGTAAACGGAGTGTTCCGAGTGGCGATAGGTGTAATCGTGGCTATCCTTTCCACCATTGCCTTCTTTGGCTTCATCCTTTGGTTATTCACCCTTTAACCCTTACCGACATGGCAAAAAGAAACAGCAAGACGGCAGCGCAGCAGTGCAGATATTACGAGGTGGACAACATCTTCGTGTATATGGTGGAAACGTACATCAACGGCAATTTTGAAACTTTCCGAAGATTGTACCACGAACTGAACAAGGACGCACGGAGGGATTTCATGGACTTCCTTCTCAGCGAGGTAGAGCCGACCTATTGGAGAGAGATACTGAAACAGATAATCTAAAAATGACAGCGATATGAAAGGAACAGACCATTTCAAGAGAACGATATATATGTACTTGGAACAGCGTGCGGAGGAAGATGCGCTATTTGCAAAGAAGTACCGCAACCCTGCCAAGAACATGGACGAGTGCGTGACCCACATTCTGAACTATGTGCAGAAAAGCGGTTGCAACGGTTTCACGGACGGAGAGATATTCGGGCAAGCCATCCACTACTATGAGGAAAACGAGATAGAGGTGGGCAAACCGATGGACTGCCAAGTGGTTGTGAACCACGTTGTGAAACTCACGGCAGAGGAAAAGGCGGAGGCACGTCAGAACGCTGTCCGCAAATACCAAGAGGAGGAACTCCGCAAGTTGCAGAACCGCCACAGACCGTCAGCGAGAAAAGAAAACCAACCCCAACCCTCATTATTTGATTTAGGCTTATGAAACCGAAGACCAAGATACAGAAAGAGGTGGCAAGACTTTCCGCCAACCTTCGCCCCATATCAGCGACACAAATAGATTGGGCATACCGCCACTGCGTTGAGCATATCGGCTACCGCACCAAGAAAGGGAACATCACCTGTTCCGACTGCGGTCACGAGTGGCACAGCGACAGCGGACTATGCGACACCCTTGAAGGCTGCACCTGCCCCAAATGCCATGCCGAACTCAAAGTGCAGGACACACGCAGACGCATCTACAAGGAAACGCAGAATTTCAGCGTGATAACCACCTGCAAAGGGTATCAGGTAATCCGCGTGGCGCAGGTCAGATGCGAGAGCAGGAAAGGCGAACCGATGCGTTTCTACTGCCACGAGGTCGTGCAGCGTTGGATTTCACCCGACGGCAAGGTTACGGACATGGCGTTGCTCCGTGGCTTCCTTTTCTGCTATTGCGATGTGTGGGCATTAGGCAGCGATATGGAGGTAAGACCGCACAACAGCCTATACGATGATGTGGTGGCAAGAAGCTGTGCATATCCAAAGATGAGGATATTGCCCCAACTCAGACGTAACGGCTTCAAGGGCGATTTCCACGGCATCTCCCCCGTGCGTCTTTTCAAAGCCTTGCTTTCAGACCCAAGAATTGAAACCCTTATGAAAGGCGGTGAGATTGAGGTCATGAAACACTTTCTTTTCAATACCCGTACTGCCGATGAATGTTGGGCATCATATCTGATTGCCAAGCGTCACAAGTATCAGATAGACAACCTCTCAATGTGGTGCGACTATCTGCGTATGCTCAAAAAACTCGGTCAAGACCTCCGTAACCCGAAGAACATCTGTCCCGAAGATTTCATGGCGGCACACGACAACGCAACCCGAAAAATTGAAGCCATACACGAGAAGGAAAGAGCCGCAGAGCAACGCCGTTGGGAGATTGAAAGGCGTGAGCGTGAGCAACAGCGACAACTCCAACGAAAGAAAGATGCGGAGGATTTCATCGCCAACAAATCCAAATTCTTCGGCTTGGTAATCACGGACGAGGAAATAATCGTCAAGGTGCTTGAAAGCATAGACGAGTATTACAACGAGGGCAAGACGCAGGGCATCTGCGTGTTTGGCAGTGGATACTACAAGAAAGCCGACACCCTCATACTATCGGCAAGGATTGGCGATGAGATTATTGAAACCGTAGAGGTGGACTTGCGAACCCTCGAAGTGGTGCAGTGCCACGGCAAGCACAACCAGGACACCGAATATCACGAGCGCATCATAGACCTTGTGAACAAGAACGCCAACCTTATCCGTGAGCGGATGAAAGCGGCATAGCATAACCCCTAAAACAACATTGATATGGAAGTAAGAATTGAAAGTATGATTTGTGTGTGGGATGATGCAATCCCCACGATGTTCCTTGAATTTGTGAACCTCCTCACTCTCACAACGAGTGAGGGGGAATTGAGAAAGAGCGTAAAGGAGTTTGCCGAGAAGCACGAACTTGACAAGTTTTTCCTTTACGGCTTCGGCTCACACCATTTCTACCTGCACCAACGCTACACAAGCAACCCCGAAATGGTGATGAAGAACAGAGTTCTGTCAGTACATTTTTAACCATCTAAAAAGCAACATTATGACAACACGAATGACCATCAACGGAGTAAGCACCTGCGCGGAAGCAGGTACGGAGAAATACGAGCGTTTCCAATCGGGTATCGGAAGACGCAGGCGGACACTTGTGCAGTACGACTACCGCCACCCCATAGACAGAGAATTGTTCTCTTGTGTCAAACCCACGTTGGACGAGTGCCGAGCCGCACGGGACAAGTGGCTGAACGCAAAGAAGGGAAAGGAGGACAGACTATGAACACGACCTATCAAACGCTGATAGTCAAGTTCAGCGAACCTATCACGGCATTGGACGGTATCTTTGACGATACCGGAGCGTGGGGAACGGACACCCTCAAGGGGTGGATAGATGATTACGAAAGCACACGTTTCACCGCCACCGACAGCCATACGGCAGTCATCACGAGCGAGTACAATATGGAATGTGTGAAAGAGTGGCTACAACGGCAGACCCCCATTTCCGAAATGCGAGAATTTTGAACGGGATGGCGGTGTCCGCACCGCCAATACTTAAAACCCTAAAAACAAAAGATATGATAGCCAAGACGATATTACAGCAGATAGGCGGAAAACGCTTCACCGCCATGACAGGTAGCCGTGATTTCATAGATATGGGCAACGGCTTACGGATGAGCCTTGCAAGGAACAAAACAAGTGCCAACCGCCTTGACATCATCTATGACGAAGGGGCAGACCTCTACAATATGCGCTTCTACCGCAGGACGTTCAGCAAAAAGACCTTTGAGTGCAAGACAAAGGACATTGCCGTACACGAGGGTATCTATTTTGATATGCTGGAGGAAATGTTCACGATGGTGACGGGACTTTACACACGCTTTTGAGTGGCGGGGCGGCGAGAGCCGCCCTACTTTCTTTCAGTGAGCATGATGGCGGACAAAGAAAGTAGCAAAGAAACCTTTGTCCAATCTGCGATAACTAAAAAATCCGCAAGTAAAACTTGCGGAGGCTATATATTGGGTCGTTATTTTTTGGTGGAGGGGAATGATAATCTCGAACCGTTGAACTACACATTTCTGCTTCGTCTCCATTTCCCCCAACGATTTGATACGTTCAATCATTTTTGTTGTTCCTTTCTGAATTTTCCTAAATACTTTCTTCATAATTTCGCTATACTTTTTATGGTTAATAACTATGTTTTGTATTGCTCTCACAACACTTACAACTTGAAGTGTTATTTGGAAACCGATAGGCAAAAATGGCTCAACGATGTCAATTAACGAGAAAATCCTACGATAATCTATCAAGTGATAGAGCAAAAGACGTGCCAAGTTAAATATGGCACGTCTTTTGCCAGTTTTGTCAGTCCTTTTATGGGATATACAACAGCGCAAACTCCGCCTTTCTCCGTTTGAGCAGCATGGCGTGGCGTTTTCCTTTGTAGTTGCAGAAGGCTATATACTCACGGTAGATGTTCCTGTCACCAGCTTCCAGCTTCTTGATTAAGGTGCTTTTGGGGATTGTTTTGCTGCCTAACAGCTTCGCCGGTCCCACATTGTAAGCTAACGTGCCAAGCAAAATCGAATCAACCCCGAATTTACGGAACATGGCGACAAATTTGCGCAGGTCTTTCCGCAAAAGTTCATCCGCATCCCGTTTTGTCATGGTTCGTGCCGAATACTTCTCGTTTGGCAAAAGTTTGTGACCCCAACCGACGTATGGGTAGTGTTTTTCTGAGTGCCAGCCTTCAAAGTAGCGGCAGCATAAAAAAGCACGTTCCATAAGCGGCAGTCGGTAGATTGCCGCCTGCCCGTCCGTTCCCTCTTGGCGGCTGATCTGCGCGGACACAGAACAGACCGTCAGAAGTGAACAGAGCATTGTCATGAATACACGCATCATTTCAACAAGGGGCTGAAGTTGCCGATGGGAACGATGGTAAGATCGTCGTCCTTTACATTCCTGTTGTTGAAGTCAAATTCCAGTTCGTAGGAGTTGCTAAAGTTATCCTCCACCACCACGATGAAATTATGCGCCTCATCACCCGCCGCCGTGTAGTACAGGCGGAATTTTTCGTTCTCCAGCAGGTAGCGGTCGTTAGGCAGGAAGGTGATGCCGTTATCCATTTTGAGCGAGCCTTCCCCCTCGAACTGGAAATAGCGGATGGTATAGAGCGTACCCGAAAAGTCGCCCTCCTTTTTCAGTTCACAGCGGATTTCCACTGTCTGCCCCTTTACTACCTTGTTCGGCACGGGCATGACCTCCACCGTGAAGGGATAGGACTGCTGGATGTCCATGTCATCGTCACATGACACGAGGGTGAATGACATGGCGGCTATCAGGCATAACGCCACTGCCTTGAATATTGATGTTCTCTTGTTTCTGTTGTTCAGTATGTTCATTGTTCTTCGATTTTTAGATGGTTGTTTTTCTGTTTTTTCGTTGTCAGTTGCAGGTACTCGTTCAAGTCCTTGCAACCGTCATAGAGGGAGGAACGGTCGGTGACACGTTCCCCGTATCGCATGGTAAGTGCGGCAAGCGTCCGCCGTCCGGCTTCGTCACGGTCGAGGAAGCAGCCGATGCGCCCGTATCCGTCCAGCAATCCCGCCGCCTTCTCCACGTTGGCGACTGAGTTCAGCACAAGACAGTCAGCGTTACCGGTTACACCAAGCGTCACGGCAGAGAGAAAGTCCATGAAGCCCTCGAACACGAGGCACTCGTCAGCCGGGATGTCATTCGCCTTTACCAGTGATACAGACTTCGGAGGTATGCAACCCTTGAAATATCGGCTTCTGACTTCATAGCCACCTGCCATGTTCGGAAAGCCAACGGCAAAATACCGTTTCCCACGCACACCGTAGTTCAAGCGGCAGCAGTGACGGGATGCGATGGCGTAAGGGATGCCCCGTTCCTCTAAATACTCCGTCAGCAGTGAGCGGAGCAGCGGAGCGACCTCCACATCCTCAAAAACGGATTCGGTCGGCTTCGAGAGATAGACGGGCTTTTCCCATCCGGCAACCGTCATATTGGCGGCTTCCGCTATGAACTTCGCTTGCTTCATGAAGTCATCGCTTTGCAGAAACTCCCCGGCAAGCGTGAAGATGTCGCCGCCCTTGCCCAAACCGAAGTCGTACCAGAGCTGTTTCGCCACGTTCACACGGAAAGAGGATGTGCGCTCGCCCCTGTACGGGGCAAGATACCACAGCTCGTTACCGCTCCTTCTGACAGGCTCATGCCCCAGCCGTGCGAGAAAATCCGCAAGCGGCATCCTTCTGACAGCATCTATTTCCGTCCTTTCCATGCCCGTGTCAGTTGATGATGAACTTGATACCGACCCCGAACTGCGTGTGGAACTTCCGTGTGTCGCCACCCCAAAGGCAACGCTCCCGCAGGTTGGCAAGCAGGGCGATACGGTCTGCCACGTAACACTCCACATCGAGCGTCAGCGCACCGCCGTAGATGAAGGCGTCCCGGTCGTGCAGCGTGGAGCCGTCATGCAGCACCTTCTTCCCCCAATTTACCGCCTCATATCCGGCGAGAGCCGAAGCCCCGGCATAGACGAAAACAATCTTTCGGGCGTCCGACAGTATCTTGAAGTAATAGCCGCCCTCCGCCGTGAACTGCGCCACGGGTATCTTGGTGTCCTTGTAGGGATTGTTCTTCAACAGGTATTCGCCACCGAACACCCACTTGTTCCCCTTCTTCGTGTAGGTGGAGAGAGCCGCCCCGAAGCTGTACCCGCCGTCCTTGCCGCCGAGATTGAAGCCGTCCGCCATGTCCGCCCTCACCTCGATGCCCTGCATCTTCGGCAGACACCGCTGGGCGTGCGCCTGCCCTGTAAAAAGGGCAAGCGACGCGATGATTATTGCGATGTACTTTCTCATGGTCAGCGTACTTGAAGTTCGTTGATGGTACCCGCGCGTACCAAATCCTCGTTCTCAATCACGAAGGACTGGTGACGGCCGCCGTTCTTCTCGTTCAATTCCACCACGAGGCACTTGTCATCGGGGATGGTGAACTTCGCCATCGTGAAGACCGTGCGCTCGCTCTTTTTGCCCGGCACGAGGGTGGCGTAGTTCTGCGCGCGGAGCGGCAGAATAATCTGCTCCTGCACGGCAGTACGCTTCGCAACCTTCTTGTCCACGATTTTCCAAGTGATGTAGTCCACATCGAAAGGCACGTTGCTCTGGTTCTTTATCTCCGTGTGGAAATAAAGCAAGCCGTTGTGCGTGTAGATGCCTTTCAACAGGTATTGGATGCCGAAACGCTTGCAGCCGATATGCTTCACCTCGCGCTTGTTCTGTTTGTGGATGGACTTCATGATAAGGCGCACCAGCATCGGGCTTTCGCTGCCCAGCTCTTTCAGATAGATTTCCTGCGCGTTGTTCGGGCGGTTCACCGTGCTGCCGTCATGGATGAAGTCGCACATCTCCACGTTGAGCAACAGCGGTTCGGCGGCGTACTTCACGTTGAAGGTGTAGAAACTGCCGTCCTCCGTGATGACGGACATATTCGTTTCGTTGGGAAAATTCCTTACGGTAGCCTTCACACGGATGATGTTCTCCGCTCCGTCGGCTTTCCCGGCAATCAGGTCGGGCGAGCCTAAATCGACATAGCGCACCTCCGCCGGAAAAATGACGTGGACGGTCTTGTCGTAGGTCACTTCCAGACCGTGCGGCGGTATCATGCGGTCGAAGGTCAGCTTGCGTGACAGCCCGTGATATAGGTCGCCGTCCGCCTCCTTCTGCGGATAGACCTCCTTCGTCAAGGTCGGTTGTTCACTTCCGTTGGTCGTTTCAACGGTTACATTCTCCTGCGCGTTGGCAGTTATGATGCCCATAGCGAGGGCAAACATGATGATTACTTTTCTCATTACTTTTGGATTTTAGTGGTAATTTTTATTGTTTTCAATATTTTTCTTGGTAAAGCATGACCCTGTACCCGGCTTTCAGATGCACCTTGACGGTTCGCATCTTTTTGGCGATGTACTGGCTCGTGCCTTGTATCAGCCCCTTGCCCAAGTCGGAGGCGAGCTGCGCCCCGGCATTGGTGGAGATGTTGATGCTGCTTCCCAGCGAGCCGCCCATGTTGGCGGCGACCTCCCGGACGGCGTTCATCTCCATCGAGTTCGGGATGAAGATGCCGGGCTGTCCGTCCGTGTCATAGACCGCAAGCTCCACGGGGATAATCGTGCCGTCGTATTCCAGCGAGGTAATCTCGATGTCGAGCCGCTCACCCTGTATCTTGCCCGTGCCGACCACCACCGCACCCCGGGGTATTGTCCTGCCTGCCACCGCCATAGGCTCCAGCAGGCGCAGCCTTACCGTCTGCCCGTCCGTCACGCTCTGCGCCCCATGCACGCACGCCGGTATGGTGTTCCTGTCCAATACCTCCGCCGTGCCGACAGCCGTGTTGAAACCCCGGTTGCGTTCCTGCGATAAGGCGGCGACAAACTCCGCGTTACTCATAGGCTGTGAGAGTGAAGAAACTACTTGATGCTCCACCTGTCTGATAGGCATTGCCTTGTTCTTCTTCCCTTTCTGCACGGTAGTTGGCTCTGCCCTCTGTTCCGCCGATGGCTGTCCTCCGTTCTGACCGCCCATGTACTTTGCCGCCAGCTCGTAGGACTTCTCCATAAGAGCCACCTGCTCGTCCATAGAGGAAGCCTTGCCCCTCTCGCTTTCCAGTTCCGACTCCAGCGATGCGATGCGCTCCAACAATTCGTCCATCTCCGCATTGTCGTTTTTCGGCTGGTCGTAGAAGTTTCCGAGCGTGGCGTTCAGGTCACGGTAGGCGGCTGCGGAGGACTGGATGGTCTGCGGCGTGGCTGGCTTTGCCCTTTCTTCCTTGCCGCCCGGATTGGCGAGGTCGAAGTCCACTCCGTTCTCCGTTCCCGCTATCTCGCGGTCGAACATGTCGCCCAGCTGCCCGATGGCACGGTTGCGGCTCTCCTGACGCTCTTCCATCTCCCCATGCTCGTAGGCTTTCAGCTTGTCGCCGATAATCTGCCGGTTCGCCTTGTCAGCGTCGGGCATCTCGGTGTTGTATCCGTCCGTTCCCGGCGGTTGCTCCTTGCCGGAGGACGGGGCGAATATCAGCCACATCGCCCCGATGAACACCAACACCATAGCGGGCAGCACGATCATCTTCTGCCGTTTCAGCCGTTGCGCCTCTGTCAGCGGTTCGCGCTCCTTTTTCGGTTTCCCCGTTTCGGGAGCAGCTTTGTTCTCTTTCGTCGGTTCATTCTTTGTCTGTTCCATATAAATAAGGTGTTAAGTGATTGCCTGTTTCCGCCGGGGTCGGCAGTTCCACCCGTCCGGCGTGTCCCGTTTCCATATGTGAGCCGTCGTTCCTGCCGATGTCATAGACGGCTCTGCCGAAGGTGTAAAGGGCAAGCACCGCGAAGGCGGCGAACATCCCCAGCACGATGCGGCGGCGTGTTTCCGGCGGCAAGCCGTCCAGATACCCTTTGAGACTTGCCGCCAAGCGTTTCCGTTTGTCGTGGAGTTTCCAATACATGCCCCACATTGATTTTCTGATACTTTTCATGTCCTGTTACCGTTTGATAGTCTGTAAATCCTTGTTCTCAATGATGGTGAAACCCTCGATGGTAAAACCGTTCGGGTTGTCATCCGACCGCGATGCGTTCAGCAGGCGGCAGGTGGTCACGAGGCTGCGCTCGGTGACGTTGCTCTGCCGGATGATTTTCTGTGTGGCGTAGGTCACGGCACGGTAGGGATAGGCGTTGAAGTCGCACACCACGCTGTCCACCTTCAGCACTTGGTTGATGTTCCCGGCGATGATGCGGTTGTAGTACCCCTTCTCCGCGAAGTCCGAATAATAGTGGTACACGCTCTTGTCCGCCAGCAGCAAGGCACGTTTCACGTTGTGTTCAATCGCGCTTTTTTCAGGTGATAGCGTGAAGAACATCTCGTGGAAACGGCGCACATGTTCCCGTGCCTCCGCCGGGCGGTTCTGCGACAAATCCTGAGACAAGGCGAGCATCAGGCTCTTGCCGTTGTCCAGCACATAGATTTTCTCCCGTTGCTTCTCTGCGAAACGGTAGGAGTTCCACACGCTCCACACCGTCACCACGGCGCACAGCGAGAGGAAGACGATACCGAACAGGCGTATCTGCCTGAACGACGATTCGATGTTTCTAAGTGATTTGAATTCCATTTATATTTTCCAATTTATGATTGCACATTGATTATTTCAGCAATTTGCCGACACGTCCGACTGCGTTTCCTGCGGCTGCACCCGCCACGCTGCCCGCCATGCTTCCGGCTCGTCCCGCCATCTGGTTCACGTTGCGACCGTAACCGCCCATGCCTCCGGCTTGGATAATCCAGCCCGCAACGGTGGGAATGGTAAAGTAGCCGATGATGCCGATGCAGAGGAATACGATATACACCCCGTCGCTCGAATCCAGCGAGAAGTTCGGGTCTGCCTGCATCCGCTCGATGTCGTTTTGCAGCATCAGAACCTGTATCTTCGCCAGTATGGTGCTGAACATGTCCGATACCGGTAGCCACAGATAGACCTGTATATAGCGGCATATCCACTGCGTGAGCGTGTTTTGGAAACCGTCCCATACCGACAGGGCGAAGGCTATCGGACCGAGAATCGCCAGCACCACGAGAAAGAAGGTGCGGACGGTGTCTATCACGAGGGCGGCGGCTTGGAACAGCAGTTCGAGTATCTCGCGGAAGAAGTCGCGGATGCTCTTCTTCATGTTGTACATTCCCCGGTCGATATACATTCCCGCCATCGTCACCATGTCGGAGGGCGACCAGCCGAGTTCCTCCAGTTGCTTGTCAAATTCCTCGTTGGACACGAGGTAGGCGGTTTCGGGGTTGCGTACCATCGCCTCGTATTCCAGTTTGTCCTTCTGCTCCCGGTATCGGTTCATGTCCAGCGTTTCCGCCTCCAGCATCTTTGCCGTGCCCTGTACGACGGGTGAGAGGATGCTGTTTATCGTGCCCAGCACCACAGTCGGGAAGAACATGATGCACAGACCGATGGCAAAAGGACGGAGCATCGGGAATACGTCTATCGGTTCAGCTCTCGCCAGCGACTGCCATACCCGGTAGGCGACGTAGAACAGCGCACCCAGCCCGGCGATGCCTTTCGCCACACCAGCCATGTCCCCACACAGCGGCATCATCTGCTCATAAAGTGAACGTAAAATCTGATGAAGGTTGTCGAACTTCATAGGCTACCAGTATCTTTCGTTCATGTTCCCGTACAGCCCCATGATGCGGTCGAGGTCGTTCTTCTTTTTCGCACGCAGGTAACTCACGGAGATGTTCTTGTTCGTGTAGTAGCTCACGAGGTTGCGGTAACGCTTCATCTTCGAGTGGCAGCGTTCCACCACGTCCATGCGCTCCTTGTCGGTCATGGAGAGCGTGGTGATGTTCACCACGTTCCTGAGTTCCGTCAACACTTCGTTGCTTTCCTCCAGCAGTTTCGTGTAGCCGAAAGCGATTGCGGAAAGCTCTTCGGGTCTGAAATTCCCGTCACGGAGCATCCGTTGGAAACTGTTCACATAGATGTCTGTGATGTCGCCCACCATCAGGATGGTCTGCTGCACCTTGCGGGCGTCCTTGACCAGATTGTTCACCGATTTGAGGGCATCGTAATACTTCTTGCCCTGCTGATAGATTTTCACCGTCTCCTGAAAGTTGCTCACCATGTTCGTGGCGGTCTTGGAGGTATGGATGATGTTTTTGGAGGCATTGATGATGCCCTGCGCTAGATTGCCCGGATCGCTTACGACCCACTGTGCGCTTGCCCTGCCCGCGAAAAGCAGGCACAGGCAGATAATCATTGTTATTCTTGTTCTCATGTTACTTTGGATTTTAGTGGTTGTTATTCTTCGGTCGGATGTCCCGGCTGCGGCTTCACCCGCACATAGTCCCCGTTTGGCGAGAAAGTCAGCACATCCGTGGCCTCGTTGTAGGACACGTCGATGCGGAAGCCGGTGTTCATGAACAGGTTGCCGTTCTCCTCCTGCAAGAGATAGGTTTCCGGCTTGAGCTTGCGGCGCAGACCGCTACGACGGAACACCGTCACTTTGTAGGCTTCGCCCTCCTTGTAGATAAGCACGTCAGGTTTTCCCTCCACGCTCTCCCAGTTCCCGCACAGCATGTCGCGGCGGTTGTCGGCCACGTCGCAGGATTGCAGCATCATGACCGCCAATCCGATAAGGCACTTGCTGACTTGCAGCATTTTCACTTTTGGTAAATTCATACGCGTTTTTCTTTTTTGGTTGATACATTCTGTTTTTTAGTTATTCCTTGTTTCTCCGCCTTTCGGCAAGCTGCCGGATGGCGGCTTCGATGTCGTCGCCCAGCTTCTCCGCCAGACGGTAAACCTCCACTTTTTCCGTTTCCTCGGTGGTGTACGCCAGATACTCTTCCGCGCTGACCTCCGTGGCATAGACCGCCGACTGCGTGCCGCCCAAGCCTATCCACACCTCCTTGTAGAGCCGTGAAGGGTTGTTCGCCATGTTGATGGAGAGTATCTGCGACTTCTCCTTTTCCGTCAGTCCGAGCAACGCCTGTATCTGGTCGAACTTGTTCATATATTTCCTTTGGTCAAGCAGGATTTTACAATCCGAGTTGTTGATAATGCTCTCTTTGACCACCGGAGAACTGATAATGTCGTCCACCTCCTGCGTCACCACGATTGCCTCGCCGTAATATTTTCTGACCGTCTTATACATATAGCGCAGATATTCAGCCATGTTCGCCGATGAGAGGGCCTTCCAAGCCTCTTCCACGATAAGCTGTTTCCGCACGCCTTTCAGCCGCCGCATCTTGTTGATGAAGGCTTCCATGATGATGATGGTCACGACGGGGAACAGTTCGCGGTTTTCTTTAATCGAATCTATCTCGAAGACGATGAACCGCTTGCCGAGCAGGTCGATGTTCTCCGTGGAGTTGAGCAGGAAATCGTAACGCCCGCCCCGGTAATACTGCCGCATGGTGGTGAGCATGTTGTCGATGTTGAAGTCGGACTTCTCCACCTTGATGTCACGCTGTGCCAGTTCCTTGCGGTAGTCGTCACGCATATACTCGTAGAAGGTGTTGAACGACGGCACGATGCTACGGTCGGATTGGATGCGCTCAATATAGGCACTCACGGCACTGCCCAGCTCGCCGCTCTCCGTCTTTGTCACCTTGTCGTCCTCCGACTTCCAGAGCGTCAGCAACAGGGTCTTGATGCTGTCCTTCTTCTCCACGTCGAAGATGTAATCGTCGGTGTAGAACGGGTTGAAGCTGATGGGCTTATCTTCCGTGTAGGTGAAATACACACCGTCCGCTCCGCCTGTCTTGCGTCGGATCATGCCGCACAAGCCCTGATAGGAGTTTCCCGTGTCCACCAATACCACATGTGCGCCTTGCTCATAATATTGGCGCACGAGGTGGTTCATGAAGAAAGACTTGCCGCTGCCCGAAGGACCCAGCACGAACTTGTTGCGGTTGGTCGTGATACCTCGCTTCATGGGCAGGTCGGAGATGTCAAGGTGCAGCGGTTTTCCCGTGAGCCTGTCCACCATCTTGATGCCGAAGGGCGAGAGCGAGCTGCGGTAGTTGGTTTCCTCTGTGAACAGGCACACCGCCTGTTCGATGAAGGTGTGGAAACTCTCTTCCGCCGGGAAGTCCGCCGCATTGCCGGGTATCGCCGCCCAGTAGAGTGTCGGGCAGTCGATGGTGTTGTGGCGCGGCACGCATTCCATGCTTGCCAACTGGCTGCCCACGTCGTTCTTGATATGCTTCAGTTCCTCCGCATCGTCGCTCCACGCCATGACGTTGAAGTGTGCCCGTACCGAGGTCAGTCCGTAGGAATGGGCTTCGTTCAGGTATTGGTCTATCCACTCGCGGTTGATGCTGTTGCTCCTTGAATAGCGAGATAGCGACTGCATGTTACGGGCGGACTTCTCGAACTTCTGCAAGGTTTCCTCACTGTTGTCTATCAGCACATACTGGTTGTAGATATGGTTGCAGGAGAGCAGAAGCCCCACCGGGGAGGCGAATGACAGTCGGCAGTCACTCCGGTCGGTGGAGAGCTTCTCGTAACGGGTGTCGGTAGCCACCTTGCCCGGCAGGTCTTCCGCGTCGGAGAGGGTGTGCAGACACAGGCGGTTGTCGCCGATGCGCATCTCCCTTGCCGAAAGCTCGATGTCCTGCAAGGTGGTGTCACCTTCCGGCATGAGCGAGAAGTAGCGTTCAATAAGTCCCGTCTTTCCCTCAGTACCCACAATCTCATCGGTGGAGAGGCGGCGCAGCCTGACAAGCCCGCTGTCGTTCATGATGCGCTCGAACTGTTCGCAGGCTTCCAAGAACTTGGTCGTGGTTTCCCTGTCCAGCTCCTTCGGGATGATATGTCCCCGGCACAGCGTGCTGAAATTGCTCTGCATCCGGTTACGCTCCTTTGTTGTCTTGGTCAGGTAGAGGTAGCAGGTGTGTTTCAGGTACGGACGCTCGTTGAAGTGACGCTCGAAAGAGCGGCTTAAAAAGCTCATGTCGTCCTTCTGAAGCTCCGGTTTGTAGCGTTCCTTGATGAACCAGTCCTGTTTGTGGACGACGGAGTAGTCCGGCAGCACCTTGATAGCCTTGCACCAGCAACTGTGTATCGCCTCGTACTCCGCACCCGTCACGGTGTAAAGTTCCGGTAGTTCCACCTCGAAAGCCACCGTGATGTCGGCGTCCTTTGAGATGATGCAGCCATGCTCCACCGCTAAAAGTGGGAACCTGTTTTCCAGTGTTGTCATTTTCGATGTATTCCTCATTGTCTTTCTTCCTTTCGTTGTCGTTTGAACAGACGGGTTATCCGCCGCCGGTTGATAAGGTATCGGGGATGGCTCCGTGCCGCTCCTAATTTCATCAGCCCGTGTTCACCGTACCGGGCGTTCAGCGCGAAGGTCTGCCATACAAGGAGGGAGGACGATGCCGCGCCGAAGCCGATACATATCCACTGGTCGATACCGACCATGTAGAGGATGACGAACAGGACGAAGAGAGCCAGCAGACCTCCGCAGAAGATGAAGAGGTACTGTGCCTTCAAGCCCTTGAACTCTACCGGACGGCCGATACCCTTGTTGATTGGGTATTCAGCCATACATTATTTATTAAAGGAAGAATGAGCGCAGGATGGTGGCGGCAACAATCAGGAAGATGCACGCGCCGAACCACGAGGCGGCTGTCTTGCTGGTGTCGGGGTCGCCCGATGAAAACTTGCCGTACACTTTTACGCCCCCGATAAGCCCGACGACTGCACCGATGGCGTATATCAGTTTAGTTCCGGGGTCGAAATAAGAACTCACCATAGAGGTGGCTTCGTTGATGCCCGCGATGCCGTTTCCCTGCGCGAAAGCGGAGGCGGTTGCGGCGATGACAAGTGCCGCGGAGAGGATTGCTTTTCTGTTTTTCAAGATGTTCTTGTTCATAAACTGTTCTTGTTTTTTGCCGTCAAAAGGGTGGATGGTCCTTTGTCGGGCGGTTGATACTTTGTTTCTTTACTTTGGTTTTAGTGGATGCCCGTTTGTTTCCACGGACGTGGGCGTGTCCGTTGCGGATGGGGATGCGCCTTGCGTTTCCTCGCCGCGTGGGTTGATGTCATTCTTTCATGTTCATTTCTTTTATTGTTGTCATACATAGTTGCGAATGTCGAACTCCTCGATGTTGTCCGGCACGACGAACTCCTTTTCAGATTTCTTCAGCCGAATCTCGATAAGCCCCTTGATGCGGATGCCTATCTCCGAAGAGCCTTCCATCATTTTCTCGTACAACTCCGTGCCCTCCATGTCGGTGAACACCTTAGCCGCCTTTTCACGTTCCGCCTGTGTCGCGTCCGGGTTTTTGGCGGTCTTGCAGGCGTCGTCAATCTCGTCAAAGCTGCTGCCCGAAGCCCGTGGCGTGTCCGAGGCGTCCTCTTCCGGTTCGTCGTCCCCGTATCCCAGTTCCTCCGGCGGTATGCTCGTGAAGGTCTCATCGAGTTTTTCCTCCGGGACTTGTGCCGGGCGGGATGCGTTTCCCGTTTTTCCGTCGTCAAAAGTAGCCTCTTCCTCCGACAGCTCAATGCCTTTTTCAATAGTGGCGGCTTCTTGCGTCGGTATGGCAGCGGTTGTCCGGGTGGATGCCATCCTGAAACGGCTCTTGCCGATGATGTCCGCCTTTTCCGCAGGGACTTCCTCGTGTGCCGCTATGCGTTTAGCCTCATTCCCGTCCAGTGACCGCCATAATCCGACAATGCCCTTGAAGAAGCGGACAATCCGCGTGTCCATGATGCGCTCGTAAAGGAGCAGGAACAGGAACCAGAGGTTGCAGCCGACCGATACCGCCAGCAGAATGTCTGTCATGCTGATTGTGTAATTCATATCCTTCCGTTTTTGGTTAGAATACTGAATTGTAATTTCGGGCATAAAGGCTCTTTATCGCATCTTCGCACTGGTTGAAGTGGTGCGTCAGCACATGGTCGATGTAAGCGGACAGCGTAAGCCGGTCATGCCCGATTACACGGGTGATACGCATGATACGCTCGTGGTACTCCGGGCGCACATACGCCATCTTCCCCTCACGTGCCTTTACTTCCGGGTCGCGGATGAACAGGCGTTCATAGTCCTTCTCACTGCATTTGCCGCTTACCGGGACAGGCGACAGTATTTCCACACTCGCCTGCACTTGGGTAAACATACCTCCGCAGTCTTGCTGTGGTCTTTTTTCATTCGGTGTCATTTCTTTTTCCATTTTCAAATCAGATCTTCACGTTGTTTCTTGTACAGTTCGTTGATTCTCTCCTTGTGCTGTTCCAGATGCTGGCGCAGCACGGTATCCACATATCCGCCTACTGAGATTTCCCCTCCGGCGATGTCGTTCACGATTCTGAGGATCTTGCCGTGGACGTCACGGCTGATATAGACACATTGGCGGGTCTTTATCTCGTTGCGGCGCAGGAATAGCTCGTTGTAGTCCTCGTCCTGCCTTTTCCGGCGTCCACTTTCCCTCTGCGCTTTTTCCCGTGTTACGGGTTGCACAGGAGATGGTTCCGGTGCGGCGGTGTCCTCTTCGGTCGGTGCAGCTGCGGGTACTTCCTGTGCGGGGCGCAGTGTCCCGTCCTGTGTGCGCCGCCCGATGGAGGCTAACAGCAGTTCCTCGTCGATGCCTTCCGTGTTCACTTTCCTGCTGCCCATGCTCACTGCGGTCTGATGATGTCGCTTATCTCTTCGGAAAACTCCCGGATGCCACTCCCTTTCAGCAGTGCCGTGTCCATCGGGAAGATGGTGGAGCGGAAAACGCTCTTGCGCTCTTCCGAAAGGTCACGGCGGAACTTCTTGCTGTCGGGCAAGCGGGTGGAAAGTACCGGAAAGCCCATTTCGGCTATCACTTCCTCGTAGATGCCGTACAAGTCGTTCCTCTCCCTGCCGTCCACCATCGTCCAGAACAGATGCAGCCCCTTTGTTTTCGCCTGTCCGGTAGTCATCAGCCTGTCGCGGAACATCGTGACGAATTTCAGGGTACTCTCCACGACAAAGCGGTCGGCACTCAGCGGAGTGAAAATGTAGTCCATCTGCGAGAGCGTCTTTATCACGCCGTTGCTTCGGAGTGTGCCGGGCATGTCGAAGAACACCACGTCGGGTTTCACGTCCTCAGTGGCAATCATCCTCTCGGCATCGTCGAGGGCGTTCACCGCATTGCTTTTGACGATGGTGTAGGCGTTCTTTTTGATCCGGCGGAAATGGTCGCAAGCGAGAGCCTTGAAGTAGGTGCTGCTGTCGATAAGCCCCATTTCGTGTTCGCGCAGCCCGTGGATGCTGTGCTGCGGGTCGTCGCAGTCCACGACGGCGACATTGTAGCCTTTCACGTTGTGCAGGTAGCTGGCGGCAAGTGCCGTGACAGTGGATTTGCCGATGCCACCTTTCTGTGTTGCGAATGCAACGAAGATTTCCTTACTCATAGTTCCATTTATTTTAATTGTTGATGATTTGTTTTTCTGTTTCCATACGGATTTGGCTGTCGCACCATCCGCTTCCGTGACTACACACGCAGGCGGGTCGTCGCGTATCCGGTTCTGTGGTGAAGCGGTGCGTCGGACAAATGGTGATTGACGACATTGCGTCATGAAGTCATTGAATCCATACGTCACCGAATTGTCGGAGAACCGGGTTTCCGACGGTTCGGGTATCCGTTTCGGCAAGTATCCGAAGAAGCGGATTTCCGGGTATTTGAATGTTCCGTTTATCATATCTTCAAATCGTTCGTTTCTTGAATCATGCTGCAAATAAACAAGTATATTTTGGAACCTGTATCACTTCTCCGGCAAGTGGCGGCACGTTGCGCCGGTTGGCAGTCATTGACCGGGTCAAGCATCTGTCCGATACCGCTTTAAGGGCGTAACTTTGCACCCGGACAGCAGGGTTCGCCGATGACGCGCGGCCCGGAGTCCTGAAAGGTATTTTCCCAATCCGTCCCCTGACGGATTTTTATGTTCACCTGAACATAGCAAGATGTCTTTTCAGCCGCTCAAAATATTTTGAGCAGCCACGAAAAGCACTTGCCCTTGCAGGGGGCGGGCTTTCCCTCCGAAGTCGGGAAGCCTTTCAGAACTGCGGTGCTGTAATCCGAAGCGGCGGCTTATGCCGTCAATCCGCTAAATCCAAAGTAATATGAAAGAGAAAAGGAAAAGCAAATCAGGGAGAAATCCCAAACTTGATCCGGCGGTGTACCGGTACACCGTCCGTTTCAACGAGGAGGAACACAACCGTTTCCTCGCCATGTTCGGAAAATCGGGTGTCTATGCACGGTCTGTTTTCCTCAAAGCGCACTTCTTCGGGCAACCGTTCAAGGTGCTGAAGGTGGACAAGACGTTGGTGGACTATTACACCAAACTGTCGGATTTTCATGCACAATTCCGTGCCGTGGGTACGAATTACAACCAAGTCGTGAAGGAACTGAGGCTGCATTTTTCAGAGAAAAAGGCGATGGCGTTGCTCTACAAATTAGAGCAACACACCGTCGAACTCGTGAAACTGAGCCGCCGGATTGTGGAACTTTCAAGGGAAATGGAGGCAAAATGGTCGCAAAAATCAGTGTAGGAAGTTCGTTGTACGGCGCGATTGCCTACAACGGGGAGAAGATTAACGAGGCGCAGGGGCGGCTTCTCACCACCAACCGCATCTACAATGACGGTTCGGGAACGGTGGACATAGGCAAGGCGATGGAGGGTTTTCTCACCTTCCTGCCACCGCAGATGAAGATCGAGAAGCCGGTGGTGCATATCTCTCTCAACCCGCACCCGGAGGATGTGCTGACCGATATTGAGTTGCAGAATATCGCCCGCGAGTATCTGGAAAAACTCGGTTTCGGAAACCAGCCTTATCTTGTATTCAAGCACGAGGACATCGACCGCCACCACCTGCACATCGTGACGGTCAACGTGGACGAGAACGGGAAAAGGCTCAACCGGGATTTTCTCTACCGCCGCAGCGACCGTATCCGCAGGGAACTGGAACAGAAGTACGGATTGCATCCGGCAGAACGTAAAAATCAGAGATTGGATAATCCGTTGCGCAAGGTGGCCGCATCGGCAGGTGATGTGAAGAAGCAGGTAGGCAACACCGTGAAGGCTCTGAATGGGCAGTACCGTTTCCAGACGATGGGCGAATACCGTGCGCTCCTTTCCTTATATAATATGACGGTGGAGGAAGCGAGGGGCAACGTGCGCGGACGGGAGTATCACGGGCTGGTCTATTCCGTCACGGACGACAAGGGTAACAAGGTGGGCAACCCGTTCAAATCCTCGCTTTTCGGGAAGTCCGCAGGCTATGAAGCCGTACAGAAGAAGTTTGTCCGTTCCAAATCGGAAATCAAGGATAGGAAACTGGCAGACATGACGAAACGCACCGTCCTTTCCGTGCTGCAAGGCACTTATGACAAGGACAAATTTGTATCCCAACTCAAAGAGAAGGGCATCGACACCGTACTGCGCTACACAGAGGAAGGGCGCATCTATGGGGCTACCTTCATCGACCACCGCACGGGATGCGTGCTGAACGGTTCGCGCATGGGTAAGGAGCTTTCGGCGAATGCCTTGCAGGAACACTTCACCCTGCCATACGCCGGACAACCGCCGATACCGCTATCCATCCCTGTGGATGCTGCGGACAAGGCACACGGGCAGACCGCCTACGACAGTGAAGATATATCGGGCGGTATGGGCTTGCTCACTCCCGAAGGTCCGGCGGTAGATGCCGAGGAAGAGGCTTTCATCCGGGCGATGAAGCGCAAAAAGAAGAAAAAACGCAAGGGCTTGGGTATGTAATCAGAGTATCAACAATTAAAAAATCAATGTATGTCACAACAAGAAGACGATTTGAGGGCATTGGCGAAAATCATGGATTTTCTGCGTGCCGTGAGTATCATTTTAGTGGTCATGAACGTGTACTGGTTCTGCTACGAAGCCATCCGGCTGTGGGGCGTGAACATCGGCGTGGTGGACAAAATCCTTCTGAACTTCGACCGCACGGCGGGGCTGTTCCATTCCATTCTCTACACGAAGCTGTTTTCCGTCCTTTTGCTTGCCTTGTCCTGTCTGGGTACGAAGGGTGTCAAGGGTGAGAAAATCACTTGGGGGAGAATCTGGACAGCATTTGCCGTCGGGTTCGTGCTGTTTTTCCTGAACTGGTGGTTGCTGCCCCTGCCGCTGCCGCTTGAAGCGGTGACGGGACTGTATGTCCTTACCATTGGAACGGGCTATGTCTGCCTGTTGATGGGTGGTCTGTGGATGAGCCGCCTGTTGAAACACAATTTGATGGAGGATGTTTTCAACAACGAGAACGAGAGTTTCATGCAGGAAACGAGGCTTATCGAAAGCGAGTATTCGGTCAATCTGCCGACACGTTTCTATTACAGGAAACGCTGGAACAACGGTTGGATCAATGTAGTTAATCCCTTCCGTGCGTCCATCGTGTTGGGTACGCCGGGCAGCGGCAAGTCCTATGCCGTGGTAAACAATTTTATCAAGCAACAGATTGAAAAGGGCTTTAGTCAATACATCTACGATTTCAAGTATCCCGACCTATCTACTATTGCCTACAACCATTTGCTGAACCACCCGGACGGCTACAAGGTAAAGCCGAAGTTCTATGTGATCAACTTCGACGACCCGCGACGCTCTCATCGGTGCAATCCCATTCACCCGGATTTTATGGAAGATATTACGGATGCCTATGAGAGTGCCTACACAATAATGCTCAACCTCAATAAAACGTGGGTGCAAAAGCAGGGCGACTTCTTCGTGGAGTCACCTATCATTCTGTTTGCCAGTATTATCTGGTATCTCAAAATCTATCAGAACGGGAAGTTTTGCACGTTTCCCCATGCTATCGAGTTTCTGAACCGCCGTTACGAGGATATATTTCCGATACTGACCTCTTATCCGGAGCTGGAGAACTACCTTTCGCCGTTCATGGATGCGTGGCTTGGAGGGGCTGCGGAGCAGCTCATGGGTCAGATAGCGTCGGCAAAAATCCCGCTTTCGAGGATGATTTCACCGCAGCTCTACTGGGTGATGTCAGACAGCGAGTTTACGCTGGACATCAACAATCCCGAAGAGCCGAAAATCCTCTGCGTGGGTAACAATCCCGACCGTCAGAATATCTACGGTGCGGCACTCGGTCTGTATAATTCCCGTATCGTGAAGCTCATCAACAAGAAGGGGATGCTGAAGTCATCGGTCATCATCGACGAGTTGCCCACAATATACTTCAAAGGGTTGGACAATCTTATAGCTACCGCCCGAAGCAACAAGGTTGCCGTGTGTCTGGGCTTTCAGGATTTCAGCCAGTTAGTGCGTGACTACGGGGACAAAGAGGCGAAAGTGGTGATGAACACTGTCGGCAATATTTTCTCCGGTCAGGTGGTGGGGGAAACAGCCAAGACGCTCTCCGAGCGGTTCGGTAAGGTGTTGCAGAAACGGCAGTCCATCTCCATCAACCGGCAGGATGTTTCCACCTCCATCAACACGCAGATGGACGCGCTCATTCCACCGAGTAAGATTTCCGGGCTTACGCAGGGAATGTTTGTCGGTTCTGTATCCGACAACTTCAACGAGCGTATCGAGCAGAAGATTTTTCATTGCGAGATTGTGGTGGATGCCGAAAAGGTGAAACGGGAAGAAAGTGCCTACAAGAAAATTCCCGTCATTACAAACTTCACGGACGAGGACGGCAACGACCGCATGAAGGAAACGGTGCAGGCGAACTACCGGCGCATCAAGGAAGAGGTGAAGCAGATTGTGCAGGAGGAACTGGAGCGTATCAAAAACGATCCGGTGCTGTGTAAACTGCTACCAGATAATGAGACTGTCTAACAAGTCCCCAAAATTGAAAATTATCCCTATCGAAGTTTGAAGTGACCCCCAAAAGTTGGATACAATTTTTTTGGGGGGCACTTCAGTTCTGACGGGTAAAATCGTAAAATTCGGACTTGTTAGACAAATACTTACGCGGTTTCAACCTCAGGTACTGAATCTATCGAATTGACAAATTTAACCAATTGCGGATCTGAATCTTTTTGTATGAGGTTTCGGAGACTCTTTTTCAATTCATAAGCATCATCCCCTGCTGTATTTATTAAATCCATATAAAAATCTTTGTTTTGCAGAATCAATGAACGGCATGCCCCATCGGAAATTACAGGTTTCACTATTTTATCAATAACGTCTCCAGCTTGACTTTTCAAATTACCATGCGATCTAAGCCATGTTTCGAAAAATTGAAACTTTATTGCATTGATAGTCTTTTTACCGATGCAGAAATCATTTCTTATATCGGTAACTGTCGATTTAATTTTTCGTTTATCCAATCTTTCAACTATATTCTTGAAACAATTAGGGAAAGGATTCAAACTTTGAGTTCCAGAAGCAATATCCATCAGAATCTTTTTGCCAAATTCAGTCAAGTTATCTGGCAAGGATTTGATTTTAGCCAGTAAATGTTTTATTGCGACAAACCAATAATATGATGTATGTGCTGTTCTTTGGGCGTATAATGTATCAACACTTATTTCAGACAACGCTTCGAACGCTATTTTATTGATATGATCGGTCAGGACATTGCTTATTTTAGTGGTCAAATCGTAAAAAGATGCGTCAGGAATTACATCTTTAATATTGTTCTTAGTGATATACTTATCCAAATCGGTATTCCACTCTGCTAAATGCTCGATAAATACCTCATCCGTTACACCTATTCTGTTCTTAATATCTTCAAATTGGGGCAATATGTCTGAGAGCAATAATTTATAGCCAAGTTTATGATTTACCATGTATTGTAGTGTTTCATTTCACTACTGTCCACGAAAATCTTTTAATAATCTCTTGAAACGCCTATAAATACAAGCTTGTAGGAGATAAAATAGACTCCCTACTTTTGAAAAGAGTATCTTTGCCACAAATTACAATTTGAAAGCAGATACTTATGAACAAAGGTCGATACGTATTTTCACAGCTGTGCGACTTTCTGCCGACAGACCATTTCAAATGGTTGATAAAAAAGTATGAAGGTAATAAATATGTGAAGAGTTTCACTTGTTGGAATCATCTGATGGTTCTTCTATTTGGTCAGTTGTCTAATCGTGAGGGATTACGAGACCTTATTGTAACCATCACTCCGTTCAAGTCAGCGTTCCACCATCTTGGTTTTGGAAAGAATGTCAGTAGAAGCAATTTGAGCAAGGCCAATGAAATACGCGAAGTCAAGATATTCCAAGAGTTTGCAGACAAGATGGTTTCCATAGCAAGAGAGAAACGAGGAGTCGTCAAGGACTTCTTCATATCGAACAATGTCTATGCGTTTGACTCCTCAACAATATCATTGTGCCTTTCTGTATACTGGTGGACTAAACTGCATCATGGGAAAGGAGGAGTGAAATTGCATGAACTGTATGACGTGAAGACAGACATTCCGACATTTTCTGTCATTACAGACGCTTCAGTTCACGATTCTCAAGTGATGGAGCTAATTCCCTATGAGAAAGAGAGTTTCTATATATTTGACAGAGCGTATATGGCAACTAGGAAACTTTATATAATAGAAGGAGCAGAAGCTTACTTTGTCGTGAGAGAGAAGCATAAAATGCCGTTTGAGGTCATAGAGGATAAAGAATACAACAACCCTTCATCTGGAATTATGGCTGACCAAATTATACGTTTCAAGGGATACAAGACTAAGAAGCAATATCCAAATAAACTTCGACGAGTGGTATTCTATGACTATGATGGTAATAGGACATTTGTATTTTACACGAACAATTTTGAAATTACAGCGGAACAGGTTGCTATGCTTTACAAATACAGATGGAGAGTAGAACTGTTCTTCAAATGGCTGAAGCAACATCTGCGCATCAAAGAGTTTTATGGAACCTCGGAGAATGCTGTAAAAATACAAATCTATGCAGCTATCATTGCATATTGTCTTGTCGTTATCGTACAAGAATGTATGGGGCTAAAGCTTCAAACCTATGATGTTCTAAGAATTTTAAGCACGGCATTGTTGACAAAAATGCCATTGTGTGACTTGCTCATTGAACAGAAAGAGGAAGAATTTACTGAAGGAAAAAACCTGCAGCTCTGCCTCAATTTTGATGGGTAACTATCAATTTGTTACTTTTTGAAATGTTAAAGGGTTTTCGTGGACAGTAGTGGTTTCATTTAATAGCGGTATATTCCATCCCACACTATTTACTAATAAGTCTCCATGATCCACATAATAGTCCATGAGTTCTGCAACATATTTTATATCTCCACCCTCTATTAAGGAAACGGAATGACCATGTGCCAATTGCATGGCGACTAAATCGTAATATCCAGACTCTTTAATGTTTCGGCCATCAGTTTCTAATTCAGAATGCAACTGATTTATGTAGGTTGAATCTAACGTTACAGGTAAAGGTCTTTCTTCGTCAGATGCCAATAAACGATAGGTTGTAAATATAGCCCCTATATTATCTTTATTTACATTCTGTTCATCAATGCAATTCGTGATCGCTTGCAAAAGCGTTGGAAACGTATAGGTAGAATTATCTTTTAACGTTTTTACAATATCTGCATGGTCGAAATTATCGGGTAGTAAGTTTGCCAAATAATTATCGAGCGCCTCCGAATTTGTTGCTACTTGATAATATTTATATGCTTTAGTTGTCGCGTTATCCCGATAGGCAGCATCTGTTGCATTTGCAGCTTGAATATAATCGATAAATGTATTTGGCTTGACTGTTTTTGCTTCAATCAATGACGTAAAATCGCACGCCAACTTATTTTGCGCAATAAACCTGTCTATTGCATCTAACGTTTTGAAATAGTCGCCGCCATTGAAGTCATTGAACCGAACTATCTTCTTATATAATTGAGCAATCACATGGTTTTGGCTTTCCGTGTCTAAATGCAACAGCAGTTCTTGGTATTCGACAGGGAACACCTGCTTCTCTATGGATTCTTTTAATTTCAATTGTGCTATTCTTTGCCATACACGCAGAATAACATCGCTCTTTCGAGTTAATTTATGCAAACAATGTATAATCTTATCGATAAGCGCATTGTCCATACATTGTATAACTTCTTCTAATACAGTGTCAAATTGTTTATTAGTCTCTGCATATTGATTTATGTCGTGGTCTTCTTCTCCGTTGATGCAGCCTTCAATATATTTTTTCAATGGAATTTGTCGAGCATCTTCAACATCGACACCATATACCAAAGCTGCAATTTCGCGTTGTGTTTGCAGATCATTGTTAATTATTGTTTGAATGCCATTCAGATAGTCGCCGGACAATATTTGTTCTACTGGATTTGCCAGAATATCCGTCTTCTTCAAACAGAACAATGCTATGTTTATCATCAAAATTTCGTTACACCACTCTTGTTTAAGAGCGACCATCTCATTGATATATGATATAATTTCCCTAACATTGGCATTAGGATTTACCAATCTGAATATCCGATTTATAGTTTCTTTCGCTTCATTTTCTGTTTCTCCAAATGCTTCAACAAACAGTTTGTTGAATATACTTCGATAGTCGGTAATAACAGGAGGAGCAACACGATAAACAATAGGGAAAGTTTTATTGATAAAATACTTGGTCAGTTGTTTCGTTTGTTCGTCGGTCTCATCTCCGAATGCACAAGCTAAATGTGTTTCATCGAAAGGAATAACAGCCCAAACATTTTCAAAACCGCTATCGGCGAAGAACGTATGGATAGAAGACCATAATTCTTTTACTTTTTCAGCGGGGAGACGATCCATGTTGTCAAAAACAAGGACTAATTTACGTTGTCCTTTTTCCTTGATAAAATCAGAAATGTCTTGCATCCATGTTTTGAACTCGTAAACCGTTGGTTCGTCTTCGCTCAAAGTCTCATAGCAAACGTCCTTTTCGACTTTATCTTGATAAATAGCTAACATATAACTCCATCCATATTTATGATCTTTGCTATATGCCCATTTCCAAACGCACAATGCAATAAGAACTGGCAGTGCAGCTATGATAATAGACAATAAAGAAAACCACCATGTTGTGGGTGTAGGTTTTACTGCATACGCAATAAATGTAAATATCGGAGTTAAAACTGCAACCAAAAATGCCGCAACCATACCATTACTGATAAGGGGATATTTTTCGGTTACGGTCTCCGTTTTACGGGCTAATAAATATTTCAGCTTTTCAGACCATGATACGGTTTTCGTACCTCCACCTTTGACTTTTATTGTTGCATTTCCAGATAGGATACCATCATCAATAAGTTTGCTTGTAAGCAATTCCAATATAGAGCGGCGTTGCAAGTCCTCTTGATGTCCCCATGCGTCATACTCAAAAAAGTAATAGTCGTCTGATAATTCACGTTCCAACATTTTAACCACGTTGGATTTTCCAGATCCCCAAATACCTTCGATGCCGATAATTCGAGGTAAAGTACATTCCTCATCCAATGAATCATTCTGACAAAAATGGCGAGCAATAGTTTTTGCCAACCTTTCTTGCGAACCTCCATCGAATTTGTCAATACCACACGGTTTATTTTGGATAAACCGCGGATATTGCTGTTTGGATTGTAGTTTTGTTTCCATATACGTAATTTATTGATTATACGAACTCCAAATAATTCTCCCGATTTACCACATGAAACTCGGCATAGGGATAGGCTTCTTGGAAGGCTTTCGGTGCGGCCGGCATTTTATTTCCCCACTTGAACTCCAAGGCGGTAAGACTGTCGGCACTCTCCTCAATCAGGTCGATTTCCTGTTTGTCGTAGGTGCGCCAGAAATAGAACTCCCTGTGCAGTCCCTCATTGAAGTTCGCTTTGCGCCGCTCTCCGATGATGTAGTTCTCCCACAGCGCACCGACATCCTGCCGAATGGCCAGCGGTGAGAAAGCCCCGATAATGGCATTGCGAATGCCGTTGTCGTAGAAGTACCACTTGCCAGCTTTTGTAACCTCCTTGCGTAGGTTACGCGAATAAGCCCCCAGACGATAGATAACGAAGACCTTTTCCAATAGGTCGAGGTATTTTTCAACGGTCGTCTTGCTCATGCCGAGTTGTTTACCTAACTCTTCGTAAGAAACTTCGCTGCCCAACTGAAAAGCTATCAATCGCAGTAGATCGCGCATCTTGCTCGAATTTTTTAAGCCGTCAATTGCTAAGATATCTTTAAGCAGGTATGCACCGACAATATCACGTAGGTAGTCTGTTTTACGTTCATAGTTCTCCATCATTACTACTTCGGGATAGGAACCGTAAATCAAGCGCGCTTCGAGGTTCTGGCGGGTTTCAAGTGCCGTTTCCGTCTGTGCGATTTCCCGTTGCGAGAATGGTGTAAGGAGAAATTGCGTACTGCGGCCGACCAACGGTTCACCAGTCTTATTCAGCAAATCGAATGACGAAGAACCACTTGCCAAGACACTTATTCCCGGTATTTCATCAACTATCAACTTCAGAATACTACCGATTTGTGGTATGTTCTGTGCCTCATCAATAGCCAGCAAATCAATACCATCCAATAAATGCCGATAATTGGCTATTGAGCGATTCTCCAATAGTGCTAATGTGTCGTAGTCTTCGCCGTTGAGCATCATCGTCCTACCTGAATAGTTGTCCACAATTTTACGCATCATTACCGTTTTACCAACACGGCGAGCACCAAAAATCAGTACTGCTTTATTGGGCGCGATTCGTGCTGTAATCTTCTCTTGAAGTATTCTATTTACTGTTTCCATACCTTATAAAATATAATGCAAAGATAATCATATTTTTTTAATTGGCGAATTTTACAAAAAAACGGGCTATTAAATGGCGATTTTTACAACCACAATCTTATGGAAGTTGTTTCATTGTTTTTAGTAATGATATATGTTCATACTATGATGACTCAATAATTTACCAGACATACGTTTCTGAAATTTGTCCTTATAGGAATGAAAAACTCACATATATTGTGCTAATTAATATATAATTAAATGAAAATAAAAAGACAGGATACGAGTATTCCTGTCTTCTCATATGTAATGGATATTTTTTTATTTTCTCATCCGCTCCAACTCCTCATCACGCAACATTCTCTCGTTCAGTTTTTCCTGCATCCTGTCAATGAAATAGGTGCGGCTTTCGTTCTTCCGGCGTTTGATATCAGTGTAGAAGCGGTAGCAGTCTTTAGAATCAACCCCGAATATCTTATAGAGAAGTGGGGCGAGCTGTTTGAGCGGCATATTGCCGTTGTTGATGCAGCCCATCACGTCTATGCCGTAGATAAGTTCCACGAGGTCGATGGCATTGCCCGTCCATTGAAGAAGGCTGGCGGTGGTTTCTGTTGCGTTGTTGGCGGATATTAGTGGTGGCACTTGGGGCGTGGCAAGGAATTTCTGCATCTTTCTTACGAAAGACAGAGCCTTGCTGACGTAGGCGGCAATCTCTCTTTTTTCTTCTGACAGATTACGTACGGGATGGTGCTGCAACTCGATTTCGATGTAGGCAAGCGCGATGACGGTAAGGTTCATGTCCATGCCGCCGTTGCACAGTTCGATCACTTGGGTGGCGAAAGCCGTGTATGCCGTTTCCATATTGCAGTCGCCGGCTTCGTTTATCAGGCGGAAAAAGTCGGTTTCCGCCAGCAAGAAATAATTCATGGTTCTGTCAATTTTGAAAATTACACTTTGTTTTCTGCGTGCGCACATGAATATAATTGGCAAAAAACGCGGCAGAAAATAAAAAATCCAACACTCAATTTTACAAAGTGCTGGATTTCAGAGGTATAAAATTCAGTATTTTTTCACAAGGACAAATTATCTCCGACTTAAATTGTTTGTAATCGGAACATTTATTCTATTCCTGAAAATAGAAATGTATGCTTGCCGCACATTTTGGCTATCTTGCTTTTTTATCAAGGATATAGATAATGCGACATACACCGTTGGGATAGCTTTTCAAAGAGGAAAGCGTCCAGTGTTGCTCTGGCAGAGCCGACTTAAAAAAATGTCGTCCGCTTCCGGATATGAAAGGAACGGTGTATAGTATGATTTCATCCACAGCGTGCATCCGCAGCAGTCCGTTTATATAGTCTGCCGTGTCCGGTGTGGCTTCCGCGAGGTAACGGATGTTTGTGCAGTCTTTTCTCCATTCGTGCAGCATTGAAATGGAATAGTCCGGTGTCACACGGTAAAAGGCTTTCTTCCTGATTTCATCAAGACCGCAACGGTCAAGGCACAAATCCTGATGTGCTTTATCATATAACTCTGAAGAAAGACATCCGTCCATCGTCAGTACGGCGAGAATCTGAACTTTACCCATAATCGTTTCCTTTCGTTAGGCAAGGGTAAAAAAGTAGCGTGCAATTCACACTACCTTCAAGCGATGGCTCTGGTAAAGCCTTTACGGAGAGTACGTGAATGCACGCTATGCGTAAGCATAGCATAAGCATCACGCAATCGTCTCCGTAGTTCCAATTTACCAGATTTTCGCTTGAAACGCCTTGCGGTCTTATCCTATATGTTGGCGGCGAAAAGCTCCTGCCAATCGCCGTTTTTCTCAAATGTTATGCAAAGATAGCCAAATTCAGTGAATTACGGGCTATGATTGCTTGAATTTATATTTAAGTCCATACTCTTCAAGTTTGCTGTATAGTGTTGTCCTGCCTATGCCGAGCAGTTCTGCGGCGACACTCCGGTTGCCGTTTGCCTGTTTCAACGCACGCAATATCCGCTCCTTATCCTCCGCGTCATTGCGCAAGGCGAAGCTGACAGTAGAGGTCGGTTTCGTCACGGCAAGTTCCAGATGCTCTTTCATGACAACACCTTCCTGCGCCTGCAATACAGCACCCATAACTTTCTGCCGAAGTTCCCGCACGTTGCCCGGCCATGCGTGTGTCAGCAACGCTTTACGTGCTTCGGAACTGAACCCGCTCACGCTACACTCCAGCTCTCTGTTTGCCATATCACGGAAGAACTCTGCCAGCGGCATAATGTCTTCTTGACAGTCACGCAACGGAGGAACGGTTATCCCGAAGTCGTGCAGGCGGTACAGAAGATCCTGCCGAAAACGCTTTTCATTCACCGATACCTCCAAATCTTCATTGGTAGCAGCGATGATGCGGACATTGAAATTCCGGTCTGCCTTGTCTCCGACCGGGCGATACCGCCTCTCCTGTATGGCACGGAGCAACATCTGTTGGGTTTCCAACGCGAGGTTTCCTACCTCGTCCAGAAACAACGTGCCGCCTTCCGCCTCATGGAAATATCCTTTCTTGGCATTGTCCGCACCTGTAAATGCACCTTTGACGTGTCCGAAGAAAGCCGACGGTGCAAGCTCTTTGGAGAGTGAACCGCAGTCCACCGCCACAAATGGCTTGCCTGCACGTTTGCTCTTGTCATGCAACAGGTGGGCAATATGCTCCTTGCCCGTGCCGTTCTCACCAAATATCATCACGCTCATATCGGTGGCGGCTACCAGCCTTATGCGGTGCATGATTTTCTGAAAGGCGGAACCTTCACGGGCGAATATAGGCATACGGCGTTGTCCTGCCTGACGTTCTTTCAGTATGGAACGGATCAGGGGGACAAGTTTATCCTCCACAAGCTGTTTGGGAATATAGTCTATCGAGCCGAGTTTCATGCTTTCCACGGCGGTATTAACTTCGGCGTAGTCGGTCATAATGATGAAGGGCTGCATCTTTCCCTCCTTTCGCATCCAGCACAAAAGGTCTATGCCACTGCCGTCAGGCAGACGCAGGTCGGCAACCACGATATCATTATCTGTTGCCTGTTGCAGATGTTTCTTCGCGGTTGAGAGGTGGTAAGCCTTCATATTGCGGTAGCCCTCCCGTGACAGCATATTGCAGACATATTCGCAATACACGATGTTGTCTTCCACCACAATTATTTTTGTCTTATTCATCTTCGTATTTTCTCCTTTCCTCTTCTGCCAACCGTATTATTTCCACTCCCTTATCCAGCACGGCAGTCACGGCATGGCTTAACGCTTCACCATCCGGGAGAGCATCGCCACGAAGCAATCCGTAAAGTACATTCAGCGGTTGGTCGGCACGGAGCACCTCCCACGAACTGCGCAGGTGGTGGATCAGGGAATCCAGCTTTTGCAGGTCTTTTTCTTTTGCTGCATCCCGTACCGCCTGCATTTCCTTTTCTGTTTCAGTTATCAACTTTTCCAGCATGACGGCTTCATTGCCATAGGACAATAAGGCGGAAAAGTCCGGTTTCCCGTCCGGTGTCGCTTTTATGGCACACCTGTCGGAAACCTCCATCAGTTCCGATATGGAGAACGGTTTGAACAGGCATCCGGCAAAGCCTTTTGCCAATAGTTCCCCTTTGTTACAACTGCCCGAAGCGGTTGCCACAACCACCGGGATTGTTGGTGAATTGCCCACGTTGGACGAACGCAACAGTTCCAGCAATTCGAAACCGTTTATATCGGGCATATTCAAGTCTGTCAGCAACAGGCTGTATTCTTTCTGGCGTATCATTTCCATCAGTGCCGCAGCATCGGTGCAAGTGTCGCAGTGTATTCCTTCTTGGGAATACATCTCTTTCAGCATCAGAAGTAATACCTCATCATTGTCAATGGCGACAACATCATGGAATTTATTGTTATGATAAACAGGTGTATTGCTTGTATATCCAAGCTGTTCTTCAGCTTCCTGCATAGAAATTTCAACTGTGAAACGACTGCCTTTCCCTTTCTTGCTGTCTAAACGGATTGTTCCGCCAAGCATCGACACAATATTACGCATTATGGCAAGCCCAAGC
This sequence comes from Hoylesella buccalis ATCC 35310, assembly GCF_025151385.1. Classification (NCBI taxonomy): domain Bacteria; kingdom Pseudomonadati; phylum Bacteroidota; class Bacteroidia; order Bacteroidales; family Prevotellaceae; genus Hoylesella; species Hoylesella buccalis. The sequence goes on along the minus strand of NZ_CP102287.1, from coordinate 2,077,833 downwards.
CCGAAACCCTCCTTTGCGGCGGCATTTGATAGACGTTCAAACGCACCGAACGCTTGTTTCTGTTCCTCTTCTGTCATGCCTGTACCTGTATCTTCAACGACCAGTGTCAGAACTCCATTATCATATTCAGTAATCAAAGAAACACCGCCTTCTTCTGTGAACTTGACAGCGTTTGACAGCAGGTTATTCCCGATTTGTATTATTCGCTCTTTGTCGGTCAATACAATGGCATCGTGTCCAGTCTTCACGGACAAGGACAGCCCTTTGTTCACGGCAACAGGCATGAACTCCGTTTCAAGTGTGTGCGTGATTGCTGAAATCCGGCAGGGTGACAGACGGGGCTGTTCCTTGCCGTTGTCCAGGCGGAAGAAGTCAAGCAAAGTGTTAAGCATATCCCGCATACGGTCGGAGGATTGCAGTATGTTTTGGATATACTGCCCGGACTTATCCTCACACTGTTCTTTCCGTATCAGTCCGGCATAGCCTGTTATTGCTGTCAGCGGTGTGCGCAGTTCATGGGTGATAGTATGTACCGCCTTCTTCCTTGACGTTATCAGTGCCTCGTTCCGTTGTACGGATTGTTCCAGTTGCCTTATCAAATCAGTTGTCTTGTGCTTGTATTGTTTAATGCTTTTTGCATCACGATGTATGATGATGTAGGAAATTAACAACAATAGAAGAACGAATCCCATTAAACCGCCTACTTGCATAAATGACTTTTCACGCATGGCAACTATTTCGTTTTCCCGGCTTTGCAGTTCGGTTTGTACCTTTTCTTCTATTTGGCAAATCAATTCTTGCAGTTGTCTGTTAAGTTCTGCATTACGAGCTGCAAGGCTGTCGGCTTGTTCCGACAATTGGCGATCCTGCACTTTCTGTTCGCTGATTACGTTTCTATTGACCGAATGAAGGATAGTGGTTGATACTGCTGGAGTTACTTCCTTTTTTTTGCCGAATATGCCTAAGAAACCTTTTCGTTTTGGCTTTTTGGACTGTTCCTGCACACTTTTCTGTACAATAACCGGAATTTGATTGGCTATCTTCTTGTTAATAGATTGTTGTTCATCCATTAACCGGACTATCTGGAACATCTGTCGTTCCTTATCCTCTAAAAGACTGCGCACACTATCGATGCGCTCTGCTGGATAGGTGGCCTTGAAACGGCAGAGCATACTGTCCATTGCCATACGCCGTGCATGGTAATGCTCGATATCTTTATCGTTCCATTCCAGTATTGTTTCACCCAATAGAGAAAATTTTATCATTTGAATATTGATATTGTTTATTTCTTTTCGGAGCTCGTCTATTTTTTTATTGCCAAGTTCTAATGCTTCTATCTCCTGCCATTCATAGAGGCTATTATATGCCATACATCCGATAAGAATGGAGATAAGTATATATCCCAACCGTATTGCCTTATAGAAATTTCCTGACCGCTCCATTATTTTAATGACATTGATTTTTGGAACATGAATAAAAGTTTATCTTTTTCGTTCATGCGGATATTATCAGAATAACCGTCTTTTGTTATTTGATACCCACATGGCTTAACCATAAAAATGCCTAAGCCCTTAGTGTACGAACTTACTTCTGAGGCATAGTCTTTACTTGTATTTAATGGAACTTTCCCTTTAATATGACACCACTCATTATTACAACTGATGTCTTCAATCTCAGACATCAGTTTTTGCAAATCTGTAATAGCTTTGGAACTCGCTACTTGGGGTATCTGCAACTCAAAACAGAGCATCGGTTCGAGAATGTCCACACCTGACTGTTGCAAAGCCAGCCTGAAGACATAAGGGGTCAGCTGTCTGAAATCAGCAGGTGTACTTACCGGGCTATAATACTCGGCTTGAGTAAAAGTTACTTTCAGATCTGTCACTTCCCATCCATGTAAACCAGATTGGCAAGACATACGAATCCCTTCAAAAACGGCATTTTGAAAAGAATGGTTCAGATAACCATAGGAGATGTCACTTTCGATTTGCAACCCTGCCCCTAACGGTAAGGGTTCAAGAGTCAGCCCTATTGTGGCCCAGTAAGGGTTGGGTGGTACTTCGATCTGAATAATCTTATTGACCTTTTTTATAGGTCGTTCTTTGTAGATAGTCTTGATCTCATCAAAATGGACCTTTACGGAAAATCGTTCTTCCAGCAATGTCTGTATGATTTCCTTTTGGGTCAAACCATATAACGAGATTTCCAATTCATCACTATATGAGTTTATGGAAAAGGACAAAGACGGGTCTTCAATCCACAATGTATTCAGAGCGGATATCACCTTGCTTCTCTCTTCGGGCTTATTTGGCCGGACGGAGGATTTGAGAGCGGGATGCTGATGAGATAATCCTTGAATCAAACAAGGTTTAGCACCTAAATAATCTCCGATTCGAAAATCTTCTATATCTTCTACAATCGCGATATCATTGGCACCCACTTCATCAACATTTATCTCTCTGCCCTGATAAATAGTCTTTAGATTTTTAATCTTGATGAATTTTTCCGAATCGTTGATTCTTACAACGTCTCGAAGTCTCAGACTTCCGTCAATTATTTTAAGAAAACTTCTTTTATGCCCTTTGGGGTCATGCTCTATCTTATAGAGATAAGCTGAAAGTCTGTTTGAGACTGATGCCGGAGGAAGTATAAAAGAAGAAATGGCGTCCAACAACTCATTGATACCGATATTGAACATTGCTGATCCATGTAGCACCGGATAGACTTTGGCTTTTGCCACAAGAGCGATTATCGTATTCCAATAATCAGCCGGTGAAATTTCGCTATCCGCCAAATATCGTTCTAATATATCGTCGTCATGGTTGCATACAAATTCTTTGTATTCTTCCTTTATATATGTTTGGGAGCAAACCGGATAAACCGATCCATCGACAACAGTTTGCATAAACAGGACATCTTGCGACAGATTTGTTTTTATATCCATATACAAACGCTCCAAATTCACACCGGCACGGTCAATCTTATTGATAAATATAATTGTCGGGATTTGCAGCTTTTGTAAAGTACTGAACAGCAACTTTGTCTGCGCTTGTATGCCTTCCTTTGCGGATAAGATGAGGACTGCTCCATCAAGCATTTTGAATGTCCGCTCCACTTCCGCAATAAAATCCATGTGTCCCGGAGTGTCAATGATATTGCATTTCACTCCATTCCAGATAATAGATGTCGTAGAAGCCCGGACAGTAATTCCTCTACGTTTCTCTATATCCATAGAGTCCGTTATGGTGTCACCATTATCCACACGGCCGCACTTTTCCGTTGCTCCACTGGCAAACAGCAGATTCTCGGTTACGGAAGTTTTTCCTGCATCAATGTGAGCAAGAATTCCTAAATTTATAATATTCATTTGGATTAAGCAATAATATACTACAGTAGATGCATTGTCGAAACGCACCTTTTAATACCTCCTCGTAGCATATGAGAACTACAGGATTACTAACTCGTATTAATATGTATATTATTACTGCCGCATAACGATTACAAAATTACACAAAAAAATATATCTAACAAAAGTGGGAGGATTTTTTAACTTTTTACCATAGACATTTTATTAGGGAAGCGTAGGTTCAACTGGCAAGTACAAATAAGTAGAAATGTTTGAACAACACCGTTTTAGGAAGTTGAAAAATCAAGTTTCTCTCTCGGTATAGCGTTTATTTTGGCCAATATCTTCTTTAGTTTAGCATTTGTGTATTTCCCATTCGTGTTCTATTTAGCTCCTTATTATGAGTATGTAGCAAGTTACTTATCAAATTCAGCCTCTTTGAGGGTCAAATATGGTTTTGCAAATGGTGACTGACAAGACATAAACAAGGTCAGCAGGAATTTTTTACATAAATGGACATGAATGTATATAACCTAAAATAAGAATAAATTTTAATAAGGGCTGCCCAAAAAGAAAAAAATGCAGTTGCCATCCTATAGATACTTGCAGAAAGGATAAAATTTACTTTTAGACCTTTTGGGATAGCCCTTATTAATACTTCAGATAAAATTCCTTAGGTTATATTTTCAATCCTTTGGACCGGGTTTCCTCCTTGGCATACAGTCCCGGACGCCCGATTATGACATGGTTGGCAACGATACTATCCGCCGGACTGCGTATCTGCGGCGGTGCATTTTCGGGATATTGCGCCTGCCTGTTCCTCACATCTTCCGCTTCCGGCTTGAGCTGTTGCCCTTCATTCTCCTTTTCTGCGACTTCGGGCGTGGGTGGCGCAAGCTCCAGCTGAATTTTTCGGTCAAGGGCGGCAAGTTCGGACTTCAACTGCTTCAGCTCGTCCTCCTTCTTCCACACCTTACCCGCTATCTCCTGTAACTGCGGTATCTCCATCTCCAGCACCTCGTTCTTCGCCTTGTACTGGTCGATGATGGAGGGTATCCTCTCCATCGCGTTGAGGAAGTTGCGGGCGGCGGCCAACGGGTCAGCCATCGCCAGATGCCCGTTGTTGTAGGTGTACTTGTAGTTCCCCTCGACCACGAAGCGGTTGTCGGTGAACTCCAATCCCTCTTTGAGTATCCTTTCGCTCACCACCTTTATCGGAAAACCGTAAAGTTCACCGACCTGCGTGTACAACCCTCCGGTCGTGGCATTCTTGGCTATCTCCTGCAAACGCTTTCCGATGACCTTCTCATCGGCGGAATCCACTCCGTCCACCTTTATTATATTAAGGCGGTTGCCCTCCTTGTCGGTCTGCACCACCGACAGGAAGCGGTTCCAGTCCTCCGTCATGGCATCTATGAAAGCCGTGTTGTTGCGCAACTCGCCGGTCTTTGACTCCAGCTTGAACTCCGAATCACGCTTGCCCTTGTTGAACGACTTGCGTTCCCCTTCGAGCGATGCGATCCGCTTTTCCAGTTTCGCCTTGTCCAACAGGTCGGTATTGCCGGAGAGCAACGCCATGTATTCCGAGAAATTCATGCCCGATTTTTCGTCCATTGCCCCCTCGTCGATGGTACGCGCACCCATCGCACCGCTTTTGAGCTGGCTTATGAAAGTCTGCTTGCAGTGCAGGAGGTTGAACTTGTAGCTGTCCAGTGACTTCTCCACCGCGTAGATGATTACATCCACGTTGTTCCCGGCGAAATGTTTGGCAATCTCATTACCTGCCCTAACTCCGCGTCCGTCACGCTGTTGCAAGTCGGACGGTCGATCGGGTAGGTCAAGGGCATTGCTGCCCTCTTCCCCCCTAAGAACCGTACATGAGAGTTTCCCCTCATACGGCTCAAGCTTTTCTAAGCCTCTGTTTGTATGCAGAGACCGGCTCAAACTACTTCTTGTTTCCATTTGATTTGCGGGATAATTTAAAACATTCATCATGAACCAACAGATTGCATTTCTTTCCGTTTTGAACGGTTGGCATGACATTCCATGCCTTGTGCGTATCAATAGGCTCACCGCATATAGGACATTTGCGTCCTTGCTTTTCCCATAGGTACAGCAGTGACTTGCGTCCTTTTAGCGTAACAAGCATTTTCGACTTCTTTCTTTTATAGAAGTACAGACGACAGTCTGCATCAAACGGGTTCATGTCTCCTTTAATCTGCGTGTATTGCAGGAATGGAAACGATGAAGTCAGAGACAATAATGTCAATTGGTCTTCCTTTCCGTTTGGTTTCTTGAATTTTGAAGCGAAAGTCCATTTGTTCCCTCGAATGTCATGCCAATATCGGTCTTTTATCCACCGTTTCCCTTTCTTGGAATGACGGCGTTTTGCCCATTGCCATAGTGAGAGGAATATCTGATGGTCGATTCTGTGAAATGAATCACGTGTCGCTCCATGCTGATAATAACCTCCCCATCCTCGGATTTTAGAGTTCAACATTCTGATTAACGACTCCTGTCTGCAACCCTTGTTCTCCTTAATTACCTTACGGATATTCTCCATAAAGCGTTTCTCGGATTTCTTTGTCGGCTTGGTCAATATGTCCTTGCCGTATTTGCGGATATTAAAGCCAAGAAAATCAAAACCGTCATGCACGTTGGTTATCACCGTCTTTTCCTCTGATAAGGTCAGACCTCTTTCAGACATAAATTCAGCAACCAATGGCTTGATTTCATTTTCAAGAGTTTCCTTGTTCTCGCAAGTGATGATAAAATCATCCGCATAACGTACAAGGTTCACCATTGGTGAATACAACTTACCATTAACATGATGGCGCTTATATCTATCTGCAAGAGCTTTCTGCAATCCGTCCAAAGTCATATTGGCAAGTGTCGGAGAAATTATACCACCTTGCGGTGTTCCTTCCTCGGTCGGGAACATTTGCTTGTTGAAAACATAGCCACATTTCAACCATTTTCGGAGTATTGCCTTATCCATTGGGATATTGGCAAGTAACCACTCATGGCTGATATGGTCAAAACACCCTTTTATGTCACCCTCCAAAATCCATTCGGGAGAATATCCCTTTCGGAGAATGTTATGACATTGCTGTACTGCATCCATACAGCAGCGTTCCTTGCGGAAACCGTATGAACGAGTATCAGCTGTAGTTTCTGATACAGGCTCCAATGCCATAAGATAGAGTGCTTGCATGGCTCTGTCTTTCATTGTCGGTATTCCCAACGGTCGCAGTTTGCCGTTGCTCTTCTTGATATGAACTCTTCTCAGCGGCATTGGCTGGTAGCCTCTGCGTTTGAGTTGGGTTATTGCTTGCGTTTTAGCTTTAGGGGTATCCCATATTTCTTTGTCAACCCCAGGAGTACAACCACCCCCGTTAGAAGTAACCCTCTTTACGGCTAAGGCTTTTGCGTAAAAAGAGTGGGTAAGCGTCCATTGCAAGGCTTTCACCTTGTTATGTCTGCCTTCCTTCTGAGCCTTTACAATACGAGCTTGAAGCTTCTTAACAGCTTGCTCCGCCTTAGTCCAGTCTATTCTGTCCCAATTTGATTGCAGGTTGTCAGTCGGCGCACACGATTGGTCGAGGAGATTTTCTTTGATTTTATCGTTCATTTGCATTCCTACTTTAAAAAAGTTCTAAAAGTTTATTGTAAAGAATTACCATTTGGCTAATGTTGGGTATTTGCCTCCCAAACATTACCACAGAAGTCTGCCCACTTTCGTGGTAGGTTGATGTTGTCCCTTGTCAACTCGTGATAAGTGGCTCAAACCCTATCCGTCCCATTACAGAACGGCATTCGCTTTCTCTGTTATCTTATACCTGCACATCATTCAGCATCCATTACTTTCAGCTTACCTGTCTTTTGTCTGACAGGAGATGTACAGGCTTACCATGTTCCACATAGATAACTAACGGATAGGTTAGGTTCTGTCTCATCCTCCGACGGTCTTTACATCCGTGTAATCCTACCATGGAGAGGATTATCTGACCGCATCCCATTTTGGGTAGAGTGTATCAGTATCTTGCACTCTTTTACGACATTACGAAGTTTACTAACAGTTCGCTTATGCTAACCATACTATCCAGCCTCGCCACTCTACGGTATGATACTAACCATACTTAATTTCCCCTCACGGTTCTGTCTTGTCTTGCGAAAGTGTACTTTGTCCCGACCGCTTAATACAACATTAAGGTGCATCGGTCGGTAGGCTACCGCTGACGGAACAGCGGGTTAAAGCTGATACTTAAAGTATCATTCCAACAATTATCTATGCGACTTCATGTCGCACCCACGGCGTATCGAGATGATGGATAGCCACACACCGTTTCTGGGCGTTCACACCCGTTCCGAGCATAGAGGTAGAGCCGAACAGCACACGCACCGTCCCGGCGTTCATGGCGTCTATCACCGCCTTCCGCGCCTTGTCGGTCTTGCACTCCTGAATGAAGCGCACCTCGCTTGGCGGTATACCGTAGTCCTCCGTCAGTTTGCGCTTGATTTCCGAATAGACGTTCCACCCGTCGCCCGGCTGGTATGTCCCCAAATCAGAGAAAACGAACTGCGTGCCTTTCTGGGCGTCGTATTTTTGATAATACTCCGCGATCATCTTGGCACAGTGACTCGCTTTGTTGTCGGGATGATCTTCGTAATTCGGGTCTATCATGCGCATGTCGAGTGCCATTTTCCGGGCATAGTCCGTGGCGATGAGCATCTTCGCCTTTTCTTCCGTTTCCGAAAGCGGCAGCCTGCCCAACAAGGTGGCATCGCCCGTCTTGGCGAACTGCATCAGTTTCTGTATGAAGTCCTCCTGTTCCGGCGTGGGCGGTATATGGTGCAGTATCTCGTTCTTGGCAGGACGGTCAACGCCCACATCCTCCGCCGTGCGGTAGTCCGTGATTTCATTATAAAAGTAATAGGAGCGAATGTAATCGGCTGATTACAAAAGGAAAACATAATATAGAATAATAAAAGGTGAACGATTTGGAAACGAGCGTGTTTCTTTTCCTCTCTTTATTCTGCAATGCCTCAAAGACCACTTATCTAACGTTGCAAAGGTAGTCTTTATTTTCGATGAAAACAAGAGAAATCCACACTTTCATCAGTCCGTTTCATTTTTCCGCACTTGAATTGCCGTTTTATGCCCAAAGCCCATCTCATCGTGAATTTGCTGTTAAAAACTTCCTTTTTATTGTCTTCATCATCCTTTTGCGTGTTAAAAATAAAATTTTTCTGTGCAATTCCTTGCAAATTAAAGAAGAATAACCTATATTTGCGTTTAGGAAAAAACAACTTAAACGTTCATGCTTATGAAGACAACGTTGATTTTACCAATTTCAGCCCCCTTGACATAAAGAACGCCACTTTCGGCAGTCAAGGGAGATATGCAGGACTCTACGAAAAGGCTTTGCATTAATCAATTTTCGCACACACGATACAATCCATCCCACTTTTATTTTACGGATTTTCTCTCTTTACCGTTTTTATTGCGGGTATCTTATCAGACTGAAAAAGAACATAGACAGTATTAACTTATGGGACGACATTTACACGAAACAGCATTTCTAATAGTTACAGCCTTATTCATTCCCGTGCAGTCCCGTGCGCAGTCACCCGGTCAGGTCAGCGGTGCGGAGGCATGGCTGAAGACCGTCCCCCTGACGACGGATCTGCAGGGGTACTATCATTGGCGCGACTTCTCGGGCGACTCCGTTAGAACCAACCTCTACGATGCCAAGGGCGCAGCCTACGGTGGTGAGTTCACGCAGCGGCACACATGGATACGGACTTTCAACTTCAACCCCGCCCTGAACTTCTCCGAGGGGAATCAGCCGAAGGAGAGTCTACTGAAATACTCCAACCTCGCGCAGATGACCGTCATCGGGGTGTTTGCCCCGACGACCACCGCCTATAACAAGGACGAGGTGCTATATGCCGTCAGCGGACGCAAGGGTGCGGGAAGCCTCGTGAGCAGGGACAAGGCGGTCGGGCAGCAGGGCATAGAACCGCTCAACTACGGAAGCACGGCCGGCGAGGACCTTCTTTATTCGGGGAGCGAGAGGCAGACCGCAGAGGAATTCAAGTCCACGAGTCCCCGCATCGTCTCATACATCAGGGCATACGCCCCCGTGCATTCCGTGTGGGGAGAAGGCAGACGTGCGACCATCACCACGGGAACATACAGGGACGGAGACGTCAATTTCTCGACAGCCTTTGACAAGTCCCTGTTCGGGGGCGGTGCGCTCAATGGCTACACGCCCGAGCTCATCGCATACGGCAGGACGCTCACGCCGCTGGAGCGCAGGCAGGTGGAGACCTATCTCGCCATCAGATACGGCATCACGCTCAACGGCTCATACTATACGGGGACTGGCAACCTTTCATGGGACAGGGACGAAAGCGCCGCCTACCACCACAGGGTGACGGGCATCGGGCGTGACGACGCGGGCGACCTCTTCCAGCCTCTCTCCACGACGAGCTACGAGGAAGCACCAAGATACTCTACTGAAAAGACATACGACAGCTTCAGAGACGCAGACCCATACGGCCTGCCGACGAGCCAACGCCTTCTCGTCATGGGACGCGAGGATGGCTCTCCCATGCCCGACGGCAGCTTTATGATATGGGGCGACGACAATGCCGCCACGACCACCGTCGAGACGGAAGGAAAAACACCGTGGCACGTCATGAACCGCAGGTGGCTCGTCAGGACGAACATCGACTCCACCGAGTACAGGAAGGACATCTGGACGCAGAACGGCATCACCGTCACCTCCGACGGTTTTATGGATGCAGTGTCGCAGAATGAGCCCAAGGAGGGCGCATACATCGTCAGTTCCCCGCTCGACACGGGAAACGGTACGATGGAGTACACCAACCCGAGACTCCATCCCGCCTACAACGTGGGCTTCACCGAGGCATCGGGCACGAAGTGCGCATACGGCTTCAACGTCAGCGCACGGGGTGAGATCCGAATCGTAGAGGACGGAACAATACAGAATCGTGTCTTAACAGGCAATACGGGCGGAAAGAGTTTCATCGTACGCAGAAAAGGAAACAGCGTAACCTTACTCATCGACGGCAGGGGCAGCAAGGAGCTGCAGATAACCATACCCGTTGAAAGCACGGCAAGGGCAGCCTGCATGATTTTCGAGACGACAGGCGGCGAGACTGCATTAAATATCCCAAGACTGCGCAGAAATGGATTCGGAGACAGCGGCAACATGGTCGAGCTCGGATATGGAGTCCTCGCCAAAGGCAACAAGTTCGCAGGCACGGACTACCGCAACGTCTTCATGCTCATAGACAGAGGTGCGGGCGACAAGACCGACATACATGAAAACATCATCATCAGATGCTCGCGCAAGGACGCGAGCCGTGAAAAACTCGTCTTCGACAACATCTTCATGGACACCGACGGCAGTGGATCTGACACGTTCACCTTCGCCTGCTTCGACGGCATTTTGGCACGGCTGACACCGCACAACGCGAGCTGCACGGGCGGAAAGCCGAGAAAGGACGGCAGCCTTGACATCAGCATGGTGGTCGGCCTGCCGAGTTTTTCATACAGCCTGCTGGCGGACTCCGTGGAGAATATGGAGAAAGGTGCCGTAGCTTCACGGGGAAACTTCACCACGAAGACATACACGGTGAAGAACCTGCTCCCGGGAAACTACAGTCTGCTCATTAAGCAGAACGCGGGCATCGACATCACGGCGGAGAGCACGGGAGGCGTCGAGTATGCCCATGCGGTCGGTCGCCGAAAGCAGGGAGAGGTCACATGGACTATTCCCTCGCTCACCTCCGACTACAGGGCGGGACTCTGCACCACGCTCGGACTGGGAAAGAACATCCTCCACGGCTTCGACGTGAAGAATGCCACGGCACAAGTCGTGGTCGAGGGTAAACCCATGGGTGCTGCCGTCACCCTGAATGGAGGTGACGCACTCGGCATCATCTTCACCCCCGACACGGTAAGCTATACGGTAAACGGCATCGTTGTCCACCGTGCGGCCAAGAAAGCTGGTCTCGGCTGGCTCTTCGGCATGGGCTTCAACAAGGGACTCTCGACCATCGACGGGCTGAGCATCGACGGTGGAGACTTCGCCCTGACGAGCGTTTCGAGGGGCGTGGCCTACGAGACGAGGAAGGCTGTCGAGGACAGCATGGCGGTAATTATCGGCAGCGAGTGCAGCCCGAACGTGCCCAAGGCACAGGCAAGGTCGGCAGAAAACACCTCCTCCATCGAGAGGCAAGCCCATTCTGCCCTCACCGTGACAAGGAAGGACGGGACCGGTATGGCGTTCAGTGCCGAGCTGAGACTTGCCAAGGAGACCGATGCCGAACTGCTCGTCTATGATACATCGGGAAGGCTGCTGAGCCGGACGGACATGGCGGGAGGCACCATAAAGCGTGCCGACTTCACCGTACCGCAGACGGGCGTGTACGTCGTTAAAGCGCTCACCTTAGAAGAGGAATTCACAAAGAAGATAATGGCAACCTACTAAACCCCAACGGCTATGAAGACAAAGCATTACCTCATATCGGCGGCATTACTGACAGCCATCACCGCAGCCATCGCTGCGACGCATATATACAAGGGACAGGACAGTGCACGTGAAAACAACGGCACGAGTATATCACAATCCATGGCAGCACAGACCGAGACATTCACGAAGAACGTCCATAACGCAGAAAAAGCTACGCAGGGAATATCACGGACGGCAAGGAAGGAGGATAAGTCAAAGACGACAGCAGCAGCAACTTCTTCCGTTATGGCGACCGCCTACACGGCAGACCATGCCTCGGGCATCATAGGACAGCCCGACGGACGGGTTTCGGACAACCCCGAGGACAACATCTTCGAGATAACAGTCGAGAAAGTCTCTCCAAATATGCGCGCATGGCTGGTCTATGACCTCAAGGGCGTAAGTTCTGGTCAGGGCATCAGCAGGAGCATCAACGATCGCACGGCTGTCGGCGGCTACCTTACGGTTCTTTCCAAGGACTGGAAGACCGTCAGGGAGGAAATAAGCCCCGAGTGGCTGAAGGACGGCAGGAACACCGTCCTCTTCACCATTCCGACGGATGCTTCCTACGCCTATTCGGTCAGGAACGTACATATCGAAACCGTAGCGGATGCTAAGACAAAGACTAATACCAATAAGCAGGAAGAAATAATCCTTTCCTCCGCCCCCATAGCCTATGACGGTCAGACCTACCTCTACGGCTTCGTACGAGGGAAGGCAAGCCGTATCTCAGTGAACGGCACAACCATCACCGTCCATGACGGAGAATTCGAGGGCATCGTGCCATCGACGGGCAGACAGCTCAAGCTCACGGCAGTCATTGATGGCAGGAACATCAGTAGGAAAATAACACCCATACAAGGAGGCAGGGCGGACTATGCCCGTGCCCTCGTGTCCGTCGGTGGAAAGGCGGAGAAGCAGTTCCTCGCACACAGGGCGGACAGCATCGCCATCGGCGGCAACGTCCTTTCCGTGAAGGCTGCGGACATCGCAAGGAACGGCAGATACTCCGTCACGACACTCCGCGAGACGGACATTCCTGCCCTTGACTACGGCATGACCAACGTCACCGCCAAGGGAGACGGTTACCGCTTTCTGCCCCACGGCAACCACTTCGAGGGCAAGGGTGCGACGGTGAAGATAAAATACGACCGCACGCGAATCCCGAGCGGTTTTACAGAAGACGACATCAATACCTATTACTTCGACAAGAATACCAAGCACTGGGTGGCACTGGAAAGAGTCAGGGTGGATAAGAAGGAGACCTGCGTCGTGTCACGCACCACGCACTTTACAGATATGATTAACGGTGTCATCAAAGCACCCGAATCACCACAGACCGATGGATTTACCCCGACGATGATGAATGACATCAAGGCAGCGGATCCGACATCAAAAATCAATCTTATTACTCCTCCTACGGCTAACAACCGCGGCTCAGCTAATCTACAGTATGGCTTCGAGATGCCACCTGCCCGCAATGGTATGGCTCCTTCTTTGGGCATACAGTACAGTAGTGAAGGCGGTAGTGGATGGCTTGGAGAGGGTTGGAATCTCTCTGTTCCTTCTATTACGTTGGATACTCGCTGGGGTGTTCCAAGATACGATACAAGTAAAGAAACCGAGACTTATTTGATGTCGGGTTCTATGCTTTCCACGATGGGTGACGACGGCAAGATGGGTGTGGCTCACCGTGGTGAGAAGATGAACCGAAAAGCGGACAGACAGTTCTACACTCGGCAGGGAGGAGACTTCAGCCGTATTATCCGAAAGGGTAATTCTCCTACCGACTATACTTGGGAAGTAACCGACAAACAAGGAATCAAATATATTTATGGTGGAGAAGGTGCCGTTCTCAAAGGTACCATCACCGATGCAAGCGGTCAAAGCCGTGAGGTGATTACCGAATGGAAGCTCAAACGTGTGGAAGAAACACACGGTGATTATATCGAATACGTCTATGAGACAGCCGACGAACCTGTTCGTGGTGGACTTGTGGCAAAAGCCATTTATCTTAAGGAAGTACGTGCTGGTAATAGCGGACAAGCACCCCACACAGTGGTTGTCTTAGAAGGCAGTAAACAGAAACGACTCAAAAACAACAATGCAAGATATGGCTTCCTAACCTCATCGAATCGTTTGTTAGAGAAGCTAACGGTGAACTTCCAAGGAAGTACGCTCCGCAGTTATGCCTTTACCTATGGCGAGGGTGCGTTCAACAAAGATGTGCTTACGGGTGTGAAGCAGCTCGACGACAAAGGTGCAGAAGTGTCTTATCAGAATTTTGACTATTATGATGATGTACAGGCTGCCAAGGGGTATGTGCCTTTTAAGGAAAAACAGGAAACATGGAATACGCACAACGACCATTTAGGTGCAGGCTTCTTGAATCCATTACAATTTGTCAGCAAAGCTTTTTCTGACAAACCCAGTGCCCTTGGTGGAACAACGAGTTTCTCCCTTAGTGGATCATTTTATGCCGGTATCGGTCCGATGGATGGAGATAAATGGAAAGGAAATACCATAGGCGCATCTTATGGGTATTCTTTGGATAAGAGCAATGGAGTCTCTACATTGGTGGATATTAATGGTGATGGGCTTCCTGATAAGGTCTTTAGAAAAGGTGGCGCACTTTATTATCGTCCCCAAATACCGACTTCGCAAAATAGTGAAGTACTATATGGAGAAGATGTGCGTATTGTAGGAGTCTCTGGTTTCTCCAAGATAACAAGTTCAACCCATAATGGAGGGGCAAAAGCCACTGTTGGTTATCAGTTATTCACGGCAGAAGTAGGTGTTGATTTCTCTTCGACCAAAACCAAGACAACGGAATACCTTTCAGACATCAATGGCGATGGCCTCGTAGACTTGGTTTTCAACAAAAAAGTGTATTTCAACCATATTGAGTTCGACAAGCAAGGTAAAGCCATTCCTGTTTTCACCCTCAGCAGTGCTGATACGCCGAGTCCGATTATCTACAGTGGTAAGATAGATGCCTCTGTCATCAAGATAGACCCTGCAGAGCAGGAAGAACTGATTAAATCCTCTCCTATGGAAGATATGGTACGTGTATGGCAGGCACCTAAAGATGGAATCATCAGCATCTCGGGTACAGTTAGTTTGATTACTCCAACAGGCGAATACGATACCGATGAGTATGCTCATGCTGATGGTGTGCGCGTAGCCATTCAGAAAGGTAGTACGGAACTCTGGAACAAGAAAATTACCAAAGGAGATGGAACGGCTTATAATGCTACGACACAGAATATCACTGTCAAGAAAGGCGACCGCATTTACTTCCGTGTTCAGTCTGGTACAGAGGAAACAAGCAACGGTGCTTTTGATAACGTGAAATGGGCGCCTGTCATTACCTATACAGGTGCGGCAGAAACACTCCCTGGCGGATTATCTACCACTGTTTATCAACCTCAGGAGGGTGCCATTTATGATGCCAATACACTGACCAATGTGGCGGAGAGCACTTCTTTGAACCTGTCAGGCAAGTTCACCAAACCCGTCACCACGGATGACGTTACGCTTAAAATCATTGCTTCAAACAGTGAAACAGATAGTATAGGAAACAAGAATCCGACATATCAGCGTAAGGTAATCTATACCCGTACCTTTGCATGGAAAGAAGCATTTAACGGAGAAATCCAACAAACAATCCCTAACCCTGATGGCTTGACAAATCTGAACTTTGAAATCAGTTCTTCTTCTAATGTGGACTGGTCGAAAATAAAGTGGACACCACAAATAGAGACCATAGGCAAGGATGGAAGCAGGCAGCGCACGGCAGGGGCAGCCCATTATGTTCTCTTTGCTGACATGGTCAGTGAAGGTAAGCCTGTAGTACTTGCTTCCAATGTTTCAACCCTGACAGTTACTCCGAGTATCACGATGCTACCACCAACGGCAAACGGAATGGTGACGATGACAGTCAAGACTGTAGACAAACTGCTGGGTAAAAAGACTTACACTTTCAGTGGTGGTAATCTTTTAGGAGACCCGCTGACAGTCCCTGGTGTCAGTGCAGGCAAGATATGGATAGATTACTCTTATTCAGGTAACATCTCAGGTCAGATAGTAACTTCTGCAGCTACTGTCAGTGGCATAGGAACGGTACTGGCAGGCTTCTATGCTCAGACAGAGAACAAAGGCTTCGGCACAATGTATCGTGGTTGGGGTGGCTTTGTTTATAATGCTTCCGAAGGTAGGTATGGCAAACCTATTGATGAATCACTGTTGAAGCTCCCCGATAGCAAGGATGCCAAGATAAATCCATTAACCATGCCATTTACCCCCATTGGAACAGATCAAATGACCTTTGCACGCTGGATTGGTCAAAATGAATTCATTTATCTGACGGCAGATGCGATGGGAACTGCTCGGTTGGGTGAACAGCAAGTCATATTGACAAATCCTTTAGAAGGTAGTACAGAAACAGCAGCACTTACAGGAGATTGTTTGCAAGGAACAGGAGCTACTGCAGTGACACTGGTATCAACCAGCAAAAGTACAGTCAAACAAGGAGGTAGTATGGGAATTACCTACAATGAAGCAGGAGGAACATCAACAACAGATGTTACCATGACGGATATGAATGGCGACGGTTATCCAGACATTATCGCAGGCGGTACTATTCAATATACCAACACTCAAGGCGGTCTCAGTGGAGAGAAATATGGTGGTATGGGTAAAACCACTGGAACGCATAGTTCCAAAGCATGGGGAGCAGGCGGAAAACCTGTCGCTTCCGGTGTAGCACTCTTGGATATGATGACACCCTACAAAGGCGGTTCTACTGGTACGCAAATGAATACTGGGCTCAAAAAAGCTCTCAATAACCTGCGTACATCTTTCCTTGCCAAAATATCCATATCTGGTAACATTCCTGAGAATACAGAAGACGCTGTAGAAACATTCATGGATATCAATGGAGATGGACTCCCCGATAAAATTCTGACAGATAGGAGAGTTCGATTAAACCTTGGTTATTCGTTTGCTGATCCTATAGCATGGGACATAGATCGCATACAGGGCGGAAAGACAAACTCTTACAACATGAGTATAGGCGCCGGTGATACGATTTTTACAAAAAAACATATTACAGAAGATAAGAAAAGTATAGTAAAAGCTTCGGGGAGCGTTAGTGGAGGAGTCGGTTTGGTAACCTCTCGAGGTGTAGAAGAATATGATTTGATTGATATCAACTCCGATGGCTTGCCCGACAAGGTCTGGATGACAGACGACAAGGTCTTTGTCGCCTTGAACAAAGGAGACGGATTTACTGATGGCATTCTTTGGAAAGGAACCTCGTTGTTGAGTGAAAACATATCTACAGCAGAATCGGTTAATGGTGCATTTACCTATACAATTTTCACCCCCATGCCTACGCCGGTTGTCAAGATTTGTCTGAATCCCGGCACAAGCACGGGACACTCCATCAACCGCACGACCTACTCCCTGCAGGACGTTGACGGCGACGGGTATTTGGACATCGTTGAGTCCGATAAAGAAAGCGAACTAAAGGTTACTCGCTCCGCCATCGGCAGGACGAACATGCTTAGGAGCGTGACCAACTCGCTCGGCGGCACCTTTACGCTCGACTACGAACATACCACGCCAACTTACGGACTTCCCGGCGGTAAGTGGGTGATGTCTTCGGTCACAGTCGATGACGGTATCCATGATGACGGTCCGCTGATGAAGACCGTCTTCGCCTACTCCGATGGACAGAAGGATCGCCACGAACGTGAGTTCCTCGGTTTTGGAAAGGTCGTAACCAAGAATATCGACACCGAACAGGGAGAAACCGCAGTCTATCGTCAGGCTGTGCAGCTCTACGATGTGTCCACCTACTATGCACAGGGCAATGAGCTTGGAGCGTCTGTAGAGGATGCCAAAGGCAACAAGTACACCGAGACACGCAATGAATATGACGGCTATTATATCACTGCCAGCGGTGACAGATATACTTTCAACAAACAGAAGAAACTCTGTAGCGACCGTGCTTCCGCTTTCGTGCCGCTACGCTATACCGCCAATAAGCAGTATGAGGGACAGGCAACCGGCATCACCACCTCTGAGGCTTGGAATGAGTATTACCTCACTAGCTATCACGGAGAACTGAAGTCCTACAAGTTCAGTGATAAGGGTAAGTTGGGTGCTGACGGTTCGGGTAAGTTCGACTACCAAACCGCAATACAATATGCTCACAATGATAACAAACATATCTTCGGGCTACCTACCAACGTAACCGTAACGGGCGGTGATGGTAAGATTTATCATCAAGTTTCTGCGACTTACGATTTGAACTATGCCGACCATATTACGCAGATTAAACAACAACTCGGAAGCGGTGAAGCTGTCTCTGACTATACTTATGATACTTACGGCAACATCATCAAGACCACGCTTCCTGCTAACAGCAAGGGACAGCGCATGTGGTACACCTACCGCTATGAGCCGGTGATGAATATGTATGTGGAGCGCATAGACGATGCCTTTGGCTACCGTAGCGAGGCAGCCAACTTCGACTACCGCTATGGTATGGCACTCCGCCGTATGGATCTCAACCACTTCTATTATGAAACGGATATAGATAACCTCGGACGTGTGAAAGCTGTGCGTGGTCCTAATGAGTTGGCAACAGGTGTGCCTTACATCATTGCCTTTGACTATCAGCCTAAGGCTACTTTCGGCACCAATGGCATCACTGCACCTGCGTACGCAGTGACCAAGCATTACGACATACAGCACCCAAGTAACGATTTGGAGACCGTCACCTTCGTGGACGGCTTCGGGCGTCCCGTTCAGGTGAAGAAAGACGGTGTGGTAACGACAGCTGCCAAGGGTAGTGCTCCGAAAGACGAGATCGTGATGATTGTCAGCGGACGCAACGTCTATGACGCTTTCGGTCGTGTGGCTAAGGCTTACTACCCTGTAACCGAAGCTGTGGGAAACAAGACAACTTTCAACAAGGCTTTTGACAACGTGTCGCCAACCGTAACGGTTTATGACGTGCTTGACCGTGCCATGAAAGTAACACTTCCGGACAATGCTGAGACCAAGACGGAATACTCTACGGACGCAGGTAGCAATGCACTCGTAACGACTGTAACTGATGCGTTGGGTAATCGTCAGGCAACCTATACCGATGGTAGTGGCAAGACCGTGAAGACCGAGCAACTCAGCGGACCCGATGGTATCATTACCACCTCCTTCGAATATGATGGCATTGACCGATTGGTCAAGGTAACAGACACCGAGGGCAACGTAACGACATCCGTCTATGATATGGGCGACCGTCGCACTGAGGTAAACCACCCTGCAAGCGGTATCACCACCTTTACCTACGATGCTTTGGGCAATGTGCTCACCAAGCAGACAGCCAATCTCAAAAAGGAGGGCAAGACCATCAATTACGAGTACGACTACGGTCGTCTGACGGCTATCAACTATCCCGACCATCCGGAAAATAACGTGAAGTACCATTACGGTGGTATCAACTCTTCTCACAACCGTATCGGCAGACTGATGCTCCGTGAGGACGGCAGTGGCGCTATCGAGTATTACTATGGTAAAATGGGTGAGGTTACCAAGACCGTGCGCACGCTGATTGTGCCTAATCAGGCAGTGGCAACCTACGTAACACAGTGGAAGTATGACAGCCATAATCGCCTATTGGAAATGATTTACCCCGATGAGGAGAAAGTAACCTACGGTTACAACCTCGGTGGGCAGGTAGACCATGTGCGTGGCTACAAGTCCTATGGCTACGATTATGTGAACAAGATTGGTTATGACAAGTTCGAGCAGCGCACCTACCTGAAGTATTGCAATGGAGCGGAAACCTTCTACAGCTATGACCCGCAACGACGCAGGTTGCAGAACCTCGTAGTGAATGCTAAGGTAGGTACTATCATGGACAATGCCTACAGCTACGACGCAGTGAGCAACGTGCTCGGTATTAAGAACAATGCTCCACTCCCACAGAGTGGTAAGGCAGGCGGACAGATGAGCCATAGTTATACTTATGACCCACTGTATCGTTTGGCAAGCGCAGCGGGAACTTATAAGGGAACAGACAATAAATCCGCTTCTTATACCTTATCTATGGGCTACGACAATATGCATCGTATCACGAGTAAGAAGCAACACCTCTCACAGACAGGTGTGCAGTTCGACGGCACGCTCAACACAGGCTATGACCTCACCTATACTTATCAAAAGGCAGAGGGTAAGAAGTTCCAGCTTGACAATGTTCGTGATATCAACTACCGAACGGAGGAGACTCCGACGGACAGCACCAATATCAACAACGGACACAAATACACTTACGACCTCAACGGAAACCTCGTCTATATCAACACCTCTCGTGTGAAGAAAGACGGCAAGGAGGATGAAAAGGCAAGTGAGCAGAAGTACCGTTGGGACGAGGAGAACAGACTCTTGGCAGCTGATGAAAACGGCTTTGTGAGCAACTATTGGTATGATGCCGATGGTGAGCGCACGGTGAAGAGCAGTGGCGAGAATGAAGCCATCTATGTGAACTCCGAGTTCTCGGGTGGCAACACCGGTACGGCACGCTTCTCGCTCTATGTCAGCCCATACCTCGTGGCAGGGCAAGGTGGCAAATATACGAAGCACATTTATGTAGGTAGCCAGAGAATTGTCAGCAAGCTTGGCGACCTCGCTTCTTATGGCGCAGACCCAAGGCGAATACCGTATGCAGGCAATGAAGCCGATGGCTTGACCATTAACTACAAGGACAAGTATGCAAAGCAACTGCAATCCATTAAGGATAACTACAAGACGTTTGACTTGCCATACAATGGTGAGGACAATGACGACTACGTGAACGGTCAGGGTTTCTGTTGCAACGATGGTACGCCGGAGGCGGCACAAGCCCGTGCGATGGCACGCACAAGAGCTGTAAACGATAATTTCCACGATAAGGATAATTATGAGAAGATGCAGTTCTACTACCATCCCGACCATTTGGGTAGCAGTAGTTACATCACCAACTTGGACGGCGAAGTATCACAGCATATCGAGTATGTACCGTTCGGCGAAGTGTTCATCGAAGAGCGCAACAATACGTGGAACACGCCGTACCTCTTCAACGCTAAAGAGTTTGACGAGGAAACAGGTATGTACTACTATGGTGCAAGATATATGAATCCCCAAAATTCTATGTGGCTGGGGGTTGATCCGCTAACGGAGAAATATCCGAATTTAACAGGATATTGCTACACAAATAATAATCCTGTCAAGTATATTGATCCAACTGGTACAGATTGGTATAGAAATGATGAAACTGCTGCTATTTTCTGGCAGGAAGGGAATGCTAACTCTATAACATACGATGGTCAGGAGTATAGAAATATAGGTGAAACATATAGTATATATCAATCTGGAATGAGATACGATTATCAGCAGGATAAGATTATAAAAGTATCCGATGCAAGTGGTAGGTTTAATGTAGAAGGTGGGCAATATATACCTAAGAGTTTTATAACAGATGATGGAACTAAAGTTAGTGTAACTTTTAAGTATAAGAGTCCAACTGGGGGTTATGGTGATTATGCATTGTCAAAAGATGCTGTTAGTTTATTAATTAAAGGGATAAACGATGCTAATATTTCTGGCGCAGGAATTACTTCTATTGATGTTTCTACAACTACAACTGGGAAACATTCCCCTACAAGCAATCATTATGCATCAAATGGAGGAAGAGCTATAGACATTGACATGGTAAATGGAATCTCAGTTAAAAATCCTAAATCACATGAAAAAGTTGATGCTTTTCAACGTGCAATTAGAGAGAATCCTATCTTAAGAGAGAATTTTGGACCTAATATACAAGAAAAAGAGGGGAAAACTAAGAGGATCTCTGGGCATAATAATCATATTCATATTGCAACTCAAAAGCGATGAAAAAATATAGGGCATGTTTTTTAAGCATAATTATATTGTATTGCTATATAGGATTACCTATTTATTCACAGAATAAGGATACTTTGTGCATTCACGGAGATTTTGTTTGTACAATAGGTAAATATTTGGTTTATTGTCAAAATAGCGATGATACGGAAGCGATTGAAAGGAAACTGCAAAGACTGGATATAAGGAATTACCGCAACCACAGTTATTGTATCGATTCAACCATGACCTCGAATTGCTTAAAGATCTCGGACTCTGCACTGATATATGCAAAAGGTAGGAATATTATACTTTGGCATGTTCCTCAAAATGCAAAATATATTTATTGGCATTCAAAGCAGAATTTACCCATTGTGAACCTAGCTCAAAGTCGGAATAGGGATTATTTAATGGTGAGTCGAATAGATTACGAAGCAGAAGAGATGCTATTAACAATTATGGGAAAGAAAATGAATATTCTTTTTGAAAAGAAAATTAAGCTAAATGGTATGGAGATAGAGGGGGCGATTCCTATATCGTATGCCATTGAATCTTGTTTTGTTATTCTTGTCCAGGACAAATTATATCTCATCGACTGTGAAAGATTAAAAATTAACTTAATCACGAATCATTGTGATGTTTTTACCACCAGTACTCACTCAATTATCTATTACAAATTTATTTCAGATGATAAAACTAGAGGATATGAGTTGATACCATCCCGAAACGAAATACAAGAAATAGACAGGAGTCTTGAACAATCCTTATATGATTGTCCTCTGACTTGGTTGTTTACTTCAAGAGTTAACGACGAAAATATTCCCATATATTACGTATGCGGAAAAGCGTATCGATTAGAAAAACATAATTGGCAAGAAATTCCTAAAATAATTATCTATCAAGATAAAGCAATTAGTATTACCGTCCCAATTATTAATGGTACTTTTCAATATAACTGGTTCAGTTTTTCTTTTCTTAATGATAGTGATTGGTAATGCTTCAGATTGGGAGTTGTGAAAATAGGGGCTTGATTATCAGGACTATCTGATAAATTAAAAATGCGAAGGCAGGAATTAGCGCTTTGCCTTCGCATTATTTTCGCAATTATAGCATAAGCAAATGAAGCAACAGGATAGTTTTGAAACTTTATGCTCCAGATTGGGAGTTAAGTTTGTATGTCGCTATTGTCAATCTGAGTCTATCGTCAAAAGTGGGAAGAATTGCAATGACAGACACCGCTACCAATGCAAACATTGCCACAAGCGTTTTATTACCGAGTACATCTACAATGCCTATCTTCCTGACACCGATTCCAAAATCACCCAACTGACCAAAGAGGGATTGGGCAATCACAGCACTATACTAACGTTGGGCATTATGATTTATCAGCATTCATTCTTGTTTACTCTCAAGGGATTTTGTCAGTTGTACTGCTTGTTGTTGCAGTCTAATAAGAAGTTGGGAATAGGTTTCGAGTTTGCTGAGCAATCGTTGAGCAGTGGCAACAGAATGATAAGTATTGAGGGCTTTCACGGCTTCGTTGTATAGCACGCCTATCTTATGAGTCATAGCAACGATTTCGGAGAGTTTCTCCAAGTAAGGTTCTTTTGCAGGGTCTTGGGTGATGACCTTAAAAGATTCACCAAGAAGCCTTGCTCGGACAAAGTCGCTCTTTGTCTTTGCTCCCGACTTGCGGTAGAGTCTGATAAGTTTCTGCTGGTCTTCGGAATTAGATGTCCTGATGTGCCATCTGTCCCATCGTGGGCAGGTGGCACATCTGCCGTCTGGCTTCTTTTGTTTCTGCTTTTTCATTGCTTTTTAATCACGACTTTGGAGTGATTTAATCCCCCAATTGGGGCAAGGGTCTTTGTGGTACAAATGGCAATTTGTGGTACAAAGACACACCTTGCCAGTATAAAGAAAGAGATAGTTTGTTATATTCCATAAAGTAACTTTTCTGGGGTGCTTTTGATAGACAAGAGTTCAAAGTTCAAGAAGTAAATCAAGAGATAAGTTTAGACTAATTTCTTGACTTACTGACTTTATGAGCTGACATATTTTTGACTAAAGTTAATTTTAACTTAGGTCGAAACTAATTTCTTGACCAAAGTCACAACTGACCATTTGACTTAAGTCGCGACTGATTTCTTAACTTAACTCATAACTTACCCGTTTGCGGTATTGGATTATAATGCCTTTCAAGCATTGTCTGTATGTCGCTCTGTTTGTAAAGTATCTTCCCTCCGATTTTGTAGAAAGGAAGTGTTCCTAAGTTTCTGTACTCTTGGAGCGTACGTGTGCTGAGCCGTAATTGGCTGCAAACCTCCTCGCCAGTGAGGTAAACCTCTCCGCCTAACATCGGACGGGCTGTAGAACAATAACGCTCCAGTTTCTTCAAAGTACCCTCCATCAACTGTGCAAACATCTGCATTTGAGGGTCTTGCTGTGTAATGATTTCATTCTCTTCCATAGTTCGTTCTGTGTTTGATTTCATTCATTGTTTGCATTCAGTAACTCTGCGATGTCGCTCTCCTTATAATAGCATTTATGCCCAATGATGGAGAAGGGTATTTTACCCGTGTCGCGATAGGATTGCAGGGTGCGTTTGCTGATGCCGAGCCTGTGGCATACGGCTTCATTGTCGAGCCATTCGTCCGTTTCGGGCGGATTGCCGATAAGCTGTTCAATACTGTGGATAAAGTCTGCAAATTCGGAGCAGTGCCGCTCCCACGCTTTGCGGTCGATAATAATGAGTTTCATTGCCTTGATTTTGTTTTGATTACTTTATTGTTACTCGGCAAACAAACTGTTATGCAGTCCATTGCCGTACTTATCGAGTGCAAAAGTAAACCTTCGGAAGCACCGCTGCAAGAAATGAGGATAAGCAGGGAAATAGAGAGAAAACAAGAGAAAAGACCAAAGGAGATCCATCTGTGTTATTGCGGTAATGAGATGAGGTGCCGGCTCTTTCCTTTTATTATTTTGTTGTTTTATCGATAATTCGATAGTTCGACAAATCGAGATGTCGAAGTGTCGATAGATAGTTTTATCGATAGATTATTTTGACGATATATAGTTTTGACGATATATAGTTTTGACAACAGATAGTTTTGACAACAAATAGTTTTGACAACAGATAGTTTTGACAACAAATAGTTTTGACAACAAATAGTTTTGACAACAGATAGTCATGACAACAGATAGTCATGACAACAGATAGTCATGACAATAAATTGTACAAACAACAGATAGTCCGTATTATCGTCAGTCCTATCTATTGTTGGCTGTTACGCCTTGCGTCCAAAGAGCCTGAGTATGCCGTATTCTTGTCGTGCCTATACTCTCTTACGGCAGCCCTGCTCTGCAAGGTTGGGAGAGATGAATACGACCGCACGAATATTGAAAATGGCAATACCAACTTGAAAAGAAAAATCCTGCGGTGGAGATTCTTCTCTCCATCCGCAGGACTTGACCTTGTCAGGGCAGATTGGCTGCCGTTGTACCTTTGCACGATAAGAAACGGCATCAGGGACTTTGCGTGCGCCTTTGCCTACAACGCTTTTGGGCTTACCCCTCCGTCTGACCGATTATTGGCAGATGATTGCTCTTGGTGAGCAGCACTATTGTGCCTGTGAGTTCGGTGTAAAGACGGTCGTATTGCTCGTCAGAAGCAAATGTGTCCGTCAAACCGAACTTGTCGAATGTGGCTTGAATAGCCTTATTCGACAACAAGATGGTTGCGAGTCTTTCAGGAAGCGATGCAGGCAGTTCCCTTTCAAACTCGTTTTCCAATACAGATACAAGCGTGTCATACTTGGAAAAATGCAAGCCATAATACAAAACCTCGCTTGCCATGCTCTCCGCTTCGGGGTACTTAAAACCTTGCGCCACGGCATCGCAGTAAGCTGTGAGAGCCATATCTGCCCGTGCGGTGATAAACTCCGCATCTTGCAACTTCTCAGGGTGATGCTCACTCATGTAACTTCTTAATTTCAATCGAAAGTAAGAAAGTTCCAGCTTTTTGTTCTCTTTCATTTTTAATTTTATTTAGCGTTGATGTTCAATGATGGTTGCTTTGCAGTCAAAGGACAAGTTACTTGTCCTCCGCTTGGCTTTCTTGGCGGACAGACACGCAGGGCCTTTCGCAGTTCCCTTGTGGTTTTGCTACCCATGAGTGGCTGCATTTCACGGGCAATTTTACTCTTGCTGACCTTTGCGTAAAGTTCGGTGGTGGAAATGAAACGGTGTCCGAGCATCTTACTGACGGTTTCTATCGGCAAACCGTTCTCCAAACAGATGGTCGTGGCAAAGGTGTGCCGTGCCGTATGCGAGGTGGCTTCGGTATGAGGTGGGAGTCCTGCCTTGATGATAATGTCCCTTATCTTGCGGTTGAAATGGCTATTCGTGGGGAACTCACGAAAGAGCAAACCCTCCTTTCGTCCGTCGCTGACAATGGTGAGTATCTCTTCGGCAATGGGCAATAAAGGAACAATGCTCCTGTTCTGTGTCTTTGTGCGACAGAGCGATATGTACCTACACCCATCCCCGAATGTATAAACATCGTCCATTCGGAGTTTCTTCAAGTCTGAGAATGCCAGCCCCGTGAAACAGCCCAAGAGGAAGATGAGTCTGCAATGGTTGTCCACCGAGCGGTGTGGGCGATATGAGAGAAGTTTGTGTAAATCGTCAGAAGTGAGGGCATTGCGCTCGTAGGTGGGCGTTTCAATGTCTATCTGCTCAAAAGGGTCTTTACGGATATATCGCTCTTGCAGTGCTTTTCGGATGACTTGATGCAGGTGGCGCAGACGATTGGAAACAGTGCTTTCCTTGTTTCCCAAGTCCCGTAGCATAAATAGGCGGTAATGTTCTATGAGGTCTTTGTCTGCCTCTTTGGGAAGACAGTCCCCATTTTCCCTTGTTTTTAGAAAAAGTGCAAAATTCTTCCTACTGTCCCTGAAAGCCCTGACGGTAGCCTTTTCTATCGTCTTGCCCTGCAATGCCTCCTTGCTTTCGCAGACAGCTTGGTAAAGCTCTATGAGTGATGGGGTAGGTTTTCCTTGATGCAGGAACTGCTCCTTAAGGTATTCTGCCGTGATGTAGTTCTCTTCCCTTAACGTGAGTTCATAGAGTGCGTGAAGTCGTTTATCTATTGAGTCCAGTTGATGATTGACATCATTCGCTCTGTTAGCTGCCACTTTTATGCGTCCTATCTTTGATTGCCAATCATCGGGAGAGGTGTGCAATCCTGTTGAGAATGAAGCAGACGCACCATTGCAGGTGATACGGCAGCGTATAATGCATTCATTCCTTTCGCTTGTTTTGCTTCTGTCTATATAGAATAGAATTGAAAATGTACTTTTCATTGTTCTTGGACTTTTAGTTGATTAAACGATATTGTGCGATGAGAGGAATAATCCTCTCCACATCCCGAAAGACACGCTCTGGAGAAGTCTCTGCATACACCTGTGTGGTCTTTATTTGGCTGTGTCCGAGCATTTTCGATACGCTTTCGATAGACACGCCTTCTGAAAGCGTCATCTGCGAAGCAAAGGTGTGGCGAGCCATGTGGAAGGTCAGTGTCTTTGTGATACCACAAAGCCGAGCTATCTTCTTGAGATGGATATTTACAGTGTCGCAGCCTGGTATGGGCAGAAGATACCCTTTGGGCGGTTCGTGACGGAACGCCCTTGTATGGATACCCCTGTACCGCTCGATGATGGCGGACGCTTCGGGCAATAACGGAATGTGGCATAGGTTGCCCGTCTTCACTCTCGGCTTGCGTATCCAATCCATATCGGACTCGTGGATGATATGCTCTGCCGTGAGGTGGTACACATCCGTATAGGAAAGACCGGTATAGCACGAAAAGAGAAACATATCCCTTGATACCTGCTCGTAGCCTTGCAGTTCGTTATCGCTTAATGCCGCTATTTTGTTTACTTCCTCCCTTGTGATGTATCGGGGTGTACCCACGTCCCAACGGATAGAGTGAGCGATGAAAGGATAGATGTCTATGATGTGCCGTTTGTGCAGGTCCTTGAGTAGGGATGCCAACATTGTAAGATAACCAGCTGAGGTGTTGAGTTTAAAACCCTTTTCTTTGGCAAAATACTCCTCCAAGTCTTTGATAAGGGCAGTATCGGCTTTTTGCACGGGAATATCGTCCACATGGTAGCGATGTCTGAGAAATTTTGCCAGATGCTTACGGAAAAGCAGCAGACATTTCAGTCTTCTTTCACTGCGGTCTATGCCCACCCGATCACGGAAGCGGTTGATATACTCGTCCGTATGATGAAGCAGTCCCTGCGACTTGCTGTTTAACCCGAATACAAGTTCCCTTATCTGCTCTGCCGTAACAGTGTTGTTCAACTTGTCCAAAAGCGATTCGTAAACTTGATGGACGCTTACTTGCAGTCGGTCAAGTTCGCTGTTTACTGATACGGCTTCGGCACTCTTGCCCACAAGTCTTTGTTTACGACTGTCCCATAGATTGGGTGTACAGGCGCATTTGCAACTGAACTGAACCATTGAGCGACCGATACTGATGCGTCCCATAACGGGACTTTTCCCGTTTTTGTCCTGCGTACCTCTCTTGAGGTAGAAAAGCAGCTTGATTTTTTCTTTTTCCATTGTTTTTTTGCTTGCAAAATTACACTTCTTAGAGGAACTTTGAGTGATGCAAAACATTGATAATGAAAGAGAAAACACCGTTTTAGTTACCACTTTTAGCAGTTCTTTTCCTTTCATCGTTTCTCGAACGATTTGGTAACTGAACTCTTGCTTTTTCACTCCTTTTTTCGCCTATTTACCTTGATGCAACCCAATGAGAAAGCAGGCAATATATCTTGTGTTTCAATCAGATACACATTTTTCTCCTTTTCTTGCTTCCAACTCCTATACTTCATTATAGAAGGCGGCAAGCTCCGGCACTTTGATGAAGTAGCGGAAACGCTCCTTCTGGACCACATTGTTCGTCACGTTAAATTCAAAATCCGTCGTCTTCTTGGCAAATATCGCCGCCCAAGCGTCGAAACACCTTATGTCCTGCCGTTCCAGCTCCTTCGGGCGCAGGTACTTGAACAGCAGGTACAATTCAGTCAGTGAGTTGCTGATAGTCGTGCCGGAGAGGAAGGTCGCACCCAAGTCTTTTCCTGTGCGCTCCTGTATGGTGCGTATGGCAAAGAGCATGTTAAGTGCCTTCTGGCTTCCCTCGCTGTTTCCCAATCCCGCCACACGGTCGTGGCGCGTGTTGAAAGTCAGATTCTTGAACTGGTGGCTCTCATCTATGAAGATGTGGTCGATGCCCATCTGCTTGAAATCCACCACGTCGTCCGTGCGTGACTTTATGGCGTGTTCCACCTTCTCCAGCTTCGCTTCAAGGTTGTGCTTGCGCTTCTCCAATCCTTTCAGCATCGCCCGCGACACGTTCTTTCCCTGCTGCCGTAGCACTTCGAGGTTTTCCTCCACCGTGTCAAGCTCTGCTTGCAGGATGCGCTGCTGCAATTCCGGCGACTGCGGTATCTTGCCGAACTGGTCGTGCGACATGATGACGCAATCGTAGTCGTTGTTCTTTATATTATTGAAGAAGCGCACACGGTTGGCGGTCGAAAAGTCCTTCTCCGAAGCGTACAGAATACGTGCGTTGGGATATGCCGCCTGATAGGTGGCTGCAATCTCCGCAACGTTGGCTTTCAGCCCGATAATCATCGGCTTGTGTGCCAAATTCAGACGCTTCATCTCATGCGCGGCGATGCACATTATCAGCGTCTTACCGGTTCCCACCTCGTGGTCGCAAATTCCGCCGCCGTTCTGTTTCAACATCCAGACGCAATCCATCTGTGAGGGATAGACGCTCTTGATACCCCGGCTTGCCAGCCCTTTCAGGTTGAGGTCGGGAAAGGTCTGATGGGAGCCGTCGTAGCGCGGGCGCACGAAACAGTTGAACTTGCGGTTATACATCGTCACAAGCCGCTCCTTGAACTGCGGCGACTGCTCTTCGAGCCATTCGGAGAAGCCGTTTCGTATCTCGTCAATCTTGGCGTTGGCGAGTTGTATTCCCTCGCTGTCGCGCATCTTGATGTCGTTGCCATGCTCGTCCTTGCCGATGGACTTCATCATGTCAGGGCAGGTGTTGTGCAGGGCGTGTTTTAGGAGGTGCATACCGTCATAGTTCCGGTAATACCCCTTCACCAGAAACTCGTCCGTGATTTTCATGGTGCGGTAGCCGCACACCACCGAAAACTCGTCCATGCTTGCGGAATAGGCGATTTTCACCTCCGTGTCGAACAGCCGGCTCATGTAGGCGGCATAGACACCCGTCGGAATCCAGCGTTCCCCGAAATTGAAGTCCAGATCCTCGAAGGCGATGCGCTGCGGCTCGGCATCTTTCAGAGCCTCCAACGCCTGCTTCACCTCCGGCATACGCTCATTTTCGGGATTGTCACCCATCCATGCCTCTATGCGTTCCGCTTTCTCTATGACATTTCCGGCGATGAAACGGTCTTTGATTTCGTAACCGGTCACGAGCGGATTGTAGTAGATGCGCCCTTGCAGGGCAGTGAGCAAATCCTCCGCCGTGCTGTCGGTTATCTCCCGCATATAGTCGAGATTGACCGTACCATATTTGTTGAGCGACGCAGACAGGGCTTCTTCGGGAGAGCCTACGTTGGCATGGCTCTCCACCGCGAAGGAAACAGGATGCTCGAAGATGTCCGCCTTGACGAACTTTCCGTTTTCCATCCGTTCCAGCGAAAGGATGTCGCGCCCGCCCGCATCCATCATCACTAACTTCACGTTCTGCTTGGCGTTGAGGTTGCCGTAGCGCATGACAAACTCATCGTAACAGGTATTCAGATGCTCTCGCCACGGAACATTTGCCTCGCGCCGGAGCGATTCATAACGGTACAGACGCTCGTAGGCGTCACGCAGCGACACATACAACAACGCCTTTTCCTTCTGGTATCCTTTCAGGTCGAGCGGCTGGAATGTCGCCCCGTATGGCGTGATGTCTTTCAGGTAGCCGATGTTATGACGCCCCCGGTCAGCCACCAGCGACCCTTCGCGCAGGTGCATCTCCGGCGTGCGGTGGTAGGCACGCGGAGAAAGGTCCACGACTTCCTCCTTCGGCTTTTCCGCTTCGATGTCGGGGAAAAGGAAAGTCCCCACCGCTTCCGATGGGGTATCTGTAACGGCAGGTGCGGCGACTGCCTCCGGCTGTGTTTCCTCCTGTCGTGGCTGCTCACGGGAAGTTTCCGGCACGGCTTTCACTTCCGTCTTTTCCGCCACTTGTTTCTCGTTATGCTGC
Organism: Hoylesella buccalis ATCC 35310; assembly: GCF_025151385.1. Lineage (NCBI taxonomy): Bacteria > Pseudomonadati > Bacteroidota > Bacteroidia > Bacteroidales > Prevotellaceae > Hoylesella > Hoylesella buccalis. The sequence goes on along the minus strand of NZ_CP102287.1, from coordinate 2,046,710 downwards.
CTTGCCAGTTCCCGAAGTTCTTTCCTACGCTCCGGCGTCAAACCCATCATCATTTCATAGAAACCGTTGATGGGAGGATTGGTATCCCAGTCCAGTGTGGCATAGATGTCGTCCGGGTCGGCAGGCTTGGCGGTGTTCTCCGCTTTCACCTCCTTATTCTCCATTGCGGGTTTTGCAGTTGGAGCTGTCGGTGTAACCGTGACTTTCGGTTTGGGCGGAGTGGACTTTGCCGTAACTGCCTTTTTCACCGTCTTTTTCTTTTTGGAGGTTTTCGGTTGGCTGACCTCTTCCGTCATCCCCCAGAGGTCAAGCAGGGTGAGCTGCACGCCTGCGGAATATTGCGGGCGCGGTTCTATCTCCGGCTTTTCATCTGCGGGTTGCGGCTTTTCTGTCGGAGTTTCCACCGTCTGCGCCGAGGATACTGTTTCCAATTTTATGGCAGGACGCTCTACTTTATTTTGAACGGCAACTTTTTCTTCCGTTCCTGCCTGCCGGATTGAACCCGAATACAAGCGCATGGCAAGCCTGTAATGGAAATCCTCGTCGAGCATACGGCGCAAATCCCCGGCGATGCCTGCTGCCTTGCCCTCGTGCAGATAAACCATAGCGGGCTTCCCGTAGGGGTCTGTGTCAAGTTTCGCCATCGTATGCACGATGCGTTCCGGGTGGTGGATGAAATAGGCGTTGTCGGTCAGGGCGGTTTTCGTGTCCGTCTGTATCACGGTCATCAGCCGCTCGTCCTGCGACATTTCCTTCTTGCTGAGGTTCTTTTGCAGGACAATCAGGTCACTGCCCACCTCCGTGCCCGCGTTGTCCGTGAACAGGTTGTTGGGCAGGCGTATCGCGGATACCAGATTGGCCTGACTGAACAGCTCGTTACGCACGGAGGTCTTGGTGCTATTCAATACCCCTTGCGAGGTGATGAACGCCACGATACCGCCGTCACGCACGGCATCCAGTCCTTTGAGAAAGAAATAGTTGTGGATGGTTTTCTGGGCGGAGCGTCTGCCGAAAGAGTCGCTCCGCTGAAACTCCGCGTCGAACACGGCAATGTCACCGAACGGAATGTTGGACACCGCCAAGTCGAAATAATTGTTGAACGGTCTTTCGATTTTCTCAAAACCGCAGGTGCGCATTTTCTGGTCGGGATAGAGATGCCTCAAGATTGTACCCGTGAGCAGATCCTTCTCGAAAGCCATCACATCCGCATTGGGGCTGTGCCGCAGCATGGAATCCACGAACACGCCGACACCTGCCGACGGTTCGAGCATACGGGCGGGGCGGACGCTGTAATCTGCCAGCACGTCCGCGATGGTGTCGGTTATCTCTTTGGGGGTGTAGAAAGCGGTCAGCACGGACGCTTTCAGCGAATCCACAAACCGCTTGTACTCTGTTTCGTCCTTGCTGTTCTCACGGATAAGCCTGTGCAGCTCCACCGTCGGGGCGAACAGTTCGAGGTCGGATTTCGCCCACCGGACGGCATCCGTCAGTTCCTTTGCAGGGTTGAGGATACATTTCAGACCGCCGAAACCGCAGTACCTTTGAAGTATGGCACGCTCTTCGGTTGTCGCTGTCCTATTTTCCCTGTCAAGGATGAATGCCGTCCGTATCGCCTCGATGTTGTCCCGCAGTTTCTGTTTGCGGTTAAACGCCATATTCGTCTAAGTAAAGGACGGTTGCTCCCGTCAGCTCCGTGTAGAGCAGGTCGTAATCGGAAGACAGGGCGAAATTGTCATCCGAGAGGTCATAGACGGAGAACACGTTGCCGACAAGCGGCAGCAGTTTCAGGACAAAGGCTTCACGCTTCTCTTCCGGCACTTCATCGGCAAACTCGTTTTCCACGACTTCGCGGAGGATGGCGTAACGGGAATAATGCAGCCCGCGCAGCAGCGTGTCCATCGCCAGTTCCTGCGCACCATCGGCGGGATAGCCTTCAAGCCGTGCCCTCTCATACGTTTCGGCGGCACGGTCGGCCCGTTCCCGTATGAAAGCGGTGTCGTCAGCCTGTTCAAACTTGTTCGTGCGGAGATAGTCCAGCAGGTACAGACCGTAATAGGAAAAGTCGGTCTGACCCTCGTTTTTCTTCTTGTTGTTCATTACTTTGGATTTAGCGGATTGATAATTAACGGGATAATCGGTTGGAAAAAGGAAGAAAAAGGCACTCGGTATCCCTCCGAGTGCCACCACTAAATCCAAAGTATGAGTGTAATCCGGTATCGAAGAACAATTCATTACTCTGAACAAGTGGCAAAGTTAATACTATTTCTTCCGTCCTGAAAATTTCTTGTCCTTTTTAGCCTCCGGGAACACAAAAGTCGTGTTATATTCCCCGTCAAAGGCGACAACAGCATCGAAACTCTTGCCCTGTTTGCTCTTGAACCCTTTGAGCAGCTTGGTATGCCCTTCGGTGAGCAGGTCTTTGATTTCATCGTCGGACAGGGTGCGTCCCGCTTTCAGCCGGAACACGGGCAGTCCGCACTCCGTGTTGTCGCAGCGTACCACCTTGCCGTAGAACCGCATCCTGCCCGTGCCACACTTGGGACACGCGCAGCCGGAGTCACGGCTGCCGAAGAGCTTGTCGCACGAGATCAGTTCGGAGGTTATCTCACGTGTGTACGCCTCTATCTCCTTGCGGAAGGTGTCGTCGGACAGTTCCCCGCGCTCGATACGCGCCAGCTCCTTTTCCCATTCGCCCGTCATGGCAACATCGGCGATGCGCATCGTCTTGACGACGGAATTGAGGGCAAGTCCTTTTTCGGTGGGAACAAGCGACTTCTTGCAGCGTTCCATGTAACCGCGCTTGAAAAGCGTTTCGATGATGGAGGCGCGTGTGGCGGGAGTACCGATGCCACAGTCCTTCATCGCCTGCCGCAGTGCGTCGTCCTCAATTTCCTTGCCCGCCGTTTCCATTGCCGAGAGCAGGGTGGCTTCGGTATGCAGCGGCTTGGGTTTGGTCTTTCCTTCGGTAATGGACGAGCCTTTCGGTGTCAGCGTGTCGCCTTCCTGCCAGCCGGGGATGGTAATTTCCTCTTTTTCCTCGCCATAGACGGCACGCCATCCGGTTTGCTTCACGACGCTGCCTTTTACGGTAAACTCCACTCCGGCACATTCCGCCGTGACAGTGGTCACATCCTTGACGCATTTCTCAGAGAATGCCTCGACCATGCGCCCGGCAATCATCTGATAGATGGTATTGTCCTCTTTGGAGAGGAAGAGCGGTTTCTCACCCGTGACGAGCAGGGCATGGTGGTCTGTCACCTTGCCGTCGTCCACGCTGCGGCGTGTCGGGGCGGCTTTTGCCCGCACCTTGTCTTTCCATTCGGGCTGTGTGCCGATGAAAGCGAGCAGTTTGGGAATTTCGGCAAACACGTCTTCGGGGATGTAGCGGCTTCCCGTTCTCGGATAGGTTATCAACTTCTTTTCGTAGAGTTTCTGCGCGATTTCAAGCGTCTGTTCCGCCGTGAAGCCGTGCTTGGCGTTGGCTTCTTTCTGGAGCGTGGTCAGGTCGTAGAGCAAGGGAGTTTCCTCCGTCTTCTCCTTGCGCTCGGCTTTCGTGACAGTGGCGCAACCTGCCGCCTTTACCTTATTATATAGTTCCATCGCCGGTTCTTTCTCTTTCCATTTCTCGGAGGATGAGAATTTCACGACTTCGCCGTCGCAACCGTCCGTTGCGATATGGAGCTGCCAGAATGCTTCGGACGTAAAGCGGCGGTTCTCCCAGTAGCGTTCACATACCATAGCCAACGTTGGTGTCTGCACCCGCCCCACGGAATACGTGCCGTGTCCGGCGGCGATGGATAACGCCTGTGTGCCGTTGATGCCCACGAGCCAGTCGGATTCGCTCCGCGCTTTGGCGGCGAGGTAGAGGTTGTCGTATTTGCTGCCGTCTTCGAGTTTCCGCAGTCCCTCGCGGATAGCTTTGTCGGTGAGAGAGCTGATCCACAGGCGCACGAAAGGAGTGGTGCAACCCGTATAGTGGTAGAGGTAGCGGAAGATAAGCTCTCCCTCGCGTCCGGCATCGGTCGCCACGATGATATGTTCGCTTGTGTCGAACAGTCTTTTGATGACTTTTATCTGCGACACCACGCCGCTGTCGGGCTTGTAACCTTTCTCCGTCCTGACCTGACGGGGGACGAGCGTGAATGTGTCGGGAATAATCGGGAGGTTGTCACGGACAAATCCGCGCACGCCGTAGCCGTCGGGCATGGCAAGCTGAACGAGGTGTCCGAATGCCCATGTCACGGCATAACCGCCTCCCTCGAAATATCCTTCCTCTCTCTTTGTCGCGCCCACGATGCGGGCGATTTCACGTGCCACGGAGGGCTTTTCTGCAATGATTGTCTTCATGTCTTCTTCTTTTTTGTTGATACTTTGGATTTTATTTTGGATTCAGTGGCGGACACGGGATTACATTTTCATGCCCTTGCCCGTTTTCTTCTGCGGCTTCTCCTGCTGCTGTTGCTGGCGGGCGTCCTTCGGGTTGGTCTGACCTTTCTGCAACGGCTCTCTCAGATTCTTTGTAGCCTCGTTGGTCTTGCCATCGTTGTTCACCGCCACCTGCGTGCGGCTCTCGTTGGACGGAGCAACCTGCTGTGCATTGTCAGGGTTCGTGTCGTAGCGGTACGGGCGTCCCTTCTCCGGGTTGAACTTGATATACATCGTGGCATGGAAGCCCTGCTTGTCGGTCACGTTCTCCAGCTTCACGGCTTTACCCGCCACATAGTCGGCTTTCTGCTGGTCGGTGAAGCTCACGCCGCTCCATTTGCTGATGGGGCGGATGCTGCCGTCCTCGTTCGTCCACGTGTTGCGGCGTTGCTCCTTCTTGGTCTGTGCGGCATTTTCCCCGCCCTGCGCCTGACTTTTCGATGTGTCGCCTTTGGTTTCCTGTGTCTGTGCGGTACGGGGCGACTTGCCGGTTCCCGGCACGAACTCCACGCCGCGCTGCTCCACGTTCACTTGCAGGGTGGTGACGAACTTTCTGCCGTCGTTGCGCTCGATGAGCTTGTCGCGTACGGGCAGTCCGGCGCGGAGCATGTCCCGCTCCTGCGTGGTGATTTCCGTCTTGCCGATGCGCTCCGGGATGCGCACCCTGCTTGCCGGAATGTCCGTGATTTCATTCGTCTTGCGGTCGATGCTGATGTAGGAGGGGATGATCTCGCCCGTTTCCCTGTCCACAATGTCCACGACCCTACCGAGATTGCCCGTTTCGCGGAGGTTCTTCCGGTCATTGTCGGAGAATTTGTGTTCCTTGTACTCATCCAGCTTCTGCTCCTTGCGGATGAAGTGCGGCACGAGGCTGATGTTTCCCTCACCGTCCTTCTTGAAGGAGAGGCGGGCGTCCAGCTCGAATGATTCGCCGCCGAAGGTCGGTTTGACCTTTACCAAGTCGGACTTGCCATAGTTGAGCATCTTCGTAAGGTCGCCGGACTTTTCAAGGTTGTCCCGCTTTACGCCCCATCTGTCCTCCAGCTCCTGCCAGTTGATTTTACTCTCGTCGATGGGCTGGTAGCCACGTTTGCCCTGCATCTGTTCGGATTTGTCCTGTTGCTGTTCTTTCCGTTGTTCCATGTTCTCCTGTTTTTGAGGTTCTTGTTTCTCTGTCTGTTGTGCTGCCATCTCTTCCTGCACCTTCTTCTCATAGTCGGAGGTGTCCACCTTGTGAGGGGCGAGCAGCTCCTTGTTCGCTTCGGGGTCTTTCAGCAGTTGCTTCATCACCTCTAAGAGATTTTCAGCTTGGTCTGCCGCAATGCGGTAGAAACCGAAGCGGCTGGGTTCCTTGCACTGCCGGAAGAAGTTCTTGAAGAAGTTGTCCAGCACGTCGCCATGTCGGTCGAATTGCAGGAAACTCTGCGCGTTCTCCGCTTTTGCGGGGGTGCGCTTGGGTGTGCCGTCCGCGTTCAGCCCGGCTACCACGCTGATCTCGCCTGTCTTCTCGTCACGGACTACCAGCACGTCCTTTTCGTCTTTTTTCTTTGCCATCTGAAAAATGTTTTAATGGGTTATTTATGAAAGAAATTATGGATACGAGCCTTGTAGAAGGCTATATCTTCCTTTTTGAAGTCCTTGATATGGTTGGAAAGGAATGTCAGCACGTCCTCCTCGCTGTAATAGGTCTTCTTGCCCAGCGTCTTGTAGGGCAATGCGCCTACGCTGCGGTAGCGTTGGAGGGTGCGTTTGCTTATCTGGAGCAACATGCACAAATCCTGATTGTCGAAAAGGCGGATGCTTTCCGTGATAGTGGGCTGTTTCCCCTCAGCCTTCATCGCCAGCAGCAGTTCGTCCTGACGGTCGAGCCGTTCCATCAGCTTCTGCATCCAGCCCTCGAAGTTGTTTCGTGTGAGCAGTTCCATGACCTATGTCCTCCTTCCTTTTGGTTTGCCGCCCGTGCGCAGCGTGTGGTTGTGGAACAGGGTGTCTATTGTCCCTTCCTCGTTCCTTACTGTGTTGTCCTCCAATAGCCGCAGTATCTCGGAAAGGCGGTAGCGGCAGCTTCCGCGTACCACCACATACTCGATACGGTGGTCGGTGCGCATACGCTGCATGGTGCGCTTGCTCACGTTGAGCATCTTCGCCGCCTGTGCCGTGTCAAGCAGCTTGTCTTCGGTTTCCCGCTTCCGTTTCTTCTCGTCCCTTGCCTCGCGGATGTACCCTGCGATGTTCGCAATCTGCGCCATCATCTCCTTGTAGGCGGAACTTTCCATTGTTATCACTTTCATGTTCAGTCCTTTCTTTTTGTTTCTGCGACAAAATTCGGCAATAAACAAAAGGGGCTTTAACAACTCACTACGTGACTCACGTAAGATTTTTGCGGAAGATGGCTCCGTAACCCGGTCAAACGGCGCAACAGGCAGCCTTTCAGCGGAAAACGATACGTCTTGTATGCCGTTTCGTTACCTTTGCGGCAAACTCTAAATGACATGAATATGGAAATAGTATCTATCGAGAAAAAGACTTTCGAGATGATGGTGGCGGCATTCGGCGCACTCTCGGAGAAGGTCGCCGCCCTGAGGCGCAAAAGCGACACGGGGCGCATGGAAAGATGGCTCACGGGCGAGGAGGTCTGCGGGCAGTTGAGAATAAGCCCGCGCACGTTGCAGACGCTGCGTGACAGGCGGCTTATCGGCTACTCGCAGATAAACCGCAGGTTCTATTACAAGCCAGAGGAGGTGAAGCGGCTGATACCGCTTGTCGGCACGCTCTATCCGCACGGCAGATGATTTGATTTATTCACCCACTGAATCCGAAGTTATGATGAACGAGAACAACGATGTTTTTACGATGGAAGACGAGCCGATAGCCTCTGTGGTGCAGGATATGCGCAAAGGCTCGAAATGGCTGTCCGCATTTCTGGAAAGCTACCGTCCTCCGCTGGACGGGGAACGTTACCTGACGGACGGCGAGGTGTCGGAACTGCTCCGTGTGAGCCGGCGCACCTTGCAGGAATACCGCAACAACCGCGTGTGTGCCCTTCATACTTTTGGGAGGGAAGGTGCTTTACCCGGAAACGGGGCTGCGCGGGGTACTGGAAGCGAACTACCGCAAGCCGCTGGAGTGAGGCGGTTTCATGAAAAAGTAAACGGGTGACACCTTTTGTGGTGCTACCCGTTTACTTGTCTTATGGGGTATGTGCAATCAGCAATACCCGGCTTTTCCGTTCTGTATGAACATCACGTATGTCTGCCGTTTCTCTTGTGAGAGTGCCTTTCCCACCAGCCATGTGCGGAACAGGTGGGTGTTGTAGGTATTCACCCTGAAAGCGACCGGGATGATGATTTCAAGGGCGTACACGTCCGCGTGCAGCCCGTTTTCAAGCTGCATGTAGCGGCACACCTCGTAGTCGTTCAGCACGTCCGACTTGCGGACGGCTCTGATGGCGGCGTTCACTGCCGGGACGGTCGTATGGAACAATCCGGCTATTTCGGTGGCGGTCATCCACACGTCGTTACCGGTTACGCTGACTGCCTTGTCCTCGATGATGATTGTGTCACGTTTCATGGCTTTTCTTTTTAGATGGTGCAACCTGCAAATTCCTCGACGCCGTTCAATCTTGCGGCAAGGTTCTCCATGTCCTGATTGAGCTTCTCTTTGGTTATCTTTGCGTAAATCTGCGTCGTCTTTATGCTCTTGTGTCCGAGCATGGAGCTGACCGTTTCGATGGGAACACCGTTGGAGAGGAATATCGTCGTGGCTGCCGTGTGGCGGCTCTGATGCCACGTGATATGCTTGGTGATGCCGCAACGCTTGGCGACGGCACGGATACCGGCAAGGCACGTGTTATAATGCGGAACGGGAAATATCCTGCCGTCCCCGCACAGTCCCCGGTATTTGCCGATTATGCGGTTGGCGATGTCGAGCAGGCGGATGTTGGACACCACGCCCGTTTTCTGGCGGTTGATGTTTATCCACTCGTGTTCGTCGAAGTAGGTGCGGATATTCTCTTCCGTAAGGTTGCGCATATCCGCGAACGACAGCCCCGTGAAGGCGCAGAACAGGTAGAGGTCGCGGTACAATTCCTGTTTGGCGTTTTTCAGTTTCCCCTCCATCAGCAGGCGGATCTCATCTTTGGTCAGGAAACTGCGTGTTGTTTCCTCCTTCTTGATTTCATACTCGCGGAACGGGTCGCGCGTCAGCCACTCGTTGTTGATGGCGATGAATACCATCGTCCGTAACGGGCAGACGTACAGCCACACGGTATTGGTGCAGCAGTGCTTGTCCGTGCGCAGGAACATCTCGAAGTCGGAGATGAAAGCCGGGGTAAGCTCTTTTAGGGCGATGTCCTTCACATGGTAGCGGATGTCGAGGAACTCTTGCATGTGCTTGTAAACGGTGCGGTACTTCAGCAGCGTGCCTTTGGCTTTCATGCCTGCCTCCACCTGCTTCTCGTAGTCCTCGTTGTGCTGGCGGAACACCTGCATCAGCGTGTGGTAGCGGTGTTCCAGTCCGAGAAAGGCGTTCTTCACCTTCTCCGCCGTGACGAAGTTGTCACGCTCCATGATTTCCTGATAATGCCTGTTGATGCGTACCCGCATCTTGTCAAGCATACGGTTCGTTTCGAGTGCCGCCGTGCTTCTGCCCGTGACACGTCCACCTTTGGTGTCCCACAGTTTCGGATCGACAGTCAGTTTGCAGCTGAACTGTGTCTGGCTGCCGTCCACCGTGATGCGTCCCATGACGGGAACTGTCCCGTCCTTTTTCACTACCTGACGCTTGAGGTAGTAGATTACTGAAAATGTACTCTTCATTGTCCTTAATTTTTGGGTTTCAAAATTAGTTGGTGAAGAGTCCGGTGTTGGTACGCAAAACGGGGAGGAACGGCGCAATCTTTTTCCGTAACCTGATTTTTCGCATGAGTTATGGATAACTCACTATTCCTTAGAGCCTTGTTTCGCTATTCGTACCCGTTTGTCGCATTTTCGGGCATGGTTACGAACAAGTAACGTAGCGGCGTCAGGATTTGGCTTCGGCAGGGATTGTAATGGCTTCACGGATTATCGCCACTTCAACCAAAACCCTTGTAACTCAATTCTATCACTATATCTTTCCGCATTTCACTTTTTTGTAGTAACTTTGCGTAGTAATACTTAAAACTATCAATCATGAAATCAGTACATTCAGAAAAGGCTCCTGCTGCTGTTGGACCGTATAGCCAGGCCATCGAGGCCAATGGCTTTGTTTTTGCATCTGGTCAATTACCAATTGACCCTTCTACGGGAAAATTCCCTGAGGGCGGCATCAAGGGGCAAACCCGGCAATCCATACTTAATGCACAAGCGGTATTGAAGGCTGCTGGCCTGGATTTGTCCAAAGTCATCAAGACCACGGTGTATCTATCCGACATGGCTAACTTCGGTGCCATGAACGAAGTGTATGCACAGTTCTTTGCAGAACCTTATCCTGCCCGCTCGGCTGTTGCCGTTCGCACGCTGCCCAAAGAGGCATTGGTAGAGGTGGAGTGTGTTGCGGTGAAAGGGTAAAAGCCTCTCCCCCAACCCCTCCCCGAAAGGGAGGGGAGTGATTAGCTTTTTCCTGACTTCGTCACTTTTTCAAGACATATCTATAAGTACTTGATAATCAACAACCATCTTTGTTGCTTAGGGTGACGCGCAAAAAGGCGGGTAAAATAGCAAGCTCGCCCCCCTATACGAGAAATAACCTGATTTTTTGCAATCTTGCCGAGAAGTATTGGATGATTTATGTTTCTTGGGTGACGCAATGACGAAGTCAGGGGAGGGGAGTGATTAGCTTTTTCATTGAACTCTTCGATAGTTTGCTCACTTGTTTTGAGAAAATGACAAGGCTAAGATACCCCAGTATTCCCTTGGGGTATAACTTTCATTTCCAATGTCAATGGGATTAGGGCATAAAGTCATTGCCTTTGGCGGTCAAACTCATTGGGTTTGACTGCCAAAGGCAATGCTCTTTTAACCGCCTGCTAATGTGGTGTATAGGGGGTGTGCGTCTGTCTGCGATTATTCGCTTTTGTTTTTCATTTCACATTGCCCACCTTGATGAGGTATTCGGCAATCTGCACGGCATTGAGAGCCGCTCCTTTTCTGATTTGGTCACCTGTCAACCATAACGTCATGCCGTTGTCGTCGGCCAAATCTTTGCGAATCCTGCCCACATAGATGTCATCGTGCCCAGCCGATTCTAAGGGCATGGGGTACGATGCTTGGGTTGGGTCGTCCTTCACCATGCATCCGGGTGCAGCGGCAATAGCCTGTCGCACCTCTTCAACAGATAGTGGGCGTTCGGTCTCCAGCCATACCGATTCAGAGTGCGAACGCAACGATGATACACGCACGCACGTCGCGCTGGTTTTGACATCCGAGTGCATGATTTTGCGCGTTTCGTTAAACATTTTCATCTCTTCCTTGGTGTATCCGTTGTCCGTGAACACGTCTATTTGCGGTATCACGTTGTATGCCAGCTGATGTGGAAACTTGCTGACGGTCTTCACGCTGCCTGTCTCCACCAGTTCCTTGTATTGCTGTTGCAACTCGGCCATGGCAGCCGCACCGGCTCCGCTGGCACTCTGGTAGGATGAGATGCGAACCCGCTTGATGTGACTCAGGTCGTCGATGGGTTTCAGTACCACCACCATCATAATGGTAGTGCAATTGGGGTTGGCAATGATGTTACGCGGACGTTTCAAAGCGTCTTCAGCATTCACTTCAGGCACCACCAAAGGTACGTCCTCGTCCATGCGGAATGCGCTGGAATTGTCAATCATCACGGTGCCATGCTTGGTGATGGTGTCGGCAAATTCTTTCGAGGTGCCACCGCCGGCAGATACGAAGGCGATGTCTATGTCTTTAAAGTCATCATTATGTTGCAAGAGCTTTACTTCATGGTCTTTGCCCCGAAACGAGTAAGTTGTACCGGCACTGCGTTCAGAACCGAACAGTACGAGCTCGTCCAACGGGAACTTCCGCTGTTCTAAAATGCGTAAAAACTCCTGACCCACTGCGCCACTTGCGCCAACAATTGCTACTTTCATGATTTGCTTATCTGTTGATTATAAATATTCTTGCCGACAAAGTTACGAATTATTCATTTCTTCTTCCTATAATGAGTGACAATTTTTATTGTTTTTTCCGAATCCATCTGTTCAGAGTGATATAGTGGATAATTCGCCGTTCTTGCTTATTCAATTTCAGCGGGAATCAACTGTGATATCCATTTTTTTGATTAACTTTGTTGCCTAATACTCACTTTGATGTCGCAATTGTCAGCCTACTTTCCCATCTCCGATCCGACATTGATTTTCCTTGTCGTGTTGCTGGTCATCCTACTGGCCCCCATCGTCATGGGCAAGTTGCGCATTCCGCACATCATCGGTATGGTACTGGCAGGCGTGCTGCTGGGTGAACACGGATTGAGCATCCTGGATCGTGACAATTCGTTTGAGCTTTTCGGCAATGTGGGGCTCTACTACATCATGTTTCTGGCCGCGCTCGAGATGGACGTGGAAGGTGTGAAGAAGAACAAGTACCGCATGTTGACGTTCGGTTTGCTCACCTTTGCCATTCCACTTGCGTTGGTTTATGTCAGCAGCGTTTCTATCCTTCGCTATTCAGTGATGTCTTCGTTACTGTTAGGGTGCATCATGGCCTCCAACACGCTGGTGGCTTATCCCATCGTGAGTCGCTATGGTTTGCAGCGAAAGCCCAGTGTGATGCTCAGCGTTGGGTCTACCATGCTCTCGTTGTTGTTGGCGCTTACCCTGCTGGCCGGCATTGTCGCCTCGTATCAAAGTGACGCCAACCTAACGTTCTGGCTGTTTTTCGCTCTTAAGTTTGCCGTCTATTGCGTCGCAATGATTATGCTCATTCCCCGTCTTACCCGCTGGTTTCTACGGAGTTATAGCGATGCTGTGATGCAGTATGTCTTTGTCATGCTCATGATGTTCATGAGTGCTGCGTTGAGCGCAGCCGTTGGTTTTGAAGGTATCTTCGGCGCATTTTTCGCTGGATTGATACTGAATCGCTACATTCCCGCCGTTTCTCCATTGATGAACCGCATCGAGTTTATCGGCAATGCGCTGTTCATTCCTTATTTTCTCATCGGTGTTGGCATGCTCATCAATCTGCGTGGCTTGTTCAGTGGTGGCAGCATCTTGCTCATCCTGTTTGTCATCACGGTGATGGGAACGTTGGGCAAACTGCTGGCTGCTTATGTTTCCTGCATCGGTTTCAGGCTGCCGCTGTCGTCCGGAACGATGATGTTCGGCCTCACCTCTGCCCATGCGGCTGGCGCCATTGCCATGGTGATGGTGGGAATGAAGATTGAAACAGCCCCCGGTGTCTACCTTGTCGACGACGATCTACTCAATGGAGTGGTGCTCATGATACTGTTTACCTGTGTCATCTCGTCGTTGGTAACCGAACATTCGGCGCAGAAAATCACGCTTCGCGACCAAGACGTAGCCCCCGTGGAGACTGCGAATGAGAACGATGAACACATGCTGATTCCCGTAAAATATCCCGAATATGCCGACCATCTGGTGAATCTGGCCCTCCTGATGCGGAACAAGAAACTGAACAGACCGCTGACGGCCCTCAATGTGGTGTACGAAGATGAGAACATGCGCGCCAACCAAGAGAAAGGCCGACGCTTGCTCGAACAAGTGAGTCGATACGCCGCCGGGTCGGATGTGGCTGTGCAGACCCAGGTACGCATTGCGGTGAACATCGCCAATGGCATCAAGCACGCTTTTCAAGAGTTTCGTGCCAGCGAAATCATCATTGGCATGCACACGCACACGGAGGTGTCTAAGAAATTCTGGGGGCAGTTTCATCAAAGTCTGGTCAATGGACTGAACTGCCAAATCGTCATGGCGCGGTTGATGCAACCCCTCAACACCTTGCGACGCATCGTGGTGGCTGTTCCGTCGAGAGCGCAATTCGAGCCGGGCTTCTACCGATGGTTGGAACGTTTGTCGCGTATGGCAGACCAGTTGGAATGCCGAATACAGTTTCATGGTCGTGACGACACGTTGGCTTTGATTCGTCAATTTGTGCAGAATAGGCATCATCAGGTGCGTGCCGAATTTGTGGAAATGACGCACTGGAACGAGGTGCCCAAGCTGGCTGCTACCATTGCGGCCGACCACATGTTCGTTGTGGTGGCGGCGCGAAAGGGAACGGTGTCGTATAAAAATGCGTTGGAAAATCTTGCCGAGGAGATTAGGCAGTACTTCTCGGGAAAGACCCTGCTTATTATTTTTCCTGATCAGTATGGCTCTCAGGACGAAGATATGACCTTCTCGCAGTCGCAACATACCGAGGAACATTCGGCCTACGAGATGCTGGGCAGCTGGATTAAAAATGCGCTGGGTAAGAGAAAATGGTGAGGGCCGATGGGGCTTTTCAGAAATTATTATATAACTTTGTAAAAGATAGGCATCATGGGGTGATGCAAACAGAAAAGAATTGTTTTTTATGATAGATATTCAAGGTGTTACAAAGTCTTTTGGCAACCTGCAGGTGTTGAAAGGCATCGATTTGCATATCGACAGGGGAGAGGTGGTCAGCATCGTGGGACCCAGCGGTGCTGGCAAGACTACGTTGCTGCAAATCATCGGCACACTTGACCAGCCTGATGACGGACAAGTAAAGGTGAATGACATCTTGCTCAATGGCTTGTCATCGGATAAGTTGAGCGACTTCCGCAACCGTCACATCGGCTTTGTGTTTCAGTTCCATCAATTGCTACCAGAGTTCACGGCTTTGGAGAACGTCCTGATTCCGGCTTACATTGCCGGCAAGGGTCAGGGAGAGGCTAAGAAGCGGGCGCAAGAGCTGCTGGGGTTCATGGGATTGACTGACCGTGCCCACCATAAGCCCAACCAACTGTCGGGCGGAGAGAAGCAACGGGTAGCCGTGGCGCGTGCGCTGGTTAACCATCCGGCGGTGATTTTGGCCGACGAACCCAGTGGGAGCCTTGATTCTAAAAACAAAGCTGAACTGCATCAGCTGTTCTTCGATCTGCGTGATGAGTTCGGTCAAACATTCGTCATCGTGACCCATGATGAGGGACTGGCTGCCCTGACCGACCGAACCATTCACATGAAAGACGGCAGACTGATTGAACCGCAAGCAACGGACATTGAGTCTACGGAAAACAACGAATAATAAGATGGAAAACACACATGCAGATCATCCACAGAAGGACATATTAGAAGAGAAGCGAGAACAGGGTAGTGAATCGGCTCGCACAATCATTAAGTTGGGCGACTACAACCAGTTGACAGTTGTCAAAGAGATGGATTTCGGTCTTTATTTGGACGGAGGGGAAGAGGGTGAGATACTCCTTCCTAAACGTTATGTGCCGGATCATTATAGAATAGGTGAGCCTCTGGAGGTGTTCGTTTATCTCGATCAAGACGAACGGTTGGTCGCCACCACGCAAACGCCATTGGCTCGGGTTGGCGAGTTCGCCTATTTGGAATGCTCGTGGGTGAACAAGTATGGCGCATTTTTAAACTGGGGACTGATGAAGGACTTGTTCTGTCCGTTCCGAGAACAGAAAAAAAGGATGGAGATAGGCGAGCGTTACATCGTTTACGTCTATCTCGACGAGGAGAGTTACCGCATCGTATCATCGGCCAAGGTAGAGCATTTCTTGTCTGACAGCCTACCAACTTACCAGCAGGGTGAAGAGGTTGACCTGCTGATTTGGCAGAAAACCGACTTGGGCTTCAAGGTCATCAT
This sequence comes from Hoylesella buccalis ATCC 35310, assembly GCF_025151385.1. Classification (NCBI taxonomy): domain Bacteria; kingdom Pseudomonadati; phylum Bacteroidota; class Bacteroidia; order Bacteroidales; family Prevotellaceae; genus Hoylesella; species Hoylesella buccalis. Next base: position 2,031,495 of record NZ_CP102287.1, on the reverse strand, counting down.
CAACAACCGGCATGCGGGTTTGGTGTACGATAACCAGATATTCAAGGCTGTTCACATGGGCGACCGCATGAAAGGATACATCGCCAACGTGCGCGAAGACGGAAAAATAGACGTTACGTTGCAGCCTGTGGGGCAGAAGGTGGTTGCGGATTTCGCCGAAACGCTGTTGCAATATCTGCAAGAACATGGCGGCTATTGCGACTTAGGTGACAAGAGTGATGCCGAAGAAATAAAACTTCGCTTCGAAGTGAGCAAGAAAACATACAAGAAGGCCATTGGCGATTTGTACAAACGTCGCCTCATATCGATTGAGCCAGATGGTATCTATCTACAGAAAACCCGCAAGTAAGAATTAACAGTCTTTCGGGTTTGTTTGAGTGGCAATACCGGCTCGTGTGACAAAAAGGCGTATATCTCATCTTTCAGGCAGTTTTTTGTTAAGCATTCAATCACTCAAATTTGGACTGTAGAGTTAAAAACACATCGCATCTGAAGTCATGTACCAGTCGTTTTAGCATTCTGATTTAATTATTAATCCTTTCTGTTTATCCATTAAAGACTGTTCCCGATTTCATTATCACGTTATAACTTCTTATCAACAAGCTGTTAGTAGAAGACAACGAACAACAAGAAGCAAGTGATGCAGCAAAGATTCAAAAATAAAAAAAGAGGCGTAAACCATTGGCTTACACCTCTTTTTTGATTATATATTGTTAATTACTTACCTTGTCTTATTTCACTTCCTCAAACTTATCCTATACTGATTATCAATGTATTACATTCTTATGGTACAAAAATGTTTCCTCAATTTGAGTAGTATTGATTAGAAAACATCTTGGATGTTATCGCCTTCTCTTATTTCATTTTGGAGAAGATATTTAGTTTGTTCTTTTGGCATTTTATCTAAAAATTCCTTTGCCTTAGGGAAAGCATTACAAAAATCTCGTACTATTACTTGTTGAAATTTACAGATAGAATTGAGTATCGTCAGTGCTCTTTCTTTATATTCATCAGAATTGTACATTTGACCAAACTGCAAAATTCTTAAGAAAGAAGGATGGGATTGGGAAGATAAAAAACCGTATAAAATAGTTAGGTCTTCTTTGGGAAATACTTCTTTAGGAGATGTACTAAAGGATAGTATCTTAAATTCTTTAATCTGTTGTGTTTGTGCATCCTTAATAAACTTATAGCCTTTAATAGATGTATCAGATTTACTAATTTCTTTATGAAAAGATTGTTTCGCATTTTCTGTAATATCAAGTTCCTCTAAACGACTTATTGCTTTTTGCTTGAAATCTTTTATTTGCATTCTGCTTGAATTATATTTCTGGATATATTTCTAAGCTTCTTGGGGAGCCTGAGGCAATTTCATATTATACAGTCCTCTTATTTTCCATATGTATAAAACAATTTCTTTCTCTATACTATTTTCTTGTTCAACAAAAAGGTTATTAAATATAAAGACTTTTTCATATAAGCTTCTTAATATGGAAGCCATAGAAGGAATATCTATTATTGTTCTTTTTTTCAAATGTGGAATCATTGGGGTTCCATTGAATAGTATCAGAATAGAATTAATGTGAAGTATCTCCATTTGCAAAATACATTGAGCTATTTCTGCAAATTGATCTCTATTGCCTTTTGTTCCTGACCAATAGTTTTCCCAAAGATAGAATAAAGTATCTACATTTATTGTTGCAGCATTTTTCATCATGGCAATTTTTTGGTTCATCCGACTTTTCGAGTGACAATTTAACAATAAGATAAAAGAAAACCGCTGAACTTGAGTATATTTGAATAACCACAAACAGATATACAATCATGAACAGCAGTTTTCTATATCACGCATGGGGACTATATAGTCTCGAATGTACAAGGGAGGAATACAAAGGTAATACAATTATTCTTCACGTACAAAACAAGAAACGTTTAAGCGTCTGCCCAAAATGTGGCAAACTTCATTTGGTGAAAAATGGCTACCGCATAAGAGACTTTCTCGGTCTTCCGATCGGTGGCAAGAAAATAGTTATCCGCATGAAAGTCCAACGCTACAAATGCAACGACTGTGATTACGACCAACAGGAAAAGATACGATTTGCAACGGGCAGCAGTTCCTACACTCACCGCTTTGCAAAATATGTCGTAGACTTGTTGCGTTCCATGACCCTAAAAGATGTGGCGGCACGGCTTGAGGTAAGTTGGGATACAGTAAAGGAGATACATTCCCATTATCTTGAAAGCCATTATTCCCCTCCGTCGCTTGATGGTGTTAAGTGTATAGGTATAGATGAGTTTGCCGTCAAGAAAGGACACATATACAAAACAATCGTTGTAGACCTTATTAGCGGGCGCATACTCTATGTCGGTGAGGGTAAGGGAATAGAAGCTTTGGCTGACTTTTGGAAGAAGGTGAGGCGCAAGAATGTATCTATCAAATATGTTGCCACGGATTTGTCAGCGGCTTTTATTGGCTCCGTACTTGAAAATTGTCCAGATGCGATACACGTTTTTGACCATTTTCATGTCGTAAAGCTGATGAATGACAAACTTGATGATATACGGCGAATACAATATAACATGGAGAAGGATATTAACAAACGTAAGGTACTCAAGGGAACCAGATATCTGTTGCTTTGTAATGGAGCAGATATCTATGATGCGAAATATAAGACGAGATTGGAAAATGCCTTGGCAATGAATGAGCCTCTATCAAAGGCGTATTATCTGAAAGAACAGTTGAGGGAGATATGGTTGCAAGTGCGTAAAGAGGAGGCTGAAAAAGTTTTAACGGAGTGGGTGGAGCAAGCAAAAGAGAGTCATATTCCACAACTGCAAAAGATGGCAATGACTATACTGGCTTACAAAAGAGGTATACTTGCATGGTATGACTGCCATATCTCAACAGGTAAAGTGGAGGGTATTAACAATAAGATAAAAGTGATGAAACGCAATGCATACGGATTTAGGGATGAACGATATTTTAAACTAAGGCTATATGCACTACATGACTGTCGTATCACTCGAAAAGTCGGATGAACCAATTTTTTGATCAATACTTGACTTTTCGAGTACCGAATATACCTTGTGCGATGAGAAAGGATTAGAGCATTTCCGCCTGTATAAAGACGAGACCGACTATGTAATTCCCATTCTCAAGGAGATTCTTGCCATCAATCCCAAACTCAAGATTGTAGCAGCACCATGGACCTGTCCGAAATGGATGAAAGTAAAAGATCTGAAGACAAAGACTCCATTCGACTCATGGACCGACGGACATGTAAATCCTGATCATTACACCGACTATGCCAACTACTTCGTGAAGTTTGTACAGACCATGAAAGCTGAAGGCATCAACATCTATGCAGTGAGTCCACAGAATGAGCCGCTCAACAGAGCCAACTGCGCCTCGACCTATATGCCCTGGCAGGAACAGGCAGAGTTTGTCAAAGAATTGGCCAAAGCTTTCAAAAAGAATGCGCTGAAGACTAAGATCTACCTTTTCGACCACAACTACAACTACGACAACAAGGCCGATCAGGAAGACTATCCCGTCAAGATATACAACGCGCTTGGCAACGAGTTCGAAGGGTCTGAATATGTAGTTGGTGCAGCCTATCACGACTATGGTGGAAGCAATACCGAGTTGGATGATATCTATGCCAAGGCTCCCGACAAGGAACTCATCTTCTCTGAGAGTTCCATCGGTACATGGAACAACGGGCGTAATCTTTCCGCCAGACTGTTGCCCGATATGAAAAACGTCATCTTGGGAACAGTGAACAGACACTGCAAGGCTGTGTTGGTATGGAATCTGATGCTCGATGAGAAGATGGGGCCCAACCTCGACGGAGGCTGCCAGACTTGCTACGGCGCTGTGGATATTGCATCGGACTACAAGACACTACATCGCAATTCTCACTACTACATCATCAGCCATATATCCAGCGTGGTGCGCCCCGGAGCTGTTCGGATAGAAGATTCAAGCCGTAGCGCACACATTAAGGATGTAGACTATGCCACATTCCGCAATCCCGACTCCACCTACGGCATCGTATTGGCCAACAGCGGTGGCCACGACCAGATGATAACCGTTAGCAACGGTGCATACAACTTCCAGGTAACAGTTCCTGCCGAAGGTGTTGTATCGTGTATATGGAATCCTTCTGTAACATCTAAAAAAGATTGAAAATGAAAAGATATATCAAACATATCCTTGCTCTCATCATTGCAGTGCCGCTACTTGTGGCCTGTAATGATGACGAAACCACGACAGGGAATCCTGTCATCACGGTTTCTACCGAACGGCTTTCCGCCACGATGGGCGACAGTATAGATTATCATGTAAACTGCTCTAACAGCACGGGAGTTCCCCTCTCCACCCTTAAAGTAGAACTGTGTTATGGAGGGGAAGTCGTAGCCACGCAAACCGTCAGAACCAAGACGGAGGGAACATACAGCGGACGTATTAAAGTGCCTTTTTACCGTTCCATTCCCAATGGTACGGCCGAGCTTCGCTATACACTACAGGATGTATCTCTGGCAATAACAGAAAAAAGTCTTGAGGTGGACATCCAACGTCCGAAATTCAAATCCATCGATTTCGTTTGTGCAGATGGGAAAACTTATGCCATGACACCGTCAGCCGAGAATCCCTACTTGTTCACCACTTTCATCAATACTCCCTCTACGGTTACCAAGGGCCATTTCAAGGCTCCTGCAGTTGGGAATACACACGAGCCATTGTTGTTTGGATGGAATGGCAAGGAAGTGTCTCTAGGAAACGATGGCGACATCACTTTCACATCTGAGAATGCTGGAGATGTAGAAATAAGCTTCGATATGCGCTATTTCGAGTACGGACCAACCTACGAAGCCCAAGTCACATTAGTTCAGTTTGCCGCAAGCGGCGAAACACAAGTGCTGAATATGTCGCGAGGAAAACTATATGAGTTTGAGGGATCACCGGAAATGAAATCAGACGAATGGTATTACGACCCAGATTTCCTGAGCCGGAACAACGACGGCACATTCACATTCAAAGCCCTCACGGGAAGCTACTCGCTCACGGCAGACTTCGAGAAGAAGTACTTCCGCATACATCCGCTGGCAGAGAATGGCAACCCAGCCTCACTGCAACCCGACGGCACAGGTTGTATATGGATCATCGGAAGCGAAGGTGTGAACAAGCCTACATGGAAAGCCATCAACCACGGCTGGTGGACTGGAGTAGATGTTGATGTGGCCATGGCTCCCATCACTGACAAAGTATACCAAGTGACGTTGACCATCGGACAGCAACTGAATGCCAAAGATATCAACTTCAAGTTCTTCGGTCAGCCCAACTGGGGTGTGGAATTCGGTAAAGCTGGTTCCGACCATTATCTCGTTACCGACAATCCCTACTTCAAAGTTCAGGAGAAAGATGGCAATATCGCCATCGCCGATGATGCAACAATCAAAGATGGAGAAACCTACGTCTTCACCATCGACTAATTGGGGAGTTTTATTCTGTGTCATTTTTTATTTGGGCTTTTGGATTAAATATAGGCATACATTATTGGGAATAGCTTTTTCTACTTCGAAGCCATACCTACCATTTGATGTCTCATCTATAACTTGTCCGTTTTCTTCTATACTTACTATTCTTGTTTTATGCCATCTATCGTTTTGCCTATAAGCAAAATAATCCCTGGGCTTTATGATTAGTTCTTTTATTTCTATACAGATAACGGTATTCTTCTTATAATAATTATAAGGTATTCCCAGTTCGCACAAATTAGTTGGTGAGAAGTCAACAAGTCCACACGCATTAATCAGGCTTTCTCTTGCTTCCGTTTTGGAAATAAAACCATTTTCTATATCAAAAAAAAGATTAAATAATTGCCAGGTGTAAGCTAATCCGCGCTTATCTTTTTGAGCATCTTTAATTTGTACGTCTTTGAATGGAGGATGCGTCCTTTTTAATGGTTCTATATTACGTTCGTTATTAACAATGTAAAGTGCATATACATCAAACGTACCCCTTTCTTCGCATCTTCTAAATTTAATTTTGTGAATTTGTGAGCATTGTGCATCGGTAGATGTTCCATTTATCCCTTTAACTTCTATAATAAGTAGTCCTGCGTCTCCTAAATCAACTTGTATATCTTCTTCGAATATGTCTCCCTCCTTTTTGGTTGTATCTACATCTACGATATTAGAAAAGCCTAGCCATTGCAAAAAATCAATTACTGCTTTTACAAGATTATCCGCTGTATCTGTTAGAAGGGAATGTAAGAAGCTATATTGCTTGCTATTTGCTTCCCTCTGCGATTCTATTTTCGATAGATCTTCTTGGTATTTCTTCATTAATTGCTTTTCTTTGTCTAAAAGCTCTTGTTGATTTGGAAGAAAATACATTGGGGTATTTTTCCATGCAGCAGCTTCTATGAATGGAAAATATTCAGAAAAATTGATATAGAGTAATTCATTAAAGACATTTTTGAGTAGCTCTAATTTATTCTCACTTTGCGGAAGCATAATTGTAATATCATACTTATCCATATAAAAATATGAAATAATATCTCCAGCTCTAGTTGTTAGCAGAGGTATAAAGTGTTCATCTTTTTTTCGAATACTATTCTCCCATGCTATGGGATGGCGATAAATTTGTTGATAAGAGTATCCAACCGTAGTATTTCCAAATATTGCTTGAGTAAATGTGTTTTTGCATGGTATCACATCTCTACCGGAAAGTAAAGTTTCACTACAATAATTTTGAATATGCTCATAATTTGTAAAGCAGCCACCGTCTGTTGTATAATTCTTCCCTGCATTATACTTTTTGTAGGTCACGCTATAAAGCTCTCCTTGAAAGATAATTTTTATTAGAGGGCGTTCTCTGTGCTTTTGTAGTTCAATGCTTAGAAGCTTAGAACTATAAGGAATCGGGTTAAACAATGTTTCAGGATATGAACTATATAAGTAAAAACTATCAGTACCAGTAAAATATTTTTTTTACATGTTCTTCCTCTGAATACGGAATAACTTTCTCGTACCCCATATCTTGTATCAAAATATCGTATTCTTGAATATTTGTTGGAAAATCATAATTTAGCAATAGGCTAACAGAATCATAACAGTTTCTAACTCTTTGAAGTATCTCTATTTTAGCTCCCATCGTTCCTTCAAATACTTCAAAATCTTTTTTCAAAAATGATAAAATGTCATCTTCTAAATCAATGGCACATATCTTTGTCTTCTTTATACCCATCACAATATCTTATTTAGAGAAGTTTATAGTTACTTCGTTGTTGTTTGCAATATTTTCAATTGCTGTATTTAAAAATGCTCTTTAGCATCTTTGCTGTCTTATCCAATTCATGGATGCCAGCATCTTCATTATAGGCATTATCTAATACTAAGAAGTTGTCCAAAGTAAAATTTTCAGTATTATAATTAGATTGTGGATTATGTTCACCATTTTTCTTTTGAACTTTGGTTTCTCTTTTCATTATCAAATGCTTTGGTAGAAAACAAGTATATTCTTTTATAAATTGATATTTACTATCAAATTCATTTTTTGCTTCTGTAAAAGGCATATTTTAAGCTTATTGATTTTTGATTTAATTTTTATCTATTTCCTTTGTCGCCCTAACGCGGTTTAATGCTATTGTCCTCGTTTGAAGGCTCACTCATCTTGTTCATAATAATATGAATAATCAATACCTTTCATAAACATTTCTCTGTCGTCAATCTTTGAGGTGAGTGCAGGTTTCACAAAAGCCTTGATATGTGTACTATCTGCGACACTCTCACGCATGGCAGACAGATGGTCATTTTTGTCTATTTGGCTCCAATCCACACACCGTTTGAGGGAACGTTTTAGCATGAGGTCAAGCCAAATGCGAGTGCTGCGACCATTACCCTCCATAAAAGGATGGGCTACGTTGCATAAATTCGGCTGCACTCTACCATTAGTGAACTCGTTCACATGGTACTCGTTTGCACGAATTTTCCTCTCTACATACTTATCCATAATCTCATCAAAGGTTGTTTCGGGCATTCGTTCAATGGTTTGCAACGTTGCTGGTAAGTGCATACAGTTGGCAAAGGTAAAACTACCTTTTGAAATATTCTTGGTACGGATTTGTCCTGCAAAGTCATACAGTCCTCCAAAGAGATAAGCGTGTATCTGTTGCAGACACTTGATACTGCCAGGTTCCGCCGTTTGCAAGATGCCACTTTCAAAGAGTTGATATGCTTTCTTCTTACTCTGTCCGTCAATGGTGTTGTCGCTGTAGGTAAACCAATCAAGAAATCCCATTGCCTTGACATTGGGTATTGCTTTTGCCAGTAGAACAACCCCTTCTCCATCCAACATATCTGTCAATCGTTGTTTCCCATCTGGGGCTTGCAACTTCAACTGGTTAGTAGCTCTAACCAGTTCGTTATTCTCTTTCTTAAACTTAGTTTTGAGATATTTCCAATAGTTCCTTGTCTTTTGATAATCATCTTGCTCGTTAATTGCAGCAATGATGTCCAGCACAGAGAACCACCACTTATTGTGTTCATCGTCCCACACCGCTCTTACTTCACGGTTGTTGAAAAAACGAATAGATTTTTTATATTGTTCTTTATGCGTTTCCATAGATGGAAATTTAGTTGTTCGTTTTACTATTTTTTATAACCCAATAGCCATTGCGCCGACCGTTCTTGCGTTCAAGAATGCCTTGTACAGATAATTTTACGGTCATCGTCTTTACCGTTCGTTCTGATTTTCCGATATGCACAGCTATTTCTTTTTGCGTTGCATTCGGTTTCTCTTTAATAAAGTTGAGTAATGCTAATTCTTCTAAAGTGCAATTCAAAGTGCAAATATTGCACTTTGGGTCATTACCTGTTGCACTTTGACTTTCTGCCGACACGTGCAGGTATCTATTCTTCAATTCATTCTGCTCACCTAATATCAAATTGCGAAAGAATGCTTCAAGGTATTGCATTGTAGCAAAGACGCCTTTAGGCATATTGTTATAGTTGGCACGAACCAGTGCATTGCGGAAGTACCACGAATAGTGAGCAAAGGTTTCGTTGCTGATGTCAAAACCAAATGTGCGCAGATACTTGATAGTGAAGACTGCCGCTGTACGAGTATTACCCTCACCGAAAGGGTGAATTTGCCAAAGATCTGAAATAAATTGAGTAATATGATTCACGGCTTTCACTGTGTCATGGTGTCTATAATCGTATTCCTTTTCACGGGCAAAGTCGTAATCCAACGTCTCACGAATACTATCCGCACCAGCATACAGCACTGTTTCTCCATCCAGAACCCATTCCTTTTTGGTAATGTTGTAATCTCTTATCTTACCAGCGTGTTCATAGATACCTTCAAATAATCGGCGATGAATGGCAATATATTCTAATGGCGAGAATGTAAAACTCTGCTCGGATAGCAATTCGGTAATACGAGCCGAAACCTTATCAGCTTCCTCGGTCCTATCTTCTATACCTTTACGGGCAGTCTTCGACTCATAATAGCTATTGACAAGTTGCTTTACCTCTTCTATCGTAATATCGCCCTCAATATGTTGACGAGCTGTTTGACGCAGATAGTCTGAAGTCTTCAGCCCATCAACAGCCTGCAAACCAATAGCAGTCTGCCACGCATAACCTTTCTCTCGTTTATGCGGTTCGCTCTGTCGGATATATTCTTCAAAGTCGGTCATGTCAAATTCTTATATCATTTAATATTTTTACCACGGATGTACCATTCATCAAACTAAAGATAGTAAGTTAATTATACACCTAACTTTTCTATTGCATCATTTACGATAAAAGAATGTAAAATAACGTATTCATCAAACAAGTCCATTATTTTGTTCATTGCGTTCAAATTTTCCTCTTCTTTCATTTGCTTATATATACCTAATAAAAGTTTCACAATTTTTTCTCTAAGATAAAAATCATTAGCATGTAAGAAGTCATGTGCTTTTATATACATGTAGCAATCTAATGGTAGCATATTAGCACATTTTTCTAGGTATTTAATCTGAGAAAAACGTTCCCGATGCGTTTTATTGTTCCAATTCTTTGTAATCTCTTTAAATAGATTGAAATCTTCTACAGATAGGCTATCTATATGATATTCATATGATTTTACAATCTCTTCTCTATTATCCGCAATGTGACATAGCACAATATCATTTGCTGTTTCCCTATAACAAGGTTCAGAAATATTTTTTAAGGAAAGTCTTACCATCATCGCTATTACTTTCTCATTATTCAACAATAAAATTTTATTTAGATTTTGCCTGCATACATTCCTTATGTCTTTATGATATAATCCATAAAAGAATATCTGAGCCAAAATAACATGGCATCTATTATCTTTCATAAGATCAGAAATGTATGCACGCATGGAATCTGTCTTAAAATAATAATGAGACTGTATTACATCTGCTCTTACCATTAGCCCATAGGCTCCACTACCAGATAAATATACAGAGAATAATTTATCAGTTAGCACTTCATCATAGTATTCCTTGTAGTATATGTAGTATAAAACCTCTAAGCGCAATTCTATTGCTAAGTCCTTATATAATAGGTTTAAAAGATGATAGATCTGGGCACGACGGGTGGATAACGCACAAATAGATATAAGGATATTCAATGCATGACCTTGAAAACTATTGATAGCAACACCCAATTTGTGTTGTACAATATCTGCTAAGCTTCTACAGTGCAAATTTTCTTGCTCATCTTTTAAAAGTAATGGTTGTTTTATTGCTTGTATAAGTATCGGTATCAAATCATCTATCACACAATTTTCTTCCTTTGTATAGTTCGTGGCAAGTTGTTCAAAAGTATATGCATTATTTTTTATATAGTCTATATTCATATATCTTTGGAAGAACGGGGCTAACTCTTTTTTCTCAGCCCCACCTAAAAATAATCCTAATAATCCTGCTTCTTTGTACATGGATTTGATATTTGGATTATCATGTAAAGAGATGATAAATTTCTTATACTTTTCTGGAGAATTCTCTACACATTTAGTAAATGCTTCTGCATGTGCTCTTAGACTAATTGGTGGAAAATTGCCTTTGCGAAAAGCCCTTCGTTCATCTAATTTACCAAAAGAGGATAGCCAATTCTCGGGAGAGAAATGATTATAAACTTCTTGCGTTGTTATACCTCCACAAATGGATGCAGCTGTTACATGGTGGTTAGGTTTCTCATTTACATATATACCATTGAAACGCCGACAAAGTTCTTGTTTGCACCGTTTGGCGTCTTTTGACAAAGTTGATTCCAAAATGGTACAACATAGTAACTGCCACTTATGCCAGCCAAGAAAAGGCAGTACAAGTTTATTGTAACTTCTATCATTGTTATGTATATAGTCCCCTTTTGATCTGTATTTCAAAATATACACCTGATACTTTACTTGTTCTTCATGCGAAATAGAAAGATACCATTTAGATATGGCTTCTAAAAAATAATACCTAACGTTACCGAATTCAATAAACTTATCTAATTCTTCATTATGCGATATTAAATTCTTGATATATGCGTCAAATAGAGTTGGTTTTGCTGCAATTACCTTGAAAGATAAAATAAATGCAGATTCATCTTCAAGGGACAATAATTTTTCCACCATAGAGGTGCCAAAATCTTGTTCCCCAATATATTGTATAAGGAGATTTCCTAACCATTCAAAAAACTTTTCTGCATAGTCAGACATATAGTTACTAAAAATCTCATTTATCGAATACCACTGATAGCTTTGCTTTCTTGTCCTGGAAACTATCTGTAAAAAGCAGTCGTATGTTAGCATTAAAAACTCTTTTGGGCACTCCTTATAGAGTCTATCACATATCTGTTCAAACAGATCATAATCGTTATGCGATTCACTTTTCTTGTTATTTAGAAAATAATTAATAAGAAGTTCTTTTGTTTCTTTCAAAGCAAAATTCAAATTGGAATCAATTGCATCCATGACACAACTTACCAAATAAATATTGGGCTTTGCCTTTAAGTTAATGTAACTTTCTCTTACTTTCTCATTCGAATAATCATTATGATTACGCAATATCCACATCATAATTTCCTCTTTAGTAGAAATGTCCTTTATAGTATCTACCATGTCATAAATGTCGTCGGGAAATTTCAAGGCATAATTGGAAAACAAAATTCGCAGTGGATCAAAATAATCGTTTTCGGTGGTAAGGCCAGCCACAAAAGGTTGTATCAAGTCCTTTATCGTCGGGAACCATAAAGGATTCGATGTTGTCGAAAGGAAATAAATAAATAATTGGTGATTGAGTTTGGGCAATTTCTTAATGATATTAATCTCGAACTTATATATAGCATCACTATGTGAGAGTATAGAAAGAGCCAGTTGCTTCAGATGCAAACGAATATCATCAGAAAATATTATTGTATTAATATCTTTTATATACAAAGAGTCAGAATGTTCCCTCTCAAAATCTAAGAAAATTTTAATTGAGGAACGTATCTCTAATCCTTGAAATCGTTTTTTCAATTCAGTAATAAAAGACTTCTTATTTGATGCATAATACCTTGCAAGTACATAATCGTAAAAACTTTGATGAAAGAACGAGATTCTTTTATTGTCATACTTTACGATGCACTCGCTTGCTAAATACCTTGTCGCATTATTGTTTCCAGCCGTTATTAACCATGTTGGAGTTAAAGTTTCCGCTTCTTGAACAGACTTTGCAATTTCAAACATGACATCTTCCAAATTACTACAAGACGTATGTTCGCTTGCATAATTTATCAATGACAACCACAAGCCATCATATAGCTCCATGTAGTTTTGATAATTGTATTCTCTAACATTGCCAGAGCCATATAACCTACAAAAGACATCTAGATATTGGGCAGTTTTTAGTATCGTAATTGTTTGGGATGTTAATTTACAATAAAGACCAGAATCTAATTTGTTAATAACATACTCAACATCCTTATCATCCAATCTATTCACCTCAATAGCAGTGCTATGCTCTTTTAATTGACTTAATGATGGGTCATATTCTAAATCATATTTCCTACAAGACACTATTATTCTTATGTCTTTGCTATACTCCTTTTTCCATACAGCAATTACATTCAAGAGTATATTTAGCTTATCTCTATCGTTAGATAAATATTGGGATAATGCATCTATTTGGTCTATAATAAAAACAACTCTCTTATGCTCAGATACTAATAAATCCAGTGAAGCGTGTAACTTCTCCAAAGAAAAATCAGATGTCTCATTTTCTGTAATGTTGTAATAATCTGCCTTAATCGTCAGACATTTAACTCCTGATGTGGTAAGTTTATCCAGTAAATCCTTAATAATAACAGTTTTTCCGACTCCTGCATTTCCAACCAGAAGTTTTACATGACAATCTTTAGGTGTCAAATCGCCTTGTATCCAATCAAATAATTGATCTGTTTCTTTTCTAGCTATATGAGATTCTTTTAATCCATAAAATGTAGTCGTTATTCCTTCAAAAGATTTCAGGTTTACATCTAAAAAATCTAATAGTTTTAACTTCTCATCTTTTAATGATAACATTTGCTCATGGTATAATGTTTCCCATAAATCAATGACCGAGTCAACATTATTTTCTGTAAGATTTTCGTTGTCTTTAAAATAATACCTGTAAGTCTGTTGAATATTTTCCGAGTTAGCAATTTGACTCTCAACAAAAGCTCTGTCAATATACTTCCAATAAACGATATCTTTGTTAGTATCACAAGTGATAAACAAAACAACTTCTCCTTTCATTCTATGGGCATACGCAAGAAGCGATGTCGGGATGTCATAACAGACGCCCTTCTCACTGATAGCGTTGTTATTATAATGCTTTATCTGCACTGTAACTTTTGCGACAATTGTATCATCGACATCCAAAATACTAATATACCCATCTGTATTTGCTTCTGTTCCACCTTCTTCAATGTTAGAAGTGTCAACCCTTTTATCTTCTAAGATTTTCCGTAGTAGCCGAACAGATTTTTCATCCAAACGTTTTGAAGCCCAAGATGATTTATTGGGCTGTAAATTCAGATCTTTCATTTAAGTTGCTCTTTACTCAATTCCTTATCTACAAACACTATTAAATCCTTTGGATTAACCTGCAAAATCTCTGCTATCTGAAATAGCAATTCTAGGCTTGGCTGTCGACGATTACAAACATATGAGTTCACTATCGTAAAACTCTTGCCGAGTTTCTCGGCAAGCCATGTCTGCTTAATCCCTTTCTCGATAAGCACCTCTTTAATTCTATTAGTTGGACTTTCCATAAATATCATCTGATTGTTTACAAATATAGTAAATATTCTTGTATAAAGAATAAAAAAGAGGAGATGTTCTCTCCTCCTTCAAAAGTCTTATATCTACAATTTTATTTGCCCTTCTTGTGTTTCAGGTTATTCTGTGCCAGTTCTATTCTCTTTAGATTCTCAGCTATTTTATTAGGATTACGAAGATTGGTATTGGCTATATATACCCCACAACGTATCCGAAAATCCCCATCCACAGTCCGTGGCATTGAGCATGCGTTCTATCCGTTCGTTGTAGTTGGGCAGTAGTCCGTGAAAGGAAATGAACTCCATCGCTTTCTCAAAGTTGTTTTCCAAAGTAACATAATACTGTTCCCACATATCACCAAAAGTCATCGTATATTCGCAGCCTTGCTCTATGTAAAAGAGCATCAAGTCGGCTAAGCATTCTGGTGCAGGTTTCAGCTTTTTAAATTCAGAGATAGCCTTGCGGCATGTAGCGAACGATGGCTTTTCAGAAAAGCCACGCACAGGGAAAAACTCATTTTGTATTATCTTCTTGTATTTCTCTACCTCGCCATAACTGTCGGGCGTAACATAAAACTCTAAGTAGGTCTTTGCTTCCTTGCTTGCATCGTAAAGGCTCATCATCAGATTAATGACATTCTCCTTTGGTAATGTATCCAACTTCTCTCTTAGCTTTGCTTTTGACATAACTTAAATGCATTTATTTCTTCTATAAATATCCTTTTATCACTTCAGCCCCAATTAGCTGATTCAGCTTGGATCCGATAATTTCATCCGAATAGATGGCTTGCCAATGGTTATCAAACAATGGTCTTTCAATGTTACAACTACCAGAAGAATCAAGAGCATAAATCACAAGCCGTTCCTTGTCGCAAATTCCCATTAGCTTGGAACGTAGCAAGCGTGCATATGACAATGCTTGGCGAAAGGCTTTCTGCTCCTCAACCATGGAGGACATATCCAGTTTAGCTTCAATCACTAAAGGTGCACTTTCAAAGTGGGTGGCACCTTGTGGAAAAAATACGAAATCAGGTATTGCTTTTTCTTTTCTTCCAGATTTTAATTGAAGTTGTCTCGTCCAGTCAGAATCTTTGTAACCTATTCGTTTCAGTATAGGAATGAGTATATTTTCTTCTACATCCCTTTCAAGTTTGATTTCTCCGAAATCAACAGCCTCACCAATAAACAGTGGAGGGTAATCAGTCGCATTTCCACCCTTTCTTTCTGCTAACTTCAATAATTCGGAATAATCTTTGGCAGATAATTCAATACCATTTACCCCCTGCAAATTTCGCCGTACAATAGATAATTGTGAAAAATAAGGATCATCTTTTAAATCCGAAAAACTAATTTCGGGAAGTCTAACACCATCACGAACAGTAGTACGGCAATGATAGTAATCAAAGGGATTGAAAATACCAGTTGACGCAGCTCTCCATATAGAATGAAGGTAACTTCGGGGTGAAGTGCAATATACGATGACCAAATCCCCCTTACGAGTTCTTTCGTTACAAGCCCAGATAGAGGCTTCTGTATCTTGTTGTTTGCCTAATGAGTCAAGATAATCGAAGTCATTTTTACCTGAAGCACCTGTTAACCATACGTTGGTGGGCTGTGGTAATTCGTCATCAACATGACTGTTGTCATCTAATAGAACTCTTGCCCCATAATCATATAGACAAGCGCAGAACTCTGCATCAGTCAATTCATTTTCTTGTTGGAATTCATTCAGCACGCCACAGAGATCATAGTAATACATCAAGAACTCTTTGTAATTCTTTGTATGAGGGATTGGTGGCACTTCTATTCCAAGCGCATCACAACTCCTTTGGATAATATCAAAGCGTCGTGGAAGGAGGATAGGTTTAAAATAAGAGTCGCAATAATACAAATACAAGGACAGTATATTCACCGTTGCTGCTTTCTGCCTGAATTTATCCGCATGAATCAAATAACTGTTTTCTGACCAAATTACATTTTCTCCCTGGAGGTCGAACTCCTTCAGATCATAAGTTTCAATAAAAGTCTCAAAACTCTTACGACTGAAAGACTCCTCGTTTAAGAGATGGCGTTCTGCTATATTTACATCATATATAACAATACTCTGTTAATAATCACATAATTGTTTGAAAATGAGCGAGTTGATTAACAAAACATAACTAAATAAATTTGGCTAAGTGTCTGATTTTCAGTACCTTTATAGTTGATACAAGACTTTAAAAGTATGATGATTTCAGAGCCACTTAGCCAATATGAGGAGATCCTCAAGGATGCAATCCGTACATCAATAAAAGAATCTGGTGCAAAGTTAGCAAAAACTTTCCAGACTCTGCTCATCGAGATACTAACTTTATATATGATTCTACCCAGAAAGATAAACTTCACACAGATGGCTCGCTACGGCAAGCATGGCGAGCAGACCTATCGTCAGAATTTCAACCGCAAGAAGAAAGACTGCATCGATTGGCTTCTGTTGAACCTGTCTCTTGCAAGGCGTGTGTTGGACATGGATGGCTTACTTGCCATTGCCATAGACCCATGCTATATCAGCAAGGCTGGGAAGAAGACTCCTCATATCGGACGGTTCTGGTCGGGATGTGCAGGGGCGGTGAAGCACGGACTTGAAATCATGGGCGTCGGCTTGCTGGATGTTGCCAACAACAAGTGCATGATGCTGCGTGCCCATCAGACAATAGGGAACTCCGCGCTGAAGATGAGGAACAAGACACTCGTTGAATATTACATCAGTGTTATGAAGCGGTATTCAAAGAAACTGCTGAGTATCACTGATATAGTAGTGGCTGACGCATTCTTCTCCACATCCACGTTCGAGAAGGGCATATCGGAGCTTGGCTTCTATCTGGTCAGCCGCTTCCGTGACAACGCTTGCCTGCATTACATTCCCAAGAGGGAAAAGAGGCGTGGACGACCAAGAGTCAAGGGAGACAAGATTGACTTGGCAAACCTCAACCTCTCATGCATGGAAGAACTGCACATTGATGGACTGGACGGAAAGGCGTACACCCTCGAGGCTTATGCCAAGGCTCTGAAGAAGAGGGTGCGACTTGTCATCTGGCGAATGCCCGGTGGAAAGTGCAAGTTGTTCTTCTCGACAAAACTCTCAATGACGGGTGAGGAAGTATTGAAGACATACCGCACTCGTTTCCAGATAGAGTTCTGCTATCGCGACAGCAAGCAATTTACGGGACTTATGGATTGTCAGGCAAGACACAAGAGCCAGCTGGACTTTGCGTTCAACGCATCGTTCGCCTCACTGAATGCCGCCAAGGTCTTCATAAAAGACAATGGCATGGACAATTCCATGGCAAAAGTTAAGTCGTTGATGTTCAATGCGAACTATACGAAATTAATTTTCGACATGTCCCGATGCCGACCGAACCGAACTTTAATTAGTAAGATTGTCAAAGAACTCATTGGCTGGCAGCCTAAGGCTGCGTAGCCATATACTCAAATTTTAACGAACTATTGATATAAACACTCCATCACCAAATTGTTGTGGATCAATATCTTTGTCCCAATGTTTCAGAAACTCTGCAATACGTTCAGCTGCCTGATAAGCATCGTCTTGTTCGGGATTGAACAAGTCTATCGCCTTTTTCCCATCAGCCGATTGCTTATAGTAATTCCATAAAGTCTTATTCATTATTTTGAGTTTATAATAGTATTAAGATTATCCCATTTCCGCTCTATGTGGAATTTTGCACTCGCCATACTATTTGTATCTATTTGATTATCAATTTATCTTTTAAATTAAGTCGCACTTTATCTCCCATTAAGTCGCGGCACAAATATGGACAAATATAAGCGCAAAAACGATTAAAAACGATAAGATTTAATCATTATTAAGAAACAAAAATCCCAGCAACTTATTATGTTACTGGGATTTACCTATTTTTAATTAGCGTTTATTAGCACTTTTACTTCACTTCCTCAAAGTCTGCGTCCTGTACGGTGTCATCAGATGAACCGCCTTGGGGTTGCTGACCGTCACCTGCTTGCTGTGCACCAGCGTTGAAGCCTGCGTCTGCACCGGGTTGTGCGCCGCCTGCCTGGCTGTACATCTGTGCGCTGGCTGCCTGCATTACGGTGTTGAGGTTGTTGATGGCTGCGTCGATGGCGGCGACGTCCGCATTCTTGTGCGCGTCCTTCAACTGTTGCAAAGCGCTTTCAATGTTAGGCTTCTGGTCGGCTGGAATCTTATCACCGTTGTCTTTCAAGAAGTTTTCAGTGGTGAAGATCATGGAGTCAGCCTGATTCATTTTGTCAACCTTCTCGCGTTCAGCCTTGTCGGCGGCTGCGTTTTGTTCTGCCTCGGCCTTCATGCGGTCGATTTCCTCCTGGCTCAAACCTGACGAAGCCTCGATGCGAATCTTCTGTTCCTTGCCCGTAGCTTTGTCTTTAGCCGATACATTCAAGATACCGTTGGCGTCGATGTCGAAGGTAACTTCAATCTGTGGAACGCCACGACGTGCCGGAGCGATGCCTTCGAGGTTGAACTGTCCGATGCTCTTGTTCTGTGCAGCCATGGGTCGTTCGCCTTGTAACACATGAATGGTCACAGCCGTTTGATTATCCACTGCGGTAGAGAACGTCTCACTCTTCTTGGTAGGAATGGTCGTGTTGGCGTCAATCAATTTGGTCATCACGCCACCCATGGTCTCAATACCCAGTGTCAGTGGAGTTACGTCGAGCAATACGATGTCGCCCACGCCACTCTCTTTGTTCAAGATGGCTCCCTGTATGGCAGCACCTACGGCAACTACTTCATCGGGGTTCACACCCTTTGAAGGCTCCTTGCCAAAGTAGTTCTTCACCAAAGTCTGCACGGCAGGGATGCGGCTCGAACCACCTACGAGAATCACCTCGTCAATGTCTGACGTTGAAATCTTCGCATCTTTGATGGCATTCTGACACGGAACCAGACACGCCTGAATCAAGTCGTGTGCCAATTGCTCAAACTGTGCGCGTGTCAAGGTCTTCACCAAGTGCTTGGGTACGCCGCCTTCAGCAGAGATATACGGCAGGTTGATTTCGGTAGATGTGGTGCTCGAGAGTTCAATCTTCGCCTTCTCGGCAGCCTCTTTCAGACGTTGCATGGCCATTGGGTCTTTGGTGAGGTCGATGCCTTGGTCGGCCTTGAAATCCTTTGCCAGCCAATCAATAATCACCTGGTCGAAGTCGTCACCGCCCAAGTGGGTGTCACCGTTGGTAGAAAGCACTTCAAACACGCCGCCACCAAATTCCAAGATGGAGATATCGAAGGTACCGCCACCGAGGTCGAATACGGCAATCTTCAAATCCTTGTGAGCCTTGTCCACACCGTATGCCAAAGCTGCGGCGGTAGGCTCGTTCACGATACGCTGCACTTTCAGTCCGGCAATCTCGCCTGCCTCTTTTGTGGCTTGGCGCTGTGAGTCGGAGAAGTAAGCCGGAACGGTAATCACCGCATCGGTCACCTCTTGTCCTAAGTAGTCTTCAGCGGTTTTCTTCATTTTCTGAAGTGTCATCGCTGAAATCTCCTGTGGGGTATATTTGCGTCCGTCAATGTCTATTCTTGGATAGCCATTTTCGTCAACCACCTTGAAAGGTACACGCTCGGCTTCTTTCTGGCTCTGTGCATACGTTTCACCCATGAAACGCTTGATAGAGTACACCGTGTTTGTCGGATTGGTGATAGCCTGTCGTTTGGCAGGGTCACCCACCTTGCGCTCGCCGTCTTTTACAAAACCAACGACCGAAGGTGTTGTACGTTTTCCTTCACTATTGGCAATAACCACTGGTTCATTGCCTTCAAATACAGAAACACATGAGTTTGTTGTTCCTAAGTCGATTCCAATAATTTTTCCCATAATATGTTGTTTTTTAGTTTACGAGTTAATGAGTTTACGAGTTTACTAGTTGATAGTTCACAAGTAATACTGCTGATTTCGATACGCTCATATAAAAACAAATGTCATGCCAAAACACAACATATTGGCTCGGGCTGACATGAAATATGCCAACCTGTCACTTTGACATCATTGCTGTCATGTTAGGAAAGTGCTGGGGTAGGGGGATGCGCCTACGCTGTCATCCTATTTTTGTCATGTGATAGCCCATGGACTTCAGTTGCATGGCGACACCCATCAAATACAGCTGGTGCAGTGCCGCAATCACGGCCCGGTAGGCATCTTCCGATCCTGGCGCGATGGATAGATGGTGCAACAGGTTGTTGGTTCGGGCGGCACATTCGCCAACCGTGTCTTGCAATTGCTGGGCTTGTTCGGGGTTCAGAAGCAGAACTTTCTCGCGTATATAGTCGTCCATGTGGTCAAAATCAATGCGGTCGCGCAGGTAGGTGTACAGGTTTTCCACCTTATTATATAGTTCCCAATCCTCGTCCCAGTATTTAGCCACGGCCATGCCCACATACATCATCCAACCGAAAACAACGGTAGGATATTGATTAAACTCTCGTACGGCGTCGGGCATGTAGGCGTTGGCTATGTCGTACCATTTGCCTTCGATGTCAGGAGCGTCTGGCAAGTGTTCGTCAACCTTGTCCAGCCCACGAAGGTAGGTGTGCAGGTCATGCTTAAAAATGGCTTCCGGTGTTTGTAAGTTGTCGCTTGGGTGCATCATGTTTTTGTTCGTTGAGTTTGTATGGGGTGAGGGTCATCCTTTTTCGATGGCCAGCTATCCAGCATGATTGTTTGTATCATGTCTATCATCATGCTGCCTGCAAAGATAAATACTTATCTGGAAAAAACAAAATACTGGGTGGATGAGCCATTGGCTAACTCGTGGTCATGCGGATAGTTGACTGTGAAATTTATTGACAGCGATGCTCTCTCTCCTTCGCGTATTTACAACCAACTCTACTTTGGATTGCAAATACGCCAAACATGAGCGATTTTTCTATTTTATTATGAGCCAGTGTGTTACGGTTTCTTTTCTGTTATTATGCCTCCGTATACAAGTGTTGATTGGCCAAAAGCATAGCTTTAAGCAAGTAAGATGCATGCTTTTGGCAGGTAATTGCTTGTTGGTTGAACCGCAAGAGGAGGCTTTTGTGAGCATTATCCCATAGCTATTGCGGCAAAAAGTGGTTTTTCAAAAGAAAAAATGGTCATGCTTGCCTCCTGTGTGCCTATCGTTTTTTTCTAGATTGAACGTTTTTATGAGCCATTTTTGAGGGTGAAAATTCAGAAAAAACCGAACAATTTTTGTCAGACGCATTACATTGATGGGATGGGGATGTGGGGGTGATGTCCGTTCAACCACCTTTGGTGAAGGAAGATGTTTGTTGTAGGCGGTGGCGTGAAATATTGATAGTAATGCTTTTGTCGTTCGAAAAAACGCTGTATCTTTGGAAATGAATAATAGAAATAAACTGATGGCAAAGAAGAAACATAAAACGCAAGGCGGACAACAGTTCTTGTCAGACACCGACTATCTGAAACAGCGTATGCGGTCGGTTGAAATAGGGAAGTGTTATATTACCCCATCCATTCATGAATTAGGATTGGGGCATGTCGTGGTTACCCGTAGACATACTGGAGGTAATGTCAGTGTGGGGTGTTATTTTGTGGATACCTTTTGCCTGGGTGTGAAAGACTCGTTCTACCGCCTGCGGATGACTCCGTACGAATTTTCCTTCTTCATGGAGCCGCTGGAACGGGAGGGTGTTGAGGAATGCAGCTACGAGGAGGCTCACAATTGGATATATGGTGCCATTGACTTTGCAGAGGAAGGCGGCATAAAGCCTGACAAGAGCTTTGCTCTGACGAAGTATATATTGGAGGAAGACACCGACGACGTGCCACTGATAGAATATGAGTTCGGCAAAGACGGCCAGCACTTTCTTGTTGTGGACAGTGAGCTGGAGGCAAGCAAGTACCTCCCCACGCTGCGGAAGACGCTGGGCGACGATTTTGACTTCATGATTAATGACGACTTGGATGACTTCGATGAGGACTACGAAGATGAGTTTGACGACATGGAGGACGATGACTGGGACATGCCACGCGGCGGGACAGATGCGCTCGTGGACATGCCTTATACCTACAAGCACCCGCCTTATCCATCGACCTGTACCATCAAACACGAGTGGCTGTTGCAGGAACTGGGTAAAAAGGAGAATGCCTTTGGACTGGAAGACGAGCTGACAGACCGTATTCTGGCACTGCCCAAGGAGGAATCGCGGCAAGACTTAGAGCAAATTTTAGCGTTCAACCTGGGGTTAACCTGCGATGAAGATTTGACAGATGGCGATGATGAAGAGTTTATTGGCATTGTCAGCTCGTGCATTCTGTTACTGGGAGAAGTAGGGAACAGTGACAGTAGTTTAGATTTGGTATTGGAGATGATGAGGCAGTCGCCCGATTTCTACGAGTATCATTTCGGTGATTTTGGTCCCGATATCTTGGTTCCGACGCTGAATAAACTTGGGCAACATCGAACCGACAAACTGCTGAATTATTGCAAGGAAGCGGGACTGTATACCTACGCCAAGTGTCAGGCAATAACAGCTTTGGCAAGCATAGGTGTTCTGCAGCCTGATAGGCGGGACGAAATAGTAGGCTTGTTCAGAGAGCTTCTTGTGTTTGCCACAGAGCATTTGGCCGAAAATACCACCTTCAGTCCTGCGATGGCCGGACTGATGACTTGTGACGTGATGGACTTACAAGCACGAGAGTTGTTGCCAGAACTGAAGAACCTGTATGATACCGGGCTGGTGGATGAGGGCATTGCCGGACATTTCAGTGAAATAGAAAAGCAGCTGACAGGGCAGCTTCCCATGCTCATTGGTATACAACAAGAAATGGACATTCGCAAAATATTTGCCAGGATGCGTACAATTTCATCAGATTAACAGTAGGTAGGTTTGATGGATGGAAGTTCAGTTGTATGTCAAGAGAATGATAAATAAGAAAAACCATATCATTCCGCCTCATGACGGGATGATATGGTTGAATGATATGAAATACCTTAGCCTGCTAAGGCTGTTCGTATTTTGACAAGGTCAAGCTGCTCAGTCTTATCAGAATTTGTAGGCAAGACCAGCAGAGATGACGCCTTGGTTGGTGTTTTTAATAATCTGGAATTTAACCTCTGCATTCAGGACAAGCTTGTCTGTGAGGTCATATTGGAAACCACCACCAAGGTTAAGACCAAGATTGCCGTCACTGTATGAATATTTGCTTCCTTCCACGACTTTACCTGTATGTTCGTCGAATGATTGAATGACGCCATCAGCAGAAGCGTGGAGATAGGTAAGTCCAGCCAGAGGGTATACCTTGATATTGTTTCCAAGTGGGAAGAGATAATGTACATCCAGATTGAGATCCCAACAAGAAACGTTGTCCTTTTTTAGGAAGTAGTCGAATGTTGCCTGTGCGCGGATAGCGTCAGTGATTCCATAGCCACCCTTTACACCAATACCCAATGATTCGATGTCTGTTGGATAAGCCAGTTGCCCACCTAAATAGGCTTGACCCTTTTGCGCATAAGCGCCAATACTGAGCAATGCAATGACTGCTGTTAAAAATAATTTCCTCATAATTACGATGATTAAATGAATAATGTATCCTATTCCTTAGTCATTGATGCTTAGTGAGAACCAATTTTGACTGATACCACCAGCCTTGACTTATGGGTTAAGAATATGTTGTTACAAAGATAGAAAATGTTTATTATTTAAGGATGAATATATCATCTTTTTTTTATTATGTTTTTTTTATTCCATCTTATCAGCGATGGCCTGTTTGATCTTTGCTTCCAACTCTTCGCAAAGTTCAGGATTGTCTTTGAGCAAGTTTTTGGTCGCGTCGCGTCCTTGTGCCAACTTAGAGTCTTGATACGAATACCACGAACCGCTTTTCTTGATGATGTCATACTCAACACCAAGGTCAACAATCTCGCCAATTTTTGAGATACCTTCGCCAAAGGTTATTTCAAATTCAGCCTTGCGGAAGGGAGGAGCCACCTTGTTTTTAACCACTTTCACGCGCACCTGATTTCCAAGAACCTCGTCGCCATCCTTCACACTCGATTTCTTGCGGATATCAAGACGCACCGAAGCGTAAAACTTCAGCGCATTACCACCTGTCGTTGTTTCAGGACTTCCGAACAGCACGCCTATCTTTTCGCGCAGCTGGTTGATGAAGATGCAGGTGGTATTGGTTTTGCTGATGGTAGAAGTTAGCTTTCGCAAAGCCTGACTCATCAATCGGGCTTGCAGACCAACGTTGCTGTCGCCCATGTCACCTTCTATTTCTTTCTTGGGTGTAAGCGCAGCCACAGAGTCGACAACCAAAATGTCTATGGCCGACGAGCGGATGAGTTGGTCGGCTATTTCCAACGCCTGTTCCCCGTTGTCGGGTTGTGAAATCCACAGATTGTCGACATCCACGCCTAACTTCGCCGCATAAAAACGGTCGAAAGCGTGTTCGGCATCGATGAAAGCAGCAATGCCACCAGCTTTTTGTGCTTCGGCAATGGCATGGATGGCCAATGTTGTTTTACCTGACGACTCTGGTCCGAATATCTCTATGATTCTTCCTCGTGGATATCCACCTACGCCCAATGCCACGTCTAAGGCAATGCTGCCTGTGGGAATTACTTCCACATCGGCAATCTGTTCGTCGCCCATACGCATGATGGCGCCTTTACCAAAGTCTTTTTCTATTTTAGCCATCGCAGCTTGTAGGGCTTTCAATTTTCCCTCGCCAGATGTAGGATTGTTTGTTTGTTCTTTTGCCATAATTAAATGGAAGCCTCACCCCCGACCCCTCCCCAAAGGGGATGAGCGTAGATAGCTTCTTTTTTTGTTATTATTGTTTAGTAATGTTATTTCTCACTGTTGATTAAATGAACTGTCACTTATTGTTTATCTTTATTGGTAAGCAATGATGCTTTCAGCAAAAAGTCTAATCACTCCCCTCCCTTTCGGGCGGGGATGGGCGTAGATAGCTTCTTTTTTTATTATTATTGTTTAGTAATGTTATTTCTCACTGTTGATTAAATGAACTGTCATTTACTCTTTACCTCTATTGGTAAGCAATGATGCTTTCAGCAGAAAGTCTAATCACTCCCCTCCCTTTCAGGCAGGGGCAGGCGTAGATAGCTTCTTTTTTTATCATTATTGTTTAGTAATGTTATCTCTCACTGTTGATTAAATGAACTGTCATTTATTGTTTATCTTTATTGGTAAGCAATGATGCTTTCAGCAGAAAGTCTAATCACTCCCCTCCCTTTCGGGGAGGGGCAGGGGGAGAGGCTCCTTTTCATTCCTCTCCAAATACTTCGTGCCAAGGCAAGCCTTGCTTGTTGAGTTGTTCCATGAATGGATCTGGATCGAAGTCTTCTACGTTCCAAACGCCGGGCTTCTTCCAAAGACCTTTCAGGAACATCATGGCGCCAATCATGGCTGGAACGCCCGTGGTGTAGCTCACGCCCTGCATGCCTGTTTCCTTGTAGGCATCCTGATGCTTGCAGTTGTTGTACACATAGTAGGAAAGTTCTTTGCCATCTTTTATGCCACGAATGCGGCATCCAATGCTGGTCTCACCGTCATAGTTCTCGCCAAGATCTTGTGGATTGGGCAAAACTGCTTTCAAGAATTGTAGAGGAACAATGTTCACCTTCACCTTTTTGCCCGAACCATCTGCCAATTCAGCTTCGTATTCAATCTCGTCAATGCGCGACATTCCCAAGTTTTGAATGACATCCAGATAGTTAAGGTATTGCTCTCCGAAAGTCATCCAAAAGCGAGCCTGCTTGATGGTAGGATAGTTTTTCACCAAACTTTCCAGCTCTTCGTGGTGCATCAGATAGCTCTCACGCGGCCCAATGTTTGGGTAAGTAATGGGTTTATGAATCTCCAACGGTTCGGTTTCTATCCATTTGCCGTCTTTGTAATAAAGACCCTTCTGCGTAATCTCACGAATGTTGATTTCTGGATTGAAGTTCGTGGCAAAAGCCTTGTGGTGATTACCCGCATTGCAATCCACGATATCCAAATAATGTATCTCGTCGAAATAATGCTTGGCTGCGTAGGCGGTGAAGATACCGCTCACGCCTGGGTCGAAACCACAACCAAGGATGGCCGTAAGCCCAGCCTGCTCAAACTTTTCTTTGTATGCCCATTGCCATGAATATTCAAAGTGCGCCTCGTCTTTGGGTTCATAGTTGGCTGTGTCTAAGTAGTTGCATCCACAGGCCAGACAAGCCTCCATGATGGTGAGGTCTTGATAAGGCAAAGCCAAGTTAATCACCAATTCTGGCTTGTAGTCGTTCATCAAAGCTTTTAGTTGCTCCACATCGTCAGCATCTACCTGAGCTGTTTTGATGCTTGGCTTACCAATTGCTTTCACAATCTCATCACATTTTTCCTTTCGCCGGCTTGCAATCATGAAGTCAGTGAAAACCTCTGGGTTTTGTGCAATCTTAAATGCGGCAACTGTTGCCACGCCTCCGGCGCCAATCATTAAAACTTTTGACATGATAAAGATTCCCCGTCACCCCCAGCATGTAGGGGAGAGTGCCTCGCAGGGTACGCTTTTAGCGGCACTTTCTGTTGGTTGTTATACGTTATTTTATTTCTTCACTCTTGATACCCAAGGCGTTCATCAGCGAGTAGCCCAATATCTCTTGTCTGAAATTGCCTCCTGATAAGGGCTGCATGGCAAACACGGTGATGCGCTTGTCGTCGTCTACCTGTTGCAGTACATGGCGCATTCGATCGTATAGGCCATCTCTTTCGAAGTTTGGAACAATCATCACGCGCTTCACATTAGGCTGCTCGCATGCTGCTTGCACAATCTCCATCAGGAAGTCGGTCTCGTCAACAATCTCCTCGATGGGCAGCGAACTGAGCATGAATTCACCTAAGTGGTCTTTGAAAGCCTTCCCGTTCAGGTCGCTTTCATAATCAGATGGCATGAAATTCTCCATGCCTTTTCTGTCTTTTCGATGAATCAACACCACCTGAGTCTGGTGTTCACCCTCCCTGATACCGCCGTCAAGCGCCACGCAGTCTATCCACCTGGCGAGGTCAGCAGCGGGAATACGTCGTCCAATCATCCGCTCGAAGTTGACGATGAGGTCGAAAGTCACGCTGTCAACATAATCAGCATCTGCGATGATGATGTTTTCGCTCCATTGCGCTTCGCTGTTGATTTGTGTATCCATACCTTGCAAAGTTAGTGAAAAAAGTAAGAATAAGCGGCTGAATGCCATTCTTTTTATTTTCTAATGTTTGATTTGTCATTTAATCCACACTCGTTAGGTGAATTAAAGTAAACCATATTTAAGTCGTCTTAAGGTTTGTGATGAAGAAAATAGACATACTCCTGACGTCATCAATGCGTCAGCCAAATGGCTATATGCAGAACGACACGTAGGAGCTATGTGAGATGTAAAAAAACAAAGTAGGAAGAAAGCGCATTCGTTTTCCTCCTACTATATGAAATAATGTTATTGAGCTATGATATTCCTACCAAGAATGAAATCAGAAAACCTTCTATGTGCGATTTTCCAAAAAGAGTAGAATATTTGTGTGAACGCTTATTTACTCTTTGATTTCTCTCCATTCATAACTGCCCTCTACCGATGCATAGTACCTTTTTGTCAGGTCAATAATTTTCTTGCTGTCGCGCGGCTCTGCATCAAAACTCCAACCACATACGAGATCAGGTTCAGAACCCGAGACTGCGATTTTCTTGTTCATGATGTCAGCAATTTCAGTGGGAGTCTTTGCTTTGTTCCAGATGTGGATATCCTTCATATAGCCAGAGAGTCTTCTGAAGAGTTTGCCGTCAGAAGTTACACCAGCAAATCCAATCATAGGACAATTATCCAAAGGATTGCCCACATAACTTCGTCCGTCTGGTTTTACTTTCCGTGATACCTCCTCGCCATTAAGATAAAATTTCAAAAAAACAGGCTTTCCATTTTCCATCTCTCCATCCACACCTTTATCATTATAGACAGCAGCTAAATGAATCCATTTGTTGAGGCCATTGTATGCTTTGGCTGGCTCAATAAGTCCACGTGACGTAAGTGAATAAGACATTCTAAAGTGACCATTCCATGTATTCATCATCCAACCAAACCTGTTCTCAGAATTTTCATAGAATGTTGACAAAATACATCCAAAGTTAGTTGGTTTGGCTTGCTTAAACCACAATTCTACCGTAAACTGCTGGTTGTCGGCCTCTCCAAAAGAAGAATAGACAGATTGAACCCCAAAGTTGATATATCCATTCCCGTCAATACCATCCACGAACAATTCAGCAGCTGGTGCTTTCTCGTCTTCGCTTCTGACAGTAGCCTTGAATACCTTAATCGCCTCGTAAGCATTAGCTATGCTGCTGTCTTTAGTTTCTGTTGGCACTGCTTCACCTTGATGTAAGCTAAGTATCAAGTCGGCCAACTGCTTTATGGCTTTGTTAAGGATATCTTTGCTTTCTTCTGGATACATCCCCTTAAACTTTCCATATACAGCCGTATCCCTAATTTGTCTTAGCTCGGCCATTACTTTTCCAATAGATCTGATTTCCGTATTTTCCACACGAATATCGCCATTCTTTTCTTCAGAACAAGCTGATAATGACACGACGGTAAAAAATACCATCCAGATACCCATACAAAATATCACGAAAGGATATTTTTTCATCAAATTATTATTCATACCATCCTTTATTTTGTTTCAACTGTCTATTGATATTCATTTCACGCTCAGGAATTGGGAAGAAATAGTTTTTCTTCTCAAATACCCGATTCTCTACAACTGTGCGCTTGAAAAATTCAGAACCATCCTTCTCTATGTTCATACCATGGATGGGCTTATTTTCTGTCTTTTCTGCTATTCCCCAGCGTCTTACATCAAAGTATCTGCAAGTTTCAAATGCCAGCTCAACCCTACGTTCATCTCTAATTGCCTGACGAACATCCGAAGGTATGGGTAATTCTTTTCCATACAAAGGAATTCCTGCACGTTCTCTAATGAGATTTAGATATTTCATAACGTCAGGATGTCCTGGGTTACACTCATTTAAAGCTTCTGCATAATCAAGATATATTTGAGCGAGCCTAAGGAGAATGCAAACCCGATTCTGATCCCGCCAGTTGCCTAAAGGAGCTGACTTGCGAACCACATAGCCTGTTTTAGGATAATCATTTGACGAACCTACACCCTTACCAGAATTTCCACTGAATTGGGTAGAAGTGTAAACAACGCCCTCACGAGTATTTAGCCATGCTTGCCCATCAAATGTGATGTCGGCATAAAATCTGGGTTCTCGGTTCACCCAAGCCATAAGCACTCCCTTTGGAGCAAATACTCTTCCCGTTACAGGATCCAAATAGTCTTCTGAACTAAAACCATCATCTTGATAACCTGACTCTTTATTGATAATTGGTGTCTTTTGATCAGACTCGTAGCCTTTGATAGGCTTGAGTCCATTGCTCATGAAATATTCATCAACAATTTCCTGAGTCGCAGCCATTCCGCCCGATGCTTCATATGCAGAACGCCCCGCCCTAAAATGTTTTGGAGTTCGATCGTATTGCAAGATATCTGCTGGTGCATCAACTCTGAAAAAGATCATCTCAATGGCTGAAGAAGAGGTGTTTGTAAAGTTGGTCATTTCTGAATGGTATCCTCTTACAGCTTCTCTGTAGGATAAATAAGGGTCAAGCTTGCCTTTTGTGTATATTTTGGTGAGATCGTATCCATTTCCTACATAAGTTTCAATAAATTCCTTTGCTTCTTTTGCTGCATCAGACCAAAGTTGCTTCTTCTGCTGCTCATCGTATGAAGGAAACAATTGCTTTCCATCATCATTCTTCAAGTCTCTAAAATATTCTACAGACCCATTAAACAAATCACTTGCCAGCAACATCCTTGTTTCAACCTTGAAAGCTTTAGCTATTGCACAATCAATATGTCCTAAGCCTTTTTCAGCCGACAGATAGTTACCAGAAGTTTTAATGTTATCTATCAAGCCAGAAGAAATGGCCTTATCGAGTTCTGAAAGTATATAATCTCCAACTTCTTTGACGCTATTGCGAGGTATCTGAAAATCCTCGGTAGAACTCTGTTCAGACTTAGCCTCCTCAATGATGGGTACAGGTCCATAAAGACGGAGTAGGTAATAATAATATATGGCTCTTACCGCGCGTGCTTCTGCAATCCATTGCTCATAGTCACCTTCATAAAGTTGCTTGCATAGTTTGAGATTATCAATAAATATGGTCGCAGTTCTGATTCCTTGAAAATATTTTTTCCAATACACAGACACGATACCTGACGACGGATTCATAGACCCGTTTGTTATAATATTCGACTTATGCCATTCCCAAACATATTCTGCTTCATCGCATCCTGCAACCCATGCTCCAGAAGTACCTTGGCCGCGTCCTCCTCCTACAGAACGCTGGTCAAATTCATCAGGCATGAACGTATAGATAGAAGCCAAAAACCGAAGGGATGACTCCCTTGACTCGAAAGTCTTCTCAAGAGTTAGTAAATCCTGAGGAACCTGATTCAAATAATCACTGCAAGAGGCCAAAGGCAGCAATAATATAATGGACAATATAAGTTTTGTTTTCATTTCTACGTCATTTAAAAATTAAAGTTTATGCCAACAGTATAAGAAGTAGTGTTAGGATAGCTATTGCCATTTCCTGTATTCAGTTCAGGATCCCAAAGTTTCCATTTAGAGAACGTAAAAAGATTTGTCCCCATGAGATAAACATTTACACCACCAAGACCTATTTTCCTTGAGAAGGTAGAAGGGAGCTTATAATTGATTTGTAATGTCTTAAGTCTTAGGAATCCCATGTCTTTGAGCCACCAAGTGCTGTTAACAAAGTTGTTCTGATTATCAGGTTGATCGCTGCCATAAGCCAAGCGAGGATAAAACACGTCTTGGCGAGGGTTAGCCTCAGACCAACGGTCTACAATATTTGAATACACATTGCTACTTCCTGAATCGTTGAATGGTCTTACTATTCCACCCACCAATCGATTGGCCATGGCAGTTCCTTGAAACAACAAGCCAAAGGATATTGCTTTGTATGATAAGTTGAACCCAAAGCCGTAATTGATTTTAGGAATATCTCCATTGCCAATCCAAGATATGTCATTGTCGTCAATCTTGCCATCTTCGTTCATATCCTTGTACATGATGTCTCCAGGTTTCAATTGTGACAATGATGTATTGTAAGGTGTAGGAAATGGCTGTGGTTGAGTGCGGTCTGAAGCTAACCAGGCTTGGATAACGTCTATGTCCGAATGGGTATAAAGACCGATGGCAGTAAAACCTTCACGCGAAACAAGGCTCGATCCCTTTCTGTTTCGCCAAGGATAGGCCTTATCAGGAATATCATTGTCAACCCATACAGGGTCAGCATAAGTAAAGTTGCCGCGCAATGTAAGATTCCAGTCTTTGTTTATCTTTTTAAAATATTCAAGTTCTGCATCAAATCCTTTTGTGCGTGTTTTTCCCACATTTCCATAAGGTGCTTGCTGAAATCCAAAGAAGTCAGGTAACGATTCACTTCTAAGCAAGAGTATTTTGTTACGTTTCTCATAGAACCAATCCAGAGTTAATCTCAAATCGTCATTCAGAAGTTTGATGTCAACGCCGAGATCCTGCTTATGTGCAACCTCCCATCCTAACATTGTCGAAGGATTTTTCACATGCACTCCGTCCACATTTTGTCCACCAAAGTTAAAGCGGTAGCTTCCAGTCCACTCATATTGCTCCAAATACATAAAACGCCTTCCTCCAACGGTGCTGTTGCCCGCTTTTCCGTTAGTATATCGTATTTTAAGGAATGAAATTGCTTTTTCCAAAGGTTTCCAGAAAGGTTCATTAGATAAAACCCAACCTACACCCAAAGCAGGGAATGTGCCAAAACGCTTCTCCTTAGGAAAATTCTCACCACCATTGTAACCAATGTTAAACTCACCAAAGTAACGGTCTTTCCAGGAATATGTTGCACGTCCTGCAAGGCCCTGCAAACGATAAGGTATTGCAGAAATAATATCACCAGCATTGTTAACATTCCTGCTTTGTTGTGTATAAACAACCATACCGCCAACGCGATTGTTACCAAAGACTCTGTCATATTGTAGTGAAGCTTCCAAATAATCTTTTCTAACTCCAGCCAACCCATTTCCGCCAAAGCTCAGAACTTTTGAACCCCGGTTCCATGTTGTTGTCAGCACCAGATTGCCATTTTCGTCAAAAGGCTTGTTCCTATCAGCAATGTAATATGTGTTCTCTCGTTTGGTGTACGACGTATTTCTCGACGAAGTGACATCATATGCAAACATGGCTGTGAACTTCAATCCTTTAGTAAGCATACTCAAATCTTGTGTAAGACGTATATTTGAGTGAATGCGGTTTGACATGGTTTTTCGGTAACCACGCTTGGTAGCATCCGCATAGGGGTTTCGCTCTGCCCCTTGCGTGTGCAACCCAGGTACAAATTCCTCTCCGTTAATCACAAACATTTTGGGATACATCACAGGGTTAACTTCCATCGTTGACCCGAAAATTACATCACTGCTTACGCCAGGATAGTTGCCGTCTGCCAAGTAACCTTGCGCGCCAATGCTTACCTCCGTAGACGGAGTGATTTGCATGTCAATGTTGGTTGTGAAGTTATAACGTGTGTAACGCGTTGCAGAATCGTAGTTCTCGAAAGGATTTGTCTTGATGGTTCCATTCTCATTATATACACTCACGGAAGCATAGAAACGAGCAAGCTGACTACCTCCTCTTACATTAGCATTCAGGCGACGCAGATGCCCCCAGTCGTCAAACACTTCTTTTCGCCAGTTAACATTTGGGTAAAGCAGTTTATCAACTCCATTACGGGTGTTGTCAATATATTCCTGCGTGTATTTAGGCTGTTTGCCTATATTAGTCATAGCCTCATTCACGGCATCCATGTATACCAGTCCGTCTGCAAGTTCAGATGACTTGGTGAAACGGCTCATACCTTCATAGTAATCAACACTGACCACTGGTTTTCCAATCACTCCAGGTTTCGTTTTTACAATGATGACACCGTTAGCTCCCCTAACACCATATACGGCTGTGGCGGATGCATCCTTTAAAACCGAAATAGATTCAATGTCATCAGGGTCTATATTATTAAAATCTCTTTCAACACCATCTACTAATATCAATGGATTGGCATTGTTGGGCGTAGCCAGTCCTCTAATCCAAATGTCTGCAGCGTCTCTTCCCGGCTCGCCGGTTCTTTGAACCGCAACAATACCAGAGAGACGTCCCGCCAAAACGGTACTCAAGCTGCCAGTTGGCACTTTGAGATCTTGTTTCTGCAAGGTAGATTGCGAACCCACCGAACTGATTCGTCTCTGTTGTCCATATCCTGTAACAACCAATTCGTCAAGTTCACTCACCTCTTCCTGTAAGATAATGTCATAGATATCCATGGAACCAATATTCACCTCCACTGGTTTGTAACCCATGAAAGAACAAACTATCTGCGATTTCGCAGCAACAGTCATCTGATAAAGACCGTTTTCATTCGTAACAGTCGCATTATTTTGAGCAGACTTTTCACGAATTAATGCACCAGGTATGACGTTACCTTTATCATCTACAACACGGCCATTGATTTTCTTGTGAGTTTGCTCATTACGCTGTTTCTTTGCTACTTCCGATGGTTGTTTAAATATAACAATAGTGCGGTTTCTCACTTCATAGTTTAAAGGCTTATTACGCAGCACGATATTCATGCATTCAGAAAGAGGCTTATTCTTCACTTTTAACGTGATGCGTTCATTCTCATTCAGCTCATTGTTATTGTATACGAACGAGTAATTAGTTTGTTGCTTGATTTCATGAAAAACGGTTTTAATCTTTTCATTGACACAGTTAAGAGTGATTTTCTTACTCTGCGCATAGCCTGTAAATACATAAAGCATACAAAGAAAGATAAATACCAGCCTGTTTCTGATATTTGAAACAGATTTTTCACAGAATTGCAAGTGTCTACAAGACACATTTTTGACAATTGCTTGTTTCATTTTAAGTTTTTTATTAGGTTTTATTTATCAAATATCACAATGTAATCACCATCTTTTCGGTAATCAAATCCACGATGCCGCTTCAACACATCAAGGATTTGATACAAACTCATATCATTTTCAAACATACCAGAGAAAGTCTCATTTTGCAAATTCTTGGCATGTATCTCAATTCTGATTCCAAACCGATGCGCAAGAATTTTAGACATCTCTTCTAAGCCCACATGATCGAAATACAGCACTCCATCCTTCCAGGATGCATACAACTCTGCTTCTACTTCACGTAATTGACTTGTTCGTGCCACCTTGTCGTACACTACCTGCTGATTCGGTTTGAGTCGTATGGGATTTTCTTGTCCTGAATGGACGTAAAACTCCACAGATCCATCCAGAAGGGTGGTTACAATATTTTTAGAATCAGTGTAAGCACTTACATTGAATTGCGTTCCAAGAACCTTTATCTCAGCATCACCTACGTTCACGATAAAAGGCATGTGCGCATTGGGCTTTACTTTGAACATGGCCTCACCACTTAACGCAACTCTACGCTCTTTCCCTGTAAATGTCTGAGGGTAGCTTAGCGTAGAACCTGCATTCAGCATCACAACAGAACCGTCATCAAGTGTTAGCTTGACTACAGAATTAGGCTTTCCGTATGCCACAAGTTCAATGTTGTCATGGCTTTGAAGATACCAGAACACTCCTCCAGAAACAATCAAAAGTAAAACAACTGCTACGGCCAGACGTTTCAAGACAAACGCCCATTGAGGTGTTCGCCACTTACTGATTGAAACTATCTGGGTTTCATGCTCCTCATAATCTTGGATGAGTTCCAGCACATGCGCATAAACTCGTTCTTTAGTTTCATCACTCTCATCCACATTTCCCATAAATTTAGTGTGCATGAGATAGGATAGAATCTTTGAGTTCTCTGGTTTTTCATGAATCCAGTTGTTTACTATCTGCTGATCGGCGTTAGTTGCGTCGCCTCTGCACCAAGCGGCAATAGCATAAAGCAGCTTAGTACTATATGTATTGTTATCGTTCATAGTTCCGTATAACCAAATAGTCGAAACACTAATGTGTATCAATTGTGCATCAACTTGACATACCAATAGGGTAATGCCTACATTAATATTGACGCACTTTTTTCAAAATACATCTAAACCGATGTTAAAAATAATGATTTTTCTAATTAATAATGGGCTAAATAAAGCTTAGAGAATGCTCGAAACACCGCATAAAATCAGGCGGCTTGACGTGTTTTGTAGCTATTATAAAATAAATGAGTTCATGCTAAAAAATCTTTAGAAAGTTTGTCTGTAACATGTTTTTGTAACCAAGATTTGATGAAAACTTTTTGTAATTTTAGGATTGCTTGAGCAGAAAGCATCGTCATACCTATGAAGAAATGTTTACTACTCATGAAAATAGGTACATGGCTTAGCAGATAAAGTTAAAAGAAAACACTCTTCATGTACTGTCTCATGATGAGATTTAATTTTTTCAGAGCAATAACCATTTGAGCATTAACGGTCTTTTCTGATATTTGAAGTATTTTCGCAATTTCTTTATACTTCAATCCTTGCTCCTTCGCCATAAGGAAGACCAGTTTACATCTCTCAGGAAGTTGGTTCACGGCTTGTGTGATAGCTTTACATAGTTCTTCGCTAAGGAGTTGTTCCTCTGGTGTATCATCAGCAGATGCAATGCCCAGAGGTATTTCTTCAATGATGTGACAATGCAAAATCTTCCTAAGGCTGTCAAGTGCCAAATGGCGGGCTATGGTATACAAATAAGCGTCTAAATCTTTGATTTTACAAAGTTTTTCCCTGTGCTTCCATACTGTCAGAAAAAAATCTGACACTACTTCTTCACGCAACTCATTACTCCTTATTATATAGCTTGTGAAGCGATTGATTCTTGGATAGTAAGTATCAAAAAATGTACGGAAGGCCCGATTGTCACCTCTGGAAATCCTCAGAAGTAATTCCTTCGTCACATCACTTACTTGTCCTTTCATTACTACCATTTTTTGTGTGAAGTAAAAAACCTTAATTCCGCAACTCTTTCATTGAAATGTTTTCATAGATGCCTTCGCAACCAAAGTCGATCCAGGTTTTTATATGTCGCAAAATTTTTGAATTAAAGCTATGAACCAAACGACTTACAGGGCAAAAATACAAATAAAATCAGAGATAATCACTCCTTTAGGATGAATATTTCTCATCATAGCATCCGTTGGTTCTATTAGGAAAAAATTGATACTATCATGATACTGTAAAAACACGAGAATACATCCCCTATTTCCCTCGAAATCAATCTCAATGACTTTAGTGGCCAATCTCAATGACTTTGGTGGTCAAACTCAATGACTTTGAAGGCCAATCTCTTTGCTTTTAGAAAGCCGTATTTTTGACCTGTTTTTCAGGGCGATGATGAGTTCGAATTTTCATGCTGTGACTGTGAAATTTCATGGGGAACGAAAGAATATTAATAAAGATGTGTTTTTGTTTGGTTATTCAGTTGGCAACGACTATCTTTGCAGAGATTTTTCAGCCAAGGCCATTAAAGACATTTTTCATCACTCTATAGTATGATATCAGCTGAAGTCAACGAAAATAATTATAAATAAATTTTATGACATCTTTAACGTTAGCGATTGTAGTCGTTTTCATCATTGGTTATCTGTGTATAGCCATTGAGAGTGTTACTAAGGTGAATAAGGCCGCTGTTGCCTTATTGATGTTCGTGTTCTGCTGGACACTGTTCATGCTCGACCCAAATGCGTATATGCCTGGGGTTACGGGGCAAGACTTGATTAACCAGGTGAGCCATGTCATTGAAAAACATTTGGGTAGTACGTCTACCACTTTGTTCTTCTTGATGGGTGCCATGACCATTGTTGAGGTGGTTGACCAGAATGGTGGATTCAACTTCGTGCGCGATGTCATGAAGACTAAGAGCAAGCGAACCCTGTTGTGGCGTATCGCTTTCATGACTTTCGTCCTCTCTGCCATCTTGGATAACCTGACTACCAGTATCGTGATGATCATGATTTTACGCAAGTTGGTACATAGTCACGAAGACCGTCTGATATATGCTTCTTTGGTCATCATCTCGGCTAATGCCGGTGGAGCGTTCTCGCCTATCGGCGATGTGACGACCATTATGCTGTGGAACAAGGGGGTTATCACGGCTTTGGGCGTGATGGAGGAAATCTTCCTGCCATCGGTTGTGGCCATGGTTGTTCCGGCTTTTATCATGCAATATTCATTGAAAGGCGAGTTGGAGACGGCGGAAGTCAACATGAAGTCCGACTATCATGTGCTTGACTTTACTGAGCGGCAGCGCAAAGTGATATTCATAGTCGGTGTTGGCGGCTTGATGTTTGTACCGATTTTCAAGAGCTTGACCCACCTGCCGCCGTTTGTAGGCATCTTGTTGGTGCTGGGTGTGCTTTGGACAGTCACCGAGGTGTTCTACCGTGGGTTGGATCATAAAAAAGATGGAATGGGCAAGCGTGTGAGCAAGCTGCTGTCTAACATCGACATGTCTACCATCCTGTTCTTCCTTGGTATCCTCATGGCAGTGGCTTGTTTGGAAGAAATTGGCGTGCTGGGAGGCCTGGGCGTATGGCTCAACGACGTGTCTAACGGCAACCACTATGTGGTGACAGGTGTGATTGGTGTGATTTCGAGCATCGTAGACAATGTTCCCTTGGTAGCTGGATGCATGGGTATGTACCCCTTGGAGGCTGTGGGCGACATGGCTATTGATGGAATATTCTGGCAGTTGTTGGCTTACTGTGCCGGTGTTGGTGGGTCTATCCTCATCGTGGGCAGTGCGGCCGGAGTGGTTGTGATGGGCCTGGAGAAGATTACCTTCGGTTGGTATATGAAGCATGTCAGCTGGTTGGCCTTCGTTGGTTACCTTGCCGGTATCTTGAGTTACTGGCTCATCCGTTCGTTCATCATACCTATGCCCTAATGATCTCACTGAACAATGCTTTACAAAATGGTACGGTTGGCCTGATTGAGACATGAAATAATAGTGAACAAACGTACGACATTCCTGTCTGTGTTATTACTGATAATGGTATCGGTGATGGCACAGACAGGTTCTGTTTTTGAGCAGTACCTCGCCAATGTTACTGCGTTTGTTAACCTCCGCTGTATCCTAAGAACGGATTTGACGATACGATAAAAGATAACCGCCGCACGCGTTGTATTGGAATCCGCGATTAATGACTGATGAAAATGGTTGTGCCACCGTTGATTATTGCAACGGACGCAATGCCACTTACATGAATGCGGATATCGAAACCTTGGTGGATGGCAAGCCTGCTGCGGTGAATACGCTATCTTATCCTACGAGAAAAAGGTAGCATAGTATTGCAAGTGTTTCATGGGATGGCCACCCCATGTGGTGTCGCCTACATACTTGAATCCTTGGGCTACATACAGTTTTTCGGCCAAAGGGTTATCTTTGTCTACCAATAATCCAATCTTGTGAATACCCATTGATTGGGCCTTTCTAATCGATTCCAATATAAGTCGTTTCGCAATACCTTGTCTTCGATAGTCGGGATTGACGGCCAAGCTGTCGATGTATAGTTCATCATTATCGGCTTCATCAATCTGGTTCTGGTAGTCTATATCGAATTTTTTGAGTGCAGCGTCAATGAATGGCTGCCGAAGGTCATGCAGCTGGGCGCCGTCATAGCTTACGCAAACGCCAATGACCTCATCCTTATCGTTCAATGCAACCAAGGTATTGGTATAACTGTATTGTGACTTTTCCAGTGCAACGAGCTCTGTCAGCAGGTCTTCAAAATCGATTAACGTGTGATGAGGCCCCGCTAAATTTTGACAACATTCATAGTTCATGGCCAGCATGATATACTTTGCAATCTCTCTGGCCTGGTGTTTGCTTGCTTGTATTATCTTCATTTCTTCTTTTTTAGATTAAACTCGAAACAGAGTCCACCTGTTTCTACATTGTGAACTTGTATGCTTCCTCCGTGCAACATGATGGCATTCTTGACGATGGCCAATCCAAGTCCGGTGCCACCGAGTTTCCTACTCCTGCCTTTGTCTACGCGATAGAATCGTTCGAACAGTCTGGCGAGGTGCTGATTTGATACGCCTATGCCGTTATCTCGGAAGATAAATCTCCATTCTTGCTCATCTTCTTTTCCGTCAAGGGTGATGGTTGTCCCGTCACCAGCATACGTAATGGCATTGTCAGTCAAGTTTCTGAATACGCTGTACAGCAGACTTTGATTGCCTTGGATGATGACGTTTTTCGGTAAGTTGTTGACAAAAGCCATGTGATGATTTTGCATTTGCAGTCCCGTTTCCTTGCAGATGTTTTCAATCATCTTCGAGATGTTCACGGGTGAGTACTCCATCAAGTCGGGAGCATCGTCAATTCTGTTCAGCGTAGAGATGTCTTGTAGCAAGGAAGTGAGCCGCTGACTCTGTGCATAGCTGTGTTGCAAGAATTGTTGTCGCGTTGCTTCGTTGATGTGAGGGTTGTCCAAAATGGTTTCCAAATAGCCTTGAATGCTGGCCACTGGCGTTTTTAATTCGTGCGCAATGTTTTGAGTAAGCTGTCTTTTCAGAATGTCCTGTTCCTGTCGGGTGCTCTGAAGACGCTTGTATATCTTGATGATTCGTTCGGCTATTTCGCCCAACTCGTCGTCTGGAAAGGCAATCAAGTCTTCGGTATCGAGGCTTTCATTGTGGTCGGCACGACTGGCAAACAACTTCAATTTGGTGATGTTGGCCGACAATCTTCTTAAAAATCGCCACAACACGAGCGTCAAGATGACAATCGCTGTGAGTGCAAACCAAATGAAATGTTGGTCGGCTTGCAGCGATTTAGCCAAGCCATTGTTGTAGGGCAAGGCACTCCGAATGGTCATCTTGTCATCCTTGAAATAGGTTGCCGAATAGAAAAACTCTTGTTTCAGGGTCTTACTGTTACGCTCAACGCTTGATCCGGTTCCCGTTTTCCGTGCCTCAATGATCTCTGGACGGTTGGCATGATTCTTAAAGTTGCTGTAGTCTTTATGGAAATTGTCAAAGATAACCTGTCCTTGATCATCGATTATTGTTACCCGCAAGTTAGGTATGCTGTGCGTCTTTACATAGGTGCTCAGCGTTTGTTCGTCTCTCTTGCCCAGGTATTGAATGGCATCTGCCATCCTGGTGTTATAGCCTTGCAACCTCATGTTCAGCAGTTCCCGCTTGTATTGCTTTTCTCTTGTCTGTTGAAAGACGATGAATGAGATGGCAAAAAGCAAGAATACCGCCAAGATACTGATGTATAGTTTGCTGCCAACCGAAACCTTTCTCATAGAGCATCAAAGTAGTATCCAAAGCCAAGTCGGGTGACAATGCACTTGGCGAATCGCCCAATCTTCTTTCTTAGTCGTGTAATGTTCACGTCTACTGTGCGGTCAAGCACCAAAACGTCCTTTGGCCAAATCCTGTCTATAAGCTCCTGACGTGAGAAGACGTGTCCCTTTTCAGAAAGAAATAAGTGCAGTAACTCGAACTCAGTCTTGGTAAAAGGAACATCTTCACCATCGATGGTCACTGTCTTTTTGTCCAGATCCATCTCCAAACCTTGGTATTTCAGCGTCTTCGGCTCAGTGTGATCGTCAGATTCTTTTGTCCTTCGGATGACGGCACGAATGCGCACCAATACCTCACGGATGGAGAAAGGCTTGCTGATATAGTCGTCAGCACCAAGATTGAAGCCGGTTACCGTATCGTTCTCGGTATCGCGAGCGGTCAGAAAGATGATGGGAATGCTGGCTGTCGTGGGATTCTCTTTCAGCTTTTTAGCCATGGCAAATCCCGACATCTCACCCATCATCACGTCCAACAGTAGGAGGTTGAACGATGAAATGTCCATCGTCATGGCCTCTTCGGCCGAGTTTGCCGTTTCTACCACATAGCCTTCTGTTTCCAAATTAAACTTCAGAATTTCACATAAGTCCTGTTCGTCGTCTACAACGAGAATACGATATTTGTTCTCTTTCATATAGTTTGTTATCTATTTTCAGTTGACAAAGTTAGCACGTTGGCTCTTCATAAGCATGTCAAACGTGTTACAATCGTATTACTTTTAGACATAATTCCAGCTGGGCGTGCTTGAGGTATGCATCTGGTGGCAGGCCGATCGCCACTTGCCTAATGCTACAAAGTTAAGCAATAAAAAGCATTTTGTCAAGTCTTGACGGTAATAATTTAATAAGGTAGATCGATATACGATAGCGGGAGACCTCTTTGTGGTGGCCTCCCGCTATGCTCTCTCAGTGCGTAGATGTGTTGTTGCGGCTTTTTAGAGTGGGTATTCGTCGAATGCGTAGAGTGCCGTAGAGAGGTAGCGCTCGCCGGTATCGGGCAGCAACGTCACAATCTTCTTGTCCTTATTCTCTGGTCGTAGGGCCAATTCTGCTGCTGCAAAGGCTGCTGCCCCAGACGAGATACCTACCAACAGCCCCTCCTGCTGAGCCAATTGTCGGCCCGTTCGGATAGCGTCATCGTTGTCTACGGTCAGTATTTCGTCTACCACCTCTGCATGATAGGTTTGAGGAATAAAGCCGGCTCCGATGCCCTGAATTTTATGCGGTCCCGATTTTCCGCCGCTCAATACCGGTGAAGTCGATGGCTCCACGGCTACTATTTTAACGTCGGGCTTCTTCTCTTTGAGGTATTTGCCGATGCCAGAGAGCGTTCCGCCAGTTCCCACGCCAGCCACAAAGATATCAATGTCGCCGTCGGTGTCGTTCCATAATTCAACAGCCGTGGTGTCGTAATGTTTCTGGGGATTAGCAGGATTGGTGAATTGTCCCAGAATCACCGCACCTTCTATGCTGTCTCTCAGCTTCTCGGCCGCCTTGATGGCGCCATTCATCCCTTCTTTACCAGGGGTCAACTCAACCTTGGCACCGTAGGCTTTGACGAGGTTTCGGCGTTCAACACTCATGGTTTCGGGCATGGTGAGTATCAGTTTGTAGCCTTTTACGGCCGCCACCAGCGCCAATCCTACACCCGTATTGCCACTGGTAGGCTCGATGATGGTGGCACCGGGCTTCAAGGTTCCATCTTTCTCTGCGGCTTCTACCATTCCCAGGGCGATGCGGTCTTTCACGCTGCCGCCTGGATTGAAGAACTCTACCTTGGCCACAAGGGGCGTTTTAAGTCCGCGAAAGGCTGAATATTTGTTCAACGCTACCAAAGGGGTCTTACCAATCAGGTCAGTCATCTGTTTTGCAATCTTGATCATATTGTCTGTCGTTTTTAATGAATAAATAGTATCTAGGTGCTCGCCTCATCATGCTCTTCCGTCCTTTTGCTGCTTGCTTGTTCTCGTAGAGCGTGTCGTTTTCGCAGCAATTGGTGGGGAAATTTTGTCATGCGGCGTAGCTCCCCATGAATGATACGGCAAATATACACAAAAAAACGATGGTATGCAATCGCACGATAATGGTATTTGGCCTACCACGATTATGGTATTTTGCGCGTTCGGGAACCCTTCTTTCTTTGACGAATAGAACGTGCTGGCTTCTAAAATTGATGACATTAAAAGGTCATTGTGTTTGCCGAATTGGTGATAAATGCTTATATTTGCCCAACTAACAGTGCCTGATGCGTCATGATTGGCTCACATTGTTTCATGCCAACCTCAGGTACATAACGCACAAAGCTCATGAAATACGCTGATTACATCGAAAGGGTAGAGATAGACTCGTTGTGGAGTGGTCGCAAGCATGTGGCCTGGAATCTTGACAGACAGGTTAACGTGCTGAGCGGTGTCAATGGTGTTGGCAAGAGCACCATCTTGAACCGGGTGATCAAAAGCTTGTCAGAAGGTGGCGACTTCAACTCGCATTTGCCCAAAGGAGTGCACATCACGGTGTCACCGGCCGATGCTACGGCCATCCGTTATGATATCATCCGGTCGTTCGACCGACCTTTGATGAGTTCGGAGATGGTTGCCAAGGTAGACATTAGTTTGGCCACAGAACTAGACTGGCAGCTCTTTCAGTTGCAGCGCAAGTATCTGGATTATCAGGTAAACATCGGCAACCGCATCATCGAGGTGTTGCAGAATGGGGGCGCAGATGCAGCCGTTGAGGCGCAACGCGTATCGGCCAACAAGTTGAAATTTCAAGACATGGTGGACAAACTGTTTGCCGAAACGGGCAAGACCATCGTCAGAACCGAGAATGAGATACGTTTCATGCAGATGGGAGAGAAGCTTTTGCCCTACCAATTGTCAAGTGGCGAGAAGCAAATCTTGGCCATCTTGCTCACCGTGCTGGTGGAAGATCGCCTGCCTTATGTGCTGCTCATGGACGAACCAGAGGTGAGTTTGCACGTGGATTGGCAGGAACAACTCATCGACCTGATACTGCAACTCAATCCCAATGTGCAGATTATCCTCACCACGCATTCGCCTGCCGTCATCATGAATGGGTGGATGGGGCATGTCACCGAGGTTAGTGACATAACGGATGTTCATAGATAGGGAAGGTTTGGACGTGAAAAAGACACATGAACCATGGGCAAAAAACTAAAAGACAACCTCTCCTCACGCTATTTCGAGGCAGCTAATAAGTTGAAGTCACAGCACGCCAGACGCCGCATCGCAGCCTATGTGGAGAGTTATGACGACATATTTTTCTGGCGATCTGTCTTGAGTGACTTCGAAGACGACACTCGGTATTTCCAGGTGATGTTGCCCTCTCGCTTGCAACATCTTGAGAGAGGCAAAAAGGCGGTGCTGATGAACCTGCTCATGGACAAAGTAGGACGTGACATGATTGCCTGCGTGGACGCCGATTACGACTATCTCATGCAGGGCGCCACCGAGATGTCAAAGCAGGTAACAACCAATCCTTACGTCTTTCACACCTACGCTTACGCCATTGAAAACCTGCAATGCTATGCGCCATCGTTGTACGAAACCAGTGTCATGGTTACCCTCAACGACCATCACATCTTTGACATGGAGGCTTACCTGCGCGACTATTCGCTAGCCATCTTCCCGCTTTTCGTATGGAGCATCTGGTTTTATCGCACGCCCAATTACGGCGAGTTCACCATCATGGACTTTCTGCGCGTCATCGAACCGGGACACTTTACCATGGCGAAGGCCGAGGACATGGTGGCCAGAGTGCGCAGAAAGGTGGGCAAGCGCATCAACCAACTGCAACAAAAATATCCAAACAACAAGGAAAATTATCTGCAAGT
Source organism: Hoylesella buccalis ATCC 35310 (assembly GCF_025151385.1). NCBI lineage: Bacteria > Pseudomonadati > Bacteroidota > Bacteroidia > Bacteroidales > Prevotellaceae > Hoylesella > Hoylesella buccalis. Next base: position 1,986,834 of record NZ_CP102287.1, on the reverse strand, counting down.
AAAGGAGGACATCAAGCGACTTGGCGTGACTCCCGATACCACCTATTTATATATACAGGGTCATCATCTCTTCGATAAGGTAGTGGTGCCCATGCTCAACAAGGTTTGTATGCAGCTTATTCGTGAACGAGAAGTAGAGATTTCTCAGCAAAGTGTTCACGGCACCCAGCAGCGTAACGAACTGTCCAGCTATCGCAACAGCATCGAAGCCATTCCATCGATGCTCAAAAAGAACACTCGCTACAAGCAATCTGAGCCGGTGGCGCGCATACAGGCCGATTTAGAACGATATTTAGAGCTGACCAAACAAAATCGTACAACCAACGACACAGACCGGGAGTAGCCTGTGCCCAGATAAATATTTAAAACCATTTGATGATGTTAGATTTAATTTTTGCCGTATTGAAAATTTGCCTGGTGCTGGTCATCGTGGTGCCTGGCGTATACAATTATGTGAAGGTGATGAGGGAGAATGTACGGGAGAAGGATGCTAAAAACGCCTTTTTCAACACGCTGTACTTTGGCGTCGTGCTGGTGCTGAGCATCCTTTTATTAAAATCTATTGGCGCTTTCAATGCCTTTGATACCATTGCAGCATACCTGCGTTGATGCAACGCCACGCATAGGGCGTTGAGCATGGATTTCAATGTCATTGAGTTTGCGTTCCAATGTCTTTGAGTTTGGCCATCAATAGCATTGACTTTGGAGGCCAAACTCAATGCTATTGGGATGATATCTATATCTTCTTGTCAACCAAACAATTAACCATTACAAGAAAGGTCTGCACCATGATGTGTGTCCATGATGCAGACCTTTCCTAATTGTGAGTTTCTTTGCTACTCTTTTTCCTGACTTCGTCACTCAAAAAACATGTATTTTATAACTGGTTGATAAACACTATTTTGTATCTTTGTGTCATCTAATATTGGGTGACACGAAAGATATTTTAACTATGTTTGTCCGCAAAAAGAAATATCCATCTGGCAATATCGGAGTTATCGTTGTTGAGAAAATTGGAGGCAAAATGAAGGAACTTGCCACAATTGGAGTAGCCTATAATGAAGGTGAGGTTGAAAATCTTGTCATTGAAGCAAAAGAATGGATTTCCAGAGAGAATTCACGCCGCCAGCCCCAGCTTGATCTATTCGGCGAGGAACGTGAGGCCTGTGACCATGAGCGTGAAGAAGTCCGCCGTGTCCTGTCCAATGTCAGCAATATCTTTCTCAACGGATGCGACTTGATATTAGACCGCACGTTTGACAGGATTGGTTTCAATCGGATTGACGATGATGTATTCCGCAAGCTTGTTAAGGCTCGTTTGGCATATCCAACAAGCAAAGCTGCCACGGTGGAATACCTTAAAAACCACTTTGACGAAGATATGGATCTCTCAAAAATCTATCGCTATCTTGACAAGCTTAGCGACCATCAGCACGAAATCGTACAGGACATAAGCGTGCAACATACAGCTAAACTGTTCGGTGGAAATATCGGTGTGTTATTCTATGATGTTACCACACTTTACTTTGAAGCGGATTATGAGGACGAATTACGCAAGACAGGTTTCTCGAAAGAGGGACGTCACAGTAATCCTCAAATCATACTTGGACTGCTTGTCAGCCTTGGTGGCTATCCGCTTGCCTATTGCATCCATGAAGGCAACAAATATGAGGGTCATACGATGCTGCCGACGATAAACGAGTTTGTAAGCAAATACGGATTGGAAAACTTCGTTGTAGTGGCAGATTCTGGTCTGATGAACAATGCCAACATAGCGGAACTTGAATCGCACGGCTACAAGTATATAATAGGTGCGAAGATAAAGAATGAAAGTCAAGAGGTCAAGAACTGGATACTGGAACAGCCCAAGCGCGACTGCCAGATGGTTGAATATGACAAAGGAGGCGGACGTCGTCTCTTGGTCGGCTATACAGATGACCGTGCTAAGAAAGATGCCTATAACCGGGAAAAGGGAATACGCAGGTTGGAAAAGGCTTACAAGCATGGTGCGCTCACGAAAGGCAACATCAACAAGAGAGGTTACAATAAGTTCTTATCCATGGATGGTGAAGTGAAAGTCGCCATCAATTATGACCGTGTTGCCGACGACTCCAAATGGGACGGCCTAAAGGGATATCTCACCAATACGGATATACCAATACAGGACATATACACGGCATATCACAACCTTTGGCATGTGGAACGAGCCTTCCGCATAGCCAAATCAAAGATAGAGATACGTCCCATGTTTCACTTTACGCGCAAACGAATCGAGGCTCATATATGCATCTGCTTCGTGGCTTTGAAAGTATACAAGGAATTGGAGCGTATGTTGAAAGTCTCAGAGATTAAGATGAGCATAGACAAGGTGCTTGCATTGGCAAAGACCATTACAACGATACAAATCAAGCTACCTCTGAACAAGGAGGTTTATACGCAGACTATGCTGATGGCAAGACATCAGAGAATAGCTAAACTCTTTGACGAAGATTTTTGGGTGACACGATGACGAAGTCAGGAGGTCTGCACCATGATGTGTGTCCATGATGCAGACCTTTCCTAATTGTGAGTTTCTTTGCTACTCTTTTTTAAACGTAGGTTTCGAGGAACTTCACGGTTCCTTCCACCTTTAACTCCCGGGTTGTTGCGGGAATCAAGATGGTTTCGCCGGCACGGAGCGAGGTTTCGTTGCCTTCGTTGTCCGTGATTTTGCCTTCGCCCTTCACGCCAATGAGGATGACAAAGCTGTCCAATTCGCTGTAATCGAGTGTCATCGGTTCGTCAAGGTCGTATACGGCCGTGTTGAAGTAGGGACAGTGAACGAGGCTCACGCCTTGGTTTTTGGTCGACGTATAATCGGTGCGGTAGTCTTTTTCCACGTTATAGTTGATGCATTCGGCGGCCAGTTCGGTGTGCAGTTCGCGATAGTTGCCATTCTTGTCCTTACGCTTGAAGTCGTAGATGCGGTAGGTCACGTCGGATGTTTGCTGAATCTCGGCCAGGAAGCATCCCGTGCCAATGCTGTGAATGCGGCCGGCTGGCAGGAAGAAGCAGTCGCCTTCTTTAACCGAGTAGTCGGCAATGGCGTCGAGAATAGTATCGTTCTCCACCATCTGCTTGTACTCTTCGGGCGTGATTTCTTTCTTTAGTCCGCTCCGTAGGTGTGCGTCTTTGTCGCTGTCCATGATGTACCACATCTCCGTTTTGCCGCGGCTCTTCCCTTGTTTCTTAGCGATTTCGTCCGTGGGGTGCACCTGGATGGAAAGATCTTGGCGGGCATCGATGAACTTGATGAGCAGGGGAAACTCGTCACCAAAGCGCTCATAGTTGGCTTCTCCAATGAGTTTGCCTTTCAATTCGCGCACAACGTCGTTCAAGGCGCTGCCCTCATATTCGCCTTCACTGACGAGGGTTTCGTTGTCTTTCACGCCGGATATTTCCCAACTCTCGCCAACGTTTTCCAGTTGTTCGTCGAGATTTTTGAATGGAATGATTTTGTCGCCCCCCCAAATGGTTTGTTTGAGCAGGGGTTTAAACTTGAGTGGTTTCATATTTTTTTATTTTATGTTGACAGATTTGTTGTCTTCTTGTTTAATTATCTTTCCAGAACGCTGGTGACAGGATGACCAACACGCTGAATATTTCCAAACGCCCGATGAGCATGAGCAGTGCACATACCCATTTTACAAAGCCGGGCAGCATGCTCCAACTCATCGTCGGTCCGATTTCAAGTCCCAGCGTTGGCCCCACATTGCCGATGCAGCTGAGGATGATGGTGATGGAGTTGGTGCTGTCGATGTGGGCCATCATCAGTACGAACGAGGCCAGCAGGCACAAGATGAGGTACATGGTGAGGAAGGCCAGAAGGGTTCCTCGCTTCTGGTAAGGTATGTTGGTGTCGTTGACCTTCAAAGGCAGTACGGCGTTGGGGTGCAGTATTTGTTTAAATTCATTGCGGATAGTTTTGAGCAACATCACCACTCGGATGCACTTAAAGCCACCACTCGTCGAGCCAGAACAGGCTCCGATGAACATGCAGGTGGCCAGGATGACCCAGGTGACGTGTGGCCATTGGCCGGCGTCATCGTTGAACAGACCAGTGGTGGTGATGAACGAAACAACTTGGAAGACGCCCGAACGGAATGCTGGTTCTAAGTCGTAACCCCGATTAATCATCAGTTCGAGCATGATGAACAAACTGAATAGGATGACAACACTTAGGTAGAACTTGAACTCAGAGCTTTTGAATAATGCTTTGAAGCGCCGCTTCACCACCGCTGTGTACAGCAAAGTGAAGTTCACTCCCGAGAGAAAACAAAAAATAGTGCAGATGTATTCCAGCGCTGGAGAGTGGAAATATTCGGTGCTGCTGTTGTGTGTGGAAAAGCCTCCCGTAGCCGTTGTGGTCATTGAATAGTTGACAGCATCGAACCAGTTCATGCCATAAAGGATGAAACAGCCTATGCAAGCGATGGTCAGCACGAGATACACGGTGAGAATCCACTTGGCACTGGTGGAGAGCCTTGGGTGCAATTTCGACTTGATGGGGCCGGTTGCTTCGGCTGCAAACACCTGAACAGAGCCTCCTACCATGGAGGGAAGCAGGGCGATGGTGAAGAACACGATGCCCAAACCGCCAATCCATTGGGTCAGTGAGCGCCAAAAGAGTAGGGCGTGGGGCAACACTTCTACGTCATCTATGATGGTGGCACCGGTGGTGGTGAACCCCGACATCGTTTCAAAGTAGGCATCCGTGAAGCCATGAATGTAGCCACTGAGGGTGAAGGGGAATGTACCAAAGAAGCTGAAGACGATCCATGAGAGCGTAACCACTAAATAAGCGTCGCGCCTGGACAAGGTGTTGTTGGAGTTACGGCCCAGGTATCTCAGGATAAAGGCTGTGAAGAGGCTGATGAATACCGACAGAAGAAAAGGCATGGCATCATCTTCACCGTAGAAAAGAGCCATACCAAAACAGGCGAAAAGGATGAAGGCTTCGATGAAAAGTAGCGAGCCTATCACTTTATATATAGTCCTGAGGTTGATCATTGCTTGCTGTTTTGACGTTGCTAAATGAAGAGTCTTTCTATCGTCTTGAGGTTGATGTTGTGGCAGAACACCATGACAATGTCGCCAGCCTGTATCTGTGTATGTCCCGAAACGAGCATTCCTTCATCTCCTCTGACCAGTCCTCCGATGGTTGCCTCCTTGGGTAAACCTAAATCTTTCACTGGCTTTTTGGTGACGCGCGAGCCTTCTTGCGCCACAAACTCGGCCACATCGGCATTCGCAGTCATGATGAATCGCATGTTCATGACTTTGGCATCGAGCATGATTTGATAGATGTGACTGGCTGCAATGGCCTTTTTATTGATGATAGTGCCGATGTCCAGGCTTTCTGCCATGCTCACATAATCAACGTTTTCGACCATGGCAACGGTCTTTCTCACACCCAATCGTTTGGCTGTTAGGCAGGCCAGGATGTTGGTTTCGGCATTGTTGGTCAGGGCAACGAAGGCTTGTGTGTTCTTAATGCCTTCCTCCATCAGCAGCTGGGTGTCACGACCGTCGCCGTTGATGATAAGCGCTTTGTCGTCGTCCAACAGGTTATTCAGCTCTTCACATCGCTCCTCGTTGATTTCAATGAGTTTGGTATCCAGATAGTCGGGCATGGTGTTGATGGCTCTGACGGCCGTTGCACCGCCGCCCATGATCATCACATTCTTTACGTCTACATACAGTTCTTTGCCCACTATCTTGCGGATATAGGGGATATATTGTGTGGTTGTCATGAAGTAAGCCAAGTCGTAGAGCTTCAATTCGTCGTTACCACCGGGGATGATGGTTTCATTCAAACGCTTGATGGCCACCACATGATACGGATCATCGGGTCCACAGAGGTTCTTCAACGGGTTGTTGAGTATCTCACAGGTTTCCCTTAGCTTGATGGCCAACATCACCAATGCGCCATTGTGGACATCCCATCGCTGACGAACCCACGACATTTTGAGTCCGTTGATGATGTCTACGGCGGCCAACTTTTCTGGGTAAATCAGCGAACTGACACCCAATCCGGTAAAGAAATCCTGTAGTTCGGGGGCTGTGTATTCGCTGTTGCTGATTTTAGCCACGGTCTTCTTGGCTCCTAAGGCTTTGGCCAGAACGCACGAAGTGATGTTCAGACTCTCTTCAGGCGTTACGGCAATGAACAAATCCGCATGTTCAGCGCCCGCTTCGCGCAATGCCTTGATGCTGCTGGGCGAGGCTTGTGCGGTTAGTAGGTCAAAGTCGGTTCCTATCTGAGCCAATCGTTCGTCGTCTTCATCAATCAGCGTAATGTCTTCATGGTTGCGTGAAAGCATCTTGGCCAGATGTGTGCCGATGCCGTAAGCGCCACAGATAATAATCTTCATGTCTATGTGATTTTTAGAAAATCCTTTGTTGCTTCAAGTTTTTCAGACTTGGTCTGAAGCCAGCATGGCTTCGATGTTTTGCTTGATGTGAGGTGCGTCCAGTCCCACGATTCTCCTCAGTTCGTCCACTGAACCATGCGTCACAAACTCGTCGGGCAATCCCATTCGCTGCACGCTTGGGGCATATCCATGGTCATTGAACCACTCCAAAACGGCCGAACCGAACCCGCCGTTGCGAATGCCGTCTTCAATTGTGATGACCTTCTTGAACTTTTTCCCGATCTCATCCAACAGATCTCCGTCCAAAGGTTTGATGAATCGCATGTCGTAATGAGCCACGTTGTCCCGTTGCGGCAATGCTTCAATGGCCTTCTGTGCATCATTTCCAATGGGGCCTACTGTGAGAATGGCCACCTGGTCGCCGTCTTTCAACTTGCGACCCGTGCCCACTTTGATTTCTTCCAGGGGACATTTCCAATCCTTGTTCACTCCTCTGCCGCGTGGATAACGAATGACAAACATGCCCTTGTCGGGCAGTTGAGCTGTGTACATCAGTCGTCTCAGTTCTTTTTCGTCCATCGGTGCAGCGATGGTCAGGTTGGGGATGGGGCGCAAGGCGGCCAAGTCGAACACGCCATGGTGCGTGGGTCCGTCCTCACCAACAAGTCCCGCACGGTCCAAACACAGTACTACGGGCAGGTTGAGGATGGCCAAGTCGTGGATGATATTGTCGTAAGCGCGTTGCGCAAACGAGCTGTAAATGTTGCAAAATGGCTGCAAGCCTTCTTTTGCCATGCCGCCGGAAAAGGTCACCGCGTGTCCTTCGGCAATGCCAACGTCAAACGCTCGGTCGGGCATGGCTTTCATCAGCTTGTTCATCGAGCAACCTGTTGGCATGGCAGGGGTAACACCAACAATCTTTGGGTTCTGCAAAGCAAGCTCTACCAGCGTGTCACCAAAAACGTCTTGGTAACGTGGTGGTTCTTCAGAACAGTCTTTAACGATGCGTTCACCCGTCTCGGCGTTGAATCTACCAGGTGCATGCCATTCGGTTTGTGACTGCTCGGCAGGCTTGTATCCCTTGCCTTTGGTGGTGTGCAGATGCAGCAGTTTGGGGCCTTTCATGTCCTTCAGCTGCCGCAAGATGCGCACGATTTCAGTAACGTCGTGTCCATCAAAAGGTCCGAAATACCGGATGTTCATGCCCTCGAAGATGTTCTGTTGGCGGCTGATGGCCGACTTGATGGCATTGTTGAGCCGCAAGATGCCTTTCTTTCTGTTCTCACTAAGGTAGCCACGTTGATGGAGCCATTGCGAAGCCTTGAACCTCAGCTTGTTGTAAGTGGCATTCGTATCGAGGGTTAAGAGGTATTTTTCCATGCCACCCACTGCGTGGTCGATGCTCATGTCGTTGTCGTTGAGGATGATGAGAAGGTCGTTCGGAGTCGACGAAACGTTGTTCAGTCCCTCGAACGCCAATCCACCACTCATGGCACCATCGCCGATAATGGCTACAATCTTCTTGTCATTCTCGCCACTTTTCTTGGCTGCGACGGCCATACCCAATGCCGCCGAGATGGAATTGGAGGCATGTCCACAGGTGAAGGTGTCGTACTGGCTCTCCAAAGGTGTGGGAAACGGGCGCAGTCCATGCAGCTTCCGGTTGGTGGAAAACAACTCCCTCCGCCCTGTGAGTATCTTGTGTCCATAGGCTTGGTGACCCACATCCCATACAAGTTTGTCGCTCGGCGTGTCAAACACATAGTGCAAGGCCACGGTAATCTCAATGGCTCCCAGCGACGACGCAAAGTGTCCGGGGTTTACGGAGACCTCTTGAATGATGTCTTCGCGAAGTTCACGACACACCTCTGGCAACTCTTCAACGCTGAGTTTTCGTAAGTCTTCGGGGTAATTAATTTGGGTTAAAAGCCTTAAATTCGTCTTGTCCATCAATAAGCTCTCTTCTATAACCATGCAAAGATAATAAATTTATATGAACAATGCGTCCTTTGTGCCGAATTTTGCTGGCAGACATACGGCGCTTTCGTGTAACATTGATGCATTGTGTTTTTTATGTCAAACACTGCGTTTGTCGGTGAAATCCCCGCCGTCGCAACGATTTTTTAACACAAATGCTGGGCGTTTTTTCAACCAAGTTGTTGATGTGTTGAAAATAAGCCAAGGATTCAACGGTTTTGTTATCCATTTGATGATGAATGAGTTAGATAGTTTTCTAACTTTGAAGACCATTAAAAAGTGATGTTGTTGGCGCAAAAATCTCATCTTTTTGTACCAAAACGGCCTTCAATAGCATGTCAATTGGTCATCAATAGCATGCATATTGCGGCGCAAAAGCATAGCTATTGGGAGATAAAAGCATGGCAATTGGCAAATTGTTCCATGTGAATGGGCCAAAAGATGATGTGTTTTTGATCTATTTTCTCTATTTCGCAGTTTTGTTTTGTCAAAGAAATTGAATCGATTTAACAAACGAAAGGTTTATTAACACGAACAAGTTTCGTTGTCATTTGTTGGTAGATAAAAGGAATTCCATTGGCAGAGAAAATCACTTCTCCATGCCGCATATCTGTGTGATGCAATGGTGATTAGGGCGGTTAAAAATGAGTTTTATCTTGAAATGCTGAATTTTTTCATGAAAAATGCTTATTTTTGTCAACAAATCAATTATACAGACAAATCTATCATGAAACAAAAATCTTTCTTCTTAGCTGCCGTCCTGCTGTTCTCGAGCTTGACTGTAGGGGCGCAAAAGCCTGGTGGACTATCTGCTGATCTATTGAAAAAGATACAGCAGGCACAACCATCCTCACCTGCCGATAAGGCTATTATCAATGCTGTGGCATCGAACAACATTGACGATTTGGTAAAAAATCGTGCCAATCAGGGTGCGATAGACACGTATTTCAGTGTCGAGACGCCCAAGCAGAGCATACACGACCAGCAGAAAAGTGGTCGCTGTTGGATGTTTTCGGGCTTCAATGTGCTGCGCGCCAACTTTGCTAAACGGCATCAAGACACGCTTGCCGTGGAGTTCTCACATGCCTATTTGTTCTTCTATGACCAGTTAGAGAAAGCCAATCTCATGCTGCAAGGTGTCATTGACAATGCGTCGAAGCCATTGGATGGTGCGCGTATGCAGTTCTTCTTCAAGAATCCTGTTAATGATGGCGGTACCTTTTGCGGGGTTGCCGACTTGGCCGAAAAGTATGGTTTGGTACCTATGAGCGTGATGCCCGAGACCTATTCGTCTGACAACACCAGGGTGATGGCTCGTCTGCTGTCATCCAAATTGCGCGAATATGGACTGGAATTGCGACGCATGGTGAACGCTAAAAAGAAAAAAGCGGAGGTGGAAAAGCGGAAAACCGAGATGCTTGCTACCGTTTATCGTATCTTGTCGCTAACCATTGGCGAGCCTGTTCAGAACTTTACATACGCTTTCAAAAACAAAGATGGCAAGACTGTCACACCACAAAAGCGCTATACGCCACGCGAATTTTATGACGAAACGGTGGGACATGGGCTCAACGGAACGTTCATCATGGTGATGAATGACCCGCGACGGGCTTACCATGAGACTTACGAAGTGGAGTATGATCGGCACAGTTACGATGGACACAACTGGAAATACCTCAATCTTCCGATGGAAGAGATTGCGCAGTTGGCCATCGCCAGCCTAAAAGATGGACACAAGATGTACAGCTCTTACGATGTTGGCAAGCAGCTGGATCGCAAGCGCGGCTATATGGATGTGGACAATTATGATTACGGTAGCCTGCTGGGAACAACTTTCAACATGGGCAAGGCCGACCGCATTGCCACGTTTGACAGCGGCTCTACGCACGCCATGACATTGACAGCTGTCGACTTGGACGCACAGGGTAAGCCGCTGAAGTGGAAGGTTGAGAACAGCTGGGGACCCACCTACGGGCAGAAGGGCTGCCTCATTATGACCAACCAGTGGTTCAATGAGTATATGTTCCGCTTGGTTGTTGATAAGAAATACGTACCTGCGAAGTTGCTCAAGGAATACGAGAAGACCCCAACCATGGTCATGCCCGAGGATCCTCTCTTTGGGTGTGATGAGTAAGGAGAGAGGTCATGGCGGGCTTTCCCTCCATTTTACCATTTCTAACCATTGAAAATAATGAATAAGTTTTATATCCTTTTATCAGCTGTCTTGTTGACAGCTGATTTTGTTTACGGCTCCGTCATCCCCGTGAAGACGGTTCGTTATGCCGGTCCTTTTGTGGTGCAGCGTCCCCTGATGATTGACAGTGTCGATGTAAAAGGCCATACGTTCAAGGCCAAGTCGCTGCTGGACACGCCTTTGTCGCTGGAACAAGTGCGCCAGGGACGGGAAGTTTCCGGCGAAGTGTTGCCCACTTCCGATGCGGCATTCGCCCTTCATTTGCTGGGTTTTCGCATTCAAGCCGACGGATATGGTCAGGCTACGGTCAGAGTGGGCAAACTCTCTGATTTCAATTTGTATGTAGACGGACAGCAAAGTCGTGATGGTAAGCTGACGTTAGAGCCGGGTTCCCACGATGTAGTGGTGAAATATCTTTCCAAACGAGGCCGGTCAGACACGTTGGACATACAGGTTGAGCCCCAGAAGGGAGCCTTGTTATCGGTTGGTGAGAGCGAGAAAACGTTCACATTGCGCAGCCTGACCGACCGTAGGTTCGTGACTGGTGTGGAGCTTTCGCCTGATGGTAAATACCTCATCACGGCTTTTCGGGACGTGGCACATGGTGGTAAAGCGTCATATTGTTGGCAGGTGAAGGAACTCAAGACAGGGCATATCGTGGCAACTCGTAACGAAGCCGTTCACTGGATGCCGCATTCTCATGAGCTATATTGGGCTCGTCAGGGCAAAAACAGTAGGGAGTTGGTCACGTCAGACGTAGTGACGGGTGCTGAAAAAGTCATCGCCACGAATCTGCCGGAGGGTTCTTTCGTGCTGTCACCCACTGCCGATTACCTGGTGGTGATGCAGAAAAACGAGGGAAAGAAGAAGAATCGTGATGTTTATGAGATTACTGAACCCGAGGATCGGCAACCGGATTGGCGCAACAGAACAAGCTTGTTGAAGTTTGATTTGCGCACCGGACTGGCCCAACCGCTCACCTTCGGCTATCACGACGTGTCGCTCTTGGACATCAATAACGATGGCTCAAAGGTGCTCTTCATGACCACTCGCACCCGACTTACCCATCGTCCCACCACCTTGTTCTCTATTTTCTGCCTGGATGTGCGTACCCTGAAAGCCGATACGTTGGTCTATGACGATGGATTCATCGCCAGTGCAGCCTTTTCACCCAATGGAAAAGAGATTGTTGTGATGGGTTCTCCCGAGGCTTTCAACGGCATCGGAGCCAACGTTCCCAATGGAAGAGTGCCGAGTATGTACGACTATCAGTTGTTTACACTGCGCCTCTCAGACCGACAGGTCACGCCGCTGACCAAGACATTCGACCCCGGCATCAGTCAATACGCATGGAACCACGCCGACGGTAAGCTGTATTTTTCGGCCATGAACCGTGACAGCGTAAGCCTTTACTGCTGTGACACGAAGTCGAAGAAGATAGTGAAAATCCATCAACCTGAAGAGGTTGTCAAACGCATGTCGTTCGCCCATTCGGCTCCCATCATGGCATGGACGGGCGAAAGTGCGTCCAATGCCGACCGTGTGTACACCATGAACCTGTCTGCCAAGCGTCCAAAAGTGGTGGAAGACACCAACCTTCAAACCCTTGAAGGTATTCGCTTGGGGGAATGCAAGGCTTGGAATTTCGTCAATTCACGTGGAGACACCATCTGCACGCGCTATTATCTGCCGCCCCATTTCGACCCATCAAAGCATTATCCGCTCATCGTTAATTATTATGGAGGATGCTCGCCAACGAGCCGTAACTTTGAAACACGCTATCCGCACCATGCCTATGCCGCGTTGGGTTACGTCGTGTTGGTCATTCAACCCAGTGGTGCCGTGGGATTTGGACAAGAGTTTTCTTCCCGTCATGTCAACACAGCGGGGCAAGGAGTGGCTGAAGACATCATCGAGGGAACGAAGAAATTCGTGGCCGACCATACGTTTATCAATGGCAAGAAGATTGGATGCATCGGCGCATCGTATGGCGGATTCATGACACAATACCTGCAAACGCAGACCAATCTCTTTGCGGCTGCCATATCGCATGCGGGCATCAGCGACCACACCAGTTACTGGGGCGAAGGTTATTGGGGCTATAGTTACAGCGAAGTGAGCATGGCCAACCGTTATCCTTGGACGGATAAGAAACTATATGTGGACCAAAGTCCGCTGTTCAATGCCGACAAAATTCACACGCCGCTGTTGTTCTTGCATGGCAGTGCCGATACCAATGTGCCGATAGGCGAGAGCATCCAGATGTTCACGGCGCTGAAACTCTTGGGACGCCCCACGGCCTTTGTGGTGGTAGATGGTGAAAATCACCACATCACCGATTATAACAAGCGCCTGAAATGGCAGAATACCATCTTTGCATGGTTCGCCAAATGGCTCAAAGATGATTCCACTTGGTGGGACCATCTGTACGGAGAGCCGAAGCTGTAGACCAGCTTTTCATTCGCTTTCCTTCCCTCTCAAGGAGGGAAGGGTGAAGCTGTTATACCAGATGTTTGATGAGATATTCCCGCTCACCGGGCAACATGTCGATGACAGGAAGCTCCACCATGGTGTAACATCCGGGCTGTTGGCGCATGCTGGCGCGTGCCACGTTGACCAATACTTGTGCGGTGAGCGCCGGATTGTTGATGCTCATGCTGAACTCCATGCGCTGGTTTTGCGTGGTACCGCTCACTCCCTTGCGCACCAAGTGTACGCCATGTCCCATGTCACGCACCGCGTCGACCGACTCAACGGCCATGACATGTGTCTCGTCGTGTGCGAAATAGGGGTCGGCTTTGATTTCCTTGGTCACCTCATCAAGCGTGGCACCCTCTTCCAACTCCACGTATACCATGCGTCGGTGGATGCCCTCGCCCAGTGGAATGGTCATCGACAGCGCATTCTTCACGCCCTTCTTGCCTCTGGCGCACACGCTGTGTCCCATCGACATGCCTGGTCCGAAGTTGGTATAGCTAAGGCCTTTGGGTGCCAAACTTTGCATCAGCGTGCGCACAATGGAGTCGGATCCCGGATCCCATCCCGCACTAATGACGCTCACCGCATGGTGCTGCTTGCATAAGGGCATCAAGGCAGCGCGGTAATCAACGATATCTGTGTGGATATCAAAGCTGTCCACGGTGTTGATGCCAAGGGGTAAAATCTGCTGGGCATGCTCCTTACAGCTGCGTGTAGGTGTCGCCAGGATGGCCACATCCACGTCTGTCAGTTCTTTTATATCCTTCACAACCTTGTAATCGGCCAGCTCGGCTGGTTTGTTCTCAGCACCCTGGCGACGTACGATGCCAGCTATCTCAAAATCTTCTGCGGCCTCCAATGCCTGAACGGCATAGTGACCTATGTTGCCGTAGCCTACTACGGCGGCTCTGATTTTCTTCATAATTGATTTTCTTTTCATGTATTGCGCCCGGCCGAGCGTGGCCATCCATGCCCCTGCCGAACCCGTTAAACAATCTTTTTTATGTCTGTAAATACGATAATCGTTCGCAAAATTATAAATTTCTCCAGACAAACAAAGATGATTTAAAAGGATAATCGCAATTTTTACATTTCTTTGAATGTTGCAAACCCTTTTTGGTTACAAAAACAAGTCATTGACTTTGGTGGCCAAACCCATTGACTTTGGCCTTCAAACCCAATGCTTTTGCCGCCCAAACTCAATGCTCTAAAAACCCCAATGCTAAGTGTTGAAAATGTCGCCCGTATGCGTGAGCGGTTGGATGGCGGCTGCATGGCGTGTTCATTCTTTCCATGCGCCACGCAATAAGCGGGCGGTTGCTGCGTTATCTCTATCGTATATATACATTTTATATCACATGATAGAATACATCAGGGGTGAATTGACCGAATTAACTCCCGCACTGGCTGTACTCGAAGCCGCAGGTGTGGGCTATGGATTGAATATCTCGCTGAACACCTACAGTGCCATTCAGGGTAAGAAAGAGGTGAAGTTGTATGTGCACGAGTCGTTGGTGACTGGCGGACGTGATGACAATTTCACGTTTTACGGCTTCTTCTCGAAACAGGAACGCGAGTTGTATCGCCTACTAATCACCGTGTCTGGCGTGGGTGCCAACACGGCCCGAATGATTTTATCCACTCTCTCGCCCGCCGAGTTGTGCAACGTTATCGCCAATGGTGATGAGCGGATGTTGAAGGCCGTCAAAGGCATTGGACTGAAAACGGCACAGCGCATCATCGTAGATCTGTGCGACAAAATCGTGAGCAGCGGTATTGCCACCGAGCTGCATGTAAGCAGTGAGCCTGCAACGGCGGTGGATGCCAGCATCCGTGACGAGGCGGTGAGTGCGCTCACCATGCTGGGTTTCTCGCCCGCTCCCAGTGCCAAAGTGGTGGAGGGCATCTTGAAATCCGACCCATCGCTGCCGGTAGAGCAGGTGGTGAAGTTGGCTTTGAAGCAAATCAAGTAAGCGTGCCGTGGTGAGGTACGTGTCAATCGCGGTAGTTCAGCATGCGGAATAAAAGGCGCATATATGGTTTCGTTGTGACATTGCTCGTCATGAGTATGGCGAGTTATGCCATGCGTATGCCCTTTTGGCAAGACAACCGCACGCGGACAACCAACAGGCAACAGCCTCAGAAGCAGACAGAACCGCAGCGGAAAGACACCATCGACATCAAGGCGCAGCCCCAGTTGGATGATGAACTCAACATCCCCGACTCGCTGTTGAATCCACGTTGGAAGATTCAACGCACGCTCCCAGTGACGATTGACGACCTGAACCAGAGTCCATTAGACTTGAAACGTCCTCAAAACCTACAGCAGGATGTGATTTACAACGATACGCTTGATAGGTATATCATCGGCTCTAAAATCGGTGCGGCGTGGCTCAACGCACCCATCATGATGACGCCGGAAGAGTATCGGGCATGGAGTGAGAAACGACTTTTCGACCAGTATTTCCGCTCGAAGAACGCAGAAATATTTGAAAACAAAGGGAAGGAGAAGTTCGACTTCACCGACATGCACTTTGAACTGGGGCCGGCTGAGAAGATATTCGGCCCGGGTGGCGTGCGCATCAAGACGCAGGGAACGGCCGAACTGAAGTTTGGCGGCACGGTGAAGAAGATAGACAACCCCTCGTTGCCTATCCGCAACCGAAAGATGACCACGATGAACTTTGACGAGAAGATTAATCTTAACGTCAATGGTAGGGTGGGTGACAAGGTGAACATGAACCTCAACTACAACACCGACGCCACGTTTGACTTCGATGCGCAGAACCTTAAACTGAAATACGATGGCAAGGAGGATGAGATTATCAAGCTGGTTGAGGGGGGTAACGTGTCTTTTCCGTCCAACTCTTCATTGATCAAGGGAGCCAGTTCGCTGTTCGGTTTGCGTACGGACATGCAGTTTGGCAAGCTCAAGTTGCAGATGGTGGCCTCGCAGAAGAAGTCGGCCGACAAGAGTGTGTCATCGCGCGGTGGCGCACAGTTTACGCCGTTCGAGATTAATGTGGCCAACTATGAGGAGAATCGGCACTTCTTCTTGTCACAATATTTCCGTCAGACGTACGATGACAACATGAAGTCGCTGCCCAATCTGACATCGGGTGTGAAGATTAATCGGGTGGAAATCTGGGTCACCAACAATTCGGGTGTCACCACAAACACCCGCAACATCATCGCATTGACCGACCTGGGCGAGAACAAATACATCTCCAATGGACTGTGGAACGCCACGGGACAGATGGTTCCCTCCAACAATGCGAATACCGAATATGGCACGTTGGTGGGCCAACTGGCGTCGGCACGCAACATCGACCAGTCGACAACGGTGCTCGATGGGGGCGGACTTGTGGGCGGTGTGGACTATGAGAAGCTGGAACGCGCGCGACTATTGAACCCCTCTGAATACACGGTTAACACGGCATTGGGATACGTTTCGCTGCGCATGGGATTGCAAACCGACCAGGTGTTGGCCGTAGCGTACGAATATACTTATGGTGGTGCCACCTATCAAGTGGGCGAGTTTGCCAGTGACATTACTGATGTGAATGCGGCGTTGTTCGTCAAGTCGCTCAAAAATACCAGCAACAACCCACGACAAGGCAACTGGAGGCTGATGATGAAGAACGTGTACGAGTTGGCCAGTAGGGTGGAGCGTGAGAAGTTTCGCTTGGATGTGAAGTTCCAAAGTGACACCGCCGGCGTTTATCTCACCTATATTCCTGAGCCACAAGTGAAAGACCAGCCCATCATTCGGCTGCTGGGTGCCGACCGATTGGATAACAACAACAAGCCGCATAGCAACGGCTATTTTGACTTTGTAGAGGGTTATACGGTGAGCGATGGCCGTGTGTTCTTCCCCGTGGCCGAGCCTTTTGGGTCGTATATCCATCGCTATTTGGTGAGCAAAGGTGTGAATGAAGAGAAAGCTAAGCGGTATGCTTTCACCGAGTTGTATGATTCTACCAAGACCGTAGCCAAGCAAATCGCCGAGAAAAACAAGTATGTGCTGATGGGACAGTTCAGGGGTTCGGCGGCCAACGTCATCTCATTGGGAGCTTACAACGTGCCGCAAGGGTCGGTTGTGGTGACTGCTGGCGGCGTTAGGTTGACCGAGAATGCCGATTATTCGGTTGACTATGCGGCAGGTGAGGTGACCATCTTGAACCAAAGTATTATCAATGCGGGGACAAACGTTAACGTTTCGCTGGAGAGTAACACTGACTTTGCGCAGGAACGAAAGACGATGTTCGGCGTGAACTGGGAGTACGACTTCAGCAAAGACCTGCAACTGAGCGGTACATTACAACA
This sequence comes from Hoylesella buccalis ATCC 35310, assembly GCF_025151385.1. Classification (NCBI taxonomy): domain Bacteria; kingdom Pseudomonadati; phylum Bacteroidota; class Bacteroidia; order Bacteroidales; family Prevotellaceae; genus Hoylesella; species Hoylesella buccalis. Next base: position 1,969,446 of record NZ_CP102287.1, on the reverse strand, counting down.
TCTTTCCGAACAAGCCTTAACCAACAAAGTGAATATGGGGTCAGAGCCGTTGAACAATACCCTTTGGGGTGTCAACCTAAACTGGAAGAAAGAGAGTCAGTGGCTCACCAATGTGTTGAACAAAATCCCATTCTTACATCTTACACAACCATCGAACATCTCGCTCAATGCCGAGTTTGCACAGCTCATCGCAGGGCAAAGTCATGGTACGCAAGACAACGCTTCGTATCTCGATGACTTTGAGAATACGACCAACAAGATAGATGTTTCAACGCCAACGTCATGGATCATGTCGAGTGTGCCGTCGATGTTTCCCGAGTATAGTGACAAGACTACCCTGCGCAGTGGCTACAATCGGTCGCTCTTAGCTTGGTATAACATCGCCCCATTGTTCACCCGTCGCAGCAGTTCTTTGACGCCAAAGCACATCAAGAGCGACTTGGAACAGCTGTCCAATCATTACGTTCGCGAGGTGTATGTCAGGGAGTTGTACCCCAAGCGCGACCAAAGTAGCTACAGTGGGGCCACGGCTACTCTTCCAATCCTCAACCTTGCGTACTATCCAAGCGAGCGTGGACCGTACAACTTTAACCCTGATTTGACGGCAAAGGGGTTGCTCAACAATCCCAAACAGAAGTGGGGTGGCATGATGCGGAAGCTGGATTACAGCGATTTTGAATCGTCCAACATCGAGTATATCGAGTTCTGGATGCTCGATCCGTTCATCTATACCCGCCAAGAAGGTACGGCCAGCGAGTACGGAGGCGACTTCTATATCAACCTGGGTGAGGTCAGCGAGGACATTCTTCATGACGGAAAGAAGTTTTATGAGAGTGGACTTCCCGTCGATGGAACGCAAACTTATATCACAACCCAATGGGGAAAGATTCCCACTCCGGCCACTGTGACGTATGCTTTTGCCACAAACAAGGGGGCAAGAGCTTTGCAGGATTTGGGCTTCAACGGCCTCACAGACGAGGAAGAGAAAAACTTTGAGGCTTATCAAGACTTCTTAAAACAGATTCAGGGCAAGGTAAGTCCGGACGTGTTCAATGCCATTTTGAACGATGTGGCTAACGATAACTATCATTATTTCCGTGGTCGTGACTACGATGAGATGCAGGCTTCCATCTTAAGACGGTACAAATACATCAACAATCCACAAGGCAACTCGCCCGATACCGATACGCGCGGCGAACGCTATGATACGTCGTACAAGGGTACACCCGACGTGGAAGACATCAATCAAGACTACACTTTGAACGAATATGAGAAGTATTTTCAGTATCATGTGTCCATCCGTCCGGAAGACTTGGTTGTTGGAAAGAACTACATTGTAGACAAACGTGATGCCATAGCGCCCCTAAGAAACAAGAAAAAGGAGCCAGTTACCTGGTATCAGTTCCGCATTCCGATACGCGAATTCGAACGCCGTTTCGGTTCTATCTCCGACTTCACCAGCATTCGTTTCATGCGAATGTTCCTCACAGGGTTTAAAAAACCCATCGTGCTACGATTCGGTAGCTTCGATTTAGTGCGTGGAGATTGGCGCATATACGAGCAACAACTCGATCCTGCGGGGTCCAATTCGGGCACCATGTCGGTGAGTTCAGTCAACATAGAGGAGAATAATGACAAGACTCCTGTCAACTATGTGTTGCCTCCTGGCATTAGGAGAGCGCAAGATCCCACACAACGTCAGCTGGTTGAGGCCAACGAACAGGCGTTGGATATCGTGGCTTCAAATCTCGCTACGGGTGATGCCAAGGCGGTTTATAAGAACGCTTCAGTTGATCTCCGACAGTATAAACGCCTGCAAATGTTCGTGCATGCCAATGCCATGGAGCAGAATACGACCAATTTGCAGGATGGTCAGTTGGCTGTTTTCGTACGCTTGGGCAATGATTATAAGAGCAACTATTACGAGTATGAGATACCCCTGAAGCTGACGGCACCCAAGGAATACAACCGCTACTCGTTATCGGATGTGCGCGAAGTGTGGCCCGAAGAGAACATGTTAGACATTCCTTTGAAGCTATTCACCGAACTGAAACGGCAGAGAAACAAAGATAAAGCGCAAGGACAAGCATCGTATAATCGAGTTTATACGAGCTACGATCCCGACAAACCCAACAACAAAGTCAGCGTGATGGGTAACCCTACGCTGGGCGAGGTGAAGACCATGATGATTGGTGTGCGCAACAAAGCGGGCGAAGTGAAGTCGGGTGAGGTGTGGGTTAACGAACTTCGCTTGCTGGAATACAACAACGAAGGCGGTTGGGCGGCACAAGGTAACTTGAATGTACAGATGTCTGATTTCGGAACGGTCAATCTTCAAGGCCGCTATATGAGTGAAGGTTTTGGCGGATTGGAAGAGGGTGTGGCCCAAAGATCTACCGATGATTACCAGAATTACAGCGTGACAGCCAACTTTGAGTTGGGCAAATTCTTCCCCGAAAAAGCTCATGTAAGCGCACCTTTGTATTACAGTGTGCAGCAAGAACAGCTCAGTCCGAAGTACAATCCACTGGACACAGACATGCGATTGAAAGATGCTTTGGACGCTGCCTCTAACCGTCAGGAGCGCGACTCGATAGAGAGCATCGCCGTGACCAAGACCACCAACACCAATTTCTCGTTGTCCAACGTGCGCGTGGGCATCCAAACCAAGCGCCACCCCATGCCCTACGACCCAGCCAACTTCTCGTTCTCGTACAGTCATTCACATCGAAACACCAGCGGAGAAACCACCGTTTACGAGAAAGAAGACAGTTGGAACGGTAGCCTTTCATACAGTTGGACGCCCGTGTTCAAGCCTTTGGAGCCATTCAAGAAAATCAAGAACAAGAGTAAATGGTTTGATATCCTGAAACGATTCGGCCTGAATTGGCTGCCGCAGAACATCGCCTTCAACACCGATATGATGCGCAATTACTACGAATTGCAAGAGCGTGACATGCAAGACCTGGGCGGTTCACAACTTCCATTGACCTTTAATCAGCAGTTTATGTGGAACAGAGACTTCACGCTGCGTTGGGATCTCACCAAAAACATCCACATGAACTTCCAAAGCACCACCCAGGCAGAGATTGAAGAGCCTTACACCCCCGTTAACAAAGACCTGTATCCCGACCGCTATTCGGCCTGGAAAGACTCGGTGCGAACCAGCATTCGCAACTTTGGAACGCCGCTGGATTACCGTCAACAGTTCTCCTTGTCGTACCAACTGCCGCTCAACCTCCTTCCCATTTTCGACTGGGTGAACGCCGATGCCAACTATTCTTCCAATTATTCGTGGGTTCGCGGAACCCATTTGGAGGATGGTACGTCGCTCGGTAACATCGTCACAACCAACCGAAGGGTGAATGTCAATGGCCGTTTTGACCTGCAACGCTTGTACAATCACATCCCCTTCCTGAAAGCTACGAACGACCGATTCAACCGCGATCCGCAGCGCAACGCCACCAACCGCTCGCGGTCATCGAGAATCGTTGGCAACGATGGCAACCGAAACACCCAAAACAAGAACGCGCGGAACACTGCCAGGCGTTCGGCACAAGATGCTAAGGCCGAGGCACAAAAGAAACAATTGCCCAAGAACAAGAAAGGATTTGAGCAGCAAATCACGCTCCTGCCCGACACCACCATCACCGTGAGCCACGGCAAGAAGAGCAAGCGGCTCATCGTTTCGGCCCGCACAGAGGATGGAAAAACCTATCACTTGAAGTACAAGAAGATTAATCCAAACACCATCCGCATCAAGAATAAGGTTGATTCGGCCTTGAAACTCAAGATTACCGTCTTGCCGAAAGAGCCGTTGGAGAATAAAGGTTGGTACCGAACGGCACAGTCGGTGGCGCGCCTGTTGATGCTGGTGCGCAACGTCAGTGTGAGCTATCGCGACGACTACGCCATGACGTTGCCGGGATTCTTGCCAACAGTTGGCGATGCTTTTGGGCAGACCAAGGCACCAAGCGCACTCTCGCCGGGCCTCGACTTCGCCTTTGGTATGGTGGGTGACTCGTATATCGAGCGGGCCAGGGCAAACAATTGGCTGTTGATTTCCGACTCCATTGCCACGCCAGCCACGTCTAATCACACGCAAGACCTGCAGCTGCGTATGACCTTGGAGCCTGTGCGTAACTTCAAGATTGATTTGAATGCCAGTCGCACGCAAACCACTTCAAGGAGCGTGCAATACATGTATCAGGGCAACCCGATGACCCAAACCGGCAATTTCACCATGACCACCCTCTCGCTTCGCAGTGCCTTTGAGGGGATAGGTGACGCTGGCAACGGTTTCCGCAGCAAGTCGTTTGATGATTTCTGCCGGTCGCTCGACGGCTTCCGTCAGCGGGTTGAGGCGCAATATGCGGGCTTTGTCTACCCCAAGGGCACACCGCTGGCCGGCCAACCTTTCGAGCCTGCCAATGGTGGCGTAGACCGCTACAGCTCGGATGTCATGATACCCGCCTTCCTCTCCACCTACACCAGTATGGGTGGTCATTCGCTCAACATTTTCCCTTCGTTGGCAAGACTGCTGCCCAACTGGACCATTCGGTACAGCGGTCTGGGCAAACTGCCTTGGTTCAGGGATGTGTTCAAAAGTGTCACCCTCAACCATTCCTACAAAAGCATCTTCGCCATTGGGTCGTACAGCAGCTACAGCACCTTCCAAGAGTTTATGAACGGCTTGGGATTCGTCACCAATGCCACCACCGGAATGCCCGTTCCCAGCAGCATGTACAACGTTTCTGCGGTGAGCATCAACGAGGCCTTCTCGCCTTTGTTGGGGCTGGATGTCACGTTTAACAACAACTTGACCACCCGATTGGAATATCGATCAACACGCGTGTTGAACCTCAGTACCACGAGTGTGCAAATCAATGAGGCCATCAGTCGTGATTGGGTGCTGGGCATGGCATATAAGATTAACAACCTGGAGCTATTTGGTGGCAACAAACGGCGTGTGGTTCGACGTACGAAGGGCAATGGCCAGCAGCAGCAACAACAGCAAAACAGCAGCACCAGCAACCGCAACAGTACCAGGTCGAACCGTGACCTGAACATGCGCCTTGACCTCAGTTACCGCCGGCAGGCAGCCATCAGTAGGGACATCGCCACCATGACCAGCGCCGCAAGTAGTGGCAATACAGCCTTTCGGCTTCAGTTCTCGGCCGATTATACCCTGTCGCGCCTGCTCACCATGACGCTTTATTACGACCAGCAAACCAACACGCCGCTACTCTCCAGCAGCAGTTTCCCAACAACTACTCATGATTTTGGCGTCAGTCTCAAGTTCAGTCTCACCCGATAACGCTTCGCCTCGCAGCCGCTGTCGTTCATAGGAAGGAGCCTGTGTGTATGGGATATTTTCTTGACAATCACTTCGCCAATACTTCCATATTTTCGCTCATCGACCTTTCGGCGGCAAATATCGCCAAAATAGCGCATTTGCTCTTCTGGTTGATGTACAATTACTTACCTTGTTTTATGGTTCTTTTTTGGTTTTATCCCTTATGTTTTAGCCCTGCAATAGCATGCATTTTACCGTCTTAGTGGTATGCTTTTGCGCGCCAATCTGTATGCTCTGAGGCTGCAAAGTCATTGACTTTGGTGTCGTAAGGGTATGCTTTGTACCCGAAAAGGGTTTCAAAAGCGTCTTTTTAGGGGCTGTTCTTGTCTAGAATGCGTGTTGCGGAAGTGTTAAAATCCGACAATTTTTCTTGACAAAATCCTCGCTCCATAGTATTCATGGCTATGACCCGTGGCAGCCTTTTGGTATGCCAATGAACTGTTGCGGGGCAAACCTTACGGCGTATAACCCGATTGTAAAAGAATGTAAATATCTGCATGTGAGCGGGGAAAACGTGAATAATTTCGTATTTTTGCAGTTACAAACGATGTTCGTTTGTCCAATAAGGCTATTATTTATACATGGCACAACGTATTTTTCATCAACGACTCACCTTGGGATTCAAGTGTGGCTTAGCACTCTTTACGATGCTTGTTGTCTATCTTTTTTGGATTAAGCAAGCTATATTTGGGCTGTTGGTCGTTATTATCATCGTGGGCATGATTGAACGTGTGCTGCACACCACCTATACCTTTGCGTGTGTCAAACCCATTGACCGTGATGAGGAGATGGAGTTTCTGTTGATAGATAAAGGTCGTTTCTCGCGCAGTCAAAGCGTCCCCCTTCGTGATGTGGTACAATGTAAGGTGATGCACACCAACTTTGGGCTGTCTCACTACTTGCTCATCGAGTATGGTTCCCATCATTTGGTGGCGGTTCAACCTAAGGACGAACAGGCGTTTGTAGAAGAATTAACAAAGCGTCAGCAGGCGGAGGCTGTATCTTCCGCATCACAAAACACATGAATAGATTAAAAATTCTTTCCTGTTTGCTTGTTCTGGGCATGTACATGCCCCTTCAGGCGCAGGTGGTTTACGAAGACATAGCGGATAACGATAGTTCGGAAGTGACCGACGTGGCCGTGATGGACACGCTCTCGGACGACAGCGTGGCACTGCCTTGGCCACAAAATGCGCAAGCACGAATTGACAAATTGCTTACGCATGACATGTTTGAAACCTCGCAGTTGGGAATGATGGTGTACGACCTCACGGCCGATAGTGTCATCTACGCCCACAACGAGCGTCAACTGATGCGCCCCGCCAGCACCATGAAAGTGGTCACAGCCATCACCGCACTCGACAAGTTGGGAGGCAGTTATCAGTTTAAAACCGCACTCTATTACACCGGAACGATACAAAATCGCACGCTCACGGGCGATCTCTACTGCGTTGGGGGCTTCGATCCGAAGTTTGGTAGAGATGACATGCGTGCCTTTACCGATTGTATGAAAACGCTTGGCGTAGACACCATACGCGGCAATCTGTATGCCGACAAGAGTATGAAAGACCTTGACGTGTTGGGTGAAGGATGGTGTTGGGACGACGACAATCCCGTGTTGTCACCCTTGGTGTACCGGCGTAAAGACCACTTCATGACCGAGTTTGAGAAAGAACTGCGTGAGGCCGGCATCCAAGTCGAGGCTTTCAGTTCGGTAGCAAAGTGCCCTGCCGAAGCCATTCGCATCTGTGAACGGACGCACAGCATTGACCAAATCTTGCTGCCGATGATGAAAAAGAGCGATAATCTGTATGCCGAGGCGCTGTTCTATCAGCTGGTGCCGCGCGAAAACGGTCGAACGGTGACGGCCAAAGAGGCGCGGTCGGTGGTACGCCGACTAATTAATAAGGTGGGACTGAATGCCTCTCGGTATAAAATTGCCGACGGTAGCGGACTGTCATTATACAATTATGTCAGCGTAGAACTGCTGGTGAAGTTGCTTAAATATGGCTATCAACACCAGAACGTTTACCATCATCTGCTGCCATCGATGCCAACCGCGGGTGTGGATGGTACGTTGAAAAAACGCCTGAGAGACACCTATACCCGCGGAAAGGTGTGGGCCAAGACGGGCACCGTGACGGGTGTGACCAGCTTGGCGGGCTATTGTGAGGCTTCAAACGGGCACCTGCTGTGCTTTGCCATCATCAACCAAGGGGTGATGTACGGTAAAAACGGACGCGCTTTTCAAGACAGAGTTTGCCGTGCGTTGTGCTTGCCATGACGTATAGGTCAAGATAAATTATTCATGAATAAACAATAAAAGATTATGTGGGATATTACAGAAACGATGGAACAGATACGGATTGTTGTGGAAAATCTGATCCAGATGTGTGGAATTACAGGCATGGCGGTACCCGTTGTGCGCTATGTGTCGATGTCATTGGCAGCCATTTTCTTTTCTTGGCTTAGCTATATTATCGCCAAGAAACTGCTGATTCCTGTCATTGATAAGATCACTGCGCGGACTAAGGCCACGTGGGACGAGGTGCTGCTCAACCACGACGTGTTGCTCAAGGTTTGCGCCATCGTTCCAGCGGTAGTCATTTACAAACTGTTGCCGTTAGTGTTTTTTGAAGCACCGTTTGTGCAAGAGATGCTCAACCGGCTCACCAGCATCTACATCACGGTGACCTCGGTGCAGTTGGGCATTGCCGTGATTAACTCGTTCCGCCATCTCGAGACCACAAATAGCTCAAGTAAGCAGCAGTATTTGCAATCGTTCTGCGGGGTATTGAAGATAGTTGCCATCTTCATCGGTGTCATCGTGGTGGTTGCCTTAGTGATAGACAAGAGTCCGATGAAGCTGTTTGCAGGTCTGGGTGCTACCTCTGCCGTGCTGATGTTGGTGTTCAAGGATACCATTGAGGGGTTGGTGGCAGGCATCCGTCTTACCAGCAACGACATGATTCGGCGTGGCGACTGGATTACAGTGCCGTCGACAACCGTGGATGGTGAGGTGATGGAGATGACGCTCACCACGGTAAAGGTGCAGAATTTTGACAATACCATTGTGACGGTGTCGCCCAAGACGCTGGTAGATGGGTCGTTCCAAAACTGGAAAGGCATGCAGGAAAGTGGCGGAAGACGTGTGAAACGACTGGTTTATTTCGACTTTCTGTCCATTAAACCGGCGACGCAGGAGCTGAAGGATATGTGTCAGGAGAAGGGATTCCTGACGACGCAAGAGCTGAAAGGCGACCTCACAAACCTGGGTTTGTATCGCAAATACATGGAAAACTGGCTCAGAAAGTCGCCCGAAGTGAATACAGAACTCACTTGCATGGTACGCCAGTTAGAGGCTACAAACACAGGGTTGCCCATCGAGTTTTACTTCTTCCTGAGCAATAAAGAGTGGATTGTCTACGAACATAACTTGGCCGAAATCATGGAATGGGCGTACACCATGGCGCCAGTGTTTGGCTTACACATCTACGAACGCTATTCGGTGATGCCAAAAGCGCAGCAACTGTTGGGGTAAAAAATAAAAATAAATTGTAAATCGGTGCAAGATTTCAATGTTTTCGTCATTCTATCAGTAGATAACTAAAACAGAATAGATATGATGAAACATTTTTTTCCTTTAATTGGTGCATGTTGTTTATCGGTTGGTATGCTGACATCGTGTAGTGAAGACGAACCTGTTACACCTAACGTGAAGTATAATCCGGGAACCATCAAGCTGACAACAGCGCAGCAAGCGCAAGTAGAAAACAGCAATGAGTTTGCTTGGAAGTTCTTTAAAGAGGTGTCGAAAGGCGAGCAGCAAGACGTGTTTGTCTCACCGTTGAGCGTGACCTATGCGCTCGGCATGCTTGCCAATGGAGCGGTAGGAGATACGCAGAAAGAAATCTTGGAGGGTCTTGAGTTCCGTTCAGGCAAGGCGGATGACATCAATTCTCTTTGCCATCAACTCATGATAGAATCGCCAAAGTTGGACAAGTCGACCAAGGTTTCGATAGCCAATGCTGTGGTTGCGAACAAAAATAAACCGCTGCAGCCAGACTTTAAGAATGTGGTTGAAAAACAATATCAGGCACTTGTAACCAATCAAGATTTCAGTTCACCAGCTACTTTGTCGTTTATCAACCTCTGGGCGAGTGAACTCACGCACGGTATGGTGCCGAAACTGTTGGATCGTGTCCATCCAGATGCGGTTACCTATCTACTCAATGCGTTGTATTTCAAAGGCATTTGGTATCGCCAGTTTGATAAAAAGCGTACGCAGCAAGAATCGTTTACGCAGGCTGACGGCAAGAAGTTGACGGTGAAAATGATGCATCAGAAAGAGCGATTCTTTGCCGCAGAGAACGACAACTATCAGACTGTGGTGCTTCCATACGGCAATGGATCGTACGAAATGGTGGTGCTTTTGCCTCGTGAGGGAAAGGATTTGTCGAGCTTGTTGCAGACCATGGACGCCAAAAAGTGGAAAGACAATCTGAAGAACACATATAGCAGTGAGGTTGATTTGAAGCTTCCACGCTTTACATCTGCGTACACCCGTGAGTTGAACGATGTGTTGAAGCTGTTAGGGATGAACACAATGTTTGAGCGTGGCAAGGCCGATTTGACAAAAATGTCAAAGGCAAAAGCTTTCGTTTCCATGGTTTTACAGAAGGCAAAGATTGAGGTTGATGAGGAAGGCTCAAAGGCCGCAGCCGTCACGGTGGTTGAGACACTTGATGCAGCTGCACCCCCTTCTCGTCCTATTATGTTCCATGCCAACCGTCCTTTCATGTATGCCATTGTTGAACATAGTACGGGTACTATCTTTTTCATGGGTACTTATCAAGGCAAGTAAACGGTTTTTAGACCGTTGGTAGATTGCTTTTTTAGTGGAAGAAATAAAAAGGGGCGACGTTACATCAGTAGCGTCGCCCTTATAATTGGTTGTTGTAATGCGTTTATCCGTAGATAATTTTTCCGTTTTCGTCTTTATATTCATCTAATCCTTTCTCGTAAGTGGCCATGGCGCGCAGGCTCATTCCCACGTTAGAGAAGCCACCATCGTGATAAAGGTTCTGCATGGTGACCTTCTTGGTGAGGTCAGAGAACATCACGATGCAATAGTCTGCACACTCTTCTGCTGATGCGTTACCCAGTGGAGACATGCGATTGGCAAAGTCAAAGAGCTTATCCATGCCCTTAACTCCTTGACCAGCGGTGGTGAGGGTGGGAGATTGTGAGATGGTGTTGATGCGCACATGCTTCTCTCGGCCATAGATATAACCAAAACTGCGCGCAATGCTTTCCAACAAAGCCTTGGCATCTGCCATGTCATTATAGCCGAAGAAAGTGCGTTGTGCGGCTACATAACTGAGCGCAACGATAGACCCATATTCGTTAATGGCATCCAATTTCTTGGCGCTTTGTATCATCTTATGGAAAGAAACAGCCGAAATATCGAGCGTCGTGTCCAGCATTTTGTAGTCCAAATCATCGTAAGTACGATGCTTACGAACGTTGGGTGACATGCCGATGGCATGCAACACGAAGTCGATTTTGCCACCAAGAATCTCCATAGACTGCTTGAACACATTCTCCAAGTCATCCACGCTGGTAGCATCAGCGGGTATTACTTCGCAGTGAAGCTTTTCGGATAAGGCACTCACTGTGCCCATTCTCACTGCTACGGGCGTGTTTGATAATGTGATTTTAGCACCTTCTTCAACAGCTCTTTCAGCTACTTTCCAAGCGATAGATCGCTCATTAAGGGCACCAAAGATGATGCCTCTTTTTCCTGATAATAAGTTGTTACTCATATTTCTATATTAAGAGTTTGGTGACAAAGGTACGTAAAAATAATGAAATTGCTGTTTCGCCCTTATCTTTATTGATTCTGCCATCGTTCAAGGAAGACAAAAGTGGTTCACTACTTTTCTCTTAAAAAAGTGGGTAAATTATTATTTTTCGGACTGTGTTTATTCCGTTAGAAGGCATGGAAGAGCCACCATGGTTGCTGAAGGTGTTTGTTCTTGATTTGGGTTGGTTTGGTTGGGAGAATACAAAAATAATACTCAGCGAGATTGAAAAATTCATGCTAGCGTGCAGTATGAAATAGGAAATGTGAGTAAGAACGATTTCCCTCATTTCTTATGATCATTATAGATTAGAGATGCAGTATGCAGCAGAAGAGTCTCCCCATTCCCAACCAACATAAGGAACTATCCTTGCTACTAATTTCTTCATAGGAAGTTTAGTATCATTATTACCATAAAAAATGAAAATATACATAGGAAAGCGAGGTCTCTTTTTGTCCTACTTTGTAAGAATGTGGTAATGCTTTCTATGTAACAAATAAGGAGGATTATATAAAGAGGAGTCGGGCTGATAGTCAAGTTCTTTCCCTTAATACAAGATAGTATTCCAGCTATTATGGCAAAACTGCCGCAAATAAGAAGCATGAGAATCTTCTTGCTGTTTCTTTCTTTCTCTTTACAAGTATCATAAATTTCAAAAGGTAGTAAAACTATAATGTAGAACCAAATAATCCAATTATTTGATAAAGATGATAAGAAAGCATGCATGATGTTATAGTTTTAGAATTTATATGCCAAAATTACTATAAAAAAAATAAAAACTACATATAAGTGGTTGATTATGTTTTCTTCTTATCTCTTTTTTTTCTGTTTCTCTTTCGGTTTTAAGGTTTTCTTTTTGTTTTCTAAAGCATTGTCCTTCTTGAATTTAGTGAGCTGTTCTTTCGTTTGATGGGCATTTTGTTTCTGTTGTTCCGCCCATGCATCAATGAAACTACCCCCTTCGGTAGAAACGCCAAAGTCAAGCTCTGGCAGTTCTCTTCTTTCCTTTGAACGGTATGGAACCTTGATGATGTCCGCCGAATCGACGCGTTCTACCGTCACCATGGCAACGCCGTCGGCGAGTATTCCCAACTCTTTGGCTGCTCCCCACGACAAGTCAATAATCCTTCCTCGCGTGAATGGTCCCCTATCAGTTACCTTGACGATCACCTCTTGCTTGTTAGAAGGATTGGTTACCTTTAATAATGTTCCAAATGGATAGGTGCGATGGGCACACGTCATACTATCATGGTGCAGCCTTTCTCCGCTGGCTGTGCGTGCTCCTGTCGCTTTTTTAGAATAATAAGTGGCTTTACCCTTCTGCTTTTGAGCCAGCAGAAAGGTAAAGCCTGTCAGTAGAATTAAAAATAAAATACTTATTTTTTGAAACTTCACCCTACGTTATTTTGGGTTTATACCACACCCTGAGCCATCATGGCATGGGCTACTTTCATGAATCCGGCCACGTTAGCACCCTTCACATAGTTGATGTATCCGTCAGGTTGTGTACCGTATTTCACGCATTGTTCGTGGATAGAGTGCATGATGTAGTGCAACTTCTCGTCCACTTCAGCTTCGCTCCAGCTCAAGCGGATGGCGTTCTGAGTCATCTCAAGACCCGATGTTGCCACACCACCAGCGTTCACTGCCTTGCCAGGAGCAAAGAGTTGTCCGGCTGCAACGAACTTGTCAACAGCTTCAGCTGTACATCCCATGTTACTTACTTCTGCTACACAGAGAGGCTTGTTGGCCAAAATGCGATCGGCATCTTCACCGTTCAACTCATTTTGAGTAGCACATGTCAAGTAAATATCGGCTTTCTGTTCCCAAGGTTTCTTGCCTTCATGGAATTCAGAGCCTGCGAATTTGTCGGCGTATGGTTTGCAAACGTCATTACCGCTGCTGCGTAATTCGAGCATGTAGGCAATCTTTTCGCCGCTGATGCCATTGGGATCGTAAATGTAACCGTCAGGACCACTAATGGTAATCACCTTTCCTCCCAATTCTGTAGCTTTGAGAGCTGCACCCCATGCTACGTTACCGAAACCGCTGATAGCTACTGTCTTGCCCTTGATGTCAATGTTGCGTGTCTGCAACATTTGGTTCACAAAGTACAAAGCACCAAATCCTGTTGCTTCTGGACGAATGCGAGAACCGCCATATTCCAAACCCTTACCGGTGAGAACGCCTTCCCAGCGACCTACTAACTTCTTGTATTGACCGAACAAATAGCCAATTTCACGACCACCAACACCAATATCTCCAGCAGGAACGTCAGTGCTTGGCCCAATATGCTTGTAGAGTTCGCACATGAATGATTGGCAGAATCTCATCACTTCTGCATCGCTTCTTCCGCGAATAGAGAAGTCAGAACCACCTTTGGCACCACCCATAGGCAATGTAGTCAATGCGTTTTTGAAAGTTTGTTCAAAGCCCAAGAACTTCATGATAGATAAGTTCACAGATGGGTGGAAACGCAATCCGCCTTTGTACGGACCAATGGCGCCGTTGAATTGTACGCGGTAACCAATGTTAACATGAACCTCTCCCTGGTCGTCTACCCAAGGTACGCGGAACATGATGATGCGCTCTGGCTCAACAATGCGCTCTATGATTTTAGCTTTCTCAAACTCTGGATGCTCGTTGTACACGTCCTTTACGGATATAAGCACCTCTTTGACAGCTTGTAAATACTCAGATTCGCCTGGATGCTTCTTCTCCAGGTCTTGCATGATTTTTTCAATTTCCATAGTAGAATTTATTTAATTAGTTGGTTATACATGTCATGGATATTATCCAAGACGTGGCAAATATAGTTTATTTATAAATACCTACCAAATATAAAAGGATAAATTCCGATGTCAATGTTTATAAATGTGAAAACTGATGGAATTACACCTTATATAATATTTGTCGGGAGGACAGATGAAAGTTCGTTGGAAATTTGTACATATACATTGTATTTCCTACATTTGTCGTGTCTATATGATCCAATGAAAGGAAGTTCTTCATTTTGGAAACCTCTTTCATTTGGTTAGTTCTTACTTCTTGAAAAAAACATTTATGAACGATTCTGTGCCTTCTCAATGGCGTAATTTTTTATTGAAGGATGTGACTTTTGTCAATCTCATGATGCGACGTATTTATAATGTCTTAATCGTTGCCAACCCCTATGACGCCTTCATGTTGGAAGATGACGGCAGGGTAGAGGAGAAAATTTTCAACGAGTATATGGAGTTGGGTTTACGCTATCCGCCCACCTTTACACAGGTGAGTACCACGGAAGAGGCTACCCGCATTCTTCAGTCCACACCGATTGACTTGGTGATATGTATGCCAGGAACCGCTGACAATGATGCTTTTACCGTAGCGCACAATATTAAAGGTGCCTTTCCTGATATTCATTGCATCGTTCTCACGCCTTTTTCGCATGGCATTACGCGTAGGATGGAGAACGAAGACCTGAGCATTTTCGATTATGTCTTTTGTTGGTTGGGCAACACGAATCTCATTATGTCCATCATCAAGCTGATGGAAGACAAGATGAACTTGGAGCATGATATCATCGAAGGGGGCGTGCAAATGATATTGTTGGTAGAAGACAGTATTCGTTTTTACAGTTCCATACTGCCCAATCTGTACAGTTACATATTGGAACAGAACAAGCATTTGTCCTTTGAGGCATTGAATCGACATGCTGCTACGTTGCGCATGCGTGGTCGTCCAAAGGTTGTTTTGGCTCGAACCTACGAGGAAGCGATGGATTATTACAATCGTTTTGCGGATAACATCTTAGGCGTTATCAGCGATGCCCGTTATCCTAAAGGCGGAGTGAAAGACCCCGAAGCGGGCTTGAAACTGTTGCGCGAGATTCGCAAGCGTGACCCTTACCTACCTTTGATAGTGGAAAGCTCGGAGTCGAGCAATCGAGAAAAGACCGAAAGGGAGGGCTTCCGCTTTGTCGACAAGAACTCGAAGGTGATGGGAATAGACCTCCGTCATATCTTTGAAGAACACATGGGCTTTGGCGATTTCATCTTCAGAGACCCTCATACCCGTCAGGAAATCATGCGCGTGCATTCGCTCAAAGAGCTGCAAGACAACATTTTTAAGATACCAGACGATTCGTTTCGCTTCCATGTCTCGCGCAATCACATGAGTCGTTGGCTTAGTGCACGCTCAATTTTCCCCATCTCCGAGTTTCTTAAAAACATCACTTGGGACAAATTGCAAGACTTGCAGGCGCATCGGCAAATCATCTTCGATGCCATTGTGCAATACCGTAAGATGAAAAACATTGGCGTGGTAGCGGTGTTCGACCGATTGAAATTCGACCAATATGCCCACTTCGCCCGTATCGGCGAAGGCTCGTTGGGCGGAAAAGGGCGTGGCCTTGCTTTCTTAGACCATATCATCAAGATGCACCCCGACTTTAATCAGTACGAAGGAGTGAAGGTGCAAATTCCGAAAACGCTGGTGCTTTGTACGGATTTGTTCGACCAATTCATGGACGAGAACAATCTTTATGACGTTGCTTTAAGCGATGCAACAGACGAAGAGATACTGCAAAGTTTCTTGCAAGCCAAGCTGCCAGAGCGTCTGCGCGACGACTTTATCACGTTTTTCGATGCCACCAAGAGTCCGATAGCCATTCGTTCCAGTTCGTTGTTGGAAGACTCGCATTATCAACCTTTTGCCGGAATCTATTCGACTTATATGATTCCCGCGCTTGATGACAAGCAGTTGATGCTCCAAATGTTGGCCTGTGCCATCAAGGGCGTGTATGCATCGGTGTTTTATCACGATTCCAAGGCTTACATGACAGCTACCCGCAACCTGATCGATCAAGAAAAAATGGCGGTTATCCTGCAAGAAGTGGTGGGCAAGCAGTATGATACGCACTATTATCCCAAGATAAGTGGGGTGCTGCGTTCGTTGAATTATTATCCCATTGGCAACGAAAAGGCCGAGGAGGGCATTGCCTCATTGGCTTTGGGATTGGGTAAATACATCGTAGATGGTGGTCAAACTTTGCGTGTATCCCCTTATCATCCTCGCCATGTCCTGCAAACCAGTGAACTGGAAAAGGCGTTGCGCGAGACCCAAACGCAATTTTATGCCCTCGATACGGCTCACGTGGGACAGGATTTTCAGGTAGACGACGGTTTCAACATCCTCAAGTTAGATGTAAAATCTGCAGAGAAAGATGGCTCGCTGCAATACATTGCGTCTACTTACGACCCTAACAATCAGATGATTAGAGATGGACTGTACGACGGAGGGCGCAAGATTATATCTTTCTGTAGCGTGCTGCAACACGATGTGTTCCCTTTGGCACCCATCATGCAAATGGCGATGAACTATGGTGCGGAGAGCATGCGTTGCCCCGTGGAGATAGAGTTTGCCTGTGATATCAATGCCGATAGGACAGGAGAATTTTACTTATTGCAAATTCGTCCCATTGTCGATTCCAAGCAAATGCTCGACGAGGACGTTGTCGCCATCGCCGATGATCGGTGTTTGTTGCGTTCGCACAACTCGTTAGGGCATGGCATCATGGACGATGTTTGTGACGTTGTTTATGTAAAAACCAATGCTTCTTTCACAGCGAAGAATAATCCTGCGATTGTAGGGGAAATAGAAAAGCTCAACGAGCAGTTCTTATCTCGTGGTCAAGGTTATGTGTTGATAGGTCCGGGACGTTGGGGTTCGAGCGATCCTTGGTTGGGTATTCCCGTAAAGTGGCCACAAATTAGCGGTGCAAAGGTCATTGTTGAAACCACATTAAACAACTACCGAATCGACCCAAGTCAAGGCACGCACTTCTTTCAAAACCTCACCAGTTTCGGTGTGGGCTATTTTACGATTGATGAAGTGGGTGGCAGTGGCTTGTTCAGGCAAGATGTTTTGGATGCCATGCCAGCTGTCGAAGAGACCACTTATGTTCGCCATGTTCGGTTTGATGCCCCATTGCGTATTTTGATGGATGGTCAGAAGCAAGAGGGAGTGGTACTCTTTCCTGAAACATAGAGAACGTTTTGACGGCTCTTGGGGAATGAATCCATATATTCATCACAGCTCTTTCATTGAAGAAAGGTGGTTTGTTGGAAATAACAATCTTTGTACGTTTGTTTCATTGATGGTACAACAAATCCTCTTCAATGAACGAGCTGCGCCTTTTAAGCCATATTATTTTTGGACAACGAAACCATTGTTTTTGTTCTATCGTTTTACCAAAAAACGACCATTGAAAATCTTCAAAATAGAAAAAATCAATAGGCAAGCGGTAGACAAAAGTACGCCAATTTAATCAGGGTAAACGTCTTTTTTAGGTTAGAGCATTGACTTTACGCACTTAGAACCATCCTTTTGAAGTGTTATTCACATGCTATTGCAACCTTAAAGCATGCATATTCGATGCTTATCTCCATGCTTTTGCCGACAAGAAGCGGTAAAAATAGGAATGAAAAGAGGTGGCTTTGGTATAACGTATTTAATAGCAAAGGATTACAAATGTAACTCATTTTTGGCGCATTTGCGACCAATTGTACCGTTGGTGGTCTACACGAGAATTATGAGAGGCATTTTGTAAAGAAAAATCGGTGCGAAATCTGAAAGTTCTGTCATACGGATGATTGAGAACAGCAAAAGCTTGGCAGCTCTTGGAGCCTACGCCATGACTGCCTAATATGTAAATCCAAGACTTGAGTTGGGTTAAAAGAATGTCAGGCGGAAGGTGGTCAGTCCGTCGGTCTTATCGGTGATGAGATCGATGGAGCCATTGCAAGCCTGCATGATTTGTCGGGAAATGGACAGACCAATGCCGCTTCCCTGCGGCTTGGTGGTGAAGAAGGGCACGAAGATGTGGCTTGCCACGTCATCGGGAATCATCGCTCCGTTGTCGGTGATGTCGATGATGACGGATTCCTGCGCGTTGGTGTATGCGCGCAGTGTGATTTGCCCTTCCTCTCCGATGGCCTCGGAAGCGTTTTTCAGTAAGTTGTTGACCACCCTGCTGACAAGGCTCTCGTCAGCATACACCAGCAAGTCGCCAGGTTCTACCTCGCAGCTCACGTTCACGTCGGACTTTAACATCGGGCGAATGAGGCTCACCATGCGTTCGAGAAATGGTCTGACATAGAACAGAGTGGGTGTGGGTGTGGGCACATGCGTGAACTTGCGGTAATTCTCCACAAAGCGCATCAGTTCCTTGCCAGTCCTGCTGATGACCTCTAATCCCTGGCGTTGCTCGCCCTGTGAGTTTTGGAGTAGGGTGTCGCTCAGCGATATGATGGGTGTGACGGTGTTCATGATTTCATGGGTGAGTACGCGGATGAGCTTCACCCAGCTGTCTATCTCTTGGTTGGCCAGCTCGCCTTTGATGTCGCTGAAGCCGATGATGCGCACCCGACGACTCTTGAGAGTTGTGTGGGTCTCGCGCAGAGAGAATCCCGCCATTTTCTCCTTAATCTGATTGATGTGAGTGATGGTCTCCACCTGCAGCAGGTTAAGTGCGGCCCGGTTGCTGCGGAGTACGATGCCCCGCTCCACGTCGACTACCAAGATGCCCGTATCCACCGAATCGAGTATGAGTTCGAAGTATTTTTCCCGTTCTATCTGTTCATCTCGGGCGTGTTGTAGGATTTCCTTCACGCGGTTGAGCGACTCGTTGAGCAAAAGCTCGCTGCCGTACTTCTTGTTGATGGGAAACTGGAAAGTATAGTCGCCGATGTCTATGGCGTTGAACATGAATGTCACCTTGCCAAGGTCGCGCCGATACCGTCGCCACAGTTGCTGATAGGCAACGATGGCGGCAAGCAATGCCAGGCAGAGTATGATAACAATCACGTTCATGGGCTTATAGTCCGTAGCGTTTAATCTTGTTGTATAAAGTCTGTCGGGAGATACCTAACCTGAATGCCACTTGCGAGAGGTTACCATCGCATTCACGGATGGTTTTCTCGATGAGCCTTCGTTCCATCTCGTCGAGCGTGCGCACGTCCTCAATTGGTTTCTCCTGTCGGGCGGGGCCACTCTCTATGTCGTCCTCGGCAATCGTCGTGCCGCTGCACAGGATAACCGCTTTCTCCATGGCATGTTGCAGTTCGCGAATGTTACCGTACCAAGGTTGTTCTTCGAGCTTGGTCATGGCGCCGGCCGAGAATCTTGTCTCTGGCTTGTTGTACATCGTCGCATAGCGTTTAAGGAAAATGTCCGCCAAGGCCGTGATGTCTTCCCTGCGCTCGCGTAAGGGCGGCAGATGCAGGTGAATGGTGTTAACGCGGTAGAGCAAGTCTTCGCGAAATTCGCCGTTGGTCACCATTTCTTGCAGGTCTCGGTTGGTGGCGCAAATCAGTCGCACATCGATGGGAATCTGCTCGCTGCCTCCCACACGCACGATGCTCCTGCGCTGCAAGGCCGTGAGCAGCTTTGCCTGCAACGCATAACTCAGATTACCTATCTCATCGAGAAATAACGTGCCTCCCTCCGCCAGTTCAAACTTTCCCGGCTTGTCTGTCTTGGCATCCGTGAAAGCACCTTTCGTGTGTCCGAAGAGTTCGCTTTCAAAAAGCGTCTCCGTGATGGCTCCCATGTCGATGGGCATCATCCGGTGGTCGTGCCGTTTCGACAGGCGGTGAATCTCTTTGGCCAGCACTTCCTTGCCAGTTCCGTTCTCGCCCGTGATGAGGATGTTAGCATCGGTGGCCGCTACTTTCTCCACCATCAGGCGCAGGTCTTGCATGGTCGGCGACACGCCCCAGTACATTTCTCCCTCATGGGTGGTGGCGTTCCGGATGGTTTTTTGGGTTTTTCGGTAGGCATTGGTGAGCGTATCGATGAGTTTGGCATTGTCGAAAGGCTTTACCACGAAGTCGGTTGCGCCCTCCTTGATGCCCGTCACCGCCAATTCAATATCGGCGTAAGCCGTGAAGAGCACCACCTGTGTGCGAGGACTCAGTTTCTTGATCTCGCGTAGCCAGAAGAGTCCCTCGTTGCCATTGTTGATGCCGCTGCGGAAATTCATATCGAGCAGCACCACGTCGGGTTTGTCCTCGCGT
The DNA here is from genome assembly GCF_025151385.1 of Hoylesella buccalis ATCC 35310. Lineage (NCBI taxonomy): Bacteria > Pseudomonadati > Bacteroidota > Bacteroidia > Bacteroidales > Prevotellaceae > Hoylesella > Hoylesella buccalis. The sequence goes on along the minus strand of NZ_CP102287.1, from coordinate 1,949,167 downwards.
AGGCGGGTGGGGATATTCTCTGGTTTGGCTATCGCCGCGACATGCTCGAATACATTTTCTATCAGCATCTTCACCGTGGTGAGGATGTTGCGGTTGTCGTCAACTATCAGTATGCTACCTTGTTTCATCTATTGTCTAATGTCTGTCTACCAGTTGCACAGCCTTTCACGGGAGTGGCGGAAAGGTTGTTGTTTTTGCAAAGATATTCTTTTTTCTCCTTAGTATCAAGCCGTTGTCTAAAAATCATATCATAAAAACCAGTGCGCCGCATGAGAGGACATCGTGGGGACTGTGGGCCTCACTGTCAAATAATTGGGCAGTAGTGTCTAATTGTTGGACAGGCTTGTAATCGCGCTTTTTACGCAACGTGCAGATAGATAAGATGTTATGTTTCTGGCACGGCATTGGCAACTGTTTATGCGTATGAGAACAGCAATTACGATAATATTATTAGATTTGGCCGCTCTTCCGCTATTGGCGCAAGAGACTTGGACCATGAACCGCTGCATTCAGTATGCGGTGGAGCACAACAACGGAGTGCGCAAACAGCGATTGGAGGTGCGACAGAGCAAGGTTGACGAGCGCACGGCGAGGCTCGACCTTCTGCCCACGGTGTCGGCACAGACCACGGCGCAGTATGCCTGGGGACGTAACATCAACCCAGAGACGAACACCTACAACACCATCACCACCTTCAACAATTATTACAGCATTGGGGCGGAGGTGCCATTGTTTGATGGTGGCCGTACCTGGAATGCCTTTCAGCAAGCTCGACTGGCGCGTGCCAAAAGTATGACGGTTCTGCAAAAGACTGCCGATGACAAGGCCATAGCCGTGATGGCGAAATTCGTGGAGGCGGTGTACAGCCAGCAGAGCATTGGCTTGGCACGGCGCAAATTGGCCGATAGTCAGGCGTTGCTTCGCAAGACCCGTGCGATGTTCGACCTTGGGGAGAAGTCGCGACCCGACGTGGCGCAGATGGAAAGCCAGGTGGCGGAGGACGATTACAACCTGTTGCACCAGCAGAACGCAGCCAGTTTGGCGTTGATGGCTTTGAAAGCGGAGATGAATTTTCCCGTAGACGATACGCTTGCCCTCGACACTCTGTTGACCGCGAACCTGTCTGTTGCCGACGATGCCGAGAACCTTTATGCCGCTTTCCAAGCTGAATCGCCGGAAGTGAGGACGGCAGCGTTCAATGTCAAGAACGCCCGCTACCATTATCTTATACAACGCGGACAGCTGCTGCCCGTCCTGGCGTTGGGCGGAGGAATCAACACCAACTATTACCGCAATCTCTCGCAGGGCAGCAGTAAGACCGACAACTTCGGCAAACAGTTCAACAACAACATGGGCGAATATGTCTACCTTTCATTGTCCATCCCCCTTTTCATGCCTTCGCGCTGGCGTGCCGCACGCAGGGCGAGAGCCGAATGGGAGGCAAGCAAGCTCGATTTGGAAGACGCGCACCGCAAACTGCACGATGATATTGCGCAGGCGGTGCTCGACCGTGACGGTTATTCGCGTGAGCTCATGAAGATGGAACGGAAGACAGCGGCCGACTCCATAGCCTGGCATCTGGCGTCGCGCAAGTACGAGGAGGGCATGCTCTCGACTTTCGACCTGCATACAGCGGCGCAAACCTTGCTCGACAGCCGCATCAAACTGCTGCAAATGCAGTTGATGCTTGAGATGAAACAACGATTGGTCAACTATTATAAAGGAATACGAACATGGACATTGAAATAAAACAAAAGAAGTTTTGGATACCCCGAAAGTATTGGACTTGGATAGGGGGAGGCGTTATTGTGGTGGCTGCGCTGCTGTGGTTGGCTCTGGGAAATTTCTCATCGACACTGAAAGTCGACAGTCGGGGGCTGAGCATCGGCGACGTGAAGCAAGCGCAGTTTGACGATTATGTGAGCGTAGACGGCAATGTGGTGCCCATCCAGGTGGTGCAGATCTCGCCGGAAGAAGGCGGCGTAGTCATGGAGAGAGTGGCGGAGGAAGGCTCCCATGTCAGAAAGGGCGATGTCATCGTGAGGCTGAACAACAGCAATCTCGACCTTGAAATCCTCAATGCCGAAAGCGAACTGGCGGAGAAGCAGAACATGCTTCGCAACACGCAGATTACGATGGAACAGGACCGACTCAACAATCAGAACGAGGCAGCACAGCTGTCAATGGACGTACAGGCCAAGAAGCGAACCTACAACCATCAGACAGCATTGCAGCAGGAGCAGCTCAATAGTCGCGAGGAATATCTCAAGGCTAAGGAAGACTACGAATTAGCCGTGAAAAAGAACGAACTGATTGCGCAACGACTCAAGAAAGATGCGCAGCTCCGTCGCGCGCAGATGAACCAGATGAACGACAACCTTTCGTCGATGAGGCGCAATGTGGAATTGGTACGACAGCGCAAGGAGCATCTCAACGTGCGCTCGCAAATCGACGGCGAGGTGGGACAGCTCAACATCGAGCTGGGACAGAGTATCTCTCCAGGACAGAAGATTGGTGTCATCAACGACCTCAGCGACTATAAAGTGGAGGCGCAGGTCGACGAGCATTACATCGATCGGGTGCACCAAGGGCTCACGGCGACCTTCGAACAGAACGGTAAGCACTATTCGCTCACCGTGCGCAAGGTGTACCCCGAGGTGAAAGACGGCAGGTTCAAGATAGATTTCGTGTTCAGCGGCAAGCGTCCGACCAACATCCGAACGGGCCAGACCTATTATGTCGACCTGCAGTTGGGCGAGTCGAAGCGGGCGGTGCTCATCCCCAAGGGAACGTTTTACAGCGTGACGGGCGGGCAATGGATCTTCGTACTCGACAAGGATGGCAAGAAAGCCTACCGTCGCAACATCCGCATCGGACGGCAGAATCCGCAGTATTACGAGGTGCTGGAAGGTCTTCAGCCCGGCGAGCGAGTCATCGTGAGCGGGTACGAAAGCTACAAAGACAACGAAATTTTGGTTTTGGAATAACAAGTAAAATGAATTGGCGCAGGAGCAATAAGCAACTCATATTGGTATCGAAATAACAAGTAAATAAGTCATGAAGCAACTATTCAATCTCAAATCTTATTTCACCTTCCTTTCGAGGAACAAGGTGTATACCGCCATCAACGTGTTCGGACTGTCAATCAGCCTGATGTTCGTCATCATCATCGGCTTGTACACCCAACAGGAATACGCCGTCGATACCATGCACAGCAAGGCCGACCGTATCTATGCGCAGGGCTATGATATGGAGCACAACGGGCAGAAAGAAGCCACCACCGGCTCACACTGGTATATACAGAAGCACCTGAAACAGCGTTATCCAGAGATAGAAAGTAGTTGCGCTTTAGTTAGTTCCAATTTTAAATTGAACTTGCCCACCACCGAGAAAGTGATGAAACGTATTCTTTTCACGGATTCTACTTTCTATCGTATCTTCGATTTTGAGCTGATTCGCGGCGATCGCAACCATGTGTTGGATGCAGTGAATAGCGCAGTGGTGACCGAGGAGACAGCCCGGCAGCTCTACGGCAATGTTGATCCGATAGGCAAGCCCTTGGTTTATTCCGATACCGTTCGCCTTGTCATTACGGGCGTGGCACGCAAGATGGAAGGCTCGAGCATTGACGGTGCCGACGTTATCGCGCGCTTCGAGAACGTAAAGGGAATCAATCCGGGGATGACCAGCGAGTACATGAACAACGCCACGGGTGCGGAGTTGATGTTTCTGATGAAGCCCCATCATGATATCAGGACGAAAGGCAAGGACATCGACAAGTTCATGAAAGACGTAAACTGGCTGTACCAGATGCCCGGTGTCAAAACCAAGATGGTCTTTGTTCCGCTCAAGCAGCTTTATTTCTCAGAGATAGGAAGCTCGTCGGGTGCAACATCGCGAGGCGACCGGAAACTCGTCAACATGCTGTTTGCAGTAGAAATCATGATACTTCTGTTCTCCGTTTTCAACTATATCAACCTCACGGTGGCACAATCCGGCAGGCGAGCAAGAGAGATGGCTACCCGACGTCTCTTTGGCAGTCAGCGAAAGCACATCATGGAAAGGCTGATATTGGAAAGTATTGTCATGTGTTTGTGTTCCCTGCTCATCGCCATTGGCTTGGCATTCGCATTTGTAAAGTATGCCGACAAGTTGCTGGTAACCGAAATCAACATGGTTCACCTGTTCAGCCCAACCAATCTGCTCGTCATCTTTGCGTTCGTCTTAATGGTAGGCATACTGGCAGGTATGCTCCCCGCTGTATTCATTTCACGCTCGAAACCCATTGATGTGGTTCGTGGAACGTTTCGCACCCATGTGAAGATGGGATTCAGCAAACTGTTCATCATCTTGCAAAGCGCGGCAACCATCTTGTTGTTGGCGTGCTCGTTGACCATTGGTTTGCAGACCCACCATCTCTTATCGGCTCCGTTGGGCTACGACACCGACAACCTGATCAAAATCGAAAACCCCTCAGCTGACAGTGTGCCCATCGAACAATTCAAGTCACGCATAGCTCATTTACCTTTTGTTAAGGGCATCACCGCTTGTCAAGGCATCCCGTTGGACAGAGGAAACAACCAGACGATGGAGATTAACGGGCGCACGCTCAGCTTCCAAATGTTCAGGGGCGATGAGAATTATTTCAAGGTGTTGGGGCTTCAACTTGTAAAAGATTATCACTTGGCATCCCAAGAAGGCATTTACGTCACCCAGCATACCCTTCAGGAAGTTGGCTTGAAACCCGACGCAAGATACATTGATTTGGGTCCTTCCGGGAAAAAGACTCCTATCAGAGGCGTGCTCAAAGACTTCCGGATTGGAAACATCACCAGCGAGATACACCCCATTGGCGTGTGGATCTACCATAAAGAAGTCTTACGTCCGTGGCATTTCGTGATGAAAATCACTGGTGATCCTATGGCAGGATACGAGCAGATAAGAAAAATCTATAAAGAGGTGTTCAAAGAGGACGTGGAAGCTGAAAAGCCTTTCGTAGACCAGCAACTGCAAATGTTCTTTGACAAAGAGATTCGTCTTTCAAAGATTGTCATGCTGTTTGCCTTTATTGCCATCGTCATCTCTCTGTTGGGGCTAATCGCCATGAGCCTGTATTTCATTCAGCAACGCTATAAGGAAATCGCCGTGCGCAAGGTGTTCGGAAGCAACAACCGACAAATCCTCGTGAAGCTGCTGCGCACATTCGCCGTCTATGTGTTGGTGGCATTTGTCATAGCCGTGCCTGTCATTCATGTCATCATGACGCATTGGCTCTCCACCTATAATTATCGTATCTCGCTTTCACCTTGGATCTATCTTGCTGCGGGCGCGGTATGTATGCTCCTCTCTCTGACGGCGGTATATTTCCAAAGCCGAATCGCCGCGAATGAGAATCCTGTAAACCATATCAAAGACAATCAATAAAAATGAGACAGCTATTCAATCTCAAATCTTATTTCACCTTCCTCTCGAGGAACAAGGTGTACACCGCCATCAACGTGTTCGGACTGAGCATTAGCTTTGCGTTCGTTATTCTCATAGGTCTCTACTATCAGCACGAAACGAACATCGACAAAAACATCACGAACGTGGATAGGCTCTATTTGTTGGGCTGTGATTTCAGTTCCGACAAGATGAGCGGAACATCGCGCGAAATCATCAGAGTGCTGCAAAAGCAACTGCCACAAATAGAAAAAGGCTGTGCTTTCCACATCAACCGTGAACAACATGTGACAACGGCCGACGAGGACAATGTGAAAGTGACCATGATGTACACCGACTCCACGTTCTACCCTATGTTCAATCAACCGCTTGCAGAAGGTGATGCCGCCACGGCCCTGAACGGACTGAGCGACGTGGTGATTTCCCAGAAGTTGGCGCAGATGCTGTTCCGCAACGGCAATGCAATGGGCAAGGTGTTGACGGTGGAGAACCGGAAAGTGTATGTAAGGGGCATCTATGAGAACATGAACGGAACCTCTTTCCCCGACTGTGACATCATCGGGCGGTACGAGCTGCTACGCGAGCGCATACCTTGGCTCTTTAAGATCGACGGTAATTTCGGCAGTCCGGATGTGGTGTTGAGCTTGAGATCAGGTACAGATATCGACGCATTGGAAAATAATGTTAACCGTATTCTACCAAAGATATACAAAGAAAATTTCAAGATTGACTGCAAGTTCCGCCTGATACCATTCGGCGAGAGCTATTTTTCAGAATACTATTCCAACGTATGCCAGCGCGGAAAGAGCGGCTTGGTCTATCTCATTTTCATTATCGGTATCATCATCTTGGTGTTCTCGGTGATGAACTACATCAACCTGACGGTCGCTCTGTCGGGCAACCGATCCAAGGAAATGGCAACAAGGAGGCTGTTGGGCAGCCGGAAGAGCGACATCCTCTGGCGGTTGGTCATCGAAAGCGTATGCCTTTGCTGCTGCTCAGTTGTTCTTTCCGTGTTGTTGGCATGGGCTTCCATTCCTTATACCTGCCAGTTGTTGGACACCCACATCACCATCGCCGAGCTGTTCATCCCCATCAACCTGTTGTTGGTAGGCATTGTGCTGACAGTAGGTATATTGGCGGGAGTTCTTCCGGCAGTCATTCAGTCGCGGGTGAAGCCCATTGATGTGGTTCGCGGCACCTTCCGTCGCCAGACCAAGATGCTGTTCAGTAAGGTGTTCATCGTGGTGCAAAACGCCATCACCATCATCTTCATTGCCGTAGCACTCATCGGCAGCTGCCAGATACAGCACCTCATCAATGCCCCGTTGGGCTATGACACCCAGGGCGTGATGGAAATCGGTGTTCCACAGGATGCCCGCAAAGCCAATCTCTTTAAGAAAAACTTGCAACAACTGACACCAGTCAAGAAGGTTTCCGTGTGCTTGTGCTCGCCTCTCTTGGGCGGATTCAACCAGATGGCTTACATTGGCAAGAAGGCTGTGCGCTGCCAACGCTTTTATGCGGACAAGGATTACCTGCCGTTGCTGGGCATCGAGGTGAAGAAGCAATTTGCGCAGGGCGATTCCGCCAAGCTCTTTGTGTCGCCCAACTTCCACTCGGTAATGCAGTTGAAACCTGATGAAAGGGCATTCCGCTATAACGAGACTTACGAGCGAGAACAAATCAACGGCATTCTGAATGATTTCCACCTTTACACCATTGATATGGACAACGCCGACGATCAGGTGACGGTGGTTTACCTGTTCGACCAAATCGCACACGACGATTTTGCGAACAATGTACTCATCAAGGTGGAAGGCGACGAGCAAGAAGCCTACCGACTGGTGCAGGAGACTTACAAGAAAGTTTATCATGAGGACTTGACGCAGGAGTCGCCTTACCTCAATCAGAAGATAGCCGAGGTGTATAAGGAACAGACCCGCATTGTGCGCATCCTCACCATCTTCTCGTTCCTTGCCGTTCTTATCTCGCTGTTGGGGCTTGTCGCCATGTCCACTTACTTCATTCAGCAGCGCAGCAAGGAGATTGCCATCCGCAAGGTGTTTGGCTCCACGAGCCACCGAATACGCCGAGACCTCATCCGCACCTTCCTCCAATATGTGGGCATTGCCTTCGTTATCAGCATGCCTGTCATCTGGTATTTCGCAAGCGAATGGATCAGCCAATACAGTTACCGCATCGTGTGGTGGCCGTGGATTATCGTTGCTGGCATCCTCGTGCTGCTTATCTCATTCTGCGCAGTGGCCATTCAGAGCTACATGGCAAGTAATGAGAACCCGGTAAAGAATATCAAACAAGAGTAGAGTAACGCCGAATGAGGTACGTTTCTCAGGTCTATTATCGAAAAAAAAGACGCAATTATGAAACAGCTATTCAATCTCAAATCTTATTTCACCTTCCTGTCAAGGAACAAGGTGTACACTGCCATCAACGTGTTCGGACTGAGCATCTCGCTCATGTTCGTGCTGCTCATCGGCGTTTATACCTGGCAGGAGAAGAGTGTCGACCGTCAGCACAGCAAGGGCGACCGCATCTACGCGATGGGTCTCGACTTCTATGAAGACCATGAAAAGGAACTTGGATTCCACCATGCCATACTGAGTCGTTTTCGCAAGAATTATCCGGAAATAGAAAACACCTGCGGCTTTGTCGTCTCGAACCTGCGGCTACAAAAGGGAGATGAGTTCTACAAGGCAACGGTGTTGGAGACCGATTCCACCTTCTTCTCCATGTTCGACTTCAAGCTGCTGCAGGGCGACAGGCAGACCTGTCTGAACGACCGGAACAACGTGGTCGTTACCAAGCGGTTTGCCAACAAATGGTTTGGCACGGAGGAAGTGCTCGGTCGCGAGATTACATGGAACGACAGCATTCGATACCATGTCACCGGCGTGGTGGAGGATTTCGACAATACGCTCATCAACAAGAACGTGGAAATGATCATCGACTTCTCCTGGGAACGGTATCACAACACGGCGAATATGGACGATTCTTTCCCCAAGGCAGTGAATTTTTCGGGTGCAAGTATCTTCCTGCAAGTGAGAAAGGGCGCAAAGATGATGGGGCGAGAGAAAGAGTTCGGCAAATTCATTCACTCGTTCTGGCCTGATTTCGACAAGGTGCCCTTCTATTGCAGACCGTTCTTGGTGCCGCTGAACAAAATATATTTCTCTGGTTACGACAACTACAACGACAACTTGCGCATTGGAAACAGCCGACTGGTTAACTTGCTTTTCATTGTAGGCTTGGTTGTGCTGCTCTTTGCCATCATGAACTACATCAACCTCACGGTGGCGCAATCGGGCTATCGTGCGCGGGAGATGGCGGCACGACGTCTCTTCGGCGCAAAACGCAAGCACATCATCCTGCGGCTGATGATAGAAAGCTCAACGCTCTGTTTCATCTCCCTGCTGGTAGCAGTGTCGCTTGCGTTGGCTTTCGCCCCAATGACTGGTCGCTTGCTCAGCACCACCATGGACATGCGTGTGCTCGCAACGCCTGCGGTCATCGGCCTGTTGCTTGCCTTCACGCTGCTCGTCGGCTTCATCTCGGGCATCATCCCCGCCTATGTCTTGTCGAAAGCCAAGCCCATCGAGGTGGTGAGGGGAACCTTCAGGCACCGCACGAAGATGGTGCTGGGCAGGGTGTTCATCGTGGTTCAGAACATCATCACCATCGTGATGCTCGCCTGTGCCACCATCATGTCGCTGCAAATGCTGCACCTTGTGAACGCGCCATTGGGTTTCAACACGAAAAACCTGATTTGTCTCTATCAAGGAGAGGCTTTCAGCAGCACGGACTTCCCGGTATTCCTCAACAAGGTGAAGCAGGTTTCGGGAGTGAAATTAGTGTCCTGTTCTGATGGAACCCCGCAGGACGGTGGCAACAACAATACGGTGACGGGAAAGGACAAGGTCTATTCTTTCCAAATGCTTATCGGCGACCCCAACTACATGAAAGTATATGGACTGTCGCTAAAACATGACAACCACGTGGGACATCGACCCGTAATTTATCTCAATGACCAGGCAGTGGGTGATTTGAAGATGAAGCCCACGGACAGTCACATGAGTGATTTTTACAAACAAACAAAATTCTTTCTCTTCCCAGAGGATGCGGCGTTTGGTGGCATTCTCAACGTTTTCCGACTGCGCAACATCACGGAGACCAAAGTATATCCGCTGTTGCTCTGCATCAAGGACAAGGTGGAGAACCCATGGAACGTTACGATTCAGTTTGAGGGAAATCCCGCTAAAACATACAAGGAGATACAGCGCATATATAAAGAGGTGTTCCATGAGGAGCTAAACCAGGCACATCCGTTCGTTGACAAGAGCATTGAATCGGTGTTTGAGTCGGAGTTGAGACTTTCAAAGATTATCGCCCTCTTTGCTTTCATCGCCATCGTCATCTCGCTGTTGGGGCTTGTCGCCATGTCCACCTATTTCATTCAGCAGCGCAGCAAGGAGATTGCCATTCGCAAGGTGTTTGGCTCCACGAGCAACCGAATACGCCGAGACCTCATCCGCACCTTCCTCCAATATGTGGGCATTGCCTTCGTCATCAGCGTGCCTGTCATCTGGTATATTATCAGCGAATGGATCAGCCAATACAGTTACCGCATCGTGTGGTGGCCGTGGATTATCGTTGCCGGCATCCTCGTGCTGCTTATCTCGTTCTGCGCAGTGGCCGTTCAGAGCTACATGGCCAGCAACGAAAACCCTGTAAATAACATTAAACAAGAATAAATATGAAAAAGAAAATCTTTTTTTGCATGACAGCTGTCCTTGTTTTGCTGTCATCATGTATCGTTGTACAAACCAACTCATACGAGGTTGCCAATGACGAAAGCAGAACTTACCCGCTGAAAGATTTCTCGGCAATCGAAGTCTCCGGAGCCATCAATGTAGAGTTTGTGCAGAGTAACAATCAAAGCTACCGTGTAAAGGCGGTAGGTTCGCCCGACATGTTGCCGAAGTTGCAGATGGAAGTGCGCAATCGTGTGCTGACCATCAAGCAAAAGTCTAACCCCGGCATTCATTCAGGCAATAATCACCTCACGGTTTATGTACAGGCACCCAACTTGCAGTCGGTCACGGCTTCCGGTGCGTGTGATGTGCTCATTCGGTCGCTCAATGCCTCGGCAGTGCGGTTGGCGGCACGCGGTTCGAGTGATATCAAGGTCAATCAGCTAACGGCCAACAGCTTGGAAGTTCGGTTGCAGGGTTCTTCTGATGCCCGTCTGGCTGGCAAAGTGTCGAAAGCCGTATATACCTGTTCCGGTTCTTCCGATGTGAGAGCCTACAATCTCAAGGCGAAAGACGTGTCGGCCACATGCTCCGGTTCGTCGGATGTCTATTGCTTTGCCACCCGTTCCGTCAGTGCCAAAGCCTCTGGCTCGAGCGATATCCGCATCAAAGGCAACCCCATCCAGCGACAATTTGATAAATCAGGGTCTTCGGATATTCACATATTACATTAATCATCTATACTATGTTGCATCTTATTCAACAGTCTTGCCGCATGGCTTTGCGCAATCTCTTCCGCCGCAGGCAACACAATGTGGCCAAGATTCTCTGTTTGGCACTGGGACTGAGTGTCAGTGCGGTCATCATTGCCGAGATTTATTACGAACAGACTTTCGACCAGAGTTATCCCGATTACGACCGTATCTGCCGTGTGACCGAGGGCTTCAAGATGAAAGCGCAGGAGTTCACGGAGGGCTTTAATACGTCGGGCGGCGTGGCACCGATGATGAAACGAACCATTCCACAGGTGGAACTGGCTACGCGCACCAATCCAATCGTGACCGATGGAGAGGTGGAGACTGATGACAAAGTACGTGTCCGTGCCGATGTCTACTTTGCCGACAGCTGCTTCTTCCGCATGTTTCCGGCCCGCATTCTCGAGGGTGATGCCGACCGGGCACTCACGGAACCGTTCTGTTGTGTGGTGAATCGCTCGACAGCACAGCGCTTGGGCGGCAACGTTGTGGGTCGGCACATCGAGTCGAAAGAAATGTCGGGCCTGAAGCTGACCATCGTGGGCGTCTACGAGGATTATCCTCACAACTCAACGTTCCACAACTATGATGTGATCGGTTCAATGAAGACGCAGAAGAATTTTAGCTTCGACGGTCAGGATAACCTGGTCGGTAACGACCGTTACATCAGTTTCGTACGTCTCAGGAAAGGTGTCTCTCCCGATTCGTTGAAGCCCCTTATACACCGCATGATACAGACGCATTACCCCGTCAAGGAGCTGCAACAGTCCGGCACGTGGCTCACTTACAAGGTCACCCCCATATCCCGCTATTACACGGAGGCGGACAATGTGCGCCAAATGTTCTGGATTCTGTCGCTCCTGGTCATCATCCTCCTTTCGGTCTCGATACTCAACTATGTGCTGATTGTGGTGGGCAATTTGGTCAGTCGTGCCCGTGAGATGGCGGTAAGGAAATGCTATGGTGCCGGCCGAGGAGCCGTCTACAGCATCACCTTCAGCGAAGTGTGCCTGCATCTCGTGCTTGCTCTCATATTAGGAGCAGCTCTGTTGTGGGCTTGCCATGGCACAATCGAACAGTTGTTGTCGGCTCCGCTCTCTGTGTTGGTATTCAACCGTGGTGCGTGGATTTTGCTTTTGATTGTGTTGATGGTGCTTCTCGTGGGTGGTATCGTACCCGGATGGCTTTACAACCGCATGCCCGTGACCATTGCATTTCATGGCTATGTCGAGGCCAGGCGTCGCTGGAAGGTGGCACTTCTGGGGCTTGAGTTTGCCATGGTGAGCTTCCTTTTAGGTCTGCTTTTCATTGTGAGCATGCAGTATAGGCATACGGTTGGCTTTGACTTAGGCTATCAGTGTGCCGGTCTCGCGTCTGTTAACATCACCGCGCTACAGCCCGATGAACGGCAGACGGCATACGACGAGGTAGGCCGTATGAGCGGCGTGCGTCAGGTGTCGGCCTGCAATACGTTTCCTTTCTATGGTATGAGTGGTAACAACGTAACTGTTCCTGGTGAAGAATCACAGCTGTTCAATATCGCCGATCTCTTCACTGTCGCCGACCATTACTTTGATATGCTGCAGATTCCTGTTGTTGCCGGCCGTGTCTTCGCATCGGGCAGCGACAGTCTCAGGCAAGTAATGGTGAGTCAGGACTTTGCCTCTATGATGAAAAAACTGCGCGGATGGGACGACGTGGTGGGTCGGAAGGTGATTATCAGTGAGCATAGCGGCAACGAAAACAAAGACTTACTGACCATCGTTGGCGTCTATCGTGACATTCATCTGGGCAGTGCAGAGAACAATGGGAGGGACAGACCCTCTGTGATTTTCTACGGACGTGCGGCCAACTGGATGAACAATTACCTGCTGATACAGCTGGACGATTTCAGCGTAGAGAAGCTGACAGACATCCAGACGCGGCTACAGCGGTTCTTCCCGGGCAAGACAGTCTTGGTCGAGAGTGTGGAGAACCTCAAGAACATGCAGTATGTTGCGACCCGCAACTTCCGCAACGGCGTGATGACGGTTGGCATCGTGGTGCTTTTCATCGCGTTGATGGGACTTATTGGTTATGTCAGCGACGAGGTGAACCGTCGTCACAAGGAAATAGCCATCCGCAAGGTGAACGGTGCGTGTGTGGGCGACGTGATGCGCATCTTCCAGCTGAACATCCTTCGCACAGCCATTCCTGCCGTGCTGATTGGGGCTGTCGGTGCCTACTGGGTAGCCGCACAGTGGCTGCAGCTCTATGACAACCGCATCGCGTTGACAGTGTGGCCATTCCTCGTGACAATCGCCCTCGTGCTGCTCATCATCGTTACCGTTGTGGCAATCAACTGCTGGCGCGTGGCTAACAGTAACCCGGTGGAGTATCTGAAACAAGAGTAAGAAAGGAACATCCGATAGACCGGACTACAAACCATAAAACATATAATAACCATAATATTTTAAGAGTATGATCAAAGTAGAAAATTTAAGCAAATCGTTCCGTACGGAAGAAGTGGAGACCATTGCGCTCAACAATGTGTCGTTCCAAGTAGAAGACAAGGAGTTTGTTGCCATCATGGGGCCTTCGGGCTGCGGCAAGTCAACCCTGCTCAACATCCTCGGGCTGCTCGACAATCCCACGGGCGGCAAGTATTGGTTAGGCGACAAGGAAGTGTCGGCGCTGAAAGAGAAGGATCGCACCGACGTGCGCAAGGGAGAGATAGGCTTCGTGTTCCAGAGCTTCAACCTCATCGACGAACTCAACGTGGAAGAGAACATCGAGCTGCCCCTGACCTACCTTGGGATGTCGAAGGCCGAGCGCAAACAGAAAGTGAAGGACATCATGAAACGCATGGGCATCAGTCATCGCGCCAAGCACTTCCCACACCAGCTCTCGGGCGGTCAGCAGCAGCGTGTGGCCATCGCCAGAGCCGTGGTGTTTGGTCCGAAACTGATTCTCGCCGATGAGCCGACAGGTAATCTTGACTCGAAAAATGGTGCCGAGGTGATGGGGCTGCTCACCGAACTCAACCGCGAGGGAACCACCATTGTCATGGTGACCCACAACGAGCATGACGCCTCCATCGCCCATCGCATCGTGCGACTGTTTGACGGACAAATTGTTGGTTGATTCAGGAGCAAAGCGTAAGCAAGCCAGGTGGCTCGGCGAGCTGCTTTGGCTGAACGTGCTTACGCTTTGCACCTATGGCTTTTTCGGCAAGCATGCGTATCGTCCGTGATTCGAGAATCCATTGTTTTTGTCCTGTGATTTTACCCAAAAATCTATCCTTAATGGTCAAAAAATGAGCGGACATAGCAAATGATTTGTGAGTCAGTCAGTTCTGATTATTTGACCATTCGGGGGAAAAACCGCCAAAAGACGGACTTTTGCCAACTTTGGACAGAGCAGCGTTACTAAAACATTACCCTATATCCAAGTAGAAAGGAATGGCAAAAACGGTAACGAACGGGCTAATCCCCAACTGAAATCTTCCGCAAAGATAGCCCAATAAAGGGAGAATGGGAAGAAAAAAGGCAAAAAAATGAATGCTTGGAATCTTTCCCATCAAAGTACAATGAATTGCGTATCAGCGGATAACCTGACAATAAATAGTTTTGTAACTTATAAAAGGTCAGAGTTATGCGAAGTACGTTTAAGGTTCTGTTCTACCTCAAAAAGAACGCCCCGAAGAAAGACGGTTCCGTTCCCGTGATGTGCCGTATCACTATCGACGGAACCATTGCACAGTTCAGTTGCAAATGCGACATTCTCCCCAATCTATGGGATGTCAAGAGCAACCGGGCTTCGGGAAAAAGTTCCGTCGCATTGGAAACCAACCGCTTCTTGGACAAGATTCGGGTGGGTATCAATGCCAAATACAAGGAGATTGCCGAAAGGGACAACTATGTCACGGCGGAGAAAGTAAAGAACGCTTTCTTGGGTTTGGAGATGCGGTACGAGACACTGCTGACGGTCTATGCCCAGCACAATGAGGATTTTGCCAAGCAGGTATCTGCCGGTCTGCGTCGCGATTCCACATACCATAAGTATTGTACCGTTTACAAGCACTTGGAAGAATTTATCAAGACACGCTATCGTCTGAGCGACATTGCCCTGCGAGAGCTTACACCTGCATTCATCACGGACTTTGAGATTTTCCTCCGCACGGAAAAGCAGTGCTGCAATAATACCGTATGGATCTACATGATGCCTTTGCGCCGAATGATTACCATTGCCCAGAATCACGGCTGGATTGTTCGAGACCCTTTCGTGGATTACAGCATCTCCGCCGAGAGTACGGAAAGGGATTATTTGACCAAGGACGAGATACGTCAAATGATGGATTTGAAGTTTCGCCGCAAGTCCATGGAGTTGGTGCGTGACCTGTATGTTTTCTGCTGCTTTACCGGCTTGTCGTTTACCGATATGAAGAACCTGACCAAAGACAATGTGCAAACTTCATTCGACGGCAAATTGTGGATTATGACCAAGCGACAGAAGACGGGCGTGGAATCCAACATCATGCTGATGGACATTCCATTGAGGATTATCGAAAAGTATGATGGCATGGCAAAGGAAAATTATCTCCTGCCCGTTCCTCAGTACATTACCGCCTGCAAGAACCTTAAAACAATCATCGGACTTTGCGGTATAGAAAAGAACATAACGTGGCATACCAGTCGCCATACCATGGCAACGGAAATTTGTCTGACCAACGGAGTTCCCATCGAAACGCTCTCCAAGATGCTCGGACACACGAATATCCGCACGACACAAATCTACGCCAAAATTACCCACGAGAAGGAAAGCCGGGATATGAATTCCCTTTCCGACAAGTTAAGCCGGATAGAACAGTTTAGCGGTATTACCATATAATAATAAGGAAGAATGTCTATGAAAAGAGAAATCATAACCATTGGCGGTAACGGAGAAATACATATCCCAGCTACTCGCGTTTGGATGTCTGCTTGTGAGATTGCCGACCTGCTCGGGGCATTCTCCGGCAAGGTGAGCGCACAAATCAAAGCGATATTCAAAGAAGTTCTCCTGATGGAGACGGAAGCGATGAGAACAATCCACTCCGAACAAGGATTTATTGATTTATACAGTATCGAAATGATAACGATGCTGTCGTTTCGTATTGCCACACCACAGGCAAAGACTTTGCGAAGGTGGATAATCGGCAGGCTTTCGGAGAAGAAAGTTTCCTCTCCACCCATGATTGTCTGTTACACCGTTGGCAGACAACATAATTAAAGAAAAGCAGGCAGTAAGAAGATAATTCCTACTGTCTGCTTTTTGCTTACTGCACATTCCGTTGTAACTTGATTTGGGCGTATGATGAGCCAATGAAGAGAAGTGGTCGAAGAAGCCATCAAATCTTACGTAAGAATCTCGGAAAACTTACGTAAGTTTTCTGAAATCTTACGTCACTTTTTTGAGAGCTTGTTTTATCGTGGTCAAAACAAATCGACAATACGACAAAAATCAAGGCAACAGCGACAAACATTTCATCATTCCTCAAATCGTGGGTGGTAGTTCTCTTGCAGCAACTTTTCTACCTCCTCCTCTTTATAGAGGACTTTCCCTCCTAATTTGACAAATGGAATACGCCCCATATCACGATAGTCTTGCAGGGTGCGTCGATTGACATGCAGCCGTCGGGAAAGTTCCTCGTCCGTCAAGTACCGCTGCCCTTGAAGCGTTGGTCTGTTTCTTTTCCTCAGGGCATCTATCCCTTTTATCATACGGTCGGAGGCATTGAGGAAGTGCATGATTTCTTCGTCATTCTTGGTCTTTACATTATTACTCATAGTTCTACTTTGGATTTAGTGGTGATTAAGATACTGTGTTATGGAGAGACCGACTTGTCTACCAGTTTCTGAACATCCTCCGGTTTATAGTACATCTTGTAGCCTATCTTCGTATAGGGTAAAGTCCGGTTACTCCGATAGGTTTGCAGTGTACGCAAGCTGACGTTCAGGATTTGGCAGACATCTTGGTTGTCCAGCCATTTGCCCATTCTTTTCTCGTCCGATTCCCGACAGAGGGCATCGACCTTGGCGGTCAGGATGCGGAAACGCTCCATCATGGCTTCATACGTTTTCTTTTCGATTGCTATTACTTCCATATATCAATTTTTAGTTTGGATATTACGATATGCAAATGTAATGACAGCGTATGCGAGAAAGAGATACTTTCATCAAATTGCGTGCTTGTGGCTTTGATATGACAGCCTGTGTCTTCGGGCTTGAATACTTGACAATAAAAATCTCTATTCAGTACATATTTAGCATACAATCCAAACGATTTCAAAGCCCGAACTTTGCACCATAATCAAATTAAAAGAGCGATGGATGTCATTACAATTGAGAGCAAAGCCTACCACGATTTGGTGGGCAAGATAGAGAAAATTCTCCGATATGTGGAGAAAGAGGAACAGGCGAAGGAAGAATACGAAAACCGCCTGATAACCAACAAGGATTTAGCCGAAATACTCGGCATCAGCCAACGCACCCTCCAACGGTTGCGAAGTTCGGAACGTATCGGTTACAAGATTATCCTTGGACGATGCTATTACGACTTAAACGACATAGAGGAGGCGATACGCAAGAAGAGCCTGTACTGCAATCCTCAAAACATCAAAGAGCTGAGACAGAATTTCCTGCTTAAAGCCAAGAGAACGAAATAGCATATGGAACTATTGGACAGAGACACTTTTCTTGAATGGATGGAGCGGATTATGACCCGTTTCGACCATCTGAAGCAGACCATTCCCGATATTCCCCAACGTCCGATGCTCAACGGCGAGCCGCTCTTGGACAATCAAGAGGTCTGTATGATGCTGCAAGTCAGCAAGCGAACCTTGCAACGTTACCGAGATTCGGGGACGCTGCCGTTCCACATCATCTATCACAAAACGTGGTATCTGGAATCAGAGATAACTGCCTTTATGGAACATCATTTCACCGAGAATAAGAAACGGAGAAGAAAGAGGAAAAAAGAAGAATGAGTTCTTTGCTTTTTTATTTTAGTTGTGCAAATCCCGTCCCGTCGTGATGACGAGGCGGGATTTATACTTGGAGTCCGTTTCATAAATCATATTTTCGGTCTGACGACAAAGACCTTGTTTGCCAATGACGGCACACCGTCCGTAAGGGGCTGTGTATCCCTAATACTCTGCCTCGCGTCTTCGGGCAGTCTGTCGGTTTGAGCCGAAAGCGTGCAGACGGAGGATGCGTTAGCGGTAGGCTCAATCGGACGGGACTGCCCTGAGATGTTCCCTTCCATTTCCTTCTGCTCTTCTATGTTCTCTTCTTCCTGCTGTGCGTCTCCCTGCTCAATGGGCTTCAAGGAAAGCTGTATCTGACGGTCGAGTGCGGCAAGTTCCGTCTTGAGGTCTTTCAGTTGCTCTTCCTTTTTCCACGAGCCATTGACCACCTCCTGCAATACGGGAATATCTTTGGCTATCTTCACCGTATCCGCCTCATATTTCTGTATCAGGCTCGGGATCTTTTCCAACGCATTGAGAAAGTTCATGGAGGCAAGTACCGGATCTGTGGCAATGTTACCGTTGTTGTAGCTGTACTTCATGCCACTCTCTCCCATGATGAAAAACCTGTTCTGCGATAAGTCGAAAAGACTCTGTGAGGAGGATTCGGTCTTGACCACTATCTTGAAACCGTAAAGAGTGCCGATGTCGAAATACTCCCCTTTGGTACGGGCATGCTCCTTGACTTCCGCAAGTTTGGCTGCGATCCGTTTCGGGTCGCTGCCTTCCACGCCTTTCAGCTGTATCGGGTTGAGTTTGTTACCGTCCTTGTCCTTTTGCACCCTGCTCTCAAACAGATCCCGGTCGCTTTTGAAGCGTGCTATCAGTTCCTTGTTCCCATCCACGACACGCAACACCTCGTCCAATCGACTTCGGGAAGTCTGCCTGCTGCGCATAAAGGAACGTCGCTCACTCTCCAAGCCAGCAATCTTCTTCTCTAACTTCGCCTTTTCCAACAAGTCCGTATTTCCCGAAAGAATGGCTACATACTCGGAAAAATTCATCCCCGACTTCTCGTCCATGCTTCCCTCGTCGATGGTACGGCTGCCAAGACGATTGTTCTTCAGCTGCTCTATAAATAATTGCTTATTATATAATAGGTTGAACTTATAACTGTCAAGTGATTTTTCCACTGCATAAATGATTACATCCACCTTGTTGTCCGCATGAAACTTGGCTACTTCGTTTCCTTTACGCACCGCCCGTCCGTCCCGCTGTTCAAGGTCGGAAGGACGCCAGGGACAGTCAAGATGATGGATAGCCACGGCACGTTTCTGGGCGTTCACGCCCGTACCGAGCATAGAGGTGGAACCGAACAGTACCCGAATGGTTCCCTCGTTCATGCCCGCAATGAGCGTCTTTCGAGCCTTGTCGCTCTT
The DNA here is from genome assembly GCF_025151385.1 of Hoylesella buccalis ATCC 35310. Lineage (NCBI taxonomy): Bacteria > Pseudomonadati > Bacteroidota > Bacteroidia > Bacteroidales > Prevotellaceae > Hoylesella > Hoylesella buccalis. Next base: position 1,929,774 of record NZ_CP102287.1, on the reverse strand, counting down.
CGCCTCCTGTATGAAGCGTATCTCCTGAGCGGGTATGCCGTGGTCCTCCACCAACTTCCGTTTGATTTCGCTGTAAGGATTCCACTCTCCGGGCTTGTAGGTTCCGAGGTCGGAGAATACGAACTGCGTACCTTTCTGTGCGTCATACTTCCGATAATACTCTGCAATCTTGGCGGCACAGTGGGAAGCCTTGTTGTCCACATGATCCGAGTACTTCTCGGGATCTATGAGCCTCAAATCTAAGCTCATCTTCCTCGCCATGTCAGTTGCTATCAGCATCTTGGCTTTTTCTTCCCGTTCCGTAAGCGGAGCTCTTCCCAACAGCTCGGCATTGCCCGTCTTGGCAAACTCCACCAATTTGGCGATGAACTCCTCCTGTTCGGGCGTTGGCGGGATATTGTGCATGATTTCGTTTTTCTCGGGTCGGTCTATGCCGATGTCCTTTGCCGTCCGGTAGTCCGTTATCTGGGCGTAGAACGCTGCCAGCTCTGGTACTTTGATGAAATAGCGGAAACGCTCCTTCTGCACAATCTCGTTGGTGACGGAGAACTCGTAGTCGATACTCTTCTTGGCGAAGATAGCCGCCCAAGCATCGAAGGTCTTGATATTCTGCTGTTCCAATGCCTGCGGGCGGAGGTACTTAAAGAGCAGATACAGCTCCGTGAGGCTGTTGGAGATGGTCGTTCCCGAAAGGAAGGTCGCTCCCAAGTCCCTACCCGTCCGCTCCTGAATGGTGCGGATGGCAAAGAGCATGTTGAGTGCACGCTGACTGCCCTCGCTGTTGCCCAATCCTGCCACACGGTCGTGGCGGGTGTTGAACATCAGATTCTTGAAAGTGTGCGACTCATCCACAAAAAGATGGTCTATGCCCATTGTCTTGAAATCCACCGCGTCGTCCTTTCGATTGTCAATGCGGAATTTGATGTCGGAAAGTTTTGCCTCCAAATTCATTTGACGCTTGACCAATCCCTTTTCCATGGAACGGGAAATCGTATGCCCCTGCTGACGCAACACTTCCAAGTTCTCCTCTACACTGTCCAACTCATCCTGCAAGATGCTTTGCTGTATCTCGTCCGACTGGGGTATCATACCGAACTGATCGTGCGTAAGGACAATGCAATCCCAGTTGTTGTTCTTGATGTCATGGAAGATACGCTGCCTTTTATCGGGTGTAAAATCGTTCTTGCCCGGGTAAAGCAGTTTTGCGTTCGGATATGCCGTGTGGAATGTTTGCGCAATCTCCTGCACGTTGGCTTTCAGGGCAAGAATCATCGGCTTGTTTGCTAAGCCCAATCGCTTCATCTCGTAGGCTGCCACGCACATGATGAGCGTTTTTCCTGCTCCCACCTGATGGTCGCAGATACCCCCTCCGTTGAGTTTGAGCATCCATACGGCATCCTTCTGACTGCCATACAGGCTTTCAATACCCAATCCTTTCAGATTGAGGTCGGGAAACGTCTGATGCGAGCCGTCATATTGCGGTCGCACAAAGCAGTTGAACTTGTCGTTATACAGTTTTTCCAGCTGCTTCTTGAAATCGTCCGGCTGCTCGGCAAGCCAGTCTGTAAAGCCGTTTCGTATCTCATCAATCTTTGAATTTGCCATCTGTATGGCTTCCGTATCCCTTACCTTGACCTCCTTGTCTCCGACCATAATCTTCTTGGTGATGTCGGGAGAAGTATTCAATAGGGCGTGTTTCATTAGCGTAACACCATCATAGCGGCGGTGCTGTCCCCGAACACAGAACTTGTCCCAGATGTTGGCATTGTGCAGGCGTGCATCGACAGAGTACTCGTCCGCACTTGAATTGTAGTGTATCGCCACCTCCGTGTCGAAGAGGAAGGAGGCATAGTCCGAGTATATCTGTACGGGAATCCATCTTTCCCCGAAGTTAAAGTCAAGGTCGGCGAAAGGAATGGGGACAGGCACGGCATCCCTAAGCGCCTGCATGGAGGCAGCGGCTCTTGTATCTTCGGGATGCTCCAACAGATAATGTCCGATGTCGTCCGCCTTGGCGACCACATTCCCGGATATGAACTTCTCGCTTGTCTCATATCCACCCTCCAACGGATTGTAATAGACTTTGCCGTTTAATTCGTTCAGGATGTCCTCTTCCGTTCCGTCGGACAACAGGGAAGCCATGTATTCGAGATCCACGCTTCCGAACTTATTCAGGGATGCGGAAAGGGCTTCGGTGGCAGTCTCCACCTGAGTTACATCGTGCAGACTGAAAGAGACGGGCTGAGTGAAGATGTCCGCCTTGACCGTCTTGCCATCCACCTTGCGTTCCAAGAAAAGTATCTCACGTCCTCCAGCGTCCATCAGAATCATTTCGTGGTTCTTGCGATCGTTGAGATGCCCGTAAAGACGTACAAAACGGTCATACAGGTCATTGAGATGCTGCCGAAGAGAAACATTCTCCGCCTTGTGCTCCGCTTCATAATCATAGAGAGCGTGATAGGCGTCTCTCAGGTCTATGTAGCCCAGCATCTTCTGCCGTTCTTGGGAAGAGAAGTCTATGGGCTGAAACAGGCGGTTGTCCTCCATATCACGGACAAGCGTACCTACCTGAAAGTCCGAGGCGAGCAAAGAACCCTCTTTGAGGTGTTCGTGCCATAAGCCCTCATAGGGACGTGCCAGCATCCCTTTCTCCTTATCCTGCTGCCACCACAGCTCGCCCGTATCTTTTAATCCATTTGCCGTCTCGCTGCTTTGTGAAGTCTCGGGAAACAGAGAGGGGGAAGAAACCGGCTTCGGTTTTGCGGCTGCTTTACGCTTGGGCTTCTTTTCTTGAATGACATTTCCGAAGAGGTCGAACAGTTCCGTCTGTGGCGATACATTCGTTTGAATGGGTTCCGTAGTCGCGGGCTTTTCTTCTGTGTGTGCACCATCAGAAGACAGAGGCTTTTGCACGGTCTGTTTTTCCTCAGAATGAGCAGGGAGAATAACTTCGCTCTGTTGCTGTGTGGGGATATGTTGTTGGTATAATGACAGGTCTAACCGCTTTTCCAGATCTGCCCGCAGGATTTTACCCATATCATTGGCAATGCCTTCCGCCCCTCCGCTGTGGTGGAACAGGATGGCGGGTTTCCCGTATGGATCGGTGTCCTGCTTCCACTCGGTATGCACGATTTGTGACATGCTCCGCAGGTAGGTGTTGAACATCACACCGCTGGGACGCTTCTCGCTTTTGATGAAACGCTGCTCCTCCTCGGTAAGGCATGCCTTGTTACTATTCTTTTGCAGGACAATCAGGTCGCTGCCCACTTCCGTTCCGGCATTCTCCGAAAAGAGATTGTTCGGCAGACGGACTGCCGACACAAGGCGGGTATGGCTCATCAGCCATTCCCGAACAGGTTCGTTCGAGGGAGCGTTCATAACGCCTTGGGAGGTGATGAATGCCAGCACGCCGCCTTCACGAAGCATATCCACACCCTTGACGAAAAAGTAATTGTGCAGGGACATGCGTGCCACCTTGCGTGCCGGCTCGTCCGTCTTGCTGAAGACCGGGTCGAAGACGGCGATGTCCCCAAAAGGAATGTTGCTGCTCACCACGTCAAAATAACCGTTGAACTTGGATTCGATTTCCTCAAATCCACGGATGCGTATCTTGTCGTCGGGATGCAGGGCGGAAAGCAGTTGTCCCGTCAGGATGTCTTTCTCAAAGCCGAATGTGGTGTGTCCTTCGGCTGTGATAGTATTGAACGAGCGGATAAACTCGCCCATTCCTGCCGACGGGTCGAGTATCTTGCCGGGGGTAATGCCTGCCTCTTGCAAGGACGCGACAATCTCCTGTACTATGGGTTCAGGTGTATAGAAAGCGGTCATCACCGAGTTTTTCAGACTCTGCATATAGCTTTTGTACTGAGTCTCCGAAGCGGTGTTGTCCCGAATAACCCGATGCAGTTCCATAACCAAGGGGAAGAGTTCCACTTCCGACTTGTTCCAGCGTGCGATGTCCTCCATCGAGTTTGCCGGTGAAAGAATACACTTTAAGGCACCGAAACCCGTATAAGCCCGCAACACCTTCATTTCCTCCTCCGTAGCCGTGCGATGCTCCCGATGGAGGGTAAAAACCGTTTGGATGGCATCTATATTCGCCCGAAGATGCTCTTTCTTGTTATAGCTTGCCATCTTCTTCGAGTTTTAATTGGATAAAGCCCGTCAGTTCCGTGTATAGGGCATTGTATTCGGGGGTATAGGCGAAGTCGTCCGAAATAGGATATTTGGAGAAGATCTCCTCCGCAAACGGACGTAATCGTATTGCTGTCTCCCGTACCGCTTCGAGCGGCACATCTGCTGAGAACTCGTTCCACAGAACGGACGTGAGCGTGTCGTGTCGGGAGAAATGCAGTCCCGCATAAAGGGTTTTGTTGGCGATGCCGATACATTCGGCTACGGAAAAGCCGTTGTCAAAGGCTTCGGTATAGGCTTGCGAGGCGGCTTCGGCACGCTCCTTCACGAAAGGAATGTCGTCCGCCAGCTCGGGGTGGCTCTCCCTGAGAAATGAGAGCAGGGAAAGTTCGTAGTATGAAAAATGAATGACTGTCATATGAATGATTTTAGTGAATGTTATGGATTGCCCGAAAAGCTAATTAGTAATCAAGAGAAAGCTAATGAGCTTTCAGCCGGTTGCTCGGTATCTTTTCTGTTATTACTCGGTATCTTTTCGGAGATTACTCGACATCTTTTGAACGACCGTTTATCGGCTCTGAAAAAAAACTTCTCTAAAGAATACTTTTTTGAGGCATAACCCTATAATGCAAAGGCACTCGACGTCCCCGCCGAGTGCCACCACTAAAATCCGCAGTAAAACAATAAGATTGTTATGACCGCATCATTCAGTGGCAAAATTAGCAATTTACGGGGATTTATCTTCGGGATTTGCCCGTTTTCTTGCGTTCGGGGAAGACAAAAACCGTTTTGAAGTCCCCGTCTAACGAGAGCGAAGCCTCGAACCGCTTGCCTGCCTTGGAGGTAAAGCCCTTGATGATGCCGGTTTCCCCATTTACAGCTAACTGGGTCAGCTGTTCGTCCGTAAGGCTTTTGCCCGCAACGGTGCGGAAAAGCGTCCATCCGCAATCGGCATCCGAACATTTGGCACATTTGGAATGAAATACCATCGTACCCTTACCGCACTTGGGGCAATGGATGTCGCTTCGCCTTTGAGGGAAGAGGATTTTGGACGAGAGCAGTTCGTCGGTAATCTGCGTGGCATAAGACTCGATGTCCTTGCGGAAATCTTTTTCCTTCATCTCTCCACGTTCTATCTTCGCCAAGTCTGCCTCCCACTGCCCGGTCATCTCGGCATTGCCGATTTTCATTTCCTTGACGATGGAATAGAGGACAAGTCCTTTTTCGGTAGGCACGAGCGACTTCTCCTTACGTACCATATACTCGCGGGTAAAGAGCGTTTCGATGATGGCGGCACGGGTGGCAGGAGTGCCGATGCCGCAATCTTTCAGACAGACACGCAGTTCCTCGTCTTCCAACTCCTTGCCTGCCGTCTCCATTGCAGAAAGTAAGGAACTTTCCGTGTGTAGCGGTTTGGGCTTGGTTGTCCCTTGTGCCAACGAACAGGCGGAAATGGCAAGTTGCATGCCTTCGTTCCATTCCGGAATGAGGACTCCTTCGCCATTCTCACGGCTTTCTCGCTCTTCGGCTTCGAGCTGTTCCTTGTCTTTGCCTTTCTCGTTTTTAAGGATGCTACGCCAGCCTTCCTGCCTGATGATTTCTCCTTTGAGCGTGAACTTTACACCTTCGCACAAGGCGGTTACGGTGGTAACGTCTTTTTCACACCGAGGGGAGAAGGCTTCCAGCATACGCCCCGCAATCATATTGTAGATGACCGCTTCCTCTCCGAATACATCTATCGGCTTTTTGCCCGTGATGAGCAGGGCGTGGTGGTCGGTCACTTTCTTCCCGTTTACCGACCGGGCATTGAGGACGAAAAGGTTACGGGTATGGATACCCCATACGGGATGGTCGTGCAGGAAGGCAATCAATGCGGGGATTTCCTCGAAGACATCCTCCGAGATATAACGACTTCCGGTGCGCGGATAGGTAATGTATCCTCTTTCATAAAGTTTCTGTGCCAGCGTGAGGGTCTGTTCTGCCGAATAACGGTGTCGGCTGTTGGCTTCCTTCTGCAAGGTGGTCAGGTCGTACAAAAGAGGCGGTTCCTGCTTCGCCTCCTTGCGGACTATCGTTTCTATTGTGATGTGAGAGGCGGCTTTGATCTTCTCATACAAGGCGGTGGCTTCTTCCTTGTTGAAGCAACGTTCGGGATTAGAGAAACGGAAGTTTTCATCGCCGTCCTTTACGGAAAGGCTTAGCTGCCAAAACGGTTGTGGCGTAAACTTTTTATTTTCCCAGAAGCGGGAGCAGACCATGCAGAGCGTCGGAGTCTGTACCCTGCCTAACGAGTAGGTGCCATAACCTGCCGCTATGGAAACGGCTTGGGTGGCATTGATGCCCACGAGCCAGTCGGCTTCGCTGCGTGCTCGGGCGGCATAGTAAAGATTGTCGTACTCGGCTCCGCTTTTGAGATGGGCAAGTCCTTCCCGAATGGCTTTGTCCGTGAGCGAACTGATCCAGAGTCGCTCAAAAGGCTTGGCGATGCCAAGATACTCGTAGATGAATCTGAATATTAACTCACCCTCACGTCCTGCGTCGGTGGCTACGATGATGCTCTCTGCCGCTTTGAAGAGTTTTTCAATGACTTTGAGCTGGGCAACGACACTCGGGTCTGCCTTGTAGCCTTTACCGCTCTTGACTTGGCGGGGAATAAGGGTAAAGACGGGAGGAAGAATCGGAAGGTTCTCCTTGTGAAAACCTTTGAAGCCGTAGGCTTCGGGCATGGCCGCCGTTATCAGGTGTCCCAATGCCCATGTGACGGTGTAGTTACTGCCTTCTATATAGCCCTCTTTTCTGTTTGTTGCCCGAACGACGCGGGCTATCTCACGGGCTACGCTCGGTTTTTCTGCTATGATGACTTTCATACGATTTTACTTTTGGATGTTAGTGGTGGCGGATTACATTTTCATTCCCTTGGAACGCTTCTGTTCCTGCTTCTCTTCTTTCTGCTCGGCGGTGGGCTGTGTCTGTCCTTCTTTCAGAGGCTCTTTCACATGCTTCGTCGCTTCGTTGGTCTTGCCTTCGGAATTGACGGCTACCTGTGTCTTGGAGGCGTTGTCGGGAACAACTTCTTTGGCTTGGGGCTTGTCGGGATTCCATTTGAAGAAATCGAACTTGTCCTTCTCAAAGTTGGCACGGACGTATGCGTTGAACGGCTGTCCCTGCTTGTCTTTCAAGCCTTCCATATAGACCGTTCCGCCTTCCTTGAGCTTGGCTTGCTCTTCCGGCGAGACCTCCCTTCCCAACAACTTCTTGGGTATGCGGACTCCTTGCCGCTTCTCCTGATTTTCTGCTTTACGGCTGTCTTGCTGCTGTCCTTGGCTTTGCTTGGGTGAGCCGAAACGAAATTCAATTGCCCGCTTGTCGGCGTTGAACTGGAGGTTGGCGTTGAAACTCTTTCCCGTCTTGGCTGTCATTCCCTCCACATAGATGCTCTTGCCTTCCGACAAATCCTTCTTCTGCTCTTCGCTCAGTTTTACGCCCTTGATTTCATCAGGGATACGAACTTTATCGGCACTCAAAGCGATGATGTCGTTGGTCAGTCGGTCGATACTCACGAAACTGCGGGTGGGTTTATCGCTATTGGGAAAGGTCAGTTCCACGGTACGTCCGAGGTTGCCCGTTTCTCTCAGGGCATTCTTGTCCTCGTCGGTGAAGGTGTGCCCGAAGAACTCCCGCTCCAACTGAGGCTCCTTGCGGATGGCGTGGACAACGGGGATAAATCTGCCGTCCTCTGTCTCACGTAATGAAAGGCGTGCGTCCGTATGGAGAGCTACGTCTCCGATTTTTACGCTGATGGGGACAAGGTGGGGTGATTTTCGGTATTTTAGCATGGCTTCAAGCTCCTTGCCCTTTTCAAGGCTCTCACGGCTCACGCCCATCTTGGAGAACTGCTCCCAGTCAATCTTCTCGGGGTCTATCTCCTGAAAGGTCCGCTTCTGCTCTCCTGCATAGTCCGAAGGAATCACACGGGCAGAGTCCAGCATCTCCTTGTTGGAGGGGACATCCGGAGCTTTGAGCATCTCGGCGAGAACCCGTGCGCTGGCAACAACACCCTCGAAGGGGACTTTGAAGAAGTGAAATTGTGTGGGGTTCTTGAACTGCCGCATGAAGTTGGAGAGGAAATTCTCCAAGGCGTTGCTGTGCTTGTCGAACTTCAAGAAACTCTGCTCATGTTCGGCGGTAGGCGGTACAGTTTTCAGTCCGCCTTTCTCGTCCGTCCCTGAGACGGCTTTGAGATTCTCGTCCTTGGGGTCTTTCACCAAAAGGACTTCTTGGTCTTTGATTTTTTCGTCCATATTACAATGTATTTAATGACACCAACAGCGGTGTATGAACAAAGGTAAATCAAAGAAACTGTGCATATTAGCAGTTGGAAATAACTGCGTACTTGTGGCATTGATATGGATGAAAGTGGCAAAAAAAGAGGTATGACTCAACACCATACCTCCATATTTTTTATTGATTAAATTATTGCATCGACAATAGTTTGCAGTACATTCCGTCTTTTGCTGCAAGTTCTGAATGCGTCCCGTTCTCTACAATGCGTCCCTTGTCCATCACGATAATCTGATTAGCATTGCGAATGGTTTGCAGGTGATGGGCTATGACCAAAACTGTACGATTTCGGATAAGGGCGGACATCGCCTGTTGTATCTTATATTCATTGACAGGATCGACATTGCTCGTTATCTCGTCCAAAAGAATGATGGGAGCATCTTTTAGGAACGCACGGGCGATTGAAAGCCTTTGTTTCTGCCCTCCAGATAGTCCCAAACCGTTTTCTCCGATTTTTGTTTCATAACCTTCCGGCAGACTGACGATAAAATCGTGTATCATCGCCCGTCGTGCAGCTTCCTCGATTTCTTCCTGCGTAGCATTGCGGTTGCCCACTTTGATATTATTGGCAATGGTATCTGAAAAGAGAATAACATTCTGCATCACTACACTGATTTTACCGAGTAGATAATCATAGTCCATTTCTCGAATGTCTATACCACCGATACGAATACTGCCGGTCTGCGGTTCCCAGAAACGGAGTAACAGGTTGGTAATGGTTGTTTTACCAGAACCTGACGAGCCAACAAGTGCCGTTACCGTTCCTTCGGGAACATGGAACGTGAGATCTTTCATCTCAAAACCTTCCTTCTCATAATGGAAACCAACTTTGTCAAAGGAAAGATTGAAATGGGTTGCTGTTTTCGGCTGTTCAGGATTGGTGATAACAGGGGCATTCAACAAATGGGAAATGCGTCCGTAGCTGTCCTTTACCTTGATGTAATTCAGCCAATGACTTTCCATATTGACAAAAGGCTTGTAGAATTCTTTTGAGACGATGACGAACATCAGATAAGCGAAAAGAGAAAGTTCACCTTGCTGTGTCCACCAAAGACCGATTGTAGCCATCAGAGCGAAAGCCAATTCTATCAAAAAAGTGTATCTACCCACACTTACAGCAGCCAAACGGGAAATATTCTTACTGCTTTCTCCAAATTCACTGACAGAGTGGTCGAGTCTGTCACGGAACATTCCTTTTCCACCAAACACTTTCAGCACGGGTATGCCCTTGACATATTCCACGAAGAGACTGACCATATCCGCCAGATTATCCTGTGCCTCCTCCTGTGCTTTCATTCCCGAACGAATGCCCCGATACAGAGAAAATAGGGCAATGGGAAGAATGGCAACCATCGTCAATCCCATGCGCCAGTCCACACAGAACAGCCCGACGCCGAGTATCAGAGCTACAATGAAGTCGGCGGACATTCGCGTCCAAAGATGACCCACAACCATCTCCATATTATCGACGTCTTTGTGAATGACTGTACTTATCTCTCCCAGACGCTCATTGGTATAGAAACCGAGTGAAAACATTTTCAGTTTCAATATGATTTTCTCGCGGATACGTTCCACAAGATCAAATCCGGCAAAATGCTTACTCATATCGGCAATGGCATTGGATATGGTTTTCAAGACCAGCAGACTGCCGAGTACCCATGCTGCCAAAATGAAAGAGATGCTTTCTCCCTGTATATGACGGTTGATGAGAAACAAGACTGTGAGCATTATCGCCGTGCCGCAAAGGGCATAAACCACGAAAAACAGTGCGGAGATAATCAGATGCCGCACTCCGCGAGCGGTCAATTCATTCAGTATATTGCGTACCATTCTTATTCCTCCTCTTCTTTTAATTGCCATTTACTTACTTGTTCCTGTGTTTCCGTCATATTGCGGTACAGAGAACAGTCTTTCATCAGTTCTTGGTGTGTTCCTTTCGACACAACCTGCCCTTTGTCCATCACAACAATACGCTCCATATCCTGAATGGTATTGAGACGGTGAGCAATCGCAATGACGGTCTTGTTGCGCTGCAATTCATCAAGAGCTTCTTGAATTAGTTTCTCATTCTCTCCGTCCAATGCGGCAGTAGCTTCATCGAGAATAACTATTGGAGAGTCTTTGAGCAATATTCGGGCAATGGAAATACGCTGTTTTTCTCCGCCGGAGAATTTTACGCCGGCTTCGCCTGCCAGCGTATCATAACCATTCGGCAAGCCCATGATAAAATCATGAATACGAGCACGCTGTGCTGCCATTTCCACTTCCTTTTGTGTGGCGGTTGGTCTTCCTATACGGATATTATCCCGAATGGTTGTGTTAAAGAGAAAAACCTCCTGCTGTACCATCGAAAAATAATCAGCGATATTACGTTCGGAGAGTCCCGTAATATTCTCTCCTCCCAGTCGTATAGTACCTGTTTGGGGTTGCCAGAACCCCATCATCAAACTTGCCAGCGTGGTTTTTCCCGACCCGGATTCGCCCACGATTGCAGTATGGCTTCCTCTCGGAAATTGAAGACATACATCTTTCAGCGCATTGTCTTCCTTGTTTGGATAGGAGAACGTAACATGCTCGAAACAAACATCCGTCTGTGTCGTATCTGTTTTCTTGTCCGCAGTTTCCTTTGTCTGTACCTCTGTAATGGACTGTACTTTTGCCAACGACTGACCATAGACGATTCGGAAATGTTGGAATGTTGCCAACTTAGCAAAGGAGGACGAGAATAGTCCGCCCAATATCAGGGCAAGGATAAAACGTGCCACCGTCAGTTCGCCCGAAGTCATCAGCCATAGCCCGACAAGGGTCATTACCACGATACCACCTTCCAAGAACATCGTTATGAGCGCCATCGGAACAGTAACGCTGAACATGCTCCGCTTCACCCAATGAATATAATCGCGCATACCGCCAAGTACCCGTACCGTTCTGTTTTCCTCGTTACTGAAAGCCTTGATTACCGATATGGTAGCCACATATTCCAAAAGGTCTTCCGACATTTTTTGCGTACTTTCCATAAAGTGTTGAAAGTTCTTTCCCCAAAGTGTTTTGACAGCCATTTGCAGAAGAAATGCTACAGGCAAAAGAGAAATGAGCGACAGCCCCAAACGCCAGTCCAACACCATAATGATTATCCAGAGTAAGGCAGGAAAAAGCGTAGCCGAAAGGATTTCAGGTAATCCGTGCGCTAAATAAATTTCAATTTGTTCCACATCGTGGTTGATAATATTCACCAATTCGCCAACTTTCCGTTCTTGAAAGAAACCGAGTGGCAAGCGTTGCAGATGACTTATGATACGCAACCTCAATCGTGTAAGGGCATTGTAAGCCGACCGGTGTGCCCGCCAAATCGATGTTCCATAGAATACTCCCCGAAGCAGTGCGAATAGTACCATTATTCCTCCAATACCCGAAACTATTATGGGAGAGAGCGTGCCATTCATCAACTTATCCACTGCCCATACTACCAGCAGTATAGGGAGTGTACCAAAAATAAGGTGCAATATGACCACTGCATTGGAGAGCAGACTGCGGCTCTCCCGTTCCTCATCAAGAGGTCTGACTTTTTGTTTATCCATATATGTGTCGTTTTGATTTTTCTGCTGCAAAGGTACGGCAACGAACATGGGTAAAATAACCCCGATAAGCATTACACTACCCCCAAACAACAATTTGCACGCATATAAACACAACAGGGGCATAAGCGTGAACAGCGGGGGTATTTATTTACTCGGCAGGTAAGTACCTTTGCACAGAATTTCATAAACAAATAAGATATGTCAATCAGCTCAATAGTCCATTTATATAAAAGAATGCTCATTGTCGGATTTCTATTGTTGTGGTCTTATCCTATGTTTGCACAACTGCAACCAACTGAAATAAAAGTTATTGATGCAGAGACTGGAGACAACATAGAATTTGCCACCATACAATGGAAAGGTTTGAATGCTCCAACGTACACGAATGGTACGACTACAAATAGGAAAGGCATTGCAAAACTAAATGCATCAAGTAATCAAAAACTTATGCTTATGGTAAGTTATGTCGGCTATCAGTCTATTACCGATACGATTACTGCAAATGGGAAGCGTTATACCATAAAACTACTCCCGGAATCAACAGAGCTGGCAGATGTAGTCGTAGTTGGGAAAACAAGAACACAAGTTCTCAGAGAGTCGCCTGAAGCAGTTTCTGTAATAAATGCGAAAGAACTTCAAGGCAGATCTATTTCGTTAGAAACCGTTTTGAATAAAACCATAGGTTTGAAAGTCGGGCATACCGGTGGTTTGGGGAGCAGTTCGAGAATTATTGTTCATGGATTGGAAGGAAACCGCATTCAAATCTTATGGGACGGAATACCAATGAGTACTTCTGATGGGGCTTTTTCTCTTGATGAAATTCCGATAGACATTATAGAAAGAATAGAAGTCTATAAGAGTATCATTCCTGCCCGTTTCGGTTGCGATGGATTGGGAGGCGCTGTCAATATCGTTACGAAAGAGTTTAGTACGGATTATTTAGATGCCTCGTATGAATTAGGTTCTTATCAAACACACAAAGGAAGCGTCTTCTCTCGCAAGAATTTTCCAAAGAGTGGCATTCTGCTCGGTGCGGGAGGTTATTATACATCTGCAAAGAATGACTACTCTTTCAGAGTTCCCGAGAGAGAGAATCTGTTGGTAAGGCGTGACCATGACCGTTTTCGTTCGTATATGTTGAAAGGAAAAATTGCTTTCACGAAACTTTGGTTCAATGAGATTAGTACCGAGTTCGGGTACTATAATCGTTTCAATGAAATCCAAGGCATCTTAAAAAACATACAACACGCCGAAGACCAATCAGGAATGTTTATGTTGGAAAACAAACTGATAAAAAGCGGAATGCTGAACGACCGCCTTCACTTTGAGTCCCATTTCTCCCTCTCGCATACAACAAACAATTTTGTGGATACGGCACGAGTTAATCACGATTTCGAGGGAAACATATATCCGAGTCCGAACGGAATGGGAGAAACGGGGGACGTCCCTCATAACTCAAACGACAAAGGATTGGAAATCAACGAACGTATCAATCTTGATTACAGATTGTCTGCCAATCACAGTTTGAATCTGAACACACTCATTAACTATGCACGAAGACAACCGAGCGATAACATTGCAAGTCAGCATGCAGGTTTTGTCATCGGGGGATTTCCCAGTAAAAAGACCAGTGTCGTATCGGGGTTGACTTGGGAGGCAAAACTCTTTGACAAGAAACTGACGAATATGCTCTCCGCAAAGTATTTCCACCTCCATTCCGAGATAGAAGATTTGACTTCATACGAGATGATTGAGGCTCCGAAGAAAAAGAACAATACGACCTCACAAATCGGCTGGATAGAGGCAATAAAATACGAGCCTTTCAGAGGTTTTCATCTGAAAGCATCTTACCAGCGGGCAATACGCCTCCCCAATTCGCAAGAGTTGTTCGGCGATGGTATCATCACCTTTCCTGCTGCTGGATTGAAACCGGAGAAAAGCCACAACTTCAATCTGGGCTTCTTGATAGATAAAAACGACATACTCGGCTTATCGCGATTGCAGTTTGAAGTGAACGGCTTTTATATGCAGGTAAGTGATATGATAAAACTGATGAAACAGCACATGGCAGCCGGATATGTGAACGCAGAAAAGGTACATATTAAAGGTATAGAAACCGAATTAAAACTGGACATCTCACCAACGGTCTATGCCTACGGAAATCTGACTTATCAAGATGTGCGCGATGTCTTGAACTATTTACCCGGTACCCAAGCCCCCAATCCGACAAAAGGATTGCGACTGCCGAACATTCCCTATTTATTCGCCAACTTCGGGGCGGAGTATCACAGCGACCGGTTATTCAAGAATTGGTATGTCAAGGCTTTCTGGGACGGCAAATTTACTGAGGAGTTCTTCTATTTCTGGGAACTAACCGAATTGCAGAAACGACGTATTCCCCGCAGTTTCGTCAATGACATAGGTCTGCTACTGACCTACAAAAACAAATATTCCGTAGCCTTGGAATGCCATAATATAATGAACAAAGAGGTCTGGGACCAGTTCCGCCAACCATTGGCAGGACGGACATTCCACCTCAAATTCAGGTACGTCTTCTCGAAAGGAATTTTCTAATTTAACAAATATAAAAGATGAATACAACAATTTTCAATCGCATAGCCTTTTCCGCTATGCTGGTCGGCGTCATAGGGCTGACATCTTGTAACAAAAATGATGAACCTACGCCTACCCCTCAAGAGGTGCAGCAGCATTTTGTCTTTATCAATCAGATTGACCAAAAGACCGACTATTTGGGGACATTCTCGGATCTCTTGCAGAAAGAGGTCAACAATAAAAATACATACGAGTTCGGCTTCGGTACTTATCCCTTTGTCCATGGCAATATAGTATTGATTGCCGAAGGAGTGTGGGGCGATAAAATTCATCAATTCACTAGAGATACCAAAGGACATTTGGTGAAAGGTCAGACAATGACTTTTGGGCAGGACTCTCGTCCGGGAGAAATTGCTTTCTTCAATAATGAAACAGCCTATGTATCGCTCAGTAAACGAGGGAAGATTGGCATATTCAATCCTCAAACAATGCAGCAAAAAGATGAGATTGATCTTGCAAAATATGCAACGAATGACAATAATCCCGACCCGGGATGCAATGTAATCCGTGATGGAAAACTTTACGTCTCTCTTAATCAGAAAAATTCACCTCACACCTCATGGCCCGGAACGGGAGCAGAGGTTGCCATCATTGACTTGAAGACAAACACGGTAGAAAAGGTAATTAAAGACAATCGAACTGCATCTGTAGGACTTTTTCGTCATTCCTCGGCTATCAAGGACGAACATGGAGACATCTACTTCTACAGTATAGGCATGGATGGGATGAATCCTTTGAAAGACGGCTTCTTACGTATAAAAAAAGGAACTGATGAATGGGATAAGGATTATTACTTCCAATTATCCAAAACAAAAGTAACAGGTCTAGACACTGATGCTGCCTATATCCTTCCGTTCTATTATGCAGGAGGTGGAATAGCATATGCTTGTATTAACATCCCTGCTTACACTCAACACAATGACCTTATGCAATCATCAATTCTTGATTTCAACTATCAACCGGTTAAAATCAATCTTTGGAATAAAACCATCGAAAAACTCGATCTTCCATTGACCACAAGCATGGGAGCTTTTGCTTGTACACGATATAAGGATTTTATAGTCTTTGGTATGACGTGCAAAGAAGGCACAGGATACTATACTTACAATACCAAAACGGGGGAATGCTCGCAAAGACCAGTTGTTACCACCATAGGAGTACCTTCAAGTTTAATCGCATTTGAATAAGCTCCCATTAAAAACATTTCTCATGGAGCTATTGGTCCTTTTCTAAGAGTAATACGGATAAAAACTTGTGATAATTCGAGTTTTTATCCGTATTTGTTTGTAACTTTGCAAAAAGACATAAAATATGACTATAGAATTTTGTGCCATCAACAAACCCGAAGATTGGATGGAGATGGTTGCCGAGCAATTTGGTACATCAGTAATAAACGATGGATTTACTATTCCTTCTTCTATGGGTAGTGGATTTTTCAAACAGTATTATCCCCTGCCATGGCTCACATTGACTTACATCAATTTCATAGCATACGAGCCGATAACTATGGTACGTCGCTCGGTGGAAAAGTCGAAATGGATTCCTGTGATGTTCTATATCAATGAGCATAAGCACGAGCAGATAATTGGAACAAGTACTAAAACGGTCGGAGTGGACACGCTCGATGGCATCTTTATGCCTTCAAGCAGCATTCCGACTGAGTGGAGTTTTCCACCAAAGAAACGATACGAAAATATTACACTGACTTTCAATAAAGATTGGATTGAAAAGATTGATGCAGCATATGAAACCTATATCGGTCGGCTTCTCCAATCGGACAAGGCTTTTTATTTGTTTGAGACAATTACACCTGCAATGCAACAGGTCTTGGATAACATTAAATCAATAACTGAAATCGACAATCCTTTTTCAACGCTTCATTTGCATGGAAAAACTATGGAATTACTGACGATGTACTTTGAAAAGATCGAAAAACGTTCGGAAGTAAAATCTCTTGCCAACCTAAACTTGAATGATGTTGAATCAGTATTCCGTGTTCGTCGCCAGATTCTTCAAAGTCTCAGTGATGTACCGAGTATTCCCGAATTGGCGCGTGAAGCTAATATGAGCAGTTCCAAATTACAAAAGTGCTTCAAGCAGGTTATTGGAAAAGCTATCGCCGAATATGCCCTATCCGAAAAGATGGAATGGGCAAAACGACTGCTTTCCACTCGCCTCTACTCGGTGTCAGAAGTAGGCTATAAAATTGGATATGCCAATCTCAGTCATTTCACGGAGGCTTTCTGCAAATATCACAGGATAAAACCCAAGCAATATCTTGATTCGTTGTAATTCAACTTAACAGGGGTATCACTATACTTTTTACGGATATTTTGTCTCAATAAAACATATGAACTTTGCCCGTAAATTAAAAGGGCAACGAAGATAACACCTGATGAGAATCTTCTTTTCATATCTCTTGCTCTATCATCTGTTTTGACTATTCAATGTTATTCAGATGTATTTACTCTTTCAGAAGAATAGTAAAACCATTCATAGATTAGGAATATGAAAAGACTCGTAAAAAAGAACTCTTTTAAAATGCTACTCTCTGAAAATACAACGAAAGCTACTGCTTGCTTAATAAGAGAAATCTTAAAGCTCGTAGCCACAGAGAGAAAAGTATGTTCATTATTTAGAACCTTGCATTACACTCGATTTCAATTGCAGATTATCCACGCGAGAACTGGATTAACAGTCGAAATGGGGGAAAAATGTATCGGAGTTACTCTTTGTCATTGACACAGAACTGAAACTGCTAGATATGCGGTTGCATGGATTGTTCCCTGCTCCGCAGAAGTCTGTCAGCAATCTCCGTTGGACAGGCAAAGCGACAGATTTAGTGGAACTCCTTTATGCTCTCGACACCTGCGACTGTATCAACAACGGAGAAATAGGCGTGGAAGAATTGGCAGACGCCCTTTCCGAACTCTTCGGGATAGAGATAAAGAACTGCTACAACGTATATATGAATATGAAGCGTCGCAAAGATGACAGCCGCACTTATTTCCTTGACGAACTCCGTGAGAAACTCAATAAGCGTATGGTGGAGAGCGACCTGAAAGGCGGCAAGTTCAAGAAGCGGTAAATCAAAAGGGAGATATTCCAGATTCGGAATATCTCCCTTCATTCATTCTTTGATAAGCACTTCCAACTTTTGGGCTATAGCCTCTGAGGTTGGAAGCAGTTCCTTGTATGCCTCCGGCAATTCGGGTGATAGGCTGTATGTTGCCACCCCGATAGGCATTGTAGAAGTTTTGAGGGCATATTCTACAATCGTTCGGCTCTTGGATTTACAGATGATAATGCCGATGGCAGGATTTTCATGCGGGAGCCTCACGGTATCATTCAGTACATTGAGATAAAACTCCATCTTTCCTTTATATTCAGGCTTGAACTCTCCGATTTTCAGTTCCACTGCAATCATTGCCTGCAAGCGTCGGTTGTAAAGCAGCAGGTCGATGAAGTACTCCCTGCCATCCACTTCCAATCGGTATTGGTTTCCCATAAAAGAAAAGTCCGTTCCGAACTCCATCAGAAAAGAGCGGATATTCTTGATGATAGCCTGTTCCAACTCATATTCCGAATGTTCCTCTCCCAGTCCGATAAAATCCAGCATATACTCGTCTTTTACGGCAAGCACCGCTTGGTTGCGGATGTTTTCGGGCAGCGTGGTATCAAAGTTGCTTTGTCCGAGCAAAAAGTTCTCATATGTTTTCAGTTCTATCTTGTGTATCAGCACATCCTTAGTCCAACCGTATTTCTTAGTCGCCAGAATATAGAACTGTCTCTGCTGCGTCTCCTTGCACTTAGTCAGAATAACGATATGCTTCGACCAGCTAATTTCTCCAACTAATGGTTGGAGAATTTCGTTCGATTGATATTCTGCGTAAAATCGTGCCATGTCCCACATATTGGAAACTCCGAAGCCCTTGATTCCCGGGAACTCTTTTTGTATGTCCTGTGAGAGGTTTTCCACAACGGATTTTCCCCAACCGAGAGCCTTCTGCTGTTCGGTAATTCGTCTGCCTATCTCCCAATAGAGAGTTATCATTTCCTTATTGACGGCTTTCAATGCCTCATACTGTGCAGAGCGGATTCGCTTTGTTATCTCTTCCTTAAAACTCAGGTATTCCGCCGATGTGAGCGGTATATTGTGCGTACTCATATTCTTTCTTCTTTATAGTATGCTTGTACCTCTTACCGAAAAGCCTTTATGACCCTGAACACTGCCCACAAGCAGGTAAAAGGAGCGGTAAAGACTCCGATGACAACAAAGAGGAGGAGTTTGAGGATGTAGTAAACTATCCACTGCCCGTTTGTCCCTGCTACCATTTTATAAGGAATGTACTTTTCCACAAAGAGATAGCCCGACCATATCGCCATTAGCGTATATCCGGACATCCATCGCATATCCTCAAAACCTTTGGTCGCCAAAAAGTTCCACTTGAAACCTATGGCAAACAGAGCTGCCAAGAGTAACAAACTACATACGCTCCTCCACTTCTCGCCTTGTCTTCTCTTTTGAAAACAAGGCGTGCAAAGTATCGGCACATACCTTTCTGCACATTCAGGGCAAAGTCCCTTTCCGCAATCGGAACATCGGGCTATCGCCGGCTGTTCTATGTGATTAAAGCAATTCATCTGATTCAAATTCTTACGACTTCAAAAATACAAAAATCCACTTGTTGAGCCAAGAAAATTACCACTTATTTTTATGATTTCTTGGTAGTTAAGAGCTTGGATAGTTCGGGATCATTAGCTATCCGTAGCAACTCTCGCTCCACGATTTCCCGCACCTCCGTCTTGACACGGTCATAGTTCGCCTTTATCTCCTGTTCCATCATATCCTCTCCATCTTCATTTGTAAAGTCAGTAAGAACAGGTATCGGACGATAGGCTGCCGTTTCCCTTGCCACCCTCGCATTGTCCACCACAATCTCACAGTGGAAAATCTTCTGTTCGATGCGTTCGGAGAAATTATCGGCAACCGCTCCTACAAACATACCTTGCGTGAGTGTGGAAATTTTGCTCTGAGGTATCAGGCTGTCCATCTGTGTGGAGATGGAAGTGGTCTTGTCGCTACGGGTGATGCTCATACTCTGCCGTTTCTGAAGCACCTTGCCAAACCTCTCCGAGAGCGTCTTTGCCGTCTCACCGACCACCTGTCCCGAAAAAATGTTCCCGACCGTGTTCATTACCACGGCAGCTTCCTTGTCTCCATAATCCCGCTTCAACTGGGAGAAGTCCTGAAAACCTAAACAAACCGCCACTTTGTTGCTTCGTGCGGTGGCAATCAGGTTGTCCAATCCCTTGAAATAGATGGTAGGCAACTCGTCTATCAGCACCGAACTTTTCAGCATTCCTTTCTTATTGATGAGTTTGACAATGCGCGAATTGTACAATCCCAATGCCGCCCCATAGATGTTCTGCCTGTCGGGATTGTTTCCCACACATAGGATTTTGGGAGCTTGGGGATTGTTGATGTCCAATGTAAAATCATCTCCCGTCATAATCCAATAGAGTTGCGGACTGATCATCCTTGACAGCGGTATCTTGGCAGAGGCTATCTGTCCTTGCAACTGGTCTGCCGCCCCTCCGAGCCAAGCGTCCATGAAAGGAGAAAGATAGTTCTCCAATTCAGGATAAGAGGTGAGTATCGGGAAAATATCCTCGTACTTGCGGCAGAGAAACTCAATGGCGTGCGGAAAGGTGCAGTACTTGCCACCTTCAAAGATGCGGAGATACCAGATGATGGCGGCAAAGAGGACGATGGGCGACTCCACGAAGAAATCCCCCTGCTTCTGCACCCACGTTTTGTTCAGGTTGAGCATAATCGTATAAGCCGATTCATAGGCATCCGATATGTCGCTCATGAAATCGGGGTGTATCGGATTGCAGCGGTGCGACCGTCTCGGGTCATCGAAGTTGATCACATAAAACTTCGGCTTGACCTTATAGCCATTTGAATGATGCAGCAGATGATTATACACAATCGTGGAGAGGTCGGGATACTTGAAATCATAACAGTATAACGCAAAGCCTTTCTCAATCTGCTGCTTGATGAAATTGTTGATGATGGCATAGGACTTGCCGCTGCCCGGTGTTCCCAAGACGGATACCGCACGGAAAGGATTGACCACGTTTATCCAACCCTTGTTCCACTTCTTACGATAATAGAAACGGGTCGGCAGATTGACCGAGTACTCGTTTTCCAATAGCCTTGTCTCCTGCATAAAGGATTCGTTTTCCTGATTGAAGACATCCTCCATCAGGTTGTTCTTCAAGAGCCGGCTCATATAGAGTCCCGCCATCAGCAGACAAACATACCCTACGGTTATCGTAAAAGTATAGAGAGCCGCATTCGCCTCTATGGGTAGTGGCAAGGCGAGTATCCACCAATTAAGGAAGAAAAAGACAAAGCCGATGCCCATGAATGCTCCTATTTTCGCCCAAGTGATGTGCTCCTCTTTCACGCCTTTCGTGCCCAGACAGGAAAGACCCATCAGTACCAGCGCAAAGAGTTTGGTATAAAGCATGTTGCCGAACAGCCCCGCCGTGCGATGGAAATTCATCAGTATCCTGTCCACCACACCGATGTTCAGTCCCCATAGTTTGATGGTTTCGTAACAATACCAATAGAGGTGGGCAACTACCAAAATAATACTTACGGCACGCAGAAAATCCATAATTTTCGCCAGTGCCCTCAAATCATCTTCTTGTTGTGACATAGTCTGTTGTTTTTAGAGTTTACGATGTTTTCTTTTCTTACGCTGCATTCTTCTTCTGAACTGCTCTTCCTCCCAATCCGTACCGTGAGCCTCCAACGGCAGGTCAAGCAGACCTCCCAATACGGAGTCTTCATCCGAGTTCGAGGTTTGGGAAAGACTACTTTTTTCACTCTGCTGTATAGAATCGGACAGTTCGGGGTGCGGACGGTCGAACCATTCTGCTACGGCATTCGCCGAAAGTTCCTTGCCCAATCGTGAGCCATTGACCACACATCCGTTATTGTGGTCTATGAAGGTGATGCCATAGAGCCTACCTTCTTCGTTTTCACGGAAGAGTACATCAATACCCTTGCGATGGAGATTATCCCTAAAATCCTCTCTTGTGGCTGAACGATTCATAGCCTGTTCCACGCCCCACTTGGTTTTAGGTGCAAGCTGTTTCTCTTTCAACTTTTCTTTGGCAGTCTTGAATCGGTTTTGCAGGGCTTCATATCCGACAGATTTCCCAAAGACCGAGGACTTGAATGGATTTCCAAACTTTTTGCCATTTTCATCCGTGACAAAATAGACCAGCCCGTTGTAAGGCTTTCCGTGTACTTCTCCCTTAACTTCCTCCACACATATATTATAGGTGGAAAGCAAGGTTCGGTATTCTTTGAAACTCGGACAATGGTAGAATTTGGCTGCCGGTTTGATGACCGAAACCAGTTGCTTTTTAAGGCTTCCCTCTTCGGGACGGACTTTCCGCAAGCGAAACGCTTCCTTGAATTGTTTCCTGTCGGCAGGGTGTAATCCATACTTTTGCTCCATCTCCCGTGTGATACGCTTGCTGGCGTAGAAGTTATTCCCATCGTTAATCTTCCGTCCCGTCTCATCCACTGCCAAGGTCACGATGTGTAGATGATGCCGGTCTATGTCCTCATGCTTATAGACCACGAAAGGCTGATTGCCATAACCCATCTTCTCAATATACTCCAATGCAATGACGGAGAACTGTTCATCGGAGAGCTTGTCATCGGGATGCGGGTTCAGGGAGATATGAATAATGGGCTTTTTCGTGCGAATTTGGCTTGGCATATATGCCATAAAGTCTTGCATGCAAGCAGTAATATCATGCCCACCATCGGCAGGACAGAACACCTTATTCGTCTCCAAGATCTTTGCTACACCTTCGTTTACCTTCTCTCCATTGTACGCCAATGCCCCATATAGTGAGCTTCCGTAACTTATTTTTGCGACCATTTCTCTTGAAATTCTCGGGTTAATTGCACAATTTCCCCTCCGATGACCGCCAATTCGAGTGTCATTTTCTCCAACTTGGCGAGCATCGCAAAGGCTTTCTTCTCCGTAAAATTGCTTTTCAAAGCGACTACAGTTTGATTATAATTCACTCCGACACTGCGAAATTGTCCGTACAAAGTCGTCAGTTTCTGATAATAATCGAGCAACGAGCGATCCACTTTTATCACCCGAAAGGTCTCGTTGAAAACTCTTGCCTTGATGAATGCCGATAAACTCTGAACACCTGCCACTTCCTTCATAGATAGGAATTGTGCAAATTCGGTAGGCGTGAAATTAACGGAAACACGCTTCTCCGTCTTCTCTTTGGAGCTTATACTCCTCATTTCCTTTTGTCTCATTTGTTTACTATGGATTTTAGTGTTTCACGACATCACCGGCATTTGAGGCATCGCATTCTTCTTATCAAGAAAAAACGACTTCGGAGTTTTTTCAGCTCTCTGCAAGAGCAAGGGTTTTATGCTGCAAAAACGAAGTCGTGCAGCATAAGACATACCTTGCTATTTGCACGGACGCAAATAAATCCGTCCCGAAGGACGGTGCGTTACCTTCTCGAAAAGAATATCTCCTAATGCCTTCAATGCACCGGCTCATCGCTTGGGTGCAAAGTTACTACCTATTG
The DNA here is from genome assembly GCF_025151385.1 of Hoylesella buccalis ATCC 35310. Taxonomy (NCBI): domain Bacteria; kingdom Pseudomonadati; phylum Bacteroidota; class Bacteroidia; order Bacteroidales; family Prevotellaceae; genus Hoylesella; species Hoylesella buccalis. Next base: position 1,906,456 of record NZ_CP102287.1, on the reverse strand, counting down.
TGTATAAGTTAGTTACAAGCAACGAAGCCATAAACAACCAAATCGAAGCCACAAGTACGCACTTAGTAAAAAGGGGGCGAAAACAGCTTGAAAGACATCTATATTTGCCCCGTCAGACAGGTGTTCACCGGTAGGAGGGCATACCAACTTCCACAAGTCTAAACACCTGTTTGTAGCTACTTGAACAGGCAACCAAGGGTATGGCAATAGGAATGAGAATGGGCATAGGGCAGCAGCTCCGTATATACTTGCACAAGTGTACAATGGGAGACGTGCGGGAGGATGTATGCAAGTGTATCCCCCGTCATGTTTTCCGATACTTAGGCAAGGAGGGAAATCCCCCTCCAAGTAAGGCTCTATTCCCTTATCAAAGCCTCCGGCGGTATGCCCACATGGAAATCCATTTCCTTATGGCGGCAATTCCCCATCTGCCTTTTCAGAGGAGTAAAACAAGGTGTGCATACACCTTCCCATCCATATATGTAAAACCATTAAACAGAAAATGAAATGAAAAAGAAACCTGTTTTTATCGCCTTCTCCACTCAGAAGGGTGGTGTCGGCAAAACGACCTTCACGGTCTTGGCAGCAAGTTACCTGCACTATGTTTGCGGGTATAATCTGATTGTCGTGGATTGCGATTATCCGCAATTCAGCATCAATGCCATGCGTCAGCGTGATGCACAAGGCTTGGAACGCAACCCATCGCTGCAGGAATTGGCTGTCGCCCAGTTCTCCGGTGGGTCTAAGTCCACATACACCATTCTATGTTCAACGGCAGATACAGCCGTGGAAACAGTCAGGGAATATCTGGAAACGAATGAAGCGGATACGGATTTCGTCTTCTTTGACCTGCCCGGCACCATCAACAACGATGGTGTGGTGAACACGCTCTCCGGAATGGATTACATCTTTACGCCGATCTCCGCAGACCGTATCTCGTTGGAGAGTACCCTGAGTTTTGCCTCCGTCATCAAGACAGGCATCACCGACAATCCACAGACGGAGAATAAAGGGATATACCTTTTCTGGAACATGGTGGACGGCAGGGAGAAGACACCGCTCTATGCGCTGTACGAAACAGTGATTGCCGAATTGGGACTTCCTCTTTTGCCGACTGCTGTCCCCAATACGACACGCTATAAGAAAGAGGCGACAGATAATGGGGCGACACTGTTTCGTTCCACCATCTTTCCTCCTTCCCGCACCCTTTTGCGAGGCAGCAAATTGAAAGAACTTGTAGAAGATATTCTTAACATCATTAGAACAGAAGATTATGGCAGAGAAGAATAAAGGAAAGGTCGATCCCGTAGCCATTCGGGAATTGATTTCACAGGGTATCCCGATGAAAAAGAAAGAGAGTGAGATGGCTGCATCAGCCACAGTCGAGGAAAAGAAAAACGATATGACTGAAGTACCCCAAGAAACGGCGGAAGAATTCCATTCTCCCATTCGTACCCGTCGCAGGAATGTCGCCAAGGGAGACTATGTATCACTCTTCATGCACCGCAATGATTTGTTTGACCGAAAGGCTATCTACATCTCCAAAGAATTGCAGGATAAGCTGGCGGAGATTGTCCTCTTCATCAGGAAGCGGGAAATGACGCTGGGAATGTATGTCGAAAATATCCTCCTCAAACATTTAGAGGACTACAAGGAAGAAATCAACCGGTTAAGCGAACAGAATTTCAAGAAATTATTGTGACATGAAACAGACATTTTTCATTCTGCTGCTGGTCGGCTTAGCCTATCTCGGCAGCGTGCAGGTCGTGCGTTTCCTGTACGACCTCTATCGAAAAGCCAAGCGACTCTATCAAGACTTAAGACTCTTCTTTAAGGAACGGGGAAAAGACAAAGTCGTTGTTACTATACGTATTCCCAAGCGGGAGTTCGTACAAGAGGAGAATGTCCTGTTGGCCGAACTTCCCATAACACCCGAAGAGGAGGACGAGGAGAATAGCAAGCCTGTTCTATCTTCGGAACTTCTGGATATGGAGAGTGAAGAGGAGTACGTTCAGGTGGAGTTTGAGGGAGAAAGCCATTCTCTCTCAGAAAGTATCACTGCGAAAGAACTGCACCACATGGGAAGTGTCCTGTCCCGTAAGGAGGTTCCCATAGAGGAAGAGGTCAAAGCGGCAGAAACCATCTGTAAGTTGCACGATTCACCGATGCTCCAAGAGATAGAGAAAGTTGCCGGCGGACGTATCCATGAACTGCTGGAACGTGTCATGAATCAAGCTCACAAGGCGGTTCAGTCCGGGAACTTCGATTACAGCAAATTTATCAAGATATAGTATTCACCCATCAAAAGAAAAATCATGAGCAATCCGATTCACATCGCCATTGCATCCCCTTTGGGAGGTGTCGGCAAAACCACGCTTACCGTACTTGCGGCAAGTACCCTTCATTATCATTTAGGATACAGCGTTGCGGTAATAGACTGCAATTATCCGCTCTATACGACGGCTTACCTAAGGGGAAAAGAAACTGAGGGACAAAATAAGCAAGGATTTTCCGATAAGTGCCTCAAAAATATGATGCGGCAACCATTATGGCTTCAACCCTATCCAATTGTTTGTGTCCCCATAGCAAAAACATGGAAGGAAGCAGAGCGACTCAATACGGGAATTCGCCCCAAGTGTATCTTTTTCGACCTGCCGCCATTGATGCGAACCGAAGGTACGGTGGAGTTATTGACCCGTATGGATGCGGTCATCTTTCCCGTTACGGGTAATCCGATGGATGCCGATGCCGTCCGCCGCTTCATTGAGATTGTAGGCGAACAGGTATTAACCATGGGCAAGGGAAGCATCAAGGAACTCTGCCTGCTTCGTAACATGGTCGGCTCTTGGGAAAAAGAAGAAGTCCAAGAACGCTGTCGAACGCTTGCCGATGAGACGGGAGCTGTACTTATGCAGACCTCCTTGCCATATTCCAAACATTTCCGTCCATGCTTCGCTGACGGCAAGGCGGGTATCTGCACGCTCCGTTCTCCAAGAGGCGGAACATCAGGTCGGCTTGCCGATAGTTTGGGAAAAGAACTACTCGAAATCATCTCCCGCCTATGTTCCGAGTAGTTTTTATAGCATTCCTGCTCTATCTCCTATATTTGCTTCTATTCTTTGGATACGAACGGAGAAAGAGAATGGCAAGACGAAAAGCCAAAAGGGAAGATCTCACAGAAGAGGTTTCCGAGGCTGAAATCATCGGTAAAAGTCGCTTTCAAATATGCCACTCGAAGCCACAAGTACGCAGTTATCCGGAAGTCGATTCTACGGGGAAAAAGAGTTCTACATTTGCCATGGAAAACGGAAACGAGCACTCCGGAGATACGGGAGGACTTCCTGAAATCGACGATGTTCCCCTCTGGTATGAAACGGATGGGGCAACGGCAGGAGAAGAGGAAGAGGTCGAAGTGGCAGTGCCGAACGCTGAAAAGGAGACATACGACGGAGGAATTGACTTTGCACGGGTGCAGGAAGCCTTGTCGGTCATACACCGAAACGCCTCTTCCATAGCGGAGCGACAAAGAGCCGGTGAGACATTGACCGAATTGGAAGGCACTCGTCTGATGGAAACACTCCGAAGCGACAAAGTTCGTTCTTCCACGATAGACGATATTGTCCGCAACCGTTTTGAAGAGCTTTATGTTCCCTCTGAGGGCAAGGGCAAATAGTAACAAACCCATTAAACAGTCAAAGACGATGAAAGAAAAAGAGTACGGCTGACATACGAGAGAAGCCACCACTGAAATCCGAAAGTAACAACAGTATTCACCCGTCGAGAGAACATATCCAATCCTCTCGGCACAAAACAAAGATTTATGACCAAAAGACATTTTCTTATCGCAGCCGTTCTGCTGCTTTCCGCCTATTCCGCCTTTGCCCAAGGCAACGGCTTGTCGGGCATCAACCAAGCCACCAACATGGTAACGTCCTATTTTGACCCTGCCACGAAACTCATCTACGCCATCGGTGCGGTCGTGGGACTTATCGGCGGGGTAAAGGTCTATTCAAAGTTCTCGTCAGGCGACCCGGACACTTCGAAAACCGCTGCAAGCTGGTTTGGAGCCTGTATCTTCCTTATTGTCGCAGCCACCATTTTAAGAAGTTTCTTCCTCTAAGCCTATGGAGACCTATCCCATCAACAAGGGGATCGGTCGTTCGGTAGAGTTTCAGGGACTCAAAAGCCAATACCTGTTCATCTTCGCAGGAGGGCTGCTCGCCCTCTTCGTGCTGTTTGTCATCCTCTACATGGCGGGTGTCAATCAATGGATTTGTATCGGATTCGGAGGTACTGCCGCAGCCATCTTGGTGTGGCAGACCTTCTCCCTGAACAGGAAGTATGGGGAACACGGCCTGATGAAGCGTTCCGCGCTGCACAGCCATCCCCGTTACCTCATCAACCGACGACGCATTCCCCGTCTGCTACGGTACAAGGAGCTGCCAAGACGAAAGAGAAGAGAACGTAAAAGAACAAACAAAGGAAAGGAGGACAAAGAATGAGAAACGTACTGAAAGCCACCACGCTGGAAAACCGCTTCCCGCTGCTTGCCGTCGAAGAGGGCTGCATCATCTCGAAGGACGCCGACATCACGGTCGCTTTCCGTGTGGACTTGCCCGAACTCTATACGGTGACGAGTGCGGAGTATGCCTCTATCCATTCTTCTTGGGTAAAGGCAATCAAGGTGTTGCCGACCTACAGCGTCGTACACAAGCAGGATTGGTTTGTCAAGGAGGGCTACCGTCCGGACTTGCAAAAGGAGGAGATGAGTTTCCTCTCCCGCAGTTTCGAGCGACACTTCAATGAGCGACCGTTCTTGAATCACGCCTGCTATCTGTTCCTGACCAAGACGACCAAGAACCGCAACCGGCAGCAAAGCAACTTCTCCACCCTCTGCCGAGGACATATCATCCCCAAGGAGGTACGGGACAAGGATACTGCCCGCAAGTTCCTCGAAGCGACCGAGCAATTCGAGCGGATTATGAACGAAAGCGGTTTTATTCGCCTCTCTCGCCTAACGGACGAGGAGATTATCGGGACGGCGGAGACACCGGGACTGATTGAGAAGTATTTCTCGCTGTCCCTCTCCGACACGACGGTTTTGGAGGACATCGACCTCAAAGCCGACCAAATGCGTATCGGTGATAAGCGACTCTGCCTGCATACCCTTTCCGATACGGAAGACCTGCCCGGGCTGGTAGGCACGGATATGCGCTATGAGCGTTTATCCACTGACCGCAGCGACTGCCGCCTTTCCTTTGCCGCACCCGTGGGACTGTTGCTGCCGTGCAGCCATATCTACAACCAGTATGTGCTCATTGACGACAGTGCGGAGAACCTGCAACGCTTTGAGAAGAATGCACGGAACATGTACTCGCTCTCCCGCTACAGCCGAAGCAACCAGATCAATAAGCAGTGGATAGACGAGTATCTGAATGAGGCGCACAGCTTTGGGCTTACCTCCGTCCGCTGCCACTGCAACGTGCTGGCATGGAGCGAGGACGGCGAGGAACTCCGATGTATCCGCAACGACGTGGGCAGCCAGCTTGCCTTGATGGAGTGCAAGCCACGGCACAACACCGTGGACGTGCCTACGCTCTTTTGGGCAGGCATCCCGGGCAATGAAGCCGACTTCCCCGCCGAAGAGAGTTTCTACACCTTCATCGAACAGGCGGTCTGCTTCTTCAACGAGGAGACCAACTACCAAGATTCGCTCTCACCGTTCGGCATCAAGATGGCAGACCGCAGCGGCAAGCCGATTCACCTTGACATCTCCGACCTGCCGATGAAGAAAGGCATCATCACGAACCGTAACAAGTTCATCTTGGGACCCTCGGGCAGCGGTAAGTCGTTTTTCACCAACCATCTCTTGAGGCAGTACTGGGAACAGAATACCCATATCGTCTTAGTGGACACGGGAAACAGCTATCAGGGGCTGTGCGAGATGATACGCCACAAGACGCAGGGTGAGGACGGGGTCTATTTCACCTACACGGACGAAAGCCCCATCAGCTTCAACCCGTTCTATACACCGGACAAGGTGTTCGACGTGGAGAAGCGCGAGAGCATCAAGACATTGCTGCTGACCCTTTGGAAGAAGGATAACGAACCTGCCACACGCTCGGAGGAGGTCGCCCTCTCCAATGCCGTGTCGCTCTTTATCGAACGTATCAAGACGGACGACGGCATCGTACCCTCATTCAACAGCTTTTATGAGTTTCTCACTACCGATTATGCGACTTTGCTCCATGATAAGAAGGTCAGGGAAAAGGATTTTGACTTGGCTAATTTTCTCAACGTGCTGGAGCCGTACTATAAGGGTGGAGAATACGACTATCTATTGAACTCGGACAAGCAGCTCGATCTCTTGAACGCCCGCTTTATCGTCTTCGAAATCGACGCGATAAAGGATCATCCCATCCTTTTCCCCATCACGACCATCATCATTATGGAACTCTTCATCAACAAGATGCGACGGCTGAAGGGAATACGGAAAGTCATCCTTATCGAGGAGGCTTGGAAGGCGATTGCGTCCGCAAATATGGCGGGATATATAAAATACCTCTACAAAACGGTAAGAAAATTCTTCGGCGAGGCGGTCGTGGTTACACAGGAGGTGGACGACATCATCCAGTCGCCCATTGTCAAGGAAAGTATCATCAACAATTCCGACTGCAAGATACTGCTTGACCAGCGCAAGTACATGAACAAGTTCGATCAGATACAGGAACTCTTGGGACTGACGGACAAGGAACGGGGGCAGATACTCTCCATCAACCAGAGCAACGATGCCACAAGGTTATACAAGGAGGTGTGGATTGGGCTGGGTGGCGTACAGTCCGCCGTCTATGCCACGGAAGTGTCGAAAGCCGAATACCTCACCTACACGACGGAAGAGACGGAGAAGATGCGTGTGCTTGCCAGAGCCGAGCAACTTGGCGGCAACATGGAGCTTGCCGTCAGGCAACTTGCCGAAGAGAATTAGACAACAATAACATTCACTAAAATCCAAAGTAAAATGAGAAAGAAAATTTTAATGCTTATGGCGTGCGGTTGTCTCATGGCAGGTAGCGCACACGCCCAGTGGGTGGTCACAGACCCCACCAACCTTGCACAGAGCATCATCAACACCACCAAGGAAATCGTGCAGACCTCCAAGACGGTCAAGAACACGCTCGACAACTTCAAGGAGGTGGAGAAGCTCTACAATGAGAGCAAGAAGTACTACGATGCCCTGAAAAAGGTGAACGACCTCGTTCGTGATGCCCAAAGGGTAAAGGAGACCATTCTGATGGTCGGGGAAATCTCCGACATCTATGTGAACAACTACAAGAAGATGCTCTCCGACCCGAACTTCCGACCGGAGGAACTGATAGCCATTGCCAACGGCTATACCAAACTGCTCGGAGAGAGCAACAACCTGCTCAAGGAACTGAAACAGGTGGTGAACATCACCACACTGAAGATGACCGACAAGGAGCGTATGGACGTGGTGGACCACTGCTACAAGGAGGTGAGGGACTACCGCAACCTCGTGCGCTACTACACCAACAAGAACATCTCCGTGAGTTACCTCAGAGCCAAGGCGAAGAAGGATGCGGACAGGGTACTTGACCTGTACGGGACGGACAACGAAAGATACTGGTAGCCATGGGAGCGGAATTTGACAATCTGCATCAGGTGCTCCGTTCGCTTTATACGGAGATGATGCCCATGTGCGGCGACATGATTGCCGTTGCAAAGGGAATTGCGGGCTTGGGTGCTCTCTTCTATGTGGCACTCAGGATATGGCAGACGCTTGCCCGTGCCGAGCCTATCGACGTCTATCCACTGCTCCGTCCGTTCGCTCTCGGTCTCTGCATTCTCTTTTTCCCGATGGTCTTGGACACCATCAACGGTGTGCTCAGTCCCGTCGTGCAGGGAACGCACAAGATGATGGAGACGCAAACCTTCAAGATGGACGAGTACCGCAAGATGCGGGACAAGATAGAGTATGAGTCAATGGTGCGTGACCCGGAGACCGCCTACTTGGTGAGCAACGAGGAGTTCGATAAAAAAATAGATGAACTCGGTCTTTCGCCTTCGGATATGGCAACGATGGCAGGGATGTATGTGGAACGCAGTATGTACAACTTCAAAAAATGGTTCCGTAATATGGTGCGGGAGTTTTTGGAACTGCTCTTCGCCGCTTCCGCCCTGCTCATCGACACGCTCAGGACTTTCTTCCTGATTGTCCTCTCCATCTTGGGACCGATAGCCTTCGCCATCTCCGTATGGGACGGTTTTCAGAGTACCCTCACGCAATGGATTACGAGGTATGTCTCCATCTATTTCTGGCTGCCCGTGGCGGACTTGTTCAGTTCGATGCTGGCAAAAATCCAGGAACTGATGCTCAAGCACGACATCACACAGTTACAGAACGACCCGACCTATTCCATAGATGCCTCGAACGGTGTGTATTTGGTCTTTATGATCATCGGTATCATCGGCTACTTTACCGTTCCCACCGTTGCCGGTTGGATTATCCAAGCGGGAGGTGCAGGGAACTATGGCAAGAACGTGGGACTTGCTGCTTCAAAGGGTGCAGGTATCGCAGGTGCCGTGGGTGGAGCCGTCGGCGGTTTCGCCGGAGGACACGCACGAAATGCGATGAACTATGCGGGTAGCAAGGGCAAGGAGATTGCCGGGAAGTTATTTCATCGGGGAGGAAACAAATCCTCCGAACCATCGGAACAAAATTAAAAAGCTATGGAATTTAAGTCATTAAAGAATATCGAAACGAGTTTCAGGCAGATACGCCTCTTTACCTTGGTCGTCATCTGCCTGTGTGCTACCCTTGCGGGCTATTCGGTATGGAGTGCCTACTCCTTTGCCGAAGCCCAGAGGCAGAAAATATATGTATTGGATGGCGGTAAGTCGCTGATGCTCGCCCTGTCGCAGGATCTGTCGCAGAATAGACCCGCGGAAGCCAAGGAGCATATCCGCCGCTTCCACGAACTGTTCTTCACGCTTTCACCAGACAAGAATGCGATTGAAAGCAATATCTCCCGTGCATTGCTCTTGGCGGACAAGAGTGCCTACAACTATTATCGGGATTTCTCAGAGAAGGGATATTACAACCGTATCATTGCGGGCAACATCAACCAAGTCGTGCAGGTGGACAGCGTGGTATGCAACTTCAACCGCTATCCGTATTCCGCAAGGACGTATGCCCGACAGTTGATTATCCGTGCCAGCAACGTCACGGAACGCAGCCTCGTTACGGAGTGCCGCCTGCTGAACACGAACCGAAGCGACGACAACCCGAACGGTTTTAACATCGAGGGATTTGAGATTTTGGAGAACAAGGACATCAGTACCCGTAAGCGATGAAAAAGAAAAGTCTGTTCCGAATGATGCAGGAGGGAGCGGAGGCAAGGCTCCGCCGCCTGTGCGGACGCATCCCCGCTCATTTGAGGCTGTATGTCGTCCTGACGATGCTTCTCTTTTTCGCCATACTTGCCAACTATGTTTTCTTCAACGGTTTGTACCGTATCTTCTCAGACGGAGACTCCGAGGAGGAAACGTTACCGGCAATCGAGCATATCGAAACCCCTGAAGTAAGGCGGCTCTATCCCAACGACAGTATCAACCTATTAAAGTATTACGATTATGTACCCATTCAAAAGAAAGACAGCCTCCAATACGAGCACCTCGCCTGAACTGACGGAGGAAGAAAAACAAAGGCGAAAGAAGTTTGTCATTTACCCGCTGATGTTCCTGCTTTTTGCAGGCTGTATGTGGCTCATCTTTGCCCCATCGAAGAAAGAGGAGGAGCAGGACAGCCAAGGTTTCAATACGGAAATGCCGGATCCGCAAGCCTCGGAACTCATCGGCGATAAGAAGAAAGCCTACGAAAAGGAGATGATGGAACAGAAGGAACAGGAACGAAGCCGTGCCATGCAAAGCCTCAGTTCCATGTTCGGGGAGATGACAGGAGGACAACCGGTGCAGAGTTCCGAAGAGTTGGCATTGAAGACGGATTTGTCGGAAAGAGATAACGGTTTCGGCTCTCGTACCACTGCTCCACAAGAGGGATTCCATGCTTCGGCTTCCGCTTACCAAGACATCAACCGCACGCTCGGCAGTTTCTATGAAGCACCAAGAGAAGACCCGGAAAAAGAGGAAATGCGTACCCGTTTGAAGGAGTTGGAAAGTCGTATGAGTGCCGAGCAGCAGTCGCCCGCTATAACCGTGAACGACCAGATGGCACTGCTCGAAAAATCCTATCAACTGGCAGCCAAGTATATGCCCGCAGGAGGTAATGGACAATCTGCTTCGGTGACACATACCTCGGGGAATGAGACGGCTTCCGAAAGGAAAGCGGTCTCTTCCGGTCGCAATGGAAAGGCAATGGCGTTTCCTGTCAGGCAGGTGAGCGGTCAAGTGGTGTCGGCTCTGGCACAGCCGATGAGCGACTCGACTTTCCGCTCCGAATATGTCAAGGAGAGGAACTATATGTTTCAAACGGCTATCGGGACAATCTCGCAGACGGAGAGAAACACCATATCAGCCTGTGTGTATAACAATCAGACGGTTATGGATGGGCAGACGGTGCGTTTCCGTCTCTTGGAGCCGATGTTGGTATCGGGCAGGGAGATTCCACGCAATGCCCTTGTCGTGGGAACGGCAAAGTTGCAGGGCGAACGACTCTCCATTGTCATTTCCTCATTGGAGTATCGGGGAAGCATCATTCCCGTGGAGCTGTCGGTCTATGACACGGACGGACAGGCAGGGATATTCATTCCCGGCTCGATGGAACGCAGTGCCGCCAAGGAAATCGTTGCGGGTATGGGGACATCCGTAGGCAGCAGCGTGAACATCTCCACTGATGCAAAAGCACAGCTTGCCTCCGACCTCGGCAAGGGGCTGATACAGGGAACAAGCCAATACTTTGCAAAGAAGATGCGTACCGTCAAGGTGCATCTGAAGGCAGGTTATAAGGTGCTACTCTATCAGCCAGAGAACAAGTAAATCACAATTATTATTCACCACTTTAATCCAAAGTAAAATGAAAAGAACAGTTTTAGCCATCGCCCTGATGCTGGGCGTAGTCTGTGCGAACGCACAGGAAACAACTTCAAGCGGAGACCTCTATGAGGGACTGACACGTAAAATCGCCTTTGAGCGCATGATACCGCCTCACGGGTTGGAAATCACCTACGATAAGACGGTGCACATCATCTTCCCCTCCGCCGTTCGCTATGTGGATTTGGGTTCGCCCAACCTCATTGCGGGTAAGGCGGACGGAGCGGAGAACGTCATCCGTGTGAAAGCGACGGTCAAGAACTTCCGGGAGGAGACGAATATGAGCGTCATCACGGAGGACGGTGCGTTTTACACCTTTAATGTCAAGTATGCCGACGAGCCGCTGCTCTTGAACGTGGAGATGACGGACTTTATTCATGACGGTGCGAGCGTAAACCGCCCAAACAATGCGATGGAGGTCTATCTGAAGGAACTTGGCAGCGAGAGTCCGATGCTGGTAAGGCTCATCATGAAGTCCATCCATAAGGAGAATAGGCGTACCGTCAAGCACATCGGCAGCAAGGCGTTTGGCATTCAATATTTGCTTCGAGGTCTGTACTCGCACAACGGGTTACTGTACTTCCACACCGAACTGCGCAACAAATCCAACGTTCCGTTCGACATCGACTTCATCACGTTCAAAATCGTGGATAAGAAGGTTGCCAAGCAGACCGCCATGCAGGAGCAGGTACTGCTTCCGCTGCGTGCCTACAACTATGTTACCTGTGTGGCGGGACAGAAGAGCGGTCGCACGGTGTTCACGCTTCAGAAGTTCACCATCCCCGATGACAAGCAGCTCATTGTGGAGATGCACGAGAAAAACGGTGGGCGACATCAGTCCTTCATCGTGGAGAACGAAGACCTTGTGCGTGCAGGGGAGATTGACGAACTCAGAGTGAAGTAATATGAGAAAGTCTCTATTTTCCATATTTATCGTGATGCTTGCCCTCTTTGCAGGGCAGGCACACGCCCAACGCTGTCTGCCCAAAATGAAGGGCATACGCCTGACCGCAGGCATGGCGGACGGCTTTTATGCCAAGTCTGCCAGCAACAACACAGGCTATATGTTCGGGGCTTCGCTTGCCACCTACACTAAAGGCGGACATCAATGGGTGCTTGGGGCGGAGTATCTCTGCAGATACCACCCTTATCGGGATAGCCGTATCCCTACGGAGCAGTTCACGGGCGAGGGAGGTTTCTTCTGTAATATGCTGTCCGACGGGAGCAAGACCTTCTTCCTCTCCGCAGGCGTTTCTGCCTTGGCGGGATATGAGACGGTCAATGGTGGAAAGAAACTGCTCTTTGACGGCTCGACGCTACGAAATAAGGACGGCTTTCTTTATGGTGGTGCCGTTACCTTGCAGGCGGAGACTTATCTGACGGACAGATTGGTGTTATTGTTCTATGGCAGGGAGTGTTGTCTGTGGGGTGGCTCTACGGAGCGTTTCCATGCCCAGTACGGTGTCGGACTGAAAATCATGCTGGACTGATGGACGTGCGACAAATGAGAAAAATCCCCATTGCGGACTTCCTGAACGCAATGGGGATTCAGCCAAAAAAGCAGAAAGGTGGCATTCTCTGGTACAATGCTCCTTACCGCACGGAACGGACACCCTCGTTCAAGGTCGATACGAATAAAAATGTATGGTTCGACTTTGGAATCGGCAAAGGGGGCGACATTTTCGACTTAGCAGGAGAGTTTATCGGAAGCGGTGACTTCCTCCTGCGGGCGGCTTTCATTGCAAAGAGTGGAACGTGTCCGCCACTTGCTTTGGAACAACCGCAAAGAAGCGAAAGGAAAGGACTTGTCTTCGAGGATATTTGGGTGCGACCATTGCAGAATCCCAGACTGCTGGGTTATCTGGAAGAACGGGGAATCAATGCCCACGTTGCCATACCCAACTGCGAGGAGGTTCGATACCGGGTGCATGGCAAACGGTACTATGCCATCGGCTTTCGTAATGAGGCAGGAGGAATGGAATTGCGTAATCGCTTCTTCAAGGGCTGCATCCCTCCGAAGGATATTTCACTGAAGCGTAACGGTTCGGACGTGTGTGCCGTATTCGAGGGCTTTATGGATTACCTCTCCGCTATGCAAATGGGCATCATCGCTTCGGACTGGCTTGTGCTTAATTCCGTCTCCAACGTGGAAAAAGCGGAGAAAGCCTTGCAGGGCTATGAAAGGATAGAATGCTTCCTCGACAATGACGAGGCAGGGAGAAGGACTTTTCAGAGATTGCATGGCTGTTTCGGGGAGAAGGTCATCGACCGTTCTGCCCTATATGCCAAACATAAGGATTTGAATGACTACCTGCTGTCTCAAAGGCGGGTGTGAGTGTATAATATAAAATGTAACAAACAATGAAGAAGAAAATATTGAATACAATTTGGGTAATGGGGGTACTCTCCATTGCTGTGTTTTGTTTATCTGCTTGTAATCACGAGCTGGATATTCAGCAGGCGTATCCGTTCACGGTAGAGACAATGCCGGTGCAGAAGCATATCGCCAAGGGACAGACGGCGGAAATACGCTGCACGCTCAAACGGCAGGGGCGATTTGAAGATGCACGCTATACCATCCGTTATTTCCAACCCGATGGTAGGGGGAGATTGAAGATGGATAACGGTATGGTCTTCAAGCCCAATGACCGTTATCCGCTCACGAAAGAAGAGTTCAGGCTATACTATACTTCCGCATCCACAGACCAACAGACAATAGATGTGTATGTGGAGGACAACTTCGGGCAGACGGCAAAGCTCTCGTTTGAGTTCAACAGTCAGAAGAACGAGGAAAAGGAGAAGAAGGATGAGGATAGGAAGTAAACTTGTCGTCTTGTGCCTTGTCTGCCTTTCCTGCTTACGGCTTTCGGCTCAGGACAGAAGAAATGTACTTCTCTCGTTGCCGCCCTTTGAGCGTGCCGTTGTCTGCATCAAGCATTTTGAGGGCTTACACGGGTTCAAAGATGCTCCCTATGTCGGATACGGGCATCAGCTCTTGCCGGGCGAACATTTCACGGCAGCGATGACGGAACGGCAGGCGGACTCGCTGCTCCGGTCAGACCTGATGAAGCGTCTGATGATGTTCAAGGACTACGGCAAGGATGCTTTGTTGCTTGCCGTTCTGTCCTACAATGTTGGAGCGGGTAGGTTGCTGGGATACGGGAAGTATCCCAAGAGCCGACTGCTACGAAAGATAGAGTCGGGCGACAGGGATTTCTACCGTGAATTTGTCTCTTTTTGCCAATACAAAGGCAAAGTTCTGCGAGGACTTGTCAAACGGCGAAAGGTGGAGTTTGCCCTGTTTTATATACCTTGATTATCAAATACGCCTCTTGCGACATTTTTATGTTCTGCAAGGGGCGTTTTTTCGCCGTTTTATTCGCCTTTCTCGTTATGAATGAGTACCTTTGCGAAAGGTAATATTAATATAGAAAAATCATGAACAGAGGATCGGAATGGAGAATTTGGGACTTGCATGTCCATACTCCTTTTTCTTTGGAGCATAATTATAAGTGCTCTCCTGATGAAGATATATGGGAGAAGTATATAGATGCTTTAGAGCATCTTCCCGATGATATAAAAGTTCTTGGTATCAATGACTATCTTTTTATTGATGGTTATCGTAAAATTCTTGATTATAAAGAACAAGGTAGGCTGCAAAATATAGAGTTGATACTACCTGTTGTCGAGTTTAGGTTATCAAAGTTCTGTGGAAATAAGAAGTTTAAAAGAATAAACTACCATGTCATTTTTTCTAATGAACTAACCCCTGATCAAATTCAGCAGCAATTCTTGAATGCTCTCACTGCGCATTATACATTAAGTCCAGACTGTACTCAACAGTGGGGTGGAGTTATTTCAATAGAAAGTATTCAAGATTTAGGAGAACGGATTATAGCCTCTGTACCAGAAAATGAACACCAACACTATGGAAGTCCATTAAGAGAAGGATTTAATAATCTCAATCTTGAGACGTCTGTCATTAAAAATGCTTTATCAAATGCCAATCAGATATTTGAGGGCAAATTCATGACAGCTATTGGTAAAACAGAATGGGAAGATTTCAAATGGAACGATAATTCTATAGCAGAAAAAAAGAGTATCATTAATGATGTTGATATAGTATTTACCGCAGCCGAGGATATCGAAGCATACAATAAATCAAAAGAAAAACTACATGAACAAGGTGTAAATGATTTGCTATTAGATTGTAGTGATGCCCATTCTTTTGCAGACCAGATTGAGCTAAAGGATAGATTGGGAAATTGTAAAACTTGGATTAAGGCTGATACTACATTCGAAGGACTAAAACAGATTCTGTTTGAACCAGAGGATAGAGTGAAGATTCAAATAACCAAACCTGACGAGAAGAATATTTATCAGGTAATTGATAGTATAACATTAAAAGAGGATGATTTTTGGGATGGGAAAATTTTTCTCAATCCTAACTTAAATACTATCATAGGAGGACGTTCTACAGGGAAATCATCATTACTTAAAGCAATAGCTGCTAAGCATGGAAATAAAGAAGTTGGAGAAGGTGATTTTATTAGACAACATCTTGATGGGGTTTCTATCAGATGGCAGGATGGAAATAATCAACTCGGTCGTGAAATAGAATATTTCCGACAAAGTTACATGCACGAGATTGCTTTTGACTCAGAAAAGACGAATAAAATAGTAGAAGACATAATAAAGAGCAAAGATGAAAATAGAATTTTAGAGAATTATTATACTCATCTTACAGATGTTTCTAAAAGTGTAACGGATGGAGTTTTCTATGTTTTTCAACTGCAAAAAGAGATTGATTCTCTAAAAAAGAGTTTATCAGAAAAAGGTAATAGGGATGGTGTTCAACAACAATTGCAACTATTGAAAACAAAAGCATCTACTCTGCAAAAAGATGGAGCATTAACACAAGAAGAAAGAGTTTCATTTGATGCTTATGTATATCAAATTCAAGAAAAGAAGAAACTTATTGCTGCGGCAGATAACGACCTTGAGTTGTTGAATAGATTAAAAAATCTCACTCCATTCGATTCTTCCTTTGAGAAAAAATGGGATTTTGATAAATTATCTTTTGGGTTGAATCAGTATGAAGTAGATCGTCTGTTTAATGGTTTGAAAGTAAGAACTGAAATGGAATGGACAGAGATCGTCCAAAAAATCATAGAAGATACCTCTAAAGCAAAAGACCAAATAGCCACGGAGATACAAACAATAATAGCTTCTGATATCTACAAAAAAGGATTACGGATATTTGAGGACAATAAGGAATTAAAAGATATTAATAGCAAAATACAAGAAGAAGAAAGAAAGCTTACTGCAATTGATGAGATACAGAAAAAGCTTGAGCAAGCAAGGCTACAACGAGAAGAATCAATCCGTAAAGTCATTGACAATCATTGCTCTTATAAAATAAGCGCAAATGATATTTGTAATAACTTAGCCATCACTTATGATAAACTTGATATTCGTGTAAAACTCACTTTTCACAAGCAAGAAATGCGAGTCTTTTTGGAGACCAGACTAAATCAAAGAGGTTATGAACGTCAAGAATATCTACAAGAATTGCTAAATAAATATGATGAAGATAACAAAGCAATTAGTTTGGACTTCTTTAAGAATCTTCTTTCAGAGAAAGTGCTTCTGAAGAATGGATATGAAGCATTAAATGTTGTAACAGAATTTCTTACCCACAGTTGGTATAGCCTTGATTATAGCTTGACTTATCAAGGGGATAATTTTGTTAATATGTCAGAGGGAAAACAAGCTTTTGTTATCCTGAAACTACTTTTGGATTTTAGTGATAAGAAATGCCCAATACTCATAGACCAACCAGAGGATAGTCTTGATAATCGCGCGATTTATCATGAATTAGTAGCATACATCAAACGGAAAAAGAAAGAGCGACAAATAATATTGGTGACGCACAATTCCAATGTTGTGGTAAGTGCAGACGCAGAAAATGTAATTGTAGCTAATCAAGAAGGTGCGGATACGCCCAACTTAGGAGGTTTGAAATTTCAATATATCAACGGATCTTTGGAAGACACCAAGCAAAGAGACGAAAATGCTGAGTATATATTATCTTCACAAGGTATCCGTGAACACATATGTGATATTTTGGAAGGAGGGCGTGTTGCTTTTGAGAAACGTGAACAAAAATACGGCTTTAGAAGATAGAACAATATTTGGATGGGCTTTTTGTTACTTTTGAGCCGTCTCAACTCACTGTCAAAAGTAACGAGGTGTTTTTTATTGGGGTTTCTTTGCTCCTTTCTTTATCTGCTTAGGCTCACGAAAGAAAGGAGCGATTGGCAAATCTGCCGACCGCATTACTTCATCTGTTCTTCTTGAATGGTTATCCGTCCCGTCCTGACTTCAGGGTGGGTGGAGAAAGCCCAATTCACCTCTTCATCGGGTAAGGTGCTGTGAATATTCCCACCCATTACCAATCCGCAATTCTGAATGACCTTTTGCTGTGCGTCCTCCCTGCTTTCGGCAACAACCTCAAACACTCCCTCGAAAATGTACTGCGTCCGTACTCTATAAACTTTCTTCTTCATATTCTCAAAACTCAACTTTTAATAATCTGTGTTCCATCGGCTCACCATTCGATAACCTGCGGTGGGTAAGCCAAAAATGATGTGTGCCATAACCATAGGCAAAGAACTTGTCAAGTTCCGTTTCTTCGGCTATCCGCTTGACGGCAGCTCTCAGTTCCTCTTCATTGACGGATAAAGTAATGGCATTGATTACCCTTATAAGGATATGGGGTATCTCGTCCGCCCAATTACATACGATGCTTTCAATTTCTGCTTTCATATCTGTGATATTTTGGTGATTGTTGCTTATGCTGTCGCTCTCATTCTCTGTCTTATCAATTTGCGGTTGGCATTCACGAGGCTTACGATTTGGTCGTGGTACTCTGTGTTTTGATTACAAACGCCACGACTTTGCACAACTTTGAGCGTGTCCAAATTAACCTCAATCGTTTCTATCCGTTTGCCCTCAATGGTTGCCGAAAGGATAAGCGAGTTTTCTTTGAGATAGTAGGCACTATCAAATACGCAATGGTGCATTGCCACCCCCTCCTCCAAATGTTCCTGCACACTCTCCAATACGTGGACTTGGATTGTGCCGTTTGTGAAGCAAAGACCGAAGAACTTGGATTTGAGTTCTTGAAAACGCTCCTCGTCCTCCATCGCCTTCCTGCGTTTCCTCTCTATTTCCTCCTTTTCTCTCTGTTTGCGAAGCTCGTTTTGCCTGCGGTCGTGTTCCCGATATAGGTCGGTGGGGCAAACATACTTCGGGCTGTGTGTGTCCTTGCCCAACCTGCGGAGCATATCCACATAGTCACACCATATAGAAATGTCCTCTATGTCATAGCCGTTTCGAGTGGCAACCTTATAGGACTGCCAACAAGTGTCAAATGTCCTTGAATTGTAGAGGAAGTATTTCAAATGCTCGGCTCTGCCTGCTTTCAGCAAGGTTTCCGCCCGACTGTCGGATAATATAGCGGGGATAAGGATTGTCGGGGCAATGCCGTGAAAATCGTCCTCAAATCCATTCCTGCGGAGTGTGTCCATAACCTTGAATTTGGGATATATCGGTGAGTACGATATATGACGGTAGGCTTCGTTATCGTTGCGTACTGCCATTGGCGAACAGAAAGAAAAGGTGTCAATGTATCTGCCTAATGTTCGTTGAACGGCTATCACTGATTGCCGTCCTTGTGCGTTCCACCAATATTGACCAATTTCAAGGGTATATGATGAAGCCTTGCAACCTTTCTCCATTTCCACAGAAAGAAGAAACATTCTTAGTACTTGGTACTCTCCGCAAGCGGTAAGTATCGTAAAGTATTGCTTCTGCCTAATCTTGCGTTCAAAGGTTTCCTTGACCTGCAACCTTGCCCCGCAATGGGGGCAGGTGCAAGTGTCCGTTGGCTTTTCCATTGTCCAACTATGCCCACAATCCATACACGTTGTGCGACCTTTGGGCAGTCGGTAGGCGAAATGGTCTATACACTCACGGAATGCCCATTTGCTCTGTGTCTTGGTTATCGGGCGAAGGTGCTTGCTCTCGGCAAGGACAGCCTTCTCATATCTGTTTCTTGGTTTCATTTTCTATCCTCCTTGTTTTATTCGTTGCGAAATACATAACCGTCCTTATACCAAAAGTCTGTGTCAAAAAGGTCATCGGCATATTTGGAGAAGTCGAAGTAACTCAGTGCAAAATCGGATAAATCGTTCTTCATTTTCACAATTTCCTCCGCAAAATCCTCCCTGCTTGCATAACTGCCCATATAGGCGGATTGAAAAGCCTTTACAAGGCTGTATGCGTCTTGGGTGATATGGGCATTGTTGCCGTCCGCCCATTCCCAAAAGGCTTCTTTCTCCGTGTCATTCAATCTGTCCAACTCGTCCCGAAGTTCAAAGAAGTTTTCATCCAAATGACCTTCGTTTATCAGACCATCGGGGATTTCCTCCCACGCTTGGAACATATATTCGGGTTCTTCCTCATCCTCGTGTATCTCGGCACAACGCTCCATAAAGTCGTCCAAATCGTAGAAGTCCGAAAGTTCCACCCATTCTCCCTGCAATGAGCCGTTGTTGTACTTGGCATAAGTGCCTACATAGATGCGTGCTTCGCTTAAATCCATTGTTTCCATTTTCCTTTCGTTGTTTAAGGGATTAAAACTCGAATAGTGAGGGTTGTGATACGATTTCCGTTGTCTCGGCTTTCTTTGGTCTTGCGTTACGGCTTTTTATTTTGGAGAGTTCTTCACGTTGGTATTGCTCTACGGCTCTCTGTCTGGCTTCCGCCTTCTCCTCATCCGTGAGTTCGATGGTGTGGTTTACCACCACTTTGCAGGAATTAGGCTTGCCTACCTCTATGTCGTCCTCGTCATAGTAATGCACTGCCATAGAGTAGATTTCATCGTCCGAAAATCCCGAATAACCGCTTTTCTGTACCTCGCTGAGGATATAGGTTACACACTCGTCTATGTTCTTGTTTTCCTTGCGGAAACTCTCCGCAAAGAGTTCATCGTATGATGCTCGGTTCTCCAAATAACATTGGATTACGCTCTTGAAATGCTCTGTACCTTTCATTGTCTTTTATGTTTTAATCAGTTGAATAATGTTCCGTCTGATAGGAACTCATAATTGTTAGCTTCGCAACTTTCGGCAAAGGCTTCCTCGCTGAATTGATATTCCATATCGTCCCTGCAAGCCTTGAAAAATCCGTTCAAACACTTGTCCATAAGTTCGTATAGGGTGGTATCATTGGGGGCTTTCAGAAAAACGTATATGGGTTTCAAGATTTCATAGTCTATGCAGTAGCCCGTCAGCACACAATCGTCCGAAACAAACACACGGCTCTTGCGTTTCTTCTTGTAGTTTCCACTCCAATAAGTCTTGGGTGGATACAAGTCGTTCCAATAGTTATTGACAAGGTATTTCAGAAGTCTTGTCCCTTTCATATTGTCTTCCTCCTCGCTGTAATGGGAAGTGAAACTATAGGTGTAGGTACAACTGTCGTATGACCATCTGTCCGCCTTGATATTGAAAATCCGTTCAAAGGCTTGCAATGTGGCTCGGTTCTCTCTGTCCCAAGTATAGTCGCAATGTTCCGCCCAATGGCTGTGTGCCTTTGCTTGTGCCTCCCTTGTCAGTTCGTGGAGGTTATATACCTCGTATGTTCTTGTTTCCGTTCTCATATCTGTTCAGTGTTATCGGGTTTATTGTTGATGATGTCTTCTCCATTGTTTGCAAAGACCTCGATAGTCGGCTGTCCTCCGTTTTCCTCTACGGATAGGCTTTCGGAGGTGTCATACAAGGTTTCTCCGTCTGTGATGATGATATTCTCATCGTCCTCAAAGCAAAGCACGTCCTCTCCCTGCCACGACTTGACAAGGGCAACGGCTTCTTCGTAACTCTCGGCTTTTACATCAAAGTGGGTGCGTTCCCAACAAGTAACCTTTCTGTCTTGATAAAAATTGAATTTTTCCATTATTCTTACTTTTAGATGGTTGCTAAAATGATTTCTTGGATATGAATGGGTTCGACCTCTGAAAAGAGATAGAGGATAAATTCCTTTCTGTCCTTCCGATTAAGTTCCTTGAATAATTCCCCAAAGGCGGAGATATTTCCGTTGAGGTAAACCGATACCATATACTCGAAGATGTTGTCCACCTCATAGTATCTGCATTGCTGTGCGATTGTCTTGCTTCTTCTTTTCATATATCTGCCTGTTTAAGAAATGAGTAACCAAAGTATTGCTCCGATGATGAGGGCATAAGTCAGAATGTACACTGCGATAGCCAAAGCAATGGTAAGGAGTAACCGAATGAGGAATTTTCCTGCACATATCCCTGCCAGCCAAAGCCAGATGCTTCCGCCACAAAGGAGAGAGCCTGCGAGTGCAAGTGCCACCCAAATTGATATTTTGTATCTCAGTTTCATCTTGTCTGATTTTTTTGATTTTAGGCGGATTCCAGAGGTGAGGGAGTTGAGTTTCAACTTTTTCTTTTTCCCAGCTTCTCGCATATCCGACATTTTTTTTATGCGTCTTTCCGTCGGGTCGGTCGTTTTCGTTTCAGTGGCGTAAAAAGGTAGGGCTTAGGACAAACAAGGTTTTACGGCGAGAATACTACCTGCAATGAAATGGAAGTGTGGAGATTGTCGTCTAAACGGCTTGCCGCCCCGACCTTTTTTGTCCGTAGAAGCCCGGAACTACCTTTGCCGCTGACAACGAACAACCGATCCCGACATGATACACAGGCATAAGTGGAGGATGTGCATGGAAAGAAGCAGGGCGAAAACAAAAAACGCAGTCTTCGGAGACTGCATTTCATCATAAGAATAAAATACACGGAAAACAAAAAGCCGCCCAAACGGACGGCTTTACGAAAATAACTCGGAGAAAATTCTTTTTTCTCACGATATACTCTTATCTTTGCAACAGGTTATTCGAGTTATGCAAAGCGTTGTATATCATTGTTGAAGATAGGTCGCTAAATCATTACCTACTGCATTTCATAACTCATTAGGCTATTGAATGCCAATCATTTGAACCTAAATGATAGATTTTACCCAAAAACGACCATTGAAAATCTTCAAAATAGAAAAAATCAATAGGCAAGCGGTAGACAAAAGTACGCTCATTTGAGCAAAATAAATGTCATTTTTAGGTTAGAGCATTGACTTTACGCACTTAGAACCATCCTTTTGAGGTGTTATTCACATGCTATTACAACCTAAAAGCATGCATATTCGATGCTAATCTCCATGCTTTTGCCAGCAAGTAGTGGTAATAATAGGAATGAAAAAAGGAGGTTCGAGTATAACGTCTTTAATACCAACGAATTATGAACGTCGCTCATATTTGGCGTATTTGCGACCAACTATGACGTTGGTTGTCTACACGCGAATTATGAGAGGCACTTTGTCAATAAAATTCATCGTTAATCATCGTTGCATACAATGTACCCCCGATTTTATATACGCTGCTTGATGGGTGGTTTTCGAGATAAATAGTTCATTCTTCAGTGACAGTACTGCGTAGGTTCGTGAACCATGTACGCAGGTAAATAGTTTCTTGCTGTCTGCAACGATGTGCGATAATCCATTGGTATGTAATTTGATATACATCAAAAAAAAGTGTGTTTTTAAAACAGAACAGCCTTAGTTGCTTGCAACATCATGAGATAACCCTTATCTTTGCATCGTGTTTTTCATGGTATTAGATTTAAGGTTAACAAAGATTGGACTACAGCGGTAGTCCTTTTTTTTTTTACTTCTCTCCATCGGTTCCTGTTGATGAACAGGTTCTGTTATTGTTGGCCCAATCGTCTATGGAGAGGGCAGTGACGTCAATTGCGTTTCTGTCTTTCCAACATGGCATCCAAGCATATTTGCTCTTATTCATAACCAGCATTTGTTGTGCTCATCCGGTTTCTTTTTTCGTTTTTCAATCTTGATGGGAAGATTTTTAACTAAAAAATAGACTAAAAACTTGCGTATTGATAAAAATACATTAAATTTGCGAAGTTTTAATAATTGTTGCCGCTTATAATTCGAAAGAGGGGGCAGCTGAGAAACGCAGAACGAGTGGGAACACCCTGAGTTCTTGATAGTTAACCTGAAAACCTTTAAATTTAAACATTATGAATAACAAGCAGGAAAACGAAATGACTTTCGTTGAGAAGTTACAAAATGCACCGAATCGTATCAAACGGATTGTCTGTACTCGTCAATTCTGGGTTGAATTAGTCATCATGACGGTGGGTATGTTTGTTGCAGCCATTGGTGTGTACTTTTTCTTGATACCCAGTAAGCTCATTATTGGCTCTATTACGGGTTTATCCTTGGTACTCGCCAAGTTGCTGCCTTTTGTGTCTGTGGGTACGATGATATTTATTATTAATGCGATACTGCTTGTGCTTTCGTTTCTGCTCATCGGTAATGAGTTTGGTGCCAAGACCGTGTATACGGCTTTGATATTAGGACCCATGATTGACTTCATCGGTTCTATCGTTCCTATTCATGAATCTCTCTTCACCACCTACGTTGCTGGACAAGCAGTTGCTAATCCTTGGTTTGACCTTCTCTGTTTCGTTCTCATCCTGAGTGCCTCCCAAAGTATTTTGTTCAGTATCAACGCTTCTACAGGTGGGTTGGATATTCTTGCAAAGATTTTCAACAAGTATCTTCATATCAAGCTTGGTACTGCCGTGATGGTAGCAGGTGGTGCAATCTGTTGTACCGCTTTTGCGATTAATCCTGTTAGTTTAGTAATCATTGGTTTAATTGGAACATGGCTCAATGGTTTGATTCTGAATCATTTCATGTCGGACATCAATTCGAAGACTCGTGTGTATATCATCTCCAAAGACTACCAGAAAATAGTGGATTTTGTCGTTCATACCATTCGTCGTGGTGTGACCCTGCACGAAGTGATTGGTGGCTACTCCAACGAGCGGCAGATGCAGTTGGAAATTGTGCTGACCAAAGAAGAATTCTCTACTTTGATTGATTTCATGAGTAAGGAAAGACTTAAAACATTTATTACTTCTGATACCGTGAGTGAAGTGTATGGTCTGTGGAACAAGAAAGGACTGTTGCGAACGGGTAATTATTGACACAGTCATGTCTTTGTTGAAAAGAAGCATGATAGTTGCACGGAAATTATGAAGTATAATTTTAATCTACTATGAAATTAAAGATATATCTGCTTTTGCTGACCTTCTATGGCATGGGGCTCTATGCACAAGAGTCACAGCGTGTAAACCTGTCTGTTGAAGCACGAGCCGACTACCAACGCGAATCGATTGACGGTGTGAAAAACAATGATAGAACAGGTTTTAAGGGAAATCTTTTCAACATTCTTATCAATGGCAACATCTCACCAAAGTTTTCTTTTAAGTATCGACAACGGCTGAATGGCATCAACAAGGAGTATACCTTCTTTGATGCAACCGACTGGCTCTTCCTTACTTACCACGCAAACCAAAATTGGACACTCTCTGGTGGTAAGTGGGCGGTGCTATGTGGACCGTGGGAGTTCGATCCAGCCCCTATCGATTGTTTTCAACTCTTTGAATTCTGTTACAACTTTCCCTGCTATGCGTGGGGAGTGTGGCTGGGTTATCAAACCACAAATCAAAAAGACCAATTCTTCTTACAAATGGTGGAGAGCCCGTTCCAAAAGGTGTATAAACAAAATAGTGGCATATCTTCCGAGATGTATGCCTACAACCTGATATGGTATGGAAACCATGGTATCTTACACACCGATTGGTCTGTCAACTTCATGGAGTATGCGCCAGGAAAATTTATCAACTACCTTTCTTTTGGTAACCGTTTCGATGTGACTGATAATCTGCAAATAGGCGTGGATTATATGAACCGCGCCACCACTGGGCAGACCTTCTTTTTCAAGGATTGCTCCATGACTGCTCGTGTTGATTACCAGCCTACACCACAGGTTAACCTTTGGGCAAAGGCGAGTTACGACGTGAATCATGCCGGTGTAGACACCAACCCCGAGACATCTGCTCCCATGGACGAAGCCAATCAACAGGCAGCCGAGCAATCCAAGCCACGCGCTGACCTGGCTTTATATGAAGGAACCGAAATCACAAGGGTAGGAGCTGGATTAGAATACTATCCACTAAAAAATAAGAAAGTGCGTCTGCATGCCAACTATAGTTATTGCTTTGGTAAGAATACCAATCCGGCTGGCTACCTGCAAGACAAACATTCTATTCTTGACCTTGGCGTAACTTGGCGAGTAAATGTGATCAAGTAACTGTAGATCTATCTCAAGAAAATAGAAGAAAAGATTTCTTTATGGGTGATAATGTTGGCATTGTGAAAGAAAAAGTTTAATTTTGCAAACATAAAGTATGAGATAAATCGAAAGCTGTAAATAGGCAATTTGCGAATAGAATAGCAGTATCTCAATTCATTTTTTGTTTAATAATTATCAAATTAATGCTTAAAAGATTTTTTCGTCATAAAGATAAATCATTATTCTTAGTCATCTGTGCAGGTTTCATGTTATCAACCACGCCCGTGGAAATGCGTGCAGCCTGTCAAATTTGGCCATTCTCTAAAAAGAAGAAACCGGTAGAGAAACCCATTTCAACCTATAAGCGTCTCACGGGACGCGACTCGGTTGAGATGAAGGGTGTCTTTAATGTTATCAAGAAAGGCGACACCATTTATTACGAAATTCCCACCAAGTTGATGGGAAGAGAGTTCCTGGTGGTGAACCGATTACAGCAGGTTCCCTCTGAATTGAATGAGTCGGGGGTGAACAAAGGCATCAATTATGAAAATCAGACCGTGCGGTTTGAGTGGGCGAAGAAGCAGAAACGACTCATTGTGCGCCAACAACGCATCACGCCCGAAGTGCCCGTGTATGCAGCTATGGCACGGTCGGTGAAGGACAATTACATTGATCCCATCCTCGCCAGCTTGAAGATTGAGGCCGTACCAAACGACTCTTCCACCCTTATCGTGAAGGTGAACGACCTGTACAACGGCAAGGAGAACTGTTTGAACGACGTGTTCAACAACATCAATCTGGGCACCAGCCCCTCTACAGACTTGTCGCGCATACTCGATGTCAAGGCTTTTAAGAACAATGTGACAGCCACATCAGAGCTAACAACCACGGTTCACGAGGGCAACAGCAAGGTAAACGTTACGGTGGTGGTAAGTTCATCGTTGTCGCTCTTGCCCCAATATCCCATGCAAGGGCGTGAGGAAGATGCCCGCGTGGGCTTCTTTACCACGTCAAACCTTCGCTACGACGATTATCAGCACAAAGTAGAGCATAAGCACTATGTGACGCGCTGGCGGCTTGTTCCTTCCGATACCGCCGCCTATATGCGCAGCGAATTGGTAGAACCAGTTCAACCTATTGTGTTTTATATCGACCAGGCCGTACCCAAACACTTGCGCCCCTATATAAAGAAAGGTATGACCGACTGGAACAAAGCTTTCGAACGGGCCGGCTTCAAGAATGCGGTGCAGGTGTTCGACTATACTGACAGTCTGGCTCAGGTGGGCGACGACATGGGCTATTCGGTGCTGACCTACGATGCATCAACCAAGGCCAACGCCATGGGACCATCGGTCATCGACCCCCGAACGGGTGAGATATTAGAGGCAGACATCATCTGGTGGCACAATGTGCAGTCGCTCATCAGCGAATGGATTATGGTGCAGACGGGCGCACAGAACCCCGAAGCACGCTCCTTGCGACTGCCCGAAGAGCTTATTGGCGACGCGGTTCGCTTCGTAGCGTGCCACGAGGTGGGCCACTCTTTGGGCCTTCGTCATAACATGATCGCGTCTAACGCCTATCCTACCGATTCCCTTCGGTCGGCAAGTTTTACCGCGCGAATGGGCGGAACATCGGCATCTATCATGGACTATGCTCGCTTTAACTATGTAGCCCAGCCGGGTGATGGGGTGAAAGTGATGTCACCCAACATCGGTCCTTACGACCTCATGGCCATTGAGTGGGCCTATCGGTGGTATCCAAAGGGAACCAATGAGAAGAAGGAGCTAAACGATTTTTTGAAAAGACACACGGGCAAGTTGTACAAATATATGGAGGCGCAGTCGCAACGAACAGCCATCGACCCTCGTGCATTGAGCGAAGATTTGGGTGATGATGCTGTGAAATCGGCTCGGTATGGCATTGCCAACCTCAAGCGCATCATGCCCAACATCGTCAAGTGGACCACCACCGGCGAACCGGGACAAGACTACGATGAGGCTTCCAACCTTTATTCGGCGGTGATTTATCAATGGAGCCTGTACCTGTATCATGTCATGGCCAATGTTGGCGGCATGTATTTGGAGAACCTCACGGTTGGTGACGGGCAGACATCGTTCCACTTTGTCGAGAAAAACAAGCAGCGTGAGGCCCTGCAGTTCTTGCTGGATGAGGTGCTGACCCATCCCAAATGGCTGTTTGACACCCCGCTTTCCAAGCTGACCTACATACAGCGTAAGACGCCATTGGGTGTCGAAGAGCAACAACCCAACTACATGTTGAAAAATCAACAGAACTATATTCTGTGGGATTTGCTGAACAATGAGCGCATCATCCGCATGTATGAAAACGAATATGAAAATGGTAAGGCGGCCTTCACCGCAGCCACTTTCATGGATATGTTGCATCGACACATCTTCAAATCTACTCTTTCGGGCAAGTCACCCGACTTGTTGGAGCGCAATCTTCAGAAGAGTTTTATTGACGCTTTGATTACTGCGGCTGCCGAAAATGAAGGGGTGAAGATTAACAAAAAACTGTATGAAGGCGACATGTTCGCAGATGCTCAGCGGCATTTGGCTTGTGAGCGTGACAATCATTTGAGCAGTAAGTCAAGAAATGTCATGCTCACCAATGGACAGGTGAGCCGCAACAGCGATGCTTTGAGCCTGAAGCGTGGCGAGATGATTCGTGTGATGAAGCTGTTGAAAACTCGCATGCGTGGTGCCAACTTGGCGGCACGACTTCACTACGAGGACATGATTTTGCGCATACAGACAGGCTTAGGCCTAACAAAATAAGAATCATAACACTATCAAGATGAAGAAAATCTATACAATATTCCTTCTTGTGCTATGCGCCTTGCAAGGCTTCGCACAGGAAAGAATCATCACCGGAACCGTGAAGGACGGTGACCTCAAGGACGAACCGCTTATTGGAGCCACCATCAGCAAGGGTAGTGGCAAGGTGAGTAGCGGTACCATTACCGACTATGAAGGTAAGTTTAAGCTGCCTGTTGATAAGTCAACAAAGGAGATAACCGTTAGTTATATTGGCTACACCACGCAAACCATTAAGTTGAAAGCGGGTGTCAACCATTATGAAATCGTGTTGATGCCCGACGCACATTCCATCAATGAGGTGGTGGTGACGGGTTACCAGCGCATTGACAGACGCAAGTTGACGGCGGCAGTCACTACCGTTGACATCTCTGACAAGGCCGTGGGAGCGGTGAAGAACATCGACCAAGCCCTGGCAGGACAGATAGCCGGACTGTCTACGGTAAGCAGTTCGGGCGCACCGGGCGCACCAGTGAAGATACGTATTCGTGGTACCGCCTCCATCAATGGCACGCAGGAACCGCTGTGGGTGTTGGATGGTATACCCTTGGAGGGTACGGATATCCCGTCTATGGAGAACCTGAACGACATCGATGACATGTATCAAACGTCCATTGCAGGTATCAATCCCTCGGATATTGAGAACATCACGGTATTGAAAGATGCTGCCGCAACGGCGATTTATGGTGCCCGAGCTGCCAATGGCGTTATCGTGATTACCACTAAAAAGGGTAAAGAAGGGCGTCCAGTGATTAACTTTTCTGCCAAATACACCTACAGTCCGAAGTTGAATATCGACCGTCTGAATCTGTTGAACGCCGACGAAAAGGTGGATTTAGAGTTGGGATTATTGGGTTCCGACTATACTTTCCGTGAGAACAAGGGCGAAGTAGCCAATATTTTGAAGACGCTCAACGAAACGGAGGCATATAAGAAAGGTGGTTGGAATGCGTTGTCACCATCGGCACAAACACAGATTAACGCACTTAGAAACATCAACACCGACTGGAATGACATCTTGTTGCGCAGTGCGTTCAATCAAGAGTACAACGCCAGCGTGGCGGGTGGTAGCGACCGTGCCAAGTACTATACCTCGGTAGGCTATTATGATGAGCAGGGAAATGTGAAGGGTGTTGATAACAAGCGCTTTAACATGACGTTGAAAACCGACTATCGCATCAATAAAATCTTGAAGCTGGGCGCATCTGTGTATGCCAATCAGCGCAAGCAAAGTAGTTATCTTACCGACACGAACGGATTTACCAATCCTGTGTATTACTCGCGGTTGGCCAACCCATATTTCCAGCCTTTCATCGATGGGAAATACAACTATGACACCAACGTGCAGGGAAAAGAGACGTCATCGCTGAATTTCAACATCTTTGAAGAGCGGGAGAACAGCCACAACCGACGTACAGACCGTTCGATGATGGCTATCTTTGACGCTGAATTGCAGTTCACCAAAGACCTGAAACTGACTTCTCAATTTGGTTTGCAATACGACAACTACTCACTGGAGAAGTACGCCGGAGAGAACAGTTATGCCATGAGAAAGGAAAAACTCAATACGGTTTACGATTTCAAGGATGGCAAACGGTCGTATTTGCCCGAGGGAGGAACCCATAAAACCACCAGTTATAACAGCCTGCAATGGACTTGGAAAGCCATGCTCGAATATGCGCGCCGATTCAATAAGATACACGACGTGGAGCTGTTGGCAGGTTCGGAAGTGCGACACATCGATTCGGAATCAATTTATTCAGCTGCATACGGGTATGACGCACGTACCCTGACCACTCATCCTGTCATCTTCCCAAGCGAGGTTTCGGCCGAGAGTTTGCCGCTTCATCGCGAGAACAAGGCCGAGAATGCGTATGTGTCATGGTTTGCAACAGGGTCGTACACGCTGCTTTATCGCTATACGTTGGGCGGAAGTGTGCGCTTCGATGGCTCGGATGTGTTCGGCGTTGCCAAGAAATATCGGTATCTGCCGTTGTACTCTGTCAGTGCATTGTGGCGCGTGCATCAAGAGAAATTCCTGAAAAATGCCAAATGGCTGAACAATTTCGCACTGCGTGCATCGTATGGAATACAAGGCAACATCGACAAAAACACATCGCCGTACCTCATCGGTTTGTATGACAAAACATCGATATTGCCTGGAAAGGGTGAGCAAATGATTAAGGCAGAGACCGCTCCTAACCCTGACTTGCGTTGGGAAAAGACCAAGAACGTGAACCTCGGAACGGACATTGCCGTGTTGAATAACGCGCTGACGTTGTCGGTAGACTATTACTATCGACGCAGTAGTGACCTCATCGGCATGCGTATGTTGCCCTTGGAAACAGGCTTTGCAGCTACTACCATCAACTGGGCAAGCATGGAAAACAAAGGATGGGAGATTGCTTTAGGCTCGCGAAACATCTACACCAAGGACTTTCATTGGACCACCAATTTGAACTTAGGCTTCAATACTAATAAGATATTGAATGAGAGTGTGGCTGAAAACTCCACCTACCCAGGGCGCGAAGGCTATCCCGTAGGTGCCATCTTCGCCTACAAAACAGCCGGATTGGATGCCGAAGGTTATCCTGTGTTCGTTGGTGCAGCCGGTGAAAAGCTCACGGCCGAGGAATTTTTTAAATTGAACAAGGCGGGAGCAAGCACGCTTTCGGCAGAAAAGCAACGCAACCTTTACACCTACATGGGCACGACAGACCCGAAGGTGTCGGGTGGATTCATTAACCATTTTGAATACAAAGATTGGCAATTGGGCGTGAACTTCATCTTTAATTTAGGCATGAAGGTACGGGTGCAGCCCACTTATTCGCCCACAAACTATGACAGAGGCTTGAACACCAACCGTGATATTTTAAGCCGATGGACAGCCAATCACACGAACACTACGTTCCCTCGTTTGATGGTGAGTGGCTATCGTGTTCCGGAATATGTTCAATATTCGGAGTACAACACCTACAGCATGCTGGATACTTGGGTGCGAAACAACAGCTATATGCGCCTGCAAAGCGTCCGGTTGGGTTACAAATTGCCAAAAACATGGGTGAACCGTGTGGGCATTGCCAATGCGTCCGTCTCGGTGGAAGCACGCAACTTGTTTGTCATGGCAAGCAACTACACCAATTACTTGGATCCTGAAACGATGGGAAATCCATTTGCTCAGCCTATTCCAAAGAGCGTAATCTTTGGCTTGAACTTGAACTTTTAAAATTGAATGATGATGAAGAAGCTTCAAATATTTATATTATGCGTGGGGCTGTCCGCACTGATGACAAGTTGTGACAGCTTTCTTGACATCACGCCAACGGGCAAAGTGATTGCCAAGACCGGCGAGGAATACCGCGCCATGCTTACCTACGAATACTCTACCTTTCCCGAAGACAGGGGGCTGATGACACTCAGAAGCGACGAGATGGAATTGAGTCCGGTTGTTACAGACCCCAATGATTACGACACCTATTTTGATATATGGCGATGGAATGATGAAGCTCCTTCGCCTACCACAACCTCACCAAACTGGCGTCGCTATTGGCATGTTATCTACATCGCCAACTATCTTATCGAACACCAAAACGAAATCACCGGATACAGCCAAGCTGAAGTGCGCCAATTAGTAGGCGAATCGTATATGCTTCGGGCATATTGTCATTTCTTGTTGGCCAACATGTTCGCACAACCTTATACCAAAGTCAATCCTGAAACAACGCGCGGCGTGCCCGTTTTGCTGGAGCCAGACGTCAATGCCATTCCTCGTTGCAGCAGTTTGAAGGCGGTTTACGACCAGGTTTTGGCTGATATTGCAGAGGCTCAGAAGCATCTTAACGTGGAGAAGTGGGACGAAGGTCAAACCTATCGCTTCAATGTTATTTCGGCACAAGCATTGAAAGCGCGCGTTTGTTTGTACAAAGGCGACTGGCAAGAGGCGCTCACTGCGGCTCAAGAGGTCATCAAGCAGCATGGCGAGCTACAGGACTTGAATGCGTCTAACGGCTTGTTGCCCGATCATTACAAGTCGGTTGAATCGATTGTGGCACTCGAGCAGGTGATGACCAATAGCTATAAAAAAGCCGGAAAACCATCCCAGCAGTTCATAGCAGTCTTTAAAAAAGGCGACCAGCGTAAGACAAAGTACTTGGAGCGTAAGGGTTCGCAGACGTATTTGTTGCTCAAAGGGGGCAGCAATGAATATCGTTGCTCGTTCAGGTCGGCCGAAGCTTACTTGATAGCAGCCGAAGCTGCGGCGCAATTAAACCAGTTGTCTGATGCCAAGGCGTATCTTACTCAACTGATGAGCAAGCGGTACAAACCCTCTGTCATTGCTACTTACACTGCCGAAGTTCAGGAAATGAACCAACAAGATTTGCTCACTGATATTTATCTTGAGCGTTTTCGTGAACTTTGTTTCGAGGGCTTCCGTTGGGATGACTTGCGAAGAACCACGCAACCAGCACTGACCAAAACCTACAAGGACGAGACCTTTGAGTTGAAGGAGCATGACGCTCGCTACACACTCCGATTCCCTGCCGAGGCTGTGGCAGCCAATCCAAATTTGGAAGCATGGACAAAATGATGATTCTTCAGAGCGGTTTTTAATGAAATAGGCAACACCTTGTCGAGGTACATGAACTGTCTTTGAGTGGGAGTTGTGCAATTTTGAAATAATATTCATGATTTAAATTTTTAGCGTATGAAAAAGATTTTACTAGTAATCGTGGCTGTTGTGGCAAACATAACAGTACAGGCTCAGGTGTTCAAACAGGCTGCCAAGTGGTCTAAAACACTGACACCTGTTACGGAAGCAAAGAAATTAGGTGGCACCAAAACTGCAGTTGCTGCTGATGGTAGTGTTTTCACTACGGGTACTTATAACAATGATCTCACCTTTGGTAGCTCATATTTAGATCCAGATGGCCTCACACCGGCTTATTTGGCAAAATATAGTGCTGATGGCAAGGAGCTTTGGGCCGTTGGATTGGTGGGTAACTCGCTGATTCACGCGATTACCACCGATGCGGACGGTAATGTGTATCTGCTCGGAACATTGGCAGAAGAAGTTGAATTCGAATCTGTTAACGGTGTGCCAAAAACCGCTAATGGCATGAAGATTGAAGGGGCGTTCACGCCTACCCGCCGCGCTGCCTTCGTTGCTAAATATGACAAAGACGGAAACCTCAAGATGGTACGTACGATCGACGCTGCTACCAACTATGATGTTGTCTCTCCAGACACCTATTTCGATAACCTGGCCGAGGTGCAACCTACCGCTTTGGCTGTATCCAATGGCAAGGTGTATGTGGGTTTGCGCCATGATGGTGACGTGATCATAGACAATGTTAATTGGAAAGGTCGTTACAATTTTGCTTTTGGCTTTATGCATGTAGACAACCATAGCGTAGGCATCATGTCGATGAACGCTGATGACTTGATGGGTGCTACATCGGTTGCCGACTTTGGTTCTAAAGAGATGTTGACCAATGACGGCACGTTCAATGCCATGGATGTGAGTTTCACGGTAGCCAATGGAACCGTTTATGCAGCCTTCGTAGGTTATGGCAAGTTGGCACTCAACACGGCAAATGAAAGCAAGGATTTTACAACTGAGATAGCAGAGGGCACCATGCCGCGTGTTTATGTATTGGCGTCTATCAGTGAAAGCAACGTTGTGACAAAAGCATTCACGACGAAAGCCGATAAAGATGGCGACAACTATCGAATCGGACGCATGGTGTTGGAGGGTGACAAGTTGTTTGTCAGTGGCGTTTCTGCAGGTAGCAATCCTTTTAACAATGACCTGCAAGCCGTCGGTCCGCGTACCTTGTTCGTGGCATCCCTCAATGCTGCCGACCTCGCCCTTAACTGGGTTGCAGGCGATGCGTATGACGAAGGTGATGTAAACCATTATGCACAAGGCCTTTTTGATATGCTCGTCAACAATGGAGAAGTTCTGTTGGCAGGTTATGCTGAAAAGACTGACGACCATTCTTTAACGGCTCAACTCAATTATTGGGTTACGGCTGATGGAACAGTGAAGTCTGCTGCTCCCGATTCCATCGTGTCTGTTGCTAAAAATAAGGATGTGGTAGCGGTTATTACGAATGCAAAAAATCAAACAACGGTTAGTGTTTACGATAAGAAAAACGTAACAGGAATCAACCAAGTAGTAGCTTCTAAGTCTGAAAGAGTGGCCGTTTACAACCTCAAAGGACAGTATGTAGGCACCACGCTCGATGGTCTTTCTGCCGGTGTTTATCTCCTCAAGAAGGGCAACGATGTACAGAAAGTATTGGTGAAATAAGCTGACCGTAATGTAAGGGACATTCTTCATCCCCCTATTGAAAAGGCTATTCTGGATAACAGAATAGCCTTTTTCATTTTTAACCACCCATATTGTCCTATCAATCAACAAGTTTTTCGTACCTTTGTTCACGCTGCTTGCCCATGTGAGGCTCGCAGATTACACGAACGCTAACAATTGACAGAAGATGAACCTATCCATATTTTATACTGAAAAAGAACGACGATTGGCTGGTGAGATTGCTCAACTCAAGCAAAAAAGCCGTTTGTTCGTGGCGGGACAAATTGTCTTTTTTCTTTTGTTCCTGGCCTTTTTAGTCCTTTATACCCTCGTGTCGTGGGGCGCGTTGCCCCTTGTCTTGTCGGCGATTTCCTTGCTGTTGTATGCTTTGGTACGCCTGATGGATGTGAAAAACGATGAGCAGGTGCATCGTTTCTCTAATCTCCGAAAGGTTTATCTGCACGAACTTTCTTACCTGAATGGCGACTTTTCGTGCTTCAATGACGGAGAACGGTACGTGGATGCACACCATCCGTTTACGTTCGATTTGGATGTGTTTGGGAAGGACTCGTTGTTTCAGCGCATCAACCGCACGGTGACCACGGGCGGTAGTGACTGGCTGGCGGCTCAACTGTCGTCGGTTGCCAATCGGTCTGCACGTGCCGAAGCCGTTGATGAGTTGGCTTCTATGGAACCATGGCGAGCCACTTTCATGGCATTAGGCGCTGACGGAAGGATTGATTCTGCCTTGATACGGCAGGCACTGCAAGAGATTAAGTCGTTGCAGATACCCACTTTTGCCGCGAGGCGATGGACTTTCGTGCTGGCGTGCTTGCTCATAGTTGGGCTGTTTGCAGCTGTCGTGGCATCCGTGGCAGGCTGGGTGAGTGCCCAACTGCCCTTATGGTGGGGCATCTTGCATTTCTTCGGTGTGTTTTTTGTTTGTTCGGGTGCTTGCAGAGTCATTAGTAAGGCGGTTGACAAGCTGCACGAACAGTTGCAAGTGTATGTAGAGTTGATACGGCAAGTGAGTGAGACAACGGCCTTTACCACGCCTCAAAATGCAGCAATTGTCGATGTGTTGCAAGGAGCAAGACAATCGTTCGACCAGCTGAATGACATCCTGAACGGCTTGGACAGGCGTGGCAACATCCTTGGGCTCTTTCTGATGGATGCGTTGTTCTTGAGCGATTACTTCTTGGTGCGCCGTTTCCTGCGGTGGCAACGGCAATATTTAGGTCAAGTACCTGTGTGGATAGATGCCATTAGCGAGATAGATGGCTTGGTGAGCATGGCGACTTTTCGTTACAACGAGCCGCAAGCGGGTAGGGCAGAAGTGGTAGCGAGCGAGGAAATGGTGTACGAGGCGGTGGGACTGTACCATCCTTTCTTGGGCGCAAAGGCGGTGCGCAACGATTTTACATTGCAGCATCGTCACTATTATATCATTACGGGAGCCAACATGGCAGGTAAAAGTACTTTCCTTAGAGCGTTGGGCATCAACTACATCTTGGCAATGAACGGCATGCCCGTGTTTGCCACATCGCTGCGTGTGTCGGCATATAGCCTGTTCAGTAGCATGCGCACCACCGACGACTTGGCGCATGGTATCTCTTATTTCAATGCCGAACTGTTGCGTCTGAAACAACTTCTTACGGCGTGTCAGCACAATTCGCAAACGCTGATTATTCTGGATGAGATATTGAAAGGAACCAACTCGGCGGACAAGCTCAATGGTTCGCGTTTGTTTTTACAAGCGGTGTCGGCATTGCCCGTGACGGGTGTCATTGCCACACACGATTTGGAATTGTCGAAAATGGCGGGAGTACGTTTTCACAATTATTGCTTCGAGATAGCATTAGGGCAGGATGTGACCTACTCTTACAAAATCACTCCTGGTATTGCTCGCAATCAAAATGCCACCTTCTTGTTAAGGGAAATACTATCTGGTGTGTAGGTCACAAGGCTGACAAATCTTTAGTTCGCAAAGCTTACCCCTGAAGTTTGAGGCAATATTCGATGGGGTATGCATAAAACGTATCGCCATAAAAACAGTACGCAAGTAGCACATGAGGATGTGACAACTTGCGTACAGATGTATGTATGAGAATTTTGAGATGGTTGTTAATGGGCAAGTGATTATTTGCTTGGCTTGTTTTGATTACCTTTCTCTATGGTAGGCTTGCCTTGTTTCTTGCCCAACGTGGCATAAATCACCTCAAAGTCTTGTGTGGAATTATTGCCGTCGACAAATTTTTTGCCATCCCACTTACGGGCAATTGACAGTCCTGAATATTTGTTCCATTGTTGATTGGGTACTGCTTTCAATGGAGTGGTTGTTACGCCATGGTAGCCTTTGTCCATTTTCTCGCACGGAATCATCTGTGGCTTTGTAGGACAAATGGTAACACAGTCAATTACTTTCACCATTGGAACCTCCGTTACCTCCAATCCTGCTGCACCATTGTTGGTATAAATTCTGTGTTGGTAGCCAGGTTTTTTGTTGGCCTTGTCTTCCTTTCTGTTTGCGCGGAAGTCTTCGGTAGTCCATGGCACCTCAATGAGTGCTATGCACACATCTTCTGCAAGAATTGTGGGAAACTGCAATACTGGCTCATCATCGACAACCAAGATAGGTTGCATGTCTTTTACTTGCGGGTTGTTCAGCTTTTGGTCCTCGCTGTTCAAGTAGTTGACATTGGTCCACTCAAAGTCTGCCTTGCTCAAATTTATGAATTCATCCATGCCTTTGTACACCGAAGGAATATAAGGATAGTCTTCTGTTGCCTCCTCTTTCGCCATTTTTTCCTGCTCTTTGATTTCTGCTTTAAAAGTCTCAGCGTGGTCAATGGCAAATGCCGCAATCACCTTACTCTCGCCTGGCATGATAGGATACATTTTCCCTGAGCCTTGTTGGTCTGTGGGGAACATGGCCAATGACTGTATGCCAAAGTACTTATCGCGAAAATCATCGCCAAGTGCAAACTCGCGTTTAGGTTCTCCGGGTATGATGCCGTGGACGGCAAGAGCCATGCCGTCAAGGTATTTCACTTCGTCGGTAGGATTGTAAATGACGATGTATTGATCCTTGTCGTAGAAATTATAGCCACCATATTTAGCTATTTTCCCATTCTGTAGTTTGGTGTATTCATGTCCTATATAGAAAACTTCCTTGATAATAAGGTGATCGATTTTTGTTTCTGAGGTGTCCGAGCCCTCTGTACCAGTTGTTCGTGTGCAACCTATTGTTGCCAATAACACAGCAAACAATGCTAAATTACTTCCGATAAGTTTTATTCTTTTCATGTTTATCAATGTTTTATTTTTGTTAGTATATATTTGAAATATTTTTTTTCTGTGTGTCACTCCTTGTGAAATGTTCTTTTTAAAGAAAAAGAGTAATCATGTCCTTGCAAGTAGGTTTTAGATTATAAATACCAGTTGGCGAAGCCTCTTCCTCCGCCTATGGAGTTGGTTTGTACGCCACTTGCTGCCTCCATGGCATCAACAGGTGAGAGGTTCATTTCGCGTCCCATATAATAGTAGAATGGTTCATAGGGGTCGGCAGCGGTAGGATCCGAGTCGTATGAACTGCAAAACACTTTAATGGGGATGTTGAATCGTGCCACTTCTGTCCATTGTGTTACCTCTTGAATAACTCCTTTCTCTTTGTACC
Source organism: Hoylesella buccalis ATCC 35310 (assembly GCF_025151385.1). NCBI lineage: Bacteria > Pseudomonadati > Bacteroidota > Bacteroidia > Bacteroidales > Prevotellaceae > Hoylesella > Hoylesella buccalis. The sequence continues at coordinate 1,868,259 of NZ_CP102287.1, read as the reverse complement.
ATTCGGTACGGAAAGGCGCATTATAGTCGGTACAAACAAATTTACTTGAAAATTCATAAGTGGGATGACGGTATAGCCCATCTACCCCATACTGATAAGCCTTTGCTGGGATGAGTGCCTTCTTGCCTTTCTCACATTTCATAATGCGCACCGAAAGGTAGAATTTTGGCAACAAATAGGAGTCACGGTTCATGCGCCAAGGTGTTCCTATATAAGTATCGCGTCTGCTCTTGATGAGATAAGGCCATCCTTGTCGGTCTCTCCAGCCCAGTTCGTTGTTGCTCCACCCGCCAAAGGTGATATGTCCTTTCAGTCCAACCCTGTCTTGGTCGGGGTCCCAAACATAGCCATTAGCAGCATCGTTGCGATCTAACGGGGGTAATAACTTTTGGTTGAACATGTCGCGGGCACCGTCGCTCATCAAATCATGCTGCCATGTGTCTCTATATTCGTAATAGAATACGTCGGGTGTGGCGGCGGCACGGTCTTCCCAGGTTGTCTTTTCGGCAAAGTCAGTGGCAGGAACAGGAGTTGTGTCTACGAGTGACAAGTCTTTGTTTACGTCGTTACAATACTCCTCGTCGGTCTCGTCAGCCCTTTTCTTTCTTGGCTGTTTCCATGTTCCTCGGCAGTCCATCACCTCGTAAGGATTACCTTTGTCATCAAGATCGCTAACGGTGAAGAAGATTTGGTATTGATCTGAATTGTTCAAGATATCATCATTCATCAGTCTTCCGTCTTTGTCGAAGAAGTAGAGTACCATGCCCCACCGCTTCAGATGTCCACCAATAAGACGTATATAATCTTTGGGACCTTCCTTTCCTGCTTCCCTTTCAAAGAACGTCGCATTCTTCTTGCTCAATACTTCCACCGTAGGCCACTGCGCATTGTTATGAACTACTGCGAATTCTTCTTGTGAATACGGAGCATGAGGGTAGATAGCGTTGCCGTGAATCATGTTCTCACCGTGCTTATGCCCTTCTTTGAACATGATGAGGCAATTGTACCAATTATTGAATGCACCACCCTCGTCTTTGTTGGTGTATGGTGTTCCCTTGACATTTTTCAGACTGTCGGCAATCTTGTCGGCACCACTAAACTGCATCAAGCGTTTGTCAAGTGGGTTGTCCTCATAGTCGATGTGTTCGTTTCCAAAGATGAAATCCGTACAAGAGGTACAGGTCAGCATCGCAGCGACAGCCCATAATGTGTTGAATATATATTTTTTCATGTGATTGTTTCTTCTGTTTACTATCATTGTTTTACATAAATACCCTATCATGTCGATATCTACTGAAGTAGTCACTGGGGTTGAAAAGCATCTTTTCCAATTGTATCTTATCCGCTTTTGGATAAATCTTCAAGATATCATTCACGCACTTGTCTTTTCCATCCTTGGTGTTGCCAATCACGCGGATAGACAGTGGATAGTCTATATCAAAGCTGTCCCACCCATTTTGCAATTGGTCAAAGTTCCATACAAAGCCATTTTGTGCATTGTCTTTGTTGCCATATTTGGCAGGATACTCCCTTCCGTCGCCACGGGCGACCTTGTTCAGGATATGACAAATCTTCACTTGTAGTTGGAAAGCCATGTTGGCTTGCTTGAATTGCAGCATCCCTTTAAAACCTAAGTGGTCGTAAGATTCTTCTGGAGTTAATGTTCTCTTCTGTCTTAATAGTCCTACGGTGTTGCCATATCTATCGCGTGCCATGCCGTCTTTGTCGATAAAATCGTCGTTTGAGTGCTCATCATAGAAGTAACCCAAGTACTTGTCTACGGGGTCTGTATCACGGTATTCGTAGGTGAATATTTCGTGTGTGAGCTTGTTGAGCTGCATGTAGTCCACCGATTTATACAACCAGTAGTCAGAACCCTTGAAGTTGAACTTGTCTAAAGATGCAGGCTTGCCCGACCGTCGTATGGACTCCCATGCCAACTCATTGTTGAATGGCACCTGAAGCTCGTCGGGTTTGAAACCTTTCTCCATAGGAACATAGACGTTATTCAAGCTGAACTTGGACGCTCTGATGCCTTCTCCATTCTCTTGTCTGAAGGTATATCGGTTGTAATAGTGCGGTGTTTCTTCCAAAGTACGTGGGAAAGCCATCTGGAGTGTCGTGTTTCCTTGGTCGAACAGCTGCCTTTGGTCGTGCGTTACGGTTACTCCCGAGTCTCTTTTCAATGATGAACTGCCAATGCCAAAGAAGTGTTGATGCACCATCAAGGTAGAGTTTTCTGGATCAGGGATGACCTCATTGTCAGCTGATTTCTTCCATGGCAGACTTGAAAACTGGTGATTGATGGGTTTCCCATTCATGTCGTAGTAAATCAACTCCAATCCATAGTAAATCTCATCTGATGCAATGACATCAAAATGGTCGCGCTGCGTGGTGATGGTGATTTCTCCATCATCGTTTCGTGACATATCTATCTCTTGTCGAATGGGGAGAGAAAGTGAGTCTGCCATAGTCTCGTAAACATTGTACACATCCACCATTTCATCCCCATTGATGCCAACACCTATTTGTCCTCCTTTGAAACCCATTCGCAAGATGGCATGTACAGAGTAGATTTGGTCGTGTCCTTTCACGTCACGTTCAATGTGCGAAGGTGGTGCTTTCACAATTTTTTTGAAGAAATCGTCTACTGCCTCGTCAGAACAACCAACGTTTATGGTTGCCAATGCGATGAGCAGGATGTTTATATGTTTGAATATTCGTTTCATGTCTATCGTTAAAATTTAATCAATGTCCTTACAGAGAGGTTGACACCTCGTTCGTGTGCATAATATCTAAATCTATCTGTGTACTCCTTATATAATGCGTTGAGGATGTTTTCGCCTACAAGCATCAGTTTTACCTGTCGTTTCTGGGGCAGTCGTATGGTTAGGTCGGCTGAACCGTTAAGCAAGAAGTACGCATCTGGCGATGCTGGTACCAGGTCTTTGTCGGGGTCGAAACGTGTTTGTTTGGTAACATAAATGCCCGATAGGTTGACGGAAGCATAATATTTTTTGTCGCTACCGAAAGCCTTTTCGTATGTTCCCGATAGTCCATATCGGTCAGAAGGCATAAACGGCAACCAGTCATTACGCGTGATGTTGCGTGCAAAAATCCACTCTCCTTTCGCCACAATCGCCAGTCCTTTCATGGGGTTCACAGTGGCTTCTATATCGCCTCCATACAAGTTCACATCGTCCTGATCGTACATAAACTTTGGATATTTGCCACTGGGGTGATTGTGAAAACGCTCTTTACCTTCGCCAATGTGGTCGTAGATATAACTGTTGATTTTTTGAAAGAAAGCACTGGGCTCTACCGAAAGCCATGTGTTGCGGTAACGTCCGCCCAAAACAGATTTCCACCCACGTTCACTTTCCAAGTGTCTGTTGCCCACAACCCAATACGAACCGTCTTGCAAACCAATGGCATACAGTTCATTGATATCGGGTGGACGCCACGACCATCCGACGTTGAACCTTGCATCCCAGTTGTCGTTGAACTGATAATGTGTCGCAAGACTGCTGGTAAAATTGCTGTAGATTTTGAAATCGTCATAATAGGTGTAGTTGCTTGTTGTGGTATAACCATTCACCGACATGACGCGGAAGTCGTAGCGCATGCCTAAGGCGCACTGCAATTTGTGGATTTTCACCTTATGTAGGAAGAAACCACCCATGGACAATGCTGCAAAGTTAGGTACAAAGGCTGGCTGTTTGGTTCCCGGATAGTTATAGTTTTCTTGATATGAGTTTGATAATCCCACGTCTGAGGTCATATCCCATTTGTTCCATTTGGCGTTCCACAGCGCATCAAGTTTGTAAGTACTCAGCATCAAGTCCTGCATAGGTATCCAGCTCCACTGCGTTTTCTTGCGGTTTTCAAACTCTTGGCGCAAGTTTACTTGATAGGAGCCTGTGACATCTATTTTATGATTTTTATTGATGTCCCACTTGATGTCGCCCTTTACGGTGAAATGCTGTGACTGTTGAAATGGCGGTTTTATTTCGTAAGAGAAGGGGAAGAATGTTTGTTCGTCGGGTCTTCCATATTCAAAACGCTTGATAAGTTGGTCCATGTCGGATATCTTGCTGGCATAATAAATGCCACTGCGTTGATAGTACAGGCTGGAAAACAGCGTGGCGGTTACCTTGCCTGTCTTCACTCCGCCCATGGCCGACATGCTGATGGTGTTATATCCCGTGTTGTTCAGGATGTAATCCGCCGTGCGATAGTCGCCACCCTTGGTATAGTTTCCATGCACACGCAGACCAAAGTTTTTGTAACCTGACTCTATAGTCCCCGAGCCGCTAAACCCTCGTGCGTTGGTGTCATAGCCCATGTTGACGCTTCCCTGTACCACGGGCTTGTTATGTCCATAGGGTAGGGGCGCATCGTTGAGCAATACCACACCTCCCATGGCGCCAAAGCCGTAACGGATACATTCGGCACCCTTTACAACTTCTACCATACTCGACCCAGTGTAGTCAAGTTCAGGGGCGTGATCGGCTCCCCAACTCTGACTTTCTAATTTCACTCCGTTGTTCATCAGCAATATCCTACTGCTGTGCATACCCTGTATTACAGGTTTGGCGATAGTGCTTCCCGTGCTGATAGAGCTAACTCCCGGCACCGTTTCCAACAATTTTGCCAACGAGGTGGCACCACCTTTTTCGAGCATATCTTGATCCAGCGTCTTGGTTTGCTGCATGATGTCGGTGTGTCTTTTTTTCGATGTCACCGTTACACCGCCCAGCATCTGCGCATCTTCCTTCAGCTTTATTGGGATGATACCTGCACGGGGGGATATGTTGGCTGTATAATTCTTATACCCCACCGATGTTACGGTAATCTTGATTTTCTTGGTTTGGTCTTTTACCGTCATGACGCAGTTGCCCGAGGCATCGGTCACATATATCTTGGCGTCATCAGCTTTCACCATGGCACCAGGTATGGGTTCGCCTGTCACCGCATCTGTTATCCTGAGTGTAAGGTTTCCATTCTCGGATTTGTCAGCCACCTTCTCCATACTGTCGTGTGCAATTGCAGGTGCCGCAACCAAACTTAATAGTGGCAGCAGCGCCATGCAGCCTTTCAGGAGAGTGTACCGCATCTGTCCGTTCTTTTGTGTACGTTGGATGTTTCTTAACATTTTCACTAACTTGATGTAAAAAAAAATAACTAATGTTTATTCCGAGGTGCAAAGGTATGGCAACTTTTTCAGCTGGTAAAAAATATGGCATACCCAGAAGTAGGCATTTTTCCAATCGCTTTTACAATACCCATACCTATTTATTATGTCTGCTCGACATAAACTTGCATGTAGGTTTGTATGGCAAAATAACGCTCCATTTTTCCTCCATGTTACACTCACGGCACTGATTCTTGTGCGAAAACAAGGTGATTTTGTCTGAAAATCATTATCTTTGTCGCCAACAGGTGTTTGTCTACTTGCTACCACATCAAGCGGAATGGGCGTGGTGCAGATACCTATATATATACTGTTAAGTAGAAAACGACATGAAACCAAACGACCACAAACTAACCGACAAGCGTTACACCATACCCTTTGTCCTCATCACCTCCCTGTTTTTTCTCTGGGGATTTGCCCGTGCTATCCTGGATGTGCTCAACAAACATTTTCAGAATGTTCTTGACATATCTATCACACAGTCGGCCTGGATACAGGTAACCACTTATCTGGGTTACTTCCTCATGGCCATCCCTGCCGGTATTTTCATCAACCGCAATGGCTATAGGCGGGGCGTTGTCTTCGGCCTGTTATTGTTTGGTGTTGGTGCGTTACTATTCATTCCCGGGGCGCAGATAGGCGAATTTTATGTTTATCTGGCCGCTCTGTTTGTCATTGGGTGCGGACTGGTGTTCCTGGAGACGGCAGCCAATCCGTATGTCACGGAGCTGGGACCGAGCGAAACGTCAACAAGCAGGCTCAATCTGTCACAGAGTTTTAACGGTTTGGGAAGCCTGTTCGCCACCTTGGTGGTTGGGCAGTTCCTGTTCAACGGCTCAGAAACGGGCGGCAACGTGGTGGTTCCCTACACCATTCTCGGTGCTTTGGTCTTGGCCATCGCCGTGGTATTCGCACGCGTAGACCTACCTGAAATACAGCACCAGCAAACGGTTGAGGATCAGGCGCAAGGCAACAATTATTCAAAGTTGTGGAGGCACAAGCTGTTTGTCTTCGGACTGTTTGCCCTATTGGCCTACGAAGTGGCAGAAATCTCTATCAACAGTTATTTTATCAACTTTGTGACTGGGCAGGGATGGATGACCGATAACTTGGCTTCTGTAGTGCTCACGGGGGCGCTGGCCTTCTTCATGGTGGGACGATTCTTGGGAAGTTGGATTATGCGGCGCATTCTTCCACAAAAAATGCTTTTGTATTGTGCTGTGGGATGTGTGTGTAGTGTAGGACTGGTATTGATGGATATAGGAAAAGTTTCGATGATAGCCCTCATTGCTAACTATCTGTTTGAGGCTATCATGTTTCCCACTATTTTTGCGCTTTCATTGAGCCATTTAGGAAATCTAACTAAGAGTGCATCGTCATTATTGATGATGACCCCTATCGGAGGTTGCGGGTTCCTGTTGATGGGTTATGTTGCAGATACAACAAATATGGTGATTCCTTTTTTTATTCCATGGGTAGGTTATATGGTAGTACTGCTGTTTGCTTGGTATGTATGCAGAAAGAGTCTTTCTACCACAACAGAACAACAACCCAATTAGGCTTACCTGTAAATTGTGTGTCTTGATAAAAGTGGAGCTTCTCAATGTCGTTTTCTCGAGAAACTGAATGCTCCAATGTTTTTTATCTTCACATAACATGGCTCTTTCATTGACAAGATTGCTTTTCGTTTTTTAGATCAAACGGAATGTTTTTCAGTGAAATTTCTTCTGTCGCAACGTTTTTTTTAACACAAATGCCGGGCGTTTTTTCAACCAACTTGTTCTTGTGTCGTAAATATGCTAATAATGCAAAGGTTTTGTTATCTGTTTGATTATTAGTGTCTTACATGATTTTTTTTATCGTTAAGCAAAATCAAAAAGCAAACTGTTTGATGCAAAAACTCCTTTTTTTTGGTGCAAAAAGCCCTTCAATATGTTACAGATTGGGTGGTTAAAGCATGTAAATTAGGCGGTTAAAGCATGGTAATAGCTGGTTTGTTCCATGTGAATTGGGTAGAAGATGATGAATTTAAGGCTTTGAACGCCTAAAAAATCTCCAAATTATGTCTATTTCTCATTTTTATTTTGTCAAAGAAAATGAATTGATTTAACAAACGAAAGGTCTTTTAACAACTACAAATGTCGTTGATTGTCATCCAGCATTATGTTCACACCGTGTCATAAATGACAGTTTTATTCGTGTTCATACAAAAGGACATACTTGTCTTTTTTACATCGAACAACCTTGCTTAAATGAAAGAGCCGTGTTCATATAAGATGTTGGTTACCCAAGAAAAAATCACTTGTAGAAAGGTATCTACAAATGATTTTTATGGATGTTGGTTATAGATTGAATAAGGATTACTTCGGCAAATATAATAGTTCGCTCGGTATGCTTTGTTCTGTAACGTTTCTTGCCGAATAACCTACTTCTAAAGTTTGTCCCATATAGTCTTCAAAGTATCGAACCTCAATTTCATGAAAGCCTGGCTCGAGCGCCACTTTTCCTTCAGCTCTTCGTGCACTGTGTCCACCATCATTGTCAACAACCAATTGGTTGTCAATCAATAATTTGCTACCGTCGTCTGAGTAGGTGTAGAAGCGATATATCCCACGTTCTTTTATTTGGATGAATGCTCGGAAGATATAAGCAAAATGATCGTTTTGCTTTGCGTTGCTGATAGAGAAGTTCTTCATTGTTCCACTCTCTACCTTTTTCAACGTGTGAATGTCTTTGGTGTGCTTAATCTTACCTTCAAAATAGGTGTATGCTACCCCCTGCTTGGATGGCTTGACAGGTTTTGCAGGCAGATAGTTCATCGTTCGTTCATCTTTCGATGTGAGTGCAGACGGATAGTAGAAAGTGTCCTCTTTCTTGTTGGCTGTCCGTACCCATGTGTCAAATTTGCGCTGACCTTCGTATAGCTCGATGATTCTACCGCCACGGTCTACTTTTCCATACGCATCAAGACCACTCACACGACCATAACCTAAGGCAATATCGTATTCCATGCCGATGAAATCGTTCTCGTGGTCGTGTCCACAAAACACGCCCATTACATCTTTCATGTCGACGAAGGAAGCAAACATGCCCGAATTGATATTAGATGAACAAACCTCACCATCGCCGTAGTTCCCTAAGTAGTCGTTGCGAGTCACTACATGCTTGAACTCAACCAGCGGTATGTGGAAGAAAGCAAGTGCTGGGAGTGGTTTGTTACTGTTGACCTGGGTATATTTCTTACTTTCTGTCTGATACCATTGTATCTGGTCAAAGTGTATCCAATCGTATGCACCATACTCTTTGATTGGCGGATAGTCGTTGGAGTCAATGCAATAAATCAAGGCTGCTGGTTGGTTGCTGTTCTTATTTGAAGAATAAATAGGAATAGAACAGTTGCCATACCCCGTGATGTTGGTTGCACCTATACATCCTGCGTAATACGGAGAGGCTGTAAGCTGTTGGTATATTTCTTTTTTACTCATCACCTCGGCATCATGATTTCCCATTACAACCACAAAAGGCAGATGTGAATTTTCAAAGATTTGAATGATTGATTTCCAACCTTCTGCGGCAGGTTGTTCGGTTACAATGTCGCCTGTAAGAATGGCGATATCGGGCTGTTCAGTTTGTATGACCTTCTGAATGATTGCTGAAGTTTGCTTGCAATTAGCAGATTTCGCATCCCAATGAATGTCTGTAAATTGAGCTATCCTAAACTTTCCGTCATGAAAACGGAACGTGTGCTGACTCCATACATTAAAGGTGGTTAGGAATGTCAGTAGCAATGACAAGAAAAGTGACTTTTTCATTATTTGTAAGAATGGATAAATGAATAAATTTTATAATTGGGCAGCACCTAAAATATTACTGTCTTTAAGCTTAGAAAAGATGACTTGAACGCCTTCGGCTTCTTTCGGGAACAAGAATTTTTCGTGCATTGACTCATACATTGATTGCTCAAAGAGAGGGTGCGACAAAGAGATTCCGCCTCCGATGATGATGGCTTCAGGATTGTATGCGTACAGAATAACTTGCAATAACTTTCCTAAATGGAAGCCTAATTCTTGCCATTTTTCGATTGCTGCTTGGTCTCCTTGTGCGGCTTTCAAGGCTTCTTGCTGCCCCGTTGTATGCCATTTGTTGAACAACTGACTGCTGGTGTAGTCTTCGTAGATGCTATCCAAATAAGGAATACAGCCAATTTCGCCAGCACCAGTATGAACTCCTCGGTACACCTCATTATTGATAACGACGCCGGCACCGATACCTGTTCCCAAAGTGATGCCTACAAAATCTCTGAAAGGTTGTCCTGCTCCCAACACATTCTCTGCGGCAACAAAGCAATTCACGTCATTGTCCACTCTTGTTTCCAAGTTAAAGCGTTGTTCAAGAATTTCCTTTAGATGTACCTCTGTCCACGAGGGTATGTTTTGTACGTGGTAAACAATGCCCTTCTTGTAGTCTACAATGGAGGGTACTGCTATGCCTATGCGTTCAACTGATGAATGGTTGAGCCGTGTTATCATTTGTGCGATTTGCTCTAACACTTCATTTTGAGTTCCATTGGCAAGACATGGCTCTTGCAAGGAAGCTTCAATTTGCCCATTTCTTACTCTCGCAGCTCTAAGATTGGTGCCACCAAGGTCGATGGCTATACATGTTGTCGTTGTTTGATACATGCTTGTTTTTTTTATATCAATAAAAGTGTTAGAGGGAATGTTTACCAACCCCGACCTGTTGTTCTATTTTTTTGTCACTCCAAAGTAAGATAACTTTAAAGGGAACGTTCGTTTGAATCGTGACCTTAGGCTTCTCTTCTTTGGAGTTGCGTTTTTGTACTTTGAAGGAAATAACTCCATCCTGACCATAGGGATACTTATCAATGCCATAAGCATCTAACAGGTTGACATCCAGAGTAATGGTGTTCTGTTCATGGTTAGCTCGAATGCCAAAGATGTATTCTATAAGTTCGGCAATGGGAGGAAGCCCCGTCCAACCCACAAAGTCCTTGCGAGCCATGAAGCCTGGATTGTTACTTTCGGGTGCATAATACTCAAAGAAAGTACCCGTCTTCTTGTACACCTCCAGCACGTTGTTATAATGATTCATGGTAATATCCCATGCTAACTGTCGGTATCCTTTGTCTACGAGTCCAGAGATAATCATGTAATTGGTGCCTGGCCATACGCCTCCAACCCAATAACGCCCATTAGCTTTGTATTTAGGATGACTATGCGAGAGGGAAGGGACGCGATGCGGACGGTTAAACTTCGTGGTGTCGGTCAAGTGAGCAACCAGCTTATCCAACCGTTCTTTTGGCAACACGTCGGTGTGTAACGTCCAATAGGCATAGATACCTTGTGTAGTGCTAAGGCTGTTGTCTGCGTATTGGTCATAGAGAAAGCCATCTTTGTCGCTCCACATGTTGTCGTTAATGTATTGTGAAAGGTGCTTTATGTCATCTTCGAAGGTTTCTATCTCTTGCCAGCGTTCCAAGTAGAAGCCCATTTTCAACAAAATCTTTGCCACCATAATTTGTTGCAAGCAGGCATCTAACCATATCATGTGTCCATGACTATAGATGGTGTTGTATCCGTCTTGTACTCGTGGCATATTATCCATACCCGTTCCCCAGCCACTCGACCAGTAAGTACCATTGCGCCAAGTATGGTTTAGCTTTAACCATTTGTAGTATGCCGCCAGTACGGGGAAGACCTTGTTAAGCCGATTGTCATCGCCAAACTGGGTATAATACAGCCATTCGGACCATGGCAGAATATTCGGCCCCGTGCTGGTAGGGTCGTATCGACCGAAACAATCGCTACCATCGGCACGTATCTCTCTGCAAATAAAGCCATCGGGATGTTGCTTGGCATAAAAGTTGTCTAAGCTTTTCTGAAATGGGAAGAAGTTTTTACCATATCGGCAGAACATCGTGATAAAGGCATTGTCCCACATAAAGATGTTTCCATTGTAGGCTGGAGCGATATAACTGGTTACAAATCCAGAGTCATCTAACGGCTGACAGATGTTTTTAATTCCTATCTCCCATGCCTTCCAGTACATCTCTATTTCCTTGTTGTGCCCTTCCCAATAGGGGGATGGCAACACTTTCTTGGCTTGTGCAAAGGTTCCGGGTTGGGTTTTCTCAACCTTAGCCGTACGGAAAGTGTTCTCTGCCACCAGCGTTTCCATGACGTAGGTGTTCTTGTAAGGAAGTTTGTACAGAGGTGAACCCGACGATATTAGGTTTTGTGCCATCATGTTCAGTGGCAACATGATACCGAGAAAGAGAAGAAGTTGATACAGTTTTTTCAGCATAATTGATGATATAAGCTTTGATAAGTTATCTTGCGATAGGATTTCTTTATAATGGATACCCGCTTTTTTTGCTCGTTTCTTGTGTGACAGGTAAGTGTAATTTCGAGTATTGACTGACTTTTGAGACGAATAGTGCAAGCCACAATTATAGTCGCATCAGTTTTTTAATCTTCCAGAAGATTTCTGTATTGTCCATGAATCCAGTAAATTCTTCTGCACTAGGACCGAAAGCGTATACGGGAACCATAACGCCAGTGTGACCAGTGCTTGCAAATTTTGCTTCAATGCGTCCAGTTGCTAAGTCACCCCCGTGCAAAGTAAGACCTCCCGTTTCATGGTCAGCAGTTACGACAACTAACGTTTCACCATCTTTGGCAGCCCATTTCATGACTTCACCGATGGTACGGTCAAAGTCGTGTAGTTCTTTCATGAGCATATCCAGTTGATTAAAATGTCCATAGTCGTCTAATTGTGACCCTTCAACCATCATGAAAAATCCGTTCTTGTTTTGATTCATCAAGCTGATACCTTTCATAGTAGCGCGAGCAAGCAAGTCACCACGCTCATCAGGCAGGGGAGTGTCCACCTCGTAAGGCACGCAGAAAACCTTTCCGCTTTCCCATTTTTCTAATTCCTCCCACGTTCTGGCAATGTAGTAGCCTTGATTTTTCAACTCTTCGAAGATGTTACGACTGTCTTTCCTGTTCGTGAAATACTTGGCTCCACCACCAAAAGCAAAGTCAATGCCACTGGTTGGATAGTCGGCTACGATTTCTTGTTCATTGTCCCTGTTAATGTTATGGCAGCAGAAGTCGGCAGGCGTGGCATCCCATAAGCGGCATGTCACGGCAATCCCCGCATCTTTGCCTTTTCGTTTTGCAAGATCTATGATTGTTGTAAGCGGTTTCCCTTCTGGGTCAACCCCTACGGCATGGTATTTTGTTTTGTGTCCTGTTGCCAATGCTGTGCCACCTGCGCCCGAGTCGGTGATGAGCTTATCGGTGCAATGGGTAGCCGACAGTCCAATGTATTGTGCATTGTCGAGCCATAAACGTCCTCGATTGCACACCCAAGCGGCATAGACATCCATCAGCGACATGCCGTCGCCTATCATTAAGATAACATTTTTTACTTTCTTTCCTTTGGGAGCCTTGAGCTTTTCTGCCTTGTATGGGTGCTCCATGGTGTATGTTTGCATGTTGGTATTTTGTGCAAACAAGCCCGAGTAAGCGTTTACTAATAGTGCTACTAATAGCAGAATTTGACGTTTCATTAAATATAAATTCTTAGAATTACAAAAGTACAAAATATTTATAAAAATAGTCTATCCTTTTTTGTGGAAAGGATAGACTATCTTCTATATTAACGATGGATAGAATTAGTTGTATCCCTCATTTTGCTTTAGTTGCCCATTCGATTCAGTGATCGCCTTACTTGGATATGGGAACACAATGAGGTGGTCGTCGTAAGTAGTAATCCTATCCTGATTATCTGCATAAGGTACAATCTCAAAGGATGACTCAGGATTAGAACGGTCCTTGTACTTACGAACACGAGGTTGACTTGTCAATGCTTTGGCTGTAACGTCTTTGAGCTCTGGACAGCTCTTATGCCAGCGTTTTAAGTCATAGAGAGCATCGTAAAACTCAAAGGTAAGTTCGCATCTTCGTTCGTGATAGATATCCATCATTGTAGGATTGTGGTCGAGTGAGGCGAGGTTTGAGCGATTGCGCACCTTATTAATATCCTTGGCGGCGGCAGCTGCATTGCCCATCATGATGTTAGCTTCTGCACGGAACAGATACATTTCTGCCATACGAATTAACGGGAACATGATGCGAGTAGTGGGCCAGTTCTCGTTACCACTCACCATTCCTTTCTTTACAAAGTCTTCTGGTTCGAATGCTTGCATGTACTTGTTGCACATAAAGCCTGATTCTATGTCAGATGAAGAAAAGAATTTTCTGGTTTTTCCAAAGAATTTGAACTCTTGGTTGTATTCTAACAGAGTACGTTTCAAGCGTACATTGTCTTTGCCGTCTTTCATCAGCTCTTCGTAGATCTCGTATGAGGGCTTGTTTTGTCCCCATCCGTTGTAGACACCCCATGCTTTATTTTCCAAAACAACGCCTGTAAATTCAATACCACCAGGTGTTTGACCGCCATAGCCAGGCACACCCCATAGATATTCTTTACCATAGAATTTGCTCATGTCAGAGGTAAATACCTCATCATAGGTAGAAGCAAGACCGCGTCCATATTTGTTTTCCAGTTCATCTACACAAGCAACAACATGTTTCCACTGTGACTTGTCCCAGCAAGCCCAATATGCGTACGTTTTTGCCTTGTATGCTACACAAGCAGCTTGGTGTGCACGACCCTTATTGTTATCATCGTATTGGTCAACCGTAGGAAGATATTGAATGGCTTTGTCCATGTCTTCAATAATCATCTTGTAATCGTCCATGACCGTTGCACTTTGCTTTGGAATGCTATTGTCATAGCCATTTTCAAAATCTTCGTAGCGTACAAATGGCACACCCTGTTTATCAGTACCATAGCGGTATGCGATATAGAAGTGGCACATTCCACGTACAAACAAAGCTTCACCTAACGAGCGGCTCTCTACTGGAGTCAATTTGGTTTGTTTTTCCTTGTTCAGTAACTTTACAATGACCCAGTTGGCTCTTGCCATTTGGTTATAAAATTGCTCAAAGGTGTCTCTTAATGGACTTTCGTCACCGCTGTATTTCAAGGTTGCTAACGTGCCATAGCCTCGTGTGCGTCCCCATACAACATCCTGACCGCCGCCTTGTTCCCAGAAGAATTCACGACCAAAAACATTCTCTTGGTGCAACCTTCCGTACAACATGTCAATGGCATCAATGGCTTGTTGGTCATTGACAAAGTAGTTTTCTGTTGTTGGCTTTCCCTCTGGCTGTACGTCAAGAAAGTCGCTGCACGATGTAAAAGTCACAGCAGCTACAACAGTGATAATTGAAATATATTTTTTCATAATGATAAAATTCTTAGCTGTTTGGTTTTAATAAGTAATCTTTACACCTAATGAAAGTACTCTTGACAGAGGATATTTCATCGTGTCAAAGCCACCCACCTCTGGGTCCATGCCCGAATACTTGGTGATGGTGAAAACATTCTCTGCGCTGAAATATACGTAGAGCGAGCTTTTACGATCGTTCAGGTGTCCCCATTTCTGGATTAAGTCTGTAAAGTCGTATCCTATGGTTAGGTTCTTTAAGCGCAAGTAGGATGCATCTTCCAAGTACCAGTCCGAAGAAGTAGTGAAGTTACCGTTAGGATCGTTCTTTGAAATACGTGGAATATCGCTTCCCCTGTTTTCAGGAGACCACGCATCCAATATCTTGTTCCAGCGGTTGAAGTTACCCTCTGTGTCGCTCAGTGTGAGGTGCTTTCCTACAAAGAGCGCCTGAGCGCCAGACACACCTTGGAACATGGCACTTACAGATAGTCCTTTCCAATTAAATCCTGCTGTGAGTGCATAGGTCGTCTTTGGCATAGAACTACCACAATATTGCCGGTCTTTGTCGTCAATCTTCCCATCCTTGTTGGCATCAATGAACTTCAAATCACCAGCCTTAGCATTGGGTTGTATGCGTTTGCCATCTTTGTCAACGTATGCTGCAGCTTCTTCATCACTTTGGAAAATACCGTCTGTCTTAATGAGGTGGAACGAGTTAAGAGCTTGTCCTTGCGTTGTCTGGAAAAGATTTGTGAGGTTTTTGAAATCATTATGTCCATAAACGTCACCTACCCAGATGCCAGGATTACCTTTCTCATCATAGGTTCCAGTGTCGGTAACACGGTTTTTCAGCCACGCAAAGTTACCATTGATATAATAAGAGAAGTCTTTATTCACTTGATCGTTCCATGCGGCTTGCACTTCCACACCTTCGTTCTTAACTTCTCCTAAGTTAACAAGCATGGCATCAAGACCTATTGTTGAGGGCCAACCTACAGATTGTTGCTGTATAAGATTGTAGGTGCGCTTGTTGAAATAGTCAAATCCTAAAGACAACCTGTTGTTGAACATGGCTGCATCCAAACCTAAATCCCACTGCTCGGATGTTTCCCAAGTCAACGATGGATTCAATGCTGTACCATTATATATGAGGGTTCCCCATAAGGTGTTACTTGTAACGCCGTACTGTGCACCTTCTGACCATACGTCTGATGACAGTTGGGCAGCTTTGTAACCATAACCAATGGAGCCAAGATTACCAACGCGTCCCCAAGAAGCACGAAGTTTCAGTAAGTTTAGATTTTTATTTTTAGCGAACCAGCTTTCATTTGAGATTTTCCATGCACCTGTGAAAGCGGGGAAGTCGCCATAGTTATTATCCTTAGGCAGACGACCTGCGTAGTCTCTACGCCATGATGCCGTTAGGAAATAACGATCGTCGTACGAATAAGAAGCACGTGCAATGCAAGCTACGTTTGCATCAGGACCAATAAGATAGTCGTCTGGTGTGGTAGTTCCAGCGTATGCCAAATATTGAAGAGCAGGAGTTTCGTCCGAGAAACCACGTGCATTCACGCTAACACCTCGTTGTACCAACTTGTTGGCTGTTGTAGATAACAAGAGCCCCAGGTTGTGTTTCCCAAAGGAATTATCGTAAGTCAGTGTGTTTTCTGTCATCCATTTTTTATATCTGTAAGCCGATTCGTTCATCTCGTTAAAGAGTTGTGGCTTACCAGATTCAGGACGCATGGGGGTGAACTCCTTATAGAAGTTGTTTTCAATGTTGAAAGAAAATCTGCTGGTAAACTTCAATCCTGGAACAATGTCATGAAGCTGTAGTGAGGTGGTTGACCACATATCACTCGTTTTGTTATAAGCATTGCTGGCACATAGTATGCGCACAGGGTTGATAGCATCACCATGAATGTCGGTGTAACCGTTACCAGGCTCTGAAACGCCACCATAGGTTCCGTCTGGATTGTAAACACTGGCACTCGAAGGCATGTGTAATGCGTTCATAATGACACCACCTTCAGGGTTTGCAGTGTTGGCTCCGCGCATTTGCGAGTTGCGCCAAGTGAAATCCTCGGTAATGGTTATCCATTTGTTAATGTCGAACTGACCGTTATAATGTATGGTGTGTCTTTTGTTGAATGTGCCAATCAACACACCGTCGTCGCCGTCATAGGCATAACTCAACCGACTTCTTGCCGAGGAGGTACCTGTGTTGATCACCACGTTGTGTCTTTGGTAGAAAGCATTTCTAAATACCTCGTCCATCCAGTCGGTACGATTGGTGGCGATATAAGGATTCACTTTTGTATCCCATCCAATAGGAGTATCCAGTCCTGCTGCCTTATACGAGATATTAGCCAGCTTGATTTGCTCTTCTGCAGTGAGTGCTTTGGGCAGGTTGGTAGCTTGTCTGAAACCATATAAGCCGTCATAGCTCAAGCTCACTTTTCCTTCTTTGGCTTTCTTGGTTGTTACCAACACACAGCCTCCAGCTCCCGATTGTGCACCATAGATGGCTGCTGATGCAGCATCTTTCAGTACGACAATTGACTCTATGTCATTCATAGAAGGGATAGGAGCGCCTGGGATGCCGTCTACAACCCACAGCACATTGTCGCCATTCATGGAGCCTTGTCCGCGAATAACAATGTTTGGTGCAGAAGTAGGGTCACCTCCATTGGCTGTAATAGTAACACCTGCCAACTGACCTTGCAGCATACCTTCCGTAGAGCTGACTGGACGAACGGATAGTTTATCCGCATTATTAATCACGCCTACAGAGGCAGAAAGGTCTTGTTTGCGTTGACCAGCACCGTAGCCTAATACAACCACCTCATCAAGGGAGGCACGATCCTCTGCCAAAACAACAGTTATGTTGTTGCTAACTACTGTTACTTTTTTAGTAACATACCCAATAGATGAGATTTGCAGTTCAGCATTTCTTGCAACGCTGAGTGTAAATTTACCATTCATGTCTGTGACAGTACCATTGCCACTACCTACAATTTTAATGGTAGCCCCAATTACGGGTTCTCCATTAGTATCGGTTACGGTACCTGTAATGTGGTCAGCTTCCTGATGACTCATCTCTACCTTGTTTGCATTTGCATTATATGCAGATGCCATTGCAGGCAAACACAGTGTCAATGCCGTTAAAGCGGTGACTTTGAACAGCTTGTTTTTGTTGCCTACTGAAAAAATAAACTTCTTCATGCAGTTGAAATTAATAGTGATAGTATAATTGTTTTAGATTTCTCTTTTTGCCATGCAAAGATAATTAGCGTAGCTTATATTTTTAGCATAAGTGGGTAAAAATAGATACGGTTCTTGTTCTTTTCATAGTTTTGTAATCTATTTGTAATAAGCGAGTTGCTTGTATTTCTCTTTTATTATTGAAAACTTCTTATTAGATTTTAAGACCTTTAGCTCAACGGTGCGAATTTAATACTTTTTTATAGAATAATGATACGTTTTTGCGTATTTTAATATTGAAAATGCGCAAAAACGTCAAATAAGGCGTGGCTCATTCAGTTAGAATGGTGTTTTAACATCGCAAAAACGCCAAAAAAACAGCGTGTGTGAAATTGGTGGTACGCTGTATGTAAGGACAATAGACGCTGAATTTTTCTTACAAAGTGCCTCTCATATTTCTCGTGTAAACAACCAACGTCACAATTGGTCGCAAATACGCCAAAAATGAGCGATGTTTGTAATTCGTTGTAGTTAAGTATGTTATGCTTGAGACTCCTCTTTTCATTCCCGTTTTTATTGTTTTTTGGCGACTAAAGCATTGAGATAAGCCTCTAATTTGCATGCTTTAATGCTGCTGAAGCATGTGAATAACACGCTCAATACATGTTTCCAAGCCCGTAAAGTCAATGTACTAACTTGAAGAAACGTTTTTTTTGTTCAAGTCAGCGTATTTTTGTCTACCGCTTGCCTATTGATTTTTTCTATTTTGAAGATTTTCAATGACCGTTTTTTGGTAAAATAATAGTACAAAATAGTAATGTCTGATGATAGCATTTGCTTCCTGTTTCTTTGGCCATACAACAGCACCTTTTATGCCATAGGTTTCTTTATACGAGGGGGGGGGGTACATGCGGCAAACGAGCCATGCGTCTTGGTCTTTTTGTTTGGCACAGGTTAAAGACCTCCTGCAAGTAAATGGTGGGCGTAGGCTTCTGTAAAATCGGATAGAAAAATAAGACGTACCATATTTAGAATAATATCAAATCATCATTCATGTCATGATAATAAATTTCCTCTTTTACAGTAGAATGCTTACATGGATTTATAAAGAAAGCGGGTATCAAACAAAGTTGATCCCGCTTTTTTCGAATGCTGTACGATGTATTTACCTCAATGGAAGCAAGTGCTATCGTACTGCTTGATGAAAAGACTACGCCATGCTTAACAATGTTCTCATTGAATGGTCATCCTTTCATCTCCAATGGCAATTAGTCTAATTGTGCCAACTTGTTGTTCGATCCCAGTACGTTTACAATCTTATGTGTGTAAAGTTCTGTCATCAAGTCGCGAGCCGGACCGCAGTATTTACGTGGGTCAAACTCTCCTGGTTTCTCGTTGAACACCTTGCGAACGGCAGCGGTGAAAGCCAAACGAGAGTCAGAGTCGATGTTAATCTTGCAAACAGCGCTCTTCGCAGCCTTGCGCAATTGCTCTTCAGGGATACCAACTGCATCAGGCAACTTGCCACCATTCTCGTTGATAATCTTCACATACTCCTGTGGAACAGAAGATGATCCGTGGAGAACGATTGGGAAACCAGGAAGTTTCACCATGATTTCGTCCAAGATATCGAATGCCAAGGGTGGCGGAACCAACAGACCTGTCTTCGGGTCGCGTGTGCACTGTTCCGGTGTAAACTTGTAGGCACCGTGCGATGTACCGATAGAGATAGCCAGTGAGTCAACGCCCGTACGATTTACGAAGTCAATTACCTCTTCTGGTTTTGTATAATGAGACTCCTCGGCTACAACCTCATCTTCAACGCCAGCCAATACGCCAAGCTCGCCTTCTACGGTAACATCAAATTGATGTGCGTATTCAACAACCTTCTTTGTCAGAGCGATATTCTCTTCGTAAGGAAGTGAAGAACCGTCGATCATGACAGAAGAGAAGCCGTAATCGATACAGCTCTTGCATGTTTCAAACGAGTCACCGTGATCCAAGTGCAGTGCTATTTCAGGATGAGCGCAGCCCAACTCTTTCGCATACTCAACAGCACCCTGCGCCATGTAGCGAAGCAATGTTTGGTTGGCGTAGGCACGAGCACCTTTTGAAACCTGCAAGATAACAGGTGACTTTTCTTTTGAAGAAGCCGTGATGATGGCTTGCAACTGCTCCATGTTGTTGAAGTTGAATGCTGGGATGGCGTAACCGCCATTGATGGCTCTCTTAAACATCTCGCGTGTGTTTACGAGACCTAATGATTTGTAATCTACCATATTATTTAAATATTTAAAGTGAGTTTCCACTATCTTAGGGAATCAATGCAAAGTTAGCATTTTAATTTGGCATGACAAAGTGATGCAACATTTTTTAATGAATGAACTCCTGTGCATAATCTTTCTGTCTAATGATAGCCATCTTTGCCTGCCTAATTGTCAATTGCACATGCCAAAATCAGATAGTTGTAAACTCCTGGCTTCTTTTTGACTGAAAAATGGTTGGAATATCCAATCTGTTTTCATGAAAATGGTTAACTTTGCATAACCAGTAAATCTATGCGGCAGCAAAAAAATAATATAGCAATAAGATACGATGAAAAAACTGTTTGTTCTATTGGCTTTGTGTGTTGTTTCGACGAATGTCGTGGCACAAAACAAACCCATGAAGGAGTTCGTGGATGAACTTATGTCTAAAATGACCTTAAAAGAGAAGTTGGGGCAGCTGAATCTGTTGCCTGCCGGTAACATTACCACGGGAGCGGCGCAAAATAATCCTATCGTTCATCAAATCAAGGATGGTGAATTGGGTGGTGTGTTCAACATTAAAGGGCTGGATGAGATTCGCACTTTGCAGGAAATGGCTATCAAGAAATCTCGCCTTGGCATTCCATTGCTGGTGGGTATGGACGTGATTCATGGTTACGAAACCATCTTTCCGGTTCCTTTGGCCTTGGCTTGTAGTTGGAATTTGGAGGGCATTGAAAACAGCGCGCGTGTGGCAGCGCTCGAAGCAAGTGCCGAGGGAGTGAACTGGACCTACTCGCCTATGGTTGATATCAGTAGGGATGCGCGATGGGGACGCATTGTGGAAGGTGCCGGAGAAGATCCTTATTTGGGCAGTCTTATCGCCAAAGCCATGGTCAAGGGCTATCAAGGTGATTACAGTTTGCCATCGAACATCATGGCCTGTGTGAAGCATTTTGCTTTGTACGGTGCGTCAGAAGCTGGGCGAGATTACAACACAGTGGACATGAGTAGGCTGCGAATGTACAATGAGTATTTTGCTCCTTACAAGGCAGCTGTTGAGGTTGGGGTGGGCAGTGTGATGACCTCTTTCAACCTCGTGGATGGCATTCCGGCCACAGCCAATGCATGGTTGGTCAATGACGTGCTGCGCAAACAATGGGGATTTGATGGCTTTGTCGTCACTGATTACGCTTCCATCCATGAAATGACAACGCATGGCGTAGGCGATTTGGCAACCTCTTCGGCTCGAGCCTTGCGTGCAGGAACCGACATGGACATGGTGGCAAAAGGGTTTATCGGCACGTTGGAGCAATCATTGGCCAACGGACAGGTTTCCATGGCTGACATCAACCAGGCTTGTCGCAGGGTGCTGGAGGCGAAATATAAGTTGGGTTTGTTCAAAGATCCATATAAATACGTGCGGGTGAAGAACAGAAATCAGTATGTATATACTGCTGCCAATCGGAAAGCGGCTCGTGATTTGGCAGCTGAAACGTTTGTGTTGTTGAAGAACGAGAATCAGGTTTTACCTTTGAAGAAGCAGGGTAAAATCGCTTTAATCGGCCCTCTGGCCAACGATCGAGCTAATCTTTGTGGGACCTGGTGTGTGGCGATGGCACCCGAACGTTATTCAACATTAAAAGAAAGTATGGAGCGTGCCTTGAAAGGAAAGGCCCAATTGCTCTACGCACAAGGCTGCAACATCGCTTCAGATGATGCTTTGCAGAAGGCTGGTGAGCAGGGTAAAAATATCATGCGGGTAGATGATGCGCAAGCAAAGGCCGAGGCTCTTGCCGTGGCTGCGCAGGCTGATGTCATCATTGCCGCCATGGGAGAGGCGGCTGAGTTCAGCGGTGAGAGCCACAGTCGGGTTAATTTGGAACTGCCCGACGTGCAAATGGCCCTGCTTAAAGAACTTGTTGCGACCGGAAAACCTGTGGTATTGCTGAACTTCTCGGGCCGTCCCACCATCTTAAATTGGGAAAAAGCGCATGTTCCGGCTATCTTGAACGTGTGGTTCGGAGGCAGTGAAGCGGGTGATGCCATTTGCGATGTGGTCTTTGGTGATAAGAATCCATGTGGCAAACTCACCACCAGCTTTCCGCAACATGTGGGACAAATTCCTTTGTACTACAATCATTTCAACACCGGTAGGCCTGTCGCAGACGGTGCTGACCGCTTCTTTAGCTTCCAGAGCAACTATCTTGATGTTCGCAATGATCCACTTTATCCCTTCGGCTATGGACTCAGTTATACTACTTATCAGTATGGTGAGCTGAAGTTGGACAGCAAGACGATGAGCCCACATGGCCAAATTACCGTTACCATTCCCGTGACCAATACCGGCAACAGGGATGGGATAGAGGTCGTGCAACTTTACATTCGCGACGTGGTTGGTAGCATCGCCCGACCCGTAAAAGAGTTGAAAGGCTTTCAACGCTTGTCGCTCAAGGCTGGTGAAACAGCCACGGCGACATTTACCATAGATGCCAGTAAGTTGAAATTCTACAACTATGACTTAAAAGAGGTGGTCGAACCGGGTGAGTTTGACGTGATGGTTGGCCCCAATAGTCGTGACCTCAAGCGTGCCACCATCACCGTCCAATAAGATAAAGTGGCTGCATCGGTGGGGCAGGGGGTGGTGATTTGCCGTTCCCCACTTCATCAGTTAACACCTGTTCTTCATCATTATCAAAATGATGAAGTTTCAGAAAACGGGTGTAGTATTGAGATTTTTATTACAGTATTGTTACCTCTCGCGTGACAAGCCCATTGGCTTCACCTCGTTCCTGCGCCGCCCTGTTTAGTCAAGAGCCTCGGTTTCGAGATGCACTACGTTGCCGGTCACGGGATTGAGCACGACGTGCGTGGTAAATTTCTTGCCCCACAGCTCGCCGCTGAGGTTCTCTATGCGGCCGAATTGGGCTGCATAAGTTTCAAAAGAGGCTGCCGGTTGTTCTTCTTTGTACAGCGTGATTTTGATTTTTCCTGGCAGATTTACGTTGATGCCCACGTCACGCTTGTCTTTTTTCTTCACTTCAACGGGCATCTTCAATGTTGGTATTACCTGTTCATCCTGAATGCTAATGTAGTAGGGCGCGCCACCCAAATCGTCTTGATCCACCATACCCAAGTGCTTGGAAAAGCGGAAGAGCAGCGCCTTGTCCACTTCTTTCGTCGGCACATAGTCAACAAATACCTGCATGGTATCTACGGTTGTGGTGCCTTGGAAGAACCGCAGCATGGCCTTTTCCTGCACGTTCAGGTTGTTCAGCATAATCTTCAGCTGCTCGCCATCCTTTGGCATGAATTCGGCTTCGCCGCGCGACAATTGGTTCTTACTGTCGCGAATGTCGTAGATGTCCTGTGCAATCAGCTCGGCGGTCTTGGCACTACTGCCCGCCGCCAACATCTCTGCCGTCATGTATTTGGCCGGGTCGATGGGCGTAGGCTTGCGCGCTGGCTTGAACGCAGGCAGGCTCTCCACCGCTCTCGGTTTGTCATTCACGGCCATGATGACCCCGTTTTGGTCGCGGTTCACGCTCACGATACTGTGTTTCTTATCGATGGTGGCCGTGAATTGCTTGGCCGAATCGGGTACCGCGTATGTGTCCATCTGTGTCGCCACGATGCGATAAGTCGTCGTGGGCTGGTCGTTTACGGGCGTTTTGATGAATCTTTCAGAATATCGGGCGTATTCACCCGGTGTGAAAGTGGTTTTCTCGATGAGCAATGAGAAGCGCAAAGTCGTCTTCGGAAGAAAGTAAGTAACCCCCTCTGTTGGTATCTGAGCTTGCGCCGTAGCGTGGCAGAAGGTCAGAAGCAAAGTTGATAAAATGAGCTTATTCATGTCTTAGTCGTTTAATCGTTTGAAAGCTTGTGGGATGAAGCGCACAATGTCGCCGGCCGTCATGCTCTCCTGTCCCAGTTCCTTGGCGGCCAAGTCGCCCGCCAGTCCGTGTAGGAACATGCCCACGGCGCAGGCGTCAGCCGGTTGATACCCACGCGCCGCCAGTCCTGTGATGATGCCCGTTAGCACGTCGCCGCTGCCCGCCGTGGCCATTCCCGCATTGCCGGTGGCGTTGAAGATGACGTGACCGTCGGGCAGACATAGTGCCGTGTGATGCCCTTTCAGCAACACATAGCCATGCAGACGTTGGGCCAGTTCGATGGCCTTTTGTAGTCTTTCGTAGCCCCCCCCACAGGTATTTCCCACCAGTCGGTCGAACTCTTTAGGGTGTGGCGTCAGGATGATGTTCTTGGGCAGCTGCTGCATCCATGCGCGGTGCGTGCCCAACATGTTCAGGGCATCGGCATCGACTACCACGGGACACTGCGCCCGGCGCACCTGAGCAATCATGGCGATGGCCGTGGTCTCATCCTGTCCCAGTCCGGGACCGATGCCCAACGCGTCAAAGTCGTCGGTATCAACCGGCTCACTAAACACATTTTCGTCGGCATCGGCGCGCATTACCGCTTCCGGAACGCTGATTTGCAGGATGTCGTTGTTGCCCTTGGGTGAGCATACCGTTACCTTTCCCACGCCAGCTCGCAGACATGCTCTCGTTGCCAGTACGGCTGCGCCTGCCATGCCATAGCTGCCGGCCACCAAGAGCGCGTGCCCCATGTCGCCTTTGTGCGCCGTGCAGGGCCTGCGCAGCAGTTTTTGCCGCACGTCTTGCTCTTCCAAGATGGTGTAAGTTGCATCCGTCTTGTTGATAAACTCCTCGGACAACCGTATGTCCAGCACCTTCACACGGCCAAGAAAGCATTGCATGTCGGGCAACATCATGGCCAGTTTCTTTTGTTGTAGCGTCAGGGTCAGGTTGGCCTTGATGATATGTGTGCGCACGTTGAACGTGTTGTCCTCGGGCAGCAGTCCCGATGGCAGGTCGATGCTCACCACCTGACAAGGCGACTGGTTGATATATTTCACAAGCGAGGCAAAGCCGCCGTTGAGCGGTTTGTTAAGTCCCGAACCAAAAAGACCGTCCACCACCAGGGTGTCTGCGTCCAGGGTGGGCGGCTCAAAGTTGAGCGTAATCTCCTTGAACAGGTCTGCTTTTTTCGCCTCAACGATGCGTTTCTTGTTGATGGCACAGTCTTCCGACAGCTTGTTGCTGGTGTTGAACAGGTAGACACTCACCGTGTAACCTCTTTCCGTCAGCATGCGAGCCACGGCCAGCGCATCGCCTCCGTTGTTTCCTGGGCCGGCAAACACCACGACGGGCGTGCGGTTGGTCCACTCTTCGGTTATGGCTTGGGTTAAAGCCTGTGCGGCGCGTTCCATCAAATCGATGCTTTTGATGGGTTCGTGCGCAATGGTATGTTGGTCAAGCTCATGTATCTGAGCACTTGTTAATATCTTCATCCTTGCAAAAATACAAAAATAATACCAATGCATGGGCATGGGCTGTCCTATTTTTCGTTAATTTGAATCAAAATGGAGCATCCGTTTTTACGGCTCTTTCATTGAAGGACAATATTGTTGAACTACAAATGTAACAAATGAATGCGTATGAAGTAAATAAGACAATGAACGCAAACGTTCTGCAAATGAAACAAAACTTCCGACATGGACATGTTGCACATCTTTCCCAAATTCGTTTGATTTTGTGAACGTCAGCGTTCATTGATTTTAAACAATAAAATTTGTTTCTTTTTGTTCAATTTGTTGTTGAAAAAATGAATGATATGAGGATGAAAAACAAAGTCATTGCTATTGGAGGCCAAAGTCTTTGCTATTGGACGCTAAAGTCATTGTAATTGGAGGCCAAACTCAATGCTATTGAAATGGATTTGTAACTCGTTGATTGACTGATTGATAAAACGTTGGTGGGCGAGGCGGTGCGAACATGAAGGCAAAAAAAATATCCCTGCAATCCCGAAGGATTACAGGGAAACACCCCAGTGGGCGTTGACGGATTCGAACCGCCGACCCTCTGCTTGTAAGGCAGATGCTCTAAACCAGCTGAGCTAAACGCCCTTGCTACTTGAAGTAAGCGGGTGCAAAGATATGCCTTTTTCTGATAACCTCCAAACTTTTGATTATATTTTTTTGCGTTGAGTTCAATTTGATGTACCTTTGCAGATGATAATCAATTAAAAAAAGGAATAGATAATGGAAAAAGTAGTTAGTGGAATACGCCCGACAGGTTATTTACACCTGGGAAATTATTTCGGTGCAGTGAAGAGCTTCATAGAGATGCAGGACAAGTATGATTGCATGTTTTTCATTGCAGACTGGCATTCATTGACCACTCGACCCAAACCAGAAGACATACAAGACAGCGCACGCATCATTTTGGCTGAATATCTTGCCTGTGGTATCGATCCCCAAAAGGCTCCCATCTATGTTCAGAGTGACGTGAAAGAAACGCTGGAATTGTATCTTTACCTCAACATGAACACTTATATCGGCGAACTGGGACGCGTCACCACGTTTAAGGAGAAGGCTCGTCAGCAGCCCGACAACGTCAACGCGGGGCTCTTTACATACCCAACGCTCATGGCCGCCGACATCTTGCAGCATCGGGCTAAGAAGGTTCCGGTAGGTAAAGATCAGGAACAAAATATGGAAATGGCGCGTAAGTGCGCCTCGCGCTTCAACAGAATCTATGGCGTAGACTTCTTTCCTGAACCGCAAAACTTCTATTTCAACTCGCAGGCATTGAAGGTGCCGGGCCTGGATGGAAGTGGAAAGATGGGGAAGAGCACCGGAAACTGCATCTATCTGCACGATGATGACAAGACTATCTCTAAGAAAGTGATGAAGGCCGTGACGGACAGTGGCCCCGAGAAGGCCAATAGTGAGAAGCCGGAGGTGATTGAAAACCTGTTCACGTTCTTGCGAATTTGCTCGACACAAGACACATACGACTATTTTGATGAGAAGTGGAACGATTGCAGCATTCGCTACGGAGACTTGAAAAAGCAGATTGCAGCGGACATCTGTGCGACAGTAGCTCCTATCAGAGAGAAGATTAACGAATACATTTCGAATAAGGAGTTGCTGGACAAGATTGCCAAAGAGGGTGCCGACCGGGCGCGCGAAAGTGCCAGCACTACCTTGAAAGAGGTGCGTAGAATCATCGGGTTCAGGTCATAACAGGTCTGACAAAGGCTGCATGAACACCGAAAGCGGGGGCGTTCCAACATTTGGAACGCCCCCGCTTTCAGTTATATTTTTACCTGCCGAGACCTGAGGCATCGGCAGAAAATCGTTGCGTTACTTCGCCATGCCCTCGTTCTCGGGTGCCTTGTCAATCAGATCCATGAACTGGTCGAGCTTCGGTGTGATGATGATTTGCGTACGGCGGTTGCGCTGTTTGCCCAATTCCGTGTTGTTGCTTGTCAGCGGATTGTACTCACCACGGCCGCCGGCAGTCATTCGTTTGGGATCAACACCATAGTGGCTTTGCAAGAACTGCACCACGCTCGATGCGCGAAGGGTTGACAAATCCCAGTTGTTGCGGATGTTTTTCATCAGCGGACTGTTTTGGTTTACCGGCACGTTGTCCGTGTTACCCTCTACCAAGACATCGTAATCCTTGTAGTCCATGATGATTTTGGCAATCTTGCTCAGCGTCTCTGCAGCACGGTCATTAATCTCGTAAGAGCCGCTCTTGTACAGCATGTTGTCGGCCAAGCTGATGTATACCACGCCCTTGAGTACCTGAACGTCAACCTCTTTCAACTCCTCACGACTCAAAGAGCGGGTGAGGTTGTTGGTCAGCACCATGTTCAGCGAGTCTGACTTTGACTTTACTTCCACCAAATGGCGGATGTATTGGTTGGACTCATTAATCTGATCAACCAACTTAGAGATGTTGATGTTGTTGGAGCTGGTGTTCAACAAACTCTTGTCCAGTGACTTATGCAAAGCAGCGTAGTCGTTCTTTTGCTGTGCAAGTTGTTCCACCAGCGAGGTAACGCGAGCCTGTGCGGCAGCCAGTTGTTCCTTGGCTGTCATGTAGTTGTTTGTCAACTCGCGGTTCTCCGTTTGACAATTCTCTAAATCTTTCTTGCTGGCACAGCCTGTAACAAGTAATGTTGCGGCCAACAAGGGTAATATAAAAGCATTTTTCTTCTTCATGATTTTATTGTTTTATTCAGTTTAAAATCTTCTTTTCGTGTGTGTCTGGCTCTTGGATGAACGTCATTTTAAGCCTGTTTGGGTACACGGTTCTTTTGCCAAATATACATATAATGACGGCAAAGGCAATGAGAAGTAAACTGAAATTAAAATATTTTAACCGCTTAAGCCGTTATTTATTGAGCGTTAACACGTTAGACGAATGCCGATTGCTGTGTTTATTTTACAATTTGCCGTATTCAACTTGACTTTCTTCTGTCATCAACTTTGATGAGTGTCGTATGATTACAGCAGCAGTTTTCGGGCGAACTCCCATACCACAATGCCTGCGGTGACCGAAACGTTGAGCGAGTGTTTGGTGCCAAACTGCGGTATTTCCAGGCAGCCGTCGCATGCGTCAACCGTGTCTTGGTGCACGCCTTTCACCTCGTTGCCGAACACTACGGCGTAACGTTGACTGCGGTCAACGGACAAATTTTGCAGTTTGGTGGAGCCTACCACCTGTTCGATGGCGTACACACAATATCCCCTTTCCCTCAAATCTTCCACCGCTTGGGTGGCCGATGCAAAGTATTGCCAGTCCACACTATCCTCTCCACCAAGGGCAGTCTTGTGAATTTCTGGGTGTGGAGGGGTGGCCGTGATGCCGCAGAGGTACACCGCTTCAACCCGAAAGGCATCGCACGAACGGAATACCGAGCCCACATTATATAGTGATCGCACGTCGTCGAGCACGACGACCAGCGGTAGTTTGTCGGCCGCCTTGAAGTCTTTGACCGACAACCGCTGCATTTCTATGGTCTTTAATTTTCTCAATTTCCCAGCAATAGGTTAAGGTTGTTTGGCTTGGAAGGCCAGCGCATACATCTTCATCTGCTTTACCATCGCCAGCAAACCGTTGGCCCGGGTGGGTGATAGATGCTCATGAAGGCCGATGCGGTCGATGAAATAGAGTTCTGCATCCATGATTTCCTGGGGCGTATGCCCGCTGACCACGCGGATGAGCAGTGCTATAATGCCCTTAACGATGAGCGCATCACTGTCGGCCGTGAAGTACAACTTGCCTTCTTGCTCGTCGCATTGCAGCCAAACGCGACTCTGACAGCCGTCAATGAGGTTCGATTGGGTTTTGTATCGTTCGTCTAATGGCTCCAATTCGTTGCCCAAGTCGATGAGCATTTGGTACTTGTCCATCCAGTCGGACAGCTCTGAAAAATCTTCTATTACTTCGTCTTGCAATTCGTTGATGGTCATAAAAAGAGAGGTTTTACTTTGAACATTGAACTTTGAACATTGAACTTTATAGTCAGTTTATTTTGAACGTTGAACTTTGAGATTTGAACTTTATGATTGGTTCACGTTGATTTTTCGAGGTTTTGACAATGTTATGCAGCAAGCAAGCTAATCACTCCCCTCCCTTTCGGGGAGGGGTTGGGGGAGAGGCCGTCATTTTCACGCATCCCGTTTCACCGCACTTACTATCTTGAATAGCTTGTCATTGGGGCGCACTTTGTCGGGAACGGCAATGGAGATGCGCCATCCTTTCTCGGCCTTTTGTACCGGTTTCAGCTCATAGCGTATCTCGTTGGCGTCGAAATACATCACGCCCGTGGTGGGACCCGTGATGAGTAGACGCTCACCAAGCTCTATCTCAGCGGCTTCGACAGCTAACTCTGCCACGCCAAGGTTAGAGAAATACTTCACCACCTTGCCCACCAAGACCTTTTTCTCGGTAGCCTTGTTACCATATTCTTTGGTCCATTCGCCCAGCTTCTGACCCTGATAATAGCCGTCCCAGAATCCTCTGTTGAAGACGGCAGACAGACGTTTGTCCCAAGCATCTTTCTTCTCTTCGGTGAAAGTACCGTCGATAACCGACTGAATAGCTTCTTTGTAGCACGTCACCACATTGTACACATACTCTGGTCCGCGCGCCCTGCCCTCGATTTTGAACACCCGCACGCCTGCGTCCATCATGAGGTTGATGAAGCGAACGGTCTTCAAGTCCTTCGGACTCATGATGTATTTGTTGTCAATCTCAAGTTGGTTGCCCGTCTCATTGTCGGTAACGGTGTACGAACGGCGGCAGATTTGCACGCATTCACCACGGTTGGCGGACCGATTGGCGTCGTGAAGACTCATGTAACACTTACCGCTGATTGCCATGCAGAATGCGCCATGACAGAACATCTCGATGCGAATGAGCTCGCCATGGGGGCCGCAGATGTGTTGTTCGACAATCTGTTGGTGAATCTCTTTCACCTGTTTTAGGTTCAGTTCGCGCGCCAATACAACTACATCAGCAAAGCGGGCGTAAAACTTCAGGGCCTCGATGTTGGAGATATTGAGTTGGGTGGAGAGGTGCACTTCCACCCCTTTCTCCACGCAGTAGGTCATCACGGCCACGTCACTGGCAATCACCGCCGATATTTGGGCATCCTTTGCCGCGTCGATTATTTTGCGCATGGTTGGGATATCCTCGCCATAAATCACAGTGTTCACCGTGAGATAGGTCTTGATGCCGTGTGCCTTGCACGTTTCGGCGATGTCGTGCAGGTCGTCAATTGTAAAATGATTGGCTGAGTGTGAGCGCATGTTAAGCTGGCCGATGCCGAAGTATACCGCTCCCGCTCCAGCCTGAATGGCGGCTGCAAGGCTCTCTCTGGACCCCACGGGTGCCATGATTTCAAAGTCTGATAACTGATACTTCATACTTGCAAAGTTACGCTTATTTGTAATAACTGCAAAGTAAAGCTGTGCGATTTGTTTGGTTTTTGTATTATCTTTGCACAGAGATGAGAAAGATACTCTTGTTTGTGTGTAGCACGTTGGTTGTAGTTTCGGCTTGCAGAAATGCGAATAAGTCGAACGAAGTACGGCATCATCAGTTCAAAACGGATGTGATGTTGAAGGCCACTCCCGTGCAGAACCAGGGAAGCAGTTCGCTTTGTTGGGCGTATGCCATGCTGGGAACCATCGAATCGGAACGGCTGATGATGGGCGACTCGGTCAACTTGTCGGTCGACTATCTTGCCCGAATGTTGCTGAAGGAGCAGGCTCGTGAGGCTTTCTTTGCGGGAGGAAGAAAGCAGGTGTCGCTTCGTGGGACGGCATCGATGGCCCTTCGTTTGCTGGAAAGATATGGGGTGCTGCATGAGGACACGTATCATGGCCAGCAAGTAAATTACAACGTGTTGGCCAGAAAGGTGCAGTTGACGGCCTCGCGGTCAGCAAGTCTGCAGAAAATGGATGGCCTTGTGGATGAAATGCTGGACGCTGAAGTTGGTTTCATGCCACGGTTTGTCTTTTTCAGGCATGCCGAATATACGCCAAAACAGTTTGCTCACAGCGTTTGTCTGCCTCATGAATATCTCTCATTGACCAGTTTTACGCACCATCCCTACGGTCATTCGTTTGCTTTGGAGATACCCGATAATCGGTACCGCGACACCTTTATGAATGTGCCCCTCGACACGTTGATGGCACATGTCAAGGGGGCTTTGCAGACGGGGCATCCCGTTTGCTGGGAAGGGGACATCAGTGAGCCAGGCTTTTCGTTTGCACAGGGCGTGGCCAAGTTGCCCAATGAGACCGTAAATGTAACGCCAGTAGCGCGTCAAAGGCAGTTTGAAACACTGAAAACTACTGACGACCATTGTATGGTATTGGTGGGATTGGCGCATGATAAGCATGGAAATACTTACTATATAGCTAAAAATTCGTGGGGCAAGAACAATCCTTTCGGAGGATATATGTATCTCAGCGACAATTATTTGCGTTTGAAAACGGTGGCTGTTTACATGAGTCAGGCGGCCTATGGGGTGCGATAAACCTTCCTAACAACAAGGGCTGGGCCATACGACACATTAGAATATGAAAAAAGGGGCATGCAAATCGATTGCATGCCCCTTAAATTTTGCTTATTTAGCGCCTATGCGTCAATGTTCGCATAGGTTGCGTTCTGTTCAATAAATTCACGACGTGGTTCCACGTCATCACCCATAAGCATGGAGAATATCTCGTCTGCATCGGCTGCATTCTCGATGGTTACCTGCTTCAACAGGCGAGTCTTTGGATCCATGGTCGTTTCCCATAATTGCTCAGGGTTCATCTCACCAAGACCTTTGTATCGCTGTGTGTGAATACTCTTGCTGTCTTCCTCGCCCTGGGCGTACTTGTCTATGAAGGCCTGTCGTTGCTGTTCGGTGTAGCAATATTCACTGGCCTTGTTCTTGTAAGTACACTTGTAAAGCGGTGGAGTAGCGATGTAGAGGTGCCCTTCTTCGATGATTTTGGGCATGAAGCGATAGAACAGCGTCATGATGAGTGTGTCGATGTGCGAACCATCGACGTCGGCATCGGTCATGATGATAATCTTGTCGTAGCGCAGCTTGTCGATATTGGCCTCTCGGTCGTCCTCTCCGTCTACGCCAAAGCGCACGCCGATGCTCTGAATGATGTTCATCACCGACTCAGCCTCGAACACTCTGTGCCATTGAACCTTTTCCACGTTCAGGATTTTTCCACGCAATGGCAATATGGCTTGCGTGTATCGGTCGCGTCCTTGCTTAGCCGATCCACCTGCGGAGTCACCCTCCACCAGGAATATCTCACAATCTTTCGGGTCTTTGTTCGAGCAGTCGGCCAGTTTACCTGGCAGTCCTCCACCGCTCATGACGTTCTTACGCTGAACGCTCTCGCGCGCCTTTCGTGCCGCAATACGTGCCGTAGCTGCCAAAACCACCTTCTCGCAGATTTGTTTTGCCTCGGTAGGATGCTCTTCCAAGTAGTTGGTAAGTGCTTCGCCAACAGCTTGTTGTACGGCTCCAGATACCTCACTGTTGCCCAATTTGGTCTTGGTCTGTCCCTCAAACTGCGGCTCTGCCACCTTAATGGATATCACAGCGGTAAGTCCTTCACGGAAGTCTTCACCGGCAATCTCTATCTTTGCCTTTTCAATTTGCTTTGAAATGGCGGGGTCGTTGTCTGCATACGTCTTCAACGTGCGTGTCAGTGCGGCGCGAAAACCTGTGAGGTGCGTGCCACCCTCTATGGTGTTGATGTTGTTAACGTACGAGTGTATGTTCTCAGAATAGTCGGTGTTGTACATGATAGCCACCTCAATGGGGATGCCTTGCTTCTCTGTTTTCAGGTAGATAACATCGTCGAAGAGGTGCGTTCTGTGGCGGTCAACGTAGCGGACGAACTCTTTGAGGCCGTCTTTGGCGTGGAAAACCTCCGTACGTGTCTTGCCTTCCTCATTGGGACGCAGGTCAGTAAGGGTGATGCGAATGCCTGCATTCAGGAAAGCCAGCTCTCGCATGCGCCGTGCAATGATGTCCCATTGGAAGTGAGTGGTTGTGAATATAGACTTATCTGGCCAGAACTGCTGACGCGTTCCACGCAGGTTGGTCTCTCCAATGACTTTCACGGGGTAGAGGGCTTTTCCCCTTTCGTATTCTTGTTGGTAGATTTTGCCGTCACGGAACACCTGAGATGTCATGTGAGAGGATAGGGCGTTAACGCAACTTACACCAACTCCGTGCAGACCACCGCTGACTTTGTACGAGCCTTTGTCGAACTTTCCGCCGGCATGGAGTACCGTCATAACCACTTCCAGGGCCGACTTGTGCAGTTTTTCGTGCTGGTCTACGGGAATGCCTCGACCGTTATCTTGTACAGTTATTGATTCGTCATCGTTGATGGTCACTTCAATGTCGGTGCAATAACCTGCCATCGCTTCGTCAATAGAGTTGTCCACGGTCTCGTTAATCAAGTGATGGAGACCCTTCTCACTGATGTCACCGATGTACATTGCAGGGCGTTTGCGAACAGCCTCAAGTCCTTCCAAGACTTGGATGTTACTGGCCGAATAATTGTTTTCGGTATTCTGATTTTCTGCCATTTGTCGTTTTGTATATTATGATATGCAAAGATACGAAATTACAGCCAAATGAGGAAATGTTTTGTTGCTAAAAATGCGTAAAAGACTGGCGTGCGTTTGCCTTTTTTATGTGGTTTAAAGATGCGAAGAAAGTTTTTCTGTTTTCTGGTATTTTGTAGTTCTTGCCCACCTCGTAGCCTGTGTTGGTCGGCAACGGACCTGTGACGAATCGCCTGCTTGAAGATTGGGAAAGACGCAGTGCTGTGTCAACGGAGGAAGAGATTGAGGTGGGTGAAACCTCAAAAGGTTACACTTCTTTCGAAATGTAACCTTTGTATGTAGGGTCGTCAGATGGGCTTATGCGAGTTTGCCGATGTGCTTGCAGAGGCTTGACTTCAAGTTGGCAGCCTTGTTCTTGTGGATGACGTTGGTCTTGGCCAACTTGTCTACCATCTTCTGTACTTCAGGATACAGCTTGACAGCCTCATCCTTGTCGGTCATTGCACGCAACTTGCGTACAGCATTACGCATGGTCTTTGCATAATATTTGTTGTGCAAAGTCTTAACTTTGTCCTGACGGATTCTTTTAAGTGATGATTTGTGATTTGCCATCTTCTATTTACTTCTTTTATTTCTTTTGTGTAGTCCCTAGCAGAGTCGAACTGCTCTTTTGAGAATGAAAATCTCACGTCCTAACCGATAGACGAAGGGACCGTGCCATTTGATTAGCGGGTGCAAAGTTATGACATTTTTCCTTACCGACCAAATTTTATGCTGTAATTTTTCATTGAATGTATGAAATTCAGTATTTTTGTCATTCAAATCCACGTTCAGATGTTAATTAAGACGCAAGCTATCGTACTACGAACCATCAAATATGGCGATTCTCAGTTGATAACAGATTTGTTCACCCAGGCGATGGGGAACGTCTCTTTTATCCAGCGTATGCGCAAAGGCAGGAGCAGCAGGGCGGGCAAGCCCTATTTTCAGCCGCTGACCATCTTGGACATCGAGTTTGATGAGCGTCCCAACAAGCAGTTGCAGCGCATCAAGGAGATGCGTCTGGCCTATCCGTTCTCTACCATACCTTTCAATTCTTATAAGTTGTCCATCTCCTTGTACTTGTCAGAATTCTTGTATTTCAGCGTGCGCGGCGAGCATGAGGTGGGGGCATTATATCAATATGTGGAGAACAGCATTCGTTGGTTGGATGCTGCGGAGGGGGCTTTCGCCAACTTTCATCTGGTGTTCATGATGCATCTGACGCGCTTCATTGGGTTTTATCCAAATCTTGAGAACTGGCATGCGGGCGATTTCTTCGACCTTCGCAACGGCGTGTTCTGTTCTCTCGTTCCCTTACATCCCGACTTTATTCCCCCAAGCGAGGCTGCGAAGATTGGTCAACTGATGCGGATGAACTATGAAACCATGCACCTTTTCCGCTTTTCCCGTGAGGAGCGCAATCGTTGTGCCAACTTGATATTGCGCTACTATCGTTTGCACATCCCTTCGTTCCCCGAGCTGAAATCGCTCTCGGTTTTGCAAGATTTGTTCCGGTAGCCATTGGTTGTTTCTCAGGCCTTTGTGGGGTGGCTTGGCAAAGTCATTGAGTTTGGGGGCCAATCTACATGCTTTTGGCGTGCAAAGTGCATGACTTTGCAGCCCAAACTCAATGCAATTGTATGGCGAGTATTAATGAGGTGATTTTCAAGGAAATAGAAAACGGCAAGAACCCTTTGAAAGATTGTGTTTCAAAAGGTTCCTGCCGTTAGTTTCGCAGATGGCGAAATTGAGTTTAAGAATTACGCGAGCAGCTTTTTAACGATGCCTGAAATAGTTTTGCCATCGGCCTTTCCAGCCAATTGTTTGTTGGCCATTCCCATGACTTTTCCCATGTCCTTCATGCTTGCGGCACCCGTTTGGTCGATGATGGTCTTGACGATTTTCTCTATTTCGGCTTCCGACAGTTGTTCGGGCAGATAGCGCTCGATGACCGAAACCTGTGCCAATTCAGCGTCAGCAAGATCCTGTCGGCCTGCGTCTATGTACGTCTGTGCCGATTCTTTGCCTTGCTTGGCCAGCTTCTGAATAATCTTCAAAGCGTCTGCATCCTCCAATGTATCGTTGGCTCCCGGTGCCGTTTTAGCCTCGAGGAAAACTTTTTTGATGTTGCGCAGCGTGTCAAGTGCTACCTTGTCGCGCTCTTTCATTGCGGTTTTGATGTCTTCGTTAACCTTTTCAAATAATGCCATTTGTTTGATGTTTTATTGTATTTGTTGACGAGCTGTCGTCGGTGTATGTTGTTTTATTCAAAACTGATGAGACCCTGTATGGGTTCATTGTTCTCTTTTTGTTCGGGTTCCTTGGGCTCACCCGATGCCTGTTTGCGTATGTCGTCGAGCATCTGGCGCGTACGTTTGTAGGTGGGGAAGCTCTCTACGGCCAGGATAACGTCCTCGTTGTCAAGGTCTTCGTTGCTGAAGAGATAGACGTGCGGGTGACGTTTGTATTTAGAGTTTTTCCCATCCTTGTAATATTGCTCCTTGCGGTTGATGAGTTGAATCTTTCGTTCTTCCTCTTCGGCCAGGCGCATAGCTTCTTCTTGCGAATGACGTTTGCCGATGTGGCTGTCCATTCCCTCTACATCGCTGATGCCAAAACCTGTGGCCAAGATGGTGACTTTCACCTTTTTGCCAAGGTCTGGGTCGATGGCGATGCCCCATTTGATTTCGAAGTCGCTGTCAAAGCGTCCCATGAAGTCGTTCACGTCGTTCATTTCCTCCATCATCAGACCGCTGTTGTCGTTCTTTTCGTTGCAGAAGTTGATGCTGAGCAGTATCTTTTTGGAGTTGAAGATATCGTTATCGTTCAGCAGCGGAGAGTTCAATGCGTCCTCGATGGCTGCCTTCACGCGGCCCTCGCCCTCGCCAAAGCCCGTGCTCATGATGGCCACGCCACCGTCTTTCAGCACCGTTTTCACGTCATTGAAGTCGAGGTTAATCAGTCCGTGGTTGGTGATAATCTCCGCAATGCTCTTGGCAGCAATGCTCAGAGTGTCGTCGGCTTTGCCGAAAGCGTCGAGCACGGTGAGATCAGGATATATCTCACGCAGCCGTTCGTTGTTGATAACCAACAGGGCATCCACATGCTTGGCCATCTCCTCCACGCCGTCTAAGGCTTGGTTAATCTTCTTATCGCCCTCAAAGCGGAAAGGAATGGTGACGATGCCAACGGTCAAAATGCCCAGTTCCTTGGAGACGCGGGCGATAACCGGAGCTGCTCCTGTACCCGTACCACCGCCCATACCGGCCGTGATGAATGCCATGCGGGTACCATCGTTGAGCATGTTCTTGATGTCTTCGAGACTCTCTTCAGCAGCCAGGCGAGCTTTTTCGGGCTTGTTGCCGGCTCCCAGTCCTTCTTTGCCGAGCTGCAAGTGGAAGGGTACCGGACTGTCGTTGAGCGCCTGATTGTCGGTGTTGCAGAGCACGAAGGTAACGTCGTGAATGCCTTCGCGGTACATGTGGTTGACGGCATTGCCACCGCCACCGCCAACACCGATTACCTTGATAATGCTGCTTGCTTTGTCTGGTTCTCCAAAATCGAGAATGTTAGGGGTGTTGATATTGTCTGACATAATTGTAATTCTTAATGGTTCGTTCTTGGGATGTCGTGATAGGGCTGCTGCTTATTCTTCCTCTTCGGTTATTTTGCTGGCAAAGTTTTTAATGCTTTTCCATATTTTGTTGACGGGAGAGTTCTCTCTTTTCTCTTTCGCTATGCGGCGTTCCTCCTCTTCCTGCGCCTTTCGCTCAGCTTCTTCCTGCTCCTCTTTTTTCTTACGCAGTAATTCTTTTTCTTCTTCTGTCTGTACGATGCCCGTGCCGGATGTCTCCGTATACGATCGAGGACCTTTGGCTGGTGCGGGCGTTGGCGTGACGTGCTTGGGTTCGTTGCTTTGGAATAAGTCGGCAGTAATCTCTTCGCCAGCACAATTGATGTCACCTTTGGCGAGCAA
Organism: Hoylesella buccalis ATCC 35310; assembly: GCF_025151385.1. Taxonomy (NCBI): domain Bacteria; kingdom Pseudomonadati; phylum Bacteroidota; class Bacteroidia; order Bacteroidales; family Prevotellaceae; genus Hoylesella; species Hoylesella buccalis. Next base: position 1,830,287 of record NZ_CP102287.1, on the reverse strand, counting down.
ACCCAGGATGGTGTTCATCGTTCCCGTATGAGTTGTAATCTCTGGGAGGTTGGAATTGATATTCTGGTTCACAAACTTGGCTATGCGAATCTTCTCCGTTGGGGCTTGGTTGGTAAAGGCTTTCTCAATATTGGGCATGTTTGAACCGCCGCCTGTAAGGATGATTCCGCCAATGAGTTTGTCGGCATATTCGTTTGGAATCTGATAAAAAACGTTCTCAATGATTTCTTGCAGGCGCGATTCTACAATCTCGATGAACTTGCGGCTATCAACTTTTCTGTCTTGGTCGATAGGGTATTTCTTATTGTCATCAATGTCACTGTTGTCGGTGTAGGCAGAGGCGTATTTCAATTTCATTTGCTCTGCCTGACTGTCTTCCATCAACAAGGAGGTGATGTCCTTGGTGATGTTCTCGCCACCCAATGGGATGACGGCGAGATGGCGCAGGATGTTTTTGTAGTACACCAATACGGTTGTGGTGTCAGCACCGAGGTCTATCAGTGCACAGCCAGTTCTTTTCTCGGTCTCTGTCAACACGGCATCGGCCAAAGCCAGTGGCGCTAAATACAGTTCGGCAATCTCCACACCAGCCTTGTTGAGGCATTGGTTTAGGTTTTTGTAGAACGTTTTTCGCCAAAGTATGTTGAGGAAATTACCCTCCAACCTTGAACAAGGAATGCCAACCGGATCCAATTGGTACAGCGCGTCAACCTTGTATTCCTGCGTGGCAGCGTCCAATATCTCTTGTTCTGCATAAGTCATGCTACGATTGGCATCCATCAGCTCGTTAATCATGTCCTGAGTTACGACGGTTTCTGCGGGCAGATCCTTGATGATGACGTTCTTGAGGCTGCGGATGCTCTGTCCTCCGACACCAACATAAACTCGGGCTATGTTGGTTTTGAGCGTAGTTTCCAACTTCTTGATGATGTTGGTCAAGCACAATACTGTCTTGTCAATGTTGAAAACTACACCTTTGCGTATGCACGAGGTGGAATCTTCTTTGACAACAGCAAGAATGGAGATGCTTCCATCTGAATTCTTTTTTCCTGCAATACCTGTGATTTTTGACGATCCCAGTTCAATAGCTACGATAAATTCCTTTGCCATACGTTTTTATATCTTTATCAAATCTTTTTGTTCGTGTTATGTACTTTTGTTCTCACATCCGTTCAATTGCTTCGTCTTTTGCAGATGATTTGGTTGTCAAACTCCAGGTTGATGTAAGAATATTTGTTCCATCCCGCCTGTGAAAGGCCATATTTATAGAACTTTTCCAGACGTGTGAGTTTCTTCTTGGTGAAGCTCTCAATCAACGAGAGCCGCTTTGTTCGGTCATTGCTTGTGGGCAACTGACCCAAATAAATGATGTGGTCGCCCACCCTGGGGACCAACTCTATGCCGCGGTCGGGTAGAACATGAATTTGTTCTATTTGGTTTTTCCATAGCTCGTTACCCATCAATGCTTTGCTCAGCGCCGACACATAATGCGTGGCAAACCATTTGTTAATGTAGCCAGTCGCGATGATGAGGTCGCTCGTGTAACTGGAGTTGGGCATGATGGCATCCTTATCATCCAGATAATAGTCGTCACCATTGACCGACTTGATGCGCACGATGGGCATTCGTTGCGTGATGCTGATGTTGACATGTCCATTTTGTGTTTTGTAACATTCAGCCGTATTGACAAACGGACTGGTCTTCAACATGTCCTCTATCTTGCGGGCATCAACGTATTTCAATGGCTTTTCCAGCGGATAGAGCTTGTGTTTCTCCAGTCGATTCCTGATTTCTGCGGCGTTGATAAAACCATTTTGGGCCTCGTCTGCAATGTCAATGCTTACTTTCGTGCATACGTTGGCCGTTTCATCAGGCTTGTTGAATGCCGTGAAAGCAAAGACCAGATAGATGCCCAGCACCACGTCCAGTACGATGGTTATTATCTTTTTCAGGTTTCTTCTCACTTGCTTTCTATGATCTTAGCCATTTGTGGTACGTAATTATCCAAGTCACCGGCGCCCAATATCACGAGGACATCGAAGTCGCGTCGCTTCACCAGGTCGAGAACCTCTTCCTTGTGAATCATGCTTTTCTCCTTACAGGTAAGTTCATCGTATATCAGTTGTGACGTCACTCCCTTGATAGGTTGCTCGCGAGCGGGATAAATATCGCACAAAATCACTTCGTCCAGCTGGCTCAGTGCTTTGGCGAACTCCTTATAGAAGTCTCTGGTGCGGGTGTAAAGATGCGGCTGAAAGATGGCCGTCACCTTGCGGTCGTGATACAATTCGCGCAGACTTTTGGCACTTTGGTATATCTCCTTTGGATGATGTGCATAGTCGGAAAGCAGCACATGGCGGTCGTTCTTAATCTTGAAGTCGAACCTTCGCTCCACGCCATGATAGGTAGACATGCCATATCTCAGTTCTTCGGCCGCGCAACCGTTCAGTTGTGCCATGGCCATGGCAGCCACTCCGTTCTCGATGTTGATGGGAATGGGCTGGCCCAGTTCTATGCCTTCTACATTTTCCAAAGGCGAAATGAAATCGAAAGTGATATGACCATTCTTAATTTCAATGTTCTCTGCATGGAAATCTCCCTTGTCCCTGCTGTAATCATAGATGCTTACGCCCTCTTGAACCGCGGGCTTCATTTCTAAATCCCGATGGATAATCAACGCTCCACCTGGCTGAATGAGCGTGGAATAGTGACGAAAACTCTCCAGATAAGCCTCTTTTGTGCCATAGATATCCAGATGATCAGGGTCGGTGGAGGTGATTACACTCATCCACGGACGCAGCCAATGGAAACTACGGTCGAACTCATCGGCCTCGATAACGATATAATCACTCGCATCTGACAGGATGTAGTTGGTGCCATAGTTCTTTGAGATGCCTCCGAGAAAGGCATTGCAGTCGACATGACTCTGGTGCATGATGTGCGCGCACATGGTGCTGGTGGTGGTTTTGCCGTGCGTTCCTGCAAAGCACAGTCCCTTGTGTGTCTGAGTCAATGTGCCGAGCACCTGCGCCCGCTTTTGTATCTCAAAGCCGTTGTCCCTGAAGTATTTCAGCTCTTGATGTGTCTTCGGAATGGCGGGTGTGTAGATAACAAGGCACGTCTGAGGGTTCTTACATGCATGCGGTATTTCCTCCACATTTTCTTCATAGTGTATAAGCATGCCCTCTTTCTCAAGTTGGTTGGTCAGTGCGGATGGAGCCTTGTCGTATCCAGCTACCACCACACCTTTATGAATGAAGTAGCGGGCGATGGCACTCATGCCAATGCCGCCAGCCCCAATGAAATAAACCGACTTGATTTCTGTTATGTCCATTTCTCTTTTCTTCTATTGTCTTGTGGAGTTATCGAAAGTTGCAGGTAGCTCGTTCGCTTCGTTCATTGACGTTGGCGTACGTTACCTTTGTTGTTCTATGCTTTTCTTTGCCGGCGTTTTTGTCTACCGCTGTGTTGCCAGTTTGATGACCTCATCTGCGATGATGTCGGCAGAATGAGGCAATGCGAGCTTCAAGACGTTCTCGCTCAGCGATGCCAACTTATTGTCGTTCTGTACTGTTTCGATGGCTTGTTGCAGCAATATGTCCTTCGCTTCGGAATCTTTGACATAGATGGCAGCGTTCTTGTTGACCAAAGCCATGGCGTTCTTCGTTTGATGATCTTCAGCAACGTTCGGACTGGGTACCAGGATGACGGGCTTGCCAATGAGGCAGAACTCGCTGATGGAACTGGCTCCGGCACGGCTTATCACCAAATCTGCCGCCTTGTAGGCAGCCCCCATGTCGCTGATAAAATCAGTTACGTGGAGCATGGGCAGCGGGTCTTCCGACTGCAAGGCCTTGGTGATGCCTTCGAAATAATATTTTCCAGTTTGCCAAATAAATTGCACGTCGCTCGCTCTTACCATGTCCAAGTGGCTCATCACGCTCTCGTTGATGGTTCTGGCTCCAAGACTTCCGCCTACCAACAGCATGGTTTTCTTGTCGGGGTCGAGCCCAAATGACTTTCTGGCCTCTTGTTGTGTCAAGGCAGTTTGCAACACATTTTGCCGCACAGGGTTGCCTGTCATGATGATTTTGTCGGCTGGGAAGAAGCGTTCCATGCCTTCGTAAGCCACACATATCTTGTCTGCTTTCTTCGCCAACAACTTGTTGGTCACCCCAGCATACGAGTTTTGTTCCTGTATCAAGCAAGGAATGTGCCGTTTTGCACAAACGTTCAAGGTGGGGCCACTGGCATATCCACCCACTCCGACGGCGGCCATCGGCTTGAAGTTTTTGATGATGGCCTTAGCCATGCGCTGACTTTTCCATATTTTGAACAGCACGGAGATGTTCTTCAACAGGTGTTTGCGGTCGAATCCGCAAATGGGTAGTCCTTTTATCTCGTAGCCAGCTTTGGGCACGCGCTCCATTTCCATGCGCCCGAGAGCGCCCACGAAGAGTATTTTTGCATCAGGACGCTTTGCCTTGATGGCGTTAGCAATGGAGATGGCCGGAAAGATGTGTCCTCCCGTTCCGCCACCACTGACAATAATTCTCAATTCGTTGCTCATCTAACTTAGATGTATTTAATGTACAAAAGTAATCAAAAAATATGTCTTTTTGTCATAATTCACCATATTTATTTTATGCCGTTAGCTCACAAGACTATGCCGTTGCGAGCTTTTCGGACATCACCTCCTCACTGTCGGCATCAGCTTTTTTCTTGGCCGAACGGCTTACACTGAGTATCGCACCGATGTACACGCAGTTGATGATGGTAGAAGTTCCGCCCTTGCTGACCAGTGGCAGCGGCTGTCCGGTAACGGGAGCAAGCCCCACGGCCACGCACATGTTGAACAAAGCCTGCGTCACCAGCAATAGTGCCAGTCCCATGGCGAGGAAAGCGGGGAAGTTGTTTTCGCAGCGGTTGGCGATGCGTCCGGTTCTAAAAAGCAGGATGATGTACAGCATGGCCACGAAGAATCCGCCGAAGATGCCCATCTCCTCGATGATGATGGCATAGATGAAGTCGGAGAAAGCCTGCGACAGGAAGTCGCGTTCTACAGAGTTTCCCGGTCCCTTACCAATGAAGTTAGACGACACGATGGCAATGTTGGCGTGCCCTATCTGTGCGTCTTTATCCAAATCGAATTCCTCTGGAGAGGTCTCCTTGCCTGCTATGAATCGGTCGATGCGCCCTTTCCAGGTGTCAAAGCGGTGGAACACAGAGCCAAACATGCTGGGATCTTTCTTTTGTTCCGCCACGGCAACCTGTTCAATATGGTTTGGGTTGGCGTTTTCCTTCTCATGGTCTTTCCCCACAACCATCACCAGTGTGAAGATGGTTAGAATCAACAATGTGACCACCCCCAATGCTTTCCCAAGGATTTTGCCGGGTACCCGACCGATGATCATCATCATGAAGATGACCATGCACAGCAGCATGGCCGTAGAAAGATTCTCTACCATGATGAGCGGAATGATGAATGCACTCACGATGAGAATGTATTTAAAGGCGTTTTTGTCGGCCCCATGCTCGGTTTGCATGGCACTTAGTATCTGCGCTGTGGCCAGTACCAACGCGCCTTTGGCAATCTCGGAGGGCTGAAACTGTATGCCTACGATGCTAATCCATCGCTGGGCACCATTAGTAGACTGCCCTGCCAGTAAAACCGTTATCAGCGTGACGACGGCTATGAGTAGTAGGAAGGGGGTTACAATCTTGAAATACTTGCACTTGATGTTGAGGGTTACCACCATGGCAAACACGCCCACCAGTAGAATGCCCGTGTGCTTCACGATGGGAGCCCAATAGTGTCCACCCTTGTAAGTCAGTCCGGCAGAGGCCGAATACACCTCGATGACCGAAATGATGCAGAGAAAGAAGAAGACCATCCAGATGACCTTGTCTCCCTTGAAGATATTTCCTAACGTCTTGTCCATTACAGATTTCTTACCAAAGTTTTAAACTGGTCGCCCCGATCTTCCATGTTTTTGAACAAATCGAAGCTGGCGCAACAAGGACTGAGCAGCACCGTGTCGCCCGGTTTTGCTAAGTCGTAGCATGCCGCCACGCAGTCTTTCATCGAGTGGGTGTCGCGAACTGGAATGCCCAAGTTGTCGAAATTGTCGTGTAGTTTGCTGTTGTCGGCTCCGAGATACACCAGAGCAACGCACTTTTCTTTCACCAAATCTTTGATTGGGCCATAGTCGTTTCCCTTATCCTTACCGCCCAGAATGAGAATGGTGGGCGTTCTCATGCTTTCCAGCGCATACCAACAGGCATCCACATTGGTGGCCTTCGAGTCGTTGATGTACTGTACGCCGCCCACCTTACACACCTTTTCCAGACGATGTTCCACGCCCGGGAAGTCGCTGAGGCTCTTTCTGATGACCTCGTTCCTGATGCCTGCGATGTCGGTGGCGATGCCTGCGGCCAGCGAGTTGTAGATGTTGTGCTTGCCAGTGAGTGCCAGTGCCTCCTGTTCCATATTGAATGGTGTAGGCTTCTCAATGGTGTACTCGCCCTCTTCGATGTATCCTATGGAGCCTTTCTCCTTTAATTCAGAGAAGGGGCATTGCACGGCTTTGATGTCATACTTCTTCAGCTCGCGCTTGATGATGGGGTCGTCGTTCCAATAGATAAAGCTGTCTTGCGCGGTTTGGTTCTGTATGATGCGCATCTTCGCATCCACATAGTTCTGCATGCAGTTGTCGTAGCGGTCCAAGTGGTCGGGAGTGATGTTCAGCAGGATGGCGATGTCGGCCTTGAACTTATACATGTTGTCCAACTGGAACGAGCTTAGCTCGATGATGTAGTACTCGTGCGGGTCCTCGGCCACCTGCAGTGCCAGACTGCGCCCGATGTTGCCAGCCAGTCCGGCATCGTAGCCAGCCGACTTGAAGATGTGGTAAATCAGCGACGTGGTGGTGGTTTTGCCATTGCTGCCCGTGATGCAAATCATCTTCGAGTGGGTGTAACGCCCGGCAAACTCTATCTCGCTGATGATGCTGATGCCCTTTGCCATGGCCTTCTGTACCATCGGAGCCTCTTTCGGGATGCCCGGGCTCTTGATGATTTCGTCAGCATTCAGAATAAGTTCGGGGGTGTGTTGCTTTTCTTCCCATCTAATGTTGTGTTCATCCAGCGTCTTCTTGTATTTGTCTTTGATTTCACCCATGTCAGAAACAAAAACGTCGAAGCCTTCTTTTTGGGCTAAGATGGCAGCTCCAACTCCACTCTCTGCTGCTCCGAGAATAACTATTCTTTTCATGTTTTGTACTCCTTTTTCTTATTTACTTGCACCCGCTAATTTGGCTGTTGTTATGGTTGCTTGTACAAAGTCATTGACTTTGGCCTCCAATCTCCATGACTTTAGGCTCCAATCTCCATGACTTTGGCCTCCAATCTCCATGAGTTTGTAACTATCTCACTTTCAGTGTGATAATGGTCATGGTTGCCAGGATGATGGTGATGATCCAAAAGCGAATGGTGATTTTCGACTCGTGTACGGCCGAATGTGGTTTTCTGATGAGGTATTTGCAGTCAGGATCCAGTTGCGAATCCTGCGTGCGGAAGTTGTCATGGATGGGCGTGCGTTTGAAGATGCGTTGCTTCACCCCTTTGCGTTTGCCCATTTTGTAATAATATACTTGCAACATAACGCTCACACTCTCCACAAAGAAGATGCCGCAAAGGATGGGCAGCAACAGTTCTTTATGAATAATCACCGCGCAAACGCCAATGATGCCACCGATGGTCAGCGAGCCCGTGTCGCCCATGAACACCTGCGCGGGATAGGCGTTGTACCACAAGAAACCGATGAGGGCACCCACGAAGGCACACATGAACACCACCAGCTCTTGCGACCCCGGTATGTACATGATGTTGAGGTACGAGGCAAACTGGATGTGCGAACTGACATAGGCCAGGATGCCCAATGCCACGCCGATGATGGCCGAGTTGCCTGCGCACATGCCATCCATGCCATCGTTGAGGTTGGCACCATTCGAAACCGCCGTCACCACGATGATGGTCATCACGACAAACAATATCCAACCGGCCGCTGTCTTGTATTTGCCACACCAACGCATCACGCCCGAATAATCCAAGTTGTGCCCTTTGACAAACGGAATGGTGGTTTTGAGCGACTTGCGCGCATCAGTTCGGTGCTTAATAACCATCTCCTTTCCTTGCTGCTCGATAGCTAAATTTTCGTTAATCTTGACGTCTGGCGACGACCAAAGTACCAGTCCGACTATCAATCCGATGCCTACCTGTCCCACAATCTTGTATTTTCCTTTCAGTCCTTCTTTATTTTTGCGGAATATCTTGATGTAATCGTCCATGCCGCCGAGGAACCCCAGCCAAAGCGTTGTCACGATCATGAGGATGAGGTAGATGTTTCTGAGTCGGCCCAGAAACAGCACGGGGATGATAATGGCGGCAATGATGATGACGCCACCCATGGAAGGAACGCCAATTTTGTTGACGCCAAAGGGGTCGATGGAGGCGTCGCGCTGCGTCTCGGTAATTTGTTTTTTGCGCAGGTACTTGATGAATCGCTCACCAAACCAGGCCGAGATGACCAGTGAGAAGATGAGGGCAAGCAGGGCTCTGAAGGAGATGTAACCCCAGACATGAGCTCCCGAGATGCCGTATTGTTCTAAGAATCTGAAAAGATAGTATAACATGCTGTGTGCTGTTTATTTTGTTGTTCAATGACGATGTTACTGGGCAAAAATGTCGCGCAGCACTTCCTTGTCGTCAAAATGATGTTTCACGCCCTTGATTTCCTGATACGTTTCGTGTCCTTTTCCTGCAACAAGAATCACGTCTTGCTTCTGTGCCAGCATGCAGGCCGTGCGGATGGCCTCCTTACGGTCTGCGATGGTCAGTACCTTTTTCAGGTCTTGCGCATCCAAACCCGCCAACATGTCGTTGATGATGTCTTGTGGATCTTCAAAACGAGGGTTGTCACTGGTGATGATAACCTTGTCACTGAGCTGCACAGCCTGCTTCGCCATGAGTGGACGTTTGCCCTTGTCACGGTTGCCACCGGCACCACAAACGGTGATGATATGCCCCTTGCCGTCGACTTCGTGTATGGCCAACAGCACGTTCTTCAATGCGTCGGGCGTATGAGCGTAGTCTACGATGGCCGTAAACCCTTCGGGCGACTGTAACGTGTCCATGCGCCCGTTGACGGTGTGCAGGGTGCTCATGGCGATGAGTGTTTCTTCGCGTTGCTTGCCCAGCATGCGTGCGGCACCGTAAACGGCCAGCAGGTTGCTGACATTGAACTTGCCCGTGAACTGTACACCAACCTCCTGACCGTCAATCTCCAGGTACATTCCCTGAAAATGGCATTCGATGATGCGCGCTTTGAAGTCGGCCATCGACTGGATGGAGTAGGTCTTAACGCTGGCTTTGGTGTTCTGCACCATCACCATGCCGTTCTTGTCATCAGCGTTGGTGATGGCAAAAGCCGACTTGGGTAGGCTGTCAAAGAATGATTTCTTGGCGTTGCGGTAGTTCTCGAAGGTTTTGTGATAATCCAAATGGTCGCGTGTAAGGTTGGTGAAGATGCCTCCCGTGAAGGTAAGTCCGCCGATTCGCTTCTGTGCAATGGCGTGTGACGAACACTCCATGAATACATATTCGCAGCCGGCAGCCAGCATCTTGGCTAACAATTCGTTGAGTTCTATAGGATCGGGGGTGGTGTGGTCGGCAGGAATCTCCTGCCCTTCGATAAAATTGCAGACCGTAGAAAGCAGTCCACACTTATGTCCCAACTTTCTAAATAGATTATATAATAAGGTGGCAACGGTGGTCTTTCCGTTGGTACCTGTGACACCTACCAGCTTGAGGTGTTTGGATGGGTCGCCAAAAAAGCGAGTGGCAACTTTCCCTACTTCATCTTCTGTCGATTTCACCACAGCGTAGGTGACGTTTGGTTGTGGCTGTTGTGGCGCTTCTTCACATAAGATAGCGGCGGCTCCCAGCTCTATCGCTTTGGGTATGTATTGATGCCCGTCTACCTGAGTGCCCTTGATGGCTACGAACAGGTTGCCCTCTTTTACTTTGCGGGAGTCGATTTCCACGCCTGTGATGTTGACATTGGCTTCGCCGATGATGGCAGATGTCTTGATGCCTTTAATCAATTCACTGAATGTCATATAGGTAATTTCTTATAAATGTTACTGTGGTGTATTGCTAAATTTATTGCAATGTCAGGTGACATACATCGCCTTTCTTGATGCTATGGCCTGGTTCCAGACTCTGACTGATAACCTTTCCACGTCCGTCGAGCTTGACTTTTACGCCTCTGCTCTCCAAGATGTAGACGGCATCACGTGCACCCATTCCCTCAACATTGGGGATGAACTTGTGGCCATGTACCTTTACTTTCCTGAGTTTGACAACCGTGTTGTTCTGTATTTCAGCTGAACCCCAGATGGGATTGCCCTTGGTGTATGAGCCTGACCAATCTTGATTGGCATTAATTCCCAAATGACTGAGCACATAGTTGGCTGCGAGGACATTGCCATTTTTTACATCTGGCAACAAAATCGATGTGGAATCTTTGGCGTCTTTTACGTCAAGTTTGAGGTCTTGAGCCATAATTCCCTCTGAAATGTGATGAAACACGACACCGCTCATGCCACCCCCTGATGCGGGAAGTCCAGACTTCTGGATGCAAACGATGCAGCTGTAGCGAGGCTTGTCGGCGGGGAAATAGCCGGCAAAGCTCAGCAAGTAGTTGGTTCGTCCAACCTTATATCCACCCGAACCTTGTGAAATTTGTGCCGTACCAGTTTTGCCGGCCACCTTGAAGGATGGCGATCCGGCTTTCTTACCCAATCCTTGGCTGACTACATGTTCAAGAATTGTTTGAATTTCGCCTAGCGTTTTGGGCTTGCATATCTGTGAACGGAGTACCTTGGGCGGGAACTCTATTAACACTTCTCCATTTTTTACCACCTTTTTTACAAAGCGCGGTTGCATCATCTTGCCGTTGTTGGCGATGGCATTGTAAAACGTGATCATGGAAATAGGTGGAATTTGCGTTTCGTAACCGATGCTCATCCAGGGCAAAGCAGTCTTGCTCCAGTTGAGCCATTGGCCGCGTTTGTTTTTCTTAGGCAGCCGGATGACGGCAGGAGATGAACCAACGAGCGGAATATTTAGGTTGTCAGCCAGCCCCGTTCGATAGATTCCCCGCACGAATTTCTCGGGATTATCTTTATAGTTGTCATCGATAATGCGACTAACACCGATGTTGGAACTGTATAAAAGAGTCTGTGGAAGCGTTAACAAACCATAGCCGCCCCTACGCCAGTTGTGGTCTTTCATGTGTCTGCCATACATCGGCCAAACGCCACCAGCAGTCTCTACTCTGGCCGTGGTGTCTACAACGCCGTCATCAAGTGCTGTCATAATCGAGGCAACTTTAAACACAGATCCTGGTTCCAGCAAGTCGCTGACGGCATGATTCTTTACTTCTCGGTATTCACCATCAAAGCATTTCTCCATGTTGACGATGGCCTTGATGTCGCCAGTAGCCACCTCCATGACCAGTGCCACGCCAACATTTCCGTTGATTTTCTTCAACTCGTTGATGACAGCTCTTTCAGCAAGGTCTTGCATGCCAACGTCAATGGTTGTGACAATGTCTGCTCCATCGACAGGAGGTGTGTCCATGATGTCAAGAAACTTGTTGAGCACCTTGCGACGGTGCACGATGCCATTCTTCCCACGGAGGATGGAATCGTAGGACAACTCAAGTCCAAACCGCGCCGTGTCTTTAGCTCCATACATGGCACCCACGGTTCTTCCAGCAAGCGAACCATAGGGGCGTTGTCGCGCATTGAATTCTTCGTAGTGGAAACCACTGGAATATTTAGAAAGATTGAACAACGGCAACGCTTTCACATCTGTGAAAGTGTTGTAGTCGATGCGCTTTTTCCAAATGGGCCAATGGCGGCTTTGTTTCTTCCTTCCCTCTTCCAACTCGGCTCTGAATGCACTGGCAGGCTTTTCTGGAAAGATGGTTGCCAGACCTTGACAGATAGAGTCAATCTTCTCATCCCATAGCGTGTCGGTTTTTGACTCATGCAAGGTTTTGAAGTCCATGTACACCTTGAACTCGGGTAATGAACTTGCCATGAGTTCACCATTGCTGCTAAGAATGTTGCCTCGCATAGGTTTGATGTCTACGCTGTCGCGCTTTACGCGATTGGCCACTTTGGTCCAATAGTCGCGCTTGGCTGTCATGATGTAGATTGTTTTACCAACCACGGCAAGTGCTATCAGTGTCATCATGATGGCGAGGGCACTGTAGCGAGGCATTATCTTTTTATAATCAAACTTATTCATTCTGCAGGAACGGTGATGATGTAAGGTGGTTGGTTTGCTATTTTGAGGACGCTGTCCTTATTGTTCTTTAACATTTCGAGCACATTGCTCTCTCTGCTCTTTTCCGTCAGTTGACTACTGGTAGACAGTGCTTTGTATCTGGCATCTTGCAACTCTTTCTGTAACTGGTCAATTTCAATGAGGTGTTGCTGTACGCTGTATCGGTTTGAAATGTAGATGATGATGAAAAAAGTGATGAGCACTACGACCCAGATTTGCTTGCGGATGGTGGAAGTAGTCAAAATGTCTCCACCAAGAATCTTCTTCAATGTGAAATTCTTGGACAGTGGAGCCTCTCCTTCTCTGGCTTGCTCTAGGATTACTTCCTTGAGTGTAGGACCCTCATCTGCAACTTCCTTTTGGTTGTTCGCAGATTCTTCTGGTTGTTTTCCTTCTGAAACCGACAAGATGGGTTTTGATTCTTTGTCTATATCTTCTTTTTTCATTACTTCTTTTCAGCGATTCTTAACTTCGCACTTCTGCTTCTTGGGTTTCGTTGCTGCTCATCCTCTGCTGGCACAATCACTTTTTTGTTGATTAGTGAGAAAGGAGTTGTTATCTTTCCGAAAAAGTCCTGCGTCATTTTTCCCTCCACATTGCCTGCCTTCATCATGTTTTTAACAATCCGATCTTCCAAAGAATGGTAGGTAATGACAGACAATCTGCCTCCAGGTTTGAGCAGTTGCATGGCACCTTCAAGCATTGCTTTTAAGGCTTCCATCTCGTGATTCACTTCGATGCGCAGGGCTTGGAACAGCTTGGCCATGTCTTTCTTTTCTCGTTCTCTCTTGAATAGGGGTGCTGTGGCTTGAATGAAGTCCTGTGTGGTCACAATCATCTCTTCGGTTCGCGCTTTCACCAGGAGCGATGCGATGCGTCGAGCGTTTTTCAATTCTCCATAGAGGTAGAACACATCGGCAAGGTGTTCTTCGCTATATGTGTTCACGATGTCGGCAGCTGTGATGCTTGCCGTCTTGTTCATGCGCATGTCGAGCGGTGCGTCGAAGCGGAAAGAGAACCCCCGACTTTCGTCATCAAAATGATGACTGGACACGCCTAAGTCAGCTAACAGGCCGTCAATCTGCTCTATTTCGTAGTATCGCATCCAGTTCTTGAGATATCTGAAGTTTGAACGTACAAACGTAAAATTGTCTTGTCGCAGCAGTTCATTGCCCGCTTGTTGGATGTTTTTCTCTGCATCCAGATCTTGATCGAAGCTGAACAAGTGGCCATTTTTCCCCAGTTGGCGCAGAATCTGCATGGAGTGGCCACCGCCTCCGAAGGTTACATCCACGTAAATCCCATCGGGCTGGATGTTCAACCCCTCAACGCTCTCTTGTAAGAGAACCGGCACATGGTATGTTTCTGCTGTCTTGATGCTCATTTTTATTCAGTCTCTTTGGTTGGCTCCGAGCTTTTACTCATGATTTCTTGCAGGGCCTTGCCGAACTCCTCCCGCTGCATGAAAGGTTTCTCTGTCACGTCGTTGCACCACATCTCTATGGTGTCGTCCATGCCAATGAATTTCACAGCTTGTTCGATATTTGCCATTTTTAGGTAACGCTTCGGTATCAATAAACGTCCATTGGCGTCGAGTGACAACAGCTCAACGTCGGAAACAAACTGACGGAAGATGAGCTGTTCTTGTGCATTCCAGCGTGAAAGGCGTCTTCTTAAGGTGTCTAACTGTGCGTTCCATACCGATTCAGGATAGAGGGTGAGGCACGATTGGAACACGTCCTTCCGCAGAACGAGGCTCTCTTCGCCTGCTCCTTGCAGTACTTTCCTGAACGTTGCCGGCAAGAACACTCTGCCCTTGGCGTCTATCTTTGCTTCTATATTTCCTAAAAATCGCATGTGTACCTCTTTATATGCATATCGATATTCGTTGTCAAAGATACATCTTTTTCCCCACATTTCCCCACTTTCATACATAAAATGATGAGAAAATTGTATTTTTAGTTTATTTAACGTATTTTGTTCTCTACAACTTCTCGATTCGATGGCTTCAACTTAACTCAGATCAATCGTTCAAAATGATATCTGTAACTTCCTTGAAACATCTGTTTCGTCGTGTGACAACGGTATAACAGATTAGATAATTTTTGAACATTTTTGCATAAAAAAGCGGCATAATACAAAAAGTTATGTTATTTTTGCAAAGAAAGTTTTTTGACCTAAATGAGTGACGTAACAAAGAAAACCATAGACATCGATGACATCTTGCGCAGTAAACTAGGCGACAAGGCTAAATATGTTCCACATTTTGCAACCCGTTGGCTCAAGAAGATTACCCATCAAGATGAAGTGAATCAATTTCTTTGGGAAAGCAAAGACTTGACAGGAGTTGATTGGCTTGAAGCGTGTGTCCAATATCTGGATGTTTCCTTGGAGGTCAAAGGTAGGGAAAATCTGCCAAATCAACAAGACGGTCGACTATACATCTTCGCATCAAATCATCCGCTAGGTGGTGCTGACGGGGTCGCTTTGGGCGCTATTATCGGCCGACATTATGGTGGCCGCATCAAATACCTGTTGAATGATTTGTTGATGAACCTGCCGGGACTGCGCCCTTTAGGCGTCGGCATCAACAAAACTGGTAAGCAAAGTCGCAATTTCCCCGCAATGGTGGATGCGGCCTTCCAAAGTGACAACCACATCATCATGTTCCCAGCCGGCCTCTGTTCACGTAAAATCAATGGTCAAATTCGTGACATTCCCTGGAAGAAAACCTTCATCACTAAGAGTGTTGAATATCAGAGAGACGTGATACCCATTCATTTTGAGGGACGAAACTCAGACCGGTTTTATCGTATTGCCAATATCTGTAAGGCCCTGAAATTAAAGTTTAACGTGGCGATGCTGTTCTTAGTTGATGAAATGTATCGCAACAGACACAAGACATTCCGCGTCACGATAGGCAAACCGATACCCTGGCAAACCTTTGACAAGCGTAAGAATGCGCAGCAATGGGCGCAGTATGTACAAGACAAAGTATACCAACTGCAACCAACACAAACAGCAGAATAGAGATAACAGAAATATCAATCAAGCGTTGAGAGATCTTATTTGAGAGAATCCCATACTCGCAATGAATGGTCCTTCTTCGTCAATCCTCTAAGAAACCATGCAAGAAGAGATTATCCAGCCCATCGATAGGGAGCTGTTGAAAGCTGAATTGACGCCTGAGAAGCGGCTCCGGATGACGAACAAAAGCCACAACAAAATTTTTGTGGTCACTGCCCATGACTCACCCAACGTGATGAAGGAGATTGGACGATTGCGCGAAATAGCCTTCCGTACCGCTGGCGGAGGTACCGGAAAGTCCATGGATATCGATGAATTCGACACTTGCGACAACTGTTACAAGCAGCTGATTGTGTGGAATCCCGAAGCGGATGAGATTATCGGAGGCTATCGGTATCAGTACGGTTCCAACTGGGAATTGGACGACAATGGGCAGCCTAAGTTGGCCACCAGCCACCTTTTCCATTTCTCCGATAAGTTTCTTCAAGACTACATGCCCTATACCGTAGAGCTGGGAAGGTCTTTCGTAGCGCTGGAATATCAAAACGTGCGCCGCAACACCAAAAGCATCTTCGCCTTGGACAACCTGTGGGATGGCCTCGGTGCACTGACCGTTCTCAATCCTAATCTCAAGTATTTCTTCGGCAAAATGACGATGTACCCTTCTTATATCCGCAGGGGACGTGACATGATTTTGTATTTTTTGAAGAAACATTTTGACGACAAGGATCATCTTATCGTGCCGAGAAATCCTTTGGAGTTACAGGAAGATCCCAAAGAATTGGAAAAGTTGTTCTCTGAAACGGATTTCAAGTCAGATTACAGAATCCTCAACAGAGAGATACGTCAATTGGGATACAACATCCCTCCCTTGGTTAATGCCTACATGGGGTTAAGTCCTACGATGAAACTGTTTGGCACTGCCATCAACAATGGGTTCGGTGATGTGGAAGAAACGGGAATCCTGATTTCGGTAGACGAGATATTGGAGGACAAACGTGTGCGCCATATCGATAGTTTCATCAAGGAGCATCGCGAGTCGCTTGAAATCACTTCGGGCGTCAACAACATTATTTACAAGGAAAACAACAACAAGTCATAAGCAGCCAAAAGTTACAATTTGTAGTGACTGGCATGCGCATGCTTGTTCATCTGCACCATCTTCAATAGTCAGAATCTGCATGATTCAAACTGTAGGAGGTGGCGTATACATTTAGCTAATTCACTATTATTAACTAACAAGAACCAACAGACATGAGAAAAATTTCAATGGCATTACTGGCTTTCGCCGGCATTTTTGGCATGATGTCCTGTACGAAAACTGACAATGCAACAACAGAAGACCTGACAAACTATGTAGAGCCACGCATCGGAACGGCGCACTGTCGTTATTTCCACATGGCTCCCGGTGCCTTACCTTTCGGCATGGCTAAGCCCGGGCCATCAACCAATGGACATTATGGGAATAAGTCTGGCTGGGAGGCTACGGGTTATGATTATCGTGACACCAGTATCGAGGGATTCCCCTGCCTGCACGAGTTCCAGATTGGAGGCATCACGTTGATGCCCACCGTGGGCAAATTGTTCACCGTACCTGGCGACACTGCCATGACGGACGAGCGTAAAGGCTATCGCTCACGCTTCTCGCACGATGATGAAGTGGCCACGGCTGGCTACTACTCTGTGCTACTCAAGGACTATGATGTGACGGCCGAAATGACGGCCACCACGCGTGTTGCCTTCCAGCGGTATACCTTCCCGGCCAGCAAGGAGAGCCGAATCCTCTTTGATATCGGTAACCGCCAGGGCGAAAGTGGTGCCGTGAAGGATGCCTCAGTACAGATTAAGGATAACGGAACCGTAGTCGAAGGCTGGGTGATCACCCTGCCTGAGTATGTAAAGAAATACCAGCCGGGCGCCGAAGTCCCCTTGTATTTCCATGCCGTTGTCGACAAGAAACCTGTTGGGGTAGGTACTTTCAACGGCGAAACCGTTAAAGCTGACTCGCTGTCCACTACGGGTTTGGGCGCGGGTGCTTATCTGACGTTCGAGACAACTGATCAGGAAAAGATTACCGTAAAGGTGGGTGTGTCCTACACTTCGGTGGAGAATGCCCAGAAGAACCTTGAGGCTGAGGCGCAGGACTTGGCTTTTGACGAGGCTAAGGAGCAGTCGCATGAGGCTTGGAATGAGCATTTGAGTCGCATTGCGGTTGAAACAACGAACAAGGATGATAAGGTGAAATTCTACACAGGATTGTATCATGCCATCTTGGGTCGTGGTATTGCCAGTGACGTAAACGGCGCTTACCCCAAACACGATGGTACCGTTGGCCAAATTGAGATGAAGGATGGCAAACCTGCTTTCAACCTCTACAATACCGATGCCATGTGGGGAGCACAGTGGAATCTCAACCAAGTGTGGATCATGGCCTATCCCGAGCACATGTCCGACTTCATCAGCAGTCATCTTCAGGTATACAAAGACAGTGGATGGTTGGGCGATGGACTGGCCAATAGCCGTTATGTATCGGGCGTAGGAACCAATCAGTTGAGCTTGATGATTGCAGCGGCTTATGCTTGTGGAATCCGTGATTTCGATGTGAATCTTGCCTACGAGGCCTGCCGCAAGAACGAGTTGGATGGTGAGAACCGACCATTTGGTGCTGGAAAGACCGATACCAAACTCTTTGTAGAACACGGTTATGTGCCACATCAGGACACGGGTGAAGGATCAGACGAAATGTTCATGTTCTCTGCTTCGCACACATTGGAGTATGCTTTTGGCGCATGGGCTACCGCACAGATGGCCAAGGCATTGGGAAAGACAGACGACTATAAGAAGTTGATGGATCTTTCCAAGGGCTGGGAACGCATCTATGATACGTCAACCAACTTCGTTCGTCCGAAGAAGGCCGATGGCAGCTTCATTGAGAATTTTGACCCGATGCAGGTATGGCGCGGCTTCCAGGAAGGCAATGCTTGGCAATACACGTTCTATGCACCGCACGATGCCAAAGCGTTGGTGGCTAAAGTGGGTGCCGAAGAGTTCAACAACCGCTTGGATAGCATCTTCACCCAATCGCAGAAGCTCATCTTCAGCGGTGGTACCGAGGTGGGTGCTTTCGCTGGATTGAAGACGCTTTACAACCAAGGCAATCAACCTTGTCTGCACATCTCATGGATGTTCAACGAGGCTGGCAAGCCATCGCACACCCAGAAGTGGGTGCGTGCCATCTTGGACGAGTTCTATGGCACAGATGGAATCCATGGCTACGGCTACGGACAGGATGAAGACCAGGGCCAGTTGGGCGCTTGGTTCGTACAGTCGTCCATCGGTATGTTCGATGTCAAGGGACTCACAGCCGAGCAACCGTCCTTTGGTTTAGGCAGTCCTTTGTTCGACAAGATTACCATTCGTCTGAACAAGGATTATTATAAGGGTGACAAGTTTGTCATCAACGTGAGCAACAACAGCAAAGAGAATATCTATGTGCAGGAATACAAGCTCAACGGAAAGACGCTTGATAGCACTTACTTGCCGTTCGCAACCTTCGCCGAGGGCGGCACGCTGGATGTGACCATGGGCAATACGCCTAAGGACAAGTATTAAAATAGACTTCATTCGACGCACCGCAAAGGCGGTGCGTCGCCGTAATCGAAGCGTGCCAGCCCCTTGATTAGCCAGGGGTAGGCACGCTTTCCTCATGCTGCCCAAGTTGCCCTGTATCGGAAGTGTAGCTGTTTACCTGGCTTCGTCAACTTCGTCAGAACAATTTTGCCTCTACAGGGCGTAGTTCTTCAACGTGCACCTATGAGGGTGTATCAAACAAATCACAAATGAAGAGAACCGCCTTTGAAAAAAGTATTTCGGTAATTCAATTACCGAAAAGGCGACTTAGTCACTTCTAAACGACTAAGATAAGTGACTAAGATAAAGCCCGCACATACTTTTGATTTCTGCTGTTGGGCTTTTCTGGTATTGTCATTTCAAGAAATCCATTCTCTATCAAAGGGTCGATATATCGACTTTTAGCGTTATTACGGTGCTTAAGTCCCAAGTGCGCCATAATCTCCGTGAGACTTTTAGGGCGTTCACAGAAAGCCAATACCTCGTTCATCGTTTCTGTTGACTTAGTCGCTGACTTAGTCACTTTTTCTCCGTCAGTGACTAAGTTAAGTGACAAAGATGGTTGCACCATCACTTCGAAAGCTGTAATTTTACCTACATTGAAGACAGGTTCTGGATTTCCGTTGTCTCTTAGCATGGTTTTGACACGCTGAATGCCTCGATTGAACATATTCACGTATTTCATTCCACGCATAGCTTCAGCGATGATAGGGTTTCGATAATCGTTGACTGTTGGGAAGTTTTCGGGACGAGCTTCTCCATACAAGCCTCCTGCATTGAGAATTTCAATCCGATTACTAAACTGGTATATTCTGATAGGCATGTTAGACTGATAGTCTCGGTGCATACAGGCATTCATCAGCAACTCCCGAAGTGCCAACTCAGGGTAGTTAAACACAATCTGTTCTCTCAGCATACTCACAGGCATCGGACGTGCTGTGACGATAGCATCTTTCACAAAGCTTTCCAGCTTAGGCAGTATTGAACACAGACTGCCACGAATCTGTCTTTCGTTAAGAATCTCACTTCCTGTGTCCTCTCCTGCGAAATGCACATATTGAACATAACAACCATGCAGGAAGAAAGAGGCATTTTTCCCGAAAAGAATAATGGCGGCATTTGTAGGGCAATCGTTGGCAATGTCATAAAGATGGATTGCTGCTAATTGTTCTTGTAAAGACCTATTATCCGTTATCAGGATACCAGTTTCTATTATCTGTGGGAGATATTCCTGCTTTATAAGCTGGACATCAACATCCTTTAGTGATGAACCGAAACAAGGCATGGCATCGAATGTAGCCATATAAGATGTCCTTTTTTCCAAAAGCACTCTTTCTTCTGACTCTGTGGCAATATCCCGACGCGGTCCTATACGTATAAAGGTGCGTCCACGATAACGAACCGGCGGAATCAAAGCGGGTGACACCTCTACGACAAGCAAATCGCCTTCATCAAACTCAAACTTTTCTACAGACATAATCGGCAAAGGAAGTATATTGCCGTCAGAACGAATCCCCGCTATTTTCTTCATCAAGGTATCATCTACCCTTAGCCCAGATAAAGTTCCATTGTCATGAGCGCCTAAAATAAGATAACCTTTTTTCCGACAGTTCGGTAAATCATTTGAAAATGCACAAATAGCCTCCTGAAACTTATCCATGTCGCCTGTAGAAATTGTACGCTCTATTCTGTAGGTTTCTGTGCTGCGTAAAAGTTCAAGAACCTCATCTTTTGTTACCATATCCTTTACTGTATATTCTCATTAAATTTCAAGCTGTCAAGCATCGGGACGGAATTCGTCTTGCCCATTCTTACAGGTAAATTCTGCCGTAAAATGGAAGGTATTATTGTTAGGATGCTCAAAATTAAGAATTTCATACCATAACTCCAAGTAAAAAGGGATATTATTGAACAACATTGATATTTTCTTGTATTTGGAGTATTTTGCGTTAGGTGTTGTGTATCGTTATGACACAAATCAAGGTGTCTATGCCCTGCCGCGGCAAGGTCAATGGGTTTGCCAAGTAAGGTCAATGCTATTGGCAGTCAAAGTCAATGTGTTTGATAGTCAAAGTCAATTCTTTTGTAAGGGGCTCTATATCATTGTGTTGTAAAGGATGTTTGTAGAGTGAGCAGCGAGTCGTGGCACTTCTGGCATCAAATAACTGGTAGGGATATGCCGTTAATCTTCTGATAGATGTCCAAGGCATAGACATCGGTCATGCCGCTGATATAGTCAATCACGGCCATGATGCGCGTTTCAAGGTCAGGACTTTGTATGTCGTACTGGCTACTGAATCGCCGCATGAGCTGTTGCGAATAGAAACGGTCGGGATTGACGGCCGCCTCGATGAGCGTCTGCATAAGTGTCTGCATGATTTTATAACCCGCCAGCTCCACATCCAGCACGGGTTTGCTGTGGTAGATGCGCTCGTACGACAGTTCTGCGCATTGCCTGTAAGCCTTACGCTGTAGCTCACTGATGTGGTCGATGAGCGAGCCTTGTAGCGTACCGTCCAGTATCGCTTCCTCGTTTGCCACGAAGGCTTCCACGCATTCGTTAACCAGTTTGCCCACAGCCGAGGCCCGCATATACACCACCTTTTCGTTGTTGTCGGTCACGCCCTCGTCTTTGATGCGTTGTCGGATGTGATCTTGCATCTCTGGGGCAAAGAAATTCATGAGCAAATGCTCTGTTTCTTCGTATGAGAGAATCTTGAGTTTATGGGCGTCTTCAATGTCCATGATCTCGTAGCAGATATCATCCGCAGCCTCAACCAGATAAACCAGCGGGTGACGTGCATACCGTAAGGGTTGGTGTGGTTCAGAGAGTTTGTTAATTTCCAGTTCTTCTGCCACCTTGACGTAGGTGTCTTCTTCGGATGAGAAGAAACCAAATTTTCGGTGACTCCCTGCCAGACTGCTGGCAAATGGATATTTCACGATGCTGGCCAGGGTGGAGTAGGTCATCACGAAGCCGCCTATTCGCCGACCGTTGAACCGGTGCGTAAGCAGTCGGAAGGCGTTGGCGTTACCTTCGAAGTGGGTGATATCGTCCCAGAATCGTTCTCTTACGCGCTCCTGCAAGTAGGTTCCGGCACCCTCGGTGAAGAAGGTTTGGATGGCTTTCTCGCCGCTGTGTCCGAACGGAGGGTTGCCCATGTCGTGTGCCAGACAGGCCGCACTGACGATGGTTCCTATCTGTTCAAACGTCGTTCCACGCAGTTCGGGATGCTTCTCGCACAGTTGTGCAGCTACGTCATTGCCCAGCGACATGCCCACCGAGGCCACTTCCAACGAGTGGGTGAGGCGGTTGTGCACGAAGATGGAACCGGGTAGGGGAAACACTTGCGTCTTGTTCTGCATGCGTCTGAACGGTGCCGAGAAAATAAGACGGTCGTAGTCGCGTTTAAACTCCGACCGGTCGTCATGACGTTCGGTGTGCTTGAGCTCTTGTCCAAGCCTTTTGTTGGAAATTAATTTTTGCCATTTCATAACGCAAAAGTAGTGGAAATTTGCGTAATTTGGTTCTTTTTAATAGTAATAATGCCACTTTATGGCGATTATTCCTTATTTTTGCACATTATTGAATAGTTATGATACAGATAAAAGTCATCAATAAAGGTCATCAGCAGTTGCCTGCTTATGCCACCAGTCAGAGTGCAGGAATGGATTTGAGAGCCAACCTTGAGGCTTCCATCGTGTTGAAGCCGATGGAACGAAAGCTGGTGTCTACGGGGCTTTTCATCGCTCTTCCAGAGGGATTCGAGGCTCAGGTTCGGCCTCGTAGCGGGTTGGCGTTGAAGCATGGCATCACGGTACTCAACACGCCTGGCACCATAGATGCCGACTATCGGGGCGAGGTGATGGTGCTGTTGGTGAATTTCTCGCAGGAAGAATTTGTTATTCGCGATGGTGAGCGCATTGCCCAAATGGTGATAGCACGACACGAACAAGGGCATTTCGTCGAAGTGGAGGAGCTGGATGAGACCGAACGTGGAACGGGAGGCTATGGCCACACGGGTGTGAAATAGGCAAGCGTCAATATGATGAAGCAAAACTTGAAAATTAGTTTGAATCACATTCTTTGCTGTTTGCTTGTGGGCTGGATGCTGATGAGCTTGGCCTTGCCAGCTTGGGCACAGGAGCCAGAAGGCAAACCGCTGACCGAAGCGGATTTGAAGAAAATGCTGTTTGAGGACAAGCAGTCACAATACCACTATCTCTTCCTTGAGGCTGTTAGTCAACTGAATGCAGGTAAGCTGGAGTTGGCAGATAGTTTACTGCACCAGTGCTTGACCCTCCATCCACAGGGAGCCGAAGCTTATTATGCGCAAGGGCGCTTGTTGGCCCAACAAAAGAAAGATACGCTGGCACTGGAGAAGTTCGAGAAGGCGGCTGCCTTGCAACCGGAAAACAGTCATTACCAAGAGCGGGTGGCGCAATATTACATCGGAACGGGTGCTTTCGACAAGGCCATCGCCGCCTACGAGCGTCTGTATGAAAACAATCATCAGCGCACGGATGTGCTCAGCATCTTGGGACAGTTGTACAATCAGCAGAAAAATTACGACAAGATGCTTTCTGTTTTGGAGCGTATCGAGCAGGCTGAAGGAACCAATGAGGAACTTACGCTTTCGAAAATGAGCGTTTATGAGATGATGGGTGATAAGGAATCGGCTCGCAAAACCTTGCAACAACTGGCCGACAGTCATCCCAATGACGTGAACTACAGGGTGATGTTAGGCAATTGGCTCATGCAGCATGGCGGACAAAAGAAGGCTTATAAACTGTTCACCCAGGCCTTGGAAGAGGAACCCGATAAAGGCTTTGTGTTGGCTTCGCTATACGATTATCATAACCAGGTGGGTGACAAAGAGAAGGCTATCGCGCTGAGAGACCGCATCTTGATGAGTAAGGACACGGAGATTCAGACCAAGATGACGATGCTACAGCAAGTGATTCGGGACAATGAAGACCACAAGGGCGACAGTACAGAGGTGCTCAATCTGTTTAAGCGCATGATGAAAGTTCATCCCAAAGATGCTGACATCGCTTCCTTAGCAGCCGCCTACATGAGTTTGAAGAAGATGCCGCAAGACACGGTGATGGCAGCCTTGCAACACGTCATTGACATTGCGCCCGACAACTCGCCTGCTCGTTTGCAGTTGTTGCGCATGTATCTGCCTGGAAAAAACTGGAAGAAAATCATTGCCCTTTGTGAAGAAGGCGCGCAGTTTACGCCCGACGAGATGGCTTATTACTACTACATGGCTTGGGCCCATGTGCAGCAAGACGAGCAACCCAAGGCCATTGATGCCCTTAAACGCGGCGTGAGTACCATCAACGACAAGAGCGATACCGAATTGGTGAGCGAGTTTTATTCCATGATGGGCGATTTGTTGCACCAGCAAGGCGACCAACAGGGGGCTTTTGCGGCCTACGACAGTTGTCTGCAATGGAAGGATGACAACATTGCCTGCTTGAACAATTATGCTTATTTTCTAAGTGAAGATGGTCAGAATTTAAAGCGGGCAGAGCAAATGAGTTATAAAACGGTAACGGCATCGCCTAACAATGCGACGTATCTGGACACCTACGCTTGGATACTGTTCATGCAAGAGCGATACACCGAGGCAAAGTTATACATTGATCAGGCGCTGAAGAATGATACCGATTCCGTGCAAAGCGCCGTCATCATTGAGCATGCCGGGGATATTTATGCCATGAATGGAAACATCGATCAGGCGCTGAAATATTGGCAAGAGGCCTTGAAACTAGCCTCAAAAGATGATCAAGCCCTGATTGAACGGAAGATTAAACAGAAGAAATACATCAAGAAATGAATAAAATACTCCATGGGGTTTTGACCGTGTGCGCTGTCTTGTTGCTGGCATCTTGTGCCTCCAAAAAAGCTGTTGTCAAGGAACCCTTGCCAGGAAAAGAACCTCATACAAGTGCTGTCAAGCCCGGTATTGCCGAGGATATGCAAGAGCTGGCTTTCGTGCAGCGTGTGTATGATAATCAGGTATACGCGCAAAACATCGTTGGGAACATGACGTTTAGTCTTACCCGAGGTGGCAAAAGGATTTCTGCGCCAGGCTCTGTACGCATGCGGAAGGACAAGGTGATTCGTCTGCAAGTGTTCATTCCCTTTTTGGGGACAGAGGTGGGACGGATTGAATTCACCCCCGATGGCGTGCTTATCATAGACCGTATGCACAAAGAGTATGTGCGAGCCGACTATCGTGAGTTGGATTTCTTGCGCGATAATGGTCTGACATTCTACAGCTTGCAGGCACTCTTCTGGAATCAGTTGTTGGTTCCCGGGAAAGAAAAGGTCAGCGAATCAGACCTGAAGTCGTTCGATGTGCGCCTGTCGCCCATGGGTGAAACCGTACCATTGTTGCTGAAAAAGGGCAGCATGGAATATCGTTGGAATGCCCATAGAACCAATGGACGCATCTTGTCTACCGTGGTTTCCTACCAAAGTAACCAACACGGGAAGTCAACCTTGACCTGGAATTACGACAATTTTAAGGCCGTTGGTGTGAAACAGTTTCCTGCCAAGCAGGTGTTCTCCTTCATAACCACCGCTACCAAGACACCGCAACAAGGCCAAGTGACCATTGACATGAATGATGTACAGACAGACAGCAATTGGGAAGAGCGTTCCACGGTCTCTAGTCGGTACAAGCAGATGGATGTAAAGGCGGTATTAGGCAAACTATTAAACAGGTAAATGAAACGTTATTTAATTATACTCTTAGCATTGGCTTTGACGGTTTCGCTGCCGGCACAGAAGAAACGTACGCCTACGAAACAGCGGACAAGAACCACAAAAACCACGACCAAGAAGAAAAAAACAACCAAGAAAAAGTCGACAAAGACAGCTCGATATTCCAATTCATCCATCAAAGGATTGGAAAGTCAGCGCAGTCAGATTCAGAAGAAGATTAAGCAACAGGAAAGAGCGTTGCGTACCAACCAGTCGGATGTGAAGAAAAGGTTGCAAGATTTGATGATTCTCAACACGGCGATTAACGATAGACAGAAAAATATCGACAGCATTGAGGCCGACATCCATCATTTGAATGGGAATATAGATATCATCAAGTCGCAGCTGCAAACGCTGCAAACGCAATTGGCAGAGCGCAAACAAAAGTACATCAAGTCGATGGCCTACATGACGCGCAGCCATACCATTCAGGATAAAATCATGTTTATCTTCTCGGCGAAAAACTTTGCTCAGATGTACCGTCGCTTTCAGTTTGTGCGCGACTATGCCACTTATCAGCGCGCACAGGGCGAAGGTTTGAAAGCCAAGCAGGCGCAGGTGGAAGAAAAGCATGTACAATTGCAGAATGCTAAGGGAAGGAAAAGCCACCTCCTCTATCAGGGAAGGAAAGAAAAACAAACCCTTGAGGGGCAGCAGGTGGAACAGAAGCAGATGGTTAGTAACCTGCAAAAGCAGCAGAAAACCATTCAAAACGTTATTGCCCAGCAGCGCAAGAAAGATGCTGCGCTCAACGCCCAGATTGATAAGTTGGTTGCCATCGAGGTGGCCAAAGCCAAGGCTCGAGCAGAAGCTGAGGCCAAACGGAAGGCCGCACTAGCAGAGGCTGCACGCAAAAGAGCGGCCGAACTGGCACGAAAGAAGGCCGAAGCCGAGGCTGCTGCCCGTGAGAATGAGCGCAGGATAGCTGAGGCCAAAGAGCGTGAGGAACGCCTGAAAGCCGAGGCACGTGCTGCCGCAGCCGCCGCAGAGAAGGCTCAACAGGAGAAACCGGCTGCACAGGCAAAGGCAGCAGCAGAAGCCAGTTCGGCCGCAGAACAAACTGCCCGCGAGGCTCAAGCAGCCCGTGAGGCTGCCGAGCGCAAGGCTGCCAGTGACGCAGTGCGCAACAGGGAGACCATCGCCAGGGCGCAGAAGCGCGCTGATGAGAGTCTTAAGATGAGTTCGGTAGATCGTATGTTGTCAGGAGGGTTTGAGGCTAATCGCGGACGTTTGCCCATCCCGATTACTGGTGGGTACCGCATCGTGAGCCATTTCGGGCAGTACAATGTGGAGGGATTGAAGAATGTAACGCTTGATAATAAAGGTGTCAATATCCTGGGAAGCCCTGGTTGCAAGGCACGGGCTATTTATGACGGCGAGGTGAGTGCCGTGATGTCTTATGCAGGCACGACGGTGGTGATGGTTCGCCATGGCTCGTATATTTCAGTGTATTGCAACTTGGGGTCGGTTAGCGTTTCTCAAGGACAGAAAGTAAAGACCCGTCAAGTGCTTGGAACTGTCGGACGGGATAACATTTTGCAGTTCCAATTGCGGAACGGGACAGCCAAACTCAATCCCGAGTCGTGGTTGGGTAGGTAGTCCCGAGCGTTTGTGCGGCAACATCTATCAGTCGCCATGGAGCGGTTTTGTGTGCGGATTGAAGGCTGGCCGTGAATAAAAAGCTAACCCGAAAAAACATAGAGATGAATAAAAATCAGATTGCAACCAGGATAAATAATAAGGTATTAGAACCCGTAAGACTGTTTATGGGGCAGGAGAAGTCGGGCGGCATCGTGCTGGCCATCAGCGTTCTGTTGGCCATGGTGTTGGCCAATACGGCATTAGGACCAAGCTATCACGACTTTTTCCAACAGACATTTGGGTTCTTATGGAATGGTGATTCGTATTTTAATTTCACCCTTCACCACTGGATTAACGATGGACTGATGTCCGTGTTCTTTTTCCTGGTAGGGTTAGAGTTGAAGCGCGAGTTTATTGCTGGCGAGTTGGCCGACCTGCGCAACACGGTTTTGCCAATAGGAGCTGCTGTGGGAGGTATGCTGATTCCCGCGGCGATTTATCTTTCGTTCAACGCTGGCACAGAAGAGGCGGTGGGATGGGCCATACCCATGGCAACCGATATTGCTTTCGCCCTGGGCGTGGTTAGCTTGTTAGGTAGTCGCGTGCCATCATCCGTCAAGGTGTTTCTAACAACTTTGGCTATTGTTGACGACCTGGGAGCCGTCATCGTGATAGCCTTGTTCTATACCTCGGAAATCTCCGTAGTCAACGTGCTGTTGGGTTTGGGCTTTCTGCTATTGATGTTCATCGGTAACAAACTAGGTGTGAAGAACCTGTTCTTCTACGCCCTGCTGGGCATTGCCGGCGTGTGGGTTTGTTTCCTCCTGTCGGGCGTTCATGCCACCATTGCTGCCGTACTGGCTGCCATGACCATTCCCGCTGACTCGGAAATTGATGAGAACACTTTCCTGCATCGTGTGCGAAAGCTGACCAGACGATTCGACAAGGCCGAGTCGAATGACGTGAGGACGCTCGAGAAAGAGCAAGTGGAGATACTGGCTCATATCCAGAAAGACACCACCACTGCCATTCCTCCCTTGCAGTTGATAGAGCATCATCTGAACCCAATCGTAACGTTTATCGTGCTACCCGTCTTTGCTTTTGCCAACGCTGGTGTAAACTTGGTGGACATCGATTGGTCAGCAGTGTTTGCTACGAATATTACCATAGGGGTTGCGCTGGGACTTTTATTGGGAAAACCATTGGGAGTGGTAGGCATTTCCTGGTTGTTGAATAAGTTTGGTTTTGCAAAAACGCCAGCAGATATGTCAAATCGTCGATTGATGGGCCTGGGCTTCCTGGCATCTATAGGCTTTACGATGTCGATGTTCGTCTCAACTCTTGCCTTTCAAACGGAGATGATGCTCACGCAAGCAAAGATTGGTATCTTCATGGCTTCAATCCTTGGCGGACTCATTGGCTACAAGTTGTTGAAATCATCGAGCAATAAAAATTAAGGGAGTCATTTCTTGGAAAATGAATCAATTTGTCGTACCTTTGTGATTACATCATATAAATTTTTTCTATCTTATGCAAACAAGACATCACCTTTCCGTACTGATACATGAACAAGCAAAGAAATATGGTTCGCGTGATGCGCTGACCTTTCGTAGCTTTGGCAGTTTGAAGTGGAAGACTGTTTCTTGGAAGCAGTTCTCTTTGCGTGTGAAACAGGTGTCTAATGAGTTGATTGACTTTGGATTGAAACCACAAGAAAAAATCGGTGTGTTTGCACAAAACTGCCTCCAGTATCTGTATACAGATTTTGGTGCTTATGGGGTTCGGGCCGTTTCCATCCCTTTGTATGCTACCAGCAGTGAGCAGCAGATACAATATATAATAAACAACGCACAGATACGCTTCCTCTTTGTTGGCGAACAAGAACAGTATAACAAGGCACATCGTGTGTTTTCGCTATGTCCTACACTCGAGCGAATTATCATTTTTGATCACAGTGTTCGATTGAGTGCGTACGATACAAATGCTATTTATTTTGAAGACTTTATTAGATTAGGTGAGAATCTGCCACATCAATTGGAGGTAGAAAAGCGATGGGCAGATGCCAATGATGAGGATATTTGTAACATCCTGTATACCAGTGGAACCACAGGAGTAAGCAAGGGCGTGGTATTGACCTACGGTCAGTACGACGCAGCCATGGAAGCAAATGGAAAAAGTGTGCCTGTTGATGAGGAAGACCGTGTAGTGAGCTTTCTGCCCATTACGCATATTTTTGAACGGGGTTGGTTGTATTTGTGTCTAACGGCAGGTGCCCACGTCATTATTAACACGTATCCCAAAGAAATACAGCAGACCATGCGTGAGGTGAAACCTACCGCTATGTCGGCCGTTCCTCGCTTTTGGGAGAAAGTTTATATAGCGGTGAAAGAGCGCATTGATAGTGCTAATCCCGTACAAAAGAAACTTTTCAACAGGGCATTGGCCGTTGGAAAGAAATATAATATCGACTATTTGAGTAAAGGAAAACGACCTCCTTTTGCCTTGTCTGCAGAATATCAAGTATATAATAAGAGTGTCATGGCATTGGTTCGCAAACAAATTGGTTTGCAGAACCCACACTTCTTTCCAACAGCGGGTGCTTATGTTTCACCAGAAGTTGAGGAGTTTGTCCATTCCATTGGTATCTACATGATGGTTGGGTATGGTCTCACCGAGAGCTTGGCCACCGTTTCTTGTGATCGTATGGACAGGCCATACACGGTTGGCTCGGTAGGTAGACCGGTTGATGGTATTCAGATTAAGATAGGAGAGAATAATGAAATCCTGCTCAAAGGCCCTACCATCACCAGAGGATATTATGAACTGCCCAATGAGAATGCAGCAGCTTTTGATGAGGATGGGTTCTTCCATACGGGCGATGCAGGCTACATGAAAGACGGAGAGCTGTACTTGACGGAGCGAATCAAGGATCTGTTCAAGACGAGTAACGGAAAATATGTCGCACCACAGATGGTGGAGGCGATGCTCTTGGTGGACAAATATGTGGACCAAGTGGTTGTAATCGCTGACCAAAGAAAGTTTGTTTCGGCATTGATTGTACCAGAGTTTAGGCTCTTGGAAGAATATGCCAGCGATCACGGTATCGCCTATGTGGATAGAGAAGATTTGTGTGAAAACAAACAGATCAAGGACATGATGATGGAACGCATCAAGACCTTGCAACAGTCTTTGGCCCACTATGAGCAAATCAAGCGTTTCACTCTTCTTCCTCACCATTTCAATATGGAGCGTGGGGAATTGACGGATACATTGAAAATCAGACGTCCAGCCGTCTATAAAATCTACAAGGACGTCATTGACAGCATGTACGAAGAATAATGATAACAAGCGACCAGTTAAAAGATGTGATGGAGCGTGCTGAAGCCCTTCATCGGTATTTGAACATAGACCAGAAAAAAGTAGAGTTCGAAGAAGAACAACTACGCACACAAGCACCTGATTTTTGGGAAGATCCTAAGCGGGCCCAAGAACAGATGATTAAGGTCAAGGGCATTGAGAAGTGGCTCGTTGGTTATCAACAGGTGCGTCAGTTGGCTGATGAATTGGAGTTGGCATTCGATTTCTATCGTGATGACATGATTACGGAAGACGAGTTGGATGCCGACTATGCCAAGGCTGTTGCCGCCATAGAGCATCTGGAAATGAAGAACATGCTTCGTCAAACCGAAGATCCCATGGACTGTGTGATGAAGATTAACTCGGGAGCAGGCGGTACAGAAAGTCAGGATTGGGCACAAATGCTCATGCGTATGTATATGAGATGGGCCGAGGCTCATGATTACAAGTGTACCATCAGTGATATTCAGGACGGTGATGAGGCCGGCATCAAGAGCGTGACAATGAAGATAGAAGGTGGCGAGTATGCCTATGGATACTTGAAGAGCGAGAACGGGGTGCATCGCTTGGTGCGCGTTTCTCCATTCAATGCCCAGGGAAAGCGCATGACCAGCTTCGCCAGTGTCTTTGTTTCACCCCTGGTGGACGATACGATTGAGGTGTTTGTTGACCCTGCTCGTGTGTCGTGGGATACCTTCCGATCGAGTGGTGCGGGCGGACAAAATGTGAATAAGGTGGAGTCTGGCGTTCGCCTTCGCTATCAATACGAAGATCCTGACACGGGAGAGGAAGAAGAAATTCTGATTGAAAACACCGAAACACGTGACCAACCGAAGAACCGAGCCAAGGCCATGCAGCTCTTGAAGAGTCAACTTTACGACCGTGCCATGAAGAAACGGTTGGAGGCGCAGGCTAAAATTGAGGCTGGAAAGAAGAAGATAGAATGGGGAAGTCAAATCCGAAGTTATGTTTTTGACGACCGTCGTGTGAAAGATCACCGCACCAATTATCAGACAACCGATGTAGACGCAGTGATGGATGGTAAGCTGGATGAGTTTATTAAGGCTTACCTCATGGAATTCCCCGTTGCGGATGATAATGACTAATCAACCTTTAAAATCATACAACTATGAGTGAAAAAAGCAAAATGAATCGAGCTAAGCGCGAGGCAAGACAAGAAAAACAAGCGCAAAATGTCATTAAATGGCTTTCCATTGCATTGCTTGTTTGTGCCATCATTTGGATTATTGTCGCCATGAACGTATAGCGGATGAGTGGATTTGAGATAGAACGCAAGTTCCTTGTCAAGAAAGGCGGAGCATTCAAGCGTGCCGCCTTTTCCAGTAGTCACATCCAACAGGGATACATACCTTGCCTCAATGCGACGGTGAGGATTCGTGTTCGTGACGAAGAAGTATACCTGACCATCAAGGGAAAATCAACTCATGGCGGAATGACGCGCTATGAGTTTGAGACAAAAATCACGCTCGATGAAGCCTCGCATCTACTACAACTTTGTCAAGGAGGTACCATCGATAAGCGTCGTTATCTCGTTAAAAGTGGCAATCATGTGTTTGAAGTGGATGAATTCTACGGCGATAACGAGGGACTTGTCATGGCCGAGGTGGAATTGAAGTCAGAAGATGAACCTTATGAGAAGCCAGACTTCATTGGTCCGGAGGTCACTGGAGATGCGCGGTTCTACAACAAATACATGCTCACGAATCCCTTTTCCGCTTGGAAAGACACGTTGCCAGAAGAATACCGATAAGCAGTGATAGCACAACACCGATGCTGTCGGCCAGAAAATCCATCCACTCGCCGCTTCGGTTGCCCCCTGTGCAGGTTGCTTGAACGATTTCTATCAGGCCTCCCATGATGATTGGTGCCGCAAATGTGAGGATGAAAAGCTGTTTGTTACTTAGCTTTTGGCGGCTGCGGGCAGTTTCAATCCAAATGCAACAACCCAAAATAGTGTACAAGGCCACGTGTGTCCACTTGTCTATGAGCGTGACACCAGTCAATGGGGTTTCTGGAATAGGAATCAAGCAAACAACCCAAATACCAAGGATGAGTACGGTAGTAAAGGGGTAGCGCTTGATGAATTGTATGATTTGTTGCATAAGAAACCGAACTATTTTCATGCAAAAATAGTGCAAGCCGAAGACAAAGGAAGTTTACTTACTTTGTTGAGGCGTAGCCTATTTTATGCAAAGATACAATATTTTCAAGATATCAACAGCACGTTTGTATCAAATCATTTGCTGAATCTGCCATGTCCATCAAAGATTTTTTTTATTTCAACAAGTCCGACCGCAAAGCGCTCATCTTCCTGCTCACGGTTGGTATTTGTGCTACAGCCCTGTTTTTCTTGCTCAGTGACGAAGAGAAAACAACGACAGGCGGCTTCAATCGTGATACCGTTTTTGTGAAAGAGCCAGGCGATTCATACCATTCCAGCTCTCAACCCGTAGCCTATTATCGGGTGGAAGGACGACAAGCCGAACTTTTTCCCTTTGACCCAAACACAGCTGACAGCACAGATTTGTTGCGCTTGGGATTGCAACCGTGGCAGGTACGCAACATCTACAAATACAGAGCGGCAGGTGGTGTTTATCGCAAGGCTTCCGATTTTTCCCGCTTGTATGGACTGACGCGTAAGCAATATCTGGCTATGGAGCCATACATTCACATCAGTTCTGATTATCTACCTGCGTCAACACTCTCCGCAAATGCAGCACCAACGCAGGAATTAGAGCGTGACACCGTTCGTTTTCCCATCAAAATCAAATCTACCGAGCATGTCGCTCTCAACGCCGCTGACACGTCTATGTTGAAAAAAGTGCCGGGCATTGGCAGCTATTTCGCTCGCCAAATCGTGAACTACCGAACGCGCTTAGGTGGCTTTTGCAACACCCGACAGCTGTTAGAAATAGAGGATTTCCCCGAAGAAGCATTGACTTATTTTTCTTTACCACCACGCGATGCCAGTCAAATTCATCGCTTGTCCATCAACAAACTATCCATTAGTCAGCTGAAGCGGCACCCCTACATGGGCTATTACCGAGCCCGTGCCATCGCTGACTATCGCCGATTGAAAGGACCTATCCATCGATTGGAAGACCTGGGCATGTTGAAAGATTTCACACCCGAGGCCATTGAGCGACTCAAACCCTATGTTTCGTTTGAGGAGTAGTACTTAAAATGTTGGAAACAGATGGCCACCTGTCCAACTTTTTTTATACCTTTGTGGCACAATCATAAACTGATTTAGAGATGAAAATACAAGAAATACCCGTCTTGTTGCTCACAGGTTACCTGGGAAGTGGCAAGACAACGCTGGTCAACCGAATCTTATCCAACACGAAAGGCATCAAGTTTGCCGTCATTGTTAACGACATCGGTGAGGTGAACATCGATGCCAGCCTCATTGAACAGGGTGGGGTGGTTGGACAGAAGGATGATAGTTTGGTGGCCTTGCAAAATGGTTGCATCTGCTGTACCCTGAAACTCGACCTGGTACAGCAGCTCAACGACATCGTGAGCATGGACAAATTCGACTACATTGTCATCGAGGCGAGTGGCATTTGTGAGCCAGCTCCCATCGCACAAACCATCTGTGCTTACCCCGAATTGTACCCACAGCTTGCCAAGAACGGCATTGCTAAGCTCGATTCCATCGTGACGGCGGTCGATGCTCTGCGCCTGCGGGATGAGTTTGGCGGTGGAAAGGATTTGCTGAAAGAGAATATTGGGGAAGATGATTTGGAACGTTTGGTCATCGAGCAAATTGAGTTCTGCAACACCATCATTATCAACAAGATTGCTGAGGTAACGCCTGAAGAGCTGACAAAGGTCAAGAAAATCATCCGTGCACTGCAACCCAAGGCAAACATCCTTGAGTGTAATTACGGCGATGTAGACCTCGATTTGATTCTTGGCACGGGCCAATTCAATTTTGAGGAGGTGGCTACGTCGGCCAGTTGGATAGCAGAATTGGAGGGTGATCATGACGAAGACGAACACGAACACCATCACCATCATCATCACGACCATCCCGAGGGCATTGAGAACGAGGAGAGTGGCGAAGCGCTGGAGTATAACATCCAAACCTTCGTCTACTATCGTCGGCCAGCCATGGATTTAGGACTGTTCGACGACTTCGTGGCGCGCCGTTGGCCCAAGAATGTCATTCGCAGCAAGGGTATTTGCTATTTCAATGACGAAAAAAATAAATGCTATGTCTTCGAGCAAGCCGGCAAGCAAGTGCAGATACGCGATGCCGGTCAGTGGTATGCCACCATGCCGGCCGACCAATTGGAGCAGATGAAAGCTCAAACACCGGCTTTGCGTCGCGATTGGGATGAAACGTATGGCGATCGCATGCAGAAGTTGGTTTTCATTGGTCAGAACCTCGATCAGGAAGCCATCACCAAGGAATTGGATGCTTGTCTGCGCGACTAAAATCGGCAAGGCTTTGTACTGAAACATCTTTCTTTACGAATAAAACAACATACCCATTAAGAGTTGACACCGCAAATGCCAACTCTTTTTTTTACCCTTTCTGTCTGTATATCATCAGATTTTTGCTGAAAACTTTGTCTATTGCATTTTTTTCCAGTACATTTGAAGGGCAAATCAATCTTTAACACTTACTACTATCAGAAAAAATGAAGTCAGATTCACAAATCGCACACGAAACAAAGCTACTGCCTATCGCTGAGATAGGCGCGAAAATCAACATTCCTCAAGAGGCTCTTGAACCTTATGGCAAGTACATGGCCAAAGTTCCATACACGCTCATCGACGAGGAAAAAGTAAAAAAAGCTAATCTCATCATGGTCACTTCCATCACGCCCACCAAGACAGGCAATGGCAAGACAACCGTCAGCGTGGGACTTGCCCTGGGCATGAACCGTCTTGGTAAGAAGGCGGTGGTAGCTCTTCGCGAGCCATCCCTTGGCCCTTGCTTCGGCATGAAGGGTGGAGCGGCTGGCGGAGGCTATGCGCAAGTGCTGCCTATGGAGAAAATCAATCTCCATTTCACCGGCGACTTCCATGCCATCACCTCTGCCAACAATATGATATCAGCGTTGCTCGACAACTACTGTTATCAAAATCAGGACCAGGGCTTCGCACTCAAAGAGGTGCTTTGGCGGCGAGTGTTGGATGTCAACGACCGTAACCTGCGCAACGTTGTCACAGGCTTGGGACATCGTACCGACGGCGTAGTCAATGAGTCAGGCTTTGACATCACGCCTGCCTCTGAAATCATGGCCATCCTCTGTTTGGCCAAAGATGAGGAAGATTTACAGCGTCGTGTAGAGAACATCCTCTTGGGTTTCACCTTTGAAGACAAGCCTTTCACCGTAAAGGATTTGGGCGTGGCTGGAGCCATCACGGCTCTTTTGCACGATGCCATCCATCCTAATCTGGTGCAGACCACCGAACACACGCCGGCATTCATCCACGGAGGCCCGTTTGCCAACATTGCACATGGCTGCAACAGCGTCATGGCCACCAAGATGGGAATGACGTTTGGCGATTATGTCATCACAGAGGCTGGATTCGGTGCCGACCTGGGTGCTGAGAAATTCATTGACATCAAGTGTCGCAAGGCCGGTCTGTCGCCTAAACTTACCGTGCTGGTGGTTACCGCACAGGCACTCAAGTTGCATGGCGGCATTGACGTTACGGAGATCAAGCAGCCGCATCCCGATGGCATTCGTCAAGGAATGGCCAACATGGATAAGCACATTGCCAACATGCAGTCCTTTGGCCAAACCGTCGTGGTGTGCATCAACCGCTTCCCCGATGATACCGATGAAGAACTGGCACTGGTACAGAAACATTGCCAAGAGCTGGGTGTAGGTTGTGCCGTCAATACGGCTTATACAGATGGTGGAAAGGGAGCTGAAGCCTTGGCACAACTGGTTGTCGACACCATTGATGAGCATCCGTCTGCCCCATTGAAGATGTTGTACAGCGATGACGAGTCCATTGAGGAAAAAGTGCGTAAGGTGGCTCAACGCATCTATGGTGCCGATGACGTTGTTATCAAGCCTGCTGCGAAGAAAAAACTGGCGCACATCGCCGCATTGGGCTTTACTCATTTCCCCGTTTGCATCGCCAAGACGCAGTATTCATTCTCCGAAGATGCCAAGGCATACGGCGTTCCCACCCATTTCAAAATCACCATTCGCGACTTTGTAATCAATGCTGGTGCCGAAATGATTGTGGCCATCGCTGGCAGCATCATGCGTATGCCTGGCTTGCCTAAGAGTCCGCAGGCCGAAAGGTTGTATGTTGAAAATGGCGTGATAGAGGGATTGTCGTAAGCAAAGGACTGACAAGAGCCTATAAAAACAAAAAAAGACGGCAGGTGAAAATACTCACTTGTCGTCTTTTTTGTCGGGATGAGGCGACTCGAACGCCCGACCCCTACGTCCCGAACGTAGTGCGCTACCAACTGCGCTACATCCCGATGCACTTTCTGTTGTTTGCTGTAAGTGGCAAACCGAAAAGCGTTTGCAAAGGTACATCATTTTTTGCAAACCGCAACAAAAAACCGTGTTTATTTGTTTTCGTCAACACAGGCACTTCAATGGATGCAGATTCAAAATTGAAATGCAAAACTTGTTGGTTTACTCTACTAAGGACACCCTCCCTTATCTCTGAAAAAAATATTTTCGCTTCTTTTGTATTTCCTAAAAATTGCATTTCTTAATTGAACTTATGATCTACGGTGTCAATGCAATGACTCAACGAATACACATTCCATTTCCTTCATATTCTCACAAAAGTCCATATAAGACGTGTCTGTCTTACTAATTTCAATGCCATATATTGATAGAGTGGCCGAGCTTCCTTTAAGATGTGAAGTCGGGATGTTCAACTGTTTCTGATTCAGTGGGGCAACAAATCCACCTTGGTCTACTTTCAGTGCCGTCATATATGCCATGACTTGATGGATGTCATCGCTATCTACCTTTGACACCTTGTCGTAACTACCTAGTAACTTGTACTTGGCATCAAGTACCATGTCATCTTTATAGAAGTCTGGATAGCGTATACCACTATGGTCATCAAAAAGATAGATACCACCTTTGTGCAGCTTGTTCTCAGGGTGTTTGAAATCGTAATCTCTCAAGATGGTATTGACATATTCTTCCCAAAGCCAAGCCCCATCAAACAGGATGCCACAAATGTCGTCATTGCTTTCACCATACTTCACCTCGTCCATTCTGAGAATCTGTAGACAGAGCATTTGTAACGGACGATACTCTGTAAAATAGGGATGAGCTTTCGCACGGAGATTTTTGTTGATGATACAGCCCCGTTCATTCTTATTATATAAAGGTGTGTGCTCAACGATAGCCTTCACGTTCTCAATTGTCTCACTGTCAACATTCAAGACTGACTGGCCATATCGTTTCGTTTTCATAAACTCAATGGTATGTCGAATCAACTCTGTCATATTATTATCATGGCTATACTCTCTTGTCGAGTAAGCAATGTTTCCAACGAATGGCACATTTTTGGCAATATGCTGTCCAATATCAATGGTTCCCTTTAGATTTGCATCGTTGTGTCTGAAGTTTTGGTATTCCCTATAAACGCCCTGTCGCATAGCTGCTTTCAGGAAGTATGGGAACATGAACATGATAAAGTCAAAGACATCTTCTTCTTCATTGTTGTGACTGAGGTCAAAGAGGTTAAACGACAATACTTTCTGAAGCATATAGTGCAGAAGGTAGTCATCTCGTCCCTTGTCAAATCTCGATTTTATCTTTATTTGGAGATTATCAACACCAATGAAGCCCATTACATTGCCCGTAGTGATTCGTACTTTGTCTGGATCATCGGTATTAAGTATGCTCATGATAGAAGACTCGCCAATCATGTCATCCGAAGTTTCGATGCTGTATGGAAAGATGAGAAGGTTCTCATTTTCCGCACATAGTTCTGCAATCGTCTTGCCAGCGATTGGGAACAATGCCGCCACGTTCTCTCTCAGAAACGTTCCGGCATCAGATTGTCCGATGTTGTTATCTGTCAGATTAATCCTCATCTATCAGTTCTGCCTTGTCAGCTATTATTTCTTCCTTTGTACCAAAGTATGTCCTACGGAATCTGTCAAGAATCTCGTTTGCCTTACGGAATCCACGTAAATATTCCTTCAGCAGCGGCTCGATGTTCATCTTCCACAACTTGCTAAAATCGCCTCCGTTTTCATTGAGTTTCAGAAAATAAGACGGGCCAATCATATATGCTGCTCCAAGCCCATCAGTTTCAGCAATGGCACTATTCAGTCTGTGCATGGCAGCCTTAGCCTTCTTCTCACACGGCATGGCGTCAAGCATAGACTCCGTGTCTGTTGGAGTTACTTCTTTCCATGTAAATCGTCTGCGCATGGCAAAGTCCATACTCTCCACAGAACGATCTATGTCGTTCATCGTTGCAAGTATGTAAACATTCTCCGGCACATAGAACCCCTTTGCAAACATATCCGACTCAGGTACAAGATTCTGGTATTGGGTCTGTACCAAATGTTCTTGTTTCCCTCTGTAGCCGGGATCTATGGCATAGAACAACTCTCCAAAAATCTTCGATACCTCGCCACGATTAATTTCGTCAATGATAAATACAAATGGCTTTCTATCTATCTTGTTTGCTTCCACCACAGGTGTCTTCTTCTGTTTCATTGCTCGAACAGCCTTTGTAATAGCAAAGGCATAAGAGTCTGGCTGGGTTCCAAATTTGCGGTTGAAATAATTTCGTATATCTCTAACAATATTTAGAGGAACACCGTTAGTAAGCAACTCTAGTATTTCATCTGCATTTACAGCAACCTGTGTCGTCTTTTCATTCTGTTCATTATAAATGACTATGGTGTGATCCCTCATTTCAGAAATGACGAACTCACTGCCATTGACGGTTTTAAACTTGTTGCCGTTTTCAATAGAATCTTCTACAAAACGGTCTAGCCTGTCCTTCCATGACATTTCCTTAGTCAGACTTTCTATACTCTTTTCAGAGTCAATCAAGTTCTTAATGGCTTCACGACAGAAGTCCTTAAAAATTCCATCTTTGCGCTCAAACCCCATCTGTCCATCGCTCTTCTCAATAGGACGCAAGCCTTCTACGAAGTCAGTATAATCATAAGAAGGATGGAACTGCACGAACTTTGTCACGGCTCCCATCTCTTCTGCTATTTCCTGTGCCATGTGTGTTTTACCTGTACCGGGAGCACCGGTCAAGACAAGATTATAGTTCTCGTTGAGAAGTTCTATGAACTCACTATACGTCTTTTGCTTTTCTTGGATGATATTTTCTCTTGGCATATCTTTGCTTGACATTAAACGGTTTACATAATCAATAACTTCTTTCAATTTACGATCAGATTTGTGAAGCGTTTTACGATATGAACCATAAAATGCCCCGTCAAAGTCTTTTTCATCCGTATTCATATAATCAACGGAACACCTACAGTATGTTGAACCACCTATTATATTTGTTTCAATATTACTTGTTACCATGCCTACTGCTTTTACTCGCATGAAAGGTTGGTCATGATGGCTACCCTTGGTGGAAGTTGATTTCAATATAATGATGTCTCCTTCCGATATCGTCTGCACAAGAGGAAGAAGTTTTTGGTCCGCAACGTTATGTTCATCATGCTTACTCTCCCATATTCCATCTTTTACAAACCTATCAAACTGAGATTTCGTACTACCAAATGAACAACCGGCAAGCCAATATGTTTTTTCTGGTTTGGATTTTCCAAAATAGTGAATACCCACACGCATGTAGAAATCATAGAAAGACTCGCGTTTCTCGTCATACTGTGAAACGATAAAATTGTTCATGTCTATTCGTGATTCAGGGTCGCCTTTGTACCCAAAACCCTTCGCAGCTGACTGTAGAAGATCCTTAGTAAACATATTAATAACCTTCTTGTCTGAGTAAAGGCAGGCTATTTTCCATTTAACCACATCACCGAAATCAACGTCCTCGACACCTTGTAAATCACCCTGAACGGCTTTTTCTGCTATCGTTGCAATCTTATCTCTAACAATATTGAAGGCTTCCGCACTTGTTTTACTGTTGTATTTAGCCTGCCAGCAGTATTTATCGTCATACTTTACTGGCATGCCTTCTTTAGGTGTTTGGTCAAACATATAGATCCCGAATTTCAGCGAACTACCACCCCAGATTGAACCAAGACAGTATGTTTCTGATTCCAGCCAATAGCAAAAAGAGTCTTTACGATTGAGGTTCGTATACTTTTCTATTGGCATAGAACGTAAGGATTCTACGGAAAAACGCTCAAGAAACATTTCCTTTAAATTGGCTTCGCTCTCCAGCTGCCTCTTGATTGCTTCAGTGAGGTCAGGTCTCAGCCGCCAAACGAAGTGATTTTTCTCATCATAATATCCATTCATGGAAATAATCCAGTATTGCATCTTATTATTTTGCATGACTGAAAAATCGCCTACAGTCTTCTGCACTGCACGGCCGAAGTTCATGATAAGCGCATTCAGTGATGATGCCTTGTCATTGAATTCCCGTGCTACATCAGAACATGATCCTTCATGATTTGGAGAATAATAGAATTTAAGTAAGGCAAACTTGTATTTTGCCCATAAATTATACTTATCAGAGAGGAGTGAGTCCCAGTCCAATTTTAAATCGGGAACCGTATACATTCCATCAACGAACGCTTCTTGATATATATTCATATTGACAGGTTGGCTATTATCTGATTAAATGCTTCTTACTTTCTGTTTTTCATCCTTTTTAAGTAAAAACGTTGCAGACGTATTAGATAGCTTTCTTATTTGGCGGCGAAGCGCATGATGGCGCAACTCACCAAAGGACAAAGATAAACAATTTCTGTGATGTACAAACTGAGGTTCAAGCAAAAAGTAAATCAATGGTCAATCATGAACTCAATGAGCCGTGTGCCAGACCAAGAAAAAAGTTGGAATTCAGAATACCACTTGAGTTTTATTACTTAAATTTGCAAACGTTGTTGCAGTTTGAAGTTGAATCTACCTGGTAAGAAAATGGAGATAAGCACACAGAACATTAACATTTCACATGATATGGTATCGCAGAAGCGTTTCATCAATTTCGATTTACTCAGAGTGGCTGCAATGTTTGGAATTGTGGTGCTACATTACTTCTCTCATGGTTTGTATTATCATTTTGGTATTTCCTCGGGAGGGACAATGGGTCTTTCTATGTCCTCGTGTAATTTCGTCGTGTCCGAAATAGTATATGAAATATGCCATATTGCTGTAAATTGTTATGTGATGATAACAGGTTATTTTATGATAACCAAATCTTTTAAGCTGAGTAGGTTGGCAGTATTATGGGTTGAGGTGTTGTTTTATGCTGTGAGTTTGTATGCGGTCTTATGTTGTATGGGCTTTCAAACTTTCCACGTAAAAGAGCTGATCAATGCAATCTTTCCTATCACTTTTAAGGAATATTGGTTTATGACCAATTATATGGGCTTGCTCATTTTCGCTCCTGTCTTGAACGTCTTCGTTCATCATGTTAGTCAAAGCAAATATTTGTTGACGTTAATAGGGTTAGGAGCAATAAGTTTAACATTATTAGTAAAGTTTCCTTTAGGTGACACTTTTGGTGGAGGTTATGGGTTCTTGTGGTTCATATTTTTGTATTTGGTTGCTGGTTATGTTAGACTATATGCAAAAACGACGAATCGATATGGCAGAAAAGCCATTGTCGCTGCGGTTATTACCTTTACATATCCTGCCTGGATGCACATATTTATACCTTTATTTTATGGTACTAATATGACGCCTTTTGGTTTTAGCTATAATGGTTTTGTGTTTTTTTTCTCGCTCTATGTTTTTCTTTGGGTTAGAGGTTTAACCATCAAAGAAAATGGTTTGACAAGATGCCTCGTTAAGATAGCTCCATATACGCTTGCGGTCTATCTGATCAGCGATAATGCGATGGTGCGGAAAATATTATGGCAGAAGATGTTCGTATGGCAAGGAATGCTGGATGATAGTTTGTTTATGTTCAAAATGTTAACGAGCTGCTTGATCATTTTCACAATATGTATAGGTATCGATTGGTGCAGAAAACAAATATTTGAATTAGTAGGAATAAATCACATCGTACGGTTGACATCTGAAAAGATAGAGAGCGTGATAAAACGTGCCGTTGTTACATTTGCTTCATCATAGTATGAAGACTTTAAACATGTGTGCATTTCTGAATGGTATTGTGTGGCGATGTATGAGTTAACTACGCGAATTGTTTACCATAGGGAAATGGTAAGAAATTCGCCAATTCGTATTTTTTGTTTATTTCGTTGTTGACTTCATCTATCCATGCCCATGAGAGGGCCGTTCCAATAGCATTGACTTTGACTGGCAAACGCAATGGGTTTGGGCGCCAATCTCAATGGGTTTGATGCCCAAAGTCAATGACTTTCCGACTCCGTGCGTGGCAAGGTGAAATGGGACATGATTATCATCACCTTTTTTGTCAAAATAAGTTGAGAGAAAAGAAAAACAAGGACGTGCGGTCGCAACGGTGGGACAGGGAATGTTTCGGAACGGTAAGTCCTTGCACATTCGTGTCCATTCGTTGCAAACGAATGCTTTTACAACAACTCGGGAAGCTGGAACAACTTGATGCCGTTGCTGCCTTTGATGAGGATGTAATAGTCTTGTGGTGGCTCTTGCCGCAGGGCTTCCTTCACGGCCTCTATGTCCTTGAACTTGCCAAGCGACGTGTTTGTGTGGCCAAATTCCTCGCCCACGAGCCACACCTTATCGAAGTTAAGTGTGGAGATGAGGTCAACAATCTTCTGGTGTTCAGCCATACTCACATCTCCCAGCTCGCGCATGTCGCCGAGGATGGCCATTTTTTTCGGCACGTCCATGCGTTGGAAGTTGGTCAGCGCGGCCTCCATGCTCGTTGGGTTGGCGTTGTAGGCATCTACGATGAGCTTGTTGTGGGCCGTTATCTGCAGCTGACTGCGGTTGTTGCTCGGCACATATCCGGCCAAGGCATGGTTAATTTGTTCGTCGGACACGCCGAAATGCAACCCAATGGTGATGGCGGCGAGCATGTTGTCGAGGTTGTAGGCGCCGATGAGCTGTGTCTGCACCTCGTGCCATCGTGTGTCCTCGCAGGACGAGGGGACAGCCGCTGTCTTGCGCCATCTAAACTTCAGGTAGGGCGCACAGCTCACTACCTCGCCTCGGATGCTGATGTCCGAGCGGTCGGTTTGTGCGTATCCCATGGCTTTGACGTTGGGGCAGTGGGTACGGAACATCTCTTTAAGGTACTCGTTGTCTTGGTTGATGAACACGAGGCCCTGCGGTTTGTGCTGCTGCATGTAATCGTAGAGTTCGGCCTTGGTGCGCATCACGCCCTCAAACGAGCCGAAGCCCTGCAGATGTGCACGCCCCACGTTGGTGATGAGGGCGTAGTCGGGTTCAGCCACTGTTACCAGTGATTGGATGTCACCGGGATGACTTGCACCCATTTCCACGACGGCTATCTCATGTTCGGGCTTCAAGCGCAAGAGCGTCTTGGGCACACCAATCTCGTTGTTGAAGTTGCCTTGTGTGTACCACACGTTGAACCGTTCGGCCAGCACCGTTGCCAACAGTTCTTTAGTGGTGGTCTTGCCATTGGTTCCGGTGATGCCAATGATGGGCGTAGCCAGTGTGCGGCGGT
This sequence comes from Hoylesella buccalis ATCC 35310, assembly GCF_025151385.1. Classification (NCBI taxonomy): domain Bacteria; kingdom Pseudomonadati; phylum Bacteroidota; class Bacteroidia; order Bacteroidales; family Prevotellaceae; genus Hoylesella; species Hoylesella buccalis. The sequence continues at coordinate 1,785,763 of NZ_CP102287.1, read as the reverse complement.
GATAGTTGGCCAACTGTTTCAACGTTTGCAGACAGTCTTCTACCAAGATATAGCGCTCGTCTTCTTGTATTTGGTATTCCTTTTGGTCAATCACAGCGTACGCGCATCCCTTTTCTAAGGCACTTTGTGCAAACTCATTTCCATTAAAGGAAGTTCCTTTCAAGGCAAAAAACATACTGCCTTTGGGGCAGTCGCGACTGTCGGTGGTTACCACTGGATGCTTTAAAAACAGTTTGTATAGTTCAGAAATATCCATACCTTCTTTTTTATGAGCGATCAATGATCGTTCTGTTTCAATTGCAAAGGTAATTGAAATCACATTGTTGACAAAATATTTTCTTTCGTCTTAGAAATCTCCTCATCATTTATGAGGATGAAATTAAATGGGGATTGAGCTTCGTGGGGTGATGAGATAATGCAAAATCACTATTTTTGGGTATTGTATAAAGTTCAGATTTAGGATAATTTTGCAATCGCCAAAGAATATTTTATAATACGGCTGAATAATTAGTTAAAATTATATATTGTTAATATGGAAAAGCGAATAGCCTATATTTTTACATTGGTATGCACCCTGTTATGCTTCTCGGGTATGGCAAAAGCACAGGGATGTGCAAAAGATAGTACGAGATGCTGCAAAAAAAGCAGACTGTCATTAGGTGGCTACGGAGAAGCCGTGATGAGCAGAATGTTTTATTCCGACAATATCAACCGCTACAGCAAGGCAGAAAAGTACAAGAATGCTAAAAGCCGTGGACAAGCAGACTTGCCTCACGTTGTGGTGATGTTGGGATACGACTTTGGCAAGGGCTGGACTATGAACTCAGAGATTGAGTTTGAACATGGCGGCACCGAGAGTGCCATGGAAATGGAAGATGAAGAGTTTGGCGAATGGGAAGGCGAGATTGAACGCGGTGGCGAAGTGGCACTGGAACAGTTTTGGATTCAGAAATCGTTCTGTCCCGAATTGAACATACGCGCTGGTCACGATGTGGTTCCCGTTGGATATACCAATGCACATCATCTACCAACCGAGTTTTTCACTGTTTATAGACCAGAAGGAGAAAACCAAATTTTACCCTGCACTTGGCATCAAACGGGCGTTTCGGTTTGGGGACGTTGGAAGTTTCTGCGTTATCAAGCCATGTTCCTGCCAGGTCTGAACTCACTCTTGTTCAGCAAAGACCAGTGGATTAAGAATGGATCGGCAAGTGCTTTTGAATTCACACCAGCCAACAAATATGCCACAGCGGTTCGCCTTGACTTTTATCCGTTGAAAGGACTGCGCATAGGCCTTAGCGGATATTATGGCGAATCGTTCAACAATACCTTGCAGAGCGATGAGCGCGGTAAATATAAAGATGTGAAAGGTGCTGTCACTATTGGAACGATTGACATGAGTTACACAGGTCATGGTTGGCGCATTCTCGGAGGTTTTGATTATGGACATCTGGGTGATGCCGACATTATCTCAACCTACAATCGCTCACAGAGCTCAACCTCTCCATACAAACGTACGCTCGTTGGCAACCGCGCACATGCCGCAAGTATTCAGGCAGGGTACGATGTGTTGCGCTTCTTCCCGTGCATGAGAAGTGAGAAACAACAGCTGTTCGTCTTCGGAGCATACGAGAACTACGATGCCTATCATCCCGTAGCTGGAAACAGCGACTATGAATGGACCGACAGAAACCGCATCGCCTTTGGCTTCAATTACCATCCAACGAAGCAAATTGTTGTGAAAGGAGAATATAGCAACCGCTTCCTGAAAAGCAAGTTTAATAACGAGCCGAGCATTTCGCTGGGTATAGCCTATGCGGGATTTTTCCTATAGTCTTTACAATATAACACTAACAATAAAAAACAAAAAGAATGAAAAAATTATCGAACTTCTGTTTCGTTGCAATTCTCAGTCTGTTTTTCTCAATGTCATTTACGGCATGCTCTGACGACAACGGGGATGATACGAAAAAAGATGAGCTGAAAAAACAGGAAGAACGCGACAAGGCGTACGCTGAAATCGTAGACGCCTTCATCCACAAAACTGTTGTGCCAACTTATGAGAAGATGGCCTTAAAATCGTCTGAATTGGTAAAAGACCTGCGAGAATACCGCAAGAACCAGACTCAGGCAAACCTTGACAAGGCATGTGAAGACTTCCTCGCATCGCGTATGTGGTGGGAACGCAGTGAAGCTTTCTTGTTTGGCGCTGCCTCCGACTTCGGTATCGACCCACACATTGACTCTTGGCCGCTCGACCTTCCTGCACTGGAGAAGTATCTTGCAACGGCAACCAACATTGAAGACCTTGATGGCGACGATTATGACATCGCCGCACGCACAAAACTTGGTCAGGAGTTGTTGGGCTATCATGGAGTGGAGTACATTCTTTTCGAAAACGGAAAACCACGCGAGGCAGGTAAGATAAAAGACGAATATCTCGTGTATGCCATTGCTGTGGCTGGCGATCTCCGCAACAGTTGCTGGCAGCTCCTCACTTCATGGGCTGGAGAGAAATATGCTTCCAAACTGGATGCTGCACAAGTGAAACACATCACAGAAGATGTTGAGCTTGGTATCACCGTTGGTGGAGGAGAACATTCTTACGGAGAGAACATTCTGCTTGCTGGTCAACCAGGTTCACTGTACCGCTCATGGGTTGCCGCTCTACAGGAAATTGTGTCGGGATGCAATAGTATCTGTGACGAGGTTGGCACATCGAAGATTGGATCAGCGCACACCGGCGAGGACGTTTCATACATAGAGTCGCCATACAGCCAAATGTCCATTCATGACTTCCACAACAATATCATCTCTGTCGAGAACGTTTATTATGGTGGTATTGAGGGTAATCGTGGTGCCTCCATCCATAATTATATGGCAAAGCACAACAAGGAAATGGACATGAAAGTGACGGCAGCTATTACGAAAGCACAAACAGCCATCAAGAACATGAAAGCTCCATTTGTGGATAACTATAAAGATGCAAGTTGCAAAGCAGCTATGGATGCTTGCAAGGAACTTGATGAGACGCTCAGTGAACTGAAGACTGAGTTGAAGAAATAACAGCGTGAACACCGGTTATCAAGGTGCGACGTATTCGAGTTTCAGGTGGCTAAACCGCCTGAAACTCATCCGCATTTTTAGTCAACATGTTAAAACAAAAAGATTATGAAACATCACACAATCACCACAAAACAAGTACTTTCGGTAGCTGCCATGGCATTTGTATGTGTGTCGGTCATATCTTGTAAGGACAAAGATATCAACGACAACGGCAGTGGTACTGAGAGTAAGGAATTGGCGGACGAATGGTATGCTGGAGGAAAACTCGGCACAACATTCAATGCCACTGCAAGTGCGTACGAGGATCCCACACCCGCTATCGAAGAGGCAGGACTGGAATATCAGTTCAAAATGGGTGAATACTTCTTTGAACGCCCATACAACTCAAGCACACGTCCTTTCAACGGAAGAGGACCATTATATTCGCGTCCCTCATGTGAAAGCTGTCACTGCGGTTATGGACACGGATGGCGGATTACAAAGTTCGATCCAAAACAATGGGGTAATGCCACAGAGTTGGAAATATTCGGCGATGACGGTGAACTACTGTCCTTCTTCAGTCCCAAGTTCCAGGGCATGCCTCCATTCAAGTCGTATCTCGACCCAGCAAAAGTTCAAATTACATGGAAGGAATATACCGACGACTGGGGGAACGTATTCCCAGACGGAGAGCGATACAGCCTGATATATCCTGACGTGAAAATACCAGAGGATGCCTATTATGTGAAACCGTCACACAACGGAAAACCCGTAAGTGTAAGCGATATTCACATACGACTCAAGAACGCCATTCCTTTCTTTGGCAACGGACTGATAGGAGCCATTGATGCCGACAGTCTGTTGAAGCAGTGGCAGCGCGAAGAAGCGCATGCGAAATTGGATCCATCAAGATTTAAGAACGGACAATGGACTGCCATTGACTCTATTACAATGGAACCTTTCCGCTTCGGTCATTTCCTTGACCTAAGTACATTTACTTGGGATGTGCAGCACTGGGCAAACTTTAATGTAACGAGGCGTGGACACACCACAATTAATGTGACCAAGGAGTATGCGCTAACCGCAAGCAAAGATCCTGATATTCAGAAAGTGTTCTATCAATATTTCCCTGAATGGAAAAAAACGGGCAACCCAGAAAAGGACATATATAACTATTTCACAAGTGACAAGCATCCAATTGAAATGGAAGACAACGATTACCTGAACTATATGGTATGGCTCAGGGGATTGGCTGTTCCTGCGGCACGTAACATGGATTCCCCAATCGTGCAACGCGGCAAGAAGCTCTTCAACGAAATAGGTTGTGCAACGTGTCACCGTCCCATGTGGATTACAGGCAATGACCAGTTCTCCTATCCTGGCGACCTTAACATCAAACCCAACGACCCACGTCTGCCACATTATCCCAAACAAAAGATATGGCCTTACACCGATTTAGTTTCGCATAGGCTGTACATGAAGAACGATGTTCGCAAAGGATGGATACGTACACCGCCATTGTGGGGCAAAGGACTTATGAAAGTATGTACTGGTCACGATGACCGACTGTACGATGCGAGAGCAAGAAATGTCATAGAGGCAATTATGTGGCATGGATGTTCAAAAGAAGGTGGCGTTTCGCATGCACGATGGACAACAGAGAAGTTCCGCAAACTGAACAAGGACGACCGCCATGCGATAGTCAAATTTATTGAATCTATCTAATGAAGAAACGACTAACGAATATTTCTTTCGGGCTGCTGTCATTGACTATTATAGTCTTGGCGGCAGCCTCGTTCATGGATAAGAGGTACGGCACACAACTAACACACAAGTACATCTATGGCTCGTGGGCTTTCGCTGTACTGTGGATGATGCTTGCCATATCGTCCCTGTTTGCCATTCTGCGATACTGGCATGCGGTGATGCGGCATTCGCTCATCTTTCTGCATGTTTCTTTCGCAGTGATACTCTTAGGCGCAGGCCTGACCTTCCTGACGGGTAAACAAGGTGATATATATCTCAACAACGGACAACCAGCAGACTCATTCATTACAAAAGACGGCAAACAACAGCGCCTTCCTTTCAATATGAAACTTTGCAAATTCAACATTGAGTACTATGCGGGTACGGATTCGCCCATGGACTTTGTCAGTCATGTTGCCTTTAGTGACGGAGACGAGCAGCAGGTGTCCATGAACAACATTGCGAAAAAACAATACTATCGTTTTTATCAAAGCGGTTATGACACGGAGAGCGGCTGGGTGCATCTATCCGTTTCATACGATCCGCTGGGCATCACGGTAACATACTGCGGATACGTCATGCTGCTACTGAGCATCATTGCATTCCTTGCAGATCCACGTGGTGGATTCCGAAGGACGATTAGACAGGTTATGAAGAAGGAGAGCGTCAAGGCAAAGGCGGTAGTGCTGGCTTTGCTGCTACTTGTACCCATGAAGATGCTATCCTCCAGTAACATCCCAGTTCCTAAAACATTGCCAGCAGCGTTGGCAGAACGCTTTGGCGACCTCTATGCTTACCACTGTGGGCGCATCTGCCCCATGCAGACAATGGCAAGAGATCTAACTATTAAACTGTATGGCAGTGACAGCTACCGAGGATACACCGCCGAACAGGTACTCGTGGGATGGCTATTATACCCCACAGACTGGGTGGAACAGCCCATGATTAAGGTAAGTGGAGGAAGTGTACGAAAGGCATTGAACGCAAATGGAAGGTATGTCTCATGGATGGACTACACCAGTGATACACAAGGTTTCAAACTTTCATCTCTGATAGAGCAGATGAACAAAGGCTCGCTCAGCAATAGCGAAGCACGGGATGTTGCGGCAGCGTACGAAAAATATAATATCATTGCGTCACTCATGTCAGGACAAGCCGTAAGAATGTTCCCTGTGAAAGAGGCAGGTAGTTTAAGGTGGATGGCACAAGGCGACCAACTTCCAGAAGGACTTGAACAAGATGAGTGGCTCTTCATCAAGCGCTCCACTGACTATGTGATGGAGCTTGCACTTGCACAAGACAACACAGGAGTGGAAAAAGTCCTCCAAAAAATACGCGAATATCAACAAAAAAAAGCAGGAACAGTATTGCCTTCCGACAGCAGGTTCAAGGCTGAAAAGATATATAATTCACTCCAGTTCTCTTTTCCCATGGCAATATTGCTTATCGCGGCAGGCATACTGTTCTATATCATGACCGCAAGAAATCTGTTACGCAATAAGCCACAACAACGCTCTCTCAAGCTATGCGGCGCCATGTTGCTTGCCCTGTCCGCCTGTTTCCTACTTGTGGTGATTGCGCTGAGGGGATATGTGGGAGGACACATGCCCTTGTCAAATGGCTTCGAGACCATGCAATTCATGGCGCTTTGCATGCTTGTCATTGCATTGCCACTTGGCAAACGCATACCGTTCTTTCTCCCTTTCGGACTCATGGCAGCTGGTCTTGCCCTGATGGTGTCCATGCTTGGCGAGCGTAATCCACAAATTACAACGTTGATGCCCGTGCTTGCTTCACCACTGCTCAGCATACACGTCATTTTGGTCATGCTCTCCTATTCCCTCTTTGCGTTCTTGTTTTTCAATGGTGTCACGGCACTCATCATGAACCGAATGGGAAGTAGCACTGCTATCCTCAACCGATTGACTGATATAAGTCGCATCATGTTGTATCCAGCAGTCTTCTTGTTGGCTATAGGAATATTCACTGGTGCCGTGTGGGCGAATGTTTCGTGGGGGCGATACTGGGGATGGGACCCCAAAGAAACATGGGCATTGATTACGATGCTGGTTTATTCCTTGACGTTCCACGAACAGTCATTGCCAGCGTTTCGCCGTCCAATATTCTTGCATGTCTATATCGTATTGGCTTTCTTGACGGTACTGATGACTTATTTTGGTGTGAATTACGTGCTGGGTGGGATGCACAGCTATGCTTAAGGCTGGTTCTATAAATTACCACCGCACATAGTCATTAAATGTTTATGAAATACGTTTTGTTATCTTTTGGCTTCTTTTTATATAAAACAGGCTGCGCCTCAACAATTCAAACATGTTTGATTGCATTCGGCTTGCTCCGTTTTTGGTTCAAAATGTAAGTTCGTTCGGTCGTGTAGCTCGCTACACTCCTTCACTCTCTTGCATTTTGACCTCAAAAATAAGCTCAAAATCTAACAAAGCTAATTTATAGAACCAGCCTTAACAAATTTGTTTATGAACATTCACTCTTCGCGCTTCTTCGTACAACTGCCTTTTAGCCATGTCATTCAGCGTCAGCGTTGTTGTCAATTCGGCGGATGGCACGTTGGCGATGAGGCTTCACCACCAATGGCACATTTTCGATGAATACGTTACTTGTATCAAGCCCTAACGCATGTGTCATGCTTAGTTTTATGTGCGAAATGAGCGAATATAATCCCATGATAATGCGTTCTTTCTGGGAGAAGTGATTGAGAGCTGCATAAATTCGATTAATGATGACAAAGGTAAAATTGGCAGGAATGTGATGCTTCCTGAGCGATGGATAGCTGCTGTCGATTGTAAACTCTTTGCGAGCCACTAACTCCTCTATAATTTGCCGAAAATAAAGATTCACCAAGGGTTGTATGCGAAATCCTAAATTCAAATTGATGCGATAGAGCGTATCAGGGATAAGAGTGGTAAACTCATATTCAAGCGTTGAAGGCTCATCCTGATAATTGATGTGCAATAATATATAGTGGTCGGCTCGAACAGGATGCTTGTTGATGATAGAATATAGAATTTTTTGTTCTATTTCGTAGGTTCCAGAAAGCTTGCTAAGATAGACCATGTTTGTGGTAAACTTAGCAATAGAAGTATCTTTCTTTATATCAGAAATAACGTCATACCAATCTCTTACATCACGTACGTCAACCTGTTGTCCCCGAATAAGGCGCGCATTGTACCATACATACATCACAGAGAACATGACACCAGCCATGAGCATCGTTACCCATCCGCCATGAACAAACTTGAACATGTTGGCAATAAAGAAAATCCCTTCAATCCCTACAAAAAAGACGACAAAGGGCAGAATAAACAAGGGTGACACCCTACACTTATGTAAATAGGCAAAAAGCAGGAAGGTGGTCATGAGCATCGTTATAGTAATGGCTAAGCCGTAGGCAGCCTCCATATTTTCTGAGTTTTGGAAAAACAGAATAACGAGAACGCAAAGCACATAGAGTGCCATATTTACAAAAGGTACATACAGTTGACCTTTAACGTCGGTAGTGTATTTTATCTTCTGTCTGGGCCAAAACTTCAAATTCATTGCCTCACTGAAAATAGTGAACGAACCACTAATAAGAGCTTGACTGGCAATGACGGCAGCAATTGTCGCCATGACAATGCCAAAAAACAGAAAACTGTGGGGCATGATAGCGTAGAAAGGGTTGATACCAGGAACAAGACTATCAGGATGACTGATAATCCACGCACCTTGTCCTAAGTAGTTGAGGATGAGCATCAATTTAACAAACGCCCAACTCACACGTATGTTTTGTGCGCCACAATGACCAAGGTCGGAATAAAGAGCCTCAGCTCCCGTAGTACACAGGAAAACAGCGCCAAGAATGAGGAACCACTTAGGGTCGTGCACTAATAGTTCTATCGCATAATATGGATTGAATGCCTTGAGTATGGGCAGGAAGTCAGCGATGTGACCAATGCCAAGCACCCCCATCATGGCAAACCATACGAACATAAGGGGTCCAAAAAACCGACCAATGGCATTGGTTCCAAACTGTTGTATGGCAAACAACACCGTAATGATGCAAAGACAAATGGGTACAGTAGGCGTACTGGGTTCGTAAACCTTCAATCCCTCAATGGCAGACAGCACCGTAATCGATGGTGTAATAACGCCATCAGCAACCAACGTACTCGCCCCGATGATAGCCAACAGGTAAAGCCATTTTGGACTATGTCGCCTGATAAGCGCATAAAGAGCCAAGATGCCACCTTCGCCTTTGTTGTCGGCACGAAGCGCAATAAGCACGTATTTAACCGTGGTCTGTAACGTCAACGTCCAAATAATACAAGATACAGCACCTATGATATATTGGGCATTGATAACACTACCAGCCGTAACAATTGCCTTCATGACATACAGTGGCGAAGTACCAATGTCGCCAAAAACAATACCTAACGTTACGACAACACCTATGAAACTCAAACCACTATGCGTCACACGCTTGTCATCAGGAGAAAGTACCATATAGAATACGACTTAGTTCTACATCAAAATTTGGCTGCAAATATACTAAAAAAACAGAACCAACAAATTTTTGTCATTTTAATTTTCACGATTTTCACACCTATTACAAGCTTTTGCAAGTTCGGTGGCACGCTGCATCGAAGGCTCATCCATGCTGAATTTACCTTACAATGTGCCTCTCATATTTTGCGTGTAGACAACCACCGGCATAGTTGGTCGTAAAAACGCTAAAAATGAGCCGTGTTCATAATTTATTGTTATTGAATATATTACGCAAAATTATTCTCTTTTTATTCCTGTTTTTACCACTTCTTGTCGGCAAAAGCATTGAGATAAGCATCGAATATGCATGCTTTGATGTTGCTATAGCATGTGAATAACCCCTCTAAAAGGTGTTTCCAAGTGCGTTAAGTCAATGTTCCAGCTTTAAAATCCGTCTTTTTTGTTAAAATCAACCCATTTTTGTAGAGTGCTTGCCTATTGATTTTTTCTATTTCGAAGATTTTAGATGATTGTTTTATGGTAAAATTACAGAACAAAAAAACAACGGATTCCTTCACATAGGATGCTTTCATTGAAGGGTAATTGTTGTTACAAAAAATGAAAGCCAATAAAGTAAACCAGACTAAGCACGCACCATTCATTGATCCACAAACAAGGTAATTGGTTTCGTTAGAATTAGATTTGTTATTGAAAAAAGCCATCGTTCAATAACGAACGTCCTGCTGTCCGCACGTAAGATACAAATATCCTCATAAGATAGGATACATGATATTCACAGAAAAATTGTAACTTTGCATGCAGACAGATGAATACTACTCACACTGCGCATGTCATTCTTTTTCGCCTTTGCTCAAGCCATGTAGCCATGCTGGCAGAGGTGGAAGTTCTAATGCCAAAGTTTCCGTGTGCCGGAAGGCCTGTGCGGACATGGTGCTTTTGGAAATGAAGCGAGGCGTAAGTGATAATCTTTTCTCACGATGAATCAGCAATTACTAAACAAATACAATATTCCCGTGCCGCGATACACCAGCTATCCACCGGCCAACTATTTCCACGAATTTACAGAACGCGAATATCTTGCTGCCGTCGACGCGTCCAATCATCAAACGCGCCAGCCGCTGGTGTCGTTCTATCTGCACATTCCGTTTTGCAGGCATCTGTGTCATTACTGCGGCTGCAACTCTTACCCCATGGCGGACGATGTGGTGATAGGCCACTATGTGGACGCTTTGCATCGGGAAATCGACTTGGTGGCTGCACGGATTGACACGGCTACACGGCAGATCTCACAGATACACTATGGCGGCGGAAGTCCCACGGCACTGTCCATCCATTACCTGCAGGAGCTGAACGAGCACCTGTTGTCACTGATGCCGGCCATAGAGAATCCCGAGATAGCCATCGAATGCCATCCCGGCTATCTCACGGCCAGCAACTGGGAGGAATTAGGCAGATGTGGCTTTACGCGCTACAGCTTAGGCGTACAGGACTTCGACCTGCGCGTGCTGAAGGCCGTTAACCGCAGGCCGCCCTTGATGCCTATAAGCGAAATCATGGACATGTTGCGCGCCCAGGGTGCGACCATCAACATGGATTTGCTGTTCGGGCTGCCACTTCAAACACCCGAGTCGTTCGCGCAGGCCGCCCAGCAAGCGGCAGCCCTGCATCCCGATCGCGTGGTGACGTTCAGCTATGGACATGTGCCATGGGTGCATAAAAGGCAATTGGTACTCGAGAAGCTGGGCTTGCCCAAGGATGCCGACAAGCAGGAGATGTACCGGAAAGCCGCGGATGTCTTTCATGCCGCCGGCTATCGCAGCATTGGCATGGATCATTTTGTGCTGCCTACCGACGAACTGAGTATCGCATTGGACACCAGGCAGCTGCACCGCAACTTCCAAGGATATTGCACGCGCCGCACCACAGGGCAGGTCTATGCCTTCGGCGTAACGGCCATCAGTCAGCTGGAAACGGCCTATGCGCAAAACGGGCGTGACATCCAAGCCTATATAGACACTATACGACAGGGCAAGTTGTACACCCGGCGTGGCTACCAACTCACGAGGCAGGAGCAAATCGTGCGCGAGGTCATTGCGCAGATGATGTGCAACTACCATCTTTCCTGGTCTGAGATAGCTGGGCGTATCGGCATCACGCCGGCCGAGGTGAAGGCCGCCACCAACTACGACGAGGCTAAGTTGCGCGAAATGGAGGCCGACGGACTGATACTGCTTAGCGATGATGTTGTGGCCATGACCAGCATAGGCTCGCCATTCGTACGGAATGTAGTGGCCACTCTCGACCCGCTGATGCAACACACCGACAAGAAATTTTCAAAGCCAGTATAGGCTAAAATATAGAAAAGATGATGCCATTAGAAGATATTCAAGGGCAACAAGGTACCATGGCTGTGGCCGACCAACCGTCTGCCTTGTCCACGGAAACACCAGAACCCGTTGACGTTTGCGTGATTGGCGCCGGAATCACCGGCCTCACCACAGCCTTCCACCTGATAAAAAAAGGACGTAGCGTGCGTGTGGTGGAGAAGGCCAGCCGCATTGGAGGACAAATCCACACGCACCAGGTAGGCGATTTTGTGATGGAGAGCGGCCCCAACACAGGGGCAATCTCCTATCCGGAGATTGTCGAACTGTTCAACGCGCTGGACGGTGACTGCCAGTTGGAGACGGCGCGCGCATCTTCCAAGCGCCGTTTGATATGGAAGGGCGACCGCTTCCGAGAGCTGCCGTCCGGACTGATTGGCGGACTGCGCACGCCCTTGTTCACCTGGCACGACAAGTTTCGCATCCTGGGTGAGCCGTTCCGTGCCAAAGGAACCAATCCTGATGAATCGGTTGGCGAGCTGGCTGCGCGACGATTAGGGAGGTCGTATCTTGATTATGCCGTGGATCCTTTCGTGTCGGGTGTCTATGCGGGCAACCCCATGACGCTCGTTACCCGTTATGCCTTGCCTAAGCTGTACAATCTGGAGCAAACGTACGGGGGATTCATCCGTGGTGCCATGGCCAAGGCCAGGGAGCCTAAGAGTGACCGCGACCGACTGGCTACCAAGCAGGTGTTCTCGGCTAAAGGCGGTCTGGAGCATCTGGTACAGGCCTTGGGCGCGGCCATTGGGCCGGAGCATATCACTACCGGGGCCAATGGCGTACAAGTTTTTCCTGATGCTAATGGGTATGAGGTGAGATATACTACGGCAGACGGCATGGAACATCGCATTGCTTGCCGCAAGGTGGTGACCACATGTGGCGCTTATGCCTTGCCCGCCCTCCTGCCATTCGTGGATGAAAGGCTCATGAAAGATGTCAACAACCTGTTCTACGCACCCATCGTGCAGGTAGGCGTGGGCATCAGGAACACCGGCGGAAGGCAGTATCAAGCGTTTGGCGGTCTGGTTCCTTCGTGTGAACGGCAGCAAGTGTTGGGCATCCTCTTCCCATCGGCTTGCTTTGAGGAGCGCGCGCCAGAGCACGGGGCAGTGTTCTCATTCTTCTTAGGAGGAGTGAGACACCAGGAGTTTATAAGTAAGACTGATGATGAGTTGACAGACATTGTCGATGATGCCTTGCACCGGATGCTACAATTGCCAAAGCATATTCAACCCGACGCGCTTCGTATATTCCGCCACCATCGGGCCATTCCTCAATACGAGGTGACCAGTGGGGCGCGCTTCGCGGCAATTGACAAAGTGGAGCAACGCTACCCTGGCCTTGTCCTGGCAGGAAACCTCAAGGGAGGCATCGGCATGGCAGACCGCATTCGGCAGGCTGTGGCCGTTGCCAAAAACATATAATCCTAAAGTGAATATGAGAAGGGTTACACTGAAGACATATCTTAATCCTTAATTCCGCAACACTATTATAAAATAAACTTTTTAAGTACCTGAGCAACAAAAAGTTGCTCGGGATTTTGCCATGTCAGAATTTTCACTTATCTTAGTGTTGCAAAAAAACAAGAGAATCCGACGATAGACATGGTGAAGATACAAATTAAATCTGAGAGACTCACTCCTTTTGGGGGATTATTTTCAATCATGGAGCAATTTGACTCCACACGTCAATCTTCATCGTACCGCCGTGATCGTTGCCGGCACCATTGTGACTGTTCCTCAGACGTTTGTTGTATTCCTTCTCTATCCTGTCCTAGGGAAGGTGGTCGGCCAGCTTGACCCAACGGTTGGATTTGCTCAATCCCGAAAGTGACTCCTGAAGTTCAAACAGGTCGTGACTGCGATATTGTGAGTAGTATTTCATCTCGATTCTTGAATCGTTTTAACATCCAAAGGTGGTCATTTTAGGCGAATTGACTAAACTTTACACAACATAAATAGTTAATTGTCAGATAGTTATAGTTAATTAGCAGACCCTAAATAGTCTCACTTACTTTTTATTGATCAGTCTGATATACTTAATTCCCGTTTTATCTAACTTCTCAACATCTTCTTCAGAATAGATACCCGTATAGACACCATCCTTTTGATAAAAAGCGATTACAGCCCGTTGCATAGAGGGTGGAAGTTCTGAATCAGGATTGAAGAACATGAAAGAATAGCCTTGTTGTTCAAGTTCGAGAAGTCTTTCTATTGGCGTACTATTATAGAAATTATGTAAAGGTCTAAGTCCTCTGCCTTGCATAGTAAATGACCCAACAGGCCATTCTTTTGTGTGTCCAGCTGCATCTATGTATTGATTTTTAGATGCGAGTCGTTTAGTTTCTTTTATCTGTGCATCTCTTTTGAGAGCAATGTAAATGAGCAGAATGATTACTGCTGCTATGATTATATAGACCATTATATGTTTTGTTTTATAAAAGGGAGTTACCAAATTTCATCGTCATCATATTCATACATTGGAAAAGATGCGCATATATATGTCGAATTATTTCTCATAGACTTATTGCATCTTTCTTTCAGTGCCGTAAACTCTTCGGGATTAAGTGAGTATTTCGTTATGCCTTGTGTGATATTTTTATAGTCTTTGCTCACTAAATCATCAGAGAAATAATGAAAATGTTCTTCTTCTGCCCTGTATAATATGTTGCTGAACAGCAGGATTTGTTCAAAGAGATTTTCTTGGGCATAGTTCGGCATAATATGACAAATACCTGCCAATATGCAGGCCGTAATAAATTGCCCATGCCTTAGCATGATAACAAGTCCAAGCTGACAGCCCCCTAAAAGGTCTCTATATTGTGGAGTAGATGCATCGGCATCAGCGTTTTTCAAGTAGTTTTCCATCAGATGGTAGTAGATGAATTTAACGATAGAGATTTTGTCGTCTGTGTTAAGGTCTGTGATGATGAAAAAAATGTAGTAGAAAGCCTTTGCCATTAGATAATGATGTTCAGCATAAGTGAACGAAGCCCTTTCTTTTTTGAATCTGTCAAGAAGTTCTTTCGCTTTTTGATAAGTTTTACCTTCATCACCAGAGTTGTAGGTTGCAATCAACTCTTGAGCCATGTTTTCAGTTATATTCATACCTTTGCTCCCTGCCTGTCCAGTCCCTCTCGGCCTTTAATTGTTTAGATATGAGAAGCGTGGAACTGACTAAGTCCACGTCTAAGTCGGAGGTCGTAGGAAAAACCTTATCCAAAGAATGGAGATAGCAGCCCCACGCCTATGCGTGAGAACCACTATGCTGTCTCTCTGGATTAAGTCTTGAATTTCCTACGTTCCCGACTTCGAGATGAGCATAACGCTTCTTATTTTCAAAATGTCTTGTGTCTCCGAAGAAACACGATGCAAATTTAAGATTTTTATTAGTATCTATCTTATTTCTGACTTAATTTTTTTGTTCATCATTGATATTTTCTGTACGACCTTAATTCCGCAACACGATTATAAATTAAACTTTTATCAGTACAGCGAAATCATCCGTTCTCTCATGAGTATCTACTTCTGTGGCGGTTATTGGCGATTTGATAGTCGGTATAATCCGTAACTTTTACAAGGCCATTATTCAAAGACTTGACGTAAAGAAGTTCGGACTCAATGCAACAAGTCGCATAATAGCGTTTGTCTTCAGGTTTATCTCTGTACCAGCCAAGTGGATCAGGACATCAAGGCGGTATGTGCTGAATATCTATACCTGTAATAATGCTTGCGCAGATGTTTTCCAAACTGATCTTGGATAATGCCTACAACTGCTCTTGTGGAAGAATTCACATGAAATGACTCATCCCACTTATATGGATTGTTTTCTTCTGTTGAAATGGTTTGAAGACTGACCTCTTGATTAGAGCATGAAAAAACAAGAGTTAATGCAAGCATCATGGTTGAAGCCTGCAGAATAACAACTAAAAAGCGTTTCATAAATATTATTTTATGTTTATCGTATTCCTTAACGTACAAATTGCGCCATTCTTCATACTATATATATTAAAATATAGAGGCCGAATGGGTTGTTGGTTAAAAATATTAAGTATATCTTGCTTTGTTAAGTTTGAACGTTGTTGAACAATAGGTCTACACTGATTGTCAAATGTGATAATCAGTGCATTGCGTACAATACCATTGTTTTCTATTGAAACAGCTGTATTTATTCGTTCATCATCGTTATGGTTTTCTATCGCTGCTATGACATAACATATTTTCCCCAGAGTTATCGAATTAATACAGCCATAATGATTTTTCTCAACAGGATATACTGACAGTATGTTCTCTGTTTCATCAGCAAGGGAAAAATGTGCCATTACTTGATTCAAGCTATATACAATAAAGGATTGATATCGAAGCTGTATACTGTTGTTTTGTAGCCATAAGGAGTCTAATGAGATGCATTCTTTCCCTCCATATGCCAAACGAATCTCTTTCAGTGTATTAAAGCGATTTTGAGAAAAGGTGAATTGTTCATTTTGCTCAATATCATTCTCTTTTAATGACCTTATAATCCTCTGTGTTTCTAACAGATTTGGAGTATAATTATACTCATAAAATTCTGCTCCATATGACAGCATGGTCGAAACCTTATTATATTGAGGGTTTGGCAAAGAAGTTATATGTCGTGCTGAAGTGTTCTCTAAATCAACAACATTTCCAAGAAAACATTGTACGTAGTTTTCTTCAACAATAGGAATATCGTAAAGGTCAAAATTATACTGACTATGTTTTATAGTATCATTTTGAGAGATTGTACTGTCATTCTCATTGTGGATTATTTGCTTATTTGGTAATGGTTCATCATTGCCACAAGCAAACAACATCATTGGTGTAAATATGTAGCAAAATGCATATTGTGCACCCTTCTTTATATAAGGGTATCTCTGCATAGTTTGGTATGTTTTGTTAGTGCAAAGGTGGCATTTTATCAATTGCTATACAAGCATTTTCAACGCCACATAATACAACGCTATATTAATTGATTTATATCAATTATAACAGTAGTAAACCTATGTTGTTCAGCAAGTCTAAACTGCTATGGTCGTTACCATAGGTGTCATAAATTAAATCTAAGGTTCTACATGCTCAATCAATGTCGACCCAAATAGAACATTTTCATAGAATAACGCAATAAGGACGTTCAAGGGCTTAGTTGCGGATTTGGGGTTACGTTAAAGTAGCTCATGCCATGGTAAAATGTATCCATGGCAAGGCCTACTTTTTATTTGTAGAGTAAGAGAGAAGAAACTATTATTCAACCTGTGTCATATGACTTTCCATTATTTGCACTAATTGTGGTGCTAATGGAGTGACTATTGTACTATCATCCCATTCAGAAAAAGGCTCGTTTGATTTTGATTTCCTAACTTTTTTGTACTGCCTCATTTCGTCTTTTGAGATATACTTGTGTTCCAAAACATATAGTTCATCAAAAACTTCAATCATCTTTTCTTTGGGTTCCTTCTTGTGACTAAAAAACAACTTTCTATAGTTCTTTCGGTTTATCAAATCCATATAAGATTGATATTCAGACTTATATATATAATTTTCTGTCTGATAAAAGTTCTCAAGCCGTGTAGTATAGCCAAATAGTGTTTTAGGCTTCTTTTCTTTAGTAGTAAGAACATCATATTCAACTCGCAATACCCCTTGAACTGTATCTAACCTTATTACACCTCCAACCATTTCGTTTAAGAATAATCGGCAATCTATACTATCTGCATTATATCTCCATCCTTCTTTTTTTAATGATTCTATCAATGTGAGACCGTCCAAATATGGAGTATAAATATATTTATCAACAAGAGTATTTGTTCTTTTCTTATCCTTTTCAATCAATTCGTTGTTTTGGAAAGTACGGATCTTTTGAACAAATCTCTCCGTATCTTTATGTTTTACATTGATAAAAAAATCCAAGAAGCCGTCTCTGAAATATTTCATGCAAGAATCATTCAGTTGATAGCTTCGAAAGTAAGTCTTAAGATAAATGTAATCTGTATTCTTTGCTGTAACTGTCACCTCTTTCAATTGATAGTCAATAGGGGAAAGAAAAACAGATTTGCCTTTCTTAAATTGTGAGGATTTCACATTCTCTGGATTATAGGCAATATGCTGTATAGTAACAATCTCATCACTCAAGTTTTTAGGTAAATTACCGTCAATATCTGTCGTTCCAACGACAGCCCCTTTGTTATTTAAAATCTGCGCATAGGATATTGGCTGATTTGTTGTTTTATCCAACAATACAGCCTGACCTAAGACATTCAGATTTACAATGAATAATAAGGGTAAAATAATGCAAATTTTTACTTTCATACTAACAAAAGAACTTATTGTCATCCAAAACTATAATACCTTAATTCCGCAACACTATTATAAATTAAACTTTTTAAGTACCTGAGCAACAAAAAGTTGCTCAGGATTTTGCCATGTCAGATTTTTCACTTATCTTAGTGTTGCAAAAAAAAGCAAGAGAATCCGACGAAAGACATAGCGAAGATACAAATTAAATCTGAGAGACTCACTCCTTTTGTGGGGGTATTTTCAATCATGGAGCAATTTGACTCCACAGGTGGAATACCTTTTATTAACATAATAGTTTTTGATAAATTGTATTATTAAGAAATACATTGTAAATTTGTATGGTAAATAACATGAAGTGAATCTCGGTATACTAATTTGTTACTACCTCTCTAAAATGGATTAACAATTGCAAAATAGAAAGCATATGAAGAAGAGTATTATTGTAGCGTCCTTTTTGTTTTTTTTCTCGTCAATTAGTGCACAAGAAAAAATAATTTTACAGGATTCTCTGAACATTCCTGTAATCTTGGTCGATGGAGTAGAAGTCCAAAGTTTGGATAGCGTATGTAAAGAAGATATTATGGATGTTAAAATCATAAAGGATAAAAATATCATAAAGTATTTTTATCCTCGTGTTGGCGGTATAATGTGCATAACAACCAAATCGAAGAAGTTTCTTACACCGATAATACAAGGATATAAAAAAAACATTGAAGTTTGTGATAAGAAAAAAAAGAAAGGCGAAATTAATATTAGGTAGTCTATATGGATTCAATGTCAATATTAAGGTAGATGTTTTATAGTACTATATATAGTATTTGTTTTATGTTATGTTTAATATATGTTGCATGAAAAAGCAATTTACTGGGCGTATGATAGATAATATTAGTATAGGTATTAGGAGAAAGTGTGTGTTTCTCTTTCTTGTCATTTTGGGCGAATTGACCGATTTTTATGCAATATAAATCGTTAATTTTCAGAAAGTTAAAGTTAATTAGCAGACCCTAAATATAATCAATTAAAGACAAAATAGAAAAGAAATTAAGGAAGAAGATATAAAAATGTCAGTATATCTTCAACTTTTCTATCACAAATGATGTTAATGCAGGGATTGAGAAGGAGAGGACGAAGATGTTCATAATATTCTTGGAATTAAATAAGATTAATAATTTTGGGTGCGTGACCATGCATGAATAAGCGCAACTTATCGCCATACTACCATTAACTCATACTTTCAATAAAAGGATAGCTTGGATACAAATAAAAAAGCCTTATATGAAAAGCGCAGCATATAACAGATATCCCCAATGCGCAGCAAGCGCAGCTGCAAGTCCTCCGATAGTATGAGAAACAATGGCCTTAGAGGTAAGTTCCCGATACCCAATGGTATCAAGCATTGCTGTATGTGTACTAAGGAAACCGCTCCAACACATTCCAATACCTGTGAATACAGCTATGGCATTGCCATCCAGCCATCCTTGTGACATAAAGTTGGGCACTAAGCTCAATGCAGCACCAACTGCTCCGAGCGCAGTGATAGGGAAGGCGATTTGGTGTGGGTCTGAAAACCCAAAGAGCGGATTGAGTAACCAATCTAATTTGTTAGCAATGGCTGGTAAAATGGCAACTCCCTCATAAGCTTTGCCTGTGAAATTGCCTTCTGCGCTGGCTCCAAAGGTAAGTATCATCACTAACGTAGAAATAATAAGCACACCGGGAATGATGGAAACACCAACGTCGACGCCCGATTTTCCTCCGTCTAATAGAGAATTGAGTATGCGCAGAAACACCGATGTTTCTTCACGGTGTAACTGACGAATGGGTTGCTGGCGAAACTTCTCTCCATCCAAAGCTTCTTCGGAACGATATTGTGGATAACCTTTCAGTACAAAGTGTTGCATGAGCCTTGTAGAGACTACGCATCCAATGCAGGCTCCTATAAAACCAATGAGGGGTTCCACGAAATAACCGTTGCCTAACATGAAGACGATGACAATGAGCCCCATGCCAAACGCTGTGCCGAAATTGGTGAGCGAAATATACTGAAACTTCTTGAAGTAGCTACCAAAATGCTTATCTTGTGCCAAAGTGATAATGGCAGGATTGTCGGAGAGAAACGTTAATACCGCTCCAAGTGAAGCCACTCCGGGCAGTCTGAACACGGGTTTCATCAATGGTCGCAAGGCTCGTTCTATTAAGTCCACAACTCCAAATTCAACAAATAGCTTCCCTAAGGCACCTGTCAACACACAGATGCCCATGAGATAAAAGCAGGTATTGAGCAACAAGTCGTGAGCCGTGTGCATAATGGTGTTGAGCATGTGAGCCACTCCCATAATGCTTGCTATTCCGCCAAACAGCCCAGTGATGATAAGCAGACATATAATCCCCTTTGGCATTCTTCTCTTTTTCTTATCATTGCTCCTGTCTGTTGTTTGCTGTTGGGACAATTCATCCTGTGTAGAGACAGTTTCTCTCTTGACCTCTGTATTATTCACTTTGTTTGTCATTAAGGTTCGTAATCGTGTGTATCTTTTACTCTCATTATTGAAAGATATCTGTAAACGCCACCATTCTATGAGGTTGGAGCCGTGGCGTTTTCAGGTATTGCTTCCATATAATGGTTTTATATTTGTGATTTCATTTGTATTTTGCTGACAAATTTAAGATTTTTATTAGTATCTATCTTATTTCTGACTTAATTTTTTTTGTTCATCATTGATATTTTCTGTACGACCTTAATTCCGCAACACGATTATAAATCGAAAGACCGAGAGAAAAATTAAACTTTTCTACACCAAAACGAGAGTTCTTCAAACACGTTTTGTAATTTTGCACATGCTGGTTGACTCTACGCATTTGCATATTGCCACAACAATCCTGTTAATTATATTAATGGAATGTTTGATACTCAGGATGAGGCTTTAAATTACGCAAACGGCCATTATGTTGGACTTTCAAATGTACATTATGCCAAAGATAAAAAAGAATGGTTCGTGGCGTTTGGTTTAAACGGTATGGGGTATTCAAGTGGTGGAACATTAGAAAGACGTTTCCATGAAAAAGCATCAGAGAGCCGCTGGTGGAAAGCTATAAGCAATGCCAATACAGATATAAGTACTGGAGTGGGATTCGCAGGATGGGGATTAACTAAACCTCTTGAAAGAAGTAATGCTTACGCATTTAGAGACGGAATAGGACAATATATAAACTCTGCTAAGCCAACATTTAGATTAAGAAATGTCGATATCGATTTCAGTCTACGAGGTGCTAATAAAATTGCAACAGGGATAAAGTTCTTGGGTAGTGTTACTGGTGTAGTTTCATTTGTTATGACCGCTGATGAAATATCTGATGGTCAAAAGAATCTTATTGGTAAGGGTGGTCTATATTTAATCATGATAGGAGTTGGCTTTATTCCTGGTTATGGTTGGGCTATATCAAGTGCCTATTTTCTTGGAAAAAGTGCATTGGAGTATAAAGATTTAGATTTTTGGAATAAATAATATAAAAGATGATAGATTTTTATTATATCGTACATTATGTAATATATCGCTTTTACCGAAGGCATAATGAAACCTGTGACACATCGATTATGTATGCTTTCACAATTCTTGGTGGGTTATCATTAGGATTTATAGATTTAATTGATCATTTTGTGTGTTTATTCCTTAACATACCGGGGCACTTTAATAAAGTTTCAATCTTGGCATATGCTATCTTATGGACGATATTCGAATACATAGTATTATTCCGAAATGGGAGATATAGAGAACTTTTTAATGAATACGAAAGGCAAAGTAATACACCAGAAATGAAGTCAAAATGTAAAAAAGCAAAGATATTTAACTTTAGCTTGCTTGTTCTCGATATATTATTACTTATAATAGCAGATTACTTAAATCATTACCAATAACAGATGCCTATTTCTTTGGGAAAAGCATGTAGGAATATAATGACTTAGATTTTTGGAACAAATAACATTTAAAAATATGATAGATTTTTATTATATCACACACTACATAGTGTATCGCTATTACAGAAGGCATAAAGAGAGCTATACTATGTCGATGTTATATGCTTGCGGTTTGCATATGATTTTATCATTTACATTAATAGGAAATATTGATTATTTCGTGTGTTTATTACTTGGAACTCCACTTCGTGTTGACAAACTTGTTGCTTGGGGATATATTGTCTTCTGGGTGATTTTTGAATACATGATATTCTTTCGAAATGGTATATATAGAGAGATTTTTGATGAATACAACAAGCAAAGCAATACTCAAGAAATGAAATCGAAATGTAAGAAAGCAAAAATATTCAACTTTAGCTTACTTGCTATCAACTTATTATTGCTTATAATAGCAGATTATTTAAATCATCACAAATAACAAGTGTCTGTTTCTTTGGGAAAAGCATGTAGGAATATAATGATTTTGGCGTAATAGACATTTGGTAGGCCGAAAAGCTCCAGATGTCCATTATTTATTACCTATGTGGTATTTGAAAACTTATGAATAAACAACTTATGGGAATGATATTGTGTATTGCCTCAAGTCACATTGTGGGGTAAGGGGATATTGTAGGCAGAAGTGGGTGCTTCAAGTTCAAATTATCTGCAAATTCAGTAACGAAAGGACGTGTAAACGCAATAAGGACGTTCAAGGGCTTAGTTGCTGATTTGAGGATAAATACTTTTTCTGCATGAGTTTATTCCTCTTCCAATTCGAATACATGAATGTCGCTATGATTCACTTCTGTCTCCACTTCCACGTAAAGGTCGCCTTTGTAAACGCCCATGCTTTTTATATAGTTGCAATCTCCACGAGTGAAGTCGATGTCGTATTCTTGGATCATTTCATGTGTCCGCAAATCAATAATGCCGACTCCCATTCTGTCTGAATATTCTGAGTTGTCGGAATGATAAGCATAAAAGAGATAGTCTTTATAAACCATAGTTGTGAAGACTTCTTTATTATAGTTTTCAAATTTATGAATATATACCTTACCCGTCTCAGTATCAATCTCTGCGTATTGATTATGGTTTTTGGATGGTCCAACCGTTGAATAATGTGACCAAAAACTCACAAGTCTATTTTTTCCATATTTTTTATAATTTCCACTTGTAGAATTTTCCCATAAGACTTTACCTGACGGAATCTCTACACAAATAATCTTATCTTTTTTGTCAGATGATAATTCTGTGCACCATTCTATGACTATCTTATCTTCAAAAGGAATAACTAAGTCTATATGAGCTTCTGTATATTCTTTCTCCCACATTACTTTTCCTGTCTCCAAGTCGATTAGCTGGCATGTATTTGCATATTCTCTTTTCCCTTTCCATGCAAGTGCATATTGCTTGAATAAGGAAAAAGATTCAAAAGGAGATTCCAATTCCCATATATTATTGTCATTACGAATACATGTATACTCTCTCAATTTCTTTTCCTTGTTGTAATTAGCTAATATATATCCATTAGGTGTAACACCTTCCACCCATCCTTTTCCATGAGTGATATAGGGAAGTAATTCCTTTGTTTGAGAGTCGAATTTATATACGGTATGTTTTAAATTATTCACATACAAAGTATCGTTCAAAGTATGTTGCTCGAAACGAGCTACATAATGATAGCTTTTATTATTTATAAAAGTATTATTACTGATTTGATACATCAAACTGTTATCTTTGGCCGTTTGTATTAAAAAGCCCCCTTTTATTATATTCTTGACTTCTTTTATCTTCATCATCTTTTTATTTTACCTTAATTCCGCAATACTATTATAAATTAAACTTTTTAAGTACCTGAGCAACAAAAAGTTGCTCAGGATTTTGCCATGTCAGAATTTTATTTAGATTTACGCCTGTGGGTTTTTCTGCTAATTCTAAATTAACAAATTTATTTCCTTCCAAATCACTTTTTATATTGAAAGAACTGTATTCTGAATGTTTTTAGTTATAGAATGTTTCTCAATATATATCTACTCCCAAATCTTTTACAGATAAGTCTGCACTAGAAAATATCATATAAGAAGGAGTTTTTTGTAAAATGTTGCAGAAAGTATTCCACATATTTTTTGCTATTATCATAAACAATACAGCCACTATCTCCACTTTTTAAAATAGTTTTTTGATTAGTATATGTAGCGGAAACACCTCGTTTGATGTTATAATTTAATGTTCCTACTACGCTATTACATGATATAGTATATTGCAATTCGGTGGTTGTGATTTTACCTGTGACTGCTTTTCGAGTTGTATTACCTTCTGCTGTTACAGTTTTTCCTGTTAAGGAAGAATGGGAAACGAAAGAGGATGATAAAACGTTTTTTGTCCATTGAGTAACATTTGTAGGGTAAAATAACCTTTCATTTATTTCAACGAAAGCAGCATCTACAGAAGAACCTTTAACCACTTTTTTAACTGTTCCACATGTTTTAGAATTAAAAACTACACTTAAGTTTGTTGCTGGCAAAACATGTGCTGCTGTAACAAATCCTTTTTTCCATTTAATTTTGCTCTAAACCCTACAGATCCGCTAGCCTGTAATGTTTTGGTACAGGTATAACCGCTCCCCATGTGTATATTAGTTAACGCATTCGCCGCTCGTGTATAGAATGCTATACTGTCTGGCTGTACAGTATTAAGAGCTTCTATTTCATCCATTTGTTCAAAAATGATCATTGGCGAACTAGAAACGTCTTGCTTAAATAAAGATATTTTTTCTTGGCAGAGTTCTTTTAGATAAACAATGACATGGTTTTCCATTTGATTTATACCTACTGCAGTCCAGCCTAATTTATCTCTTAGAGGTTTTTTATTGAAATAGATTTCTCCTAAATCGTCATTAAGTTTATTTAACTCGTTCAGTGAGAAACTACATTTTTTATAGAGTATAAAAGATGATATTCCGATTCTTTTTTGAACATCTTTTATGCCTTGTTTATCATTGTTTTTTATTAAAACAACTAATTTGCTACCATTGAAATAGGAACCCCCAAAATAATTTGGAGTTACTATTCCATCGGAAGACTTGTTTAAGGCTCTCGTTTGTCTATTGGAATAAGATGCGTACAATCGTGTACTCAAATCTGTAACAATATCTTCTGTTTTAGAAGACATGTTCGAAACTTCTGTTGTTGGGAGCAAATTTTTTGTGGAATTCTCGTCTGATGAACAACTGAAAAAACAACAAAAAAAGATAAGCATACAATTTAAAACAATGTATCTTCTCATAATTAGGGGTTTATGTTAATTGGTATAATTTTTAATTTAATTTACGAGCCAAATATAAAAGAATCTTGTCAAAATAACAAATATTTAGTTGTTTTCTATAATTATATTTTGACCTATAGCTCATTTTGCAGGCTGAAAAGTGTCATGCCATTCGATATATACACATGTTTCGCCCATTCAAGATACCTTCAGCACTAAATTGACGATTCAAATTGCTCAATAGCTCATTTTGCAGGCTGAGACATAGGTATCTTTCCGATGTACACTAACTTTATGGGCATTTAAGTTGCCTCAAAATTCAAAGTTAGTATGTTCAAAATGAGATGTCGTGTGTGTGGCAGTACGCATACGAAAAAGAATGGTGTTCGCAAAGGTGTACAACTGTATAAATGTCAGGATTGCGGCTATCAGTTTCGCTCCGGTTTCCAAGTGAGCGATGATGAATTGTGGACTGCTTATCAACAACAGAAGCAGACGATCAACGAACTATCGGTACGCTTCAGGATAAGCCTCTCTACGGTCAAGCGTAGGTTGCATGACATCAAGTGTGAGTGGGTGCAACCTCCACTAAACGGAAGTGGTTTTGTCCATCTGGACGTAACGTATTGGGGTCGAAACTTCGGTGTGCTGCTCGCATTGGATACGGAGAACGGAAAGCCTCTCTATCTGTCCTTTGTAAAGAGCGAGACGGTGAAGGACTATGAAGATGCGGTCGTCAGTATTGAGAAGCGTGGATATGTCATACGCGGTCTAATCATTGACGGGAAAAAGAGCCTCTTCAAGTCTTTCTCCGAGTATCATGTACAGATGTGCCAGTTCCACATGAAGCAGATTGTCAGAAGGTATCTTACGCAGAATCCGAGAATGCTGGCCAGCCGGGATTTAAAGGCTCTTGTGGACAGGCTGCATCGAATCCACGAGGCTGATTTCAGGAGCGAATATCAAGCATGGAAGGAAAAGTGGAAGGGTACGATAGAACACCGCAGCCTGCACAAGGACGGCAGGCTGCATTATACGCACCGACGGTTGAGGTCAGCCATGAACAGCCTTGATTTCTACTCGCCTTATCTCTTTACCTGCCAGCGGGAGGAATGCTGGGGAATGCCCAATACTAACAACAAGATTGAGGGAACATTCACTGACCTGAAGAAAAACTTGAACAATCATAGCGGACTTACACAAGAGAACCGCAAAAGGTTCATCAATGGGTTTTTCTTGGCATTGATAGAAACTCAAAGTATGAAAAAGCAGGAACCACACCCATAGTGGATCCTGCTCATACTTGTCGTTTTATACAATCCTATTCCTCATGGAGTTGCTCCCCAGCAGAGCCCCATTATGCTTCAGACTGCATGGCAAAGGTATATAAACTCTTTGAATATTCTGAATAAAGCCAGCCTGCAATTTGAGCTATTGAACACCTAACTCAAAAAATTAGCCTGCAAAATGAGCTATACGCCTATATTTTTGCTTTGTAGTTAACCTTGATTCCGCAACACTATTATAAATTAAACATTTTAAGTACCTGAGCAACAAAAAGTTGCTCAGGATTTTGCCATGTCAGAATTTTCACTTATCTTAGTGTTGCAAACAAAAGAGAATCCAACGATAGGCATGGTGAAGATACAAATTAAATCTGAGAGACTCACTCCTTTTGGGGGATTATTTTCAATCATGGAGCAATTTGACTCCACACATTATCATCTGTAATCGACTCAACCCTCGGTCTAAGGTGTAGATCGTTCGGTTATGGAATTGCTGGCAAGGACGGAGTCTACGATATACGATGTGTTGATGGCCTTTTTGGAGGGGGAGTGGAAATCGTTGCATCCTCAAGGAAGTACGTTGTGGCAATTGTAGGCCTCATTGCTGATTATCGCCAATGCTTAACGAGGCTGGCTGTGAAGTCATCAAAAGAGTTGAACTCGGCGGGTACCCAGTCCACTTTCAACCCGATGCGCTTGGCTTGCATGGCGGTGTATGGCCCCATGCAGGCGATGGCCACATCATTGAGAATACAACAGGCATCGGTGCCATACACTTCCTTCAGTCCATCGTTGAATGCCATTACCTCACTTCCGCTGGTAAAGGCTACGCAGTCAATGCGCTTGTCGATGATGAGGTCGTAGGCTTGCTTCCTTGCGGAAAGCTCTGTTGCCATGTTGACGTAGGCATCAACACGGTGGGCCTGTACGCCCAGTTCGCTCAGCTTTGCCATGAAGTCGGGAACGGTTCGAGGCTCTTCCATGCCAACAAACGCAGGCGCGAGGGCTGCCAGGCGGCATCCTTCGTTGAGGCCACGCTCTTTCAGCGCATGGGCGATGCCTATGGGACTTGGCTCTTTTGAGATGAACGGAGGCGTTACACCCAGCACGTCGTGTAGATATTCGTTGTCTTTTCCAATGGCTAAGAACTGCGTCTTGCCCAGTTGTTCTGCACAGTCACAGTAGTTGTGCATGGCGTCAATGGCCTTTCGGCTGAGGCACACCACGAAATCAAACATGCCCAAGTCAGCGCATAGCTTCTGCATCTCATCGTTCGCCGTGTCGAAAGTCGATTCTACCATGGCGATGTTGGTCACCTCTACTTCTTCTTTGTATTTTTCAAAGGCCGTTAGCAGTCTTTGCGTATAGTGACGTGGAGCTGTAATCAGGATGTTTTTCTTCATAAGTCATGTGGTTTTGTGATATGTTTTTGAGAACGTCGGGCGCGGCAGAAGAAGTAAGTTACATAGCAGAGTGAGAGTGTGGCAATGGCTGTTTCTATGCAGAAAAGACCATTGTAGCCCAATCGGTCTGCAATTCTTCCGCTGGCTATGGTCATGAGCAGTCCGCTGATGTGCGTGATAACTATCTGTATGGTGAAGTCGGTTCCCTCGAGTCCTTTCCTCACACAGAACATGGCCGACGTGTATACCACCACTGTCCCCATGCCATAGCAGGCCCAAAGAAGTATGATGCCCCCGACGAGCCATGGTTTCGTGGGTGTGGACCACGACATGAGGGTGAAGTAAACGGTTGCCAGCAGGATACAGACGGCAAAGACCACTTTCACCTTCTCCGCCCCCCAGCGCCTAATCAGCATGCTGGCAGGATAGGCAACGAGCATGGCGGCAGAGATGCCCACGATGCCGTTGAGCGCGCCTATCTCCTTCATGTTGTAGCCAAGGTCTACCATATAGGGCCTTACAACCGACAGTAGTCCCATGATGCTGGCATAGTAGAGGAGCAAGAACCCTATCTGTGGGTAGACGGTTCGATTGGTGAAAAACCAGATGATGTCATTCCATTTGGCCCTATGGGTCGGCTCCTTGGCATGCAGCAGTTGCAGCTTCTTGTTCATGAGCAAGGGTACAAGTGCCAACAGCACAAAGCCGCTCAGGCAAATGGTCACAACATTCCAGCCATAGTGGTGCAACACCATGAGCAGTACGCCGCTGCCCAGCAGACTTCCACCAAAGCTGCCCATCGACTGCATGCTGTTAACAAAGCTCTTCTGCTCTTTCCTCGTAGAGAGTATGGCCAGTGCGTCGGTGGCGATGTCTTGTGTAGCAGAGGCGATGAGCGACAGGAATACCAGGATGATAATGAGCTGGATGTTGGTTTCCAGCCTTAGTATTCCCGCACCCAATATCAGCACGGCATACACTATTTCTGACGATACAATCCAGCGTTTGTAGTCTTTCACCGTCATGCATTGCCGGTCTACGATGGGCGACCACAGGAATTTCAGTATCCACGGCAGCTTGATGAGTTGCAGAAGGCTGATGGTTGTCAGCGAGAAGGCCTGTTGGCGCATCATCACCTGCAACGCTGTGGAGAAAAAGCTCATGGGCACCGCCTGTGCGATGTACAGACTGAAGAAAGTTCCTAACAGTTGGGCGTTGTTCTTGTTGGGCATATACGTTGTGTTGGTTGGAAAGAATTGGTCATGCAAGCCCAGCGGTGAGTCGCGACCATGGCCACGATGTCCCCGCCTTGTTGGGCTATCGACTTGTTTATTTGAGCGTGTACACCAATGAGGTGCCAATGCAGAAAGGCTTGCCAGCCTGTGCCATCTTCTGGGAAGACACAAAATAGTAGGCCATGTACTGGGTTGCGGTGGTGTTCTTACTCCATACCTCCCAGGTGAAATGTCCTTTGGTGGCAGCCACTTTCAGGTTGAGCAGCGCATAGAAAGGCTGGTACTTCTCATTGTCCTCGCGCCAGTAAATTTTGCCCACGCCCGTGAGGTTGGCATTCAGCATCAACTTGTCAATAATCCCCACATGATACATCGAGTAGTTGGCATTGACTGACAGGGTGTGCCGCGGCACCATGGGAAGCATGTTACCTGTATAGTTTGATTTCTTTCCTGTGTTGGCTGCCAGGAAGCGTGCATAGGTGTATCCATAGTTGGCGTGCAGGAAAAGGTTTGCCATGGGTTGTCCGCCCACAGCTATCTCAAACCCTTTGCTGTCCGAGTGCCCGATGTTGCGTATCACGGCACCTACCGCAGGGATGATGACCGACAGTTGCTGGTCTTTCCAGTCAATGTAAAAGGCACTGGCCTCCAGCGACAGACGGCTGTCAAGGAAGCTGAGCTTCGCTCCAACCTCGTAGTTCCAGGTGTATTCCGGGTCGAACGAGCGGTCGTTGCTGCTTTCCTTCGCTGCATTGAATCCACCGGGCTTGTAGCCTCGCGCCACGGTGGCATACACCATCCTGTCGGGTGTGAACTGCTGCTTCAGGGTGAAACGGGGCGTCACCTGGCTCGAGTGCATCTTGCTGTCGTAGCTGTCGGCCAGCTTGGTAGCGTTGGCACCGTTCTTACCCGTGGGTGTCCAATAGGTCTCATTCTTCACCTTCGATGTTTCATAGTCGTAGCGAATGCCCACCGAGGCAGACAGTCCCTTGTACAGGTCGAATTGTGATACATGGTAGGCAGCCAGTCCGTAAACCGGTATCTCGTTGTTGTTTTCCTTCACGCCGGCGGCACGCATCGGGTTTCTTGGGGTATAGTAGTCGATGGTGGTCGAGAAGTTCTTGTGTTGCGTAAACGCGAATATGCCCGTTATCCAGTGGAACCATGTGTCGTTCCTCGATCGGAGCGTAAGCTCCTGGCTGAACATGTTCTGCCTAAGAGGCATGTTGGCGAAAAACATTTTTCGTTCCGTGAAGTCCTGGTCGATAGACACCTTGTCGTTGCTGTGCTGGAAAGAGGTTTGGCTGTTCAAGCTCAGCCTGCTTCCGTCATAGCGCCAGTTCATGCCGGTTGTCAGCACGAACCGTCTGTACCCCGAAGGTGCATCGTAGCTGATGTCTTTCAGTTCGTCTTTCTTGGCATCGTATACGGCGTATGGAAAGCCCCCTTGGTCGATGTAGTCCAGGCTCAGTGAGTATCGCATAGTCCATCTTTGCGATGGCTTCCATGCCGTTCCTATTCTAAAAGTCCCGTTATCCATCGGGTCGGCCTTTTTGTTCAGGTAGGTGTTCGTGAAGTAGCCGTCATTATGGTGGTAGCTGCCAGCCACCGAAATGCCAAGGTTGCCCGATAGTTTCAGGTATGCCGATGCCATGGCCTGAATGTCGTTGTACGCCCCGTAGCTTACCTTTGCCATAGCGTTCTGATAGTCCAAGGGCGACAGGGTATAGATGTTGATGAGCCCCGCCGTGGAGTTCCGCCCAAAGAGCGTGCCCTGCGGACCACGCAACACCTCCACCTTGCTGATGCCAAACAAGTCCATGTCCAGCACCGAGCGGTCGAAAAAGGGCATGCCGTCCACATACACGCCGACCGACGGTGTGCTGGTCTTTGAGCCGATGCCCCTAATATAAATAGGTGAGTATTGTCGAGACCCATAGTCGGGCATGTAGAAGTTGGCCAGTCTGCCACTCAGTTCCCGCACACCGTCCAACTGGTTGTTGTTGATGTACAGGTTTCCCACCGATGACTGCGAGACAGGCGAGAGTGATGCCCTGTCTTGTTTGAATCCCACGATGGAAACTTCTTCCAGTTCGTTGCCTATCTTGATGGTGTCGGTTTCTTCCGCCACAGCGTTGATTGCCAGCAGAGTGCCAAATAAAATCGTGTAGAGTCTCATGTGCAATGTAATTGTAAATACTTATTAAGACGCTGCAAAATTATTTAAAAATTTTCTCACCTACAATCCTGATTTATAAGGATTATTGACATATGCCCTTGTCGAATGGCTTCGAGACCATGCAGTTCATGGCACTTTGCATGCTTGTCATCGCATTGCCACTTGGCAAACGCATACCGTTCTTTCTCCCATTCGGACTCATGGCAGCTGGTCTTGCCCTCATGGTGTCCATGCTTGGCGAGCGAAATCCTCAAATCAAAACGTTGATGCCCGTGCTTGCATCACCACTGCTCAGCATACACGTCATTTTGGTCATGCTCTCCTATTCCCTCTTTGCGTTCTTGTTTTTCAATGGTGTCACGGCACTCATCATGAACCGAATGGGAAGTAGCACTACTATCCTCAACCGATTGACTGATATAAGTCGCATCATGTTGTATCCAGCCGTATTCTTGTTGGCTGCAGGAATATTCACTGGTGCCGTGTGGGCGAATGTTTCATGGGGGCGATACTGGGGATGGGACCCCAAAGAAACATGGGCATTGATTACCATGCTGGTTTATTCCTTGACGTTCCACGAACAGTCATTGCCAGCGTTTCGCCGTCCAATATTCTTGCATGTCTATATCGTACTGGCTTTCTTGACGGTACTGATGACTTATTGTGGTGTCATTTACGTGCTGGGTGGGATGCACAGCTATGCTTGATAAATGCAACCAACAGGTTTTATATGGTGTTTTGTATGGCGAGGCATCATGTGTCACTCGAGTTGGGTGATACTCGTTTTTGCCACAGTTCTTTCATCTAAATACGGTGTGTGGTGTAAATAAAAACAACCTTGCTGTCTTATATAATCAAGGTGTTGACCGAATGAAGCAACCATTTACGACAATCTGTGAAAAGATTGCAGAATGGTTGCCAAGGTTGCTTGTTGTGTTAATAAAACTTTTGATTGTTAAATAAGTTCGTTTTCTTTTACAAAATAAAATCGCAAAATAGATAAAATTGGATGATGGTTTCGGTGTTTTAAAACCTTGAAATTATCATCTTGCGCCATATTCCCATGCTATTAGTTGGCTATTATCATGCTTTTGCCCCCCAACCTGTATGACTTTGCATCCCAATTTACATGAGATAGAAGCACTTTTTCGCATATAAAAATGATTTTTTGCCCCAAACACTTCACTTTTTAATTGTGTTTTAGATTCGAAAATAGTATAACTCACTAATAATCAGGTTGATAATAAAACTTCGTTATTTTGGGCTTATTTTCAATACCGAACAAGTTGGTTGAAAAAACGGCCGGCATTTGTGTTAAAAAACCGTTGTGGCCAAAGACATTTTACAATAGAACGTTCCGTTTGAGGTTAAATACGAGAAGAACATTTCATAAATAAAACATTCTTGTTTTTGTAGGCATAATTATTAAAGATTCTTTGTGATTTCGTGTATTTATTTATATTTTTGCAAGAGAAATCCTGATTATACAATGAATCGAAACAAAAGCTTTGGCACCTATCGCAAGGTTAATATCAAGCAGTTGCTTACTTCTTTCTGCATGTTCTTATTAACCATGTCAATGTTGATTGGCTGTTCTCGAAGTGAGGAGAAAGACAAAGCAACTTTTGAGAAAGAACAATTAGAGAAAGAGCTAAAGGCTTTGGGGAGTATTGATTCATTGCAACGTCGGCTTGAGCAATACCGTAAGGAACACAATCGGGGTGCTATGATGCTTTGTTATCGGTTCTTAGGAACCGCTTATCGTGATTCAAGCAAGTTTGATCAAGCCTTGACAGCTCATCAAAAAGAGTATGAGCTTGCCAGGGAACAGGCTGATACGCTGGAGGCAATTGTAGCTCTCAATCAGACGGGGACTGATTATAGACGGATAGGTGCACTGGAAGAGGCTTCGTCAGCACATTATCAGGCGTTAAACTTATGTGATCAATATAGCGATCATACAAGTTTCACATTCCAAAAAAACAGAGTGGTTTCGTTAAATGGTATTGGAAATGTGCATCTCACACTTGACAATGTTGAGGCTGCTGAGAATGCTTTCAGGATGGCCTTGGATGGGGAGAAAAAGTTAGGAAGTGCCTTAGGACAAGCCATTAATTATGCTAATTTGGGTTCTCTGTTGGAATCGCAGGAGAAAATAGATTCGGCACGGTGGTACTACAAAAGATCAATGCAGCTGAATCAAAAAGCAGGTTCGCGCTTGGGAGTTGCGTTGTGCTGGCTGCATTTAGGAAGATTGGAAGAGAAGGCTGGTCAATGGGATAAGGCGATTGCCAAATATCAGCATGCTGAAGCAATATTGAGGAGCGTTGGTGACCAGTGGCATTGGATGGAATCAGTCATTTCACTCATTAGGGCAAATATAGACAAAGGTGATTTGGCTATGGCATCACATTACATGAAAGAGGCAGAGCCTGTAGCCCAACAATTGGGTGCGTGGGAGGATTTGGAAGCCTTGTATCATGAAAAGTCCAAGATGTGTTTCAAACGGGGCGACAACAAACAGGCTTTCATTCATTATAAAAAAAGCCAAGCATATCGTGACAGTTTGATCAGTGAAAAGAAAATACAGCACATTCAGAACATCCGTATCAAGTATGAACGTGAAAGCAGAGAGCAACAAATGCAAACTATGAAGCGTGACATTGAGCAAGAGCGACGAATCAAGAGAGTGTTTCTGTTGAGTGGTCTTTGCATTATCTTGCTTTGTGCAGTCATTATTGTATTTTTGTGGTATGTGATACGCATCAGGTCTAAAAACCATAAAATGCAAGTACAGATACAACGAGCCAAAGACCATTTCTTCATGAATATTACGCATGAGTTCCGTACGCCGTTGACGATTATTTTAGGTTTTGGCAGACAGATGACTGATGGAGCACTGACGACAAAGGAGGAACTGAAAAAAGCTGGTGGTATGATATTGAGGCAGGGTAATGGACTCCTCGACTTGGTTAACCAATTGTTGGATATAGCGAAGCAAAGGTCGGTTGTGAATCAACCGCTGTATCGACATGGGGATGCGGTAACTTATATAAGAATGCTGGCAGAGTGTCATCAAATATTGGCGCAAGATAAAAACATCGAATTTCTGTTCACTGCTAAGCAATCGTCTGTGATGATGGACTTTATACCCAGCTATCTCACCAAGATTGTGCGTAACTTACTGTCAAATGCGATTAAGTTTACGCCACCACATGGAATGGTGAGAGCAAGTGTGGAGGTAGAAAAAGATAAGCTGAAACTGGTGGTGAGAGATAATGGACAAGGAATTCCATCGGACGATATACCTTATATATTTGACCTGTTTTACCAATCACAAAATCCGTCGGCAGATGTTGGCTCGGGCGTGGGCTTGGCATTGACGAAGCAACTTGTGGAGGCAATGAATGGAACAATTGATGTAGAAAGTGAAATGGGAGTGGGTACAACCTTTACGGTGAGCTTGCCCTTAAAAGCCACCCGTCAGGACGCTGTTATCAAGCCTATTGAGGTGTACGAACAAGAGAAACCTAACTACAATCAAGAGTCTGAAGAATCTATCGAAGAACCAGAAACAACTCATGAGAACGCTGTGTCGGTGTTGGTGGTGGAAGACAATGCCGATGTGGCAAGATATATCGGCATGCAGATAGGGCATGAATATCAATTGTATTTTGCCCATGACGGTGTGGAAGGACTGGAGAAAGCTTTAAGTTTGATGCCAGATTTGATTCTCACCGATTTGCTCATGCCACGAAAAGATGGGTTAGAAATGTGCCGTGAAATCAAAATGTCTGAGGTGTTGAATCATATTCCGGTGATTATGATTACAGCGCGCAGTACCGATGCTGATAAATTAAAGGGATTAGAGGCTGGAGCCGATGCCTATCTTGTGAAGCCGTTTAGTGCCGACGAATTAAAATTGCGAATTAGAAACTTGATCAGGCAAAGGGAGGTAATGCGAGAAAAATATGCACTCTCGTCAAATGTTCATGTCAACAACATGACTGCCCTGAATAAGTTGGATCAGGAGTTCTTACACAAATTCATTGATTATGTATATGTTCATATGAACAACGGAACGGTAAGCGTGGAGTCGGTAGCAGCCGACTTGTGCATGACACCTAAGCAATTAAGGTCAAAAACAGTAGCTATCACCGGTGAAAATCCAAGTACTTATATTCAAAAGATTAGATTGGAGAAAGCGCAACGCATGTTAAAAGTGGAGCCAGATATGAGTATCGGAGAGATTGCATTGAAATGTGGATTTGAAGATTTTGCTTATTTCTCACGAGTATTCAAGAAAAAATATGGCGTGATGCCGTCACAATATCGTCGATTGCCATCTTAAGGCTGGTTCTATAAATTACCACCGCATATAGTCATTAAATATTTATGAAATACGTTTTGTTATCTTTTGGCTTATTTTTAGTTCAAAATGTAAGTTCGTTCAGTCGTGTAGCTCGCTACACTCCTTCACTCTCTTGCATTTTGACCTCAAAAATAAGCTCAAAATCTAACAAAGTTAATTTATAGAACCAGCCTTAAAAAAATGGCAAGTTGTTCGTGATTTTTTATGAAAGCGTATCTTTTTGAAAGGTACGCTTTTTAAGTCTTTAGGACTTTTAGTTCGTTGAAAACAAGCAAGTTGCGTTTTTCTTTTGGAGGAAAAGTCCTAAATGTTATCAAGCATTATGTTAGATAACTCC
The DNA here is from genome assembly GCF_025151385.1 of Hoylesella buccalis ATCC 35310. Lineage (NCBI taxonomy): Bacteria > Pseudomonadati > Bacteroidota > Bacteroidia > Bacteroidales > Prevotellaceae > Hoylesella > Hoylesella buccalis. The sequence continues at coordinate 1,749,722 of NZ_CP102287.1, read as the reverse complement.
TATATTAAGGCAGAATAGTCCTAACCACCTGTTCCCATACTGTTTAATTTTGCCTTGTGAAAAGTGCTTGATACATTTTTTAAAACGTAATATTCACACTCAGGACGACAAATGGAGTCCTGGTAAAAGACAAACAGTATGAGGAAAATTTTAGCTTTATTCATTGGTATATGGATATGCCAATTGAATGTTACTCAAGCAGTAGCACAGAATGTGACGATTAGCCCTACAACGGGTAAATTGGTCGCTGGTCTCACCTATGAAGGTGAGTTGGGTTTTGAGAGGGGTTGGAGCTCGCTGTGGAGGCATGAGCAGTTGCCGCTGACTCTTACCGTTTCCGATAGGGGCGACATCTCAGAGAGTGGCGTGCTGACAGATCCAGCAGGTGATATCATTTTGGATACGTCACAAGATAAGTACGTTGTTGTTTCTGGCCAACCGTTGACGACAGAGTTGCACATGTGTATCTCCCTGCCGAAAGGTTATCGGTTTACGGGTTACCGCATGGTGCTGTTGAATAATGTAAATGGCAAGACCATCAGCAACTTGGAGTTGGCTAAAATCAACAAGCAGCTTTATGAAACGGGTAGCGACTTTGATTTCAGTCAGTACAAGGCCACCACGGGAAACATGCCAGGAACCAATGATACGGAAGAGTACGTCATAGAGCGCACCAGCAAGAATGAAACGGATATGGGCAACAACCTTTATTTCTTGCTGCATCATACTGATGCGGAGTTCTATGGTGTTACCTTGAAGTCGTGCGAACTCTATTTCACAGCCGAAGGTGCTTTCGATGCCAAGGTGATACCAGGCACGCCAGCCGACATCGTCAGTCAGGGCGTGAACGTGGTAGGCTCTCCATTCAATACAGGCAAGTTGGATTTGGGGGAGATAAAACCTCATACCAAGAATGGAAGAACCTATTATAGCTACGATTACAGGGATGTGGAGGAGCTTACGGCCAGCAACTGGCTCTATCAGGAGGATGCCGTGACAGGAGGAAGGCTGCCCACAACCGCAGGAACAGGAAGTATCCAAGCCTTGCAGAATGGTGGACAGCTGTACTATGCGTTGGGCAATAACACCTATTATATAGAGTCGCCAACCGCTACTGTCACACAGAATGGCATTGCGGTGCCTTTGGGCTATCGCATCACTGGTGCCAAGATTAAGTATCATTACGGAACGGCGGCTCCAGCAGGAAACATAAGCCTTAACGGCGAAAATATTGCTAACCCAGCCTTCACGCCATCGCCTTACACGCTGACGGTGTACGGTACAAACAAGGGTGAGGCCACAGAGACACGAACCGTAAGCAGTGGAGCTGACGGAACGGTGGAGCTGACAGACCTGAACAATGACGCCATTAAGTTCTCTATTGAAGGACTTGCCGAGAACACCAAGGCGTTGCTTACTTTCGAGCTAACCCTTGAGGCACTCAACCCGTTCATCAACAACATTGACATCATCTGCCACTCTATGGTTGAGAATGGTCCTACACTGATGCAACAGTTCACGAGTAACGACTTCCAGGTGTCTGGTGGCAAGTTTGTCTTCTATGTGCCGCAAGATTTCTTTGGAGGCGGGGAGCAGAAGTGCCGCTTCACATTCGAGAACCTGTACAGCAAATACGGTGACGAGACCTATCAGCAGACAGACCCACGCCATGCCCGCTACTTCTTCGTGAAGTCAAAATACTACAACGATACCGACGGGCAACAGTATAGTACCACCGGCAACGAGTCTGCGTCTGACAAGATTGCTACATCCATGTGCGGAAATCAGGCATTCAAATACAGTAACATCGATGAGCTGAGCAACACAAACATCTCGGGCAGCGCAACGCAGCTGCAGGAATATCCTTACTCGGAGGCTCTCTATTTAGAACAGGGAGGAAGCTTTGCCGATGACATCGTAATCAAGGTGGGTGAAGGAAAGCCCTGCTACTTGTTTACCGCCGATGAAACTCGATGGAACGTTGCGCCGACCACAGCCATGGAACACCGTTACTACGCTTATTATCTCATGGATCTGAAGCTGGAAACAAAGGACTATGTGGCTAAGTGTGTGCTGACCAAGCTTTACGACAAGACTTGCTATAACCGTGACGGCAATGATACCGGACTGCCTATGTATGGTGGCGAATTCAAGGCGCTGGATGTGGAAACAGGTGAAGAAATTCCTACGGGCAATGCTTACCTGACCGTGCCGATGATGAAGCAGGCTTTGATAGATGAGCTTTATGGCAATCCAGCAAAGGGTATTGCGGGTGTTGAAGCCACGGGCATGCAAGTTCTCTATTTGGACTATACCAACCTATACTCCGTGCATATCCCAGAAGCCAGCGAGATGAATGAGATGAAGTCGTTGCTCAATCCCAACTGTCTCATCTACTTCCCTGAGCGTACCTGCTACCAAATGGATAACTATGTACAGAAGACGCAGAGCGGAGATTATCGAGCATGCAAGAACATCGTGATAACCGACCGTCAGCCTTTCTACGCACCGTACAAGATAACCGTCCCGGCAGAGAACTACGCAAGTTATACGCGTGAGATTACCATTCCAGCCAATGGCAAGGTAGCCTACGCAACGGTGGTTCTGCCGTTTACCTTGGAGGTTACAGATGGGGTTCATACTAACGAGGATGGGCTGTGCTCGTTCAAGGTGAGCAAGATGACACCAGAAAACTGTTTGGCATTGGAAGATGGAGAGTACGCATCTGCGCTGAGCTATCGCGGTAAGGCAAAGTTCGACCTGATTACAGGAACACACACAGAAGCCAACGTGCCATACATGGTAGAGGTGACAACGGCTCCTACGGATGAGAATATCTCGTTCATAGCCAAACAGAAGGGTTCTGACATCATGGCAACGAAGGGAAGTGCGATGAATGCTACGGATTACACATTCAGTGGAGAAACAGCAACAGGCAAGATAGGTGCTACGACTTATAACTTCCACAACTACGGTTCGTATGCTGGAAAGAAAATTGACAGGACTGCAAAGAAAGTGTTCTATTTTGCGAAGAACATGTATTTGAGCTCCACCAATCTACGGCCAGAATTCCCGTATGTTTATGTATATCCATTCCGCGCATTTTACGAGTATAGCTTTGCGGGTGCACCTGCCAAGCTGTTCTCCTTCTGGGCAACTCTTGACGAAGAGTTTGGTACGCCAACCGGCATTACTGACACTAATGCAGTACCCGATTTGGCTATTGTTCCAGGAGAGGGAAGTCTAACGGCTTCGGCAAGAGAGGCCACCGTGGTGAAAGTTTATGGCAGCAATGGCGTGATGGTATGGTCAGTAAGTCTTGATAGAGGAGAAACCCAGACCGTGACTCTGCCAGGTGGACTTTATGTAGTGAATGGAAAGAAAATCATCGTAAAATAGTTAGGGAGGAAGTCGTTATGAAGAAGCAATATATAGCACCGGAAATTATATCCGTCAACACTTGTTATGGGCAGTTGATGCAAGGAAGTTATAATGACCACGCAGACAGCAAGCAATTTGAATTTAAAGTAGAGGATGAGCAGCTTGAGGATTTAACAGATAGCAGATATCGTAAATACAAGCTTTGGGATCCAGAAGATTTCGACTACTAAACTTTCCTCATTACGATGTGTATTTAGTTTAGGTGATCCGGGCAGGGCGATGAGTTTTGTCCGGATCTGTTTTGTGCTACATCTTTTTCGAGTATGATGACAGAAACATAAAAACAGGATGGTTTGCTTTGACTTTTCCTCTATTTGTCTTACCTTTGCAAAGAAGGCCGTGATAACGCTCGCCGCACCGTAAATGGCGTGCGTCGGCAGCTAAGAAGATAATTTTTATGGAAGACATGGATGCGAAGAAAGATTACACGATCAACGTCCGCGGCAGGTTGGTTGACCTATCGAGACCGCTGGTGATGGGGATTCTGAATGTTACGCCCGACTCCTTTTACCAAGGGAGCAGAAAGCAGACGGAAATAGAGATTGCCCAGCGCACCAACCAGATTATAGAAGAAGGTGGAGAAATGATTGATGTGGGTGCGTTCTCCACACGTCCCGGTGCTTTTGAGGTGACCGAGGAAGAGGAGATGGATAGGCTTCGCCGTGCTTTGGCCATCGTCAGGCGTGAGCAGCCAGAGGCTATTGTATCGGTTGATACCTATCGGCCACATGTGGCTCGCCATTGTGTCGAAGAGTGGGGCGCTGACATCATCAATGACGTATCCGAAGGTGGACTTACGGGCATTGTCAACACACCGATACACGAGGAAGGGAGCATGTTCGAGACCGTTGCACGGCTTCAGGTGCCGTATATCCTCATGTCGGTGAAATCGAATCTGCATGACATGTTGATTGCTTTCGCCAGGGAGACGCAGGAGTTGTATGCCCTGGGCGCGAAAGACATCATCCTGGACCCTGGGTTTGGCTTCGGAAAAACGCTTGACGAGAACTACAAAATCTATCAACACATGGAGCGTCTGCAGGTGCTTGACTTGCCGTTGCTGGTGGGTATATCTCGCAAAAGCATGATATTCAAGTTGCTGGGCGGTGATCCTACAACATCTCTAAATGGCACGACGGTACTTAACACCATCGCGTTACAGAAGGGAGCTTCCATTCTGCGCGTGCACGATGTGCGAGAGGCTGTGGAGGCCTGTAAGATTTACGAGAGAATGCACGGGGTGTGATGAGCAACGGCCTTACCCCAACAGCCTCACTCCCAACAGCCTCACCCCCAACCCCTCCCCAAAGGGGAGGGGAGTAATTAGCTTTTTGGGTCGCGGAACTATCAACTCGTAAACTTGTAAACTTGTCAACTTGTCAACTAAAAAAAACTCACAAAATGATTCCATTCGAAATAGGTACGAAAGATATCATTGATATCCTGTTAGTGGCATTGATGCTCTACTACGTATATAGGCTAATGAAGGAAAGCCGTTCGCTCAATGTCTTTATCGGAATATTGATATTTATCTTCATCTGGCTGTTTGTCAGTCAAATATTAGAGATGCGCCTGCTGGGTTCTATTATGAACAAGCTGGTAAGCGTCGGAGTTATCGGCTTGATTATCCTGTTTCAGGAAGAGATTCGTCGTTTCTTGTATGAATTGGGTGCACACCAGCGCTTCCAGGCTTTTTCCAGGCTTTTCACCAATAGCGATAAACAAGGCGAGGAGGATAAGGAAACCATTGTGCCTATTGTGCTGTCGTGCATGAGTATGGCTAAGGGCCATGTGGGGGCACTGATTGTCATTGAACGAGGAATGCCCTTGAACGATATCGTGGAAACGGGCGATGTCATCGATGCCAAGGTAAATCAACGACTGATAGAAAATATCTTTTTCAAGAACTCGCCTTTGCATGATGGTGCCATGATTATTTCTAAAAAGCGCATCAAAGCTGCCGGCTGTATCTTGCCAGTGTCGCACGACTTGAGTATACCAAAAGAGTTGGGATTGCGCCATCGGGCTGCTGCCGGGGTTACGCAAAACACGGATGCCATTGCCGTGGTTGTTTCTGAAGAAACAGGTCGCATCAGCGTGGCCATGAAGGGGGGATTTCGGTTGAGATTGTCGGCAGAAGAATTGGAGAGCTTGTTGGCCAAGGAAATGGAGGCTTGATCCTCGTTAGGATTTCTTAGCTGGTTTGGAACGAAGGATGGGGGAGGAGGAGAAAGTCTGCGTAGCGAGTTTACTGGAACAGGATCTCATATATAATAAGGTGAAGACTTCCGTGATACCCCCTTTAAATATAAACAAACGTTAAATCTCCATCTTTTTTCAAACTTTTTTGATCATTTGTTTGGAGGGTATCACTTTTCGTATTACCTTTGCACTCGCTTTCGCACTAAAAGTTGCGTTAGCGACACAAAGAAGCGATCTTTGAAAAGATTTACATAAAGACAGAAGTAGTACAAGAAGCGTGGGTGTTTTTATAGCACTCATGGGTGAACATTTACGAACCGTTCAATTCTTACTAGAAACGAACAAAGGTGAGAATACTTTTAAATTCTGGAGTTTCGTTCTGAACAGAGAAAACGAAGTTGGTATGATATGCGTGTTCTGGCTTGAGCCTTATACATGATATTATCATCCATTTCAACTATATTTTACAATGTAGAGTTTGATCCTGGCTCAGGATGAACGCTAGCTACAGGCTTAACACATGCAAGTCGCAGGGTAACGTGAGGGAAGCTTGCTTCCCTTGACGACGACTGGCGCACGGGTGAGTAACGCGTATCCAACCTTCCCATGACCACGGGATAACCCGTTGAAAGACGGACTAATACCGTATGACGTCGTTTGCTGACATCAAATAACGATTAAAGGTTTAGCGGTGATGGATGGGGATGCGTCTGATTAGCTTGTTGGCGGGGTAACGGCCCACCAAGGCGACGATCAGTAGGGGTTCTGAGAGGAAGGTCCCCCACATTGGAACTGAGACACGGTCCAAACTCCTACGGGAGGCAGCAGTGAGGAATATTGGTCAATGGGCGAGAGCCTGAACCAGCCAAGTAGCGTGCAGGATGACGGCCCTATGGGTTGTAAACTGCTTTTATGCGGGGATAAAGTGCGCGACGTGTCGTGCATTGCAGGTACCGCATGAATAAGGACCGGCTAATTCCGTGCCAGCAGCCGCGGTAATACGGAAGGTCCGGGCGTTATCCGGATTTATTGGGTTTAAAGGGAGCGTAGGCCGCCAGGTAAGCGTGTTGTGAAATGTACCGGCTCAACCGGTGAATTGCAGCGCGAACTGTCTGGCTTGAGTGCACGGTAAGCAGGCGGAATTCATGGTGTAGCGGTGAAATGCTTAGATATCATGAAGAACTCCGATTGCGAAGGCAGCTTGCTGCAGTGCGACTGACGCTGATGCTCGAAGGTGCGGGTATCAAACAGGATTAGATACCCTGGTAGTCCGCACGGTAAACGATGGATGCCCGCTGTCCGCCCTTTTGTGGCGGGTGGCCAAGCGAAAGCGTTAAGCATCCCACCTGGGGAGTACGCCGGCAACGGTGAAACTCAAAGGAATTGACGGGGGCCCGCACAAGCGGAGGAACATGTGGTTTAATTCGATGATACGCGAGGAACCTTACCCGGGCTTGAACTGCCAGTGAACGATACAGAGATGTTGAGGCCCTTCGGGGCGCTGGTGGAGGTGCTGCATGGTTGTCGTCAGCTCGTGCCGTGAGGTGTCGGCTTAAGTGCCATAACGAGCGCAACCCCTTTTTTCAGTTGCCATCAGGTAATGCTGGGCACTCTGGAGATACTGCCACCGCAAGGTGTGAGGAAGGTGGGGATGACGTCAAATCAGCACGGCCCTTACGTCCGGGGCTACACACGTGTTACAATGGGGCATACAGAGTGTTGGCTTAACGCAAGTTTGGTCTAATCTTCAAAGTGTCTCCCAGTTCGGACTGGGGTCTGCAACCCGACCCCACGAAGCTGGATTCGCTAGTAATCGCGCATCAGCCATGGCGCGGTGAATACGTTCCCGGGCCTTGTACACACCGCCCGTCAAGCCATGAAAGCCGGGGGTGCCTGAAGTCCGTAACCGTCAAGGAGCGGCCTAGGGCAAAACTGGTGATTGGGGCTAAGTCGTAACAAGGTAGCCGTACCGGAAGGTGCGGCTGGAACACCTCCTTTCTGGAGACGAAACGATGAGTGCGATTCATAATTAAGAATTCATAATTCATAATTTATGATTAAATCAACTAAACTTAAGAGGTTGAGGGATTGCACGAAGGATTTATAAGGTGAAATTTCTTATCAAGGTTTGTAAGGAACCTGCCTGGAGTTACCACATGGTGACCCAAGGTATTTCTTGTACTGCTACATCTGTTTTTTAATATAAGAGAGAAAAAGGAAGCCGGGCGAAGAAGAGTACGCGGCCCTGCGACTTGAATGAACACCGGGAACCACAGTCCTATAGCTCAGTTGGTTAGAGCGCCACACTGATAATGTGGAGGTCGGCAGTTCAAGTCTGCCTGGGACTACAGTCTTTAATTCATAATTCTCAATTCATAATTCATAATTAAGAATGATGCAATGTGATGATATGGATTAACCTCTGCCTCTGAAAAAACAATTCAATCAATTGTTGATTCATTAATGGTTATGAATTATGAATTAACAATTATGAATTAAAAACCTGGGGGATTAGCTCAGCTGGCTAGAGCACCTGCTTTGCAAGCAGGGGGTCAACGGTTCGAATCCGTTATTCTCCACTCACGGGAACAGTATTTGAGGAACAAAAAACTTCACTAGCAGTAAAGTTCAAAGTTCAAATCTCAAAGTTCAAAGTTTCCGACCGATCTTTGACATATTGACACAAGCGAAACTGTAAAGTAGAACACAAGTCGTAAGACTTGATAATCAAAGCAATACAGCTGAAAGTATGAGTGACCAACCGGCCACTTTCGACGTGAGCTTCACGCTCATGACGATAGAAGGCTCGGTTGTGGCGAAAGAAAGTAGACAAGGGCGCATGGCGGATGCCTTGGCTCATGGAGGCGATGAAGGACGTGATAAGCTGCGATAAGCTTCGGGTAGGTGCAAATAACCTTTGATCCGGAGATTTCCGAATGGGACAACCCAGCTGCCACAAGGCAGTTATCACTGTCAATCAGTGAGGCGAACGGAGGGAACTGAAACATCTTAGTACCTCCAGGAAGAGAAAATAAATGAATGATTCCCCCAGTAGTGGCGAGCGAACGGGGAAGAGCCCAAACCGTCGCCGTAGCAATGCGGCGCCGGGGTTGTAGGACCGTGTCATTGTACCTGGAATGTGAGTGGAACGTTAATGGAAATTGCGGCCAGAGCGGGTGACAGCCCCTTACACGAAGCATTCCCGGGCATAATGGTATCCTGAGTAACGCGGAGCACGAGAAATTCTGCGCGAATCTGCCGGGACCATCCGGTAAGGCTAAATACTCCCATGAGACCGATAGTGAACCAGTACCGTGAGGGAAAGGTGAAAAGCACCTCGACGAGAGGAGTGAAACAGATCCTGAAACCATGCGCCTACAAGCGGTCGGAGCTGCCTTTGGCAGTGACGGCGTGCCTTTTGCATAATGAACCTACGAGTTACCATCTCTGGCGAGGTTAAGTGGTATGACCCACGCAACCGCAGTGAAAGCGAGGCTGAACAGGCCATCTAGTCAGAGGGGGTAGACGCGAAACCAAGTGATCTACACATGTCCAGGGTGAAGTTCCGGTAACACGGAATGGAGGCCCGCACCAATAAGCGTTGAAAAGCTTCTGGATGAGGTGTGTGTAGGAGTGAAAGGCCAATCAAACTTGGAGATAGCTCGTACTCCCCGAAAGGCATTTAGGTGCCGCGTGGGGTGATCTGCATGAGAGGTAGAGCGACCGATAGGTCAAGAGGGCTTCACCGCCTATCGCGACCTGACGAACTCCGAATGCTCATGCACTGCAGCCCTGCAAGGGGGCGGGTGCTAAGGTCCGTCCCCGAGAGAAGAATCCAGACCGCCATCTAAGGTCCCGAAGTTCTGCCTGAGTTAGTCTAACGAAGTCCGGTCCCCGTGACAGCTAGGATGTTGGCTTGGAAGCAGCCATTCATTCAAAGAGTGCGTAACAGCTCACTAGTCGAGGGTCCGGGCGTGGATAATAATCGGGTATAAGGCAGGCACCGAAGGTGCGGGATAGTAATGTATATTAAAAGTATCGGTAGGGGAGCATTCCATGTGCGTCGAATGTTGGGGGACGACCCTGGCTGGAGCGCATGGAAAAGCAAATGTAGGTATAAGTAACGATAAGGAGGGTGAGATTCCCTCCCGCCGCAAGACCAAGGTTTCCCGGGCAATGCCAATCAGCCCGGGGTCAGTCGGGTCCTAAGCCTCAGCCGAACGGCGAGGGCGATGGCAGACACGGTTAATATTCCGTGACTGCTGCATGATGCGATTGCGGAGACGGAGAAGTGACACCGCCGCGGGCTGACGGAACAGCCCGTTGAAGAGATTAGGCGCAGATCATGGCAGGCAAATCCACCATGAGAGCTGAATCTTGATAGTATGCCCGTCCCCTCGGGGAAGGGCAATAGTGCGGGTAATCATGCTCCCTAGAAAATCCGCTAAGCTCCAGTCATGCAGCACCCGTACCGCAAACGGACACACGTAGTCGGGTTGAACATACTAAGGCGTTGAGAGATTCATGGTTAAGGAACTAGGCAAATTAACCCCGTAACTTCGGGAAAAGGGGTCCTCGTCATATTGACGAGGCGCAGAGAATAGGTCCAGGCAACTGTTTAACAAAAACACAGGGCTGTGCTAACACGAAAGTTGATGTATACAGTCTGACACCTGCCCGGTGCCGGAAGGTTAAGAGGAGAGGTCATACCTTAGGTAGAAGCCTTGAATTGAAGCCCCGGTAAACGGCGGCCGTAACTATAACGGTCCTAAGGTAGCGAAATTCCTTGTCGGGTAAGTTCCGACCTGCACGAATGGTGTAATGATCCGGACACTGTCTCAATCATGATCTCAGTGAAATTGTAGTATCGGTGAAGATGCCGATTACCCGCGATGGGACGAAAAGACCCCGTGAACCTTTACTATAGCTTAGCATTGACCTCGGTCATCCGATGTGTAGGATAGGCCGGAGGCTTTGAAGTTGCCGCGCCAGCGGTGATGGAGCCATCCTTGAAATACGGCCCTTTGGCTGTCTGAGGTCTAACGCGCGGTTAGTGCGGACACTGCTTGGTGGGTAGTTTGACTGGGGTGGTCGCCTCCAAAAGCGTAACGGAGGCTTCCAAAGGTGCCCTCAGGTCGATTGGTAACCGACCTTTTAGAGTGCAATGGCATAAGGGCGCTTGACTGGGAGGCAGACATGCCGAGCAGGCAGGAAACTGGGGCATAGTGATCCGGTGCAAGTGTATGGAAACTGCATCGCTCAAAGGATAAAAGGTACTCCGGGGATAACAGGCTGATCCCCCCAAGAGCTCATATCGACGGGGTGGTTTGGCACCTCGATGTCGGCTCGTCACATCCTGGGGCTGGAGAAGGTCCCAAGGGTTGGGCTGTTCGCCCATTAAAGTGGCACGCGAGCTGGGTTCAGAACGTCGTGAGACAGTTCGGTCTCTATCTATCGTGGGCGCGGGAGTTTTGCGTGGTGCCGTCACTAGTACGAGAGGACCGTGATGGACAGACCTCCGGTTTACCAGTTGTGCCGCCAGGCGCACCGCTGGGTAGCTGAGTCTGGTTAGGATAAGCGCTGAAAGCATCTAAGTGCGAAGCCATCCGCAAGATTAGAACTCCACATAAGGGTCGTCGTAGACTACGACGTTGATAGGGTGCAGGTGTAAAGCCAGCGATGGCAAAGCCGAGCACTACTAATTGCCCAATAACTTTCTTTCCGCAAGGCCCATTCTTTCAGCTGGGCGCTTTGAGTTTTACCGTCGTGATTTGTTCATGACCTTAGATTCGCTTGTATCGATACGTCATCCCCTTATCAGGTGGTTATGGCGGCAGGGTTCCACCTCTTCCCATTCCGAACAGAGAAGTTAAGCCTGCTTGCGCCGATGGTACTGCAATGCAATGCGGGAGAGTAGGTAGCCGCCTTTTTTCAAACAGAAGCCTTCAAGACTAAATTGTCTTGGAGGCTTTTTTGATATTAGGCGAATTGGCCCAATTGGGCCTAATTAGGGGTCAGTCGTAAAACCCAGTTGCAACCCTCTCCCCTCATGCACATAATTTCATAGGTATTTGTTATCTTTGCATCATGAAGACCGAGCAATTGTTGCGTTGTATCTTTCCAGAGATACTCGCAGATTATTTTGATGTGATAGATATCCAAGAGAGTATTTCGGGTCAGTCGTAAAACCCAGTTGCAACCCTCTCCCCTCATGCACATAATTTCATAAGCCTGTAAAGGAAGAAAGGAATATCCGTTACTCCCCTGAACTGTGCCCTGAAGGCTTTGACTTTTGCGTTGAAGGATTCAGCATTGGCATTTGTGGCTCTGTTGACAAAGAAATTGAGTATGGTATCATAATGGTTCTTAAAGGTGTCAATCACCGTATAGAAGTTGTCCACCCCCAATTTCTCCACCTTATTAAACCACCTTGCCAGTTTCAATCTTGCCGCATCCTTGATGCTTCTGGCATTATAAATGTCGGTAAGTTCCATAGCCAAGTCATAGGCTTTTTTGAGTTCCGGGTAGTTTTCAAAGATTATTTCAGCCCTTAGCCTTTGCGATTCTGTCCACTTGGACTTGTGTTTAGTCAGTATAAACTTCGCTCTGGCAAGTAGTTGCTTGCGGGTATCACCGTTGCTGTACCTGAATGGTCTATAGGCCTCGCCTCGCTCCTTGGCTTCCTTCATCTCCTCATTTTCTCTGTCCCTTGCCATCCACCGGTAGGCTATGCGCATGTCGTCCAAAGCGTCATAGTAAAGCTTCTGCACATGAAACCTGTCACTGGTGATGAGTGCCTTGGGGAACACCGTGCGCGCAATGATCATCATAGAGGAAGACAAGTCGAGCGTTATCTCCTTGACAGTCTTTCTTTTGGAAAGGTCAATCTTTTCCAGAACACGGATCACATCTTCGGCTTTTGTTCCCCTGACCACAGCTACCAGCGTACCCTTGCCACCTTTGCCAGCCTTGTTGGTCAGAAATGTATAGACCTCACCGCTGCTCAGACAAGTCTCATCGATACTCAGGCTCTCTCCCAGGTTCTCATCAAACAGCAGCCAGTCTCCCGCATGCGACAACTGCTCCCACTGGCGATAATCGCTGAAATGCTCCTTGTATTGTGTGGAAAGTTGCTTGCCGTCTACGCCATAGTGAGAGCCGATACCTGTAATGCTCTCCGCAGTAGACTCAATTCTATTCTTTTAAAAAAGAAACGAACTCAGGGGATAGTTTGCTGCCCTCAGCCGTCAAGTCATCGTAAGAATAACTGAATATCTCACCCGTGGAACTGTCACGCCATTTTCGACGGCGGACATGAAGGTAAACGGGCTTGCCACGAAGGGGAAAGTCATGGACAACCCGTTCGGCGGTAAAGCCGTAACTGCTTACTGTGCCGGACTTGCGGTCTGCCTCTTCCATAAAGTTACGCTCATCCAACCAGAAGTCTATCTGGGAAATACTCTCTTGGATATCTATCACATCAAAATAATCTGCGAGTATCTCTGGAAAGATACAACGCAACAATTGCTCGGTCTTCATGATGCAAAGATAACAAATACCTATGAAATTATGTGCATGAGGGGAGAGGGTTGCAACTGGGTTTTACGACTGACCCCTAATTAGGCTTATTAGGCTAATGATACTAAGCATCCAATATTAGCTGCTTTTGCATGTTCTTCTTGCTTACCTTGTACGGTGGTGTGAGAGGTCGGTAAACACGAAAGTAGGAGATAAACACCTATGATTAGTGTTTACCTCCTACTCGATTAGGGTCTTGTCTAACTTTTGATTTGTGCCGTGAATTTCTCCGGAAGTCGAGGCATGGCACCTTTTTGTGTGCACACGTAAGCACTCACTTTCACTGCCAGTTCGTGTGCTTCTCTGATGGGTTTGCCCGACAGGATGGCGGCCGTGAAAGCGCCTGTAAACGAGTCGCCTGCTCCAACGGTGTCAGCAACCTCCACCTTGGGTGTTTCCTGGAAGCTCTTCAAACCTTTCGCAAACACATAGCTGCCATTCGTTCCGCAGGTCAGTACGAGCATGTCGAGGTTGTATTTGCCGAGAATTAGCCAGCATTTGTTCTCAATGTCGAGACCCGGATAGCCAAAAAGACGACCGATGGAAACGAGTTCTTCATCATTAATTTTCAAGATGTTGCATCGCTTGAGCGACTCTTGGATAACCTCTTTGGTGTAGAAGTTGCCACGCAGGTTGATGTCGAAAATCTTCAGACAGTCTTTCGGTGTGGCGTCGAGAAACTTCGCAATGGTCTCTCTCGACTGCTCACTGCGCTGGGCCAATGAACCGAAACAAACGGCGCTGCAATTGTGGGCAGCCGCTTCCACCTCAGGCGTGAAAGGAATGTAATCCCATGCCACACCAGTCCGGATGTCGTAGGTGGGTACCCCGTCGGCATCGAGTTCTACCCCTACCGTTCCCGTAGGATAGTCCACACGGGGCATGATGTGTTTCAAACCCTTTTCGTCCAGTTCTTTTACAGTTTGGTCGCCTAAGTCGTCTTTGCCCAAAGCGCTCACAGCCACAGCCGAATGGCCAAACTGACTGGCATGATAGGCAAAATTGGCAGGGGCACCGCCGAGTTTGGCTCCTTCCGGAAGCACATCCCATAAAGCCTCTCCGAGGCCTACAATATAACGTTCCATATCTTTGTTTTTAGTGTTTCACTTGAGTTATATAGGTAAACAGATAAGCCACACCGACAGCCATGACGCCTACTGCGCCAATCTGACCGATGGCATCGCTGGCAAATCCCATGAGCAACGGGAACACCGTACCACCGAACAGCCCCATAATCATCAGACCACTCACGGCATTTTTCTTTTCGGGCACCGAAAGAAGTGCCTGCGAGAACACGATGGAGAAGATGTTGGAGTTGCCATATCCCACTAAGGCGATGGCTGTATAGAGTATTGGTTTGGATGTTCCGACAAGCAGTCCGAGCATAGACAAAGTCATCATCGCGACGCTGATGATAAAGAATGTGCGACTCTTCATAACCCGTAAAAAATAACTTCCTGTGAGACAGCCGATGGTGCGGAAAATGAAATATAGACTCGTGGCAAAGGCGGCCTCGTTCAGTGTCATGCCCAACCGCTCCATCAAAATCTTCGGAGCCGTGGTGTTGGCGCCCACATCAATGCCCACATGACAGATGATGGCGACAAAGCTCAACAGCACAGCCGGTGTGCCGAGCAGTCCGAAGGCTTTCGAAAAATGGCTTGCCACGGTGTCGTTCTCATCGGCATCGAGTGTGTCGGTTTCCTCCTCGATGGGCGTCGAGGCCAACAGCAGCGAGGCTATCACGCCGACAATCATATAGATGGGGAAAAGCACACGCCAACCCAAGCCGAAGGCCGGAATGGTGGCCAATGCTCCCCACATAGCGATATAGGGTGCCATGAGCGATGCGATGGCTTTCACAAATTGGCCGAAGGTGAGCGTCGCAGCAAGGTTTCCCTTGATGACGGTAGACACTAACGGATTGAGCGAAGTCTGCATCAATGCGTTTCCAATTCCCAAAAGGGAGAAGGAGATGAGCATGACATAGAAGTTTTCACTGAAAATGGGTAACAACAGCGAGAGGTTGGTGACTACAAGCGACAGCAAGACAGTTTTTTTGCGTCCGATTTTGTTCATCAAAACCCCAGTGGGAACAGAGAAAATGAGAAACCAGAAGAATACCAGCGAAGGCAGGATGTTGGCAACCGAGTCGCTCAGCGCAAGGTCTTCTTTCACATAGTTGGACGCAATGCCTACTAAGTCGACGAAGCCCATGGCGAAAAAACAGAGCATGACCGGTATCAAAGCGAGTTTATTTGTTTTGCTCATGACGTTGTTTTAAAATTTAAGATTGATTTAGGATTTACTGCGAAGCCTTATTATTTCAGATTGTAAATACGGGCCTTGCCACCCTTGACAGTAAGCTGCGTATAGGGTGAGGAGGGGAAGACTATGTTAGACATGGCCATTTTCCCATCGGCATCGAACACCTCGATACTGCTTTTGTCTATGAAGATTTGAAGTGTGTTTATTTTTCCGTAGGTCGGGGCTTTGGTCACCGTTGCAAAATTGCTCGAAAAACTTGTGTCGCCGCTCTTGGTGCGATCCATCTCAAATGTTTCGTTCTTGGCATTATAAGTCATGGTGACCGTTTCTCCCTGACCATTGGACAGCGTGATAACAGTGTTGGCACGCAGCCGGACATCGACGCGACAGGCGTCGCTGAGCCGCTTAACGGGTTTCGATGCAAACGCACTCATGACCTCCGGACTCGGTTTGACGCTGCAATAAGTCTTTCCCTGATAGCTGAACAGACCGAGATCGCGCGGCAAACCGTTGGCCGAGCGATATTGCCTGGTGGGCACATCGTTGGCATACTGCCAGTTGCTCATCCAAGACATGGCCACATGACGTCCGTCGGGAGCATTGCTGAAAGTGACGGTGGCATAGTGGTCCTTGCCCCAATCCATCCATTTGGTCACCTCTGGAGCATCCTCACACATGAACTTGCGACCGTCGAAAGTACCGACAAAATACTGAGTGGCCGAGCCACCGAAAGGTCCGCCAGGGTTGATGTTGCAGATGAGCAGCCATCGGTTGCCCATTTTCAGCAGGTCGGGGCATTCCCAAACCCCATCGTGGTTGCCGTAACCCTCGCCGAAATCGCTTTCAAACGTCCAGTCCTTCAGGTTTGACGAAGAATAGATTTTCATGTGCTGCCCTTCGGCCAAAATCATGTTCCATTTGCCTATTTCCTCATTCCAGAACATCTTTGGGTCGCGGAAGTCGGGCGTATTTGACACAATCACTGGATTGCCCGCATATTTCGTAAACGTCTGTCCGTTGTCGGTGCTGTAGGCCAAGCTCTGTGTCTGGCTCTGTCCTGCAGAAGTATACATAGCCACAACGGCACCACTGCCAAATCCAGCCGTGTTGTTCTTGTCTACAACAGCCGATCCGCTGAACACCGTTCCCAAGGCGTCTGGCATCACAGCATCGCCCTCGAAGGTCCAGTTCATCAAGTCGCGCGAGGTGGAATGGCCCCATGTCATGTTCTCCCACTGCGATCCGTAGGGATTGTGCTGAAAGTAGAGATGCCAAATACCGTCCTTATAAAACATCCCGTTGGGGTCGTTCATCCAGCCGTAAAGAGGCGTGTGGTGATAGACAGGACGGAATTTCTCACGATTCTGCGTATCAAACGTATCAGCATACTTCATTGCCTTCCAACAGATAAATTCCTTGGTGGCCGTATGTCTGGCCTGTTCGTTAGTATTACCGCGTGAAATGGTGATGTCGAGCAAGATTTCTTTCCCGGCAAACTCATCGAGGTGAAGAGGAACAAAGTAATCAATCTTGTTCATGGCCAACTTGCAATTAAATTCCTTCACCACCTTTTGGTCCTGAAGAATCCGCACATGGTCGTTCTCGCGGCTTTCTTCTACGGGTAATAACAGGTATTTTGAGGTGGTAGATACGCGCTGCATCACGTGTTTATCGCTAAGGAAATGGGTGGTTTGTGCGTGCAGGAAACTCAGCGCAAACATCGCCGAAATAGTTAGAATGAAAAGTCGTTTCATATTGTTTTATAGCTGTTTAAGTTGTATTTTACTGGTGTTGAAGAAGTCAACCTTTTTTTATGGCTTCAAGTATTTCTTTCCTTGATGAATATAGACACCTCGTCCGGTATGACACGATGTTCTAATGCCTCCGAGAGTATACCAATGTTTGTCGGTTTGGGCGTCAGTCACGACCGAACTGATACCCGTTGGCGTCATATTCGCCGTGAGCCGCTTAAGCGTAGTAGGGCCATCGGAGAACACTTCCACGTCATTGGCCGCTGCGTCTGTGGCAAACACTCGCAGACTGAACGCGTAGGTGTCATTGACAAACACGTCGAGAATGGAGTGGTCAAAGAATATATCGAGCTTCAGCGTTTCACCAACGGCGGGTCGTTTGGGCAGACTGCTCACATATTTACCATTGAACACGCCCGCATCGTTGATCTTTCGGTCGATGCCCGTGAGGTCAACGGTCAGTTCGTTACTGATCGGCGTATAGAATATTTTGGCCATGCGGTTGCCCGATTTCAGAAAGTTCAGACCGAAAATCGACGCGCCTACCGTAAACTCTCCCGTCACCTGCCACAGCCTTCCACTCACTCCGTCGAGCCGTTGCGCTCCGTCGAGTTGCAGATTGGTGAGGGTGGTAGCGGGCGTGCCGCCGTTGAAGTTTACCGCCGGTTTCTGTATAAGGGTGCCGTCATCGGCCAGAGTCACTTCGCGGGGCAAACTGTAGGTGTGTGCCCAGCCCAATTTGTAATTGTCGACAGCCCCCAATTTGTCGGGCACAATACCCATGAGTAGGGTCTTGCCGTCCTTTTGGGTGATACTCGGCGAAAGTAGTCCGAATCCGTCCTTGCTCATCCCGTCAAGCTCTAGCTGGCGAGGCGTCATGTTGTCGGGGTTGAATGTGCCGTCAGAACCAATGGTTCCAACCCAATAAAGCGTCACGGTGCCCTTGCCGGTGCCTAACGGCGTAACGGTTACAAGCCACTTGTCACCCATCGGGGTCACGGTGGGCATTTCCCAGAATGTGCCTGCTGTTGTGGCATTGCTGCCTTGGAAAAAGATACGGCCGTCGTTGGTCCAAATACCATCTGCATATTTGTGGAGTGTCATGGCACCCACACCGTTTTTCGAGGTTCCCACCACGATGTAGCGATTGCCTTCTATTTCAAACGGATAGGGGTCGCGGAAATCGTCGCTCAAGCCCGAAGGACGCCCGTCAATAATGACGCTCTGTTTGGTCCATGAGAGGAGATTGTTGTCGTTGGGCGTAGCCTCAACAATGCGTGCACGACCGTTGTCCACACCCGTATAGATAATATGAGGGCGCCCATCTACCGTCATTACGGCTCCACTCCAACACCCCTTGATATCGTAAGGTTCGCCGGGCATGAGCGCAATCGGCTCTTCCTGCCAGTGGAGCAAGTCTTCCGAAACAATATGCCCCCAGTGTAGGCGGGCCATATAGGGACCGTTGGCATTCTTTTGAAAGAAAGTATGAAAACTTCCGTTGTGCCATATAAGTCCGTGGCTCTCATTGGTCCAATTAGCAGCGGGCATGCCATGAAGTTGGGGACGATAGATGTTGTTTGCAAATCGGCTCTCAGGAATCGAAAGATCAGGGGTCTGTGTGATGCCGGCGAGTTGAGAGCCCGAAAGCACGCTGTTATAGACGGTGAAATCATCGATAAGACCGTTGAATGTGTTGATATTGAAAGGTCCGTGCGCTTTCAGTTCGGCAGCAGACTTTCCGATGTATAACGTTTCGTCGCCTGCCGACAGCGGGAAAGCCATATTCACCATTCCTACCTGAGTGCCGTTGTTGTAAAGATAGAGCCGACGCCCGTTGCGAATAGCCACAAGGTGGCTCCAGACACTGCAGGACAATTTGTCGGTAGCCGCACAGATGGTTTCCCATCCACCCGCGTAACAGCGAAAACGATAGTCGCCCTGCGAACTCAGTTCAAAGGCAAAACCTGTTTGAGCTGCGTCGTCGATGTTGCCGACGATGGTAGCGTAAGTCGGAACTGTCTCTGCCTCGTTCACATTCATCATGGGATAGGTTTCAGGAGCACACCAAAGCGACATGGAGAAAGTCGAGGCGTCTATCCGTGTTGGAACAATTTCAGTGGTAGCATAAGTTGAATAGCCATCAGTACGGAAGGCTTTACCTTGTGCACCATCCACAAATTCTAATGGCCTTACGCCATAAGCCGTCGCGGCGTCACGTCCGTCGTTGCCCACGTGAATAACCTGGCCATGAACAATCGCAACTCCGAAGAGCAGCATGGCAGTAAAAATATGGTATTTCAGTTGTAGTGTCATCGTTTGTATATTGTGTATTTCGTTCATCATATCTGCATATTTAGAACTTCATACGGTTTTCTCTATTGTGTTATCGTCAGGTCATCCGATAGTAGATTCACTGGGATAACGGGAGTTTGCTGAAAATCTTATCCTCGTTTCACAAAATCATGTTTGTTTCCAGGGATGAGGGATTTCATCAAACTCCCGTATGTGCTCATCGATCTATTTGCTCAGATAATCGATACAGTTCTTGGTGAGCCGTTCCATGTTGGTCTGATAACTATTGACCGTATCGTTTGCATCCCATTCGTATGCACTCAGTCCGATGGCAAGAATGCGCCCCGGCATCTCAGGCATAGGATTGAAATCAATGATTCCGGCACAGCAATAGTCAGTCACGTGACCCCATGTGCCCAGTACGGTACAATTGGTGAGTTGCTGATAAGCATCGACCACGTTGTGAGCCGTAGGTACTAAGGCTGGCAAACCGTAAGAATTGAGGTCCCACATACAGTTGTGATCTTCGCGGAAGCCGGGACCTTCGAGTCCGAAACTCTCGTGTCCAAAGTCCATATTGGTTGTCAGGCCGGCATAGATGTCGTGTTTCCGATGGTCGTAGGATATTTCTTGACCGCATCCGATGTGGGCGTTGACCGTCCAATTATCATCACCATGACCGCCGGGACCTGCCGAGAAGATGTGGGGACCCAAGTCTTCCTCAATGCGTCCTATGGCAACTGTGAGTTGTGTAGCGTGTTTGGTCAGGAACAAATTACCCCCTTCTTCAACATATTGAGTGAGAATACCGATAACCTTATCGCTAACCATGTTGGCCGGCAAATTCTTCCATCCCATTTCAATGCCCACACGGTCAATCTGTATCCACACCACATTGTACTCGTCGGGGTAGAGCGTCGAGAGCGTTCCGGGAGTAAGAATAGCACCGTTGGGATAGGTGGCATGAAACCACTCGGCAGCGGCTTTCTCGTCATCGTCCTCAATAGCGTCTATGGTTTCGGCCGTAATGAGCATGGCTGGCCGGGCGTTGGCCTCGTATTGGACGTTCTGTTTGATGGATTGTCCCTCAGACACGCGGCCGTCGCTATATTTGGCCTTGACCGTGTACCATAGGTCGGTATTCACGGCTACGTGGCGATCGAGGAAGGTGGTGAAAATGCTGTCGTAGTTGGCTAGAATGGTATTATTCTTCAATATCTGTACACCGGAAGCGTCAGCAGGGTTGGACCAACTCAGGGTGACATTGCGTCCGCTGACCGATGAAGTGAGCGAAGAAACCGTTTCGGAGGTTACTGCCTCGGGAATTTCTACATCCGAGCAGGATGTGAACCCCAGACAAACAGTCAACATACTGATGAAACCTACTAATATTTTTTTCATATCCTATGATGATTTTTGCGTGATAAATGGTGAATTACTTATAAAGTCCGTGGGAATTGTCTACCTCGGAGACAGGTACGGGCAAATAAATCTCATTTTCAGTGAGCGAGGCGCCGTCGTAATAGGTGCGGAGTTCGGCTTCGCTCTTCATGTAATCGTTGATTGTAGATACCACATTGCCCCAGCGAACGAGGTCAAACCAACGGTTGTCCTCCATAGCAAATTCCAATCGGCGCTCTGTGCGCACAGCCTTACGGGCGTAGTCTTGCGTCCATCCGGTAGCGGGATAGAGCGCTACGGCATAGAAAGCCTTGTTGGGGTCAAGCTCTACCGGCATATACCTGGCATCCACCGAGCGGGCTGCCTTTTGGCGCACCTGATTGATAAGCTCGCGTGCATCGTCCAGATTCTGCCCGAGTTCAATTTCTGCCTCAGCCTTGAGAAGCAGGATGTCGGCATAGCGAATAAGATTGAAGTTCAAGCCGGAAGCTCCCCAGGGGAAACCCTGCACCATGTCGGGCGACGATGGGTCGATAAGACCTTTCTTTCCACTATACTCGCCATAAACATCGTAGGCACGGCACCAGCCCTTGGTATAGAGGTGTCCTCTGAATGGAAAGCCGATGCGTCCCACCGTAAAGTCCACACGCGGGTCAATGTTGCCATCGTATGTCTCACTCACATTTTCTGCCGGAGCATCGCCATTGAGATAAGGCAGACCGTTGTCGTCAGTCTTGAAGGCATTCACAAGATTCTGACTTCCGAGAAAGAAATCGTCACCGTTGCCAAAAAGATTGCCGTCACTGTAGGTAGTGTTAAGCAGATTATTGTAATTGATGTGCCCGTTGTTGTTTGCCGTAGAGAATTGAATGGCAAGAATAGCCTCCTTCTTGTTGTTGAAAGCCAGTTTGCTCATATCAGCGTAGTTATCGTAGAGGGCATACTTGCCACTTTTAATCACGGCATCGCTATAAGTGATAACGTTGGCCCAATCGGATGTCTGCGCACAGACTTTAGCCATGAGTGCAGCAGCCACATATTTATTGAAGCGTCCAACCTGAGCCTGTGTTTCCGGCAAAACCTGATAGGCCTCCTTGAGATCCTGTTTGATTTTGTCGTAGATTTCAGCCTTGCTGAACTCCGAAGTTGTCTTGCTGTTGGGGTCTTCGGTCTCATCAAAGTAGGCGATGTTCTTGAAAACGCGGTTCAAATCGAAGTAAAACCACGCCCGCAAGGTCTTAAGCTCGCCGAGCAGGCTTTCCTTATCTTTGAGATTGGAGTTCTCTATGGCGTTCATTGCTTTGTGAACACGACTGATAGCATAATAATTGTTCTGCCACTTAAAGAGACAGGTGGCGTTGTCGGAGGTAATGTTATTCACCTCCAACTGATGGATATTGGCCTCCATCGACACTCCGCCGCCGCCTTTGTAGGCATCGTCGCTGCGCACGTCCATCACCCAGTTGGTGATGGGTCCTGAGAAACTCTCATTGTTGCCAAAGAAGTGACATTCCAGTCCGGCATAGGCCGAGGCCATGAGTGCACTGACGGCGGCAGTGTCAATCTGCTCTTCGGTGATTTGACCCTGAGGCTTCAGGTCGAGCATATCGTCGCAAGACACTGCACCTATTGATAGACAAACCATCGTCATGCCCATAAATATCTTGTTGAATAATGATTTCATCGTCTTTCTGTTTTTAGTTTTTAGTCTATTGCTTGATGTTTTCATTCCTCTGCTTTAATCAAAAAGTGAGGTTAACGCCCAGCGTGAAAGTTCTCGAACGGGGATATGGTCCCATGTCGATGCGTGCGCCGTAGCCGCCAATCGGCACTTCGGGGTCAAGACCGTCGTAACCAGTTATGGTGAACACGTTTTCCATTTGGCCGTAAACACTCAATGCGGTGGCGTGGAGTGCTTGTAGTACAGACTGTGGGAAACGATAGGCCAGCTTGATGTATTTCATCTTCAGGTAGCTGCCGTCTTCTATGTAATAGTTGCTCATGCGCATCTCATTGTTCTTGTCTACAACTGAGAGGGCGGGGATGTCGGAGCTGGTATTGTTGGTGCTCCAGGCTTTCAGAATATCGGCACTTCGGTTGGTGCTCGTTCCGCCATAACTCATGAAGAGCAATTGTCGCTTCGTGGTGTTGTAGATGTCGAAGCCGAATTCTCCCGAGAAGAAAGTGCTAAGCGTCCAGTTCTTGTAGTTGAAGTCGAGGCTCAAACCCAACGACAGGTCGGGATTGGGGTCGCCGATGATAGTACGGTCGGCCTCGTTGATGCTTCCTTTACCGTCAAGGTCGCGGAAAATCATACGGCCTGTGTCCTTGCCCTCCTGTATGGCGTGGTTGGCCACCTGCTCATCCGATTGGAAAATTCCATCGTAGATATAGCCGTAGTACACTCCCATAGGCTCACCTTCGATCAGTCGGAAGTCACCACCTATGGTGCTTACAAAGTCGTTGAGCTTCTTTACCTTATTCTTATATTGGGATAAATTCAGATTGCCATCCCAACTGAAATCACCGTATTTGGGCGAATGATAGCCAAGATTGAGTTCCCATCCGTGATTCTCCATATTACCGGTGTTCATCCACATGGCTGCATTCTCGCCGGCAACCGAAAGTGTTGGCGGAATGGTGAGCATATCGCGGGTGTTCTTCCAGTAGTAATCGAAAGTCATGGAGAGGGTCTGGTCAAAGAGACTGGCGTCGAAACCGATGTTGGTTTGCGTAGTAGTTTCCCATTTGAGATCCTTATTTCCGGTAGCGGCTGCTTTCAATCCAGCCATTGTCAGGTTGTTGGTGCCGTTAAGGTCATAGGCTCCGTTGCCTTGATCGTAGGCATAAGTGGTGTAGGAAGCGTAGTTGTTAGAGATGGCAGAGTTGCCGTTCTGTCCCCATGCAAGACGCAGTTTCAAATCGTTCACCACCTCATTCCTCGGGAAGAAGTTTTCTTCTGAAACGCGCCAGGCAGCGCTGAAAGCAGGGAATATGCCCGAATTGTTGTCCTTGTGGAGCCGTGAAGTCTGGTCCCTGCGCAGCGTGGCGGAGAGCAGATAGCGGTCCATGAAGTTGTAATCAACCTTTCCAAACAGAGAGAACAAGGCCCATTCCGACTGTCCGCCACCGTTGGTCTGTGTGCCCTCACCGGCATCGAGCTGCATATAGTCTACATCCTCGAAGGCAAACTGGTTGCGGAAAGCCGCTATGTTGTCATACTTATACTTGATGGCTTCCGTACCAAACAAGAAATTGAAGTGGTGTTTGTCGTTCAGGTCGAGGATGTAGTTGGCCGTATTGGTCCACGTCCAAGTATCTCCCTCACCATAAGCACGGTTGAGACTTGTGATATCAGAGGGCTGCATCTTGCGATTCAGCGTCTTGTTGTTATACTGCACATGCTCGTAGCCGAGATTGCTCTTCAGAGTAAGTCCCTTGACGGGATAAACCTCCAAATAGCCGTTTCCGAAGATACGCCAGCTGGCATTGTCGTTGTCACGACCGTTATAAAGCTCGTGCACGGGGTTAGCAATGTCGCTCGAAGCAAGCTTCATGGGATTGGCAAACGTGCCGTCGGCCATATAGACTGGGATAGCCGGATGTTGCCGCATGGCCGTATAAGGGATGCCTCGGTCGTCTTGTGTACCATATCCACGATTATTCCAGCGGCTCACCATGAGGTTTTCTCCCACTTTGACAAACTTGGAAATGTTGTAGTCGGAGTTCACACGAACGCTATAGCGACGGAAGAAGGTCTCGTTCATCAAACCGTCTTGATTGATGAAGTTACCACTGAACAGCATGGAGCCACGCTCGGAAGAATTTTGCACACTGGCATTGAGGTTGTGAGTCCAAGCTGAGGAGTAAACCTCATCCTGCCAATCGGTATCAGCCACAGGTGTACCGTCAGCGAACGTAGACAACAGTTTCGGTGTGTCGCCGGAACCATAGAAAGGATGCGAAGGCACAACACCGGCATTCTTGTTGGCCGCCCAGTAGGCTTCACCCCATTGCTGTGCGTTGAGCATATCGTAGGTTTTGGCCATTGTTTGCAACGAAGCTGAGTAGTTCACATTAACAGTCAAACGGTTACCCTTGCCTTTCTTGGTAGTGATGATAATCACACCGTTGGCAGCGCGGCTACCGTAGATAGAGGCCGAAGAGGCGTCCTTCAATACTTGAATACTCTCGATATCTGCGGGGTTGAGGGAGTTAAGATTCTCCGTTGTGGCCACACCATCTATAATATATAGTGGGTTGTTGGCGTTGATAGTGCTCATACCGCGTACACGAATGCTACTACTGCCGCTGCCCGGAGCCGCATCGGTCACAATGTCCACACCGGCGAGTTTGCCCTGCATAGAACTGAGAACGTTAGGGTCGGCCTCGCTCATCGCACCCTTCATATCCATTGCCGACACCGCACCAGTCAAATCGGCTTTGCGTTGAGTGGTGTAGCCGGTCACGATGACCTCGTTCAGGTCGTTGACATTTTCCTTAAGGGTTACTTTCATGCCTTCTGCGGCCGCAAGTTCAATCGTCTGATAACCGATATAAGAAATCACAAGCGTTGCTCCTCGTCTCACTTCCAGTTTAAAGTTACCGTCCAGGTCGGTCACTGTTCCATTGGCGGTACTTTTTTCCATGACCGTAGCCCCGATAACGCCTAAGCCGCTTTCGTCAACAATGGTGCCGGTAGCTACAGTTTTTTGAGCACTGGCGACCATACAAGCCATGATGAGTGTAAAACTCAATAGGATTCTTTTTAGGTTTTCCATTGATTAATTGTTATTGTTAGTAATCTGGTTTTCAGCAGCAAATTTATACCACAATAACCATCGTGTACATAAAATTTTCGTTCATCTGTCCCCAAAATATGTTTCATGTAACATTATTTGGAGCAAATGAACGAAAATTACAGTAGCCAGTGGCTATGATAGGTTTGAGGTAGACTCAGCCGTTAAGTTCGCTTGGACTGATGTTAAACTCGTCTTTGAAACATTTGGTGAAATAAGAGGGGGAAGTGAATCCTACGGCATAAGCCACTTCCGAGACAGTTTGGTCAGTGGTTTCGAGAAGTTTCCGACCCCGTTGCAGGCGGGTGGTGCGGAGAAGTTCAACAGGTGAGTGACCCGTGAGCGCCTTCACTTTGCGGTAGAGCTGCACCCGGCTCAGTCCGATTTCCTCACCGATTTGTTCCACATTGAGGTCTGAGTTGTGAAGGTTTTGTTGAATAATGTCGCGCAGACGGGCGATGAACGTTTTGTCTCTGTCGCCCAAGACGGAACCTGATGACGTCGTCGTACCATCAGGAGCTGTGTTTGGAACAGAAGTCTGCGCTTCGCCGTTGGCAAACAACTGTCGCAACTGCGCACGATTTTTCAGCAGGTTGCTGATGCGGGCCAACAGCACTTTGGCGCTGAACGGCTTGGTGATATACGAATCGGCTCCCGTTTCGTACCCTTCAGCCATCTGTTCGTTGAGCGACCGCGCCGTGAGCAGAATGACAGGAATGTGGCTGGTGGCGGTGTGCGTTTTCAGTTCGCGCGTGAAAGTCAGTCCGTCCATCACCGGCATCATCACGTCGCACACTACAATATCCGGCACAACCCTGCGCGCCAAAACAAGTCCACTCCTGCCATCTACGGCTTCGCTCACATGGTATTGATCCTTCAATACTGACCGCAGATAGGCGCGCACGTCGTTGTTGTCGTCAATGACCAGAATTTCGGGCTTGTCGGTTTCTTCGGCCGACACCACATCGTCCGTGTGGCGTTCCGTATTGACCTGTGTCCCGACATACTGTCCAGCTGCCACCTCGACCGATGCGGCCCGTGCCGACGACTCCTCGACCGCACCCTCCTGCCGTATGGGAAGTTTCACCGTGAAGCAGGTGCCCCGCCCTTTCTCGCTCTCCGCGCTTACCTCACCATGATGCAGTTCGGCAAAGGCCTTGACCAAAGCAAGACCGATGCCGGTACCACCGGAGGCTTTTCGTCCCTGATAGAATCGCTCGAATATCTTTGCAATATCTTTTTCCTCGATGCCCACGCCCGTGTCTTCCACACGAATGACATAGCGGTCGCCCTCGCGGCCGAGCGTCGTGGTAATCGTTCCGCCAGCGGGCGTGTACTTCAGGGCATTGCTCATGAGATTGAGATAGAGGTGGTTGAGTTTTTCCTCATCGGCGATAATCATATCGTCATCGCCAATATCGCTTTCTGTCTTCAAGCTGATATTAGCATTTTCGGCAACCGATGCAAAGGCTCTACACCATTCATGCAAGGCTGTGCCAAGCGAGAAGCGCGTAAGGCGAAGTGTCATCTTGCCATTCTGCACCTTGCGGAAATCGAGAATTTCATTAACCAGCTGCATCAACACATGTACGTTGCGTTGCACCATCCGGAGCATTTTGTGGCCGTTGTCATCCGTTTTACCGTTTTCCAACAGGCGGTCCACTGGGTCGGCAATGAGGGTGAGGGGCGTACGCAACTCATGGCTCACGTTGGTGAAAAACGTGAGTTGTGCCTGCGTCATGGCTTTTACCTCGTCGTTCAGCCGCTGCAACTCATGGTTACTATCGGACAGCTGTGTACTGAGTCTGGCCTTGGAAAGGTAGGCTCGATAAGTCACGAGGATGGCGATAGCGATGAGCGCCAATGCACCGACGAGCACTGCGATAAACCATCGTTGCATGGTGTACTGATTGAAGTAGGAGTCTACTTTTTTGTGCATGATGTCGAGGTTGGCATTCTGCCGTTCCATGTCTTTGGCCTGCATGAGCAGCAGTTCGGCATTATCGCTGGTGACAATCGTCGTTGTGAGCGGATTCTCTCGCTTGAACGGCTGTCCGCGTAGTATTCTCATGGCCAGCGCAATGACCTCATCGCCCTTGGTGGGGTAGAGATAGGATGCCTCAAACAGGCCGTCGCGCACCAGTTCGAGCCCGCCACCTTTTGTGGCCATGCCGTCGATGCCAGTGAATTTCACCTGTTGTTCCAGTCCGTGCTGCTTCAGTGCTATGTAGGCACCCCACGCCATGCGGTCGTTCTGTCCAAACACATAGTCGAAATTGCGGGTCTTCCGCAGGATGCGGTTCATGGCATCGATGGCACTTTCCTCTTTCCAGTTGCCGGCCTCCGAAGCCACCAGCTGCACACCGGGGAAAGCTTTCAGTCCGTCTACAAATCCGCGATGACGTTCCTCAGCGGGCGACGAGCCATCAAGTCCACGGATTTCCACCACACGTCCCTGTCCCTTGAGCTGCCGGGCTATGAACTGTCCCATCGTCTTGCCCATGTTGTAATTGTCGCCTCCGATAAAGGCGGTGTATTTGTCGGTGTCCACCTTGCGATCGAAAAGTATCACAGGTATACCCTTATCGTAAGCACGATTCACGGCATGGATGATAGATGTGTATTGGTTGGGAGCCACGATGAGCAGGTCTACACCATCGTCTACAAACTTGTCGATTTGTGCGATTTGCTTCTTGCTGTCGTCGTTGGCCGAAGCCAGACGCACTTCTATGGAGTCGTTGAAATATTCGCTCGTCTTCAATTCCCGGTTGAGTTTGTCTCTCCAAATGTCGATACTGCACTGCGAAACACCAATGACAAACTTGCGGGGTTGCTGTTGACAGGAGGTGAGCAGCAATAAAAATAGCCATAGATATAGAAAATTCTTCATGGTGTCATAGCTTCGTAATGCTGCAAAGATAGAAAAAAAACAGCAGTAGAAAAAAGCTATCAGGAAACAATTTAATCATATTTCATATCCAGTCGAAACGTGCAACTTCTGTATGACCTACTTTTTTCATCAACAGTTTGCTGTTGCCAGCAATCGCGGAATCCTTATTGAGCAAAGTTTTTTGTTCACAGAAATAAAATATGTCTTGCTTGTTGGCCTTTGGGTCGTTTTGTAACTTTAAGGTGAACAGCACGCTAAATATCAGGTTGACCAATTCATCTTCCTACCTTATTATATAACATCACTCTTGTAATCGCTGGTATATTGCTTTTTGGATTCCTGCTCATTGTTACCGAGCATGTCACAAATGTGAACAAAGCGGCAGGGGCTATCTTTGCGTGCACGGTGGGATGGGTAGCCTAATGATACATATAATATTTACTTGGTTTATCCGTTGTAGCTCCTGATAGCAGGAATCACATAACCAATGTAAGAATGTTCACCCTGAGGTTAAATTTGAAGGTAACCAGCTGTAAATATCTACCTAACGAATAGAAGCTTTCTACAATTCATTTGACCATGGATGAAATTGCAAACTTAACCACCCTCCTAATAATTCAGAACAGTCAGTCGAGTTTCTAGAGCTTAGCAAACAAATGGGCACACATTGTGAGATGAGAAAGCACGAAATCGCTGTATGCGAAACCGCATGTACGGTGGTGTGGAAGGTTGGTGGACACGAAAGTAGGAGATATACACCTGTGATTAGTGTTTACCTCCTACTCGATATACTTTATCAATCCTATTACTCATGCAGTTGTTTCATGGCAGTTCTCACTGTGTTTCAGACTGCATGGCAAAGATATATTAACTTCTTGAATATTCCGAATAAAATCAGCCTGCAATTTGAGCCATATGGTAAAAAACAACTGATTAATATCCTGGATTTTGTTGATTTGCTATAACATTGTTACCTTGCATCTCTGCTAATGGGATAGGCATAATGCGACGAATGTTGTCCACATCTAGTGTCTTATTAATCATTGGTTTATATATTGGTAGGTGGAATCTACGTAAATCAAAGAATCGGTGACCTTCAAAACACAATTCTCTTCTTCTTTCTAGAAGAATCTCTTGTAAAATTTCTTCTTTCGTTAAGTAATTCTTATCCGACCAGTCTTTTATGCGAGCACGTCGCAGTTGGTTCAGTAGGCTATTGGCCTCTGCGATGTTTGAAATAGCCTTACATTCAGCCATAATGAGAAGCATCTCTGATGATCGTATCATTTTTTGGTTCGATAAGCCTACATTCTCTTTTGTACCCTTGTATTTGTTAACTCGTTTTACAGGAACATTATCACGATCAACACCGTCACCAATAAAGGTCTTAAGACGTATGTCTTTTTCGTCATAACTTTTAATAAGTTCTGTTGATGGTTCGAAAGAGCTACTGTTATCAGCACTCCAAAACAAAGTCCCTATCGTTTCTTCACCAGGTAGTCGTGTAAGTTCAAATATAATCTCGTCTTTAGTTTCATCAGACCAAATTTTTGGGTATTGTTGGATGCCAACTATAGGTTTTTGGTTAAGAACTTCGGCTGCATACTGATAGGCCTGGTTATAGTTTCGGGCATATAAATTGATGCGAGCTAAGAGTGCTTTGGCTGCTAACTGAGACGCATAACAAGGAGTTTCTGGCACAACCTGAGATAATAAGGGTATGGCTGTTTCCAGATCTTTAGACATTTCTTGATAGCACTCTGCGACAGTGTTACGACCGAGTGTTTCAAGAACAACTTTTTGCTTAGAATAAGGTATGCCAAGATTTTCTTTTTTATCAAAATCTGCAAAAAATCGTAATAAGTCAAAAGAGGTGTATGCTCTAATAAATAGAGCAGTGCCAATGCAATTTTGTTTAATTTTCTCTTCAACTTGATTGTTTGTCTGTACGGTTTTTGCACCTTCAAGAACACGATTCGCCATATTGATGACACCATAATAAGAAGACCATAAGTTATTGTGGTCACCTGTAGCAGCACTATAGGTCCATTGATAAGAGTCGTCACCGGCGCCACCATTTTGTCCGCCTTTGTAAACATCGTCTGATAGTATCGCACTAACATTGAGTGTTGTTCTTAAGGACATTTTTGCATAAATTCCAGTGGTAGCCTGTTCAAGTGTAAATACTGAGCTAAATATCTCATGATCTCCAACTTTGTCTGTTGGTTTCAAGTCCGTGTAGGAACATGACATCATTCCAATCAACATTCCTACTATAATTAAATAATGATAAATATATTTCATTTGAATATGTATTTTAGAAGTTAAGGTTTAGACCAAAAGTGACATTAATAGGTAATGGATAAGTCATGTAATCAGTATCACCAGTTACTTCAGGATCTTGTCCACGGTAGGAAGTAAATGTAGCTAAATTTTCTCCTTGCAGATACACTGTCATTGATTTTACAAACTTCATCTTGTTCATCAGTCACTACTGTCCACGAAAATCTTTTAATAATCTCTTGAAACGCCTATAAATACAAGCTTGTAGGAGATAAAATAGACTCCCTACTTTTGAAAAGAGTATCTTTGCCACAAATTACAATTTGAAAGCAGATACTTATGAACAAAGGTCGATACGTATTTTCACAGCTGTGCGACTTTCTGCCGACAGACCATTTCAAATGGTTGATAAAAAAGTATGAAGGTAATAAATATGTGAAGAGTTTCACTTGTTGGAATCATCTGATGGTTCTTCTATTTGGTCAGTTGTCTAATCGTGAGGGATTACGAGACCTTATTGTAACCATCACTCCGTTCAAGTCAGCGTTCCACCATCTTGGTTTTGGAAAGAATGTCAGTAGAAGCAATTTGAGCAAGGCCAATGAAATACGCGAAGTCAAGATATTCCAAGAGTTTGCAGACAAGATGGTTTCCATAGCAAGAGAGAAACGAGGAGTCGTCAAGGACTTCTTCATATCGAACAATGTCTATGCGTTTGACTCCTCAACAATATCATTGTGCCTTTCTGTATACTGGTGGACTAAACTGCATCATGGGAAAGGAGGAGTGAAATTGCATG
This sequence comes from Hoylesella buccalis ATCC 35310, assembly GCF_025151385.1. NCBI lineage: Bacteria > Pseudomonadati > Bacteroidota > Bacteroidia > Bacteroidales > Prevotellaceae > Hoylesella > Hoylesella buccalis. Next base: position 1,718,015 of record NZ_CP102287.1, on the reverse strand, counting down.
AACTGTATGACGTGAAGACAGACATTCCGACATTTTCTGTCATTACAGACGCTTCAGTTCACGATTCTCAAGTGATGGAGCTAATTCCCTATGAGAAAGAGAGTTTCTATATATTTGACAGAGCGTATATGGCAACTAGGAAACTTTATATAATAGAAGGAGCAGAAGCTTACTTTGTCGTGAGAGAGAAGCATAAAATGCCGTTTGAGGTCATAGAGGATAAAGAATACAACAACCCTTCATCTGGAATTATGGCTGACCAAATTATACGTTTCAAGGGATACAAGACTAAGAAGCAATATCCAAATAAACTTCGACGAGTGGTATTCTATGACTATGATGGTAATAGGACATTTGTATTTTACACGAACAATTTTGAAATTACAGCGGAACAGGTTGCTATGCTTTACAAATACAGATGGAGAGTAGAACTGTTCTTCAAATGGCTGAAGCAACATCTGCGCATCAAAGAGTTTTATGGAACCTCGGAGAATGCTGTAAAAATACAAATCTATGCAGCTATCATTGCATATTGTCTTGTCGTTATCGTACAAGAATGTATGGGGCTAAAGCTTCAAACCTATGATGTTCTAAGAATTTTAAGCACGGCATTGTTGACAAAAATGCCATTGTGTGACTTGCTCATTGAACAGAAAGAGGAAGAATTTACTGAAGGAAAAAACCTGCAGCTCTGCCTCAATTTTGATGGGTAACTATCAATTTGTTACTTTTTGAAATGTTAAAGGGTTTTCGTGGACAGTAGTGTTCATCAGTATACGAGAAGGTGTGTAGGCAAGTCGCAACATTTTAAATTTCAAGAAAGAAGCATCTTCTAAGAATTGTGAAGCCCAAGGACTCGGATTATTTTTAGCATCGAATCTGGGGACGTTAGTGATATCATCTGGTTTTTTCCACATGTCAAGCATATAAGCAGGCTTATTTCCATTGAAATTATGGTTATCCAAATACCAACGACTTGAATTCATGATGTAGTAATTGAGTGCATAAGTAAATTGTGCTGTCAACGATAATCCCTTATAGGATAAACTTGTGTTAAAACCTCCGAACCACGGTACTTCTGAAGATTTAAATTTATCCACAGCAGGCGCAGCTGAAATATCTTCTGTTTTTCCACCTTTTTGATCGTAGAACCACACTTCACCCGTTTTGGGATTTACGCCAGCCCACTCAACCATACACCAGGTTCCTAATGACTTCCCAATCTCATAAAGAACATCTCCATCTATAAATTTGTTGTCTTTATTTGCCCAAGTTCCTAAGTCAGTAATTTTATTTTTATTATAGGTGATATTTGCACTAACACTCCATTCAAAATCTTTGGTTCTTACGGGTACTCCATTCATTGCAAATTCTACACCTTGGTTTAAGATCGAACCTGCATTTGTCTGAATTTGAGTAGATCCTGACAACTGTGAAATCTTTTTCCACATTAGTAAGTCTTTAGTAGATTTATGGTAAAAATCGATGGTGCCATTTATCCGATTACTAAACATTCGAAAATCTAACCCCAAATCAAATTGTGCAGATGTTTCCCATTTCAAATCTGGATTGCCCAATTCGTTATTGGTATAACCTGGCTTTCCATTATAACTTACTTTATTGTATCCATCAAATGCGCTAAAGTCCGCAATACCATCCTGATTGCCAGTTGTGCCATAACTTGTACGTAACTTTAGTTGATTCAGGAATTGATAATCTTCTGCAAACTTCTCGTTAGCTATATCCCAAGCAGCTCCCAACGACCAAAATAAGGCTCCTTTATTACTCTTCACAAATTTAGAAGATTCATCATAGCGTAAACTTGCAGAAACATTGTAACGATTATCATAAGTATAGTTCCATTGTGTAAAATAAGAGAGCAAATTGCTGTGAGTTTTGTCACCGCCAATTCGAGGAGGATTTTTTGAGGTTCCTGTTTTATCTCCAATTCCAGCAGGTGTATTAGTCATAAACTCGTCTAAATCGAAACCTTGTTGATGAAATCTGGAGAAAGTGCCATCGAATAGTTCTATACCAGCAACCCCAGCTACAGAATGAATATCTTGAAATGTTTGATTAAAATTCAATGTATTTGTCCAAGTGTAGCGTCGAGTGTCAGACGTACTTTGTCTGAGATATCCATTGTTGCTCGCAGATTTTGGATGTCTTCGATCTAATGAAGTCATTGACTTCCTATTGTAATAATCAATACCGAAATTTGTTTTAAACTTGAGCCAGTCCGTGATGCGAATATTCATAAAAGCAGATCCAAGTAATCGAAGAAGACCTTTCTCTCTGTTAAAATATTTTGTTATTAAAGTAGGATTGTCACCATTAAACCACGTATCTGGATTTTCGTAAGGATAAGCTAAAAGAGAAGTAAACCATGGATTAGTCCAACCTATTCTTCCATCACCAGTGGATGGATCTGCAAAATGAGAGTCGGTATAGCCTACACTTGAATTGATGCCGAAATCTATGATTTTATTGACTTGATGATTTATATTAAAACGTGCAGAATAACGTTTCAGTTTAGATCCGATGAGAGAACCTTCTTGATCTAAGAGAGAGCCCGAAAGAAAGAATTTCGTTTTTTCTGTTCCACCAGATAAGGTTAGGCTATGATCTATTTGTAAGCCTGTATGTGTCATTTCATCTATAAAGTCAGTATCTGTAGACCGTGCTGTAGCCAGTCTTTCTGAGCCCGCGTTGAGTTCTGCAAGTTCTGTAGATGTAATAGTGCCAGCTGCTTTTTTTTGTTCTAATCCCAATAGTCTCATCAACGGGAAAGATTTTGAGTTAGGATTTTGAGCAACACAGTAACTTTGATAAAGAATATTCTCTGCCCCAGTCATCATCCTGCTTTTAGGTTTGCGTAGCATAGCAGCTCCTAATTTAAGATTGTAACTAATTTGAGTCTTACCTTCCATGCCTTTTTTAGTTGTGACAACAATTACGCCATTAGCTCCTCGTGAACCGTAAATGGCTGTTGCAGAAGCATCTTTCAAAACTTGAATATCAAGAATGTCATCACTATTTAGAGAGGAAAACTGACCAGCTTCAATCATGACACCATCTAAAATATATAATGGAGTATTTGAACCATTAATGGATCCTGTACCACGAATTCTGATTTTTACATCATCTGTACCTGGTTGACCTGAACCTGTAGAAATCATTAATCCTGATATCTTCCCTTGCAAACGATCCTCCAGCGTAGCAGAAGTTTGTTGGGCTATGCGGTCTCCTTTTACCATATCAATAGAACCTGTAATCTGACCGCGCTTTACTGTGTTATATCCTACTACTACTACATCCTGTAGGCTTACAACATCTTCAAAAAGAGTGACTTCAATGTTGGTTTTCCCAGTAACATCTACTTCTACGGGAGAATATCCCATGTAAGAGAATGTTAATTTATCTTGTTCAGTCTTTATCTTAATAATAAAATGTCCATTAACATCTGTTACTACTCCACCACCCCCATCTTTTGGTATTACAGTTGCACCAATAATAGGCTCATGATTTTTATCTTGAACTGAGCCTTGAATTGTTTTAGTATCCGTTTGTCTCAACAACAACTGTTTATGATTTGGCAATGATGAAAATGCTGATCCAGCGAATACTGATGAAGCGTATAGTGAAAAGATTCCTGCTATACATACGCCACGTGCAACATTCCTGGCTTGTAATAAAAAGGTTAATAACTTACTCATAATATTAAATTGTTATAGTTGAAATAAAATTTATTGTAAAGATATGTTAGCAAAGATATATTAATTTATTTCATAGTTAATCAGTGAAGTCGATAAAAATAAATAACATTATCAAAAATTAACACATTCTATCCGTTATTCGTTGGTAGAGAGGATAAGTTTTAGTATAAAAATTTACAATAATATTTGACATATAATGTAAGTAACATGGGATCCACCTCCTAGCGGCGCCCTGATTATCCCATTCTTGGTTTATATAATATTTACTTGGTTTATCCGTTGTAGCAATATGCAAGGGCATAGCTTTAACTTTTTGTTGAGCAGGAATCTATGATTTTATAAATCAGAAATCATCATGAAGTGTAATTTACCTTTTTTCTTTTCGTTGTTGATGGCATTACCCATGTGGGCTTCGCACCCTGTTTGTGTGAATAATCGTGCTGTTGTGGGGGCATCAGACCAGATGGTAATTAATCAGAAAAACAAAGCTAAATCCCGCATCCACGCTCCAAAGGGTTACAAAATCACTGCTCCAAAGGATTACAAACTGGTGTGGCACGATGAGTTTAATGGCACAGCACTTCGGAAGGATTGGATGCATGAGTTGAAGCCAGCTGGGTGGGTGAATCAAGAGTTGCAGACTTATGTGAACGACGGAAAAGTGACCCAAGTGTCTGATGGTACCTTGAAAATTAACCTCCGACAGGAAGGTGACCAGTTTTTGTCGGGGCGTGTGTATGCTAAACGACATTCGGGTTGGCAATACGGTTACATCGAAGCGCGCATCAAACTGCCAGAAGGGCGCGGTACGTGGCCAGCCTTTTGGATGATGCCTGTCAAAGATGGTCCGTGGCCAGGTAACGGAGAAATTGATATCATGGAGGCAGTGGGGCATACGCCCAACGTGATTTATTCAACCATTCACTGTAACAAATACAACAATGGTGGCACGCCAATCGAACATGGTTATGTGACTATCGAGCAGGCTGCTGACTTTCATGTCTATGCCATGGAGTGGACAGCCCATGAGATGACATTTTATGTGGATGGCCAAAAAATCCTTTCCTATCAGAATGACGGAACGGGTAGGGATTCTTGGCCTTTCGATCAGCCTTTTTATATCATTCTCAACTTGGCTTGGGGTGGCCAATGGGGTGGTCAGAAAGGGGTAGATAACAGTTTGTTGCCGCTTACGATGGAAGTTGATTATGTTCGTGTATTTCAGAAGCGATGACGTGAGGTCATCGCTATTGCTGTCGTCGATGCGGCTATAGGACAGGCACGAAGCAGACAAAGTCTGGTGGCATGTGTCGAGCATGCTATCATGAACACATCCAGGCGATTACGCTCTCTTGAAATTTTACTTATTTGTGTCAATCGAGAGAAAAATATTTATTCGTATGATTCGCGGATGAAGTTTTTTCGCTATCTTTGTGAAAACATGCTAATATCTATCACATGAAAAAATCATTACTCCTGCTGTTGTTCCCATTAATCACACTGGGAATCAATGCGAAACAGTATAAATTGGTTTCGCCCAATGGTAAACTTATCGTTATAGTGAATAACGACAAGAATCTTACCTACTCCCTGTCGCTCGATGGGCAACAACTCATTGCTCCATCCCAAATAGCCCTGACCCTTGATCAAGGAAAATCGTTTGGCGAAAACGCTTCTGTACAGTCTGTAAAGACCACTATGAGCCATGGAACCATCAACGCCTTGTTTTACAAAAAGAAGGTTGTTGAGGATCATTATAACCAATTGGCATTGAAATTCAGACAAGGATTCACCTTAATATTTCGAGCATACGATGAGGGTGTAGCCTACAGGTTCGTTTCTGATCGGAAGAAAGAGATTATCGTCAAGGACGAAAAGGCCGAGTTCAACTTTGCCAAGGATTGGTCGTCCCTAGTACCTTATACAAGTCCTAACGGCAGTTTTGAAAACCAATTCAACAATTCTTTCGAAAGTACTTATACCCAGGGACACCTCTCTCAACTCAAAACGGATAAGTTAGCGTTCTTGCCTATCTTGGTGGAAGCTGACCATGGCGTGAAAATTTGCGTGACCGAGGCCGATTTGGAGAACTATCCCGGCATGTACGTCAATCGCACGGAGGGCCATGCCCTGCGTGGTGTCTTTGCCAAATACCCCAAAGAAGTTAGGCAAGAAGGCCATAACAAGCTGCAACTCTTTGTGAAAAGTCGCGAAAACTACCTTGTCAAGGCCACGGCGAAACAACAATTCCCATGGCGCATCATCAATGTGTCTACGGATGATCGCCAACTTCTGGACAATGACATGGTGTATCGCCTGGCCTCCCCATCACGGATTTCTTCCACAGAGTGGATTAAACCTGGTAAGGTAGCATGGGATTGGTGGAACGACTGGGGACTATATAAGGTGCCGTTCAAGGCTGGCGTTAATACGCAAACCTACAAGGCCTATATAGATTTTGCCAGCAAGCATGGCATCGAGTATGTGATTTTGGACGAAGGGTGGGCCGTCAATCTGCAGGCAGACCTCTTCCAAGTGGTACCCGAAATAGATTTGAAGGGCATTGTTGATTATGGAAAACAGAAGAATGTAGGCATTATTCTGTGGGCAGGCTATTATGCATTTGCACGCGACATGGAGCGAGTTTGCCGCCATTACAGTGACATGGGTGTCAAAGGATTCAAGATTGATTTCATGGATCGCGACGATGCAGCCTGTGTCAATTTTCTCTACGACGCTGCCCGAATGGCTGCGAAATATCGTATGCTGGTGGATTTTCACGGAGTCTTCAAACCCACAGGACTGCAAAGAACTTATCCGAACGTCATCAACTTTGAAGGTGTTAAGGGACAAGAGAACACCAAATGGTCGTCCCTGGAATCCTACAATCAAGTGCAATATGACGTACAAATCCCATTCATCCGTATGCTGGCCGGGCAGATGGACTACACGCAGGGTGCCATGTTGAACAGTACCAAGGAAACTTTTCATCCCTCTAACAGCAACCCCATGAGTCAGGGAACCCGCTGTCATCAGTTGGCCATGTACACCATATTCTTCTCTCCGCTCAACATGCTTTGTGACAGTCCGACACATTACGAAGAAGAACCCGAATGTACAGAATTCATTGCCAAGATTCCTGTGGTATGGGATCAATCAGTAGCCTTGACCAGCAAGGTGGGTGAGTATGTGGCCATGGCGCGCCGAAGCGGTAATACCTGGTATGTTGGCGTTATCAACAATTGGACAGCCCGCGACCTCACAATCGACCTATCTCCGTTGGGTGACATTCCTACCCGTGCGGAAGCCTATTTTGATGGCGCCAATGCCACCAAGTTCGCGCAAGATTATGTGAAGAAAACCATCTGCATCCCATCCAACAAACAGCTCACCGTGCACCTGGCTCCAGGTGGTGGCTTCACTATGAAAATGAATTAAAGCGTAATCTCTCACAGCGTTCCTTTTCTTAGAGTGTTAGCTAAACTGTGATGAGGAGTTGATGAGCACGGCGAATAATCGTGCCCCCCTCGTAAAAAGTACAAGATATAATTTTTTGTTCTAACGCATTTCATTAACTTTGCAGAAACAACATTACAACTCTTACTTCTTATTATAAAAATCAATGGATATTACTAAGCGTAACGGCTCAACTGAGCAATATGACAAAGAGAAGATTGCTACGGCCATTAAGAAGAGCTTTATCAGTACGAAACACGAGATAGACGATGCCACCATCTACCAAATGGTACAATCGGTAGAAGATATTGTTTGTACCAACCACATCAAGCAAAACGTGGAGAGCATTCAGGATGAGGTGGAAAAGGCGCTGATGAAAAACGGTTATTACGCCGAAGCAAAGAGTTTTATCCTGTTCAGATGGCAGCGAACCGAGATACGCCGTACCTACAGACGCATCGCCGAGGATTTGCAAGACGAGCATATCACAGAGGTATTGAAAAACATTGCCGCAGACTTTACAGACAAAGAATATAGTATATTGCTGCTCATTGACAAGTATGCCAGCTTCAGCAAGGCGGGTATGACCGCCACTGAACGCATGGACGCACTTATCAAGGCAGCAGTAGAGCTTACCACACAAGAGGCTCCTGAATGGGAATTCATTGCGGCCCGACTGCTCAATTACCAACTCAACAAACGCATCGCACGCTTTGAAGACAGTGAGGGACTGATGTCACTGTATGACAAGATGAAGTTCTTGACAGACAGAAACCTATATGGCGCATATATCTTACAACAATACAGCAAAGCCGAAATAGAACAAGCGGCAATATTTATGGATGCCAGTCGCAACCACTTGCTCAACTACTCGGGACTGGAACTGCTCATCAAACGCTATGTGATTCGTAATTTTGATAACAGTCCCATTGAGAGTGTGCAAGAAATGTTCTTGGGAATAGCCTTGCATTTGGCGATGAATGAACCGCAAGACCGCATGACGTGGGTGCAACGCTTTTACAACATGCTGAGCAAGCTACAAGTAACCATGGCAACCCCCACCCTTTCCAATGCGCGCAAACCGTTTCACCAACTGTCAAGTTGTTTCATTGATACCGTTCCCGACAGTTTGGAAGGCATTTACCGAAGCATAGACAACTTTGCGCAAGTGAGCAAGTTTGGCGGTGGTATGGGTCTCTACTTTGGTAAAGTGCGCGCTGCTGGCGGCAGGATAAGAGGCTTCAAGGGTGCCGCAGGTGGCGTTATTCGTTGGATGAAATTAGTAAACGACACGGCCGTTGCCGTCGATCAGTTAGGCGTTAGACAGGGTGCGGTGGCTGTATATTTAGATGTATGGCATAAGGATTTACCCGAATTCCTACAACTTCGCACCAACAATGGCGATGACAGGATGAAGGCACACGACATTTTTCCCGCCATCTGTTACCCCGATTTGTTTTGGAAAATGGCGGAAGAAAACCTCAACCAAGACTGGTATATGTTCTGTCCCAATGAGGTGATGACCGCTAAAGGGTATAACTTGGAAGACTATTATGGTGAGGAATGGGAGAAACGCTATTGGGATTGCGTGGCAGACACCTCCATCTCTCGGCGCATCATGCCCATTAAAGAGATTGTACGTCTTATCCTTCGGTCGGCTGTGGAGACAGGTACTCCCTTCACCTTTAACAGAGACACGGTGAACAGAGCCAACCCCAACCACCACAAAGGCATCATTTACTGCTCTAACCTCTGCACGGAGATAGCACAAAACATGTCGCAGATAGAGGAAGTGTCAAACGAGATACGCACCGAAGAGGGCGACACCGTAGTGGTAAGAACCGTGAAACCAGGCGACTTTGTGGTGTGCAACCTTGCCAGTTTGTCGTTGGGACACCTGAAACTGGAAGACGAAACAGAGATGAAGGAGGTGGTATCAAGTGTGGTAAGAGCCTTGGACAATGTGATAGACCTGAACTTTTACCCTCTTCCTTTCGCAAAAATCACCAATCGCACCTATCGAAGCATTGGCTTGGGCGTGAGTGGTTATCATCATGCGCTGGCCATAAGGGGCATCAAATGGGAAAGCGAAGAGCATCTGTCGTTCGTAGACAAAGTGTTTGAGCGCATCAATCGTCTGGCTATTGAAGCCAGTTCGGACATTGCAAAGCAAAAGGGAAGCTACAAATACTTTGAGGGTAGCGACTGGCAAACAGGCGAGTACTTCACCAAGCGACAATATACATCGCCCCAATGGAAAGCACTTGCCAAGAAAGTAAGTCAGCAGGGCATGCGCAACGCCTACCTCTTAGCCATCGCACCCACCAGCAGTACCAGCATCATCGCAGCCACCACGGCAGGCGTAGACCCTGTGATGAAACGGTTCTTCTTAGAAGAAAAGAAGGGTGCCATGCTGCCTCGAGTAGCTCCAAGCTTATCGGATAAAACCTATTGGGTGTACAAAAGCGCATACCTGATAGACCAATCGTGGAGCATGAGAGCGGCGGGAATAAGACAGAAACACATTGACCAAGCACAAAGTGTCAACCTATACATCACCAATAATTATACCATGCGGCAACTGTTGGGACTGTACACCTTGGCTTGGCACTGTGGTGTGAAAACTATCTACTATATCCGAAGTAAATCGTTAGAGGTGGAAGAGTGTGAAAGCTGCGCCTCATAAGACCGATAAAGATTGATGTGATAACAAGTTGATGAGGTAAAAAACAGACTATCAACTCGTAAACTTGTAAACTATCAACTCGTAAACTCATAAACTTAAAAACTCATAAACTAAAAAACATGACACAATTAAAGCGCAATTCGCTATTCAATCCAAACGGAGATACAGACCTACGATTGAGAAGGAGATTGGGGGAAACACCACCAACCTCAATGATTTCAACAACATGAAATACCAATGGGCAAGCGACTGGTACAGGCAAGCCATGAACAACTTTTGGATTCCTGAAGAAATCAACCTCACCCAAGACACAAAAGACTATCCACGACTGGACAAAGCCGAGCGCACTGCCTACGACAAGATATTGAGTTTCTTGGTTTTTCTTGACTCCCTGCAAAGCAACAACCTGCCTTCGCTGTGCGAATACATCACAGCCAACGAGGTAAACCTATGCCTGCACATACAGGCTTTTCAAGAGTGCGTGCACAGTCAGAGTTACAGTTACATGCTCGACACGATATGCAGCCCCGAGCAACGCAATGACATTCTGTATCAATGGAAAACAGATGAGCATCTGTTAAGGCGCAACACCTTCATCGGAAATTGCTATAATGAGTTTCATGAAAAGCAAGATTTGTATGCACTGATGAAGACCTGTATTGCCAATTTCATCTTGGAAGGCATCTACTTTTACAGTGGTTTTATGTTTTTCTACAATCTCAGTCGCAACGGAAAGATGTCTGGGTCGGCGCAAGAGATACGCTACATCAACCGTGACGAGAACACTCACCTGTGGTTGTTCAGAAACATTATCAAAGAATTGAAAAAAGAAGAGCCCGAAATGTTTACGCCCGAAAAGGTGAAAGTGTACGAAGAGATGATGCGAGAGGGCGTTCGTCAGGAGATTGCATGGGGACAATATGTGATTGGAAACGACATTCAAGGGCTCAATGCGCAAATGGTTACAGACTACATTCATTATCTGGGCAACCTGCGTTGGCATAGTTTGGGCTTTGATTATCTGTATGAGGACAATCAAAAAGAACCTGAAGATATGAAATGGGTAGCGCAATATTCAGACCCGAACATGGTAAAGACCGACTTCTTTGAGGCAAAAAGTACGGCATACGCTAAGAGTACAGCCATTGAAGACGACCTATAAGTGCGAATAAACATGCTCAGTATTGCCGTTGTTGGTGGTGGACGTTGCAATATCACAAATTCGTTCGCGCAAGATTATGTGAAGAAAACCATCAGCATCCCATCCAACAAACAGCTCACCGTGCATCTGGCTCCAGGTGGTGGCTTCACCATGAAAATGAATTAACGCGTAATCACTCACAGCGATCCTTTTCTTAGAGTGTTAGCTAAACTGTGATGACGAGTTGATGAGTACGGCGAATAATCGTGCTCAGATGCAAGAAAACAGTACACTTCCTAACATTGTTGGAAAACGATATAAGGGAGACGCTGAGTAAAAGGCCAAAAACATATCGTCCAGAGCATCGCTCTAGACGATATGTTTTTGGGTTTTCAATACCATTTAGCCCAAATCGGTCATTAGAAAATTTTGCTTTCATTTTGTCTTGAAATAGAGTGAAAGATGCATATTGTGTTAGTATATAGATGCTATAACGATGGAACAGCCTGCTATAATCTGACTTTTTGCACGAAAAATCTCTAATGACCGATTTGGGTTTAGTACGTACAATACTATTTGATTTCTACAGCTGAATAGCTGTCTTATTACTGCAACCTTTATTCCTGTTCGATTTCAGCACCAAGTCGCAGCGTGTTGCCAAGGTCGGCCAGCTTGACCCAATAATTGGATTTGCTCAATCCCAAAAGTGACTCCTGAAGTTCAAACAGGTCGTGACTTCGATATTGTGAGTAGTATTTCATCTCGATTCTTGAATGTTTTAACATCCAAAGGTAGTCATTTTGGGCGAATTGACCAAATTTTATACAACATAAATAGTTAATTGTCAGATAGTTATAGTTGATTAGTAGAACCTAATTAATTATTTGATTTTTTCACCGAAGGGTATCTTTTATTTTTTCCTTATAAATACAAAAAATGAGATAACGACAAAGAATAGCGCATAGGCTATGTTTACATATTCGCCTTTCGAAAAGTTTATTATCCCGCTATAAAAACAATAGTTTAATCTCCACACTGTACTATAGGGTATAAGGTAGATATAATCTTTATTTTGAGCAATAATACAAAAAATCGTCATGAGGCTAGCAAACCCAATAGGTAAAACAAAACTCTTAAAAATCAAACTAAGATAATATTGTATAAATGAAACAGCAGAAAGTGCTATAAACAAATACGAAAAATAAGAAGCTATTAGGTTATTAACATTATAACTGGAGAATTCATATCCAGGTAATAACTTATCCAGAGCAAAACCAGACAGGAGGAAAGCAAGATAACCTATAAGGAAAGAAATAAAGTTAATCTCTAAAAGGAAGACTATTTTGCTCGAATAAATTGTCAGCTTGCTAATTGGTCTTGTAAAAAGAAGTCTAAATCCATAATTCTTATATTCTACATCGCATAAAGAATAACTCAAAATGGCTGCAAGAATTGGATAAAGCAGAGCATAGAAGTCGAAGATGTATCTACCCAACACCCATACCCAAGGATTATAATCAATAGTTATTGCCGGATTATAGATATCATCAGCATGTTTATGCAAAACATATATATCGACGCATAAAGTCATGAACAAAGGAAATAGCAAGAAAAGCCAAATGGCAATATTAAATCTTAATTTATAGTGTTCACTTTTAAGAATAGTAAAGAACGATATAGGTTTCATAAGTCGGTTTTTATTAGATGAAGGAATACAGACTCCAAATTTTCTTGGTATGTATCTGCAAATAAAATTTGAATGTGGTTTTGTTGCATTAATTTTTTAAAACTGTCAAAGGAACCATCTTGCTCTATTTCTATAATAAGCGTTCCATCAGAGATCCTTTTTGTGGGAATCAAGTGTTCTTTACATATCTTCATGCATCGTTCCGGTTGGTCCGTATGTATTAAATAAGATTGCTTTTTCTGATTGAGTAGACTATTAATTTCTCCTTGAAACAATAATTTTTTATTATTTAATATTCCGATGTGTGTGCATATTTTCTCCATTTCAGCTAAGATATGTCCTGAAATGAAAATGGTTTTTCCTTTACTTTTAAGTTTGAGCATTAGCTCTCTCATTTCAAAAACACCTTGAGGATCTAGTCCATTGAGTGGTTCGTCAAGAATGAGTAATTTAGGATTATGAAACATTGCCATCGCAATTCCCAAGCGTTGTTTCATTCCTGTAGAATATTTTCTAACTTTTTTGTCTTTATCTTTAGTCAAATTCACAAGCTCTAGAACCTCTTGAATGCGTTTTTGTCCACAATGATATAGTATATCCAAATAGTTTAGATTCTCATAGGCACTCAAATCTGCATAGAAGAATGGATGTTCAATCAAGCATCCTATATTTTGAAGGATATGCAATCTGTTGGAATGAAATTCTTTTTTATTGAAAAATACCGTATTTATTTTAGTTTGCTCCAATCCTAAAAGTATCTTTATCGTTGTTGATTTACCCTCTCCATTTTTGCCTAAGTATCCATAAATGGAACCTTCTGGAATCTTCAAGTTAATGTCTTCTAATACAGAATGATTTCTGTAGTTAAAAGTGAGATGGCTAGTTTCAAGTATATTCATAATCAACACTTTCTTTTAAAATTATTCTTATTTAAATGATTTAATATAATCCTGTAGCTCTCCTTTAGAACTATTTGATATTCTATACCCGTTGGCGAAATTAATTGAAGTTGATAAATATGAGCAAAAAGTTGCACATATCGTTTATTTTTAGTAACTTAGTAGTATTCAAAACGTTAAGTTCAAACCATCGTATGCACAACCTTTATACAAAATTCGTCAAAATACTTGAGATATGCAAGCAATTCTCTGAAATTCTCGTCAATGAATCGGGTAATGTTCCACGTCGTGGTCCTGTTCCTAAGTTTTCGGACTTGGAAGTGGTGGCATTATCCCTGACGGCAGAGGCAGAGAGCATTGATAGCGAGAAGTGGCTGTTCGACTATAAACTGCAAGAGTACAAGGACAGCATTCCCAATCTCATATCAAGGAGACAATTCAATGACCGTAGAAAGAAAACAGCTGGCTTGTGTGAGGAACTGCGCAAGAGGATAGCCATGGAAATGGATGGCGGAGAGGAACAGTTCTTTGTTGACTCCAAGCCAATAGAGGTCTGTAGGGTAGCAAGAGGAAAACGTTGTAAGATGGGACGTACTGGCGATTTCTCGCAAGCTCCCGACTTCGGCTTTGTGCTTCGCAGAATACATACTATTTTGGCTATAAGTTACACGCTCTCTGTGGCTTAAGCGGAGTTATCCATTCCTACGATCTGTCAAAGGCAAGTATGGCTGACCTCCGTTATATGAAAGATGTAAAACATACTTATCACGACTGTAGCATCTATGGCGACAAGGGATATGTTGGAGCTGACGTACAGCTTGACTTGTTCGAAACTGCACACATAAGACTGGAGTGTCCGTATCGGCACAACCAAAAGGACTGGAAACCGACATTCATTCCGTTTGCAAAGGCAAGAAAAAGGATTGAAACACTATTCTCACAACTTACAGACCAGTTCTTGGTCATCAGAAATTATGCGAAAATAACGAATGGTTTGTTTGTAAGAATCATTGGCAAAATTAGTGCACTGACCTTTCTGCAATATGTAAACTTCATTAACAACAAGCCCTTTGGCAAAATTAAGTATGCACTAAATTAATTCCGCCAACGGGTTAAGAGATATATGGTAAAGAGAGAATCTAGGCCGTTTCATGGTAGATCAGATAGTTATGAATTGCAGAACAGAGAAATACTGTTAAATTATTGCGTCTAAGACCGTTTTTCTATTTAGAAACGAGGTTATTTAAAATAAAAGTAGTAACATTGCAATTGATAACATATTATTATTAAGATAAAATATCTCAATTTTATGAACAATATATTATCAGTATTAGAGAACTATACGCTTGATAATGCGGATGACATTGCCAAGGCTATGGCTAATGACTTCAGAAAACGAAGAATAGAGAAGAATCTGACACGTGAACAAGTGGCAGAGAAAGCTAATGTGGCAGTAAGCAACATCGTGAGGTTTGAGCAGAAAGGACTTATCTCGCTCAAGAATCTCATTGGCATTGCCATGGCATTGGAATATACTACAGAAGTCAAAAACATCTTTGCTGAGCCAAAATATTCCACTATGGAGGAGTTGACTCAGATACGTAAGAATAGTGGTAAGACAAGAGCACATAAGGCATGAAGAAGATAGATCGACTGACCGTAAAATATCACAATGAGACAGTAGGCGTAATATCGCTTACACCCGATGACAAGCGACTGGCATTTGAATACAATCCTCGTTGGCTTGCCGAAGGATTCAGCATATCCCCTTTGGAGTTGCCTTTGAAGCCAGGACTGTTCCTTGCAAATCCAACACCGCTTTACGGCAACTTCGGCATATTCGAGGATAGCCTTCCTGATGGTTACGGGCGATACTTGCTGCACAAAGTTCTCCTTCGCGAAGGTATTGATGACAGAAAACTTTCTGTCATCGACCGATTGAGCATTGTAGGTGGTAGCGGTATGGGGGCTTTGACGTATCAGCCAGAGACGATTATCGGTAAAGAAAATGAAATCTCTGACTTCGACCTTCTTCAGGAGAAGGCATTAGAAGTGCTCAAAGAACAGCAAGATACAGATGCTGGTCTTTTGCTCTACAACAGTGGTAACAGTGGAGGTTGTCGTCCGAAAGCTGTTTTCTCGGACGCAGAAGGACATTGGCTTGTCAAGTTCCGACATACCTACGATTCTAAGGATATGGGTAGGAATGAATATCATTATAACGAGGTTGCTCGCAGTTGTGGTATTGATGTGCCGGATTTCAAACTAACCAATGGCAAATACTTCACCACGAGACGCTTTGATCTGTCAGCAGAAGGCGAACGCATACATACTGCAACAGCAGGAGGCTTGCTTTGTCTCTCGCTCTCAAATCCAGTACTCGACTATAGCAACTTGTTGGCATTGACTGGTTATCTTACCCAGGATGCAAAGTATGTTGAAGAGATGTATCGCCGTATGGTGTTCAACTATCTTACCGACAACAAGGATGACCATTGCAAGAACTTCAGTTTCCTGGTTCGTAAGGAGACAAATGGGAAATACGTATGGCATCTTGCACCAGCATATGACCTGACGCTTTGCACGGAGGGTTATAATGGACAGCATGCCACATCTGTCAACAACACCGGCTACCCTACACTCCAGGACTTCCTTGCAGTAGGCTCCAAGATAAAGATGAGCGAGAAGCGCTGTCGCGAAATCTTTGATGAGGTGTACCAGAACTGTGGTGATCTTCTGCTGAACAATTCCATTTAATAATTGCTCTGTAGGATAGAAATTTAAAGAATTATTTGGAATATGGTAATATAATCCCTATCTTCGCCTATGAATTATTGATAAAAATTACTATAAAAGAATGTTAATTGATTCTGGGAGTACAAAACAAATACTTGATCGCTTGAACAAGATGAAAGCACCTTGTGTGTGTTTTATCAGCGATTTTACTGACATAAGCAGTGCTAATTATGTTCAGCAGGTGTTGAGTATTGCAGAACAAAAAGGACTTATTGAGCGTCTGGCACCTGGCATATATTGCAAGTCTGTTATTACCAAATTTGGCCCTCTAAGACCGTCTATATATGAGATAGCCGAAGCCATTGCAAAACGAGATCAAGTAGAGATTATGCCTACGGGGGCTACGGCTCTCAACATTTTGGGACTATCTACCCAAGTTCCAATGAAAGTGAATTATTTGACGACAGGATCTTCAAGAACTGTAAAAGTGGATGGGCATGAGATTAAATTTGTTCGAAGTGTACCACGAAACTTTGCTTATAAAAGTAGATTAATGTCAATGTTGGTTCAGGCTTTGCGCAATATAGGAAAGGGAAAGGTTACAGAGGAAGATTTGTCTACCCTGTATAAACTTATTCAGGATAATCCTGCAGAGGTTCCATATATTAAAAAAGATATACCCTTGGCACCCGCATGGATGCAAAACGTTTTTAAGGAAATAATAAAATAGTGACATGAAACATTGGCAACTATATAGTTCTCAAGAACGTTTGGTTATGCTGGATGCTGTCAGCAGAGAGCTGCATCTCTCGCCAGTCGCAATAGAAAAGGATTGGTGGGTGATAATAGTGCTTAAAGCTCTATCTATGACCTCTATTTCCCATTTGCTCAATTTTAAAGGTGGCACTTCGCTTTCTAAAGGTTTCGGCTTGATAGAACGTTTTAGCGAAGATATCGATTTATCAATTAGGCGTGAAGGAGATTTCTCCATATTGTCAACATCTAAAAGTCAACGTGAACGACTTAGAAAGAAATCACGTTCTTATATTCAGGAGTTCTTGAAACCTGAATTAGAGCAAGCCTTGAATCAAATGGGTGTTGTTGATTTTGACGTGAGGAATGTGACGCATGTAGAAACTAAGGATGGATTTAAGCCTATAGATTCCGATAAGGATCCTACAGTAATCATGGTTGATTATAAAAGTGTCGTTCCCAACAGCAACAACTATGTTTCATCTTGGGTTAAAATTGAAATAAGTTGCTTGTCAATGGAAGAGCCTACGACTAATGTCAATTTACAATCGTATATATCTCAGCTTTTTCCGGATGATGATGCCGATTCCCAAGTTATGTTTGGGACAGTCCTTCCAACAAGGACATTCCTTGAAAAGGCTTTTCTGTTATGTGAGGAGTTTCAGAAGGAGCATCCGCGCGCAATGAGAATGAGTCGCCATTTATACGATTTAGAAAAACTAATGGATACCAGTTACGGTATTCAAGCGTTGAAAGACAAACAACTTTATGACGAAATTGTAGAGCATCGCCGTACTTTCTATGCCCTCAAATACGTAGATTATGACAAACTGAAAAGAGACACTATCGACTTTTATCCACCTTCATCCGTATTAGGCGACTGGAAAAAAGATTACGAACAAATGACACATGACTTCATATATGGCAATCATTTGTCTTTTGAGAGTTTGTTAGAAAGAATAAAGGAACTTATAGACAGATTTAGGGGACTGGCTGAATAATAAAATAGAAGTAGCGGTGAAAAATAGTATAGAAAAAGCTTCGGTATTAGCTTGGTATCAAAACAACAAAATCACTGCAGTCCGTATCATCAATGACCTTGAGTTTCTGCATCCAGAAAGTTCGGGTCAGTCGTAAAACCCAGTTGCAACCCTCTCCCCTCATGCACATAATTTCATAAGCCTGTAAAGGAAGAAAGGAATATCCGTTCCTCCCCTGAACTGTGCCCTGAAGGCTTTGACTTTTGCGTTGAAGGATTCAGCATTGGCATTTGTGGCTCTGTTGACAAAGAAATTGAGTATGGTATCATAATGGTTCTTAAAGGTGTCAATCACCGTATAGAAGTTGTCCACCCCCAATTTCTCCACCTTATTAAACCACCTTGCCAGTTTCAATCTTGCCGCATCCTTGATGCTTCTGGCATTATAAATGTCGGTAAGTTCCATAGCCAAGTCATAGGCTTTTTTGAGTTCCGGGTAGTTTTCAAAGATTATTTCAGCCCTTAGCCTTTGCGATTCTGTCCACTTGGACTTGTGTTTAGTCAGTATAAACTTCGCTCTGGCAAGTAGTTGCTTGCGGGTATCACCGTTGCTGTACCTGAATGGTCTATAGGGCTCGCCTCGCTCCTTGGCTTCCTTCATCTCCTCATTTTCTCTGTCCCTTGCCATCCACCGGTAGGCTATGCGCATGTCGTCCAAAGCGTCATAGTAAAGCTTCTGCACATGAAACCTGTCACTGGTGATGAGTGCCTTGGGGAACACCGTGCGCGCAATGATCATCATAGAGGAAGACAAGTCGAGCGTTATCTCCTTGACAGTCTTTCTTTTGGAAAGGTCAATCTTTTCCAGAACACGGATCACATCTTCGGCTTTTGTTCCCCTGACCACAGCTACCAGCGTACCCTTGCCACCTTTGCCAGCCTTGTTGGTCAGAAATGTATAGACCTCACCGCTGCTCAGACAAGTCTCATCGATACTCAGGCTCTCTCCCAGGTTCTCATCAAACAGCAGCCAGTCTCCAGCATGCGACAACTGCTCCCACTGGCGATAATCGCTGAAATGCTCCTTGTATTGTGTGGAAAGTTGCTTGCCGTCTACGCCATAGTGAGAGCCGATACCTGTAATGCTCTCCGCAGTAGACTCAATTCTATTCTTTTAAAAAAGAAACGAACTCAGGGGATAGTTTGCTGCCCTCAGCCGTCAAGTCATCGTAAGAATAACTGAATATCTCACCCGTGGAACTGTCACGCCATTTTCGACGGCGGACATGAAGGTAAACGGGCTTGCCACGAAGGGGAAAGTCTTGGACAACCCGTTCGGCGGTAAAGCCGTAACTGCTTACTGTGCCAGACTTGCGGTCTACCTCTTCCATAAAGTTACGCTCATCCAACCAGAAGTCTATCTGGGAAATACTCTCTTGGATATCTATCACATCAAAATAATCTGCGAGTATCTCTGGAAAGATACAACGCAACAATTGCTCGGTCTTCATGATGCAAAGATAACAAATACCTATGAAATTATGTGCATGAGAGGGAGAGGGTTGCAACTGGGTTTTACGACTGACCCGAAAGTTCACCAAAAGTTCACCGATGGAAATAAAAAAGGAGTTACGTTGCCGTAACTCCTTAATTCTCAATGTAGCGGGAACCGGGATTGAACCGGTGACCTCATGATTATGAATCATGCGCTCTAACCAGCTGAGCTATCCCGCCATATCACTCATTTGCGGCTGCAAAGATACTACAATCTTTTTAAATACACAATAAAAATATATTTTTTTATTTCGTTACAATAAATTTTGCTATATTTGTACGTAATACATGATTATCACCAAGAAACTACTCGACATGCCCAAACAACAAGTCAAAATAGAGAGAGAGTTAAAGTCTAATTCGCAAAGTATCATCTGGAATCTGATCAGTGAGCCAGATCAGTTGGGTCGATGGCTGGCCGATGACATACAGAAACAGGGTGACCTATTGAATTTCAGATGGGGTGAACTTTATGCGCATCATGAAACACGACAAGCTAAAGTGGTTGCTAAGGTTAAATTTCATTACCTGCGTTTCAGATGGCTGGATGAGGAAGACGCGAATGCATACGTGGAGCTGCGCATGGAAAAGTGCGACATAACGGACGATTACATTCTCGTGATTACCGATTTTGCCGACGATGACGATGTAGATACCTTGAAAGATTTGTGGGAGGACAACTTGTTGCGTTTGCGACAGTTCAGTGGTCTTTAAGTAGGCGGTTTGCTTCCTCAAACACGTTTCATCGCGACCCTAGATGTGGCGCTTTCTTCTTTTTCCCATTCTTGGCTTTGTCCGCAAAAATGACAAAAAAAAGCCTCCTGTAAAATGTTGAAATAGAAAAAATCAGTAGGCAAATGCGCTACAAACCTCGCTTGCTGAACAAGAAGAGCGGCTTGTTGGTGACAAAAGCATTGCATTATGATGCCAAACTGCATGCTTTTCTCCTCCTATCTACATCACTTTAGACCATCAAACGTATCCTTTTTGCGGCTAAAATGCGGTTTATAACGTGAAAAAACATGAGTAAAACGTGCCAAGATGAGTCGTGGCAGTCACAATAGCTTGATAGATAAGGAGATATGGTTTTTGTGTATAATTTCAATATTTGCGAGCACTTGGCAGGTCGCTGACAAATAAACAAAATATGAGAGGGTACTTGTCAAGAAAAATGATAACTTTTCATTAGGTGCCATTGCTCAGGCGTACCGTGATAATAAGTTGATGAGCAAGGCGAATAATCATGCCGTACGGGTTTGATGTATGGTGATGAACCATGTTGGTTTTTGACAACCAACTACCTTTTATCAATGCACGAGCCGTGGACATCATGCTTAAAAAAGCGAAAATAGGAGCATATCTTATTTTTTTATGCTATTTTTGCACATTGTTCGTACACGTGTACAACATAGTAAGGGCTTAGATGTTTCGTATCAAGAAATTAGATTTATTCATCGCCAAGCAATTTGGACTGCTGTTTGCCGGAACCTTCTTCATCTGTCAGTTCGTACTGATGATGCAGTTCTTGTGGAGGTATGTCGACGTGCTTATTGGCAAAGGACTGTCCATGGAGGTCATGGCGCAGTTCTTTTGGTACATGGGCTTGTTTCTCGTTCCACAGGCTTTGCCGCTGGCCATCTTGCTGTCGTCCCTCATCACGTTTGGCAATTTAGGCGAGAGTAGCGAGCTCACGGCCATCAAGTCGGCGGGCATATCAACCATGCGAACCTTTCGTTCGCTCATCCTCATTTCTGTGGTTGTCTGCTTTTGTTCTTTTTATTTTCAAAACTATGTAGGCCCCAGCGCTAACATGAAGATGGCGCAGCTGATGATTTCGATGTCGCAGAAGAATCCGGAGCTTGAGATTCCTGAAGGCATCTTCTACGACGGCATCCCCAACAGCAATCTTTATGTGCAAAAAAAGGACATGGACACCGGCAAGTTGTACGGCATCATGATTTACAGGATGACGGGCAGCTACGAGGATCAAGCCATCATTTTAGCCGATTCGGGCATGCTCCAGACTACGGCCGACAAGAAACACCTGCTGCTGACCCTGTGGAGTGGAGAATGGTTTGAGAACATGCAGTCGCAGGAACTGGGCGCCAGTGCCAGCATTCCTTACCGCCGAGAGACCTTTGCCGACAAACGAATCGTGCTCGACTACGATGGCGATTTCAACATGACCGATGCCGCTGCGCTGTCCAACAACGCCAAGGCAAAAAGTTTGTCGCAGCTCACTTCGGGCATCGACTCGCTCAGTATGACGTACGACAGCGTGGGACGCAGCATCTATGACGATGCGCAACGAATGTATTATCGCATACCGAAAGTCAATAAAAGAGATTCGCTGGCCGCTGTGAAATTAGCGCAAGGCAAAACATACCATTTCGACTCGCTATACAACAAATTAACCAAAGACCAGAAATTGAGCGCGGTGAACATGGCACTCAGTTCCGTTCAGTCGGAGATGACCGAGCTTAACTTCAGAAGCATGATAACCAGTGATGGCGACAGGCTGCTTCGGGAGCATTATATTGAGATGATTAACAAGTTTACACTGGCCCTGACGTGCATCATCTTCTTTTTCATCGGCGCACCGCTGGGCGCCATCATCCGTAAAGGAGGTCTGGGTATCCCCGTGATTGTGTCGGTGCTGGTCTTCATTGTGTATTACCTTCTTGACAACACGGGTTACCGAATGGCGCGTGGCGACATGTGGACGGTGGAATTTGGCAAGGGTCTGGCTCCTGCGGTGCTCATCCCCTTGGCGGGCTTTGTTACATACAAGGCCAACCGTGACTCTATGGTGTTCAACATCGATCAGTGGAAAGCCGTTATTATGAAAGCGCTGGGCTGGCGAACCAAGCGTCATGTATACGGCAAGGAAGTAATCATCGAAGATCCAAACTATCTCGAAGACAGGCAATTGTTGCTAAACATGAACGACGACATCAGACGATATGTCGAGGAACATCGGTTGAAATCGCTGCCCAACGTGGTGCAGGTGTTCTTTAGATACCAGCCCGACCACGAGGTGGAACGCATCAGCAATGAACTTGAAAAAGTGATAGATGACCTTACGAACACCCGGGACAAAGTGATCTTGAACGAGCTGAACAGCTATCCCGTGCTGGCTGTAAAGGCCCACACGCGTCCCTTCGAGCGCAAGTGGCTGAACATCGTTTCGGCCATCATCATCCCGCTGGGACTGTTCTTTTACCTTAGAATGTGGCGATTTAGGATTCGGTTGCTGCGCGACCTCAAACAAATCGTGCAGACAAATGATGCGGTGACCGAGCAAATTACGAAAATAATTCATTCAAAATAACACCTCTTTTATATATAGCTATATACGATATGGAAAACTTTAAACTGGCCAGCATCGAGGATGCGCTCAAAGATTTCAAGGAAGGCAAGTTTGTCATCGTTGTGGATGATGAAGACAGAGAGAACGAAGGCGATCTCATTATCGCAGCTGAGAAGATTACTCCCGAGAAAGTGAACTTCATGCTGAAACACGCCCGCGGCGTGCTTTGTGCCCCCATCACGTTGTCCAGGTGCGAGGAGTTGGATCTTCCGCATCAAGTGACAGACAACACATCGGTGCTGGGAACCCCATTTACCGTGACCGTAGACAAGCTGGAAGGATGCACTACGGGCGTGTCGGCTCATGACAGGGCTGCCACCATCAAGGCACTGGCAGACCCAACATCCACCCCGCAGACATTTGGAAGACCGGGACACATCAATCCGCTGTATGCGCAAGACAACGGTGTGTTGAGGCGAAGTGGACATACCGAGGCTGCCGTAGACCTGTGCCGATTGGCCGGACTTTATCCCGCCGGGGCCCTGATGGAAATCATGAACGAAGATGGCTCCATGGCTCGCATGCCCGAATTGCAAAAGTTGGCCACGGAGTGGGGACTGAAAATCATCACCATCGCTGATCTCATCGCCTATAGACTGGAAAAGGAATCAATCATAGAAGTGGGCGACGAGGTAGACATGCCCACCCGATACGGCCATTTTCACCTCATACCTTTCAGACAACAGAGCAACGGCTTGGAACACATGGCCTTGGTGAAGGGCAAGTGGGAACGGGACGAACCGGTGCTGGTTCGCGTTCACTCCTCTTGCGCCACGGGCGATACTCTGGGAAGTTTGCGTTGTGACTGCGGCCAGCAGCTGCAGAAGTCGATGGAACTGATTGAGAAAGAAGGGAAAGGTGTCGTCATCTACATGCAGCAAGAGGGTCGGGGTATAGGCCTTATGAATAAGGTGGCAGCCTATAAGTTGCAGGAAGAGGGCTACGATACCGTGGATGCCAACATACACTTGGGCTTCAAACCCGATGAGCGGGACTATGGCTGCGGCGCACAGATGCTGCGTCACCTCGGCATACACAAGATGCGACTGCTGACCAACAATCCCGTAAAGCGCGTTGGACTGGAAGCCTACGGATTGGAAATTGCCGAAATCGTACCCATTGAGGTGACCCCCAACCGATACAACGAGCGCTATCTGAAGACCAAACAGGTAAGGATGGGGCATAAACTGCACCTCAAATAACTGCCCGAATGTTACAAATCTAAAACAATAGTTGAAATAATATCACTTTTATTTCGCCTCAAAGAATAAAAATGCTACTTTTGCAGTCAACAACTATTCAATTGTAAAATAAATGGCACACCTATCAAACCGTCTGAACCGTCTGGCTCCTTCAGCCACGCTCGCCATGTCGCAAAAGAGCAGTGAGATGAAAGCTCAAGGCATCGATGTGATTAACATGAGTGTGGGCGAGCCTGATTTCAATACGCCAGACCATATCAAGGTGGCTGCAAAGCAAGCTATCGAGGAGAATTACTCGAAATATTCTCCCGTGCCCGGGTACCCCGACTTGAGGAAGGCTATCGCAGAGAAGCTGCAAAGAGAAAACCACCTCAGCTACGATGTTGCAGAGATCATGGTTTCCAATGGCGCCAAGCAGAGCGTTTGCAACACGCTGATGGCACTGGTTGACGATGGAGACGAGGTGATTATCCCAGCACCGTATTGGGTGAGTTATCCGCAGATGGTCAAACTGGCAGGTGGAAATCCGGTGATTGTGAAGGCTGGTTTTGAACAGAACTTCAAGATGACGCCCGAGCAGTTGGAAGCTGCCATCACGCCGAAGACGCGCATGTTGATACTTTGCTCACCCAGTAATCCTACTGGGAGTGTTTACTCGAAGGAGGAACTGGAGCAATTAGCCAACGTCATCAAAAGGCATGAAGACGTGTTTGTGCTTGCTGATGAAATATACGAGCACATCAACTACATCGGTCAACACGAGAGCATCGCACAGTTTCCCGGCATGAAGGAACGTACCATTCTTGTCAATGGCGTTTCAAAGGCGTATGCCATGACAGGCTGGAGAATAGGATACATCGCCGCTCCCGAGTGGATTGTGAAAGGCTGTAACAAGCTGCAAGGACAATACACCAGCGGACCGTGCTCGGTGAGTCAGCGTGCCGCGCTCGCAGCTTATGTCACAGAGCAAACGTGTGTGGAGGAGATGCGTCAGGCTTTTCAACGCAGAAGAGACTTGATTGTGCGGTTGGCAAAAGAGATTGACGGGTTTGAGGTGAATGAACCACAAGGAGCTTTCTATCTGTTCCCCAAGTGCAGCAGCTATTTTGGGAAGAGTGACGGTCAGCATACCATCAACAGTGCTACCGACCTGGCTATGTATCTGCTTGAAACAAGCCACGTTGCAACTGTGGGCGGTGATGCCTTTGGCGATTCCGAGTGCATACGCATGAGCTATGCCACCAGCGATGAAAACATTCGGGAAGCACTCAAGAGAATGAAAGATGCTCTCGCAAAATTGAAATAATGAAGTCGCAAACGGAGATAAATTGCAAGAAAAAGCAAAAAATCACTCGTTAAAACTTCTTAATTTCACAAAGATTTATCTATAAATTATATATCTTTGCGATGTTAAACCCAAAAAATTCTCCTTTTTGAAATCAGAATAGTGAGAATCTTGAAAAACGATTAAGCATATTAACAACTTAAATTATTAATAACCAAAAATTAAAATTATTAAATTATGGCAACAACAAAAGCAGCCCCTCAAAAGAAGTCTAAGGGCTTTCAGGGCGTTAGACATGCGTTCATTATCATTATCTTGGCATTCATTGTAGGATGGGGATTCTACAACTTTATTCTTGGTGATCCTGCCAACTTCGCTAACGGCGATCGTGAAGGTCATCCTTTGAATATGCTGGGTACCGTTTACAAAGGTGGATGGGTTGTACCTATTATCTTTGGTTTGTTGTGTACCGTAATTGCAATGTCTGTTGAGCGTTGGATTGCTATCAGCGCTTGCTCAGGTAAGGGTAGCGTGACCAAATTCACAGAAAACGTAAAGGCAGCTCTGAGAAATGGTGACATCGCCAAGGCAGAAGAGCTTTGCCACAAGCAGGGTGGTTCTGTAGCTAACGTGGTATTAGCTGACTTGAAGTCTTACAGAGAGATGGAAACAACAAATATCAAGTTGAAGGAGAAAGTGGCTACCATTCAGAACTCACATGATGAGGCTACCGCACTTGAAATGCCTACCATGACGATGAACTTGCCGATTATCGCTACGATCGTAACATTGGGTACACTTACTGCTTTGTTCGGTACCGTGCTTGGTATGATTCGTTCGTTCGCAGCTTTGGCAGCTGGTGGTGGTGCTGACTCTATGGCACTTTCTACTGGTATTTCTGAGGCCTTGGTTAATACAGCTTCTGGTATTGCTACATCTTGGTTCTCTGTAGTTTCTTACAACTACTTCACCAACAAGATTGACAAGTTAACATTTGCAATGGACGAGATTGGTTACACAATCGCTCACACATTCGAAGAAAAGCATCCAGAAGCTTAATTTTAGCTAACCCTTTTAAAATTATTCAGTTATGGGTAAGTTAAAAATTAAGAAACATGACATCTGGATCGACATGACTCCTATGTCGGACGTGATGGTGCTGTTGCTGACGTTCTTTATGTTGACCTCAACATTCGTTAAGAACGAGCCAGTGAAAGTAAACCAGCCATCGTCTGTCTCTGAGATCAAGGTTCCAGAAAACGACGTGCTAAACATTCTTGTCAATGACAAGGGCAGGGTGTTTATGAGTATGGATAATCAGAACGACTTGCTTTCGCTCATCCAAGGAATGAATGAGACAGGCAGCCTCGGACTGACAGATACTGAAATGAAGAAGTTCCAGACCGACCCAATGTGGGGCGTTCCTTTGGACAACTTGAAAGGCTACTTGGGTTTGCCTACTGAGAAGATGACAGAGGTAATTACCAGCGCTGAAGCTGGCGTTCCTTTGGATTCTATTGATGGTGGAAAGAGCGAATTCCAACACTGGGTGACCGAAGCATTGAATGTCAATGAAGACATTAAGATAGCTATCAAGGTTGATGCGAAGACACCCTATGCTAATATGAAGAAGGTGATGTCTGAACTTCAGGATATGAATCAGAACCGTTATTACCTTATCACTACATTAAAAACGGGGGAGGATAAATAAGTATGGCAAAATCAAAAGATACAAGTAAGCAGAAGAAAATCAATGTTCGCGTAGACTTTACGCCTATGGTGGATATGATGATGCTTCTTATTACTTTCTTCATGCTCTGTACTTCATTGGCCAAACCACAAACGATGGAGTTGAGTATGCCTAGTAACGATAAGAACATTACTGATCAAGACAAGTCGGTAACAAAGGCTTCATATACGATTACCGTTTATGTGGCTGGAAACAACAAGATCTTCTACACGGCAGGTTTGCCTAAGTACGACGATCCTTCAACCCTCAAGGAAACTACTTGGGGTAAAGATGGAATCCGCAAGGTCTTTATGCAGCACGTGACCGAGGACAACACACAACCCGTGCTACAGGTGATGAAGGCCAAGGCCGAGCTTGACCAGAAGAAAGATCAAATGCCCGACTCCGTATATAAGGCGGAATTGTCTAAAATCAAAGCCGGTGAAATTGGTGGTCAGAAGATTCAGACAATGACGGTCATTATTAAGGCAACGGATAAAGCGTTAGCACAGAATGTTATTGATGCTCTCGACGAGATGCAGATTTGCAGCATAGCTAAATACGTTCTCGACAAGATTTCCCCTGACGACGAAAAGTTGTTGAAAGCAAAGGGCGTTGAGTAAGAGAACAAAGTATTAACTATTAAAAAAGAGAAACAATGTCAAAAATTGATTTGATCTCTGGTGAATGGACCGACCTCGTTTTTGCCGGTCGTAACCAGGCTTACGGTGCCTATCAGCTAAGGAAAGGTACTGGTAAGAGAAATGTTATCTCTATCATTGCTGTAGTCGCATTAGTGTTGTTGTGTCAAATCGGTCTTTCTTTAAAGAAAGCCGCTGACGCAGAAGCCAGAAAGAGAGCAGCCATGACAGAGGTAGTTGAACTTTCTAAGTTGGAACAGCCTAAGAAAAAGGCCGAAGTAAAACAACAAAAGAAAATTCAAGTTGAACCTGAAAAGGTTGTTGAGCGAGTAAAGAGTTCTATCAAGTTTACCGCACCTGTCATCAAGAAAGACAACGAGGTGAAACCTGAAGAAGAATTGAAAACTCAAGACGAATTGATGAATACGAAAACCGCCATCGGCGCCATTGACGTAAAAGGTAATGACGACAAGGGTGGTGAAGTATTGAAACTTAAAGAAGCAGTGGCTCAGCCAGAGCCAAAACCGGAAGTTGAGAACAAGGTATTCGATGTCGTTGAGCAGATGCCATCATTCCCTGGTGGTCCTTCTGCCTTGATGAAGTATTTGAGCGAAAACGTTAAGTATCCTGTAGTGGCACAAGAAAATGGTGTGCAGGGACGTGTGGTTGTTTCTTTCGTTGTAGAGAAAGATGGACATATCACTGACGTTAAAGTAGTTCGTTCAGTAGACCCTTCATTGGATAAGGAAGCAGCTCGTGTTGTAAAGAGCATGCCTAGTTGGATTCCTGGTAAGCAAAATGGCTCAGCCGTACGTGTGAAATACAACGTGCCTGTTTCGTTCAAATTGCAATAATATGAATTGTAAATTATCTTACATCATCGTAGGATTAATACTCTCTGCTTCTCTTTTGGCTTCTTGCCAAAACAAGAAGTCAAAAGATGGCAGAACAGATACTTATTCGTCAGGAGCAATAACTTTTGCTTCTGACGAAAGTTTTAGTCCTGTTATCGAAGAGGAGCGCGAGCTCTTCGAGTTTACTTATCCAGAGGCTAAGCTGACTCCAATCTATACGAACGAGTCAGATGCCATTAACAAACTTCTCAAGGGAGAAGTGTTTATGGCAATAACGTCGCGTGATTTTACAAAAGACGAGCTGGAAAGTTTGAAAGCTAGCAAACAGTTCCCTCGCTCTATCAAGTTCGCTTATGATGGACTTGCTTTGGTTCAGAATATAAACAACACAGATTCTTGTATCAGTGTTGACAATATAAGAAAAATATTTAACGGAGAAATCACTAAATGGAGTCAAATCTATCCTCATTCCAAGATTGGAGACATCACGGTAGTATTTGACAATCCTAACTCTTCTGCCGTGCATTACGTTGAAGATTCCATCCTCGGAGGAAAGCCTATCGCGAATAAAAATGTAGCCGCAGTTAAAAAGACAGAAGAGGTTATTAAATATGTAGAAGAAAACAAGGGCGCCATTGGCATTATTGGAAGCAATTGGCTCAATGATAAGCGAGATAGCACCAACCTTACTTTCAAGAAAGAAATACGGCCGATGGCTGTTTCTTCAATTCCGGTGGCCAATGTGCAAAACAGTTGGAAGCCTTATCAGTATTACTTCTACAATGCTAATTATCCTTTGGTGCGTACTTTATACATTCTATTGAATGATACTCACATGGGCCTACCCACAGGATTTTCCAATTTTATTATCTCGCAAGACAAGGGCCAGAAAATAATTCTAAGGTCAGGCTTGCTGCCCGCTTATGGAAATTTAACTATACGAAACGTCCGTGTTTCAGAATAAAAATGTACTTTTGGCACGAAAATACTGACAAACAAAACGTGAGGAGCGTTGAATTATCAACAAAACCAAAGAAAGTAGAAGATTATGAAAGCAATTAAATATTTACTGATTGGAGCCTTGTTACTAGGTTTTTCAGCTCCATCAATGGCGCAGAATGATGTAGCCATCAAACAAGCGACTCAGATTATCAAGTCAACAAGTCCTCAGACTGTCGAAAAGGCGTTGAAGGATATTGTGAAAGCAAACAAAAAGAACCCAGCAGTATTAGTGGGCATTGGCCATGCTTTCTTGGATCAGAAAAATACGGAATTAGCAATGAAATTTGCTGAATTGGCCATGGCTCGTGATAAGAAATATGCTCCTGCTTACATTTTGGCTGGTGATGTTGAAGTAGCCAAAGACGATGGCGGTGCCGCAGCAGGATGGTATCAGCAGGCCAAATATTTTGATCCCAAAAACCCAGATGCCTACTTCAAGTATGCCAATATCCTCCGTGGTCGTAGCCCCGAAGAGGCTGTAGCAAATCTCAATGAGCTTCGTGCACAGCGTCCAGATATAGCGGTTGATGCGCTCGCTGGTCGAATTTATTACAACTCCAATATGCTTGACAAGAGTATGCAAGCGTACGAGAAAGTAGACAAGAGCAAGCTCGAAGATGTAGATATCACCAATTATGCCATGGCAGGTTACCTGTCGCAGAAGCGTCAGAAGAGTTTGGATATGGCGCTTTATGGACTCAATAAGAATCCACGCAACGCAGCTTGGAACCGTCTGGCATTCTATAACTACACTGACGAAGGTAAAGTTGAAGAGGCCCTGAAATATGCTGACCGCCTTTTCAATGCTTCTGATAGTGCGAAGATTTCTGGATACGACTATACTTATTATGGTCAGGCATATCTAGCCAATAAGCAGAATGACAACGCCATTGATATGTTCAAGAAAGCCATGAACGCCAATGCTGATAATAAGGACTTGGCCAACAGCAACAAGAAAAGTCTCTCTGATGCTTATTTGGCTAAGGGCGACTATGCCAATGCCATTACTTATTACGAAGAATATCTGATTAATGTTAAAGAACCTACTGCAACAGATTTGGCAGGACTAGGCTCAATCTACACCACCATGGCAGCAAGTCAGACAGGCGAAGAACAGAAAGCTACCTATCTGAAAGCAGATGAGGTGTACAAGCAGTTGGGTGAGAAATTCCCAGCCAACATCGATTTCGCTAATTTCTTGCGTGCACGTGTAAATTCTAATCTGGATCCCGAAACAAAGGAAGGATTGGCCAAACCATTCTATGAGGCACTGGCCAGCTCTTTGAGCCAAAAGACTGATCGTGATAATGTGGATAATACTCGTTTAATCGAGGCTTACAGATACTTGGGTTACTACCACTTGCTTAAGGACGACAAAACAACAGCTGACAGCTATTGGAAGAAAGTTTTGGAGTTGGATCCAGAGAACGAAACAGCCAAGCAAGCTTTGAATATGAAATAATCAATAAATAAACGAATAAGTTAAGGAGGGTGAAATCACATTTCATCCTCTTTTTGTTTGGATGCTCCATTATTAGTTTATTGTGATCATCCAATATTTGCCGCCTTTGACAATACAAATAATCCTTATGTGTCTGGTAGCAAATAACTGTTACTTGGTAACCATCCAACATTAGTTTATTCAAAATACAGACCTAGTACAGGAAACATCAAATAATAAGAGGCTGTTTTGACTTGCAAAACAGCCTCTTAAACTTTCAACCCTAGTGAGTTGTTCAATCTTTTTCAGATTTACCTTTCATGTGTCACCGGGTTGTGACTTTCGTTCATTCCATGTTTTTATTCCGGAAGAGAAATAGCCTCGTTAGGGCATACCTCTGCACAAGTTCCGCACTCTGTGCAAGCTTCAGGATCAATAGAATAAATGTCGCCTTCAGAGATGGCGCCTACTGGGCACTCATCGATACATGTACCGCATGCGATACAATCGTTTCCAATTACGTAAGCCATAGATGTTAACTTTTAAGTATTCAATAATGTTTTTGTATAATAGTCTTGGTAGATACCTACTTTTAACCATGCAAAGATACATCTTTTTATTTTGAATACCTATAAGTAGGTAGTGTTTTTTTGTTAATTTATCTCTATATCTCTCTTCTGCGTTCTTTTAGTGTTGTTAAAGTGTAGATTGGCACGTTGTAAGGATTCGCTTTTGGACATTCAGTTCTGTTTTTCGTAATAATCCAATATTTGCCAACTTTCACACTAACAAATAACCCTTATATGTCTGGCAGCATATAAGGGTTATTTATTATTTGAAGTTTGAAGGTAGCATTTTCGTGAGTTCGCCCTCCGTCATGTCTGGCAGGGGCTTTGAAAATACTTCCTTCCTCCACCTATATGGCTCTATGTTTACTTCCCTGCAACACACCATGAAGGTATAGAAGATAGAATAGTTCTCTGCTCCCTCTTTGTTACCGCAGAACAGGTAGTTTTTTTTCTTCCAAGCGTGATGGGCCTGATGGCCTGTTCCATGAGGTTGTTGTCTATGTTGAAGCGTCCGTCCTGCATATACAAATAGGGTTTATTCCTTCTATATAGAGTGCCAATTCGTCCCAGCTAAGTTCATAAAATCAAGCTCTCGCTCGTTTGATATTAGGACTCAAGCAGTCCTATTCCATCTGCTTGTGATAGATGACAAAATCACAGCGCTCCCAGTGAAGCAACTTGATTCGATTACGGGATCGATAATAGAAAACGTAGACAATAGCATCAGAAGAATTGAAATTATTGCTGCGTACCAATTGGAACAGGCGAAGAATTCCCTGACGCATGTCTACAGGAGTGCAACAGCCCCGAAAAACATTTGTTTCGTTGAGTACAAATATAAGTTTTTCAGGCAAAGATAGTAAAGATGGAAAAGCATACAAAGGCTGTTAATATTGGATAATTACAAAGCTGCGTAACATTAAAAAGGGGTATGCCTGACAGTTTGCAGGCATACCCTGTGTAATGGCTGACTAAAAAAATATTTGCCTATTTTTCAGTTTGCTATTTGCTTTATTTCATAGAATCGTATAAGGCCCTTATCTCAGCAGCACTCAGGGCGCGACTGTAGATGACATAGTCGTCAATACATCCGTCTAAGAAGTTTTCGAACAATCGGTTTGTTTCTGCTCCACGATACATCGCACCAATGTAATAAGGCTTGGCATCGATTTCCTTCAAACCCTTATTTAGTGCCTCAGATACTTTTACGCCGTCTATATAGAGATAGGTACTGCCATTACTGTGTACACAGACGTAATGATGCCACTGCCCGTCTGTCATTGGATGAGCCTTGTAATCGGTCCAGTTGCCTGACTTTTTGCTGTACTCAACAACATATCTCAGATAAGGACTGTCCTTCTGAAATCTGAACCAGGTCTGCTTGTTCTTGCCGTCCGGACTTGCGTTTGGTCCTGAACCCTGTTGGAATACACCCATTTTGGAGGCTGTTTTATTGGAAGTCTTCACCCAGAAAGCAGTTGTAACTGGTTTGGCCTGGAAGTTTAGTAAACTATTGTCAGGTAGTGAGAGAATGGCATAGCGATCATTGCTCACGTTCTGGAATTCAGCCGAATTCGTTCCTTCCTTTCTTGATGGCGCATTGAAATTGACATTGACATTGTCACCCTTCTTCAGAATCTGCGAATGAATGCCGTTTGGACCCACGTCCTTGCCGTCACCATCGAAAGGATAGAAGGCTACGAGATCCTTGGCTGGAAGCACGACGATATAGCCTTCTTGGGTTGCTGTTGATGAGTTTACCTCATTCGATGCTGTGAGCTGAACTTTGTATCGTCCAGCGTTCTTGAAGGTAACAGTAGGCGACTGTGCCGACGAGGTTGCCGGACTTCCTCCCTCAAAGGTCCAGTTCCACTGCGTTGCCCTTCCGAGGCTAATGTCAGTGAATTTTACACTGTTGCCCTCCACTATCATTCTGTGGTCGGCGGTGAAATTAGCTGATACGGCATTTTTGTCGATGACATTCAGAAAATCAGTTTTCTCTATTGAGTTGGAAGCCTTTGGGTTGCTTGCCTCCAGTTTTACGGTATAGAGCCCAGGCTCGAATTTCAGTAGCGGGTTTTGTTCTGCTGATGTCACCACTGTTCCCTTGTCGGACATGAAGGTCCATTTCCAAGCCGAGGGATAACCAGTAGTGAGGTCGGTGAACTGAATCATTTCATCATTCATAGCAACGGTCTTGTCGGCTGTGAAGTCGGCCGTCATTTGCTTGGGATAGTCCACGGTAATGTATTGCTTCCGTTCAACCATGCTGCTGTCGTCAGAGCGACCTACGGTGAGAGTCACCGTATATACGCCAGGTTTTTCGTAGATGATTTCCGGACTGAACAACTGCGATATGGCTGGTGTTCCTCCTTCGAACACCCAGTTCCATCGGGCAGGATTGCCAGTCGACTGGTCCTTGAACATTACTTTCTCACCCGCTGTCACTTCTACCTTGCTGGCACTGAAGTCGGCATTGAGTATTGTCTGCTCCTCATCTTTACACGAGGCAAACATCGTGAGAGAGACAAACAGGCCGATTGCTGTTTTTATTGATATTTTCATATTATCGTCATTAAAAGTTGTTGCAAAATTATTTCAGTTGTGACAGATTTACTTCCTGGAAGGCAATGCCTCCGATGTTCTTAAAACCAAATTCATAGAGTACGCCGACCGTTCCTTCGGGAAACATGGAGATGTCTGAATAGCCTCCGAAATCTGAGCCTGTATATGAAAACGATTTTGTCCAAGTCTTTCCATCATCCTCGCTCATCTGCAATGTGTTGTTGTTGCGTCTGGTTATGCTGTTGGGATTTGAGAAGAGGATGCGTCCCATTCCGTTGTCTCCCGTGCCGGCATAGAGGATTGAACCCTGACAAATGGGGTCGAGGAGTGTAGACTGATAGGAAGGTCCCCAACTTTCTCCACCGTCGGTGCTGATGGCATGAATGCGGTAGCGCTTGTTGTTCTGCGACTTGGCGTCCTGATTTCGCATGTCAAGCAGTAGATTTCCGTTGCTCAGCTCGGTCACAGAACTTTCATTGGTGTTGAACTTGTCTACAATACCTCCTATATGCCAGGTTTCACCGCCATCATCCGAATAGATGACGTGCGAACGTCCTTGTGGCTGATTTTTCAGATGGTGGTTGCAGGGCACGATGATGCGTCCCTTGTGTGGCTCAAACTGTTTCACGATACCGTGGCAGGGACCGGTGGCATACCATCGGTCGTTGTCGAACATCACGCTTGAGGTGATTTTCTTCTCGGCCGACCAGGTCAGCCCCTCATCGTCAGAGTGGGTAACACAGATCTGTATACCCTTCACATCTTCAGAGTCCCAGCACGAAACTAACAATATGCGGTTGCTTTCGGGCAGGTAAATAGGCACCTGGTTGCGGCATCTATTCTTACCGTCGTCCTTCACCTTGATGATGTTGCTCCAAGTTTTTCCCCTGTCGGTTGACCGTTTTAGCACGATATCGATGTCGCCCTGATCGGCCACACTGTTTACCCTGCCTTCGGCAAAGGCCAGAATGGTTCCGTTCTTGGTAATCACCATGCTCGGTATTCTGAAAAAAGCGTAGCCGTCACTATGGATGGAATATGGCTTGCCGGTCATGACTGGCAGGTCGGCAATACTGGGATCCTCGTTGTAGCAAGATGTTGTGAGGCAGAGGTATACCAAGCTTGCAATTATGATTTTAATAGTTTTCATTTTCATAGAGTTTTAATAGCCTTGGGTTTGAGTAAGATTTGGATTCTGGTCAATCATCTTCCGCAGTATAGGAAAGTATAACGGGGTTGACTTGCCCACCAGATTGGGAACATAATTATAGATATCAATGGTCCCTGCGGCATGGGCACGCATCAGGTCGGGCCATCTCTTCAGCTCGAAGCATAGTTCACGTCCTCTCTCGTTCAGCACTTCCTTCTGGACTGACAGCTGGTCGGTCGCACCCATGTAATTGCTTACGCCAGCCCTATTGCGTGTCACGTTTAGAATGTCGATAGCTTTCTGTACATTTTCTCCACCGAGATAGCAGAGCAGCTCGGCCTTGAGCAGTAATATTCCGCCCAAACGATATACCACGATATCGTTGTCGAAGTGGCGGTCGTCAGAATAGACGGCTCCGCGATACTTGTTCTGTGAGGTGAATTTCACTTGTCCGTCTTTTGTCACGGCATCGATATAGGCTGAGGCAGCCCGTTTATCTTTGACATCGAAAAGCGACCTCAGACGAGGTGAGGGTGCGTACACGTGACGCGCAATAGTGGAATTGGTGTACGGAATATCTTCCTTGTTCACCACGTCGGCCGACAGTGTTCCGGCAGCAGCCGACATCGACAGGCGCGACATATACATATCATTGTATTCATCCAGCTTGAGATAGATCGAGAAGATAATCTCACTGTTCTTCTCATGATTCACGTCGAATATGTCGGCATAGTTGTCCATCAGGCTCACACCGCTGTTCTCCACTTCCTCAATGGCTGCGATGGCATCGATGAGATTCTGTCTGTCGTTGCTTTTCTGCACAGTGTATTTCCAGGCCAGTGCCTCTGCCTTGACACAGAGAGCAGCAGGCTTCGACATTTTGTTTTTGTCGGGAATCGATGACTCTGGATACAGTTCGATGGCCTTGTTGGTATCTTCGAGAATTTGATTCATCACTTCCTGCTGCGATGAGCGGGCAGGACGTGCATCCTTGTTATAAGTCTCGGTGGGTTCGAGAACCAATGGAACGTCACCCCACGACTCAATCAACGTGAGATAGGTCTTTGCCCTGAGTGTATAGGCCTGCGCCAGGATTCGGTCGCGATCTTTCGGCTGGCCGAATGAGATTTTGGGTGCATGCTTGATGAGCATGTTACAGTGGTGGAGCATCTTGTAGAAGTCAACCCAGTCGTAGCCGTATTCCTCATTCAGCTCATGCTGATGTGCTCGGCTCACGCCGCCAATTACGCCTGATACCATTGCGTCGCCGCGGTCTTCACCATAGAGGGTTTTGTTAGTCAGCGTACGGTTGAAGCTGTAGGCTCCGACAAGATAGCCCTTCACGTCTGATTCTGATTTCCAATAGTTACTGTTGGTAATTTCTGAAATGGGGTCTACCTCCAAAATAGATTCACAACCGGAGAGGATGAATATTGAGGTTAGAGCGAAAATGCTTAAAATATATCTTTTCATTTCGGTCTCAGTTATTAAAATGTAAAATTGACTGTGAATAAGAATTGTCTCGGACGTGCGTATTTACCCGCATCGGCACCGATAACTTCAGGTGTGAGTCCGTCGTAGGCAGTCCAGTATCCCAGGTTGTATACGGCGGCTGAAAGATCCATGCGACTAATCTTGATTGCCTTCAGCCAGTTGGTTTCCAATAGATAGGAAAGCGACAGCTCTCTGAAAGCCAGATAGTCGCCCTTCTTGATGTAGAGCGTGTTCACGCTTCCTCCTTTGAATCCGATGGTAGCAGAGTTGGGACGTCCGTGGTTTCGCTTGCCGTTGTCCCAGTCAGATTCAACGTCGTATCTTGGAATGGTAGCGATGTCGCCCGGCTTATGCCACATCTTGTCGCTGACTACGTCATGAATAGTGGCGTAGTTGTTGCGCGAATTGGCGTTGGCCTGTGCCCTGAATTGGTTATCGATGACATTGCCCATAGAGAAGTCGGTCACGAATCGCAGCCTGAATTTCTTGTAGCTGAAAGTCTGTGAGAGTCCGCCCAGCTTGTCGGGATGCAGGTATCCAACGAATACCATGTCCTTTGAGTTGATGATGTCGTTGTGGTCAACGTCTCGCCAGATGGCGTCACCTGCCTTCTTGCCCTTGCCCAGCCAGTCTGACGACACACCTTCGTCATAAGGGGCGTTGGCAGCGTCTTCGTCGGTGGCATATACGCCGTCGAGCTGATAGGCAAACCGTGCACCGAAACGCTCTCCTTCGGCAAAGCCTCCTACTTCAATATATTTGCCAAGTGTTGGGTCGAAGATGATTCCTCCGCCTGTGCGGTTCTTGTCGGCTCCATTGTTGGGCAGCTTGCTGATGACAGTTCTGAAAATGGTGAAGTTGGCATCGATGGTCCAGTTGAAGTCGTGTGTCTGAACCGGCACTGCGCTCAGGGTAAACTCAAGCCCCTTCGTGTTGAGCGAGCCAAAGTTTGACTTGATGGAGGAAAAACCGGTTTCCGACCATAGTTTCTCATCAATCAGTCGGTTGTTGGTAGTCTTTGTATAGGCATCAGCCGAGAACATTAACCGGTTATTGAACAGACCCAGGTCGAAGCCCAAGTTGGTCGATATGGTCTCTTCCCACAGCAGGTCGCGGTTCATCAGTACATCGTTCAGAATACCTGCCTCACCTCCATAGTTGTGTCCTGCGGCATAAGATCCTTCTGTGTCGCTCAGCGACAGATTGTCGTAACCGGTCTTACCCCAGCTTGCCCTCAGCTTCAGGTTGTTGATGACGTTGGTGTAAGGCTTGAAGAAATTCTCGCGGTGGATGTTCCATCCTGCCGATATTCCTGGAAACATGGCATACTTGTGGTTGGCGGCGAAGTGAGAGGATCCGTCATAACGGAGACTGGCCGAGAAGAGATATTTCATGTCGTAGTTATAGTTCACACGGCCGAAGTAGCTGCTCATCTTCTTGTAGGTCTGCTTAGAGGTTGTCTTGGCGGTCTCGGCCGCAATACCGTTCAGGGTCTCGATATAGTCGGATGTTCCTCCGTAGCCCGATCCGTTGAAACGATACCAGCTGTCGTATATGTAGTTGCCTCCGAGCATGAAATCGAAGTTGTGTTTCTGAGCGAAGGACTTGTTATAGTTGAGCACCAGGTCATACTGGTAATGCAGATCCATGTTGTGAGCCTCGTAAACAGGGCGGTTTTTTACCACCTCGTTGTAACGCTCAAAATTGTGATCCTTGCCTTCGTTATTGGTGAACGAGAACATCGGCTTGAGATGTAGGCTCGGCAAGAGTTCCCAGTCCAGCTCTACGGCCAGATTCAGTCGACTCACCTTGTTTTCCTGCTCCTGATAATAGATTTCATGCTGTCGTGTTCGAAACGAGCTGGTGAGCTCTCCCGGTGCCGGCGTTCCGTCTTCGTACCACTGTCTGATGGTTGGAGGCATCTTAGATGCACGTGACATAACATTTTTCTCGTTGATGCCTCTTGAGTTGTGAATGGAGTAGTTTAGCATAGCTTTCACCTTCAAGTTGTCGAAAATCTTATAGGAAGCATTGGTCAGGAAGCTCCATCGGTCGTAGTTAGATCCTACAACGATGCCATCTTGCGTGAGATAGCCGAGGCTCGTGTAGAACGTAGAGCGGTCGTTTCCTCCACTGAAGGTCAGGTTGTAGTCGTGATTCACGGCCGTCCGGAATAGGTTTTTCTGGAAATCGGTGTCTTTGAATATGAGCATCTTACCTGGTGTAGCGGGATCTTCCATGATTTCCCATCCCTGATTGGTGAGTAGGTTTTCCACATAATCCTGTCCGTATTTGGTGATATAGTCGTCGAGGAAAGCTGTGGTTGTCAGTGCGTTGCGCGCATTATTGGTGCTCATGCCGAATGTTCCGTTGAGATATTTTCCGGGATTGTTGGCGTGCAAGGCTGCGAATCGGGTAGCGGTAAGATATTCACGTGCGTTGGACAGTGGCATCAGCTTAGGCTGGTTGTCAATTGACAGACCATATTTGAAAGAAAGAGTTCCCTTGCCTACCTTTCCCTGCTTGGTGGTAATCATAATGATACCTCTTGAGGCTTTCGATCCGTAGATGGCTGTTGAGGCGGCATCCTTCAATACCTGAATGGTTTCGATGTCAGAGTAGTTGATGTCCTTCACCATTCGGATGACACCATCGATGATAACCAGCGGCGCATCTGATTCAGGACTGGTCGTAGTTCCTCCTCTGACGATGATCTGTGGATTGCTGCCCGGCTGCCCGGAATTGACTCTAATCTGCATACCAGGTACTTTTCCCTGAAGCATCGACATGGGGTTGCCCGACGGAGAGATGGCCATATCCTTCGAATCGACCTTGGTGATAGCACTGGTTAGGGTTGCCTTCGACTGCTTACCGTAGCCAATGACTACCACGTCCGACAATGCTATCTGATTGCTTTTCATCACAGTTGTCAAATGTGTGCGACCTTTGACCGGAACTTCCATCTTGTCCATACCGAGATAGGTCATCACCAGTACGGCGTTGGAAGCTGTTTGAATGGTGAATTTTCCATCTATGTCTGTAACGGTGTTACCTTTCCCATCCTTGGTTGAGACTGTAACGCCCACGAGTGGTTCCTGGTTTTCATCAAGAACAGTCCCCGTCACCGTAATGCGTTTCTCTGTATTGCTTTGCTGAAAATCGGTTGTTCC
This sequence comes from Hoylesella buccalis ATCC 35310, assembly GCF_025151385.1. NCBI lineage: Bacteria > Pseudomonadati > Bacteroidota > Bacteroidia > Bacteroidales > Prevotellaceae > Hoylesella > Hoylesella buccalis. The sequence continues at coordinate 1,677,936 of NZ_CP102287.1, read as the reverse complement.
CGATCTCACTTCTGGAACAAAGAGGAAACAGACGCAAAGAAAGAGGAGCATTCTCACGACAGAATGACTTTCTCTTGTAGTTTTAGGTTCAATTATCATAATAAGGTGGTTATAAATTGTTAGTATTAGTGTAAAAGAATTTATGTTGTTCTTCATTCTTATTCGCTGCTTTTATGGACAGCTGGATAGAACGAGAGGGATGAGAAGGTTGGTGAGGTCTACTGCTTGTCGATTGTCTTGGGACGAAGCAGGTAGCCAACGGCAAACATGGCGATGAGCACAGTCAGGGCCATGATATTGAAATCACGGGTTACGTGCCCCGAGTCGAGCGACTTTCCGATGATGCTGGTGATACCTGCACCAGCAAACACGCCGCACATATTCATCAGTCCGTATGCCGTAGATCGGTATTTGGTAGAAACAAACTGGCAGAGAATCGGCATGTTATTGGCATCGAAGAAGCCGAAACCTATTCCGAATAAAACTGTTCCCAGCATGATGGTGAACATGGAAGAGCCATTGCCGATGAGTAGCAGCGCAGGAGAAATCATGCCCAGTCCCAATACGCCTGTGAAGATACGTCCCCTGATATTGCGGTGTACCCAGCGGTCGGAAATGTAACCGCCAAGAATAACTCCTAAGAGCGATGACAATGCGATGGATAAGGTAGACAACGGACCAGCAACAGATGGTGACAGTGCCAGGTCGTTGGCATAGAGCGTTGGCAGCCAATTCTTAATGGCCCAGCCGGGTGTGCCGGGAATGCAGAAATAAATGAGGATGATGAGGAAGAACTTGTTGGTGAGCAGCTTCTTCAGACTCTGCGTCACGGATGGCTGAGTCTGGTTGGAAACGGCCTCAGTCTCGCTCACTGGTGCGTCTTTCAGGAAGATACTGAGCATCAGACCGTAAGCAATTCCAATGATGCCAAACCAATGGAAGGTGGTCTGCCAAGAGTACATCATCGACAGTGTGGCGCCGAATCCACCAATCGACTGGCCGAAGTAGAGGCCGGTCATGTGAATACCTATCGCCAGAGAGCGGGTTCGGTCTTTGTGGTAGTCGGCTATCAATGAGAGAGCTGCAGGCAGATACAGGGCCTCGCTCAATCCCATGATGCCACGGAGCACAAGCAGCTGGTTGAAAGAGGTGGCATAGCCCATCAGCAACGTGACGGACGACCACACGCACAAACTTCCCACAATGAGACGCTTTCGGCTGAATCGGTCACCAATCAAGCCCGATACCGGACTCATCAAACCATAAACCCATAGGAAGATGGCCATGAGGTGACCGAAGTTGACGGCCTGTTGCAGCTCACTGATGTCTTGCATCATCGGAACACGCATGGTAGATAGCATCTGCCGGTCCATGTAGTTGAGGAATCCAACTCCCCAGAGCAGTCCTACCACCACCCAGGGATAGGCTTTGCTATGTTGTTGTGTCTGTTTCATCGTTTCAATATTTCTTTCAGACTTAGTTTAAGGAATACCAGTTGGGCCTGACTACTCTCGAAAAGGATGCCGACCGACTGTTCATCTATCGACGTGATACTGGAGTAGGCGGGACTTCTGAACAGGTCGAGCATAATCCAGTATTTCTCCGGCCAGCTCATTCCGTCGTCAAAGCTTACCTTCAGCGTAATCTTGTCTCTGATAGATGTGTCGCTGGGATTGACAAACAGCAAGATGCTCTTCCGTTCTCCGTTCTCGGTGTAGTAATGACGGTAGAGGCTTCCCATGCAGGTAGGCTCCACAAGTGCTTTCTTGGAAGTGGGATGCTCGGTCCATGTCTGTCCAAGGTCGTCAGTGGTCGATATTCTTCGTCCGTTGGTTTGAGTGTTGCCCTTGTTGGTGTTGTCGCGCATATTGAGCATAATGCTTCCGTCGGTCAGCTCCACCGCGTTGCTTTCGGTGGCGTTATGATAGGCCGGATTGCTTGTTTTCCACGTCCTACCATGGTCCAGGCTGTACGTGATGTTAGAAAAAGGCATGCCGGTAGAGTCGCGTCCATCGGTTGGGAAGATTAGTTTCCCGTCGCTCGTACACAGTCCCTGGCCGGGTGCGGGAGCTAAGAGCCACCAGTCTTCTTTCTTTACCTTGGGCGTGATGTTGTCGGGATAGCCCCATGTGGCACCATTGTCGGTGCTCTTGGTGATCAGGAATTGCGAAGTTTCCCTCAGTCCAAACCCACGCTGTGAGCCTTTGTTGCGCCATTGGTGTTCCCATTCGTTGTTACTTTCGGTCAGTCCCTGCATCCATTTCCCCTGCTTGTCCAACAGTCCGTGCATCCATAGACCGGCCACGTAAATGTCGCCGTTCGAGCGGTCTACCAGAATGCAGGCATCGCTTACACCGTTGTATTTCTGCGGCAGATCGCCCCATGTCCCCATGTCGATGACCTTTTGCATGGGTCCCCATGTCAGTCCCTTGTCAAAGCTGCGGTGCATGGCAATGTCTATGTCGCCTTGCAAGTCTCTCGACGATTGATATCGGGCATCGAAAATAGCCATGAGGGTGCCGTCATTGGCCGTCGCAATGCCTGGAATGCGCGAGGTGTTGACACCATCTTGTCCCTTCTGTCTTACCGCAACGCCTATGCGCAGTGGATTGATGTTGGCTGTGGCGCTGCGGAAGGTGAGTTTTCCTCTATTGGTTATCACCTCTTTGCACTGTATGACGACTTTATGGTCGAGACTGACCTTTTCCCTTAGTTTTACTGCTATCCAAAGTGAGAAGGTGTCGGTTGCCACGTTGATGGGGTTGGTGAAAACAATCCTGCCTTTCGGCGCCTGTGGCTTATTGAAAATTTGAAGCGTGTCAACCATACCTTTCTTGCTGGAGCCATAGACTCCGACAGACAGGATGTCGTTCGGGTCGGTGCTCTTCAATGCGTCCACTATTATCTTCTGGATGGTATAGGGGCGTTGGCCATGCTGAATGAAGTTCAACTTGATGGTCGGATTGATCTCTTTTTTAACCAAAACCGGTATGGTGGGAGATTCTATTGTGAGCCGTATTTTTTGTGAAAATGCGCTTTCGGAAAAGGCCAATACGAGCATAAAGAGGATATAATACATCTTCTTCATTTGTGCAAAAATCTATTATTGATGGTTAGTAATATTTCTCGGCAGTCTCTTTCCTGACAATGGTTTTAGGGTCTGATACCCAGGTCTTCCCAATCCTTGCGGATGCAGGCCAGTTCGTCTTCGGTATAGGCTGGCAAGGGGAGTCGGCAGTTGCCGCAATCAATACCGATGAGGCTCATGATGGCCTTCCCACCGCGCACACCACCGCCGTATCTGATGATGAGTTTCACCATCTCCACTGATTTCAGTTGCCATTGTCGGGCCTCTGCCATGTTGTTCTTGCGCATGGCATCGAATACATGCTGGTAGACAGATGGGATATAGTTGTAGGTGCTTCCCACTCCTGCGACTGCTCCGATGGAGATTCCAGCAATCAGAATCTCGTCGAATCCGTTTAAAATCTCAAACAAATGATTTTCCAGATTTATGCACTGCTGCATCTCCATGAGGTTGTTGTGGGTGAACTTCACGCCCACAAGGTTGGGAATTACCTTGCTTCCTTCGGTCAGAAATTCATCTACCGGCAGGTTCACTCCGGTGATCGAGGGCATATTGTAGTAGTAGAATGGCGTTTCGGGGGCTGCTTCGCAGACGGGTTTGAAGTAGTTCACCAGGTCGTTGACTGTGCCTGGCTTGAAGAAGCTGGGCGCTATCGAGGCAATGGCGTCGGCATGACAGGCTGCAGCATGGCGAGCCAGTTGAGCAGAGTCTTTCTGGCAATTGGATCCTACGTGAGCAATGACCTTGAATCTGTGCTTGGAGGCTTCTATCCACCGTGCTAAAATCTGTTGTCTCTCCTCAATGGTGAGTGATGAGAATTCGCCGGTAGTACCGCATACAAATACGCCTTGGATGGTTGTTGACGCAATCCAGTCGGCATAGCGGTCAATCATTTCGAGGTTTACTTCATCTTCTTTGGTAAAAGGAGTAAATACGGCAGCAATCATGCCTTCTAAACGTGTGTGGGTAATCATATTTTTGTTTTTAGTTATTATTTTCGTTTCAGGGTTCCAGTAATTATTTCGGGCGTTCGTATGCCTGGTTGAATCTCGCCGCTCATGATATAGAAGGTGTTGCCGATGACGACGGTATTGGTTGTTACGGCCAGAGGGTAGGGAGACAGGATGGGCGGGTCGAAGGCTTCTTTCCTGGTGTCGTAAACTCTGACCAGCCTGCTGAATCCAGGATGGTTGGGCGTGGTTGGGAGCAATTGTTCCACTCCTCCGAGGAATACCAGCTTCTCCCCTTGGGCGATGGCCGTTCCAGCCATGACAGGGAAATGCCCCTTTAGCCTTCGCCATGTTTGTTTTCGGGTATCAAATACATAGCCGTCTTCGTGCATCGTGGTGGGTTGGTTGCCTGAATAGCTTCTGCCACTGAACAGATATAGACTTCTTCCCTGACCGGCACAGACGGCATAGCCTCTGGAAGGCCCCGGCCAGGATGGCAATTGCTGCCAACCCGCTTTCGGATTGTTAAGGTCAAGGCAGTAGAATAGGTTAGTAGATGCGTCATCGGTCATGGAGGTCTGTCCACCGAGAATGTATATGCAGTTTTTGATTTTGGTTGCTGCCATGTTGGCCAGTTTGACCGGTAAGCGTGGAAAGCGGGTTGAGTCGACTACAATCCTGTCGTTGTCCATTGTCAGATAGAACACAAGGTCACTGCATGCCGTCTTATTGCATCCGCCGATGCACAGAAATCCGTCTCGAAGCTGGATGGATGCACCGTAAGCCAGTTCGCCTGGCAGTGTTTCCTCACAGCAGTTCCAGCGGTCGCTTGACAGCCCATACCGTAGGATTTCCCTGTACCATCGTTTCTTTCCACCTTCCCAGGGGTAGGCTTTATCAAAGTTGGCACCCCCAATGATATAGAGGTGTTTCCCTATACGTCCTGAGAAAGCGCCCGCAAGCCCTCTGGAGAGTGGAGACTGTCCGAGGCTTTTCAGCGACTGAATTGTTTTCCAGTCTATTATCATAGTGCTTTTTGCTATTTTTCCGTTGCCTGCATACAAGGAAGTTGAAACAATCATTTGGGTAATCATTGCTACAGTCAATACTCGTGTATGTAGGTTACGTTTCATCATTACAGATTTCCTTGTTCTTTCATCAATATCCTGTAAACCTCGAAGTGTTGTTCTATTTTATCACGATAGCCCTTTTCATCGCGGTTCTTGATACATTCCAGCAGATCGGTGTGCGTAACGAGCCGATTCCGTTGTTTCAGTTGGATGTTGATTTCGCGCAGTTCTTTGGTATAATTCTCCCGTATATAGGTCAATACAGGATGGATGATTTCTTGAAATTCGGAGATAATGGCGTTTCGGGTAATATTGTACAACTTTACGTGGAATGAGAACTCACTGACCAGTGCATATTCATTGTTCTCCGAAGCGATGCCTATTTTGACGATTTCATCGAGTTCCTTGACTTCTTCGTCGGTAATCCTTCTGAAAATGTCGTTGGAGATTCCGATTTCCAGAGCAATACGGAAATTCAGAAGGTTCCAGATGGTCTTGTCACTGAGTATGCGTGGGACCACAACTCTCCTTAGTCCCTTGAGTACAGGAGGCTCGGATAGTACCATCCCCTTGCGTGGACGAGAGTTGATCATTCCCATCATCTTCAATCCACTCAATGCCTCGCGCACCACACTTCTCCCTACACCAAACTCGTCGGCCAACTGATGTTCGTTCGGAATCGGGTCACCACATCGTAAATCGTTGTCTTTGAAATAGTTCAATAGACTGTGTTCTACCTGGTCTACTAATGTTACAGTATCGGTATTAATCTTCATGTTTAGGTATTCAATTGTTTATTTGTGTTATTTGTCTGACAAATAGGTGCTGCAAATATAGTGTTTAAAATTTATAAGTACAAAATTTTAATGATTAAAAGATGTTAAATACTTTCGCTGTTTCTTCTATTGTCTTACCCGTTGGTTGAATTAAATTAGCGCGTATTTGACTTGATCTATAGGACTATGATTGAGAAAATGAAATACCGCAACACCTGAGCTCGAGATAAGAAAGTGATGGAAGAAATTGATAATCTTGCTATATTTTTGTACCTTTATATTTGGTTATCAATAAGGTGTGAATATTATAGCGGTGATTGCCAAAGACAAAGTTGTAGAGCATTTGGTGTTGCAGACGACTTTTGCAAGGAAATTGACGTTGAAATAGAAACGCAGAGTCAACAATTTACTTGTCTCGCTGTCTTATTTTTGGAGTAAGGCAAAAATTTGCGACCTTTGTTCCGAGCTAATCGGTGATATGTCACAATACAAAGTTAGTTAATCTTTGGGATACCGCGGTCTCCCTTTTATTTATTTGTATTGCTGGTTGAGACTCTGCATATAAAGATTCAAAATCGAAGTGCAAAAATTGTTGGTGTTTGGATTGTACAAAAAACATGAAAAACACCGCGGAGGTTGCCATGCGGCCGGGGGCGCGAAGCCCCCGAAGAGCACAATCAGCAATACAAAAAAAGCAAAAGGGAGACCGCAGTCTCCCAAAGATTAATTAACTTTGTATTGTATATGTATCATCAATTAACCTCGGAGCAAAGGTCGCAAATTTTCGCCTTACTCCAAAAGAAAATAAAGAGAAAAGAAATTGCCCTCATTGTGGGTACGAGTGAAGCTACGATCAGTCGTGAGCTAAAGAACAACAGCACGCCATCAGGAAAGTATATCTGGACAAAGGCGCACGACATGGCTATGCAGCGCAGAAATAGAACGGTAAAGAACTCCAAACTCTCCGACGAATTGGTCTGGAGAATCAAGGAATATATCATCAATGACCAGTGGTCTCCAAGACAAATATCTGGTTATCTGCGCAAGAACGAGGGGATAAAGGTGTCCCACCAGTCCATCTATAACATCATCCACAATGACACGACAGGGGAACTTGCCAGGCACACAAGGCATAAGATGAAATACAGGCATCGTCCCAAGGGCAGACATCTTCCAATCAAGGACAGGGTGAGCATCCATGAAAGAAGCAAGGAAGTTGACGGGAAGAGATTCGGGGATTTTGAGATGGACTTGATCGTAGACCCTGCCCAGCACGCCATACTCACGCTGGTGGAGAAGTCCACCAATATGCTGCTCATGCAGAAACTGCCATTCGGGAAGCAGTCAAAGCCCCTGGCAAAGGTGGTCAGGAAACTGCTGCTGCCATACAAGGATTGTCTGAAGACCATTACAACAGACAACGGGCCTGAATTTGCGGCACATAAGGACATTACCAAGTTCTTAGGCGTGCCCGTGTACTTCGCTGATCCATATTGCTCATGGCAGAAGGGAGCTATTGAGAATACAAATAAGCTGATCAGACAATATATACCGAAAAAGGATTCGTTTGAACATTACACAGACAAGAGAATTATGTCGATACAAAAGAAATTGAACGAAAGACCGAGAGAAAAATTAAACTTTTCTACACCAAAACGAGAATTCTTCAAACACGTTTTGTAATTTTGCACTTGCTGGTTGACTCTACAATAGACCGATTTTTATCTCCGTCCTGTTACTTTCATCGGCGTGTTGTCGCATGTTTATGATATTTTTCGTAACTTTGCGATTGATAATCATCAAATTTAGATTCCATGAGTAAAGTAACGATCAAGGACAAAACGTTCAGAACGTTCATCCCGGAAGCTGATATCTTGGAGCGGGTGAAAGCGGTTGCCGAGCAAATCAATACCGACTTGGCAGGCAAAGAGCCGCTGTTTCTCGCCGTGTTGAACGGCTCTTTTGTGTTTGCGTCCGACCTGATGCGATACATAACGATTCCCAGTGAGATATCGTTTGTCAAGCTGGCTTCGTATCAAGGCATCGCCTCCACGGGTGTCATCAAGGAAGTGATAGGGCTCAATGAGGACATCACCAACCGACACGTGGTCATTGTTGAGGATATCGTAGACACAGGAGCTACGATGCGTCGCATGATTGAGACCTTAGGTACGCGCGGTCCTGCATCGATAGATATCTGTACTTTGCTACTGAAGCCCGGCAAGTTGAACGTTCCTTTGGACATCAAATATGTGGCCATGGAGATTCCAAACGACTTCATCGTGGGTTATGGACTCGATTACGAACAACAAGGAAGAAATTTAAGAGACATTTATACATTAGTAGAAGAATGAAAAATATTGTAATATTTGGTGCGCCTGGATCAGGAAAGGGCACCCAGAGCGATCGGTTGATTGCAAAGTATGGTTTGGGGCACATCTCCACGGGTGACGTGTTGCGCAGTGAAATCAAGAACGGTACGGAACTGGGCAAGACAGCCAAGGGATATATTGATAAGGGACAGTTGATTCCCGACGAACTCATGATTGACATCCTGGCCAGTGTGTACGATAGTTTCGGCAAGGATCACAAGGGAGTCATCTTCGATGGTTTCCCACGAACCATCCCTCAAGCCGAAGCTCTGAAGCAGATGTTGGCCGACCGCGGTCACTGTGTAGCAGCAATGATTGAGTTGGATGTGCCTGAAGATGAACTGATGAAGCGCCTCATTCTCCGCGGAAAGGAGAGTGGTCGTACTGATGATAACGAGGAAACCATCAAGAAGCGTTTGGATGTTTATCACTCTCAAACTGCTCCTTTGATTGAATGGTACAAAAAAGAGGGTATTCACCATCATATCAACGGCTTGGGCGAATTAGAAAGAATCACGGAAGATATATGCCAAACAATCGATGTACTTTGAACTGTACTTACTTTGAACTTTGAACATTGAGCTTTGAACTTTATAGTTACATGAGTTTTCGTCATGGGTATAAAATTCATTGTTCACCATTCATCACTCAAAGTACATTGTTCACAGTACAACGTAAAAACTGTTCAAGATAAATAAAGTGCAATGTTCAAACCTCAAAGCTCAAAGTAAATAAAGTTCAATGTTCAATGTTCAATGTTCAAAGTAAGTAGAGTTCAAAGTAAATGTTTATGTCTGAGGATAAAATCATAGAAAATGACATCTATCTATTGTCAAAGGAGTTTGCACTAAGAATAGTGAATCTATATCGTTATTTGACAAAAGAATATGGTGAATATGTTCTGTCAAAGCAACTCCTTCGTTCAGGCACAAGCATTGGCGCGAATGTGCATGAAGGTAAGAATGCTCAAAGTCGTCCAGATTTTACAACAAAGATGAACATTGCTTTGAAGGAAGCGACTGAGACTGAATATTGGATTGATTTACTTTATGAAGCAAGATTTATCAATGAGCAAGAATATCTTTCTATCTCTAATGATTGCGAGCGTCTCAAGGCTGTCTTAATTAAGATAGTCAAGGCAACCAAAGGAACTTGAATCATTTTCAAAGTTCAAAGTTCAAAGTAACCACAGTTCAAAGTTCAAAGTTCACAGTTCAAAGTAAGTAGAGTTCAAAGTAACCACAGTTCAAAGTTCAAAGTTCACAGTTCAAAGTAAGTAGAGTTCAAAGTAGCTACAGTTCAAAGTTCAAATCTCAAAGTTCAAAGTAAAAGATGGCTTCCAATTTCGTAGACTATGTAAAGATATGCTGCCGCTCCGGTAAGGGCGGCCGGGGATCCATGCACCTTCGTCATGTAAAGTACAACTACAACGGCGGACCCGACGGTGGTGACGGCGGAAAAGGGGGTAGCATCTATCTCCGTGGAAACCATAACTACTGGACGCTGTTGCACCTCAGGTACGACCGACACATCTTTGCCGAGCATGGTGGAGATGGTGGTCGCGACAAACGAAGCGGAGCCGACGGCAAGGATATTTATATCGACGTGCCTTGCGGAACGGTGGTGTATAATGCCGAGACGGGCAAATATATCTGTGATGTCACCGAAGATGGACAAGAGGTGCTGTTGCTCAAAGGCGGCAGAGGCGGACTGGGTAACTTCCAATTCCGCACGGCCACCAATCAGGCACCGCGCTATGCGCAACCCGGTGAGCCTATGCAGGAACTCACCATCATACTCGAACTGAAGCTCCTGGCCGACGTTGGCTTGGTAGGTTTCCCCAATGCGGGCAAGTCTACCTTGGTGTCAGCCATATCCAGCGCACGCCCCAAGATTGCCAACTATCCGTTCACCACGCTCGAACCCTCCTTGGGCATCGTGGAATACCGTGACCACAAATCGTTCGTCATGGCCGACATCCCGGGTATCATCGAAGGGGCGAGTGAGGGAAAGGGCCTTGGACTTCGTTTCTTGCGACACATCGAGCGCAACTCGCTGCTGCTCTTCATGGTGCCGGGCGATACCGATGACATCAAGCGGGAATACGACATCTTGCTCAACGAGTTGCGAACGTTTAACCCCGACATGATGGACAAGCATCGTGTCTTGGCGGTAACGAAGTGCGATTTGCTGGATGACGAACTCATGGAGATGCTCCAAGAAACCCTACCTACCGACCTTCCGGTGATTTTCATCTCTGCCGTGACGGGAAAAGGACTCAATGAACTGAAGGACATTCTGTGGCAAGAACTCAATAGTGAGAGCAACAAACTCAAGGGAATCATTGCCGAGGACAATCTGGTGCACCGTGACAAAGACCCTGACAAGTTTGCCGCAGAGTTGGCAGATGAGGGAGAGTTCGCCGAGATAGAATATGTCAGCGATGATGATCTAGAAGATGTTGCCGACCTGGAAGATTTTGAATACGAAGACCTGGACGATTGACCAGGGCTTCGATACAACCAAACAACGATATTTTGACCAACCCACAACTCACATATCATTCCCTGAACCCGCGCGTAAGAGCATTCTCTTCCATGCGGAAAGGTGGAATGAGTGTAGGTCGGTATGGTGAATTTAACATCAATCCTTATTGCGGAGACGCGCCCGATGCGGTCATGATGAACCGCAAGGCCTTGTGTGCCGAGCTACAAATAGACGATGCCCATTTGCTGATGGCACACCAGGTTCATGGCACCGAGGCCCGAATCATCGGAGAAGAGTTCTTCTCCCTCTCGCCGTCTACACGTCAGCGGTTGCTCGAAGGCGTTGACGTACTCATCACGGCCATCCCCCATGTTTGTATTGGCGTGTCAACAGCCGACTGCATTCCTGTGCTGTTGTACGATGAAGAGCACCATGCCGCCGCTGCCGTGCACGCTGGTTGGCGCGGAACGGTGGCGCGCGTCGTGCAAAAAGCCGTTGCGACGATGCAGTTGTCGTTCAAAACTAAGCCCGCTCATCTGCATGCTTGTATCGGACCGGGCATCTCGTTGCGCCATTTTGAAGTGGGCGATGAGGTGTATCAGGCCTTCGCCCAAGCCGGCTTCAACATGCCTGCCATCAGCCAACAGGTGGACAAATGGCATATCAACCTGCCCGAGTGCAACCGCTTGCAACTGTTAGAAGCGGGCGTAAGTGATGATCGAATTCTATCCACCGGCATCTGTACGTACGAGCAGGTGGATGCATATTTCTCGGCCCGGCGTTTAGGCATCCAGTCGGGCAGAATCTATAACGGCATCATTTTGTTATAAATCATGCAGGCAGCGCCACCCCTGACAATCGGGAGTAGTGCCATGTCTGCACATTATTTTTGTTGATCAATGAAACTACATTTAAGAAATATACTCTTGGCGGCAACTACCGTTGTGACGCTGTCTGCGTTTGCACCCGTGGTTAACCAATTCACTGCGGCCGAACAGCAGCAAATCAGCATCTCCACACCTCATCTGTTTGACAAGGAAAAATCGTTTTCAATCGACTTCACACAGCTCAAGGACAACGAATATTCGTTTCCGCTTCCTGTTGGAAAGCCCAAAACCTTGCCCAATCTCTACATGGAGATAGCAACCAAGAAGGGTGATGCCGTGAAGGCCATGTTCGGCGGTGTGGTTCGCTTGTCACGCAAGTTTCCCGATTACGGCCATGTGGTGGTGGTTCGACATCCCAATGGTTTGGAAACCGTTTATGGCAACAATGCGCAAAATCTGGTTAAGGTTGGCGAAACTGTGACGGCGGGACAAACCCTCGCCATCGTGGGTGAGCGGGGTGGCAGAGCCTTTTGTACGTTTGCCATCATGGTGGATGGTAAGCGCATCCGTCCCGAAATCATCATCGAGAGCAACAGTCATCAGCTCAGACGTCGAATGATTCAATGCACAAAAAGAGGCCGTCATGTGGATGTGGCCGTGGTGACCGACCAGGAACGACGGCTGGGTGTCGATCCCGACAATCCCTTTGCTCAAGGTAACTCGTTCCAGTTGAATTTGGCTGAGGTGGAAAAATCTGGTAATTGGGCGTTTCCCTTACCCGGCGCCAAGCTCATCAGTCCTTACGGAGGCAGACGAGGTCATAGCGGATCAGACCTCAAAACCAAGCCGAAAGATAAAATCTTGGCCGCCTTTGATGGTGTGGTGACCCTTTCTGGGCCGCATTATGGTTACGGAAATTGTATCACCATCAAGCATCGGTATGGCTTTGAAACGCTGTACAGTCATCAGTACAAAAACCTGGTCAAGGTGGGACAGCGGGTGAAGGCCGGTGATGTCATTGGCCTCACGGGGCGTACGGGCCGAGCCACCACAGAGCATTTGCACTTGGAAGTGAAGTTCAGGGGAAGACGAATGAATCCGAACGTGATATTCGACATACCAAACCGCAAGTTGCAGAATGTGACGTTAACATTGACAAAGTCGGGCCGCGTTACCTCAAAGCGTAACCGCTAATCGTGAAAAAATTAGTCAATCCATTTATAAAACTCTTGTTTGGTGTTGAAAACTTGAGTTTTTCACTTCCAACCTGGAGTGCAAAGTGCCGAAGCGTTCTCGTATATTCATTTTTCTTTGTTTTGGACTACAAATATAGCAAAAGGCAGAGAATCTTTCCCTGCCTTTACGCATAATTATTTAGAACAAAATTGATTATCAGATGATTATTTTGATAACTCTCGATTGTAGCATTACTGAGTTATAATATTAGGGTCCCTTTTTCCCACTCATCTATAGTCATTTTAGCTGTTAGCGAATGAATATTATTGCCACTTGCAATACTTTGCAATATTTGCATAGCATTGCGTTCAAAAATAGGCAAAAGATATGTTGCAGCCCACATGCGAACACCAACAGATTCGCTATCTAGAAGTTTAGACAATTGCTTAAGGCTATTTGTCTCTTTTAAATAACGAGCACTTTTAGCTATTACCTGATAGCTTTTGTTTGCTTGTGCGTAATTACCTGTTTCTGTTGCTTCAGCATGCTTTATCGCAGCTTCTTCAAATTTCCTGCAAGCCGCTTCTATTTTTTTTAAGGATTCCATTCAAATTTCTTTAATGTTTCTTATCGCTGTCGTGCATTGTCGTTTGTGTGCCACGTTTGTTGTTCTTTTTATTTTGACAACGCCCGATTTGGGACATTACCTAATCTGAAATATAATCATTCATTTTTCATATACTTGAGTCTTAGTGACATCCGCAATACCTTCAAATATTACACTCCTGTCATTTAGTTCCATGATTTTATTTACATATTTCTTCCCATAAATATCTACAAGATATAATGAGTCTTTTCTTATGGAAAATGTAAATTGATATATTGTATCTGCGCGTGAATGGAAAACTGCACTATCATTGTCAAAAAATTCAATATAAGGATAATTAACCTGTTTTTCGCCTCTCATTAACACCCATTCCCCATACAACCTCTCTTTAGATATTGTTATATTATGGTTTTTCTTCGGAGTACAAGATACAAAGAGAATGCAACAAGTTAATATATTAAAGAATTTATTGCCAAAAAGCACTTGTGCTACTTCCAAGTTGTGATCTTCCATTTTTGTCATAATTTAATTTTTCTAAATGGAGCATATCTATGTCACTCTGTAGAACTTTACGTTTGTCTGGGTTTAAAGTTCCCGTAGAGTCAACCAGCAAGTGCAAAAATAGTCAATCCTTTTATAAAACTCTTGTTTGGTGTTGAAAACTTGAGTTTTTCACTTTCAGCCTGGAGCGCAAAGTGCCGATGCGTTCTCGTATATTCACTTTTCTTTGTTTTGGACTACAAATATAACAAAAGGCAGAGAATCTTTCCCTGCCTTTATGCATAATTATTTAGAACAAAATTGATTATCAGCCAGTTATTCTGACAACTCCCAATTTGGAGCATTACCGGATTTTATCACAACTTAAGTAGTAATCCAATTGCATTATTGCGATTATCTATATTAAAAGTCTTTTTTGCATCTGTATCTGGGAAAACACCTTTTTTGGTATATACAAAAGGCGTAACAATAATTTCTTTTTCAGCCAAAGAAAAACTAATTATTCTGTGCGATTTATATAATATATTCCAACTCTTAATACGCATTTCTTTTAGCACATTCTTTGCTGTTTCTTCAGTTACAGATACTCCAGAATTACTATATTGCAAAGCTATATTTATCACACTTTCCATATTACGAACATCATTTATAGAGACTACAAAACATGGTGGATGTGCAATCCATAACCCTAATTCATTTTTTGATTCAGGATAAATTTTAATCTCTGTATCCGTTTTGCATACAGTTATTTGTTTTTTTATATTCATAGTTTTATCTATTTATAACCAAGGAACATTTTCTTTTTGAGAGAAGATTTATAATTACCATATATTATAATGACAACTCCCAATCTAGGGCATTACCAATACTTTAAATATCGTTATTCAAAGTATTTTGCAACATTCTGAAAGTTTTGCTTTTTTTGTCTATTTTGTATAATTTATAGATACTATCATAACTGCTTATAACAATTACTGAATCACTGATGCTTTTTATATTATATTTATCACTTCCTAAAATTAATAGACTATCTTTATATAGAGACCACCTCTCGCTCCATAATTGATCGCGTAGATAATATTTTTGTATTTTATTTTTATCGATATGCTCGTAAATAAACCATTGTCCATATTTGTTAAAATAATAATAAATAAAATGATTATCATCTTCATGTTCCTTTGTTTTCCAAAAGCAATAAGAGTCTCCGCAAATAATTTCAGCACCATTCTTTTTATGAGGTTTACATGATATTATCCAAAATAAGAGAACAATAAAACCTATAAAATAATAATAATGTATTTTGCAGTCCATTAACTTCTTGCCAGTGGACTGCACTTTATATTTAAAATTGTATTTCATTGCCACCATCTAAATAAATAGGAACACTATTTACACCATTTGCTTTTAAAAGTTCGGATGCGTAGAGACAACCAGCAAGTGCAAAATTAGTCAATCCATTTATAAAACTCTTGTTTGGTGTTGAAAACTTGAGTTTTTCACTCCCAACCTGGAGCGCAAAGTGCCGATGCGTTCTCGTATATTCATTTTTCTTTGTTTTGGACTACAAATATAGCAAAAGGCAGAGAATCTTTTCCTGCCACTACGCATATATTATTGAAGAAAACTCTTAGAACTCAAGTGATTATTTTAACAACTCCCGTTTTGAATCTTTACCAAATGCATTATTTTTTTCAACTAAACTTAAATTCTCGATGAAATATATATTTGATGTTAGTGATGTTAATTCTAATTTTAAATCATATTTCTCTCTTAAATCACCTTGTGTATAATCATCAAATCCTATACAAAAATAAAGCTTATATGTATTGCTATCAACTTTCTCATAATATGGCCCAGTGGACATTGTTTCCTTTTCACCTAAAGACTCCAAGTTATTTGGTAATCGTTTATGAATGCTTCTGTAGCGTTCTATCTTATCTATAAAGACTTGCCCTTCATTTTCATATATTCTATTTTCTCTATACTGCATATAACGAATTCCACCAAGTATAGTAAGAATTACAACTAAAATGATAAGCACCTTCTTCATATTCATAATAGTATAAATTAACGTGAAATAACGAGCTGCATAACCGAGTTTATGCGTTGCTGCATGGGCAACTCTGAAGAATGAGGAGTGAATAGTAGGGCGTTTTTGGCTATAGTTCTTGCAGGGTAGTTATAATCGTTTGATTATCTGCTGGTTACAAAAACATAAAAAGCCTTTCCAATAGCATGGAGATTAGGGCCCAAAGTCATAGAGATTGGGCTGTAAAGTCATGTAGATTGGCGTTCAATAGCATGGAGATTAAAATCCCGTCTTAAATGCCCTTCCTTACTAAGTCATTCTTTCGTGTTTTCTCCCGTGTATTCCAAAATCCGCTGTTCCAATTCTTCGTGCTTGGGGCCTACAATGGTTTGGGGCTTTCCTTTTGTCGGAATCACTAAGAGAGTGGGGAGGGCTCTGATGCCTAAATCGGCCGCCAATTTCTTCTCTTGGTCATAATTAACCTTATAAAACTTGATTTTTCCAGCGTATTTTTTAGCCAATTCGTCAATCAATGGCGACAAGCGTTTGCACGGTATGCACCAATTGGCCCAAAAGTCAATAACGCACGGCACATTGTCGCGATAGGTATAAGGTGTGGAAGCCGTGTAATCCCACACATGATCTAAGAAATAGGTGCGCCCGATGTCAGTGGGTTTGCCCGTTTCAACGACAACGTCAGATTTGGAAACAGATTTGTAAACGATGGCATTTTCATCGTATGCCTGAAAGTAGATGGACGCTTTCGTGAAATCGATGGACAGCAATCCATGTTGCAAAATGCCGTTACCTAAGAACGAGTCAGCGGCCTCTTTAGTAGTTGCTGTGGCTGTTTTCCATTCCGTATGCGCTATTTTAAGTGAACACGAGGTTGCAGCACCCAGCTGTTGGCATTGCTCTTGAGAGAGTGTTAGTCCAGATGATTGGTCTAAGCGCAAAGGCAGACTGACGTTCTGTTGATTTACCATGACCGGAAAACGCAATACTTGTTGAGGAGCTTCGTTCAACCTTATTCGATTAGACAACTTCATGAAATCGGGTCGATAGGGCGCAGAGATGGTTAGTTTTTGATTTTTAGCATCGATGGTAAGCACCACATTGCGGAACATGTCCATGCCCAACAGTCCTTTGACATCCTGTTCACGATAGGTAGCCGGTGCAGATTCCACCGCGAACGACTGTTTTTCGGCATACAAACTTTTGCCTAACGATAGTGTGTGGGTGGTGTTTTGAACCGTTGCGGACGTTGACTTTTCTTCTTGAAACAGCACTGTCTTCTCGTTTAACGCCAACACGAAAAGGGCAGGTTGGTCGTCTAACGTCATGTCCAGCGCGATTTCACCCTGACGCAGTAATTGATAATCGAACGTCTCTTGCGAAGTGTTGTTCACCTGTGCTTTGGCACTTGTAGGAATATTGGCCAACAACAATAAGATATAGATAAGTAATGAATGTAAGCGCATCTTGATAAAATTATAATTTATGAATGGTAACTTTAAACACTTGGTGATGGCGACGAATCGTCAGTTCGGCCTCCTGATCTTTGATATCCTTAAATATATCAACGATAGTCATTTCACTTAAAGGCAACGTGGTGATGTCATGGCCATTGACAGCCGTCACTTCATCGCCAATTTCAACTTGTGGTTGGGTGGTTCCCCATATCGTAGTAACCTCAAAACGCTGATTGGCTGGCAAAATTCCCACATTCCATGTTTGCTTTTTATTTGCGAAATCGGCTGTGGAAATTTCGTAGGGTTGGAAATAGAACCTACCTCGCGGATAGTCAATGGTTACTGTGCCATACTGCAAAAGTTCGGCTCCTAAAATCGTGGGGATGCCCGCTGCCGCCATTGCCGGCGTATTTTCAAACTTTTTACCGCTGATGGAAAACGGCGCCATGCGTACATATTTTAAAGGTTTCGGCTTTGCCAATCCTTCTAATCCAGCACCCACAGAACCCACTCCCTCGCAGGTAATGGTGGCAGCTTGCGCCTGCGAAAGACGCTGAAAGTCGTCTTCGCTCAACGTGAGCAGTTCGGGAACGCCCGTGTCAAACATCATCTGCACGGATTGATTCTTGAATGTTAAGGGAAAATTAACGTGGCATGTTGGCGAATAATCCAAGGGAATGCCGTCAGACAGTTTAAGCCCTTTTGGCCGGTAGGGATAAAATAGGCGAAGTTGTTGCGCATGCCCGTCGATACTCATCACCACATCTTTAAACGTGTCGCCGCCAAGAATGCCCACCACGCCTAAGTCACGAAAGCCTTGTATCTCGGGCAAAGCAATGGTGTTGAGTGTGGTAAAGCGCAAATATCTGCCTATCTTCACCTCCGGCAGGGTAGCTTTTGAATAGCTGTTGGCCTGTCCGTTCATGTCGGTTGTTACCTGTTGGCCTCCTGTCAACTCACCCTTTGCCTGTTCTACCTCACGCCACATGGTGGCTGTCTGTCCGCCCGTGTCTAAGATGTATTTATGGCAACGCCCCTTCACTTCAACCGGAATGATGATTCGTCCATACTTCACCTCATACGCAATGGTGTCAGCATAACGATTAATCGCCGTTGCCTGGCCAAGACACGACATGGGGTGGATAGCCAAAAATGTGAGAACAAGTGTAACAATATATCTCATAGCCAGCGTTGAATGATTGATTTGAAATCTATTTCAAAAAGATTGCTTGATGTTACTTCATCAATGAATGGGCCACACGCCTTGTTGATTTATTTCCTGGTGCTGTTTTTTTCTTGCAATACTTTTTTCACTGCGTTTGCCACATTAACGATGCCACCCGAGATGGAAATGTCTGAATAAGTGAAGAGGTCGTTCACCTTACGGTCGTTCACCACAATCGTTTTCTCTATTTCCATGTCTTGCATGGGTGTCACGGAGCTGTTGAGTAACTCGCGAACCTCTGCGGCGGTGAGTTTGGGGAAGTAAGATCTTACCAATGCGGCGGCCCCGGCCAAGGTTGCGGCAGCCATTCCTGTGCCGGTAGACAGGCCATACGTGTTTCCCACCCCTGCGCTGTATATTTCTTTTCCTGGCGCGTGAATGTCCAATTCGGTTTTTCCATAGTTGGCTTTCAACGATGGCTTACCCAACTTGTCACTGGGTGCGACGATCATCAAGTTGGTTAGTTCATGTCCCGCAATCATCTTCCGGTTGGGATAATAAGTGGTTTTTTGCAAATCTTGCGCACTCTCTGTCACCGGAACAATCGCCAGTACATCGTGCTGTTCGGCGTAGTAAAGTGCGTCGGCAATCCACTTGCGCTCTACGGGAGGGAACAACGTATTCTGCGATGGCAGCAACATTACCTTAGCTCCATGGTCAACCGCATATCTTATGGCCAATGCCACGTCTTTTAAATAAGGGTCGCCAGCGGTCGTTGCACGCAAGGGCATGATTCGGGCAGCGTTGCAAATGCCGTCGGCTCCCTTACCGTTGCCACGGATGGCCGCGATGATAGATGCCTCCATGGTACCTACGTTTGCGTCTTCTGTCAGCAAATCGGCATTACCGTAATGGTTGTCAAGCAAGTTATAGGGGTCATCCCCCACGATGGACTGTCTGTTATCAGTGCTGTGTTTTTGCAAATAGGCTTCGTATTCCTGCTGAGCTTGCTTGATAGGCGTACCCGCCATTTCTACATCATATATCTTTTTCCACGAATTAGTCTTTGCCAAGGGGAAGCTGTAGCCTAAAATCATGAACGCCATGTCGGACAATAAATCTTTTGGAGCATTCTTGTCATACAACGTCTCGAACTCTTTTTGCGTAATTTCTTGGCCGGGGAAACGTTCTTTCAGCTTCTTGTCAAACACCTTGGTATAGTGCTTCACCATCTTGGCAGCCAAGATTCCAGCGTAACGTGAAGCCAATGGCGATTCGTACACAATGGTGTCACGATAGTAGTGATACTCCTGTACGTTTGCAGGCGGTGCCACTTCTACCATCTCATCGCCTTGGAAGCGAAAGAAACGCTTGCCGTCTGATATGTAGTCGGCATACTTTTCTCGTAGTCTGAAGTATTCGCGATCGCCCTGGTTCATGGTGGAAGTCATGGCAATCGTGGTTCCGTCTTTGTCAATCCCGCCAAGGAAATTCCATCCATGCACATCATCAACCAGTCCGTTGCCGTCATCATCCTTTCCATTCAGTTTCTCTTTTTTGTTCTGCCAAAGCATGGTTTGGTAATCCTCGTGCATCAAATCGATGCCCGACCCGATGAGTGCTACCGTGATGGGTTTGGCTTTTCGGCCTTGAAGCAAACGATAAGCCTCGTTCACTCCAATACCATAAACCTTATCTTGGGTAGGAGAGAGATTGTACCAATCCAGCTCTTTCTGCGGTAACTCCTGTGAATGAATTTTGACAATGCTTACTGGTTGAAACAAGAGGCATAAGGCCAGTAAACCGATATGATAGAACTTAAAATATTTCATAATTGATGTTGATGGATTATATATCGTGAGTTTAATTCGTTAAATGTGATACTCGTACAACGAAGTGTGAGGAACTACTGTGCGGTTGACATGTCGCCAATGCGCTGAAGGTCAACTTTGAAGTTGTTTTTAAAGTAGTTAATCACCACTTCGTACTTTTGTTTAACCTTGTTATGAGACAAAAGTCCATCGGCTGTTTGTAACTCGCTGGCAGGCGTAGATACGATTGTTTGCAAATAGTCGTACCAATCTTCGCGCACACTGTTCTTATGTCGGTCGTCTATAAACCCCGCATCCAGACTTCCATCCACATCTGTACCGTAGGTAGATATGGCAGCAAAGGCCTCTGGAATGGCTTCACGGAGAGCACCTTTGTTGATGGTAGGATAAATACGGCGCAACAACAATTTGCAAAGCTCGATGCGAAATTCGTCTTTCTCTTGTCGTGTCATCTTCTCGATAGCACTATTTCCATGATTGACGGCAAAGAATTCGTATCCTTCAAACGCATTGACAGGCTTGTAATCGTCATGAGTTGGTTCTGTTGTGTATCCTCCTTCTAAATAATACAGCTCGCTGCAAAGCAGAATACGCAGCGGTAAATGCTTCTTCAAAAAGCTGCTTGGAAAAAGGTTGAGGAACTCTGTCTGCAACATTTTTACTTGCTCTCCCACATATTTCTCGTCAGGTAGCTGGTATAAATACCCTTCATCAGCCATTCGTTCTTTGCTCCACAGATAGTTTCTCGTCACGCCCCAATCGAATTCCGAGGGTTGGTATTTATAAAGAACCAATGTGCCTGTTTGCTCAAAGATGCGCTGAATGGCAGCATCGTATGGATGGTTACCTTGCGGTAGGCGATGAGATTCGAAGGCGTCCTTCTGCTCTTGAATAGACGAAATGGGGTCTTCATTGCCACAGCTGATGAGGAGAAAAGCTGTTAGTATGTATAAAAAATAATGTTTCATCTTGTCAATTGTTTATCAATTAATCCAATTCCGGATTGCGTTGTCTTACTTCTAATGGAATGGGCAATACATATTTGCTGCTGTTTTGTTCCAGCTTGTAAGTTGTGGTTTGTCCACTCACGATGGAAAATTTGTGTTCGATGGCTGGCATTCCTTGTCGTTTTAAGTCAAACCAACGATGATCTTCAAAGCATAGTTCACGTCTGCGCTCTTGCAGACAGAAGTCAATGAGCTTGTTCGCATCTGTGATGTTGATGGGTTGATATGTACCCGTGAAACGAGATGCGCGTAAAGTGTTCAGGTCACTCAACGCGGCTTGTCTTAGTTTTTCATCCTTATTTTGTAAGTACAAGCGTGCGTTTGCTTCTGCTCGGTTGAGATATGCCTCGGCGACGCGCATTCCCTTGGTGGGATTTTGCGGTACTTTGTCGCTTTTACGTCCTACCAAGAGATGTTTTTCTGGCATGAAACCATTCATGGTAAGATAGCTGTAGAAGTAAGCTTCACGCCGGATGTCATCGGGTTCGTAGAGTGATTCCAAGCTTTTGCTAACCGTAAAAGCGGGCAATTTACCGAAATCGATGTGCGGATTGATACCTACAAAGAACGCATCATATTCGCCATTGATAGAATATCCCCATATCAATTCAGGACTGTCACTATTGTACACTCCCCCTTTTGCCATGTCGTACAACACAATACCTTGCCAATCGTCGTATGTATAGTATTTGCTTAGCTGCCTTAATGTAGGTTTTTGGGCGATTACGGCATTGCTGTAGCGTGCCGACTCAGCCCATTTGCCCTCGTATAAGTAAAGGCGTGAGAGCAAAAGGTCTACAAATAAAGGTGATACGGTGTAGACGCTGGCTTTATACTCACCGCAACTCTTCCACAGTTTTTGAGAGGTTAACAGGTCTTTTTCTATTTGTTGATAAACTTCTGCTACGGTATTACGCTTAGGAAACTCATCTTTTACCGTCGATTTCAGTATTAATGGAACACCCAAAGCGTCATTCAATGCTGGGTTAGCTGTATTGTAAGCAGGCGCGAAAGTGTTGACAAGCAAGAAATAATAAAACGAACGAAGTGCCAAGGCCTCTGCCTCAATCTTTTGTTTAGCTATGCTCGAGCCTGATACTTTTGGCAACTGATCAATCACTACGTTGCAACCATTAATCCAATGATACAACTGTTGCCACGAATTGCTCCAGGGAATGTTGTTCTTTTGCATTTGCTCAAACATGTCATTAGCCCATGTAAATACGGCTGCTCCTGCACGAAGAGCATCTTCCTGATTGGTGGCATCCGAATAATTGCTTTCAACATCGTCTGTCAACAGTTCCAGATATGAAAAAATAGGAGTGTGCGAAGCGTATCCATCGCCTAACAATAACTCTTCCAAGTCGGATGTTGTACTGGGTCGCACTTCGTCTTGACTGCTTTCAGACAAGAAGTCATTACAACTCGAAAGCAGCAATGCGATGCATGAAATGTATAGATAAATATGCTTTTTCATAAAACTATGTGTCTGATTTATTAAATTCCAATATTCAAAGTCACGCTATAAGTTGGCATAATGGGCTGTGCGCCAGTCGCCACTTCGGGGTCGATGCCCTTGTAATCTTTGCTCACTACGATGAACGGATTGCTCACAGAACCGCTTATAGACAGATTATTGAGCGACATTCGTTGTATCAATTTCGTAGGAACCGTGTACGACAGCGAAATGTTGTTGCAGCGCATGAACGATGCGTTGACTACTCTTGCTGTAGAATAGTTGTACAAACGATGCGCATATTCGTTCGACCCATTCGGCAAGTATACCATGGGAATGTTATGATTAGGAATGGAAGGTATCTGCGTATGCTGCTCATCACCAGGTTTTTGCCAACGGTTCACCATTTCTTTAGACAGATTGCTGTAGGCCGATGGCGTGCTGTTGTTGAGATAATCTTCGCTGAACAAATCGGTTAAGAAGCGTTTTCCGCCCAACGCAATCGAAAAAGAAGAGGACAGAGTGATTGATTTCCAACGCAATACGGTAGACAAACCGCCCGAAATATCGGGTTCTGTAGTACCTGCATACTTCATGAAAGAGGTCGCATCCAATTTATCAGCGCCCTCTTCGATGGTAGGAATGCGGAAAAGCGGATAACCACCTTGCGCATCTAAGCCTGCGAAATCCCATGCCCAGAAAGCACCAACCGGATAACCTTCTTTGTGAATGGAACCACCTGAGGCAGCGCGCCAGTTCTGATTTTCGGCCATGGTCGACTTGATTTCATTGAAGTTTTTCGCCGTGTTAACCGAGATGTTCCATACCCAGTCCTTGGTTCTGATGGGCGTAAAGGTAGCTGTAAACTCAAATCCATAGTTATTCATGTCGCCCCCATTGATAGGCATGAACATCACGCCATATTCGTATGGTACGGCTTTCGAAACGATAAGGTCGGTTGTATGCTTGGAATAATACTCGGCACTGAAAGCAATTCGGTTTTTCCACACGCCAAAGTCTACCCCCAGGTTAATGCTCTTGGTTTTTTCCCAACGCAAATTATCATAAGGCAACGATTTTATTTTCAGGATGTAACGGCCTGTTCGAAGATCAATAAAGTCGCGCCCACGTCCTAATTCTGCAATCAAATCGGGGCCATAGTTGCTTGCTACATTGCCTTGCCACCCGTACGAAGCGCGGAAATTGAAGTCGCTAATCCAACGAATGTCTTTTATCCATGGCTCGTTGATGATGTTCCAACGTGCTCCAGCCGACCACACAGGCAAGAAACGGTTACGCTCATCTTGTCCGAAGCGGTTGGATGCGTCGGAACGAATGCTTGCCGAAAAGATGTAACGCTCATCAAAACTATACATACCCGTGGCAAACATACCTACCGTATTTATCTTACGGTCGATGATAGTGTTATTGAATTGATGGTAAAGATCGTTCTCTATCCAGCGTGAGGCATCCAACGGATCGATAACCTGACGTGGAGGAAAAATGATAGATTTGCCCCGGTTGGGGAAGTAACCATACAACGTGGTGTTGTAGCCGTCGTACTTATTACTTCTAATCTCGCTTCCTGCCATCAAACTCATGCGATGCACGTCACCGAAAATCTTGTTGTACGACAGTGTGCCGCGTAAGGTATAATTGGTATTACGATTCTCGGTGGTATTGAGTTCGCCACCATGAGGCAAGCGAGATTTCTTATATTCCAGTTCGCCAGGCTCATACAAACCAAACTCGTAACCACGAAGATTGGAAATAAAGAAACTCTGTTCGTCGGCAAACGATGACCCCACCACGTTGGAAAGATTATAGCCAAACAAGCCTTCAAACTGCAATCCCTGCAAGATGGTCCACCGTAAATTGGCAGATAATGCCACAGAATTTGTTGTATTGGTGTTGCCCGTACAATCCATCTCGTGCAAAATGTTGTACATACGTCGGTTGGCGTCTTGGGATTTCGCATAATAAAACAAACTTCCGTCTTCGTTATAGGCTGGTATGGCACGATTGATGGTAGACGCATATTGATAAGGATCTACCCTGAAAAAGCCGTTCGTCTTGTTAGAAGCAGCGTTCAGACGCACGCCCAAGTTGATTTTATCGCTCAAACGGATATCGACACTCACCGATGCACTGTAATTCCTGGCATCGTTACCAACAGAGATACCGTTAGTGAACGAACTATTGATGGACGCATAATACTTAAAACGGTCGGTACCACCACTTAGACTAACGCTGTGATTGTGACTTACTGAGTGGCGAAATAACTCCTTAAACCAGTCGGTGTTGTTCATGCGAACCTTCTCAACTTCTTGTTGAAACTGTGCGTACGATATCTCTTTGCGCAAATATTGCCCCAGCAATCCTTCGTAACCGATGCGCTCCAATGGTCGGTTGGCTTCGCTCACCAATCCTCTTCTATAAATTTCTTCGGACACATCTACACGCTCAGAAGAGTTCATCAAGTTCATCTTACTATAATAGATGCGCGGCGCAACGGTCATGCCGCCGCTATAATTGACCGATATTCGGCCGGCTTTGCCTTGTTTGGTGGTGATGATAATGACGCCGTTGGCTGCTTTCACCCCGTACATCACTGTTGCCGCCGCATCTTTCAGCACCGATATGGTCATGATGTCGTTGGGACTCAGCCAAGAAATAGAATTTCCCACAAAATTCTTGATCATGTCAAAATTGTCTTGCGAGATGCTTCCTAAGGCATCTAAGTCGCGCGGCTTGAAAGGCAACGGATCTTCTTGTATGATGCCATCCACCACCCAAACAGGCTCTTGGTTGCCCAACAAGGTGGAGGTACCACGCACGCGTACTTTCTGGGCCGTTCCTACCAATCCGCTGGTGTTTAACACACTGGTTCCCACAAGTTTGCCTTGTAGCATCTGCTCAATGCTTTGGTGCCCATCGTAAAACAAATCTTCGCTTTTTACGGTGTTGGCAGAGCCAATCATCTCATTCTTTCTAATGCGTTGATAGCCCGTCACCACCACTTCATCTATAAGCTCTACCCCGTCTTCCATCAACACTTTCATTTCCTTCTCGCCCTTCCATGGAAGCAATAGGGGCTTCATGCTGGCGTAGGTAAACTGCAATTTTGGGGCGGCTACGTCGGTCTCCAACCTGAAACGTCCTTCCAAATCGGATTGTGTACCCTGCGAGGTTCCTTTGATAAAAATGGTTACTCCTGGCAATGGTTCTTTGTCGGTAGCCGACAACACAATGCCCTGGATAAGGTGCTTGCGTGGCCCATCGTTTGATTTCGCTTCGGTGGTGTGCAGCGAATCTGTCTGAAAATTGTTTTTCATTGAAGCCGCATACACATCAAAGTTTACCGCAGCCATTGGTCCTAATAAGCAACAAGTGATGACAATACTTTTCACAACCCATGTGAAAAGTAACTGTTTTGCCGATTGATTATTTGTCATACATCATCAAAATTTAAAGACATTATCCTTTCTTTGTCTTTGTTATACTTCATTTGAATTACCTTAAAAACAATCTGGTATTCTTAAATAAAGTGCAAATGTAGTAAGAAATATTGCAATAAGTGTGAATTTATCTTCCTTTTTGCAACGTAAAGCACGTTTTATCTTTACGTTGGACGGTTGAGGGAGGGGTAGAACTGTCGAAAGGCCGTCACTGCTTAACTCTCGTTGGCGCATTTTATCCCATTTCGGCAACGAGGGTAACGGTGCCCATTACGTTGTGATTTTTTACCAATTTCCGGCCCAAAAACGGCATCTGCAAATTGACAAAATAGAAAAAAATGATAGGCAAACAGGA
This sequence comes from Hoylesella buccalis ATCC 35310, assembly GCF_025151385.1. Taxonomy (NCBI): domain Bacteria; kingdom Pseudomonadati; phylum Bacteroidota; class Bacteroidia; order Bacteroidales; family Prevotellaceae; genus Hoylesella; species Hoylesella buccalis. The sequence goes on along the minus strand of NZ_CP102287.1, from coordinate 1,651,308 downwards.
TGCAAATAGGCGATTGTTTGGTGAGAAAACTCGCGTTTTACACTTAAAATCTTGTTTTTTCTCCATTAAAACCATCCTTTTGCCCGTTAATCTGCATCTTATTGCAGGTCAAAGGCATGTAAATTGGCCTCTTAAAGCAATGATATTCAACCTGGAAAGATAGGAAATTCCCGCTTCTCTGATAAGTGATGTGCGTAAAGTGTTGGCTATTAGCGATATGCGAAAGTCGCTTATTTTGGGCGTATTTGTGACCAGCGGCGAGGTTGTTTGCAAATTCGCCAAGCATGGAGAGGTGCGTTGTCAAGAAAAATCGCAGTAAGGGAGGGATTTAGTTGACGAGTTGACAAGTTGACGAGTTGACAAGTTGTTAGTTCTTTAGTTCACAAGTTGACGAGTTCTTCAGTTTACAAGTTGACGAGTTTACGAGTTGACAAGTTGTTAGCTTCTGTGCTCTTGTCGGCTAATGCGTGGTGTACAAGTTGACAAGTGCTTTTGTTGTCAAATAGACAAGTTCACGAGTTGATGGGCAGTTAGCATCTTTGCTGATGTCCGCTAACTCCCATTAACTCCTGCTAACTCCCATTAACTCCCGTCAACTTCCGTTGCCTCTGAGCTATCTTTTCTTGTTCCTATTGGCGCGCTGTTGGCGGTATTTGGCCTTTTGACGGGCCGACCCACTGCCATGTGCGCCAGTGATGTATTGCTTCTTTTTGGCTTTGGTCTTTACCTTTCCATCGTCCTTTTGCTCTTTCGGCGGTTTGCGAAACACCAAGCCATTCTCTAAAATGTCATCAAAATCGTTCATGTCTGTAGGTGTAATGTCTGTTAATGATGGAACAGTCGGACGCCTGTCATGGCCATGGCGATACCATATTTATCGCATGTCTCAATCACATGGTCGTCGCGAATGGAGCCTCCGGCTTGAGCGATGTACGCTACACCGCTTTTGTGCGCGCGCTCAATGTTGTCACCGAAGGGGAAGAAGGCGTCGCTACCCAAGGCCACTTGCTTGTTTTGGGCTATCCAGGCCTTCTTTTCATCTGCGGTGAGCGGTGCAGGTTTGGTGGTGAAGAAGTGTTGCCAAGTGCCGTCTTGCAGCAAATCTTCGCATTCGTCACCAATGTACTGGTCAATGGTGTTGTCACGGTCGGCACGGCGAATATCTTTCTTGAAGGGCAAATCCATGACCTTTGGGCATTGGCGAAGCCACCATGTGTCGGCTTTTTGCCCCGCCAGGCGTGTGCAATGGATGCGGCTCTGCTGTCCGGCACCGATGCCGATGGCCTGTCCGTCCTTTACATAGCATACGCTGTTGCTCTGGGTGTATTTGAGGATGATGAGGGCGATGATGAGATCTCGCTTGGCTTCATCGCTGAAATGCTTGTTTTTGGTGGGGATATGCATGAAGAGTAAATCGTCATCAAGCTTGATGTCATTGCGTCCCTGCTCGAAGGTAATGCCGAAAATCTGTCGCCGTTCGATGGGTGCGGGAACGTAATTGGCATCTATTTGGATGACATTATAGGTGCCTTTGCGCTTTTGTTTTAAGATGTCGAGCGCCTCAGGCGTATAACCGGGTGCGATAACGCCATCGCTCACCTCCCGCTTAATCAATGTGGCGGTGGCAGCATCGCAGGTGTCGCTCAGTGCTACAAAGTCGCCATACGAGCACATGCGGTCGGCTCCGCGTGCCCTGGCGTAGGCACATGCCAGCGGCGAAAGTTCCATCTTGACGTCGTCAACAAAGTAAATCCGCTTCAAAGTGTCGTTCAAAGGAAGTCCGATGGCGGCTCCTGCCGGCGATACATGCTTGAACGAGGCTGCCGATGGCACGCCGGTTGCTGCTTTTAACTCTTTTACCAGCTGCCAACTATTCAGGGCATCGAGGAAATTGATGTAGCCTGGTCGGCCGTTCAAGACTGTTATGGGTAACTCGCCTTCTTCCATATAAATGCGGGAAGGCTTTTGGTTGGGATTGCATCCGTACTTCAATGCTAATTCTTTCATGATGGAATGGTGTTTTATTTTGTTACAAAGTTACGAATAATTATTTTGTTATGCTGGCTATAGGCCTATTTTTTACGCTTTTGTCCATTATCTTACTTGACGGCAAAAAAATAAAGGTTAGAATGCAATTGCATTCGTATTTTTTCAGTACTTTTGTGTCGTGTTAACAATTGATGGGTTGAAAAGCACAGGTTTCAACAGGTCAATCGGTGACAAGACATGTCAAAATAGGGATGTTCATCAGCGAATGTTAGACGATTTTAAACTCCTTCTGCAAGAAGTGGAGGGTACGATTGGTAAGAAAATCACATTATCTTCTGATTTTGAAAAGCTGGCCCAATTGTTTTCCAATCGTGGGTTAAGCATGACGGAGAGTGCGCTCAAGGGCGTGTGGAAGCATGTAAGCATGAAAGAAAAGCCGTCCAAGGCTACATTGGATGTGCTGGCTTTGTTTGCCGGATTCCAGAGTTGGGACGATTTTAAGCAGGCGTTGCATGGTGAAAACAATGGTGACTTGGAGGGCGAAGACCCTCCAAAGCGCCTTCGTCATGGCTGAGATTGATAGGTTGATGACAGGGAACTGCATCGTTTGCATCAGGTGGTAGATATATAAAAAGAGGTTTAATGATTTCGCTCATTAAACCTCTTTTTATATGTTCTGAAGTCTGAAAAGACTGCGTGTTACTTGTTTGTAACCGTTCTTCTTTCCTGAATGCGAGCCCTCTTACCTGTAAGGCCACGCAGATAGTACAGCTTAGCACGACGTACTTTACCGCGTTTGTTCACTTCAATAGAGTCGATGTTGGGTGACTCGATAGGGAAAATACGCTCAACGCCTACTGTTCCGGACATCTTGCGAACGGTGAAACGCTTCTTGGTGCCATGTCCTGAAATCTTGATGACAACACCACGGTAGAGCTGAATACGCTGCTTGGCTCCCTCGACGATTTTGTAAGCGACAGTAATAGTATCTCCAGCTTTGAACTCTGGAAACTCATTGCCGGTTGCAAATGCTTCTTCAGCAACTTTAATTAAATCCATTGTATTTGGTCATTAAATATTGTTTGTCGTTCCAACACAACATGGCGAGCAACTCTTCTACTGCCAGCGGTTATGCCGAAAAGCGGTGCAAAGTTACGACAAATATCCCATACTCACAAACATTATTGCTATTTTTATCGCAGCGTAGCACAGATGTCTGTTGTTGGCACATACAGCTTTCGGAAATTTATTATTTTCATCTGCATGACGGCTTCTTGCGGATGGTTGCGCCATTGCCTTCCCCTTTTCACAAAACCAGGTCTTTTACAGCCATTGGAGGCTGGCATCCCAAAGGTTGCATGGCATTGACGAAGTGGATGTATTGGTAATCTGAGAGTTGAGTTGCACCGATATCCCTGGTGAGGATAGCCTGCTCGTCGAGCAGACGTTGGCGCATCGTCCCACAGAGGAGCGGACGGGTAGGGGTGAATAGTCCGTCGTCGTTTTGTAGGATGATGTTGGCATACGCGCTGTCGGTGAGGAGCCCGTTCTTGAGGATGATGACATCGTCTGCCTGTGCGCCGTGCCACAATGTGTTGATGGGTGTACGGTCGGCATACTTGTATGGATAGTCAATGTCATCGCCATTGACTACCTTTACTATCATGCGGGGTCTGAGGATATAAGGCTGAAAGTCTATTTCCCGTATTTCCGTATCGTATACCACCCTACATTTGTAGACACCTTTGTGGCAGGCATGCGGTATCCTGATGCGGGAGAGATTTATTCTTGTGTCGTAGTGTGCCTTTAGCGTGCGGTCAACACGTTGTTGGTGCAAGTCGAGCTGTTGCAGGACTCCGTCCACAAGGCGGATTGTCTCAAGGAATTGTATCATGTCGCGGGGAGGTAGATCTTCTCTATTGTTTCGTTATACTCTGACAGGCAGATGCTGTTCACGGTGATTCCGCCACCACTGCGGAAGTAGAATTTGCCCTGTACCTTCTCTATATAGCGAATGAGCACGCCACTGTCGAGCCGCTCGCCATCGTAATATCCAAACACGCCCGTGTAGAAGCCACGCTTTTGCCCCTGCTCTGCTTTGTGGATAAGGTGGATGGTGGCCGTCTTTGGCGCACCTGAGACAGAGCCTGCGGGAAGCATTGAGAGGATGATGTCGCCCAGTTTCGCCTGCCAGCCATTGTTGAGTGTTCCTTTTATCTCGCTGCTTACCTGCAGGATGGAGCGTTGGGGTGTATCTATCTGGTCGATATATCTGAATCGTGCAACCTCTACCTCGTTGGCATTCAGTCCTAAGTCATTGCGAAGCAAGTCTACCACCGTAACGTGCTCTGCCGTTTCTTTCGGGTCATTGAGTATGGTCTCCCTGGCATTTGGCAACGCGGCATCTATTGTTCCCTTCATCGGGTAGGTGGAGATGGTGTTGCCCTCGATACGCACAAAGATTTCTGGCGAGAAGCAAACGAAGTGCTCCGGTACAAGGAGGCAGTACGGGGCCCGCGACGTTTCGAAGATGTCAAGCATCGAGGCGTTGCAGGCAATGGGTGTTTGCATGGTGAGATTGGCAAGGAACGAGTCGCCTCTGTGCAAGCCATGGCTTATGGTATCGAAGCGTTGTTGATAGGCCTCAAGGCTCATGGGGTGAGCGGTGAGGCGTGTGTCTATGTCTTTTCGCTTCACGGTGCTGTTGCCTCCTAAGGGTGTCCGGAAGAGAATGTCTTGCTGTTCAAGCGGGTTTTCCATGAATATGGCGTTTTCAAGCTCAAAGTCGAAGGCAAAGAGAAAAGGTGTATGGGCTGCCGCGCAGCGGTTCATCTGTCTGGCAACAGTGTGGGGCGAGGTCATTTTCATACGTTATAGAAGTTTTGGAGCATTTGTAATCCGCAAGGTGTCATGAACGATTCGGGGTGGAACTGGACACCAAACAGCGGGGCGTTCCGGTGTTGCAAAGCCATGACCATGCCGTCACTGGTTTCAGAGACGACCTCAAGGCAACGAGGCAGGCTCTCCTTTTCCACTGCCCATGAGTGATAGCGTGCCACTGTTGTTTCCTGCCCAAGATGCTTGAAGAGCGGTGATGTGTCGTTAACCCTCACTTGTGAGGTGCCGCCGTGCACGGGGTGTGGCAGCTGGTACAGCTTTGCCCCGTAAGCTTCCGCCAAGGCTTGGTGGCCCAGACACACGCCAAGATAGGGCACCTTGCCCTCTATGACAGGGAATATTTTAGGCAGAAAGCCCGCCTCTGAAGGCAGCCCGGGGCCGGGGGAGGCCACGATATGGCGGTATTGCAGTAGGGAGGAAAGTGAGATTGCATCGTTCTTCCGCACCTCAAACCGCTCGTTTTCAGGTGCTGCTGCCCGTAAAAGGTGAAAGAGATTGTAGGTAAACGAATCGTAATTGTCAATGATGAGGGTACACATTGTCATATATACATTTGTGGGTTGATGAAAAGGCTCGCATTGGGATTCCTATGGAAGATAGGATATGGAGAAGTAAACAGTACCACCCTACATCATGCTGCACGGATGGTGCAAAGGTAATAAAAAAACAAAAGAACGCCACCATCATGGGCTGTTGTTTTTCTTTGAGGCCATGGCACGGCTCTTTCATTTAAAAAGTCTTGGTTCTTTTTTTTTGCTAAATACCATTATTTTATAGCACATAGGTAACACAGTGCTAACAGTTCTCTTCTAAAAATACAGCCACAATCGTATGGTATTTAGCTATTGATACTCGTGTAGTATAATAGGTTCAAATCTTGACATTGGCATAACTTATTGAGATACAGACAAGATAATTTCCTCGATTCGTACATGAGTCGGGTAAGGGAAGCAATGTTTTCAATTCATTCTTAAATGAAATAGCCGTGTTCTGCTTGATAGTCAAGTTAGTGCTGAGACAGAATTAATCATGAACAATATTGCTGAATAGTTACCTGTTGTGATGAATGGGTGTTAAATTTTATTATAAGATTACAGGTGGAAAGGATAGATGCGAATGGTTTAACTATCTTTGTACAATAAAAACAATATTTTGTATGATGCAAAAACGAATAGTAGGAGCGTGCATCGGCATGTGCATGGTGTGTGCGTCGTGCGTACATCAGTACCAACTCACGAGTGTTCAGCGCACGCGTATCGTGGTAGACCAGCGCTATGATGCCACGCATGACAAGGTTGTTGAGATGCTGATGCGACCTTATAAAGAAGATGTTGACAGTCTCATGGGACCAGTTGTGGGACGTGTGGCTCGTGACATGAGTGTGAAACGACCTGAAAGCACGCTGTCAAACTTGTTGTCCGACATCCTGGTGTGGGGCGCAAAGAAAGCCAACGACGCACCCGATTTTGCCGTTTACAATATGGGTGGCATCCGTGCGGCATTGGTCAAGGGCGACGTAACCATTGGTGATGTGGTGGATGTGGCGCCCTTTGAGAACAAGCTTTGCCTGCTTACGCTCACCGGAGCGCAGGTTCAACAGCTCTTTGAGCAGATGGCTAGCGTGGGTGGTGAAGGCGTGAGCCGCGAGGTTCGGTTGGTGATTACCAAGGATGGACGACTTAAATCGGCCTTGATTGATGGACAAAAAGTGAATCCAAACGCTAAATACCGCATCGCAACCTTGGACTATCTCGCACAAGGCAATGACAAACTCGTGGCTTTCAAGCACAAGACGGATGTGGTGTCGCCACAGGTTCACGAGAACAACGTGCGCTTCATCATCATCGACTACTTCAAACAACTGGCGGCAAAGCATGAGGAAGTAGATGCGAAGATAGAAGGAAGAATTGTCATAGAATAGATTTGACCATCAAAATGAAGGAGAAAAAACAAATGAAGAGATACCTGTTTGTAACCATGACGTTGCTCATGATGGCCGTGATGCCCATGGCGGCGCAAGACAAGACCTTGACCATTCTGCACACCAACGACACGCATAGTTGCATTTATCCCTTGAATCCCAATTTGGCCGACACGATGTTGGCGGGCCGAGGTGGATTCATTCGCCGCATCGAGATGTTGAAGCAAGAGCGGAAGAAAGACCCCGATTTGTTGCTGTTCGATAGCGGTGACTTTAGTCAAGGTTCACCTTATTACACCCTTTACAAAGGTGAAGTGGAGTTGAAGCTGATGAACAGGATGGGCTATGATGCGGGGACGATTGGCAACCACGAGTTTGATTTCGGCATGGAGAACCTCGCTTTCATCCTCCGAAACCTGCGGTTTCCCATTGTCTGCACCAACTACGATTTCACGGGAACGCCTTGTGAGGGTTTGGTCAAGCCTTACTTAATCATCAAGCGCAAAGGTATTAAGATAGGTGTGTTCGGTCTTTCGCCGGCTTTGGATGGACTGGTTGATGCCCAGAAATGCAAGGGTGTGCGGTATTTGGACCCTGTGAAGACGGCTCACGACACGGCTCTGATGCTCAAGCGCGACAAAAAATGCGACCTGGTGATTTGTATTTCACACTTGGGATGGCTGGATAGCCGCGAAGGAGATAAAGCCATGATTGCTGGGTCGCGGTATATTGACTTGGTTTTGGGCGGTCATTCGCACTCTTATTTCAAGACCTTGATGTACGCAAAGAACCTGGATGGAAAAGAGATTCCCGTCGATCAGAACGGCAAACACGCTGTATTTGTAGGAAAACTCAAACTCTCTTTCGCCAAGAAAAAATAAGGAAAAAGGCGCCGAAGCAGCGCCTTGATATCAAATAGCGGCTTGCAATCCATGGCACTTATGATGTGCAGGAAGGGTTGTAAGCCGCTTTTTTTATTCAAAATAGAAGGTGAGCACAATCATTTTGGATCGAGATCGATTCACGGACTTGGCATACGGAATCATGTTTTTGTCCTTCAAGCCGTCCGCATGCTTCGCATCGTGGCTGTTGGTCAGGCCAAACAAAAACTTCAATTCGGGTCTCAGTTTGAAATAAGGTAAGTAGAAATCGCATCCCACCCCAACCTCTGCGAATGTTTCATATCGCTTCAAGGCGATGTATTGGTCACTGTTGCCACTCAAGTTCACCATGGGATTGACGCCAGCCATGAGGTAAGGACGATGGTTGTTGAAGCGAGGTGCGGCAAAAATCAAGTCGAGTGCGGTAGAAATGTACGCCGTCTTGATATCTTGGCGTTCTTCGATGGGCTGCCCATTCGCATCCTGTTTGTTGAAATTGTGGAACGTCAGGTGGCGATTACCGAAGTACATGGCAGGGGCGATGCGGAACTGAAAGTTAGTACTCAGTCTGAATTCGCCCAGCACGCCCACCGTCAAACCTGCGTCCCACCGGTCTTGATCGGTCGTAATGAGTGCTTCGCTCGTCGAGCCATCCTCGTGAGTGATGTGCTGTGTGCCAACGTTGTTGAACTCAATGTCCTGAAAATGAGTGCCCAGCAGCACGCCGAAATGGAACGGGCGCAGGTCGGTATACGGCCGATTTTGCACCGTCCGGTCGGGCTGTGCATAGGCAACCATCGCGCATAGAGCCAACAGCAGGATGTGAAAAACCTTCTTCATGATGTATCATTAACGCTATTTTTCGGCGGATATTGCCTCGGACGTGTAGGGTTTTGTAGATAAAAAACAGAAACACAAAGTTCTTAATAGTTTTGAAAAAAGTGTCAATCTTATAGTTATCTCAAAAAATATGCTTATTTTTGTTGTCATGTCATCCAGTTTGAAGCCTAAACCTGGCGAAGCTCTTCGCTGGTTTTTCTCACCAGTCAGCAGGGGCTTTTGATGGCATAGCATGCGGTGAAGTGGAAAAATAGGTTGCTCAATGTCAACCTATTTGCCCACACCATCAGTTTAGAAAGAATGTAACCAAAATCATAAAAACTATGTATCATTATTTTAGAAAATCTTTTTTAGGAATTACAATGCTTTGCGCAGCCCTGTGTGCAACCACACTAACGGGCTGCACAGACAAGAAAGGAGCCGATTTGGACAACAACCCTTTGATGAAAGAGAGCACGCTACCTTTTGGCGCGCCTGATTTTAGTAAAATCAAAACCGAACATTTTTTGCCAGCGATGAAAGCTGGAATCGAAGAACAGCGTGAGGCCATCAAGGCCATTGTGGACAACAAAGACTCGGCGACATTCGAGAACACCATTCTGGCTTACGAAAAGAGTGGCGTATTGCTCGACCGAGTAACCAGCATCTTCTTCGGACTTACCAGTGCAGACAAGACCCCTGAGCTGGAAGAAGTAGAGAACGAGGCTGTGCCTTTGCTCACCGATTTCGACAACGAGATATCGTTCAACCAACCTTTCTTTGACCGAATCAAATATGTTTACGATCACGAATACGATAAGTTGCAAGGCGAAGACAAAAAGTTGTTGGAAGAAGTGTATAAGAACTTCGTGCGTTCTGGGGCTTTGTTGCCGGCAGATAAGAAAAAGCGCATGGAGGAAATCAACAACAAGATAGCCAAATTGCAGCAGGATTTTGGTAACATGTTGCCAAAAGCTACCAACGAAGCGGCCATTTGGGTGGACAGGGTTGAAGACCTGGCCGGACTGAGTGAGGCGGATATCGCACAGTGCAAGAAAGACGCTGAGAGCCGCGATGGCAAGGCGCCTTACTGCATCGTGATTACCAACACCACGCAACAGCCCATCTTGGCAAGCCTTGAAAACCGTGCATTGCGCGAGCGTGTGTTCAATGCTTCCATCCATCGTGTCGACGGAACAGGAAAATTCAACACCTTCCCCATCATCGTTGAGATGGCAAAGCTGCGTGCTGAGAAGGCCGAACTGATGGGATTCAAGAATTATGCGGCCTACTCGCTGGACAATACAATGGCGAAAAATATGGACAATTTGAATGCTTTCCTCAAGCAGTTGATTGGTGCTTACACGCCAAAGGCCGATGAGGAAACGCGCGCCATCGAGGCGTATGCGCAGAAAACCATGGGAACTGATTTCAAATTGCAGCCTTACGACCGGTTCTATTATTCGGCTAAGATGAAGAAAGAGCAGTTCAACTTCTCGGAAGATGAGGTGAAACCCTATTTCAACCTTGATTCTGTGCTGGTTAATGGCGTATTCTTTGCTGCCAACAAGGCTTACGGCCTTTCTTTCAAAGAGCGTACCGACCTGCCCACCTACCACAAGGACATGAAGGTGTTTGACGTGATGGACAAGGATGGCAAGCAGCTGGCATTGTTCTATGTAGACTATTTCCGCCGACCAACCAAGCGGGGTGGCGCATGGATGAGCTCGTTTGCCAAGCAAAGTAAGCTGCGCAACCAGCTGCCTATTATATATAATGTGTGCAACTTTGCCAAGGCTCCGGAAGGACAACCCACGTTGCTTACTTGGGATGAGGCAACCACCATGTTCCACGAGTTCGGCCATGCGCTGCACGGAATGCTCTCGAATTGTAAGTACAACACGTTGAGTGGAACGGCCGTGACACGCGACTTCGTAGAGATGCCCTCACAGTTTAACGAGTCGTTTGCCGTCATTCCCGAAGTGTTCGCTAACTTCGCCAAGCATTATAAGACCCAAAAGCCCATGCCGGAAGAATTGAAACAGAAGATGCTCAACTCACTTCAATTCCATTCAGCCTACGCCCTGGGCGAGAACCTGGCAGCCACCTGTCTGGATTTGGCTTGGCACAACATGACTTCATCGCAAATCCCTGCGGCCGACAAGGCTGGCGAGTTTGAGACAAAGGCACTCCAAGGAATTGGACTGTACAACGTTCAGATTCCTCCACGCTATTCTACCTCGTACTTCAACCATGTGTGGGGTGGCGGCTATGCGGCTGGCTATTACAGCTATCTGTGGTCGGAGGTGCTGGCTGTTAACGTGGCCGACTACTTCAAAGCGCATGGCGCATTGAAGCCAGAGGTTGGTCAGGCTTTCCGTGACAAGGTACTCAGCCGAGGCAACACGGGCGACCTGATGCAAATGTTCTGCGACTTTACAGGCTTGAAGGCACCGGATGCCAAGGCCTTGTTGAAGGCTCGTGGACTTTGATAGGTCTTCGTCTGACTATTGATTAGATTTTCAATTTGAGCGTTGCCTCATCTTGTTTTCCTGGCTGGTGGCCGATTTTTCAGGGCCATCAATACTGCCAAGTGAAGCAAGATGAGGCAATGTGTTTTGATGATAAGCTGACTTGTGGTGGAAAACAGTCATGCAGAATTTCCTTCATGGCACGTCCCTGGAATCGGAACATGTATTCACTTGTTATCCAAGTGTTTAGGACGGTTCTCCAGAAATATGTAGATTGCCCGTCAAAGTCATTGGGTTTGACACCCAAAGTCATTGGGTTTGGCATCCAAATGCAATGGGTTTGCGCACCAAAGTCATTGAGTTTGAAAATCCACCCCAAAAACTTGAGCAACGCACGGATGAATTGCGGCGAAAATGACGTGTAGCGTAGGGACGCACCATCCATTCGCATGGCCTTTTTCCTGATCGCGAATTTCAATTTCACATCAAAAAACCTTTTTCATTGAAAGTACCGTGCGTATTCTATGTAAAATAACGTTTTTTACAATCATTGATGCGGTTCATTCAAGTGTTTTTCGTAACTTTGTGGCCAAATACACATAAAAATATGGCTGGAGTAAAACAAATTAAAACAGCGTTGGTTTCCGTCTTTCACAAAGATGGATTGGAGGCACTGTTGGCAAAGCTGCATTCTGAGGGCGTAAAATTCCTTTCAACAGGTGGCACACAACGGTTTATCGAGTCGTTGGGCTACGAATGTCAAACGGTGGAAAGCGTGACTTCTTATCCATCTATCTTGGGCGGACGTGTCAAGACGTTGCACCCCAAGGTGTTCGGCGGCATTCTTGCTCGTCGTGAAAACGAGGGCGACAAGGCGCAGATGCAGCAATATGACATCCCGGCAATCGACTTGGTGGTGGTTGACCTTTATCCTTTCGAGGAGACAGTGGCCAGTGGTGCTTCAGAACAAGAAATCATTGAGAAGATTGACATCGGCGGTATCTCCCTGATTCGCGCTGGTGCTAAAAACTTCAACGATGTGGTTATCGTGCCCAGTAAGAACGAATATGGCATGTTGCAGGACATCCTTGACAAGAATGGCGCACAAACCACGCTCGAAGAGAGAAAGCAGTTTGCCGAACGTGCCTTTGGGGTGAGCAGCCACTATGACACGGCAATCCACCAATGGTTTGCAAAATAAAGATGATATAGGCTGGCAGGAGTTGGCTCCTTGTCGGCATTTAGGCCTAAAAATAAAACATAAACAGATATGGGATTTTTTTCTTTTATCCAAGAAATAGCAATGGACTTGGGTACCGCCAACACCATCATCATCAGTGATGACAAGATTGTGGTTGACGAACCGTCGGTTGTTGCACTGGATCGTCGCACCGACAAGATGATTGCCGTGGGTGAGAAAGCGAAGTTGATGTACGAGAAGACGCACGACAACATTCGCACCATTCGTCCGCTGCGCGACGGAGTAATCGCCGACTTTACGGCCTGCGAGCAGATGATGCGTGGCTTAATCAAGATGGTGAGGCCTGGTAGACGCTTGTTCTCAACGTCACTTCGCATGGTCATCGGGGTTCCTTCGGGCAGCACCGAGGTGGAGCTTCGCGCCGTACGCGACTCGGCAGAACATGCCGACGGTCGTGATGTGTACCTGATTTTTGAACCGATGGCGGCCGCTATTGGCATCGGCATCGACGTTGAGGCACCGGAAGGCAACATGATTGTGGACATTGGTGGCGGTAGTACCGAGATTGCCGTGATTTCGTTGGGCGGCATCGTGTCGAACAACTCCATTCGTACGGCCGGTGATGACTTAACGGCCGACATCCAGGAATACATGAGCAGGCAGCACAATGTCAAGGTGAGCGAGCGAATGGCAGAACGTATCAAGATTCACGTTGGCTCTGCGCTGACCGATTTGGGCGAAGAGGCTCCTGAAGATTATGTTGTTCATGGACCTAACAGAATCACGGCGTTGCCGATGGAGGTACCTGTTTGCTATCAAGAAATAGCGCACTGTTTGGATAAAACCATCGCCAAAATAGAGAATGCCGTGCTGTCTGCTTTGGAGGCAACACCGCCTGAGTTGTACGCTGACATCGTGAAAAATGGCATCTATCTCAGTGGTGGCGGTGCCTTGCTGCGCGGACTTGACAGGCGATTGACTGACAAAATCAACATTCCTTTCCACATTGCAGAAGATCCATTGCACAGTGTGGCAAAGGGAGCAGGCATCGCTTTGAAGAATGTAGACCGCTTCTCGTTCTTGATGAGATAACGGTTAAGGGTTTGTGACACTGAAAATCAATTGTATGCATGCGGAATCTCATTGAGTTTCTTGCAAAACACCACCATTGGTTTGTTTTTATATTGCTTGAAGCTATCAGTTTTACCTTGCTGTTCAGGTACAACAGTTACCAGAACAGCGTATGGTTCTCGTCCGCGAATGTCGTGACGGGAAAGGTTTATGAGTGGAGTTCGCAACTGGAAAAATTCTTCTCATTGGCCACGGTCAACCAGCATTTGACTCAACGAAATCTGGCTTTAGAGCAAAAAGTTGTGGAGCTTTCAGAGAAGCTGACGGCCGTGACGAAGGATTCATCATACGTCAAAGCCGATGTCACCCAGCAGTTGTCCCAGTTTAAGCAGATTCCTGCCAAGGTGGTGAGCAACTCTTTGAAGGATGCCAACAACCTCATTACTATTGATAAGGGGTCGGTTGACGGTGTGCGAAAAGACATGGGTGTGGTCAGCGGGACAGGTGTTGTGGGGATTGTTTATTTGGTTTCGTCGCACTATGCCGTCGTGATTCCGCTGCTCAACACTAAGTCGAATGTGAGTTGTAAGATTGAGAATCGCGACTATTTTGGTTTTCTCAATTGGCAAGGAGGCTCCACCGATCAGGCCTTCTTGGATGACATTCCACGGCACGCACGCTTCAAATTGCACGAAAACATCGTAACCAGTGGTTACTCATCTGTGTTCCCGCCCGGCATTTTGGTGGGAAAGATTTTGCATGTTTACAACTCTCCTGATGGCGTTTCGTATCGGTTGTGTGTTCAGCTCGCCACCGATTTCGCCACATTGCGCGATGTTTCTGTCATTGACAACACGCTGATGAAAGAACGAATTGAGGTGATGAGGGCTGCACGTGATTCGATGGAAGTGAAAGACAATTAAAGTTATTGGATATGAGTATAGACATGTTGAAAGGAATATCATTCTTTGTCCTGCTCTTGTTGCTGCAAGTGTTGGTGTTCAACCATATCCATCTCTTTGGTTTCGCTACCCCTTTGCTGTATGTTTACGTCATGTTGCTCTTCCGACGCAACTTCCCTAAGTGGGCCATCTTGTGTTGCGGATTCTTAGGGGGCTTATGTGTTGACATCTTTTCAAACACCCCTGGATTGGCAGCAGCCAGCATGACGTTCATCGGTTTGCTGCAACCTTACGTGCTGATGTTGTTCTTGCCGCGCGAAAGTGCTGATGATTTGCAGCCGTCCATGCGGTCGTTGGGCGTGGCATCGTTCTTGAATTATGCGTTGTTGCTGGTGTTTTTGTACTGCATTGTCTTTTTCACACTCGAGGCTTTCAGTTTCTTCAATTGGATGCAATGGCTCAAATGCGTGGTCGGCAGCACCATACTAACGTTAATATTGCTGCTCACTTTAGAAAACATGCGGAAGAGTTAGTGGGTTGATGAGGCTTTTGTTGCGGATGAATGAAGGATTATAATCTTGAAAAACGTAGATATGTCATAGCCGGGGTGGCCATCGTGATTGTGGTCATCTATATCATTCGTCTGTTTACCTTGCAGTTGTTAAGCGATGATTATAAGAAGAATGCCGACAGTAACGCCTTCCTCAAAAAGATAGATTATCCTTCTCGTGGCATCATTACCGATCGCCATGGCAAACTCATGGTGTACAACCAGCCTGCTTACGACATCATGGTGGTGATGAATGAGCAGAAAAACAGGATTGATACCCTCGAGTTTTGTGAAGCCTTGGGCATTACCAAAGACTTTTTTAAAGCGCGCATGGCCGAGATTAAGGATAGAAACAAAAACCCCGGTTATTCGCGTTTTACGCAACAACTCTTCATGAGTCAGTTGAGCGACAAAGAGTTCAGTGTGTTTCAAGAGAAGATGTATCGCTTTCCAGGCTTCTATGTTCAGAAGCGAAGCATTCGACAATATCAATATCCTTACGCAGCACATGTGTTGGGAGATGTGGCCGAGGTATCGCCAAGTGACATCGAAGGTGACGACTATTACCAGGCTGGCGACTATATAGGAAAGCTGGGTGTGGAGCGTTCTTACGAGAAACAGCTGCGTGGACAGAAGGGTGTTCAAATCCTGTTGCGTGACGTACATGGCAAAGTTCAAGGGAGTTATCAAAATGGTGAGCTTGATACCAAGCCCATTCCAGGCAAGAATCTCACTCTATCTCTCGACCTTAATCTGCAAGCGTTGGGTGAAAGATTGCTGCAAGGCAAGATAGGAAGCATCGTTGCCATTGAGCCTTCCACGGGCGAAGTGCTGTGTATGGTGTCGTCACCCACCTACGATCCGCGTTGGATGGTGGGGAAGAAAAGGGGAAAAGTTCATCATGCGTTGCAGCGAAACCAATGGAAACCGCTGCTGAACCGCAGCATCATGGGACAGTATCCACCGGGGTCAACCTTCAAAACAACGCAGGCTTTGACCTATCTCTCGGAGGGAATCATCTCTCCTTCCACGTCGTTTGCCTGCCATCGCGGATTCTATTACCGCGGACTTCATGTGGGTTGTCACGGTCATGCCTCACCCCTAGCGCTGGTACCAGCCATCAGTACGTCGTGCAACGCTTATTTCTGTTGGGGATTGTACTATATGATAGGCAACCGACGCAAATACAAGAACGTGCAAACCGCCATGGACACTTGGCGCGACTACATGGTGAGCATGGGCTTTGGCTATAAACTTGGCATTGATTTGCCAAGTGAAAAGCGCGGATTGATACCCAATTCGGCTTTCTATGACAAAGCCTATCATGGCTCATGGAATGGCTTGACCATCATTAGTATCTCCATTGGACAGGGAGAAGTGAACCTCACTCCCTTGCAAATTGCCAATCTTGGCGCAACCATTGCTAACCGAGGCTACTATCATGTGCCGCATGTGGTGCGCAAAGTGCAAGGCGAACCGCTCGATACCATCTTCACTCGCCGCCATTACACCAAGGCCAACAAGCGGGCATACGAATATGTTGTGGCGGGAATGCGTTCGGCTGTTGAGCGCGGAACCTGCCGTGCAGCCAACCGAGCTGATTATGCCGTGTGTGGAAAGACAGGTACGGCGCAGAATCGTGGACACGACCATTCGGTCTTCATGGGTTTCGCTCCGATGAACAACCCTAAGATTGCCATCGCCGTTTACGTGGAGAATGGCGGATTTGGTGCTGATTATGGTGTGCCAATCGGTTCTCTTATGATGGAACAATATATTAAAGGATCGCTTTCTCCGGCATCGGAAGCGAAAGCAAAAACAATGCAAAATCGTCGAATAGGATATGGCTCGAGTAACCGATAAACCCTCTGGAGTGTTTCGTTCACTTGACTGGTGGACCATTCTCATCTACATAGCGCTGCTCATCTTTGGGTGGCTCAGTGTGTGTGGAGCCAGCTATACCTATGGCGACACCGATATTTTCAGCCTCAGTACGAGGTCGGGTATGCAGATTGTGTGGATTGCCACCTCCGTCTTCTTAGGCATGGTGCTGGTTTTACTCGATGATAGATTCTACGATATGTTCTCGTACATCATCTATGTCGCATTCCTCGTACTGCTCTTTGCCACCATCTTCAATCCGCATGACATCAAAGGTTCGCGCTCATGGTTGGTGCTGGGACCGATTAGATTGCAGCCCGCAGAGTTTGCAAAGTTCGCAACAGCGTTGGCCGTGTCAAAGTTCATGGGGCGCTATGGCTTTGACATTCATCAATGGAAAGACTTCGCTATCTCCATTGGTATCGTCCTGTTGCCCATGCTCTTCATCATTGCGCAGAAAGAAACAGGTTCTGCCTTGGTTTATTTATCGTTCTTCCTGATGTTCTATCGCGAGGGAATGCCAGGCAGTGTGTTGTTTACAGGCGTGGCAATGGTGATTTATTTCGTGTTAGGTATCAAGTATGAAGATACCGCATTGTGGTCGTTACCCGTTTCTGCGGGCAAGTTCATGGTGCTGTTGTTGGTTCAGTTGTTCTCGGCTTCGATGGTGTATCTCTACTGTAAGGATAAGCGGCAAGCCCGTTTTATCTTGTTGGTGTGCTTGGGTGTCACCGCGCTCTCGCTGCTTTTTGCGCAGTTTGTGCTTCCCTTTGACGTGGTTTGGGTGCAGCTCATCGTGTCCATCGTGCTGATTGGTTATTTGGTTTATTGTTGGCTGGCCAGCCAAATGAGGAGTTATCTCTACATCGCCTTGTTTGCTGTTGGTTCAATCGTGTTCTTCTATTCGGCCGACTACGTGCTCAATAACGTGATGAAACCGCACCAACGCGTGCGTATCACCGTGCTGTTGGGGTTGGAAGAAGATGTGGCCGGTGCGGGTTATAACGTCCATCAGAGTGAGATTGCCATTGGTGCAGGCGGACTAAGGGGGAAAGGATTCCTCAATGGAACCCAAACCAAGCTGAAGTTTGTGCCCGAACAAGATACCGATTTCATCTTCTGTACGGTGGGAGAGGAAGAAGGATTCATTGGTTCTGCCGGCGTGTTGGTGCTTTTCTTGGCATTAATCTTGAGACTCATCAAGCTGGCCGAACGCCAACCGTTTGCTTTTGGGCGCATCTATGGCTATTGTGTGGCCAGCATCTTTCTGTTCCATGTCTTCATCAACGTGGGCATGGTGTTAGGACTTACGCCTGTCATCGGCATTCCGTTGCCGTTTTTCAGTTATGGTGGTTCGTCGCTTTGGGGCTTCACCCTCCTGTTATTCATCTTCCTCCGGATAGACGCGGGGCGCAACTTGGTGCACACATAACCTGAAGATAGCTCAAAAACCCCAAACCCTTTACCGTTTCGTCAGGCTCACTCCCACGTTGCTGATGCCTGGTAAAATCTCTCTTTTCATGTCATGACGCACGCTGATGTGCAGCGAATCACCTTCGTGTAAGTCCATTGAAGTGATGTCAAACGCATATTGATAGTAGCCAATTCCTTGTCCCTTGGGCACCCCATTGGCACCAATGAGTGTGCAATTGAGCGTGTCGACGTGTTTGATATGCGCCGGATGAACGGTTTGCTCAACGATGAGCGTGAGTCCCATGAAGGGATAATCGTTGTTGATTCGCAGGGCCAACGCCGATTGGTAGTGTCCCGAGGCTTTCAACTTGGGCACATCAAACGCCAAACTGTCATTCTTTTCCCAGCCTGCAAGCGGTGTATGACGAAAGGTGTCATACACTTTTTTTTCGTTGCAAGCTGCAAAAAGGATGCAAAGGATGAGTGCTACCCCCAACTTTCTCATGTCCTATCAATTATCTGCCTGACGTTCTTGATTGTCTTTTCGGGCCGTTCTCGGCCTGCGGTTTTGGTTATTTCTGCGCCGATTGTTATTGTTTCCCCGTTTTGCATTACCTTCTGAAGCCTCTGTGTTGGGCCTTTTCTTTCGGTTTTTGTTTTTGTCAAACCTACTGATGTCAGCACCGGCAAGCAAGTCTTTAGGCTTGTGTTCTTCTTTCTTCTGCCCATCATTCAAGAGCGAAGCTGGCTTTTCGCCCCGTTTGTTCATCTCAATGATTTCCTGGATGCGTTGGATATCAATCGTCTCGAGGTCCACGGCAGCGTTTTTTTCGGTAGAGTAGGTCACCATCCCTGTGAGGATGTCTGCCTTGAAATGATAATAATCCTTGTCCACCGTGTGCAATACAATCTCCCTGCTGGGCAGTTTTCGGCTGGCTTCCAGATAGTCGTCGGCCTCATAGTTGAGGCAGCATTTCAGTTTGGCGCACATTCCGGCCAACTTTTGTGGGTTCAACGAGATGTCTTGGATGCGTGCTGAATTGGTGCTAACCGATACGAAATTCTTCATCCAGGTGGCACAGCAAAGCTCTCGCCCACAGGGTCCGGTGCCGCCAATGCGCCCTGCTTCCTGCCGGGCACCAATCTGTTTCATCTCAATGCGTACGTGGAAGGTTTCGGCCAGCACTTTGATGAGCTGCCTGAAGTCTACGCGTTCGTCGGCGATATAGTAGAAGATGGCCTTGTTGCCGTCGCCCTGATACTCCACGTCGCCTATCTTCATTTGCAAACCAAGATCCTTCGCAATTTTTCTACTCTGTATCATGGTGTCGTGTTCGCGAGCCTTCGCCTCCCTGTATTTCTCCATGTCCACCTCTTTGGCGATGCGGTAGATGCGTTTAATCTCATCTTGCGACCTCAAATTGGCCTTCTTGATTTGCAGCTTCACCAGGCTTCCGGTGAGCGTCACCACGCCAATGTCGTGTCCCGGACTGGCTTCTACGGCCACGATGTCGCCCTTTTTCAGGTCCAACCCGTTCACGTTGTGGAAATATCCCTTTCGGGTATTCTTGAACTGAACCTCCACCAAGTCGGTCGTCAGGTTGTTTCCTGGGATGTCGGCCAGCCAGTCATAGGTGTTCAACTGCTTGTCTTGGCGGCCACACGAGTGGCGGCAAAGGCCTCTGTCACACCCGTTGGCTATCTTGAATTTCATATTTTTGTAATCCATTGTGTAAAAGTTGAGTGGAAGAATGCCGCTGTCACGGTTGTCGGCGGTGTGCCTTCTCGTGGACGACATTCTTGTATATATTGTTATTTTTTGATGAGCAGAACAATCATTTCCAACGCCATGTTGAAGAAAACAATCTTTGCATTGGCGTTTTGCCCGATGTCTCTTCGTGCCGAGGCGAACAGTTCTTCAATCTCCATGACGTTGGCTTCGTTGATGAATCGGGCGAAGTTCTTGGCAAAATCCTCCTCTTCCATCGTCATGTAGTTCAGCTCGGGCAGGCGAAAGTTGTACATAAAGTTTTCGCGAACCATTCTGCTGAAGTAGTCCAGCATGCGCCGCTGCTTCTCTCGTCCGTAGCCGGCAACGCCCTCAGTCCATTTCTTCAGTTCCTTCACGTTGCGCATGTACGCCAGTCGCATCAGTTGTTTGAACGTTTCCAAAAACTGTCTGTTCTCGTTGTCTGCATCCAGCGTCTCCAGTGCTTTCAGCCAGTTGCCGTTAGCCGTGCGTGCTATGCGGTGCGCCATGTCGGTTTCCAGTCCGCGTTTTTCTACCAATGCCTGCTCAATGGCCTGGTCGTCAATGCGCCTCACGTCGATGCGTTGCACGCGACTTCGGATGGTCTCGAGCAGTTTTTCGGGCTCCTCGCACACCAGGATGAATAGGGTTTGCAGGGGCGGCTCTTCCAGTAGCTTGAGCAGTTTGTTGGCACAAACCTGGTTCATGCGCTCGGGCAGCCAGATGAGGGAGATTTTGTAGCTGCCCTGACTCGATTTCAAGCTCAGCTTGCGGGTCAGCTCATCGCTCTCGGCCTCAAATATTTGGGCTTGCTGCGTGGTGGCCTTCATGCGGTCGAGCCATTGATCCATGCTGAAATAAGCGCCCTCTTTGAGCAGCGTTCGCCATTCCCGGCCAAAGTCGTCGCTCACCATCTTGTGGTCAGACGAGGTGCCTGTTGGGCGAATCACGGGGAAGGTGAAGTGCAAATCGGGATGCTCCCAGTTGCGCAGCATGGCCTCGGCATTGGTCACGGCGTGGTCGTTGTTCAGCACCGATTGCCCCTCTTCGTTGCGTTCGCCCAGCAAATAGGAGGCAAAAGCCAGCGCCAAGGCCAACTTGCCACTGCCGTACGGACCGCAAAGCATGATGGCATGGGGCACACGGTTCTCGCGCACCAGCTGTAAAAGGCGCGCCTGAGCGTCTTCCTGTCCGATTACTTCGCTGAATTTCACTGTCTCAAAATCGTTGTTGTGGGCCGTTGCCAGCTGCCTTTCCGGCTCGAGCCATCTGTTTGCAAAGTTAGTAAAAAATTCATGAATTATGCTTTGCCCTGCCGAATATTTGTCACTTCCAGGCCAAGCATGCCATCAGATGCTCCGCTCCCTTCCGCTTCCGCCATCATCCAGTGCAAGGGCGATGGATTTCAATCTCCATGCCTTTACCCGCTAAACCCGTTGACTTTACCCGCCAATCTTCATGCCTTTGTCCTCCAATCTCCATGCTATTGAAAGGCGGTTTTGGTGTTTTTGCCAACATGTTGGATTTCAGGTAGTTGCGTACATAATGCCAGATGCCCAACTTGCCATCTCTTGCGTGCGGGATGAGAAGCATTTTGAAGTTGAATCTACCTTTTTGATATATATATCGTAATATTGGTATAATTCTCCAAAAATGACTACCTTTGGGTGTTAAAACATGAAAGAAGCAGAACGAAAACACTTTGACAAATCAACTATTTTACTGAGTTTTGTCGTGAATGAGGCTGCTTGCCGAAACATTGGAAAACAACTTTAAATCCCAATAAGATGAAAAGAGCATGTAAATTGAAATTCTTTATTTTGTCGGTGGCAACGTGGCTGTATTCGTCAGGGGCCTCGGCACAGAGCAATTTTACGATGAGCGGCGCACTGACCGACGTTGCAAACGACTCCATCCTCGTGGAGTATGTAGAGCGAAATCCGGACAAGAAAATCATCAATTTTGCTACGCCCGTCAACAACGGCCATTTCAATTTTTCGCTTTCTATAGACAAGGCCTACCAAGGGAGTCTTCGGTTGAAATCCAGTCCCAAAAAGGTCATCTACTTTTTCTTTGTCCCCGACGAATTTGTCAACATTGAAGGAGATTTCATCGACGAGTACAGCGTCCGCACTTCGGGCAGCGCGTTCTATCAGCAGTACGCCAAAGTGATGGACGTGGGAAGGCCTTTCCACAAGGAATTTGACATCGCCAAAAAAGAGTATGAGGCTGGAGTGGCTGCCGGTGACAATGCCGTTCGGCTCGACAGCATACGCAAAGCCGCCAACCGTGACATCAATCGGCGCATGCACTCTGTGGTCGAGGAGTACATCGTACAGCATCCCGACGAGGACGCCACGGCGACTTTGGTGCTTGACGTGAATATGGATCGTGTGCTTCCGGTCATACGGAAGCTTAGTCCCGCAGTGCGCAACGGTCGTTTCAAAGGATATTTGGATATGTGGCAGGAAGCCTTCGAGCGGATGGCCATGATGAGGAAAGCTCGGAAAGAAGTAGCCGATACGGCTAAAGTAGGCGCAATGGCCCCCGATTTTTCCCTCCCCACGCCGCAGGGCGATACGCTCACGCTCAGTTCCCTGCGGGGTAAATATGTGCTGCTGGACTTCTGGGGCTCATGGTGCACATGGTGCATCAAGGGATTTCCCAAAATGAAAGAATGCTATGCCCAATACGGCGACCGCATTGAGTTTGTGGGCATCGATTGCAACGACAAAGCCGAAAAATGGAAACAGGCTTTGGAGAAATACCAGTTGCCGTGGCCGCAGGTGAGAGACGGCGATGCGAAGGTCGAGACCGCATATAGGGTGAAAGGCTATCCTTATAAGGTGCTGATAGGTCCCGATGGGAAGATATTGAAAACTTATTTGGGCGAGGTGGAGACGTTCTATCAGGAGTTGGGCCAAATCATAACCTCTGACAAAGATTAGTGCCAGACGTTTTTTTACTAATTAGGGCCTGCTGAATTAATAAATTGCCATGGCTGCAAAGCAGCGGACTCTAAACTTTGCAGTGGCATTTGTCCATAAATTGAGCTTAATTTCGAAAAGGGCAAGACAAAGTTCCTTGAGGAACTTCATCACGTTCTTGACAAAGTAGCACATTGCTGTCCAGCATTCTGCTGTTTTTGGAAACTTGGCTCTGATGTTATTGGCTCGATAGACTCTCTTGCCTGTGCCGAAAGAGCATTCAACTTCGTTTCGTTCTCCGACGGCCTTGGCCATCTTCTTGAGATATTCGGGACTTCCGGGTTCCTTTGGCGGTCGACCTAATGGTTTGCAGTAAGTCTTTATCTCATATTTTTTGAGAATCCTACTGTTTGTACGGTTCATGTAGATTTTGTCTGCAAGAATAGTAGCGGGAAGGTATCCGAATCGTTTTTTGCATTGATGTTCTTCTCATCAAACATCTCCAGCTGCTGGGAATTTTTGTTTCTGTTCTTCTACCTTGCGTGCCTCCTTGGTCGTAAGCTCTTTGTTGAGAAGCTCAATGGTAAGTTTATTAATCTCTTCAATCGTGATACGCTTACGAATAGTTGTAAACAGGGAAGGATCGAAAAGCGGCTTGTCGGTGAACTCTGACAGACCACACAGATACTGCATGTATGGGTTCGCCTGAATCATTGAGATTGTATCCTCGTCAGAAAGAGAAAACTTATGCTTGATAATACATGCACCGATAATCATGCGGGCAGGCTTGTTACCTGCACCTTTAACTTCATTGTCAAGTCTAGAGTTGTATACCTTTTCCAGTTCTGTCCATGGAAGAAGATCGCCTAATTTTACCCAGCGATTATTCTTGTCCAGCTCATCAAAGGATGAACGGAACATATCGACCGATAACTGTTTCAAATGTGAAGTATACTTCATCTCACTTATGATTTAACACTATAAAGGTACGAATTTTATGTTAAACAACCAAAGACAAAATAATATAATTTATTGTATATCAAACGAATATAATTTATTCAGCAAACACTAAATAAACCTATGATTAATAAGATTTTTCATGGCATTTTATTTGATTACAATATAATTTAGTAAATTTGCATCAAGCATTAATAAATTTGCATGAAAAATCTGAATAGAATTAAAGGAGCATTGGCTGATGCAGGCAAAACAGGCATTTGGCTTGCCGGTCAATTAGGTAAGGATCCCGTAACGGTTTCCAAGTGGTGCACAAACACTACGCAACCCGATTTGCAGACGCTGGCAAAGATTTCAGAACTGCTAAAGGTTAACATACGAGAATTATTAGTAAATCAAAACTTCTAGATTATGAATACAGCAGGAAAAACTGGCATAATGAAATTGGGATATGTAAAAAATCTCAAACCTAATAAAAGAGGAGAAAATTGCATTTCCGTATTGTCAAAAATTATAGGAAAGAAAATCCATTTAAAAGACATTAACGACTTCATAGAATCAGAGCTATGCAAGATAGAGTACTCTGATCAACATGGAAATCCATGTGCAAGAGAAAATGCTCTCATCTTAAAATTTCAATTAGGTCAAAAGAGCAATATCGGTGATTACATTTATGGTGTGTTTCAAAGAGAAAAAACAACAGAGAATTTCATGGGGGTAAAATGGGAAATTGCAAAAACTCCGGAATCACTCGGGACAATAAATGAAAAAAGTTTGTCTAACCTTCGTGACATTGCAGATCGTACAATTAATAATATTGAAGACATCTTTGTCGTCAATAGCATTGAGTATTTAAATGGTGCAGGATATAACAAATTTTCTGATGGAACAGTTGTTGATGACAAAACCGCAAAATTTATTAGATTCAAAACAACTCTCAAAAATCATGATGGACAGATTTTGTATGGATGGTTAACTAAGAACATAAAAAATGGTTTTGAAGGTATAGACTGGGGACCAGAAGAATCTTTCGAGAGTTCAAGAAAGAACAGAGAGCAGTTTTTTGTGGGTAGAATGGCTTTTGCTGCAATTGACGTTTGCAATTCCTTTCTTGAAAAGTTAGGAAGCATGACTATTGAAGAACCTTGGGAATACAAGAATAGAAAAGACCCAAATTTTAAATATCCCATTTTGAAATCTTATCTTGAGTTCGAATTAGATAGGTTGTATTATGAAAAAGAGACATATGGATGGGATAGCAAAATACTTTACAACAAGGACAGAAGTAGAGCTTTGTTTAATACAAACCTTATTGATAAGTTTGGTCATGACTTGAACATCATGGGTGATGTTCAACTGTTAGGAGGACGAGAGATAATATGCAATCTAGAGATGTGCCCATCGATATTGTCTCTTCGCAAACTCGGCTTTGAAAATTGCGAGCCATTGCCACCTAAGTTCTTTGAGGACATAAATGAAATTGTGTTCCATTGTGAATGGGATATTGACCGCAACGTTTTAAAATATGAGCATATTATAGAACAAAGAATTGAACGCTTCCCTGATAAATATAAGGATCTTGAGGCTGACGACCTTGGTCAAAAAATGGATAACGCAATAGAATTTGCAAAAAAAATTGCACAAAGAAATTATAAGTTTATCATACCGATGTATTACCCAACGAGACAGCGTATTCAGCTTCTTATGCCAATATATTTAGAAACTTCTTATACTTCTCAGCCAGACTTCGCTTTAGTCCTTACTCCACATGCAGACGAGAGGCTCTATACTCCTGAAACAATTCTGGGATTGGACGAAGTATATCAAGATGCAAGACTTGTCGCTAAGCCAGAGGAATCGTGGTTAAATCCTCGAATTATAGAATAATGACAAATCGCAAGAATCTCTTTGATGGCGAGAGCTATAAAGCAGGATTTGCAATAATCACCTATCTGTGGCTGATGAGTCTCCGATGGGTTACTAATGCAGATATTATGGCAGAAAGGCTAGGATGCCCTAAAGAAGAATTACCAGCAAACTTATCTAATTGTAATAGGTATGGTGAACTAAAGAAGATAGTTTGTATTGTAAAGAAAGCCATCCGAGAGAAATTGGGTGTTCGCAATTATTACTGTCCGCTAAACTTTGTAGAAGCATGTAAGCTAAAAAACAATAATTTTACTGATAATCAATAAGTTAATTCCTTTTCAAGGGACGACTATGTATGTCCAGAAACACGGAGTACAACACGAGATGCTTAATTTTGAAGGTAATCTATTATATGACGAAGACGATGAATAGTAATCCCATCATATCAACGTGGTAGTTGGTAGTGTAAGCAGAACTGTGTCACGATTCTACATACACTACCAACCCTATCAGATAAATTATATTAGTTTTGGTTCATCACTTTTTCAATGGCTTGCTTTATATGGTCTACCAAGCCATTGAAATCTGTTGCATTCTCTTGGTTGAATAGTTTCTGAGGAACAATAAGACTATAACCTCCACCTATATGAGTGCGACTATCGTCATTTTGAACGCTATCAATGCACCATTCGTTGCGTTTGCCAATATCGTTGAGTACTTTTGTATGGCTGATACAAGTATCTAAATCATCATATTCACGTTCACTAACATCTCCAATGTTCTTCCATGTCATGTCAACGTAACATAGCGAATAGTGTTCTTTTTCAGCAACAGACGTCTTGAATTGTAAAGAACTCATTTCAACAGAGTCGCTTGTCGTCCATCTGGATTTCACCTCAATATAATAAACAACCTTATTGTCAAGTAAAACCTTATAGTCTTGACCACCTTGTTGATCAGTAACCTCGACCTTTAAACGTTCGCTGTTTACAGCTCCTTGGAGTTGCTGCAATAATATTTGTTCTACGTAATTACCCAAATCGCGAATAAAGCAAACGTGACGTTTTTCGTAATCAAATTGTGCTACAGCCTTTCTACCAGCCTCAATAATTTCCTCCATCCTGGGATCATTGGCAAGTTCCGCAATTGCTTTCAACCGTTTTTCGTCTTCTATCTTCATAATTTTGAAGATACTGTTCTTCTTTGTTTGACTTTGAATGACAGAGAACATAAGTTGACCTTTGTGTGCATCTATGTCGGCAAAAAGCTTTTTCCACTTGTCTGTTTCAGAACCAGAAGTGAAGTTTTCTATAATCTCAACAATTAAATTTTCGTGCTCATAGTTCGATAAAGAATAACCTTTTTTCTCTAATTCACCTGCAATTTGGGAACATTCATTCATACCATCCAGAATGGCTGTTCCCACAAAACAATCGTTGTAGTCTTTAGCGAGCAAGCTTTTCTTTATGCTATTGGAAGTATCATCTTTAGTTACTTCTCTTATAATGATATCGTAGATATCGAGAACTCTGTTTGGTACTGTATCAGACTGTTTCTTTATCCATTCTGCGTATTTGAATACACCTTGCTGGTCTTGATATATCTGGTAATAATTCAATAAACTGCGAGAATCTGATATATTATATATAAGTGACACTAATCTCTTATTCCACTCAGCTTTTGTAGACTTATCTTCTTCTAACGAAAATTTGAAAAGACAATCGTAAGTAAGCGTATTATAGAATGTACGGGCATCAAGTCCATACTCTTTGCTTAATCTGTCAATTTGTTCGCACGTGTTAAAACCATAATACTCTGTAAGCAAATTGTAAAGTTCGGCAGGTTTGCTTTCACTTTCTTCATAAAGCAAAGATTTGAATATAACCAACATTGCCTTTACTAATTCATCGCTTAACTTTTTGTCTTCGTAATTCTTGGCAATAAAAGCATGTTGGTTAGGGTTATCAATGTCGTTCTTCTTACATAACTTCATTTCGTTGCGTGCAGCATTTTGAGCAGTGTTGTGATTATTTGTAAAAGTAGAAATGTCTGTCTTGACATTAGGATAATCATATGTTATATCTTCTAACAGATCGTAGAAGACATTATTAACAAAAAGTTTTGTCTTTTCAGGAACCATCAAATTCAAAACGTTCTTTACTATTGGAGATAACTCAACAGGATGCAGCATTGAAGCTTTTTTTTGTAATTGTCTCTCTTCATTCGGTATAAGAGCGTATTTATCCAACAGAGTGTTCTGCTGGCTATTTACAATATAAAGACATATCTCATGAAGCCAAGATAGGTCTTTTTCTTCTATCGCTAATTCCTGAATTCTGTTTGCTATATCTGTTATTGTCAATGTATGCGGATTACCCTCTGCATCACAATACCAACGATTAATGGTTTCACTCCAATAAATCATGTCCGACTTTTTGGATACCCTCCAAGTATTCGACTTTGTAAACATGTCGTATATTGCGTTAAGCAAATTATCATCCTTTTTACAAGCATCACATAATTTAGGATCGAGCACTTTAATAATATTAATAGCAATTTTATTATTATTGCTATCTTCTGCAATCATTAGTGTTTCATATTTCTTAACCCAATTAGTCTGCAACTCATTGTAATAGTTTCCCAATTTTTGGTCTGCTTGGTTGGTTGGAAAAGCAGAGCGGACCAAATATTTAGCATCCTGCAATGTCAATGCTTTTTGGTCAATAAATTGATTGATTAACTTATTGGCAAGTGCAATGATTTTACGATTGCTTTCAGCTTGATCGTCATTATTCTGACCATTTCCTACAAGACGTAAACTGTCACGACTATCCTTGTCGCATGTGAATAGTGACGAATGTACAATATAGTTGAAACCCCATTTTTCTGTACCAAGAAGTGGTAGGTAAATGTAGATTTGTGGCAGATTATGCTTGAATTCAACAACTCTTAAACTGCCATCATTATTTTGTATAAGAGGTAATATGATATGTACTTTAGGTCTCTTAGGTTCATCTTCTGTATGATCATTGCTACAGATGCTGTAAATATACAAATCTTTATCCTCTACACCTTCAACCTTAGACTTTCTTGTACGGTGCACAGTATACTTGTATATTATTCCATCTGTCAAATTCTCTACATAATCCATTTCTGATTTGCGACACTCAAATATAGTCTCTTGTTGATTTATTTCGTCAAGAAAAGAAATGCTTTCTATATTCCTGTTCAGAGTCAAGACAAATGGAACCATGTCAGGTGCTTGTTCAAAGGCCGACTTTGCATTCAACTTGGCTTGTTCGCTTTCATAAAGATAGCTGAATGTAGTGTGTTCGCAAGGTTGTTCGGTTGTTTCATTATAATTCTTGCCCCAATCTTGTGTTGTTTCCCATTGACTATGCAAATCTTTCTTCATCCTTTCGGGATCTGTTGCAGAACGATCAATTTCAAAATTTGGGATTTTAAAGTATCTTGGAAAATCTTCTGATGTTTTTAGAGGGGCACTCAATCTAAACCTTAAACCGAACATATGAGTAGTAAGAAATCCTGTGCCATATTGGCCTACTTGCACGTTGTTTATGCTCTGCTTTGAACTAGTTTGAAGAATAAGAGCCTCTATTGTTTTGTGTGTAAATGGAATGCCATCGTGCTGAAAAACTAATGAGTCTACTTTACGAATAAACATAATTTTAGCACGTTTGCCATCTGCTACAACATCACGTGCATTTTGCACAAGTTCCCATATAGCACGTACGGGGTGTATGCCGCCATTGTTACCAATGCCGGTGACTATATCACGAGCAGGTTTTCCCCACATGGTTTCTTCATGTGCTTCTTGTTGAGATTTTTCAACTGAAGCTTTGTATTTTTCCTCTGCATCTGTCATAATAGTATTAAAAAACAATTAGACTTACTGTATTAATTAGTGTTCGCTTAATTAATAAATTGCCATGACTACAAAACAGCGGACTCTAAACTTTGCAATGGCATTTGTCCATAAGTTGAGCTTAATTTCGAAAAGGGCAAGACAAAGTTCCCTGAGGAACTTCATCACGTTCTTGACAAAGTGATTGTCTCCTTGTCAGAAAGGGAAAACTTGTGCTTGATGATACATGCGCCGATAATCATGCGGGCAGACTTGTTGCCTGCACCTTTAACTTCATTATCAAGTCTGGAGTTGTATACCTTTTCCAGTTCTGCCCAAGGAAGAAGATCGCCTAATTCTACCCAGCGATTATTATTGTCCAGCTCATCAAAAGATGAACGGAACATATCGACCGATAACTGTTTCAAATGTGAAGTATACTTCATCTCACTTATAATTTAACATTGTAAAGGTGCAAATTTTATGTTAAACAACCAAAGATAAAACGATATAATTTATTGTATATCTAACGAATATAATTTATTCAACAAACACTAATTAACATTAACTATCTGAAACTAAACTATTTATGTTGTATAAAATTTGGTCAATTCGTCCAAAATGACTACCTTTGGATGTTAAAACATTCAAGAATCGAGGTGAAATACTAATCACAAAATCGCAGTCACGACCTGTTTGAATTTCAGGAGTCACTTTCGGGATTGAGCAAATCCAACCGTTGGGTCAAGCTGACCGACCACTTTCCCTGGGACAGGATAGAGAGGGAATACAACAAACGTCTGAGGAACAGTTACAACGGTGCCGGCAACAAGCCCGCCCGCATGGTGGTGGGAGCACTAATCGTGAAGCATGTGGAAAAACTGATCTGATGCTCAGCGAGCGGGTTGCGGAGCTGATTACTTGCGCATGTAGCCCTTGATAAGCTCGCAAGCGGGTGCCAGCACGCTGCCATGATCGAAGCCGCTCAGCTCGTGAATGGGGATGAAGGGGTTGCCTACGCCCTCGAGCACCGATTTAAGGTACAGGTTTTCCTCATATCGGGACATCTGTTCCAGCTTTCTGTCACCGGTGATGAGTACCAGCTGGGTGTGCAGTTTGCGTGCATGGTTGAGTGGGGCATAATCGTCTACAATGGGCAGGGTGAACGATATCTTGCGCTCTTTGCGAATGGTGTAGTGCGTGGCGCACTGTCCGCTCACGGGAAAATAGCCTTTCACGCGGTCGGCATCGATGCCTTCGGCCTCAAGGTATCGCTTGTCCAGTGCCAGCATCAGCGTGAGATAGCCGCCTGCCGAGTGACCTCCGACATAGATTTGGTTGGGATCGCCCCCATATTCGGCAATGTGTTTAAACGTCCATGCCACCGCAGCAGCCGCGTCTTGCGTGTATTCCGGATTCTTTGCTCGGGGGAAAAGACGGTAGGTTGCGGCCACCACGGCAAATCCGGCGTTCTTCAGTTCGTTGCGAAGGTTACGTCGCCGCCCTCCAATCCGCCGCCGTGAAACCACACGATGGTTTTGAATCCTTTCTTCGTCTGGGGGTAATACACGTCCAGCTTGCAGCGTTCCTTGCGGTAGACCGACGGGTCGTTGGCTGCAACGTATCCGATGTTCTTTACGGTGGTGTACGTTTCTTGGGCTTCGGTGCTTGTCATCCACGCTGTGAGCGCCAGTAGTAATAGTAGTTTTTTCATGTCCATCATTTAATGTATGTTGTTGTGTGTGCAGTGTTCTCGAGGCCAGAAGCCTTCCAATGCGGTTGTAGGATGAGTTGATACCACCATAATGGTACTTCACGTTGTTTTCTGGATAGTCGGGGTAGTTGATTGCCGTCAGACGTCCGAAACCATCCACGAAGGTTACGGTCTCCATATCATCGTTTGGGGGCTGAATGTCGTAATGTTTGGTCACTGCGTATGCCGGTGCAGTGATACCATTGGTACCGAAAGTAGCCTTAGGCTGATAGTCAAAGGCAATGATGTACGGCACTCCTGTTGCTAATTCGTTAGGACCACGAACCGCCTTGATGCGTCCAAGGTTGTCGAGGTCGGTCTCATAGTTGAGTCGGTTGAGGTCTGTACGGCGCAAAGCCATGCCATAGCGGTAGTCGAAGTTGCCAGCCTCGCTGCTGTAGCCAAAGGCATCATCAATGCGGGAGACATACATGTTCATCACCGGCTCATAGTGGTAGGTGTACCACATGCGTTGCCCCTTGGCGTTGGCAGGGAGTGTGGTTTTGGTGCCTCTTATGATTTCACTCAACATGCGTATAAAAATCTACTGCTTTATGTGAAAGATTAATCAATACAAGCATATAAAATTTATTATTTCCTTTTAATGGATTTATAACTGTTTTACGAGGGTTACTTGCAAATACTGCTGTGGTATGCACATCATATTTTTTTGTCTTGTAGGCATATAAATTAACTAAGAGCATTGTATCCTTGTTGCTTTCATAACAAAAATATTGTCGAAAATATAATTCTAGAATATCATTGTTGTTAACAACTTTATCTATTAAATATTTATCACTCAAGAAATCTACAAGAAGTGAATCTCCATATTTTAAATCGGTTGGTGTCACTTCTTTATATCTCTGTTTTCCACTCAAGAGTCGCCTACCATTTCCCCATTCTGCTATTTCTTGCAAAATTTCGAATTTAGAGTATGATGGTGAATCCTTTGCCCAAATCTTCTCTATATAAAATTTGGGGGATGACATCTTTTTATTAGTCTGCCTGTTTGAACAAGCAAACAAGCAGACTAAAATAAGCATCCAATATACATTTTTTTTCATCTTAGCTTATCAGAAAACATATTTGAAACCATTGGTTCCAGGTTGGTTAGTATTACTATATGTTATTGCTCTGCCATTCTTGTCTTTAACGCTCTCTCCATTACGGTATACCTCCCAATGACCAGGGATTGTTGTTTTGAAATCTTTTCCTGTTGCAATATTTCCTACTCTTTCATCTCCCAATCTGATCGAATATAACGTAGCGTTTGGTGCAATGAATGTGACATCTTTAAATGCTTCATCTTTACTCGTTGGCGGAATTTATTTAAGTTGATAAGTATGAGTAAAATGTTGCACACGTCGTTGACTTTTTAGTAACTTAGTGGTACAAAACTAATCAGGTTATAAAATCATTGTTATGCACAACCTCATGGCAAAGTTCCAAAAAATACTTGAAATCTGCAAGCAATATGCAGGAAATCAAGTCAACGGGAAGAGAAAAGTTCCTCGATTTGAAGCGTTATCCACTGTTTTAGAGTATTACCCCCAATTGTAGCATTACATTATTCTATATAAACAATCCTAAAAGACAATGTATCCAATTTAAAAATCTCAGGTGAATTAACATAGTTAATAGGAAAAGCAATAAATGTTGAAGTGACAATAAATGGTCGGGGAGTATCATAAGAGAACGAGTAGGAAACCTGATTTATGGAATCCGTTAGAATCTGAGAATGTTGCCAAGGCCCAATTGTCGTACTTCTATAATGAAATTTATTCGTGAAATCTATTAAATCAGGGTAACATCCATATTTATCTACAGGTAGTTTCCTCAATGTATCTTGCACAAAGTTCGGTAGTTCTCGAAGAGATAACACTGCCATCTTTCTATTATTAACATTGTTACAACCTGTATACAGCAAAATAACGATTATTGTTGCAGAAAAAATATTCCTATTCATTTGTACTGACTTTTATTTCAAAATGGTTATTAAAATGTGTGATCTTGATTGAATTTACGAATGGCTTATCGATTAATTTTTCGTTTTCCTTTTTCCTGCCAAAACATCTATTGCCTATTCATACATTTTTATTCAAGCGTCCGTTTAATATGTCACATATCTTTTTCCCGTTCATAGTCAGATTATCAGCAGGAAGGCTTTCAATTGCTCCGGACACATAGAAATTGAATGTCATCATACGCTGCGTAAAAGGCGATGATTTCTCTATCTCATGCATCAATGACGTTTCCTTATAATCAACAGCAATCAATTTGGTCGATTGGATTTTTATTAATCGAAAACGCTCTACATCCACAAAATTTATAGTATGATAGTTTCCCTTGATCTGTACGTAAAATTCCAGTCTATCTTCATGGATTATTATAAGCGGAATTTGACGAATTCGGTTATAGACGGTTGATAGAGTGAGAAACAATCCGCCACCGCCGAAGAATATAATTCCCAATCCTCCGCCCAATACTTTTGTTGGCCAGCTTGTACTGGCATCCGTGAGAATAAAATATCCGCCTAAGGCAAAAACAAAGCATAAGATAGCCCAAAGCATATTTTTTCGCAGGCTTTGATAAATTCGTATTTCTGTCATGTTCGTTTTATTGAGCCGTTGAGTTGTTAGGCTCTTATTTATATAACTGACCTGTTGGTTGGATTAATTCGACGATATTTTTTTGCCAAAAAGTTGTACAAATCATTATCTTTTTTGGTAACTTAGTGCGTTGAGTCAACCAGCAAGTGCAAAAATAGTCAATCCATTTATAAAACTCTTGTTTGGTGTTGAAAACTTGAGTTTTTCACTTCCAATCTGGACGTAAAGTGCCGAAGCGTTCTCGTACATTCATTTTTCTTTGTTTGGGGGTACAAATATAGTAAAAGGCTGAGAATCTATCCCTGCCTTTACGCATAATCTTTTAAAAATTAAATTGATAATCAGATGATTATTTTGATAACTCTCGATTTGGAGCATTACCGTATTACCCACATTATCCTACCATTTTCGTTTACCCATAGCTACAATATTTTGTCTTCTTTTAAAAACATCTGCAAAATTGACTTGTGTCAATTTTTTATAGTTTTCTATTTTTTTATAAAGATTCGTTGATTTCCAGTACTCTTTTTGTTCATTTCTGTGCTTTTGGGGTGGTTCATATAGAGGTGATAGTTCTATCTTTATTATTTCATTCCCATTTATTTCAATGAATGATGATTTAACGTGTTTTTTTAATTCTTCAATTGGTATAATACTATTATATCCACTACCAAAATACATTAGCGGTGCTGCTATAAATGTTAAACCATTAACAATTTCTTTTCTTCCCCAAGTCTCTTGTCTTAGAAAAGAAAAAATCTTGTTAATATTTTGTTTCTTTTTTTGGGTTTCCAGATAAGCATCGTTTTGATTATATACTATAAGATAAACTAACTCTTCATTTTTTAAAAGAAGTTTCTCTAAAATAAATTCATCTTTTATTAGCCAATCTACATTAGCATAAGCAATCCACGCAAAAGAGCAAGTTATAACTTCATTTTCTAAGGTTGAGTCAAAAATTCTGAATCTAAAAAATGGAGTAATATGCTGATTTCTATAATATTTATCATATAAAGAAAGAGTTGTTATGCCTCCATCAACTTCAGAGATAGAAAGATTATTCAATATATATTCTCTATTATATTGTATAAAATCTCTCGGTTGCTTAAATTCATTAAAATAAAGATCCATTCTCACAGGCTCAAAGTCTAGTAGAGTTATACCATTTGATAATAAATCTACTATCCTTTGAGCTTCTATCTTGATAATTAATTCGCAGCAATACTTTTCTGTCATTTTATTTGATCAACACTTACGTTGACATTTAAATTGTTGGTGTTAATATATTCGTTCAATTTTTCTTTTAATTGCCGCAACTGTTTTTGGCTGTATTGACCTTTTTGAGTATATATTTGAAGAGCCCTATCATTGTACGTAGAGTCAACCAGCAAGTGCAAAATTAGTCAATCCATTTATAAAACTCGTGTTTGGTGTTGAAAACTTGAGTTTTTCACTTCCAATCTGTAGCGCAAAGTGCCGAAGCGTTCTCGTATATTCATTTTTCTTAGTTTTGGACTACAAATATAACAAAAGGCAGAGAATCTATCCCTGCCTCTACGCATAATCTTTTAAAAATCACATTGATAATCAGATGATTATTTTGATAACTCTCGATTTGAAGCATTACAGCGATTTTACTATACGCTTAAAAGTGAAATAACCAATAATATTTTTATCTATATCCTCAAAATTCCGTGGCGATTTCCGATTAGGATAATCATCACGGAATTTTATTTGACATTACTTGTTTTGACCCAAAAAGTGGGTCAAAACACAATTCCCTACTCCATAGGCAAGAATTTACTGAACCAATCTGCCAATGGTAAAGGACAGCTATTTATCCAAAAGCATATATATTGAAAGCCTTTTAGTTAAAAATGTGTTTTAGGAATAAGGATTATTCTTGTAAAACTTGTATGAATGAAGAGAAAAACGTATGTTTGTAGTCGTTAAAAATGTGTATTTGCACAAAATCAAAGAGTAGAGAATATGGATATAAGCAGAGATAAGTATCTGAATCAACTTATTCACAGTTGTGGCAATGGTTTAATAAAAGTGATAACAGGTATGCGCAGAAGCGGTAAGTCGTATCTGCTATTTACACTTTTCAAAAACTATCTGCTTGAGCATGGGGTAAAGGAAGATCATATCATAGGAGTAAATCTTGAAAACCGTCTGAATAAAAGTTTGAGAGATCCAGATGCCCTACTGCAGTACATAAACAGCCGTCTGTCATCAGATGGTCACTATTATGTGATGCTGGATGAGGTACAGATTGTCAGTGAGTTTGAAGATGTATTGAACTCATTTCTTAGCATCAGCAATGTTGACGTGTTTGTGACAGGCTCGAATGCGAAGTTTCTGTCGAAGGATGTCATTACAGAATTCCGTGGCCGTGGCGATGAAATACACGTGCGCCCACTTACTTTCAAAGAAGTGGCAGATTTTCGCGGAAACTATTCACAAGAACTAATTCGCGAATATATGCTGTATGGTGGCTTGCCTCAGGTAGTGCTTGAGCAAGACATAGACAAGAAGGTTAACTATCTGGAGCAGCAGATGGAGCATACCTATTTGCGTGACATTAAAGAACGCTATGATGTGCGTCAAGACAGCGACCTTGCAGAACTGGTGGATATTATGGCTTCCTGTGTTGGTGGATTGACCAATCCACCAAAAATAGCAGACACATTCAAAAGTGTTAAGCATAGTAGCATTTCGAAGGATACCATACGCCTATATCTTGAATATATGGAAGACACATTCGTGCTTGAACGTGCCACACGGTATGATATTAAGGGACGCAAATACATAGATTCCCCTTATAAGTATTACTTTCAAGACCTCGGTTTAAGAAATGCCCGTCTTGGTTTTCGACAGGTTGAGCCTACACACATAATGGAAAATATGCTTTACAACGAACTTCGCGCTGTAGGCATGAAAGTGGATGTCGGGCAAGTGTTTACCGAAGTAAAGGGTGAAGATGGTACACGCAGGAGGAAAACGTTGGAGGTTGATTTCGTCTGCAACCGTGGCTATGAAAGAGTATATATTCAATCGGCTTATGCGATGGAAACAGAAGAGAAGCGTAACCAGGAACTGGCCTCACTGCGTAAACTTCGCGATGGCTTTCGCCGGATCGTGATAGTGAATGGACTGCAGCCTACCTACATGAACGAAGAGGGGGTATATATCGTCAATGTTATGGATTTTCTCCGTGATCCAGAGAGGTTTATGGAGAAGGGTGCACAATAAAGATTTATAATATATCCCCATATTCTACACATTTAAGCACTTTCCATAGTTGTAAGTGCAAATAATAGCAATTATTCATGAAACAGACAAGTTTTTGTGAAAGAAATATTGGGAGTTTATTATCAACATAATTCAACATTTCTCTTTGATTTCATTGTGGAAAATACTACTGGCACATTTTGGAAAATGATATGATTTGATTAACTTTGAAATAAATGTTATCAAATATGATTATCAAACGAACCATAAAACTTGCTGTTCAGAACCAACAAAATGCCAGCATAGAGTCAACCAGCAAGTGCAAAATTAGTCAATCCTTTTACAAAACTCTTGTTTGGTGTTGAAAACTTGAGTTTTTCACTTCCAACCTGGAGCGCAAAGTGCCGAAGCGTTCTCGTATATTCATTTTTCTTTGTTCTGGACTACAAATATAGCAAAAGGCAGAGAATCTTTCCCTGCCTTTATGCTTAATCTTTTATAAATTAAATTGATAATCAGATGGTTATTACAATAGCTCCCGATTTGGAGCATTACCGAAATTTGTTATATCTTAGAACTCTGTTATTCAAAGATATTCTGAATTTGTCGAATTCACGTTAATTAGAATAGTCATCTATCTGAAATAATATCCAAGAACGCTTATCTGTTTTGAATAAATATTTCATATATATTCCCGAATCGTAGCCCTTTAAGATAACAGTATGCGTCATTGTATCAACCTTTAAAATTATTTTTTGCCCTTCTATTATAGAATCGTTGAAATTTGTATATATCCAATCACTCTTGCTGATATGAAGAATCGAGTCTGCCTCTTCATAATCATAACCTTCATATATAATTTTCAACGGAAACAAAATGTGTTTCCGTTGAAAACATGAGTCTGAGGCGAACTTTTTGAAAAAATCATAAAAAGTTGTTTTTCCTGTCACATTTGTTTTTAGTGATATCACAGCCCTATCCTTTAAAACTTGCTTTTTATTATTTGGTTGTGCACAGTTTATTAAACAGAGGAAAACAAATAGTATGTAAGTAAACTTATTCATAATATATGATAACTACTCGTTGGCGGAATTTATTTAAGTTGATAAGTATGAGTAAAAAGTTGTACACGTCGTTGACTTTTTAGTAACTTAGTGGTACAAAACTAATCAGGTTATAAAATCATTGTTATGCACAACCTCATGGCAAAGTTCCAAAAAATACTTGAAATCTGCAAGCAATATGCTGGAAATCAAGTCAACGGGAAGAGAAAAGTTCCTCGATTTGAAGCATTATCTATGTCGTGATACTATATCTATTTTTCTACGATAAGACTATTTACTCCATACTATTTTCAAACTGTTCTTTCAAGATATTATCAATTTTAGAGCTTCGTTTAAAAAACGGATATGCTTGATAGAACATTTTTAAGTCCATGGTATCAGTATGGTTTTCCAATATCCATGAAGATACAATATAGACCATCATATTGTAGTTAGCCTTATTTTGTTGTTCTGCAGGAAGTAAGCTTATTGCTTTTTGTATTCCTTTAATTTTGTCAGGATATTTGATTAGCATTTGGCTCAACCCATCAGCAAAAGTTTCATCGTACTGTTCATCGGTATGTGAAAAACAGTGTTTTACAACTAAAGCATAGTCCTGTTCTGTAGAAAATTTCTCTTGAAAAAAGTTTCCATCAATAATTCTTTTCACAAAAAGACTATCACCAAACTCTATTTTGTTTTTTTTAATTGTTTCCTTTTTCTGAATAGCATCTTTAATATTTTTCTTTTGTATTGATATGAGGTGAGAGTTAGAGTTGTTACTAATACAACCTGTAACACCCCCAAAAATTAACAGAGTCATTAGAATTAGTAAATTTTTATTTTTCATGTTTTGTTCCTCCTCTTTTCTTCTCTTTTTCTTCTACATTCTGAGGTCAATGACCGGTGACTACAACTTCAGGTAACTCATAGGATTTCATTTACTTTTCTTTGACTTAGCAAGTATCTTATATTCAAAAACTTTCGTTCATAATTACAAGATATTTTTGTCGCGAAAGAATACATTTTTCGCGACAACAAAGATACATATTGTATTTAATAATTTGAAAGAATCCAGGGAAAAACACATACCTGTTCAAAAATGGCAATTCGCCCGATTCGTTGTTAAAAACAAACGCCCATGATTGTTTTTGCCAACAAACTCCCTGTTTAGTTGAAAGAGTCGTGCCGATGAACGGATGTTCTTTCTGCTTTGTTTCCTAATAAATCTTAAATCAGAAGAACTTCCGCAACTTTTAATTATATTTGTACATCCAACAAACAATCAAATAAATGGAACTATGGTAACAGGAATTGTGATTTTGGTAGTCATCGTGCTACTGGTACTGGGATGCATCGGCATCTATAACAACTTGGTGAGATTGCGCAACAATCGTGAGAATGCGTTCGCCAATATCGACGTACAACTAAAACAGCGTGCCGACTTGATTCCTCAGTTGATTGGGGCCGTCAAAGGTTACGCCGAACACGAGAAGCAGGTGCTGCAGCGCATCACCGAGGCCCGCGCCATGGGCATGGGGGCTACGACCATCAACGAGAAGATGAAGGCCGACAACGCACTGACGCAAGCCTTGGCGGGTCTGCGTGTGTCTTTGGAGGCTTATCCCGAACTCAAGGCCAACCAGAACTTCATGCAGTTGCAGAACGAAATTGCCGACATCGAGAACAAACTCTCTGCCGTGCGCCGTTACTTCAACACGGCAACGCGCGAGCTGAACAATGCCGTGCAGACATTCCCTTCCAACCTTTTTGCCAACATGTTTGGCTTTAAGCGCGAACCCATGTACGAGATAGCTCCCGAACAGCGCGCTGAGATTGAAAAGGCGCCGGAGGTGAAGTTTTAAAACATGAAATACGTAGGCATCCAAACGCAGATACGCCGCAACAACATCATGAGTGCATTGTTGTTGGTGGCGTTTCCTGTCATCATCCTGGTGATGATTTGGGTTTTTCTGGCGTTGCTCAACTACTTAGGCGGGGGCTATTACGACGCGAACGGCGAAATGGTGCACACCCTCAACGTAGAGGAGGTGAACGCTTATTTCGTCCAGGCCATTCCTTGGGTGCTCATCGTGGTGGGCATTTGGTTTGTCATCGCTTATTTCTCCAACGTGTCGATGATTCAGCATGCCACCGGTGCCCGTCCGCTCACGCGGCGCGAGAACCCGCGCATCTACAACATTGTGGAAAACCTCTGCATGACTTGCGGCATGGACATGCCCAAGATTAACGTGGTAGACGATGCGCAGCTGAATGCCTTCGCCAGCGGTATCAACGCC
The DNA here is from genome assembly GCF_025151385.1 of Hoylesella buccalis ATCC 35310. Classification (NCBI taxonomy): domain Bacteria; kingdom Pseudomonadati; phylum Bacteroidota; class Bacteroidia; order Bacteroidales; family Prevotellaceae; genus Hoylesella; species Hoylesella buccalis. Next base: position 1,611,004 of record NZ_CP102287.1, on the reverse strand, counting down.
AAAACCTACACCGTGACGCTCACCACGGGCATCATCAACCGCCTCAGCGACGAGGAACTCTCCGGCGTGGTGGCTCACGAGCTTACCCACATTCGTAACAAGGACACGCGCCTGCTGGTGGTGAGCATTATCTTCGTGGGCATTGTCGCCACGGTGATGTACATGGTGGTGCGCATGTTGTATTACACGATGTGGATGGGGGGCGGATCACGTAGAAGCAACGATGAGAAGGGCAACGGACTGTCGTTTTTGATCATCCTCGTCGTGGGATTGATTTGTTGCGCCATCGCCTACTTCTTCACGCTCGTTACCCGCTTCGCCATCTCACGCAAACGCGAATACATGGCAGATGCCGGTGGGGCAGAGTTGTGTGGCAACCCCATGGCACTGGCCAACGCCTTGCGCAAGCTGTCGCAAGACCCAGGACTGGATGATGTCAAACAGCAAGACGTGGCCCAGCTCTTCATCGTGCAGCCAGATGCGATGTCATCAGGCCTGATGGGTTTTATGAACTCGCTCTTCTCTACGCATCCCGACACGAAGAAGCGCATCGCCATCCTCGAACAGTTCTGATGACCATCGGCGGATGTTTTTAGTTTGCATGTGACATGCCCATGCGAGAACCTACTCTCAGAGTAGTGGTTATCGTTAGAAGCTGTACTTCAGTTTAACCCACGCCTCGCTGTTTTTGCCATACATCTTGAACATTCCTCTGTCGGCATGAAAATAGTCGTATCCGATAGTGATTGCTGTTTGATCGTTGAGTGAATAGGTGGTGGACAGGCGATTGAAGATGCCACCGTTTGTTACATCAACGTAGGCAAAGGTAGAAAGTTTTAGCGTGTTTTGCAGCAGTTCTTTGGCGAGCCGTGCCGTGGCTATCCCTGCATGGCGATAGATAGGCAGTCTTTCGAGATTGCCCGATGTGTATTTGTGGCAATATTGCAGGCTTGCATTCCAGTCGTTGCCAGGGTACCAATCAATGCCGATGAGGGCATTGAGTGCATTGCGGCATTCCACTTCGCATCCCATTGCAGCATTTTGCGCCTCGTCGATGTATTTGGCTACCTCTGCTCGAATGACGAATTGCCCGATGGGTAACGAACAGTCGGCTCCTAACATTGTCATGCGGTGATAGCGTCCATCGATGTGTAGTGACTTTCCGTCGGTTGTCATTCCCATACGGAGGGTTGGCAGTTTGTTCCATGTGCGCAAGGCACTCACAGAGAAATCCACACCGCTGAGGTTGACGGTGATGCGTCCGCCGTATTCCATGTTCTTCAGTCGCTTTTCTGGTTTTCCGCTTTCCAAGTCTATGGAATAGGGGAGGGAGGTGTTCGGCAAACGCATTGCCCACGGATTGCGCAGGTCGGTAGGTATCACAGCGAAGTTAGTCACAGGGTTGCACACCGCTTCTGCTGTAATGGCTCCCAAGGTGTATTTGGCACGTAAGCCATTCACAGGCATACGTATGTCGTCATAGTCTTGGGCGAGAAATTCGGTGTAGTCGATGGGCGACACACAGTCGGTAAGTCGCAGTGCGTCTGCCACTCCCCATATCACGATTTGCCGTCCCACACGCAGGTCAAGGTTGCCTTTGGTATATGACAGGTACGCCTCACGCAGCTCAATGCCTGTGCGTTCTTTCAGTATTCCGTTGTAAATAGCGTTCAGCGAGACAAAGAGAGCTGTCGCTCCTTTTTCGAGTCTCACTTCGCCCCTTGCCCGAGTTCTCGACGCCATCCAGTCTGCATTCCCCGTTGTTCGGAGTGCGTGATAGGTGTCAAGAAATCCCTTCACCCGAACTTGTAATGCGTCATCGCTGTCTTTGTCATACGTCTCCTGAAGAGTCTCTTCGGGTACTGTTTCAAGATTGTCAATAGCTGCTGTTCGCGTTTCTATTTGGGCTGATGCTTGTGCCGAGAACATCGGCACAAGCAAGAGAGTGGATAGTTGTATCAGGTTCATTTTAGAGCCCTTTCTCCAATTTGGAAACGGTGAAGAGGTTGGGCGCCACCTTGACATTGAATCGCTGGTTGTCCATGCGAATGATGGTCTTGTGCCCCGTCTGCACATTTTCCATTTGCATGAGGTGCATCGTCCAGAATCCCTGTACTTTATCGATGTTGGAGATAGAGAGTCGGCGGTGTAGCTTGTTCAGTTTGTCGTAGTATTCAGCCTTGACAGCCATCAAACAGTCCTGTCTTATCCATGTTACTCGACGTGTATAGATTTCGTCCTTGTCATTGGGAATCGACTGCACCACCCAGCATCGGTGTCCGCCTAAGTTTTCTTCTCGCAGGAGCTGATGTTTTTCCTCGTCCACATTGCGCATACTCATGTCGTTGTAGGTAAAGTCGCTGCCCATGAAGTAGTCGGTCTTCGACGACTTACCGCTGATGCGTCTTGTCTTTTTCATGGCAGGCAGATAGAGCCACTTGTCGTCCACCTTGCGTGGATTGTCGTAGTCCCAGGTGAGGAATCCTGTGCCCTTCACATCTCCGGGATAAGTGAAGAACATAATTTTCTTTGTGTCCTTGCCCACGTCCATAGCCCATGACTCGAGTTTTCTGATGCGTTTGTGTCCACTTCGTTGAATGAGTGTCATCTCTACGGTAGCGTAGCGTGTGTCGCCATCAGGTCGGTTTTTTACTTTCTGCATAATATCCCTACCAGACAGTCCTGCTGCCTGTGCGCTACCAATTGCCAACAGGGCGAGGAGCAGCAATGTAAAATTTCTTGTTGTCATACTTTTGAGTTTAATTGTTATTTTGAGTGTTGTTGATGTTTACTTTTTCTTGCTTGAAGATGTGGAGATAGTCTATGAGGATAGGGGTGAGGAAGAGGTCAGCCAGCAAAGCCGATACCATGCCTGCTACTGCCAGTATGCCCCAGTTGCTCATCTGTGTGGCATCGGAGAAGACGAAGCCCATGAATGTAGCCGAGATGACAACCGTGGACATCACTATGGCAAGTCCTTCGGTGCGGAAGGTGCGGTTGATGGCTATTTTGTAGTTGCCATATTTGTCGAATGCCACATGACTGTGGTTGATGAAATGAATGGTGTCATCGACAGCGATACCCAAGACCATCGGGATGAGCGAGGCGGTCATCATGTCAAGTGGGTAGCCGAGCCAGCCCATCATTCCACCTACGATAATGGCAGGGGCAATGTTGGGTATCATCCCTACGAGTCCTACTTTCCAGTTTCCAAAAATCAGTAAGAGGATGATGCCGATCACCAATACCGATAGCATCATCGACCACATCTGTCCTCGCTCCACATACTGCTGCATGACGGTGAATTGCGGAACATTTCCTACCACCGAAACGTGTGCATCGGGAAAGAGACGGTGTGCCTCCGCCTGAAGGTTGTTCATTTCCTTTTCTGCTTCGTTGGAGTTGTAGTCTTTCAGTTCTATTTGTAGCCTTAGCCGTTTATAGTTGTAATCCATCCAGTATTCCGACTCCGTTCCTCCAGCGTTTTCGTAGAGCAACAGCAACTGTGCCACCATATCGGCATTGTCGGGAATGGTGTAAAATTGCTGCTTGTTTCCGTTGAGTGTGCAATTCATGTCTTTCACAATGTCTGTGATGGAGTTATGGCGTTTGGTTAGCTTGTAGCCGTCAGCAATTTTTGACAATTGGTCGAGCTTCTGTAGATTTTCTGGTTTCTTGGCATCATTGTCGTGCGGCAGCGTAATCATCAAATCGTAAGCATACATGGAGCCGAGTTCCGTTTCACAAAGGTTGAGGAATTTGTTGACGTAAGGCACTTTTCTCCCCATCGTCTTCTCAATGTCGAACGCTGGCTCGATGAAGAAGAGTCCGATGCCACAGAAAATCGTCAGCACCACCGACAACGCGACAATGCCCCGATGATGGCGTATCACAAAGCTCCCGAATTGCTCAAACCGATTGCCAATATAGCCCTCAAAGCTCTTCGACATGTTGACAGTTGGTTTTCTATCTTTGCCAAACGACAACAGCAAGGGAGTGATGAAAAGGCAGGTAATCAATACGGCGAGCAGGCTGATTGATGTATTGATACCAATTGCCTGCATGGGTACGATGTTCATGGAAAGGAAAGTCATCATGGCAGCCACGGTGGTGAGTGCCGAGAGCGATACGCCCCAACCGGTCTCGCCCATTGCGTCGATGATGGATTGCCTGCGCCTACCTGTCTCTACGAAGCGCGTCTTGAAGAAGTTGTACAGGTGGATGTTGTAGGCAATGGAGCAAGCAAAGGTGAGAATGACGGCTATCATCATGGTAGTCATGTCGATATAGATGCCTGTCCAGCCGATGATGCCAAAGCTGATGAGCAGTCCTAAGACAGAGGTGAGCAATGGTGCTATTACTCCACGTATCGAACGAGTTACAATGAGCATTACTACAATAGAGATGATAAATGCGAAGAGGAACAATCGTCCCATTTCGCCCTTGAGATAGACCACCTTCTCATAGCTCAGATAAGGCATTCCCGCAGCAGCGGGCGACAGTTCTGCATATTTCTCCTTGCCTATGATATGTCCAGCTTCCCTCCCGGTAATCATGTCGGGAGCCATGTCGCTCGTCTTCTTCCACACACTGTCGGCAGGGAAGGGACGCAGCTTTACCATGATCCATGTCATCGTTCCATCGGTCGATACCATTTTCTTTGCTAGATAGGGTTTGCTGTAAGCCTTACGCTTGATTTCTTTCAGTCCAGCGGCATCCGATGGAATTTGCTCGGGTACAATCTGCTCTATGGTCATACCTTCCTCCGTACCAGAGGCAAACTCAAGGTCGGTGAGCGATGTTACCTTGTCGGCGTACGACAAACTATCTTTCAGTTCGTTGCTCAGCTCACGAATGAGTGTGAGACTGCGTTTGGAGAAGATGTCCTTATTCTTTACCAGCACTGCCACATAGTAGTCGTTACCAAAGATAGACTTGAACTCGTTGGTCTTGAGCAGTATAGGGTCGTCGCTTAGGAAATAGTCATCGAACGAAGTTCTTATCACGATGCGCTTGGCTCCAACGAGCGAAAAGGCGATGACCACCGCAAACAGCGCACCCACAATAAGCCGATGGCGCAAAATCCAGTTGGCCAGTTGCCTGAAAAGGTTGTTGATTTTTTCGATTTTCATGATTGCTTTCTTTTATTTGGTTTCTGTTTTTATTTTTGATGAGATGTTTGCCGAAGGAGAATCTTGTTGCAGTCTTACCATTTGTGCAAAAGTCCCATTGTGTGCCATTAGTTCATCGGGTGTACCCTGTTCCACGACTGTTCCGCCTGAGAGTACTATGATGTGGTCGGCACCTAATACGGTGCGCATGCGGTGCGCAATGATAATGACAGTCTTGTTGCGCACCAGTTCGGAGATACCAGCCTGAATCTTTGTCTCGTTCTCGGCATCAAGGCTGGCGGTGGCTTCGTCCAAGAGGATGACAGGAGCATCTTTCAGAAGCGCACGGGCTATGGAGATACGCTGCCGCTCCCCACCCGAAAGGGTTTCCCCATTTTCGCCTATCACCGTGTCGTAGCCTTGTGGCATACGATTGATGAAGTCATCGCACTGTGCCAATCGTGCCACATGCCTTACCTCCTCATCGGTGGCGTCGCGCTTTCCTATGCGTATGTTGTCGGCAACGGAGGCATTGAAGAGCATCACGTCTTGAAATACTACGGCGTAATTTTTGAGCAACGCCTCTGGTTCTATGCCCGAGATGTCGTGTCCGCCCAGAGTTATCTTCCCGCTATTGATGTCCCAAAAACGTGCAGCGAGCTTGGCAGTGGTACTCTTGCCACCACCAGATGGACCAACGAGTGCGGTTATCTCGCCTTGTCGGGCAGTGAATGAAACGTTGTGAAGCACCTGCTTGTCTGTTTCGTAGGAAAAGCTGACGTTGTGGAACTCAATGTCATAGTTCGAAACTTCCACCTTGGTGTTGCCCGTCTGTATGGGCATTGCCTCCATCTCTTTCATTCGTTTGATGCGTACATCGAGAAAAGTAAGAATAGCAAGGTTGCTGCATACTTCAAGGATAGGATTATAAACCATTGCCGAAACAAGGAGGAACGCCAAATAGACGAACACCGACACGTCGCCACGCTGGAGCATCCATGCGCCTACAACGATGACGGTAGGCATGCCTAATTTAAGCAGTACAGCGGAGATGTTGACAAACACACTTGTCAAGAGTTCACCGGCAACAAGTCCTTTTTCTAATGTTTTTAATCGCTGGTCGAACCGCTGGTTATATTCGTCCTCGCCATTGTACGACTTGATTTCCTGCACACATTCCAGTCCTTCCTGTATCTGTTCGCTCACGCCACGCTTGATGTGGTAGACATGTGTAAAAGCCTTGTCCATTCGATTTCGTGAAACTAATAGCACCACCAAGGCAAATGGCACTACCCAAAACAGAGCGATGGCTAATCGCCAGTCGTAACAGAACATTCCCGCTGCGATAATGACCATGCTCACCACGGAAGCAAACAGTTGGGGAATGGCGTGCGAGAACGTTGTTTCCAATTGTGTGCAGTCTTCCATAATAGTGGCAGTGAGGTCGGAGAGATTGCGCTCACCAAAGAAGGCGAGAGGCAAACGGCGCAGTTTCTCGGCTAAGGAGATACGGCGTTGCGCACTCTCATTATATACGGTGGTATAGGTACTGTCGTATTGCCGACGAATCACGATGAGCATCACGACCATAAGTCCTGCTGCCATGAGGAGATAAAACCACAACGTATGAGGGGCATTCCTTGGCATATTATCGAGATACTCCATCAGGAAGAAAAACAAATAAGTGGGTGGCAGCATCAGCACAAGGTTGAGCAGTGTCGAAAAGATGATGCCTTGCCGCAAGTCCTTTGCCCCTTTTTCCGTAAGAGCGAAACGGTTTTGAAAATATTTAATCATGACTTTATGACTTTATGACTTTATGACTTTTAATAGATGATAGTTTCCACGAAACGGATTGTTGATATTCATTCCACATACGGTGGTAATACTTTTCCTCACTCAATAGTTCCTTGTGCGTGCCCTGTTCGACTATCTCGCCGTCGTCCACAACTACGATGCTGTCGGCATCCTGCACAGTGGTAAGTCTATGAGCTATCATTAGTACGGTCTTTCCTTGTGTGAGATGTGCCAGTGCTTTACGGATAAGCTGTTCGTTTTCGGGGTCGGCAAAGGCGGTCGCTTCATCGAGCACTATGATAGGAGCATCTTTCAGAATGGCACGGGCAAGAACAATACGTTGTTGCTCACCTCCCGAAAGATAAGTACCTTCGGCACCGATAACGGTATCCAATCCCTGTGGCAGACGGTCGATAATCTCGCGACTTTGTGAGAGGTCGATGGCACGGTTAATCTGGTCGGTTGTTGCATCAGGATTGCCGTAACGTAGGTTTTCGATGAGCGAAGTTTTGAATAGACGGGTGTTTTGGAAGACGAACGACACGTTGCGCATCAGTTCGTCCTTGCGCATATCCCTCACGTCTACACCTCCAATGGTAACGCTGCCATGACGCACGTCCCAAAAACGGGGTATCAGTCTTGCTATCGTGGTCTTTCCGCTGCCCGACGCTCCTACAAGCGCAACCGTCTTGCCTTCGGGAATGGTAAGGTTGATATGACTCACTGCATCTTTTTCCGCTCCCTCATATCGGAACGAAACATCGTTGAAACGAATGTCGTACGTTTCTGCCCGTTTTGGCTCGTCATGTTGCGAGAGCGGTGCAATATCAGTGAGCTGCTCTAATCGTTCTACAGCCTCATTTGCCATGAACAGGTCCTGACTGAGATACATGGCTTTCATCACGTTGGAAGCGATGAGCGGTGCAATCACCACATAAAGTATCACGTTGGCGATAATTGTGCTTGTATCTCCACCGAGTCCTATCAGGATAATAGCAGTAGGAACGAGGATGAAGGCAAAGGCATTGATAGCAAGTATATAAAATGACATTGGCGTGCGCCACACAAGCGTACACTTGATGACAAGGTCGCGGTAGCTGATAATGCTATCGTAGAAACGTTTGAACGAGAAGACTGTTTGTTGGAACACCTTGACTACGGGAATACCTCTTACATATTCCACCGCCTCAGCTCCCATCTTCTCCTGCGCATCAAGGTAGAGCCTTTGAAATTGGTTGTTCTTCGGGTTCATCATATATCCCATAATGCCTATCGCACCAATGAGAGGTATCATTGCAGCCGTACCCAACTGCCAATCCACAGCGAATAACAGTACGATAACACCTATCGGAGCAACGATGCAACTTGCCACATCGGGTAGCAGGTGTGCCACAAAAGTATGTGTCTGTCCCGAATCCTCATCAATGATTTTGCGCATTCGCCCCGTGTTTTGTTCATCGAGATAGCCCAATGGTGCACGCATCAGCCGTTGCATCGCTTTGCGCCTCATGTTGGTTTCGATACGGAATGCTGCAAGGTGAGAAAGCATCAGTGCCAAAAAGTAGAGCAACACGTTTGCCACCGATATAATAAAAGCCCACAGGGCATAGTCTATAAGGGGTGTGTTTGAGAGGTTGCCCTTGGCGATTAGTAGTGTGCGCACCACGAGCCACATAAGTATGAATGGGACAAGCGACAGCAGTCCGTTGACTGCCGACAGTGCTACGGAGCATGGCAGCAAGTATTTGCGCCCTCCCATGTAAGCTCCTAAACGTTTGAGAGTTTTCATCATAATATTATCGTTTTTTAATAATTAGTCTTTATGGTTTCAGTAATGCTTTCCAACCTGCCATGCTAAAATCCATGTACTGCTCCAAGGCAACTTTGATATCCTCGTCGCTGTAATCTTCGTGTTCTACAATCTCGCAGAAAACGGTTATCCATGTAGAGCAATTGATGTGAACCAAGAATGGCGAAATGTTGGCATTGAGATGTGGATAGCGTTCTTTCATCAGTCGCAGGTATTCCATACCCACCTTCATCTGTCTGTCCACCATCTTGTCTTTATATCCTTGTAGCGACGTACCCTCCGAGTTGAATAGGAGCAGTCGAAGCTCTGGACGAAAGTCTTTGATGATGGCGAGCATGGCAAAGATGTAATCTATTTGGTGTTGCCGCATGTTGAACACGTCTATCGACAGGAACTTTTCGTCATTGTGCGACAGGATGTGTTTGTTCAATGCCTTGGTGAGAGGTCGCAGCACCTCGCAAAACAGTTCGTCCTTGCTCTTGAAGTAATTGTATAGGTTTCCTACAGCGACACCTGACTTGCGAGCCACTGTGCGGATGGAGGTGCAGCGTACGCCATGGGCGATAAATTCTGCACGAGCGGTAGCGATGATGCGCTGCCGAATGTCATCTTTCAGAGTTTGCATGATGAGGGTAAAGGGTTAATAGTGAACGATGTTCTATTTTGTTCATAAAAAAAACGCACTGTTCTTTTCTTGAACAGTGCGCTTCGATAGTGGAGGGGTGTATATCCATATATGCTATATGGTACTTTCGTTTAATCATACTCTTGTATTTTCTTTGCTGCAAAGGTACGAGGTGTGAGGAAGTTTCGCAATACCTAAAAGTAAGTATTTATCTTGCTACTTTCTTTCCACCTATTATATATATTCCCTTTGGCAAACGCTGGAGGTCTTTCCAGCCTGTGCCTACCTTCACACCACGAAGGTTGTATATGGGCAGATGGTCTTGTTGAGCAGTCTTTTCGATTGCGTCAATGCCGCTTGGCAGGAATTTTACGTTGTAGGAATAAGTTTGTTCTACGAGGGTTCTCGTATTGTTTCTGTATTCCATGGCAATAATGAAATAGTTGGCGCCGTCTTCAATGCTGTTGAAAGTGAAAGGCAGTGTAACGGTTGTGTTGCCAGCAATCTCTTCGTCGATCTGATAGGTCTCCACAGGGTACCCTTGGTTGGTTCCCTCCTTTATTTTGTACAATACCAAATCGATGCCGTTGGCGTATGTGCCTGCTTCATCGTTGGTGACTACTATCGTTCCCGTGAGTGTGGGCGCCTCAATGGTTTCGTCTTTGCCGAGGTTGGGCTTGATTTCAATCTTGGGCAACTCTTTGTTGGCATAATGTCCCACCTCTATGGTACCTTTATACAACTTGCTACCGTCGGGTCGCTGAATGTAATAGGACAGCGTTCCCTCTTTTTGTGGTTTGATTTTTATTTCAATGCTGTTGGTGGCGTTGGCTGCGATATATGCGCCAACGATGGCTACTATCTTGTTATCGAGGTTGAAGTTCCATTCTTCGTTGCAATCGCCGCCCTTGTTTTCTACTGTCAGTGTGATCGTCAGTGGTACGCCAATCTCTTTGCTTCCCTTCATCTTCACCTCTTTCACCTCTAATTGAGGACGTTTGTCGGCAGTGGTTTGCTTGAGTTGCGTGTCAGTAATGGTGATGTCAATTCTTTTCTTGTCTCCGTCTTCGCTCACTTTCCATTCTGTCTCTCCATCTACTTGGTAGATAGCCTTCAGTTGATACGTACCATTGTCAAGGTCTTTCCCAAACGATATTCCATAAAAGGTTAGTCCACTGACAGTGTTCGGGTCGTTGACGTACTGCTCATTCGTTTCTCTCAGCACCGAAATTAGTTGGTTGTCCTTAAACAATCCTACACCTATCTTTCCATTGAAGTCTGTGCCACAGCGGTTGGTAAACATCACGTGAAGGCTCATGCCATTGAAATCACTCGTCTTATTATTCCTTGTGATGTTAGATGGGTTCAGCTCCAACTGGTATACGGTGAGTACGATTGGTGTCGTTTCTGCTTCTATTGCTGGCTTGATGCCAATGATGGCATCTTGGTTCAAGGCGTAGGCATCGGCGTTGCCTCCTATGCCAGCCTGATTGGGACGTAACACCGACAAGCGGTAGTAGCCATCGGACATGCCACCCCATCCCCAGTTGATGTGAAAGAAGTCGCCCTCCTTGTATCCGTCACATACGAAGGCATGACCGCTTCGGGTCTGTGTTGATGCGCTGTAATACACGGGGCGGTTGTTCTTTAGTTCGTTGTATATCAAATTGTTCCACTCTTCGTACGCATAGTCGCTTCGTTGTACTAACTTCATACCTTTAGAGTAGCCGAAGTAATTGGACAATGCCGAGACGCAATTGCCGGAGTTCGTACTCGATGCCTCTGCGGAATAGTCCATCTTTAGCGACTGTCCTACATATCTCATCAGTTTTGCCACCGCCTCTTCACTCTCTTTGTACAGGTTGCCTTGGTAAGAGTGAAGCATCACCTCCCATTCAAACGAGGTGGATTCCAATGCCTCACATTGGATTTGTTTCGTTTTAGTGGTATAAGCCGCAATGGGTTTTGCTAACATGTTTTGTGGCCATTTGTGGTAGAACATGATTTGCGCCATTGCAGTTGCCACGCATCCCGTGACGCTTCTTTCCTTGCCATCCATGGGACAGTTGTTGTTGTAGGGCGCTGATTGATTCCATTGCGTTTCCATGAGTTGTTCAATGGGGGTGCGGTTGTTGCCAGCCCTTGTGGCAAGGTGAGTCGTCGTTTCTCCACGTTGGTCGAGCAGTTGTAACTCTTTTGCATAATAAGAGAGCAGGTCGCACAGTCCTTCAGGCAAATTCGCCTTGTCAAACTTTCCATTCAGCGTGTATCCGAAAATGGGTTCGGTTCTGTCATCCGCAGAGGCAATGACAAATCCTTTTTGACTTCCAATGCTGAAGACGTAATAGTATGGGGTGGCATCCACCGCTTTCAAGACGTTCTTGCCAGCACGTGTGGGTTGATAACTACTCGGCAGATTTTCTTTCAAGAAGTTTTCCACCAACTTTTGAGCCTTTTGTTTGCTCACAGGCGCACCAAATGCGCTTAGCCACAATAGGAGGGCAAATAATAGGGTAGAGGTTCTGTTTCGCATCGTTTACTAAATATAAGTTATTGATACAAAATTAAATAAAATTTTCGAATAATAACCCTAAAAAATTAAAAAGTATTTAGGAACAATCGCAAGTAACTTCCCACAGCACCACCCTGCCTTGCTGAAGCGATAGTGGCACGTTGATGATGCGCTGGTTGGAGCTGCCACGAAAGAGCAGGTCAGGATCTTTGAGTTTTTCCACAAACGGACCGTCTACTAACACATCTATCCACTCGAGCAGTTGGCGTTGTTGCGGATTCTTGATGAGCGCTTCGAAGGTAAAGCCCGTGTAGCACCATATTGTTTTGTTGGTGCGTGTCTTTATGGCGTGTGCTAATTCCGCGAATCCTTCGGCTTGAAACATGGGGTCACCTCCCGAGAAGGTGACGTTGGCAAAGGGGTCTGCCTCTATCACACGCATGATGTCCTCCACTTGCATCCATTGTCCGTTGTGGATGTCCCATGTCTGTGGGTTGTGACAACCCGGGCAGGCGTTAGGGCATCCTGCACAGTAGACGGTGGTGCGAAAGCCCGGTCCGTCTACCGTGGTGTCTTCGAGAATGGATAGGATGGATAGCATAGGATACGGAGCAGCCTCTCCCCCGACCCCTCCCCGAGGGGGAGGGGAGTAGTTAGACTATTTTCTTGAGAAGGCTGTTTGGGAGATGAGTTGGAAAGTTAATGGGTTAATGAGTTTGTGGGTTAATGAGTCTGTGAGTTTACAACCTCTGTTTAGCCAGCTATCTACTCCCCTCCCTTTTGGGGAGGGGTCGGGGGAGAGGCTTTTTTTTCTACCCGTGCGTCACCCTGTCGTTGAGCTCTGCTAACTTGCCAGCGTTCCAGCGGTCGGTAGTGCCAACGAGATAGCCTGTGATGCGTTGCAGACGGTCGATGTGATGACTGCCGCACTTAGGACAGGTGTCGAGGTGTGCGTCAGCGTTCTCGTATCCGCAGTCCATGCATCGGTTGCGGTTGTGGTTCACGCTGCCGTAGCCCATGTTGTAACGATCCATCATGTCTACCACGTTCATGATGACTTGTGGGTTGTGCGTGGCGTCTCCGTCTATCTCCACGTAGAAGATGTGACCACCACGTGTCAGGTCGTGGTAGGGAGCTTCTACCTCAGCCTTGTGGCGTGCGCTGCACTTGTAGTACACGGGCACATGGTTAGAGTTGGTGTAATAGTCACGGTCGGTGATGCCTGGCAGTGCGCCAAACTCTTTGCGGTCCTTCTTGGTGAACTTTCCAGACAGTCCTTCGGCAGGTGTGGCGAGGATGCTGTAGTTGTGTTGATACTGCTCGCAGAAGTCTTTGGAGCGGTCGCGCATGTAGGTCACGATTTTGATGCCCAACGCTTGTGCCTCTTCCGACTCTCCGTGATGCTTTCCTACGAGTGCCACGAGACATTCTGCCAATCCGATGAACCCAATGCCCAAGGTGCCTTGGTTGATGACGCTCTCTATGGTGTCGTTTGGTTCCAGCTGTTCGCAGCCACCCCACAGTTTTGACATCAACAAGGGGAACTGCTTAGCGAAGGCTGTCTTTTGGAACTGGAAGCGGTCGTCGAGTTGCTTGGCGGTGATTTCCAGCATGTCATCGAGCTTGGCAAAGAACTTGGCGATGCGCTGCTCTTTGTCTTTGATATCCATGCACTCAATGGCGAGTCGCACGATGTTGATGGTGGAGAACGATAGGTTGCCCCTGCCCACACTCGTTTTCAAGCCGTATCTGTTTTCAAACACACGGGTGCGGCATCCCATGGTTGCCATTTCGTACATATATCGTTTGGGGTCGTCGGCACGCCACAGTTCGTGTTGGTTGAAGGTGGCATCAAGGTTCAGGAAGTTGGGGAAGAATCTCCGTGCCGTCACCTTGCACGCCAGACAGTACAGGTCGTAGTTGCGGTCATTGGGCAGATAGCTCACGCCCCGCTTCTTCTTCCAAATCTGTATGGGGAAGATGGCGGTCTCGCCGTTGCCCACGCCTTGGTAGGTGCTGTTGAGCAGTTCACGTATCACGCAACGCCCTTCGGCAGAAGTGTCCGTACCGTAGTTGATGGACGAGAACACTACTTGGTTTCCTCCACGCGAGTGGATGGTGTTCATGTTGTGGATGAAGGCTTCCATCGACTGGTGAACGCGTGCCACGGTGCGGTTGATGGCATGTTGCTTGATGCGTGCATCACCTTTCAGTCCGTTGAGTGGGCGGTCGATGTAGTCGTCTATCTCGGTTTGGTACAAGTGTTCGAAGTTGTCACCATAGAGATTTTCCAGATTTTTCACCTCTTCTATATAAGAGGAGCGCACGAAGGGGGCGAGATAGAAGTCGAAGGCAGGGATGGCTTGTCCACCGTGCATCTCGTTTTGTGCGCACTCCAAGGAGATGCACGCCAGCACGGCGGCAGTCTCGATGCGCTTGGCGGGTCTTGAAGAGCCATGTCCAGCGGTGAACCCATGTTGTAGGATGTTGTCCAATGGGTGCTGGCAGCAGGTGAGCGACTTGGTGGGGTAGTAGTCTTTGTCGTGTACGTGCAGCAGGTTGTGTGCCACCGCCTCACGACTTTGCTCTGACAGCAGATAGTCGTCTACGAAGGGTTTAGTGGTTTCCGAGGCGAACTTCATCATCATGCCTGCTGGCGTGTCAGCGTTCATGTTGGCGTTCTCGCGTGTCACATCGTTGTTCTTGATGTTCACGATGTCCAAGAATACGTCGCGTGTCTTTGCCTTGCGTGCAATGCTGCGCTGGTTGCGATAGGCGATGTACTTCTGTGCCACGTCTTTGCGCGCACTCTTCATGAGTTCCATTTCTACAGCGTCTTGGATGTCCTCTACCGACATTTGCGGTTTTCCATGAACCGAGATGTGGTCGGTGATTTGCTGTATGAGTCGTTCGTCTTCACCTTTTTCGGTGTGTAGCATGGCTTTTCGGATGGCAGCCATGATTTTTTGGTCGTTGAAGCCTACTATGCGTCCGTCGCGCTTCACTATGGTTTGAATCATGTGTTTTTAGTTTACGAGTTTACGAGTTGACAAGTTTACGAGTAGATAGTTATGAGTTTTTTTTAGTTGACGAGTTAACGAGTTTTCCTAGGATTTCTAGGTTTCCTAGTTTTTCTAGGTCATCTAGGATTTCTAGTTTTCCTAGGATTACTAGCTTTCTATGATGCTCCTAAGCAGAAAACTTTGTGCTTGCTTACTATCTTCTTGATTGCTTTGCAAAGATAATAATTATTTCATTGAAAAATCATTTTGGATAACTTTTATCGAGTTAATAAAAGTTAATCGCCTTATAAACAGTAAGTTACAAAAAGTTTTGGAAAACTTTGTCTATGAAATAATGAAAGAGGTTATTTTTTTTAGATAATTAATATGACTAAAAATAGCTAATGGGTTATCAGTTTTTGTAAAGAGTGGATGACAAACAAACAAGCTGACAAACAAACAAGCTGACAAACAAACAAGCTGACAAACAAACAAGCTGGCAAACATACAAGCTGATAAAAAAACAAGCTGACGAGCTGATGGCTTTCTCGTGAGCCTCTCAGCTCATGAGCCATCAACTCGTCAACTTGTCAACTCGTCAACTTGTCAACTTGTAAACTCGCCAACTTGTAAACTTGCAATCTATCTCACCACCAGCTTGTCGAACAGTAGGCGCTTGCTGCCGTCTACCGTTCGCAGAGCACGCAGCATGATGTAGCGGGCGGGGGTGGGGGTGAGGTATACATCCTGGCGGATAGGGTTGTTGCGGATGTTTGAGAATTCGCCCGTGGTGAGAGTTCGAAGCTGTGAAGGGTCGTCGCCAACGAGTATCTCGTAATGGGTTGCGATGCCCTTTTGTACCGGCTGGTAATGCAGCGCGCTCACGGTGCGGCTCTGTCCCAAATCCATCAATACCTCATTCTCTGCCGTGCCGGGTACCCGGGTATACGCATAACCCTTCAGGTCGGCTTCCTTCAGTTCGAAACTTTCTTGCGCGTTGGGAGCATGATAAGCGGCTATCTCACTGATGCAGATGCATCCCCGCGCATCATTAAAGCGGATGCGCAGCTGCCGAGTGGTGATGGGCTTGAAGCGCAGCAGTCGTTTGTAGCCAATGGTGGTGGTCTCTTCATTGAGCCGGATGGGCAGCCACTGCTTGCCCGAGAGATACTCCACGGTGAAGCTCTTGACGCGCTGTCCCAACGGGATGTACTCTTGCAGTAGTAGGCGGTTGAGCTGTGTGGCACGGGGGAAGCTGATGCTGAGCGTGGCACAGCGCACACTGTCATGGGTGGCCCAATAGGTGTCAAAGCGGTTGTCGGTGAGGGCTTTCACGCCAAACCGTCTTCCTCGCTCGTCAGACGCTTTGATGCGTGCGCCCCGCAGGAGGTTGTGTTCCAGCTCAGTCGTCACGCGCTGGTGCATGGCCACGATGTTGGCAGAGTCGGTGGGATGAATGCGCCCCTCTTTGTTGACGGGGAAGTTGATGAGTAAGTTGGCGTTGTGTCCCACGCTGCGATAATACAGATCGGTGAGATGGTCCACCGATTTCACCTTGTTATCCTCGCGCTCATGGTAGAACCAGCCCGGTCGGATGGACACGTCGCACTCTGCCGGCACCCATTGGTTGCCATCGGCATGTCCCTGTTGCAGCTCGTAATATTTCTCATAACCAGGGAATACCTCGCCCCGGCGCAAGAACGACCAGTTGGTGGCATGCGCATATCCCCGCTCGTTGCCCACCCACCGACAGCCCGGTCCGCCATCTGAGAACACGATGCACTGCGGTTGCAGCTCGTTGATCATCTTGTAGGCGCGAGGGTATTGGTAGTAGGTGCGGCGGTCAATGGTCCGCGTGTCCTTGGCACCGCCATACCATCCGTCGCCGCCGTTGGCTCCATCGAACCAAATCTCGAAGATGTCGCCGTAGCGTGTGAACAGCTCACGCAGCTGGTGGTAGAAGTAGTCTACATAGAACGGTGTGCCGTAGAAAGCCTGGTGTCTGTCCCAGGGTGAGAGGTACACGCCAAACTTCAGTCCGTATTTCTTGCATGCCGCGGCCAGTTCGCCCACCACGTCGCCCTTGCCATCCTTGTAAGACGTGTTGCGTATGCTGTAGTCGGTGTAGTTGGTGGGCCACAGGCAGAAGCCATCGTGATGTTTGGCGGTGATGATGACACCCTTCAGACCTGCCTTGACGAAGGTTTGCGCCCATTGCTCGCAGTCGAGCCTGGTGGGGTTGAACGTTTCCAATTTGCAGTCGCCGTAACCCCATTCGCGGTCGTTGAAGGTGTTCAGACCGAAGTGTACGAACGCGTATGTCTCCATCTGTTGCCACCTCACCTGATGCTCGGTGGGGATGGGCATCACCGGTGCGGGTGCCTGGTCGTTGTCCTTTGCATGTACTGTCATACTGCCGGCCAGCGTTATGGCCAGTAGGAGCATCCTTGTGTTCATAAAGATTATTTTAGTATTACGTTGTATTGTCGGTCCGTTCCGCTTCGCTTGTTTGATGTGTTAGTACTTCTCTATCTCCGTGAGCTGTCCGGTTTCCGAATCAATGATGAAGCCGCGTACTATGACGCTGCGCGGAATCAAGGGATGACGCCTGATGGCTGTCACCGTGAGGCGTACGTCTTCTTCGATGTCTGGAAAGCCACCGAGGTACCTCTCCAGATCGGTGTACTTGGATGCCTCGGCCAGCGCCTCCTCTTTGATGCCGCGCTGCTGCATGAGCTCGATGAAATGGTTGGCGTGCATGTTGCACAGACCGCAGTTGGTGTGGTGAATCACCATCACCTCTTCGCAGCCGAGTTCGTAGATGGCCACCAGCAGTGAGCGCATCACCGTGTCGTAGGGCGAGAGCATCGTGCCGCCGGCCACCTTGATGAACTTGGCGTCACCGTTTTTCAGCCCCATCGCCTTTGGCAGCAATTCGGTCAGGCGCGTGTCCATGCAGCTCAGTACGGCCAGCTTGCGGTCGGGTTGTCCCGTTGTGATATACTTCTCGTATTCTTTCTCGGCTACGAATTGTTTGTTGAAGGTCAGAATGTCGTCAATCATATAGTTGTTTCTGATGTTTGTTAGGGTTTCAAAGAATTTTTGTCAACATGCACGTTCGCCTCCTTCACGCTTGTCTGTTTGCAGGTGCTTTGGTGGCATCGCTGTGCGTGTCGTTGCTCTTGACCATCATGCTCACGAACGATTGCTCGGCCATATACGACGAACGCACCAGCGGACCACTCTCCACATGGTCGAAGCCCAACTCCAATGCCTGTTGTTTGTATAGGGC
This sequence comes from Hoylesella buccalis ATCC 35310, assembly GCF_025151385.1. Taxonomy (NCBI): domain Bacteria; kingdom Pseudomonadati; phylum Bacteroidota; class Bacteroidia; order Bacteroidales; family Prevotellaceae; genus Hoylesella; species Hoylesella buccalis. The sequence continues at coordinate 1,592,855 of NZ_CP102287.1, read as the reverse complement.
GAAGGTGTCGGGATGCACGTACTCCACCACGTCAAGCTGGGCGGATGAGGGTTGCAGGTACTGTCCGATGGTCAGCATGCGACAGCCCGCCTCACGAGCATCGCGCAGCAACTGCGTCACCTCGTCGGGTTGTTCGCCCAATCCCACCATGATGCCCGTCTTGGCGATGAATCCAGCCGTGGCAATCTCTTGCAGCACTGCCATACTGTTGCGGTAGGTGGCCCTACTGCGGACAGATGGCGTGAGCCGTTCAACCGTTTCCAGGTTGTGTCCCACGATGTCGGGTTGGGCATCCAGCACGGTTTGAAGCTCTCGGCCCCGGTAGTCGGGAATGAGTATCTCAATGATGGTGTTGGGACACAGGCGGCGCACCTCCCGGATGGTTTCGGCCCAGTGAGCTGCCCCCTTGTCGGGCAGGTCGTCACGGTCGACAGAGGTAATCACGGCATGTTTCAGTCCCATCGCCTTCACCGATCGGGCAATCTTTATCGGCTCTGTGCCATCGGGCGGCAGTGGATGACCCGTCATCGTGGCGCAGAAGCGGCAGGCGCGCGTGCAGCGGTCGCCCAGAATCATGAAAGTGGCCGTTCCGTGTTTCCAGCAGTGTCCCCTGTTGGGACATTTGCCACTGCTGCAAATGGTGTGCAGTCCGTTTTGTGCGATGGTGTCTTCCACCATGCCGTATTTCTCGCCACCCTCTATCCGGGTGTACAGCCAGCGAGGCTTCCTTAATATAGGTTTTCGTTGTGTTTTGTCCATGTGGTGTCTTTGTTCAGCAGGTTTATCCTGCCGTTTTGCTGTATGCAAAGATAAATATTTTTTGCAAATAAAAGCAAGAAAAACCATCTGGCTTCTGCGTTGAGGAAAAATAAAAAAAGGAGCGAAGAAGAGATGTTGCTCTCCTTCACTCCCTATCGTATCTTATGTTTCCTTTAGCCTATTGGTCTTTCTTTTACCAGCCTGGGTTCTGAACCAGGGTAGGGCAAACGTTCAGCTCGGTGTTCTGGATTGGGAATAGATAGTGCTTCGGTGTCTCGAATGTACGCTCTTCCTTGCAGAAGCGTTCCATGCGATAGCGTTTTCCATTGATCTCTATCTTACCGGCTGGATCTTCTACAGGGCGCATGCCGTTGATCATGCGTTGGCACTTAGGATAAGCACCCTTGTTTTGCTTCCAGTAGTTGATAGAGCGCTGTGTGTTGTCGGCTCCTAATGAGAGGAAAATCTTCTCTTTTGCCAATTCTTCCTTAGATGATGGTTCGAGGTACAGACGGCACTCGAATGGACGTTTGTTCTCGTAGAAGAACTCTACGCGGCGCTCGCGCTTGATGTATTCGCGCATCAGCTTCTTGTTGGTCATGGTTGCCGGTGGCATTGGACTCATGAACGAGCGGGCACGCACCTTGTTAATCATGTCGTAGATTTCTTGGTTAGGTCCGCTGGTCTCGTTTACAGCCTCTGCGTAGATGTAGATAAATTCAGGCAAACGCCAGATGGCTGGTGAGTGGATGTCGAATCCACCGCTCTTGTTGTATCCGTCTTTCATGAACTTGCGCAGGTAGTAACCAGTTGTGGTTGCGTTGTTGGCATTGATCTGGTCAGATCCCTCGGCGGTGTTCATGGGGCGTGCGTGGTTACCGTTGTCACGATAAGGAGCACCATGGTAGATGATGTCACGGTAGAAGCGTGGGTCGCGCTTTACATATGGGTTGGCATCGTCGTAGCCAGCGTTGCGTGCTTCCTGGCTGTATACGGGATATCCGTAGCCATCGGGTGCCATGTATTCATACTCGTCTACCTGCTCTTGCACGGGCTGCTGACGTGAGCCACCACCACGGCTTGGAGGGTACTGGTCGCCCAGCCACCAGTTGTTCTTGTCGCGTGTTACGAAGAACACGCCTTCGGTCTGCATGCCATCTAGGTCGTAGAACATATCCCACAGGCGGTGGTAGAGCAGTGACCCGTTGAGGTTGCGGTTGCCGTCGTCCTGAAAGTCGTGTGCGTCGTACTTGGCATAGAGGCTGTAGCGTGGAGCACCGTTTACTCTGAAGTCGATTACCTTCTTGGCTGCATCCTTGGCAGCAGTCCAGCGTTCGGCCTTGTAGGTATATTCGCTTTCAAATACGCGGTTGCCCTCGTACCCATGTTCCTTGGCTCCGTTGTACAGTGGTGTGGCGGCCATCCATCGTGCAATGGCAATGAGACCGAGGCAGGCTCCTTTGTCTACACGTCCAAAGTGTTCGTCGCTGCGGTTATACATTTCTGCCACCTTGGCGTATGCTGCTTCGGCGTCGGCCACAATCTTGTCAACCACGGCGTGCACGCTTTCCTGTTTGAATTCCATCTTGTCAGTTGTGGGGATGCTATGGTCGATATAAGGAATTTCTCCGTAAAGTGTCATCAGTCTCAAGTGCATGTATCCGCGAAGGAAGTAAAGCTCACCGATGCGCTTGTCCAGGTCGCCCGGGCTAAGCGGGTTGTCTGGTGTCTTGTACTTCTCGATGCCTTCCAGTGTCAGGTTGATGTGGCGAATGGCTGAAAACATGCTGTTCCAAAACTGGCGGTTGTTGCCGGGGAAGTTGGCGTTAGGGTTCCAGTCGCCTTGGTTGTATCGGTTACCGATGTTGCCTTCCACATTGGATGCCTCGCACTCGTCTGTGATAACAGAAGAAGAGAAGTGCTCGAGCCATACCAGTGGACGCATGGCGTACCGGGCGTTCCAGTAGGCGGTGGCTACGTTCTTGTTAACTTCCTCGTATCGGGTGTAGACGTCGGCTTCAGACTTCTTGTCGTCTTCTTCCTTGTCAAGGAAGCTTTCGCTACATCCGACCAATGTCAGGAATATTCCTAACATGAATAATGAACTATATAGCTTTTTCATAATTGTATTTCAATAATAGATTAGAATGTGATATTAACACCAAAGTTGAAGGTCTTCTGGATGGGATACCAGGTACCGTTGCTGCTGGTTTCGGGGTCTACGTCAACATCGTCGAGCTTATCCCACGTGAAGAGGTTCTGGCCTTGGATATAGAATCGTACCTGCTGCAAATTGGCAATCTTGATGATGCTGTGAGGCAGCGAGTAGCCAATCTCCAGGTTCTTCAGACGCATATAACTGGCATCGTAGAGAAAGAGACTGTTGCGAGAGTTTTTGTTATTGTTGTGTGTGCCCAGGTGCAGTGCAGGATATTTGGCTGTGGCTGCGGTTTCTGGCGTCCATCGGTTCATGTGCAGCGGTTTTACCTTACCCAGTTTGTCGTTGTCGAAGTTAGGGAAGTCGTACACGGCTGCGCCATTCAGCAGAACTGAAGAGTTGGCTGCGCCCTGGAACAACACGCTGAAGTCGAATCCCTTGTATGTGATGCCTACGGGGATACCAAACATAATCTCTGGACTGCGTGGATAACCTTGAGCAGCACGGTCTTTATCGTCAATCACCTTGTCATTGTTCATATCCTTGTATACCACGTCACCGGGTATCAGCTTGCCAAACGATCCCTGGATGCCAGAGGCGTTGAGGGCATCGGCTTCGGCCTGGTCAGCCACGAAGTGGTCGAACACATAGGTAAAGTTGCTATACATAGGTTTGCCGGTGGCCTGGCGCCAAGTATTGTCGCCCCAGTTGATTTCGTTGGTGAACTCAATCTTGTTGCGGGCAAAGGTAAAGTTGGGCTTAATGTAGTATCTAAAGTTGCGTCCAATCTTGTCTTGCCATGTCAGTTCGAAGTCGATACCTTGGTTCTTGATTTTACTAGAGTTGATCCATGGAGCCGACGCACCTACGATGGCAGGAAAGTTGAGCCGCTGGATATCGGCACCTGCGCCGGTGTTGAGGCTGGTGAGGATGTCGTAGCGCTTCTCGATGAAGAAGTCGAAGCTGAAGTTGAGTCGCTGTTGTAGCATGGTGATATCGAAGCCAAGATTCAGTTTCTTGGCCTTTTCCCATGTCAGGGCAGTGCTGGCAAGGCGGGCTTCTCTGTTACCACCGATTCCGGTGTTGAGGTTAGGACCGAAGTTGTATCCGTTGGCACCCCCATAGTATGCCAGGTATGCGAAGCGGTCGCTAGGCAACATGTCGCTACCTACCAATCCATAAGATGCTCTCAGTTTCAAGTAGTCGAGCCACGACTGGGTGCTCTCCATGAACTTTTCGTTGCTGATCACCCATCCCAGTGAGCCTGAGGGGAAGAATCCGTAACGCTTGCCACGGGCGAAGTTCTCTGACCCGTTGTAACCAAAGTTGAACTCGGCCAGGTACTTTCTTTGATAATAGTAAGAAGCGTGACCGGTCATGCCCTGATAGCGGTAGTAAGGATCGTTGTTGTAGTTGCGCTCGCTGCGGTTGGCCAGGAACATGGCGCTTACCTCATGATCTTGGTTGAAGGTGCGGTTGTACTCCAGCTTGAACTGTGCGTAGTAGCGCGAGTCTTGCGGGTTATTGTTCACGCCGTTGTTACGGTTCTGGTCAATCTCGTATTTGTTACCGCCACCGTATGCGCCCTTATAAGGAACAGTAGGGTCGTTGTACACGTCAACACCATCGAGTGGCTCGAAAGTAGCGTAGCCTGGCAGTCGCTTGTAGCCTTCAAGGTAGTAAGGGATGTCACGAATAATCCAACGGTTTCCGTGGAAGTCGTAGGAGAACATGCCTTCAACCTTCAGTCCCTTGGTAATGAAGTCAAGGTTGTGACCCAAGGTGAGCGCGCCCTCAAAGTAAGTGTTCTTCTCGTTCTGGTAACCTGTGCGGCTTAGTTCTCCCAGGATGTTGTACCGATAGAGCTGTGTACCAAAGAGCACGCCGTTAGGGTTCTGCGCAAAGATGTTCTTATTAGCCTTGTTGCCGTTGTCATCGAGTGTGATGGGCAGGTAAGGAGGCTGCGTGTTGGCCAGTGTAACAATGGTAGCAGCCGATGTGCCAGGACTGGTACGGTCGGTGATACGACCACCCAAGTCGAACTTGGCCCAGAAGTTCTTGGTAATGTTGATATCAATGTTCGACCGGATGTTGTATCGGTTGAATCGGCTCTCGGCACCGTTGGTAGCTTCTGAGTTGTACTTGAGGTTAGTGCCCTGGTTAAAGTAATTGGCCATTACGAAGTACTTCACGCGGTCGTTACCACCACGGATAGACAGCGTATAGTCTTGTTGAGGAGCCGTCTTGAAAGCATAATCAAAGTAATCCCAGTTGTATCCTTGCCCTGTGCGGTGGGCATCAATGGCTTCTTTCTTGAAGAGGTTGAGCTTTGATATTTCCTCGGCAGATTGTCCGTTCATGTGGGCATCGTTAATCATGGCTTCGTTGTACAGCGTCATATAGTCGGCCGAACCTAAATATGTAGGGAACTTTACCGCCTTGTTGAATCCGTATGATGCCTTGAAGTTTACGCTGGCTTTGTCGCTCGACTGTCCGCGCTTGGTGGTAATTACCACCACGCCGTTGGCACCGCGTATACCATATTGTGCCGTTGCCGAAGCATCTTTCAGGATGGTGAAGGTTTCTATTTCGTCGGCAGCCAGATAGGTCATGTCACGTTCTACACCGTCGATGATCACGATAGGGTTCTGCGCATTGAAGGTAGCCTTACCGCGAATAAACACCTCGGCCTTGTCAACACCAGGCTCGCCACCCATATACTGGTTGGCAATCAAACCCGGCAAGCGTCCGGCCAGGGCGTTGTTCAGGTTGGCCGTAGGGCTTTGTGTGAGGTCTTTCGTGGTGATGGTGGCTACAGCACCAGTCATGGTTTCCTTGCGCTGTTTCATGTAACCCACAGCCACAACCTCCTCCAAGGCTTTGGCATCTTCAATCAGCTCAACCACGAGTTCTTTACGTCCTGCGAGTTTCACATCCTGAGGCTGATAGCCTATGTACGAAACCACAATCGTGGCCTCTGCATACGGTACGTTGATGGAAAAGTTGCCGTTGATGTCAGTAACAGCCCCCGTTGTCAGGCCCTTCACGGTAACCGATGCACCGATGAGTCCTTCCTTGGTTTGTTTGTCTACTACCTTACCTTTTACCACAATCTGACGTTGCTGCTCGGCCTGCACGGGCATAGTGCCTTTCGCTGCCAGCGCACACAATGGAGTGGCCAAGGTAAGAATCGCTGCGGCTGCGAGCCGGATTTCTCCGTTTCGCAATCTAATTCTGAATTTGTTTTCCATAAAATGTTATTAATAGTAATTACTGATAAGATTCACGAATGAATTAGCCTTTATTCAATGAAAATAAATCGTAGATACTGCTGTCGTCTAAAAATAAAGTCTGATGCAACATCATGCGCCACGGCTTGGGTTGTAAAGAACCAAACATATTTTGTTGCAAATCATGTCTATTGATAAGTTGACAAACAATAGTTCTTATTTCTTCATTTTTCTTGAAAACTTATGTGCTTAATCGTTTTTGCAGTTTTTAGGTCTAGCTTCATTTATAAATGCAAATGTAACAATATTTTTATTCACTACTGTCCACGAAAATCTTTTAATAATCTCTTGAAACGCCTATAAATACAAGCTTGTAGGAGATAAAATAGACTCCCTACTTTTGAAAAGAGTATCTTTGCCACAAATTACAATTTGAAAGCAGATACTTATGAACAAAGGTCGATACGTATTTTCACAGCTGTGCGACTTTCTGCCGACAGACCATTTCAAATGGTTGATAAAAAAGTATGAAGGTAATAAATATGTGAAGAGTTTCACTTGTTGGAATCATCTGATGGTTCTTCTATTTGGTCAGTTGTCTAATCGTGAGGGATTACGAGACCTTATTGTAACCATCACTCCGTTCAAGTCAGCGTTCCACCATCTTGGTTTTGGAAAGAATGTCAGTAGAAGCAATTTGAGCAAGGCCAATGAAATACGCGAAGTCAAGATATTCCAAGAGTTTGCAGACAAGATGGTTTCCATAGCAAGAGAGAAACGAGGAGTCGTCAAGGACTTCTTCATATCGAACAATGTCTATGCGTTTGACTCCTCAACAATATCATTGTGCCTTTCTGTATACTGGTGGACTAAACTGCATCATGGGAAAGGAGGAGTGAAATTGCATGAACTGTATGACGTGAAGACAGACATTCCGACATTTTCTGTCATTACAGACGCTTCAGTTCACGATTCTCAAGTGATGGAGCTAATTCCCTATGAGAAAGAGAGTTTCTATATATTTGACAGAGCGTATATGGCAACTAGGAAACTTTATATAATAGAAGGAGCAGAAGCTTACTTTGTCGTGAGAGAGAAGCATAAAATGCCGTTTGAGGTCATAGAGGATAAAGAATACAACAACCCTTCATCTGGAATTATGGCTGACCAAATTATACGTTTCAAGGGATACAAGACTAAGAAGCAATATCCAAATAAACTTCGACGAGTGGTATTCTATGACTATGATGGTAATAGGACATTTGTATTTTACACGAACAATTTTGAAATTACAGCGGAACAGGTTGCTATGCTTTACAAATACAGATGGAGAGTAGAACTGTTCTTCAAATGGCTGAAGCAACATCTGCGCATCAAAGAGTTTTATGGAACCTCGGAGAATGCTGTAAAAATACAAATCTATGCAGCTATCATTGCATATTGTCTTGTCGTTATCGTACAAGAATGTATGGGGCTAAAGCTTCAAACCTATGATGTTCTAAGAATTTTAAGCACGGCATTGTTGACAAAAATGCCATTGTGTGACTTGCTCATTGAACAGAAAGAGGAAGAATTTACTGAAGGAAAAAACCTGCAGCTCTGCCTCAATTTTGATGGGTAACTATCAATTTGTTACTTTTTGAAATGTTAAAGGGTTTTCGTGGACAGTAGTGATTTTTATTATTAAAACAAAAAATAGGTAGTTATTTTTAATAAGCCTTTGCCTGATTTTCTGCTAATATTTTCGTTATTTGGTTGCTAACCCTTTTGTAGATGAGACCTTTTAGTTTAGCAAATAAGAATTGTTTGTTACTTAAACAATGTAGCATACGTCTTCAGCAGCTTACGCCAATGGTTTTTCACTTTCATTCACTATACCTTGGAAATAATAGTTCCAAATGATGGTGCTCGTTTATAGGTAAATCGTTATCTATCAAGCAGATGACTTCTTTTTATACAAGTGCTTGGTGGTGATAGACCGCTAAATGCGCATCACTACTGTCCACGAAAACCCTTTAACATTTCAAAAAGTAACAAATTGATAGTTACCCATCAAAATTGAGGCAGAGCTGCAGGTTTTTTCCTTCAGTAAATTCTTCCTCTTTCTGTTCAATGAGCAAGTCACACAATGGCATTTTTGTCAACAATGCCGTGCTTAAAATTCTTAGAACATCATAGGTTTGAAGCTTTAGCCCCATACATTCTTGTACGATAACGACAAGACAATATGCAATGATAGCTGCATAGATTTGTATTTTTACAGCATTCTCCGAGGTTCCATAAAACTCTTTGATGCGCAGATGTTGCTTCAGCCATTTGAAGAACAGTTCTACTCTCCATCTGTATTTGTAAAGCATAGCAACCTGTTCCGCTGTAATTTCAAAATTGTTCGTGTAAAATACAAATGTCCTATTACCATCATAGTCATAGAATACCACTCGTCGAAGTTTATTTGGATATTGCTTCTTAGTCTTGTATCCCTTGAAACGTATAATTTGGTCAGCCATAATTCCAGATGAAGGGTTGTTGTATTCTTTATCCTCTATGACCTCAAACGGCATTTTATGCTTCTCTCTCACGACAAAGTAAGCTTCTGCTCCTTCTATTATATAAAGTTTCCTAGTTGCCATATACGCTCTGTCAAATATATAGAAACTCTCTTTCTCATAGGGAATTAGCTCCATCACTTGAGAATCGTGAACTGAAGCGTCTGTAATGACAGAAAATGTCGGAATGTCTGTCTTCACGTCATACAGTTCATGCAATTTCACTCCTCCTTTCCCATGATGCAGTTTAGTCCACCAGTATACAGAAAGGCACAATGATATTGTTGAGGAGTCAAACGCATAGACATTGTTCGATATGAAGAAGTCCTTGACGACTCCTCGTTTCTCTCTTGCTATGGAAACCATCTTGTCTGCAAACTCTTGGAATATCTTGACTTCGCGTATTTCATTGGCCTTGCTCAAATTGCTTCTACTGACATTCTTTCCAAAACCAAGATGGTGGAACGCTGACTTGAACGGAGTGATGGTTACAATAAGGTCTCGTAATCCCTCACGATTAGACAACTGACCAAATAGAAGAACCATCAGATGATTCCAACAAGTGAAACTCTTCACATATTTATTACCTTCATACTTTTTTATCAACCATTTGAAATGGTCTGTCGGCAGAAAGTCGCACAGCTGTGAAAATACGTATCGACCTTTGTTCATAAGTATCTGCTTTCAAATTGTAATTTGTGGCAAAGATACTCTTTTCAAAAGTAGGGAGTCTATTTTATCTCCTACAAGCTTGTATTTATAGGCGTTTCAAGAGATTATTAAAAGATTTTCGTGGACAGTAGTGAATGCGCATGTACAAAGGGTTTGAACACAATTTAATAATTCTGCCTATTTAAACTCTGTAAATGGAACAAATATTGCGCAAATCGACAGTATCTTTGCAAATGAGGAAAGGCACATCCTTGATTTCTCCAGCGTAGGTGCGTGATGCATCTGTTCGGTTCACAGAGTAAATGGACGAAGGGAGGGTAGGGATGATTGCAATTAGGATAATCAAGTATATATAAACTGTAAAGTAAAAAAATGGAAATCACACAAAAACAGGCAAAAGATGCCATGAGAAACACGTTTGAAAGGTTGATGAGGTTGCCAGAAGGCAGTCAGGTGCGGTGGTTGGGCACCGTGTCCGACTTGGTTGAACTGGTCCACATGATGTGGTACGACGGTCTGACTATCGATGAACACGGACAGGTGCTCAACTTCAGCACCACCGTCAACCTTCTTTGCGAGCGGCTTCACCTGCCCTCGCCCCGCAAACCTAACACGGTGATGAATAATGTAAGGAAGCGCAAGAACCCTGATCTGCTGCTCCTCACCCGCTGCCGCCATCTGATGGAGCAAGGGGAAGAGCCGCTGGGGAGGTTTATCAAGGAAAAAGCCTCTCACCGACAGCCTCTCACCGACAGCCTCTCCCCCGGCCCCTCCCCAAAGGGGAGGGGAGTAGTTAGCTTTGGACTTTGAACTGTACTTACTTTGAACTTTGAGATTTGAACATTGAACTGTACTTACTTTGAAATTTGAACATTGAACTGTACTTACTTTGAAATTTGAACATTGAACTGTACTTACTTTGAAATTTGAACATTGAACTTTGAACTTTATGATTAGCTGAGCTATCAACTCGTTAACTTGTTAACTTGTCAACTCGTCAACTTGTAAACTAAAGAACTTATAAACTCATAAACTAAAAACCCTGTCTATCTACTCCCCTCCCCTTTGGGGAGGGGTTGGGGGAGAGGCTCTTAATTACCATGAAAGCATATCTTAAATTAGAATTGAATTTTTTCGAGGCACCCGTGTACATGGAGATGCGGGCCATCGAAGGGTGTACCGGCGAAGGATGCGTGTTGGCCCTAATGCGCTACCTGCGCACCTGTCCCAAGGGAACGGGGTACCTCGCCGCATTGAAAAACATCGCACACGACTGCCGTAAGTCAAAAACGTATTTGATGCACATCATTTCCGACTATAAAATCTTCGAAATCGTGGATCAAAAATTCTTTTATTGTCCCTACTTGGAGCATTCATTATTCGTTCAACATTCAACGAACAATCAATTTACCCCCTCGCAAGTGCTTGATAATCAAGGGTCGCCCTTATATACTAATAATACTGATAATACTGATAATACTGATGATACTAATAATCCGACGACGGAGAAAAAAAGAGCCGACGCCGCCGACGGAAATTTTAAAAATAAAAATCGGGAAAAGATTCCGGCACGTCAGACCTGTCAACCGGAATCGCAACCTGCACCGCAACAGGAAGTACAACCTGCACCGCTACAGGAAGAACAATTAGCAACTCAACCAATGCCTCAAAGTGCTTCCCAAACGCCCGTTAGCGAGCCGACAGGCAAAAGCATGTTGGTTGATGCTCAATCTCTTACAGATAAGCGCCCAAACCACATGACTTTGGCGGCTAATGAGCATGGAATTGCCGGCCATGCGTCTGCAGCCGATGTGGAAGCGGTGGAAAAGGGCATCCTCAATGCGTTGTTTGGCGATGCCGCTTTCATGCGCAGTCTGGAAGCGCTCACAGGACTGTGCGTCTATCGCAACGCCCACACCCGCTACTATTGTCTGCAATGGTTCCGCATGCTGCGCCATTCGCAGGGCAAGCCCATCAAGGACATCTCGGATGCCAAATGCCATCTGTTGGCTCTGCTGCGCAAAGGCAGAAAGACGCGCGAGAGCTTCCACCGCTGGCACAACGACCAGCTTGACCCCTCGCACAGTTCGATGATTACTTAGGGAAGAATTATCGCGCCCAAACGGTTTGCGAAACGTGATGAATCACGGCCCAACGATGTCTCAGGCTCCTGCTACCAGGTAACTCATGTAGCCCAGGAACACCACGGTGAGCAAGGCACCTTCCCAACGGGCAATGGTGTATTTGGTGCGCGAGAACAGCCAGAGCATCACCATCGAGATAATCAGCATCGACAAGTCGAGGTTGGTGATACCCTTGAGTTGCATCGGACTGATGAGGCCGGTGATGCCCAGAATCATCAAGATGTTGAACACGTTAGAACCCAACACGTTGCCAATGGCAATGCCGCTCTGTCCCTTGCGAGCCGACACCACGCTGGTGGCCAGCTCGGGCATCGAGGTTCCGCCGGCAATGATGGTCAGACCAATCACGGCATCGCTCACGCCCATCGACTTGGCAATCACCGTGGCCGAATCGACAAACAGGTTGCTGCCAAAGACCAGACAGCCCAAACCCAACAGCAGGAAAAAAATAGATTTTGGGAGAGAATAGTTCTTTTGCGCCTCTTCATTCTCGTCGGGCTCTTGCTTGGCTCCCTTGAGGGTGAAATACATGTACAGCAAGAACATAGCGAAGAGCACGCCTGCGTCGATGCGCGAGAGATGGCGGTCGAGGCACAGCATCAGCAACACCCACGAAGCCACAAAGGCAAAAGGAATGTCACGCTTCACCGTTGATTTCAGGATGGTCATCGGTGCCACCAAGGCGGCACAACCCACGATGAGTAGGGAATTGAAAATGTTAGATCCCAAGACGTTGCCCACCGCCATGTCTGGCGTGGACTTCAAGGCGGATAGCAGACTGACAAAAAACTCGGGCATGGAGGTTCCCATGGCCACAATCGTCAGTCCAATTACTATTTGCGACATGTGCATGCGTTCTGCAATGGCAACGGCACCGTCAGTCAGTCGGTCGGCACCCCATAACACGAGGGCGATACCGGCAATCATCCATAAAATGTTCAACCACATAATCTTTGTATTTGTTGCAAAGATAGTGCAAGCCGAAAACAAAGGAAACTTGTTTTCTTTGTCGAAGCGATGCCTATCTTATGCAAAGATAGTGCAAGCCGAAAGCAAAGGAAACTTGTTTACTTTGTTGAGGCGATGCCTATCTTATGCAAAAATAAAAGATTTTTATTACAAAATCACGATGAAAACAAGTTTTTTTGCAAAATACACCTTATTATATATGTGGTTGAACAAATCAGAAGAAGAATGGTGCCAGGCGTTAAACCTGGTACCGTCTTCGGGCCATTCTACGGTTCTCTCCGGGATGACGCTTGCAACTCACGTGGAGCCAGATGCGCCCGAAACGACTGTACTCAAAGAGCAGTTGGTCGAAGGGGCAGTGCAGTAGGATGAAGTCGAAGTACGCCTGACCAGTCTGCTCATTAGGCAGGCGGATGTCGGCCGCCTCACCGAAAAGATGTTGCGAGTTGCCCACACCGTGCAGTAGGTTGTTGAGCAGTTCGCACCGATAGCCGCTGTTGATGTAGATGGGGCCGAAGCGATGGCGCAAGGGCTCGAGGACCTCGCGGCACAGCACGCGCATGTTCTCCAAGGCCTGGGCATCGGGCATGTTGTTGATGTGATACTTTTCGGCCGTTGCCGAAGCTGTGAACTCTCGTAGCGAGAAATGCTCGCTAAGCATGTGTGTTTTCATGATAAAAATTATTTTTAGTGAATGAGAGTACAGCGCACGGTCGTTTCCTACCTTCGCTCATCTCTCCGAGGGTCAAAGGTAGAAAAAGCATTGCAGTGGGTCGAATCCAAGCGATAGGTTTCGAAGGAGCAAAATGGATGGGGATTGCTGATGGCGGCTTTCTCTAACGCATCCAACATAAGTTGTTAGTGGGAGGTGTGACGACTGGTTTTGTGGTTTGTTTTTGCTCCATGCCAAAAAAATATATTAATTTTGCACCAAAATTAGAGACAGCTGAATACAGGGGAAGTTTTTTTTCTTTGTTGAGGCACGTTCTATTTTTACAAATCAATCAACAAAGAGACGTTATGGAAAAGAAATTGAAAACGGCAACCCTCTGCATCCGTGGAGGATGGAAGCCACAAAACGGAGAACCCGTTCAACCCCCTATTTATCAGAGTACTACTTTTAAATACGATAACACCGAGGAGATGGCTCAGCTCTTCGATTTGAAGAAATCGGGCTACTTCTACACCCGTTTGGCCAACCCCACCAACGATGCTGTAGCACAGAAGATAGCTGCTCTCGAAGGAGGTGTGGGCGCCATGCTCACTTCGAGCGGACAGGCCGCCAACTTCTACGCCGTGTTTAATATCTGCGAGGCTGGGTCGCACATCGTGGCTTCCACCGAGATCTACGGCGGCACGTTCAACCTCTTTGGTGTGACGATGAAGAAACTGGGCATCGACTGCACCTTCATCGACCAGGAGGCATCGGAAGAGGAGATACAAAAGGCTTTTAGACCTAACACGCGCGCCATGTTCGGCGAAACTATCTCTAACCCAGGATGCCGCGTGCTGGATATCGAGAAGTTTGCACGCATCGCCCACCGCAATGGCGTACCGCTCATCGTGGATAACACCTTCGCCACACCCATCAACTGTAGGCCTTTCGAGTGGGAAGCTGACATCGTGACCCACTCTACCACCAAGTATATGGACGGACATGCGGCCGCCGTAGGAGGAGTGGTGGTGGACAGCGGCAACTTCGACTGGATGGCGCATGCTGACAAGTTCCCCGGACTGTGCCTGCCCGATGACTCGTACCACGGATTGACGTATGCGAAGGATTTCGGCAAGATGGGCTACCTCACCAAGTTGGTGGCACAACTCATGCGCGACCTTGGCTCCATCCCATCGCCGCAGAACGCCTTCTTGCTCAACTTAGGTCTGGAGACGCTGCACCTGCGCGTGTCCCGTCACTGCCAGAACGCTCAACGTATCGCCGAGTTCCTTGAGGCAGATGAGCGCGTGGCATGGGTTCACTATTGCGGACTGAAGAGCGACCAGCATTACGCCTTGGGACAGAAATACTTGCCGGGCGGGTCGTGTGGCGTGATAGCCTTCGGCCTGAAGGGTGACCGCGAGACGGCCGTGAAGTTCATGGACTCGCTGCGCCTCATCAACATCGCCACCCATGTGGCCGACAGTCGTACCTGCGTGCTGCATCCCGCCAGCCACACCCATCGCCAGCTGAGTGACGAGCAGTTGCGCGCCTCAGGCATCGACCCCACCCTCATTCGCCTCTCTGTGGGCATCGAGGACGTGGACGATTTGCTGGATGATATCAAACAAAGCCTGGGATAAAAAATAATCCTAGAAATCCTAGGGACACTAGGAAAACTAGGCCCCCTAGGTATTCTAGGAAATCTAGGTATTCTAGGAAATCTAGCGAAAGTCTATTCCCCAAAAAAAATATTCCCTGGGTGTCTTGCGGGCCCAGGGAATATTTTTACTTCTTTTTCTTTTCGGATAAAATCAAAGGAATGCCTTGTCGGAATACCTCCTTCTCCTGTCCTTGTTCGAGGATGACAGCCTGCACAATCTGCATAATCATATTTGCCTGTCCCTCCTTCTCATTGTAAACACCGATTGAACCGGGGATATTGTAATAGAATGCCACTTCATACTTCTTGCTCACCCCATGGTCATCCAATTGGTAGGTCAGTCGGGTAGGCTGTATGACAAAGGCTACGGGCGACACGCTATAAAACCCGATGTTGCACTTCAAATCTTGGTCGGGTGCAGTGAGCAGTAGTTTCCGCAAATCGGTGTTGGTCACATTCTCCGCCAAGGCTTTCGCTGGGAAGTTGTGAATGACCATCGTACTGTCTGTTGTCAGCGTCCACGAGATGTCCAGCGTGTCAGCTCTGTCAGATGCACTCTTTATCTCACGCTGCGGGTAAATCAGTTTGCCGGTATGCTTACCCTTCACCTTGGCAAATGCCAATTGTACCTCTTCTTTCGTGATTTTTACCTGGTTGTCTTCGTTGGAACCAAGACAAGAGGTTAGCGAGGTTGCACCCAGGGTAAGACATGCCGCTAACAGCCATGTCAACTTTACATTTTTCTTCATTTTCTTCATTTTTTTTGTTTTATTGTTTGAAAGAATTATCATTGTTTGTCAGCAAAGCAACCCATGTCTTGACCGTATGAATGATAAGTATGCGTTACTTCTGAAAAATAAACAACCGAACAACGTAAAACATTGCATGAACAAATGTTAAATAACGTAAATGGTGACCTATTTTTGTTCTCTTTGGTGTTTTCTATTCGGTAGTTTCCTCGTCGTTTTCTTTCTTTTCGGGTGAGAAAATGGTCTCAAAGTCGGTCATGTCGTTCTTCACAAGAATGTCGTACCATTGCAGCAATTTCTTGATGTCGCTGTCATGCACTCGGTCTTGATCGAATGACGGCAGCACCTTGGCGAAATATTCGCGCAGTTGCTTACTGTCGGCTTTCTTATAGTTGAACGACACCAACTTGTTTTGCTCCTGTTCGCCCACGCTCTTGAGCACCTGCCACAGTGGTACGTCGTCGGCGTCGGTGTACATGGCGATGTCGCCCAGATTGGTAACCCTGTCGGTGAAGAAGGCCGGCATGCGGCGATGCGTTTCGTCGAGCGATTCGACAATGAGGTTCATTTTTCCGCGTGATACCAATTTATAAAGTCCTGGCTTACCTGCGATTGAAAGAATTGTTTCCATTGTTATTCGTTAATTTTCGTTTGATAGATGATACATGTACCACCCCGCAACCCGTACACCTTATATTATAAGGATGTGGTTGCGGTGCAGCAGTTCTAAAATTTTCTCTATTTGTTGGGGTAAATTAGCTTTTCCATCGTTGACGATTTCCACGTCGCTCAGTCGGATCATCTCCTCTTGTGGCATCTGACTGTTGATCCACTCTGTGGCCTTTTCGTGGCTGATACCGTCGCGCCGCATGATGCGTTCCACACGAATCTCCCATGGTGCCGTGACGCATATCACCATGTCGGGCTTGATGCGGCGGTCGAAATGAGCGTCAAACAAGATGGCGCTCTCAACCCACTGCAGCGGCGACTGTAGAAAGTCGGTGGCCACGGCTGGGTGAACGATGTTGTTGACCGCTTGCTTGTTGGCCTCTGATGCTAACAGGAACTGGGCGAGCACCGACTTCTGGAGCTTCGTTCCCTCGTACACATCCGATCCTACCAGTTGGATGAGTTGTTGCTGCAGCTGACCATCTTCTCGCATGAGTCGTTTGGCTGCCTCATCACAGTCGTAGACGACGATGCCCTGCTGCCTGAGCAATTGACAGACATAACTCTTGCCCGACCCGATGCCACCCGTGAGGGCGACAATACTTTTGTTGTTGTTCATCGCACCGTTGGTTGCATGGGTGGTTATTGTTGTTCTACGAGATAGTCCACCTGGTTCATTTCCAACCGCGCTTGTCGTACCTCAGCGGGGACGGTTTTCAGGTGCAAGGCGCATTTGTCTGATGGGTTTGCCTGCAGCTCGTTGTAGTCGACCACCACCTCGAATTGTTTTTCATTGATCTTCCTGAAAGCCGTAACACCAATGTTGAACAGCACTTTTGCCTTGGTGGGGAAGGTGCGCAGGGTTTTGCCTTTCGGCATGTTGATGGCCTTGATGGGTACCTCGATGCTCTCTTCGGTGAGGATGTCGGGGAAGAGCCCAATCTTTACCTGCTCCGGGACCGTCTTCACGCCAATGATTTTCTGCAAGTTGACCTTTCGAATCAGCGTGTCCGTGAAATTGGTGATGTTCAGTTTCTCGGTCAGGATGTATGTTAGGCTGTCCAGCTTGCTTTGCTGCGCGTACACCGTCACCTTTTCAGGCCAGAAGCTCACGCGCGCCAGGTAGTAGTTTTTGGCGGGTGTCATGGTACCGTTCAAGCGTACTGGCAGGGTTTTCGACTGTCCGAAATTGAAGAAGAATCTCAGCTGGTCGGGCTTCAGTGCGGTGATTCTGGAAGACGTGGCCAGGCGTTGGTACAAGATGTTCTGCACGTCGGCCAGGGGTACACTTCCCTTACCTGCGCTTTCGTTGGCGTAGGTAGAGAAGTTAAGGTTGATGGGTCGTAACCGGCTGCCCGTAAAGTCGCTTATGAAGGCAAATCCTTTGTCGCGTACCGTCATGATGACGGTGTCGGGCATGTTGGTGGTGATGATGATGTTTTTGGGCACGTTGACCAAGCGTATGGGCACAGGAATCTCCTTTTCGTACATCTCATCGAGCGTCATGGAGAGCCAGAACGCCGCACTGAGAAATAGGAAAAACAAAAACACCAGGAATCGCTTGGATACCAAGTCGAGCAAGAAATTCCTGATGGGTGCGGTGATACGCTTGAGCTGCTTGAGCATGTGCGATTGCGGTTAAGCGTTGGTTGTGTTCTGCGAAGCCGCGTCGGCATAAAGGAAGTTGCGGTCTACCTGTACGGTGACGCCGCGTGCGATTTCAACGTCCACCTTGTTTGTGGTGAGGTCAATGCGCTTCACGGTGCCGTAGATGCCGCCGTTGATGATCACCTTTGAGCCTTCCTGCAAAGCGTTTTGGAAGTTGCGTATCTCCTTTTGTTTCTTTTGTTGTGGACGAATCATGAACAGCCACATGATAGCCAACATGGCCACCATGAAGATAAGCATGCCTGTTCCGCCGCCTGCTGCTTGTGCAGCTAATAATAGTGTTGTCATATTTGATTGATTGATTAATTAATTCGTATTTGTATTTCTATTTTGTCTATTCTTGTTCTTCTGCCGGTTGCTCGGTATCAGGAGTTTTCTCTTTCTTGGCAGATCGGCGCTGCTTAGGTTCAGGCATAGGTTTGAGCATTTTGCCTGTTGAGATAAGGTGGCGTGCAATGGAGTCGAGCATGCCGTTGATATATCCGCCGCTCTTTGTGGTACTGTAACGCTTGGCCTGGTTGACGTATTCGTAAATCGTCACCGAGACGGGGATGTTCGGGAACGTGAGCATCTCGGCGATGGCAATCTGCATGATGACCACGTCCATGTAGGCCAACCGTGAGAAATCCCAGTTGCGGCTGGTCTCGCTCATGTACAGCTGGTAGGTGTCGGCATTGAGGATGGTGGCGCGGAAGAGTTTGGTGGCGAAGTTGCGGTCTTCCTCGTCCTTGTATTCGGGCAAGATTTCTTGATCGGCCTTGTTGGCCTGGTCGAACCGCCTGATGGTTTTCAGCACGAAGGTGTCTACCACCTCTTTGTCATCATTCCAGTAGAGACTCTTCTCCTCGAGCAGGGCATCCAATTCGGGATTATCCTGAATGAGCTGTTTGTACAGCTTGCGCCATACTTCGCGGTCGGCCTCATAACTGTCGTCCGTGTCGGCCATGTATGCTTGGTAGGTTTCCGACTGTTCAATCTGGTTGCATATCTTTCTAATGAACTCAACGTCATCATCCCAGGTCAGTTTCTGTTCTTCGATGAAGTCGTTGAGCATCTTGTTCTCTTCCAGTTGAACGGCAAACTTGTTGAAGGCGAATTTTTGTGGAGGCATCTCCGTTCCTTCTCTTTCGGCTTTCTGCGTGTTAATCTCCACTCTGTGTCGCTCTTCACGCGAGATGGCCACGATGAGTTGGAGCAGATAGATGTACAAATGGTATGCTTTGGAGAGGCAGAAAAGCAATTCTTTCTCTGCGTTATCCATGTTGTTATTGCCATTCTGGTAGTAGGCGTAGGTTAACTGGACTATCTTGGTCCTGATTATTTCGCGATTGATCATCCTTGTGTTCTTTCTAAATTTATTATGCAAATGTAGCCTTTTTTTACATGACATGCAAGCAATCTTTCTGGATAATAGCAATTTTTTACAGAAACTTTGCATATCTCAGATAATTCAAGTAACTTTGCAACGCTTTTTTGAGCGCATCAGTGACGCCGACGCATGTTGTAAAAGTAGGGGAGAGAGGAGTCATGTTCCGCCTGTCGCTCTTACTGACAGCATCGGCCAAGCAGGAGAGTCCTGCGTCTCTGTGTGATGGCGAATTAAGGCAATGAATGTTCAACAACTTAATTTAGAGTAACACATTATGAAAGAGATTAATGTATCAGGTAAGAAGCGTCAAGACCTTGGAAAGAAAGCTTCTAAACAATTGAGAAAAGAGGGTTATGTACCCTGTAACATTTACGGTGCAGCACAGGCTGACGGCAAACCCGAAGCATTGGCTTTCGCGGCTCCCATGTCAGAGTTGCGCAAGGTGGTGTACACACCGCATATCTATGTAATCAACCTCAATATTGATGGCGAAAGTCATACCGCCATCTTGAAAGAACTGCAGTTCCATCCTGTGACGGACGCACTGCTCCACGTTGACTTCTACGCTGTGAACGACCAGAAGCCTATCACCATCGGTATTCCGGTGAAGTTGGTTGGATTGGCACAGGGTGTACGCGATGGTGGACGCATGAACCTGTCTATCCGCAAGGTGAACGTTACCGCTCCTTACCAGCGTATTCCAGAACATCTGGACATCGACGTTACCAACTTGAAAATCGGCAAGAGCATCAAGGTGGGTCAGCTGAATTTTGAAGGACTGGAAATGGCTACATCGAAGGATGTCGTGGTATGCTCTATCAAGATGACACGTGCCGCTACCATGTCTACCGACACTGAAACAGCTGAAGAGGGCGAGGCAGCCGCTGAAGGCGAAGGCGAAGGCGAAGCTGCACCAGCAGAGGCTTAGTCAGCCCGTGATATTGACGATTATTTAATCAATGGACAAATACTTGATTTGTGGACTGGGAAACCCGGGTGCTGAATACGCGGGAACCCGCCACAACACTGGATTTATGGTATTGGACGCTTTTGCCAAGGCGTCCAATATCGTTTTTGAGGATAAGCGTTATGGCTTCGTGGCCGAAACCAGTCTGAAGGGTCGTAAAATCATCTTGCTCAAGCCCACCACGTTTATGAACCTCAGCGGTAACGCCGTGCGTTATTGGCTCAACAAGGAAAACATTGATCAGCGGCGATTGCTCGTGGTTTCTGATGATGTGGCCTTGCCCTTAGGCGAGTTCCGCCTCAAAGGTAGTGGCAGCAATGGCGGCCACAACGGATTGGGACACATTCAGCAGCTCATCGGCCAGAACTATCCCCGTTTGCGCATGGGCATAGGCAACGAGTATCCACGTGGCGGACAGGTAGACTGGGTGCTTGGTCACTATGATGAGGCTGACATGCAGGTTCTTCAGCCTGCCATCGACACGGCGGTGGAAATCATCAAGAGCTTTGTCCTGGCTGGCATCGACATCACCATGAACCAGTTTAACCAACAGGGGAAAAAGAAAGGGGGCAAGTAGCCAATTAGGCCAATTAGCCCAATAGGGCCAATAAGCCTAATAAGCCTAATAAGCCCAATTAGCCTAATAAGGCCAATAATTACTATGACAGAAACCACCTCCACCACTACCAACCTTCGTGTCAAGGACACCGGATCGGCGCGCATTGACAAGTGGCTCTGGGCGGCTCGCATCTTCAAGACCCGCACACTGGCTGCTGATGCTTGCAAGAACAATCGTGTGAGCGTCAATGGGGTGAACGTGAAGCCAAGTCATGTCATCAAGCCCGGCGAAACGATTGATGTCAAGAAACCGCCCATCACCTATTCGTTCAAGGTGATTAAGACCATCGAACAGCGGGTGGGGGCTAAGTTCATTCCACAGATATACGAGAATGTCACCGATGCCAAGCAGTACGAACTGTTGGAGATGAGCCGCATCAGTGGATTTGTAGACCGTGCCCGTGGAACCGGTCGCCCCACGAAGAAAGACCGTCGCAGCATGGATGCCTTCGTCCGTCCGGCTCTCTTTGGATGGGATGAAGAGGATGAGTGGGATGAAGAAGATGATGACAACCAACAATAAGGCTAATAGGCCTAATAAGGCCAATAAGCCCAATTGGCCTAATAATCCCAATAATCACTATGACCAAACCAACCACCACCACAGCATCCAAACGGCAACCCTGTAACGTTGCCATCTTTGTTTCCGGCAGCGGAACCAATTGCGAGAACATCATTCGCTATTTTCAAGATTCACCGCTGGTGCATGTCGCACTGGTGTTGAGCAACAAGTCAGATGCCTACGCCTTGGTGCGAGCCGAAAGACTGAACGTTCCTACCGTTGTCGTACCCAAGGCCGAGTTCGGCAAGGCCGATGAGGTGTTGAAGCTACTCGATGAACATCACATCGATTTCATCGTGTTGGCTGGGTTCTTGCTGATGATTCCCGACTATCTCATCCAGACTTACCACCGGCGCATGATTAACCTGCATCCTGCTTTGCTGCCTAAGTTTGGCGGCAAGGGTATGTACGGACACCATGTGCACGAAGCGGTGAAGGCCGCGGGCGAAACCGAGACAGGTTTCACCGTTCATTGGGTTAGTTCGGTATGCGATGGTGGAGAAATCATTGCTCAGTTCCGCACCCCACTTCTCCCATCCGACACTGTCGACGACATTGCAGAAAAAGAGCACCAGCTGGAGATGAAGCATTTCCCGCAAGTGATTGAGCAGGTTGTTGGGGAATTCTTGGGAGAGAATAGAATTAGTGGGAGTTAACAGGAGTAACTTGTAGTTAGGGGGAGTTAACAGGAATAACTTGGAGTTATGGGGAGTTAACAGGATTAACTTGAAGTTAGGGGGAGTTAACAGGATTAACTTGAAGTTAGGGGGAGTTAACGGACAATAGCTTTGCAAATGAATCACTTCTTTGGCAACGCTATTGTCCGTTAACTTCTATTTACTCCCCATTAACTCCCGTTACCTCCCATAATCTTGTTTGCAACGCTATTGTCCGTTAACTTCTATTTACTCCCCATTAACTCCCGTTACCTCCCATGATCTTGAGTGGCAACGCTAATGGTTACCAGTGTCTGCCGCCATGACCGCCCCGATTGCTCCGGCCGCCAAACCGTTGACGACTACCAAAGGAACCTCCTCTTTCGCGCATGCCTTGACGTGCTTGGCGGCCGCCAAAGATGTTCAGTCGATAAATTACGTGCAGCATGGCATAGCTGTTGATGCTGTTGTATTCGGTGTCGCTGCGCTGCATGGCATCAATGAATCTGCTGAAATTGCTCTGGTTGTTCAGGATATCGTAGAACTGCAACGACAGCGTGAGGTTGCGCTGTTTGAGCAGACTCTGCGACAACTGCACGTTCCACACCAGCTCATTGGTGTTCATGGCCTGGTCGTTGTAGCCACGACGACTGTTCTCGTGCAAGTCGGTCGACAGGCTGGTTCCCCACGGAGCCGTCAGGTTCACGTTGATTCCGTAGGAAAAGCGCCATGTGTCCAGGTTGCTTTGCTTTTGCAGTTGGTTGCGCGTGTGGTCATAGTTCACCGATCCATTCAGCTCTACTTCCAGCCATTCGTTGCGGAAGCTCATCCCCAGACGCTCGTTAACCGATAGCGACCGTGTGGTGTTCTTCTGCGAGTCGGCGTTGCGGTTGAGGCTGATGTACCCCACACGGTTGTTGTATCCCAGAGAGGTCCACGTGTTGATGTTCCACACCCCCGCAGTGTCAATCGAGCAGTTGTACATCAGTCCGCCATTGACATTCCAGTTGCCGTTGATGTTTTCAGGCCGCGTTGTTCTTCCACCCGTTTTCTCATCGTAGGTCACCTTTTGGCTGATGCTGTTGCGCGTGTTGCCATAGTGCAGAAAGCCCATGATGCCTTGCTGATGGCTTTTGATGTAATTGTTGTAAAACAGGCGGAAGCTGTTGGTGAACGATGGTTTCAGTCCCGGGTTTCCCCTGGAGATATTCAGTGGGTCGCTGTCGTCATAAATGTCCAACAGTTCTGCGATACCCGGTTGCGAGGTGTAGCCTCGGTAGTTGATGCGCAGGTTGCTCACGTCCGAGAAGCGGTAACGAAAGTCCAAGGTGGGGGTCATGTTGGTCACGGTGCGGGTTGTGTCGGCATCCACTCCTTGATAACGTTGGATGAATTTCGACTTCTGTGGCTGTACCATCAGTCCCACGTTGAAATCGTACTTGGTGCGAATCATCCGAAAGCCCAGGTTCACCTCGTGCGTATAATTTTGGTATTGCGAGAACCTACTCAGCTCTTCGTCCAGATACGTTTCGTATGGATGTTCCAATCTACTCAAATAACTGTTCCAGTTGCGGTACACAGGACTGAGGCCGGCGAAGAAGTCCTCGCCCAGGTTGCTGAAGTCGTAGGTAGAACGGTCGCTTTTGCTGTAGCTGTAGTTGAACTTGTAACTCAGTTGCAAAAACGTGGCCTTCCACAGGGGTTCGCTGTAAGTAGCCTGCACGCTGTAGTTCCAATTCTTAGACGGTGTGAGATTGTAGCGGTTGGTTTGATAGGTCGAGTCGTTGCCCAGCGCATTTTTCACCTTATATAAATGCACGTTGCTCATCGTGAGGTTGTTGTTTTCGCTCTCGTTATAGTTGGCGTCGGCCCTCAAGGTGACGTTGCGACCTTTGTTTCCCAGTCGTCTGTTCAGTTGCAGCATCCCGCCGAAACGCTTGTTCTCACCGTAGCTGATGCCATTGTGATCGCGCCTATTCACCACCACACTGTCGGCCGCCATCTGGGCCAACGATTCGGCTGCCAATGGGTCGGTAGCATGTAGAAACGGGTCTTCGTTATACGATGCCGACTGATTCCAGCTGCGCCCATCGTTGGTAGAATAACTCAAACTGGGGCGAAACATGATGTTGGTCAGCGTATCGGGTGTCCATTCCACTCGCATGTTGGCGTTCCATCGGTTGTTTCGTCCATATTGCTGGTTGACGCTGTTGGAGAACGAACCCACGCGACTGACGAAATTTTCTGTCGATCTTTTTGTGCCGATGTCACTGTCCGAGTGGTTCCAGCGCACGCTCCCGTCTATTTTCAGCGTGTCTTTCTTTTCGTAGTTCAGGTTCAGCCCCACCATTTTGTTGGCGTTCAGTCCGTTTCTTCCTCTTCTAAAGCCACCCCTTCGCCCAAATCCCATGTCGTTGGTGTTGTTGGCATTGCCGAAGGTCATGATGCGCAGACCGTCTTTGAAATAAGCCGTCATGAGGCGTTCAGCATAGCGGTCTTTGGTTCCCACGGCCAGGTCGACGTTGCTAATCATCCCTTTGTTCATGCCGCGTTTCAAACCAAAGTCAAGCACCGTCTCCTCGTTGCCATCATCAATGCCCGTCACGCGCGTCAGATCGCTCTTTTCATCGTACGCCCTTATCTTTTCTATCGCATTGGTGGGCAGGTTCTTCATGGCCGTTTTGGTGTCGCCAACCATAAACTCCTTGCCGTCCACCTTAATCTTTTTCACCTCCTTGCCATTGATGGTAATCTTCCCATCGTCGTCTACCTGTGCGCCCGGAATGCGCCTCACCAGTTCTTCGGCTACCGACCCTTCCGGCGTGCGGTAGGCCGCAGCGTTGTAGATGAAGGTGTCTTTCTTCACCACTACCTTCATGGCCTGGCCTGTGACCTGCGCCTCTTTCAGCATCACGGCGTCGGGGCGCATGGCCGTTTGTCCCACCTTCACAGACTCGTTCTTTGTTATGTGGATGTTCTGGAAGCTGGTGATGTAGCCAATGCTCGACAGCTTGAGCAGGTACCTGCCGTTGGCGGGAGCCTTTAACGTGTAGGCGCCATGCTTGTCAGATACGGCTCCGGTGACAAACGTGCTGTCTGTTTTCAACAACTGTACCGTGGCATGCGTCATCGGCTCGTTTGTCTCTTTGTCTACAAGGGTTCCTGTAATCTGTCGTTCTTGTGTCCATGCGGCCATTGATATCATCATCAATGCCAGCATGGTGAGGAGTATTCGCTTCATCTGTTTAGTTTCGTTTACCTTTTTCATCGACCCTGTTGTGGTTTCCAGGGTCGAGATACCTTATTATATGTGATGTTCAAAAAGCAATAAAGTTTAATTTTGGGCGGAAAATTTACCACCGCCTACGATTTTGTCACAGCCAATGTCCCCGTCATTTTAAATCGTTAACATTTCGAGTTGTGATTTTTATCCTTTTTTGTCATCGTACACAAAAAAAGCATTATATTTGCAAGGTTAACAAAACTATTTACTAACAAAACAAATTGCCATGAAGGTTCATGAATATCAGGCGAAAGCCTTGTTTGCACAGTACCATTTGCCAGTTGACAAGAGTGTATTGTGTCGGACGGTCGATGAGGCCGTATCAGCTTACCAATCCTTAGGATCAGAGCGTGCAGTTGTAAAGGCACAAGTGCATACAGGTGGCCGTGGAAAGGCTGGCGGCGTGAAGGTTGCTAAAGGAGAAGAACAACTGAAAGAATATGCTTCTCAAATTTTAGGTATGGATATCAAAGGCTTTACCGTCGATCGTATCTTGGTTGGCGAAGCTATTGATATCGCGTCAGAGTATTATGTAAGTATTGTCATCGACCGAAAAGTAAAGTCTGCCATTCTGATGTTAAGTCGTGAGGGTGGTATGGACATCGAGTCAGTTGCTAAAAATACACCCGAAAAAATCCACAAGATACCTATTGATCCGCTCATTGGCATGCCCGATTACTTGGCAAGAGAAGCTGCTTTTTGTCTTTTCGATGACAAAGCGTTAGTGAAGCAGGCCGTTCCAGTTTTCCAAAATCTGTACCGTCTCTTCAAAGAGAAAGATGCTTCGTTGGCAGAAATCAATCCATTAGTAGTGACCAAGAGTGGGGAGGTGAAGGCGATTGATGCCAAGATGACTTTCGATAACAATGCCTTGTATCGTCATCCTGATGTTTTCGAACTCTTTGAGCCTACGGCAGAAGAGCGCAAGGAGCAGGATGCCAAAGACAAAGGATTTAGTTATGTCAACCTTGGTGGTGAGATTGGATGCATGGTGAACGGTGCCGGACTGGCCATGGCAACCATGGATATGATTAAGCTGTATGGCGGTAACCCTGCCAATTTCTTGGATATTGGCGGTAGTTCTAATCCTACGAAGATTGTCGAGGCGATGAAACTGTTGCTCAGTGACAGTCATGTACGGGTGGTTCTCATCAATATCTTTGGCGGTATTACACGTTGCGACGATGTGGCAAAGGGACTAATAGAAGCGTTTAAGATGCTCGATACCGACATGCCAATCGTTATCCGACTCACTGG
Organism: Hoylesella buccalis ATCC 35310; assembly: GCF_025151385.1. NCBI lineage: Bacteria > Pseudomonadati > Bacteroidota > Bacteroidia > Bacteroidales > Prevotellaceae > Hoylesella > Hoylesella buccalis. The sequence continues at coordinate 1,566,261 of NZ_CP102287.1, read as the reverse complement.
TACCAATGAAGCGGAGGGTCGCGAGTTGTTGAAAGGAACCAAGTTCCATGTGGCTAAGACCATGAGCGAGGCTGGTAAAAAAGCCGTAGAGCTGGCTCAACAGTGCATGAACAAATAAGATATCTAACCATGTTAAATCTATAAAGCGATGAGTATATTAATTAATCACGATACAAAGTTAATTGTCCAAGGAATTACTGGACGCGATGGCAGTTTTCATGCCACGAAAATGAAGGAGTACGGAACCAATGTGGTAGGCGGAACTTCGCCTGGCAAGGCTGGACAAGAGGTTGCAGGGATTCCTGTTTTTAATACGGTAAAAGATGCAGTCAAGGCTACGGGTGCGAACACTTCGGTGATTTTTGTGCCAGCAGCTTTTGCCAAAGACGCCATGCTCGAGGCTGCCGATGCCGGCATTCAGTTGATTATTTGTATTACAGAGGGCGTGCCAACGTTGGATGTTGTTGAGGCTTATCGTTACATCTCCGACAAAGGAGCCAAGTTGATAGGTCCTAACTGCCCGGGATTGATTTCTCCTGAACAGAGTATGGTGGGCATTATGCCAACCAATATCTTTAAGAAGGGGCACACGGGTGTGATTAGTCGTAGTGGAACATTGACCTATCAGGTGGTTGCCGACCTCACTGCTGCTGGCTTTGGACAGTCTACCGCAGTGGGTGTAGGTGGCGATCCCATCGTGGGTTTGTATTTCCAAGACTTGTTGGAGATGTTCCAAAACGACCCAGAGACCGACAGTATCGCCCTTATTGGTGAGATTGGTGGCGACGCAGAAGAGCGTGCAGCCGACTATATCAAACAGCATGTGACCAAACCCGTGGTGGCTTTCATTTCTGGACGTGAGGCTCCGAAGGGCAAACAAATGGGACATGCGGGTGCCATTATTTCCAGTGGTTCGGGAACGGCTGCCGAGAAGATAGCCGCTTTTGAAGCCGCAGGCGTGCCAGTGGCTCGCGAAACCTGCGAAATTCCTGCCTTGTTGAAAGAGCGTATGTAACAGCTGTCAATATCAGAGAGCGAGTAGGATAAGCTAACGTGTAACGCTTGACTTTCCTACTTGTTCCGGATGTTGAAACAAAAGCATAGAGTTAAGCCCCTTAAAGCATGTAGATTGCACGCCAATCTGCATGCTTTAAGGGGCTTAATGCAATGAGTTTGTTTGGAGAGGGAGAGTGGGGGAGAACTTTCCTTTTTTTCCTCCCTTCGATCATGGCATTCTTGTTCTTGCTGATTTAGACTGCCATGAACTAAAACATATAGCGGAAGCAGCCGTGGGCTTCATGCCATAGCGGTGGTTCTTCCGATGAAAGCGATACGTTCTGCATGACAAGCGAATGGCATTTAACGGAAGAACCTTATTTTACATCAGCCTAATTGTGGACCAAAGTGCCTATGGGTTCGCCTTCCAGTACCTTCTTCAGGTTGCCAACCACATCCATGTTGAACACATAGACCGGGAGGTTGTTTTCCTTGCACATGGCCGTAGCGGTGAGATCCATCACCTTCAGATGGCGGTTATACACCTCGTCAAAGGTGATGTCGTCAAACTTCGTAGCCGTGGGATCTTTCTCCGGGTCGGCTGTGTACACGCCGTCAACGCGCGTACCTTTGAGCATGACGTCGGCTTCAATCTCGATGCCACGCAGCGAACTGCCCGTGTCTGTGGTGAAATAGGGTGAACCCGTTCCACACGAAAAGATGCAAACCAGTCCGTTTTCCATCGCCTCAATGGCCTTCCATTTGTTGTAATACTCGCCAATAGGTTCCATGCGAATGGCTGTCATCACCTTGTTTTTAACGCCAATCGCACCTAATGCGGAACTCAATGCCAAGGAGTTGATCACTGTAGCGCACATACCCATCTGGTCACCCTTTACGCGGTCAAAGCCTTTCTGCGACCCGCTCAGTCCTCTGAATATGTTTCCGCCACCGATGACGATGCTTACCTGCACGCCCATGTCGTGCACTTCCTTAATTTGTTGGGCATAGTCGGCGAGCCGATTGGGGTCGATTCCATAGCTCTGACTGCCCATCAGGCTTTCTCCACTCAACTTCAAGAGTATACGTTTAAACTTTACCATATTGCTTATAAATGTTCGTTTGATTGATTCTGTTTTTAAAAATAGCGCAAGCCGAATACAAAGGAAACTTGTTTACTTTGTTAAGGCGCAGCCTATTTTATGTAATAAATTCCACCTCTTTAAGATAGTAACCTCTCATGCACCCATCGGTATCTTTCAACACCAGTCGGCCATCGGGTTCCACCGTCACGATGGAAGCCTGGAAACAGCCTTCACGGTCGCGATAAGGATGCACGCCCTCCCGCCGATACAGCGCGGCATGATACTGGTTGGAGATTTCGTCGAACGCTCCTTCTTCCAAGCAATTGTAATATTGCTCGAATGCGTTGATAAGTTGATGAAGCAGCTTGTCGCGGTCCAACTCATGTCCCACAATCTGCGCTAAGGACACTGGATTGGGCGCATCGCTCTCAAAGACCGCCTGATTGACGTTGAGCCCCACTCCATAGATACAGCGTTGAATGACCTGTGAGTGTACGCTTAACTCGATGAGCGTGCCACTCAGTTTGCTGTCTTTCCAGTAGATGTCATTCGGCCATTTAAGGGTAATATTGTCAACATATTCGTCTAATACGGCTTTAATGGACAAAGCACCAGCCATAGACAAAAAGAATTGAATTTTTACAGGCAGCTTTTGGGGATGAACCAGCAGGGAATACAGCAAATTTTTCCCTGCCTGACTTTCCCAACCATTCTGTCCTTGTCCCTTACCGCTCGTCTGATAATCGGCCTGAACGACCACCATCTCTTCGTTGAAACAATCAGCGTGTTCGCAAAGGTACACATTGGTAGAGTCTACCTCATTGAGTTTGACCAGTTTGATACGCATTTTTGGTTATAACAATACAGGGTTGAAGGCATCTTCGAAGTGCTCTATCTGCATGTTCTCGGCTGTCGATCCCAGGATGGAAATGACATCAAAGCGCAGCTCCTCTTGTATGTCAAACATCTTTACATAAACATCGGCCGCGATACCGAGATTCCTCATCTTCTTCTCATCAACGGCATCGGAGGGCAAGGCGACCTCGTCTGACCGACGTGTTTTCACCTCAACAAACACACAGGTAATGCCATCGGGCGACAACGCGATGATATCAATCTCGAACTTACCATGCCGCCAGCCACGCTCGCGGATGGTATATCCCTGCTTGTGCAGGTAATCGACGGCTGTATCTTCGCCCCATTTCCCAAATTTGTTGTGTGTAGCCATGTCCTGATGCTCCCTGATGATGTGTTGCAAAAATACGGTTTTTCTTCCACACATCAAAAAGAATGTTGTAAATTTGCAAGCACACAAACAGACACGACCATGACCGACGACGAACAACGCAAACAAGACGAACAGTTTATGCAAAAGGCACTGGCAGAGGCTCATACCGCCTACGATGAAGGAGAAGTACCCATTGGTGCTGTCGTTGTGTGCCAAGGACGCATCATTGCACGCGCACACAACCAGACAGAAACCCTGAACGACGTCACGGCGCATGCAGAGATGCTGGCCATCACGGCCGCAGCGGCTCAACTTGGCGGCAAATATCTGCCCCAATGCACTCTCTACGTCACCGTTGAGCCTTGTCCGATGTGCGCTGGTGCCATGGGGTGGGCGCAGGTATCGCGCATCGTGTATGGGGCCGGCGATGAGAAACGGGGCTATCAGCGGTACGCGCCAAACGTGTTGCATACCAAGGCAACGGTCACGGGTGGCGTGCTGGAAGAGGAATGCAAGCAGCTGATGCAACAGTTTTTCAAAGCAAAACGATAAGGCATTGCAAGGCTGAGCTGTCTCAAAGTCGTTTCAACAAGGAGAATGAGCGGTTTCAATAGGGTGGTTGAAGCGGTTGGCATCAATAAAAAATCCTCCTACTCAGACTGTTCCGAGCAAGAGGATTGAGGTGTATAGTTATTGCTTCCCGGCAGACGCATGTACGTTATTTCTGGGAAAGCGTGTGTTTCTCGACAGCCTTATCTCACCAAAATAACGAGGTACTTACTGGTACTCCAGAAGATTTCTGGATTAGTGATTCGAAGCACATACTGCTTGTTGGCATCACGCTGCAACAGATAACTGCTGGATGGGTGCATGGTGAGAACCTTAGCCGACTTGGAGTACAACTTGATTTCTTTGTTCACGCGGATGTCAATCTTGGTGAAATAATCCTTGTTGAAGTTGGCCTGCAACACCTTATCACCCTCGATGATTCGCTGTTCTTTCAGCTCTTTTCGTGTACCAAACACAAACCAAGCGGTGTTAAGCTGCTTATCCTGGCTGTTGATTACCTGTGATTTCTGCGAACTCTCGGTTGCCAAATTGTTGACATTGGTGTTCAGGTTGTTGATTGTTTCATCCAACTCGGAGATATGGATATCCTTTGCATCCAGTTCGGCACGCAATTCCTGAAGCTGCTTGTCTTTCTCTTCCAACTGAGCGGTGAGGCTGTCCAATGCTTTTTTCAAACCATCTCCCTTCACGGAGCTTTGCTTCAGTTGGTTGCGGAGCTTGGCAATCAGTTCGCGGTTACGCTTCATGGTAGAGGCGATGAACTGAATGTCCTCACGAATCTGCTGCCCTTTGTTGGCGCCCTCACCTTCTTTGGCGATGGTAACCCTGTTTTCTGCCGCATTAATTTCCTTGAATCCCTCTTGGATTTCATTGAGCGTACCCATCATGTCATTGATTTCGTTGTCTTTCTGACTGATGACTTGCTGCAAAGAATCGGCTTGAGCCGCCTGTTCCAAATCGCTGTTTTTCTTGTTGTTCTGACATCCAAAGCATGCGAAAGTAAAGATGGCAATGGTGGCCAGGCTTAAAATCTTTTTCATATTCGTTCTGTTTTAAGTTTCTTATTCTTGTTATCTCCACCCACCACAATGACGATTTCGCCTCGCGGTGGAACTTCTTTAAAATGTTGTATCACCTCATCAAGTGTGCCTCGAACATGCTCTTCGTGCAGTTTGGATATCTCACGAGCCACGCTCACGGGGCGATCGGGGCCAAATACATCGGCAAATTGCTGTAATGTTTTCAGCAAACGATAGGGCGACTCGTAGAAAACCATCGTTCTACGCTCTTCTTTGAGCGCCTCCAACTGTGTTTGTCGACCTTTTTTCTGCGGCAAGAAGCCTTCGAAACAGAAGCGGTCACAGGGCAAACCGGATGAAACAATCGCCGGAATGCAAGCGGTGGCTCCAGGCAGTGTTTGTACCGTTATGCCTGCTTTTGCAGCCTCGCGCGCCAGAAAGAACCCCGGGTCGCTGATGCCAGGTGTACCCGCATCGCTGATGAGCGCTATGCTCTGGCCTGCTTTCAATCGTTCTACAATGCCCGCGGAAGTGCCATGTTCGTTGAACTTATGGTGCGATAGCAAGTGATTTTGTATGTCATAATGCTTCAACAACTTGCCCGATGTCCTGGTATCTTCTGCCAACACCAGGTCCACCTCCTTGAGAATGCGAATGGCTCGCATCGTCATATCTTCCATATTCCCCACTGGGGTGGGCACGATGTACAATATTCCCATATAGAACGCAAATATAGTTAAATAATCAAGACGAACAAAAAAACAGACAATTTCTTTGCAATTTTTAATTCCTCTTCGTATTTTTGCAGCAACATGATGGAATATTTGACAGGCGAATCACATCGCCCAGGAAGAATAGAAGTGATATGTGGCTCTATGTTTTCGGGCAAGACAGAAGAGCTGATTAGGCGCATGCGACGGGCTAGCTTTGCCAAACAGCGCGTTGAGATATTCAAGCCCGCCATAGACACCCGCTATTCCGAGGAGAATGTGGTGAGCCATGACCAGCATGCCATTCAGTCTACTCCCGTTGATTCATCGTCAAGCATTTTGTTATTGTCTTCCGATGCGGATGTCGTGGGTATCGATGAAGCCCAATTCTTCGATGATGGACTCGTCAAGGTGTGCAACGAATTGGCCAACAAAGGGGTGCGCGTGATCATCGCAGGACTTGACATGGATTTCCAAGGACGGCCTTTCGGACCCATTCCTGGCTTGTGTGCCATCGCTGATGAGGTGACCAAAGTGCATGCCATCTGCGTGAAATGCGGCGCTTTGGCTTACATCAGCCACCGCTTGGTGCAGAACGATAAGCGCGTTTTGCTGGGCGAAAAGCTCACCTACGAACCCCTTTGTCGGGAATGTTATCAAAAGACTTTGCTCGAAGAACAATCCGTTTCGGTGGCTCCCCAACAGGAAGAAAAGCTCAAATAGGATACATCAATCTACGAAAATATGAAAAGACAAGAAATCACCTTTGACAAATTTATACGAATAGCCTCCGTCCTGCTATTGATATTCTTCGTATTATACCTTGTCAACTACCTGAGTGGTGTGCTTCTACCGTTCTTTGTGGCCTGGCTCTTTGCCTACTTGCTCTACCCACTGGTAAAGTTTGTACAGTATAAAATGCATGTCAAAGTTCGCGCCATTGCTATTATCATCACCATGTTGGCCGTGGTTGTGGTGATTGGCGGACTGGTATATGCCATCATTCCACCGATGATAGAACAGTTTGGCAAGCTCAACGACATCCTTAACAACTGGATTAATCAAAGCACACACAGTAGCGACTTAGGCTCTTACATCTCGCAGTGGATTACCAAAAACCGCACTGAAATAGAAAGCTTCATGAAGAGCAAGGATTTCAGCGACATTCTTAAAACGGGGATGCCCAAGGTATTTACCTTGCTTGGACAAACGGCCAGTGTCGTGATTAGCATCATCGCTTCGTTAATCACCTTATTATATACCTTCTTTATCTTGCAAGATTATGAATTTTTGACCGACAACTGGATTCGCATTTTCCCGAAGAAGAATCGTCCATTCTGGGAAGAGTTGATGAAAGATGTGGAAAGAGAACTCAATAATTACATCCGAGGACAAGGACTTGTTTCACTCATCTTAGGCATTCTCTTCGGCATTGGCCTCTCCATCATCAATTTCCCAATGGCCATTGCGCTTGGCATCATGATGGGATTTATGAACCTGGTGCCCTACCTCCACACGTTAGCTTTGGTGCCAATGGTCTTCCTGTCCATGCTGAAAGCAGCTGACACGGGTCAGAATTTCTGGATTGTCTTTGGCTTGGCCATGCTCGTGTTCCTGATTGTTCAGGTGATTAGTGATACCGTCCTCACGCCTAAAATCATGGGAAAAGCCATGAACCTCAATCCCGCCATCCTGCTTTTGTCCCTGTCTGTATGGGGAACATTGCTTGGATTCATTGGTCTGATTGTGGCTCTTCCGCTAACAACCCTGCTCATTGCTTATTGGCAGAAGTATGTTACGCGTGAGAAAAAACAGGACGAAACAACGCAAGAACAAGTGCTTGAGCAGGCGGAAGAAGGATAAAAGGCGGAACACGCAGGGCGACTTCCGTCACTATTTGCTGCCAAGAAATGCTTGGGAAAGACTATTTCAGGGTGATGATGTCGCTCCAACGCGTGGTGGGATTCTTACTTCTGAAGTCGTGTCGAATGGCATCCGTGAAAGCAACGTGGTGGCCTTGCTCGTCTTTTTCACGGTATTGTTGGGCTCCTAATACCACCAATTCAGGGCCACCGAGTTTGTTCAGGCGGTCGATCACCTGATCAAGCCGCATCTGTTTTTCCATCTTATCGCGGTTGTAATCGATGAAATTGGTTTGAACAGCATTGTCGTGCATGATTCCCATCACCACAACTCCCGCTTTTTTGTACTGCAAACCAGGCACGAAGATTTCCTGTAAAGCCTTTGCTGCCGCTTGCACAATCTGCTGTGTGGAGTTTGAAGGCGTTAAAAGTGTCACCTCGCGGCTGTTCCAATACTGCTGCTGGTCTTCTCTAAACTGATTGGTGTGGATGAACACACTCACCACAGACGCCACGCTGTGTTGCCGTCTGAGCTTCTGTGAACAGCGCACAGCGAAGTTGGAAACGTGCGTCCTAACGGCTTCAAAGTCGGATATCGTACCCGTAAAGCTGCGACTGGTACAGATACTTTTCTTTTTCGCAGGTTCTTCATTCGGAATACAGTCCTCCCCATTGAGTTCCATCCAGGTCCTCACACCAGTGACATGGAACAGCAACCGAACCCACTCCTTGGAATGGTTGGCAAAGTCGTAGGCCGTCTTGTCGCCCATTTCCAACAGCTTGGGGGTGTTTCGATGTCCTATTCCCCACACCTCACCCACAGGAAATAGCTGGAGAGCCTTGACGCGTTTTTCCTCTGTATCAATGATACAACAATGATGATAGCCCTCATGTTTCTTGGCAAAGTGGCTGGCCGCCTTCGCCAGCGTCTTGGTTTTGGCCATTCCGATGCTGACGGGAAGCCCCGTATGCTTCAGGATACGCCGATGCAGGTCTTCGCCCCACTGCTTCAATTCGTCAAAACTCATGTCGGGTAGCAAGCAGAAACATTCGTCAATGGAATAGCGAAACATCTGTGGAGCAGCGTCTTTGATGATGGTCATGACGCGCGCCGTGAGTTCGCCATACAACTCGTAATTGCTGGAAAACACGGCAATTTCCTCACCAGGGAACTGCTCTTTCATCTGATAATAAGGCAATCCGGCCTTGATGCCCAGCTGTTTGGCCTCCTTACTGCGTGCCACCACGCAACCATCGTTGTTGCTCAGCACAACAACGGGCTTGCCGTTGAGATCGGGACGGAACACCCGTTCACAACTCACATAGCAGTTGTCACAGTCGCAGATGGCGTAAAACATGTTATTTTTTCCAGTTTTTGATGGTCCAAACCACCACGCCCCACACTTCAAACTTATCCAATTCGTCGACCCTAATCGGACGGAACGCCTTGTTGGCGGGCCGCAATTCGATATATCCCTCCTGCACATGGGTCATGTCGAGATACTTGATGGTGAACTCTCCATTAATGTAAGCCACAATCACATCATTATGTCCAGCCTCAACCGAACGGTCTATCACGGCGATATCCCCATCGTTGATGCCGGCATCTATCATCGAATCGCCCGACACCCGGCCATAGAACGTAGCGTCGGGATGGCGGATGAAGTCACGATTAAAGTCGAGAGAGTCTTGCAGATAATCACCCGCAGGACTTGGAAAGCCGGCTTTGATGCCTGGCGCCAGCTCAAGTTCAAGTTGTTCGAGAAACGAACTATTGAGTATTTTGATGCTTGACATATCAGTCTATTTGCCCCTCCATCGTCAGTTGTATTTTGTTATAATTGCAACAAATTTACGGCTTTTAGACGAGAAACACAAGCGTGTGTTATTTTTTAGTTGAATTGTCCGCATTGTAGGAACGAGTGAAGCTACGCACTGTGGTGAGCTTGAAAGAAGCAGGAGTTCATCGGGAAACTACATCTGACATAAAGCACAAGCCGCAACCATGGAGCGTCGCAAGCCAACAAGCCATAATACAAGGATGTCACCGTGAATGGGATTTTCGTACTAATATATGTTAAGATATTATGACGAGGTATAGTTATCTCCATAAATCCAACTATTTTTATAAACGATTCCAGGTCATTGTCACTCAAAGATTTCGCTGATAGCACCCGAAAGTATACGTGATACGCAGTCGAAAGCGATGATGATGAAATGGCTACGAAGAATTGGTAGGCTTCGCAATGAACACACCAAAACCTGATAGCGTTTTGAATTTTCAAGATTGACGATTATGTTACGAAAAATAAGACTAACTTGTGCCCTTGTTGTGTCTGTGCTCATCACAGGGCTGTTCCTTGATTTCACCGGTACACTGCACACCTGGCTGGGATGGCTGGCAAAGATACAATTCCTCCCCGCCGTACTTGCGTTGAACATCGGAGTGATTGTTTTCTTGGTTGTGCTGACTTTGGTGTTCGGACGCATCTATTGCTCCGTCATCTGCCCATTGGGCGTTTTCCAAGATATTGTGTCATGGGTTAGCGGACGACGCAAGAAAAAGCATTACCGTTTCTCATACTCTCCTGAAGTAAAGTGGTTGCGATATGGCGTTTTAACCCTCTTTGTCATTGCCTTGATTGCAGGCATTGGCTCCTTGGTGGCATTGCTCGCTCCTTACAGTTCGTACGGACGCATCGTACAGAACCTGTTTCAGCCGATATATATCTGGGGCAACAACCTGCTGGCCTACTTGGCCGAACGTGCCAACAGTTATGCTTTCTACGAAAGAGATGTGTGGTTGCGCAGTCTGCCTACTTTCATCATCGCCGCAGCAAGTTTCGTTGCAATCATCGTGTTGGCTTGGCGCAACGGACGTACCTATTGCAACACCGTTTGTCCGGTGGGTACCGTTTTGGGATTTATCTCGCGCTTCTCGCTGCTTCATCCCGTACTCGATGCTGGGAAATGTACCAAATGCAGTCTGTGCGCACATAGATGCAAAGCGGCTTGCATAGATTACAAAAACCACAAGATTGACTACAGCCGATGCGTAGCGTGCATGGATTGTATAGATACCTGTCAGCACGACGCGCTTCATCTGCAATGGAGATGGAACAACATGAATCTGTCAAACGAAGACAAAATTGTAAAAGCGGATGCTACAAAGCCGATTGATACCTCACGCCGGACATTCCTCATTGGGGTGGCTGTTGCCATGACAACGGCGGCATGGGCGCAGAAAAAGAAGAAGATAGACGGAGGATTGGCTGTCATTGAAGACAAAATAGCTCCGAAACGAACGACACCCATCACACCTCCTGGTTCGCTTTCGGCCAAGAATATGGCACGGCACTGCACCGCATGTCAGCTTTGCGTGGCGCAGTGTCCCAACGATGTGCTTCGCCCGTCAACCGACTTGATGAAGTTGATGCAACCCACCATGTCGTTCGAGCGAGGCTATTGCCACCCTGGATGCACACGATGCAGCAACGTTTGTCCTACCGGTGCCATCAGACCCATCACACGCACGGCCAAATCAGCAACGCAAATCGGCCATGCCGTTTGGGTGAAAAAGAATTGCATTCCACTCACTGATGGTGTAGAATGTGGCAATTGCGCCCGTCATTGTCCAGCAGGTGCTATCACTATGGTGCCGAGTAAGGCATCGGATTCCAAATCTCCGAAAATCCCAGCGGTCAACACCGAACGTTGTATTGGATGTGGGGCGTGCGAAAACCAGTGTCCGGCACGTCCGTTCAGTGCTATCTATGTAGAAGGGTATGAAACGCACCGTATTGTCTAATCAAACTTGAACGAAACAAAGACTAAATAGAACAGTTGAAACAAGGGACACTATAAAAACAACGGTCATTGATGGCGCAACAACATATCGCCGCCATAAGAGATGTTCCGCTTGTTGGACATGGCCATGATGGCAACACCTGGCTGGGACATGATGTCAAGCTGGGACAAGGTATCAGCCAAGGTGATTGTGGACAACGAGCATTCTGCATCTCGCCTTTCTCCTATGCTTTGCGCACTCATTTGAGCAATTGGTCGTCCCAATAACCCTTGTGCCTAAAAGTTATCGTTCACAATTTGTTTCCCGAAAGGAGTCAGAGCAAGACGCATCAGACGAAAGTGCATTTTGGCCCATGGTATACCAACGATGGTGATACCGAGCAGCAGACCGAAGCCAAGATGCGTGAGCGCAATCCAGATACCTCCGATGAAGAACCACAGCACATTCATAAACACGTTGACGCAACCACTGCCCTGCGGACGATCAACAACATGCGAACCGAATGGCCACAGAGCAAGTATGCCAAGCTTCATCGTAGCGATACCAAAGGGAATACCAATGATGGTGATCATCAGCACCAATGACGAAGTGAAATACTCCAAGGCGACGCCAAGGCCGCCAAAGATAAGCCAGATAATGTTTCCTAAAATTTTCATAACGACCTACTCATGATATGTTGCTGACAAAAATAGGAAAAATATTTTGAAATGGTAACCCATTTTCCCAGAAATATGAAGTTGTACCATCCTTTGTCGAAACCAGACAGTCTGTATGCTCTACTGATGATATCGAATAAGGATGCTCTGAATTATAATAGTACTGACATGACCTATACGGCGTTTTTTTAACACAAATGCCGAGCGTTTTTTCAACCAACTGGTTCGTGCGTTGAAAAAACGGCAAGCAGGAAAGGTTTTTGTCATCATATTGATTACCTGTGAGTTGGATTGTTTTTCAACTTAAAGTACTATGAAAAAGTAAAGCGTTTGGAGCCAAATTGCCTGTTTTATGTGCAAATTAAGCCTTCTATATGGTGCAAATTGGGCGGTAAAAGCATGCCATTTGAACGGTTAAAGCATGCAAATTGGGCGGTTAAAGCATGGTGATTGCCGCATTGTTAGATATGAATGACGGAACAAGGTGATGATTTTAAGGCTTTGAACACCTAAAAAAGCTCTTATCATCATCTATTTCACGATTTTGTTTTGTCAAGAAAAATGAATCTTTTTAACAAACGAAAGGTTTGTTAACACACAAAACTTTGATCGGCTGCCATTCTCTCCTATTTGTGCATCGTGCCGTAAATGGTTGCTTTATTCGTAAGGTCAGTGAATTTGTCACCCGTTGATTGTCCCTGGGATGGTATCCTCTTTAGAATGGATAGCCAATGGCCAAGTGGAAACTGTTGCCATCATCGAAGCGCAAAAGGTTGTAAAAGCCCTTCTTTCCCGTATGGTAAGGAACATGCAGGCCGATGCCCCAATCCACACGAATGACGAACAAGCCCAGGTCGTAGCGAATGCCCACACCGGTACCCACAGCCATGTCGGTGAACACACTCTTCCACTTGAGCTGTCCTCCAGGCCGCTGAGCGTCGTCACCAAGCGTCCAAACGTTGCCGGCATCGAGGAAGACGGCACCATAGAGATCGCCAAACAAATGGGGACGGAACTCCAGGTTGGCCACAAACTTCACGTCGCCGGTCTGCTCTATGTATGACATGCGCTGGTTGCTGGGCCGGTATTTGCCGGGACCAATGCTCCGCACGTTGAAAGCCCGCACGCTGTTGGCACCACCCACGTAGAACTGTTCGTAGTAAGGGGCTTTGGTGGCATTGCCGTAACTGTATACCACACCGGCATTAAGATGGCCTGCGATGGAATGATTGTCGCCAAATCGCCACAGCTTCACGAAATCGGTTTCGAGCTTCACAAACTGGGCGTATGGGTTTTTAAACAGTTTCTTGCTCTTGTCGTTCCACTGTTTTCCAGCTGCCATGTAGCCCAGTGACAGGATGTTGGCGGCTTCGCTCACGGTGGTTCTCCAAGAGATGGGATGACGAGTGCCCATCGCACTGGTATACTGATAGGTATAACTCATCTTGGGAACGAACTGGTCGCGCATGGAAATCTGCAAATAAGGATTGTCGGCCAGCAAGACCATGAACGAATCGGTACGGCTGGTCATGTACTCGTACGACAGCGTGAGTGGACTAAACTCGTGGTACGACTGCGGTGAAGTCCAGAATTCATAGGTCAAATCGCCCGAAACAACATGCCGTTTGAAGAAGCCGGCACGGTTCAAGATGTTGTTTGACATGCGCAGGGTCGTTGATGGAACACCGTAAAACCGCCTTCTCCTCCTGGGTTTTTTGCCCGATAGCACGCGCAAACTGTCTCTTTTGGCGCGGTGATTAGCCGACCAAAAGAGATTGCCCGGCGTGAGCATTCGTGGGACAATCAGGGAGATGTCGCCGCCATATTCGTACGAGTTCACCTTCGATGAGCTGCCTTCCGACCGGTGGCCGGTCTGCCATTCGTATGAACCATGGACGTTGATGTCCAGTTTCTCGCCTCCGCGAAAGGCGTTCAACTTGGTCAGACCCATAATCAACTCTGGTCCGAAGCGCTTCGAGGTCTTGCCTTTGGCATTGGCGTTGATATAAAAGTTGTAGGGCTTGTCAAACACGCAATCGATGTCAAGGTCGAGTGTATTACAAGTTTCTGACGAATCTCGCGGGGTAAAGCGGAAGCTGGTGTAGGTGAAAAGCCCCGTGGAATGCAGGTAGTTTGACGATGCTTCCTGGTTGGCGAGGCTGTAAAGTTGTCCGGGACGTATCTTCAATCCGTTGTAGAACACGCCGGGGCGCAAGGGTGACTTACGCCGTGCGTAGCGAAGGGTGAAGCTGCGCCGCACCAACGAATCGGTGAGTTCTTCCGTAAACTGTCGCCGCAAATTCACGTTCACCCGTCCCACATACCATTTGCGCGTAACCTCTGACTCCAAACTATCGGCTTCTTGAAAGCGCAGCACCACCTTGCCAGGCGTTTGCAAGGTGTCGGCCAGGTAAGAAGCGTCGGTGGGTTTGGCATAGTAATAGCCGTTGTTGCGCAGCAAGCGGGCCACGCGTTGCCGCTCGGATTCAAGAGCTGGCACGCTGAATGGGTCGCCTTTGCGAATCAAGGCCTCATCCTTGGTGGCTGCCACCAGACTGTCTGCCCCGGGTGTGAAGTTGATATAGCTGATGGAGTCGAGCCGCCACAGGGGTCCCATGTTGACGAAATAAGCCACTTTGGCTTTCTTCGGGTTGGATTGCTGAATGATGTCATAGTCGACGTTCCCTTTGAAATAGCCAAACTTCTTCAACTGCAATTCGCCTACAGACTTGCGCAGCAATGGGTTGACCTGACTTAGTAGCTTCGGTTTCGAGCCAAATGCCTTGGTAATCCATCGGCTCACGGCACTGGTGTCTTGCGAGAAAGCGTTCCATATCCATAGGCGTATGGGGATGGGGGTGCGGTAATAACTGCTGCCGAGCAAGGAAGATGTGGGTGCAGTGGCCAATACCGACTCCAGTTCCATCTTGGTTTCATCGGCATGAGCGTTCTTCTCATAGTTGTCAAACTGAATCTTTTTCAGTCCGGTAAACAGCTGTTCGCCATCGGGAATGGCACTGGTTGTAGAGCATGCCGTCATGATGGCCGGCAGCAGAATGAGCGCAAGGATGTATTTAGTTAGTCGTTTTGATGTCATCATTGATTGAGTCTTTTTGGACAGGACGAATGGTTGGCAAGGCCTCTTTGTCACTCTTAAAACGGAAGATATCCTTGAAATGGGCCAGCTTGCGCCGCCAAGTGAAACCAACGCCATACACCCCGATGAGTCCCTCGAGCCAGTCGTAGGTGTTGTTTTTGTAGAACAGACGCAGATACTGACTGGCATTCTGGTTCAGGCGATACTCCAATTCAACGTTATCGAAGAACGTATCGTCACGGTTGGCCATCACCTCCTCGCCCGTGGACACCCGTCCACCGATGATTACCCGCAGCCGGTTATTCCACAGTCGCTTGGAGAATCTGAAGTTGTAATCGGTATGCATGCCGCCACTGGCCATCATCGTGTTGTCAATGCTCATGCCCACATCCAGTCCCATGGTACGCATGGCCGAGCCAGCGATGTTGTTAATCTCGGTTTGTAAATACGAACTCAAGGCGCTGTTCATCGAGAATGCCGACGGATTGGCGTCGGTGAGGTACATGCCCGACACCAACATGGTGACCGCCACCTTGCCTCTTCCTTCCACGGACATGGTGTTTAGTTCGTCTTGTATGGTCATGTCGCTCGGTGAGCTGATGATGAACTCGATGCCAGGGTTGCTGAGTGTCTGCGACAGCTTCACGCCACAGTCGAAATCAACGACACGCCCGGCACCCGTACCCTCGCTCACCGTGGCCTTGACTGGTTCCGTTGCCGTGATGTTGAGCTTGGGGTTCATCGGATCGCCATTGAACTCTATGTAACTGCCATTCTGAATATTGAAGGTCTTCAGCGGGATGACGGGCAACGAATATTTCATCTCTCCGCTGTGAAGGGTATACCGACCCATAATCTGGATGGATTCTGCTGGATTGTAACTCATACGCAAATCGCCACCACCCAGCAAGTCGATGTAATTGGTTTGGTCGGCATTGAGCATGCAAACGATATGAGCAGCCTCATCAATGGTTACGCCCATCAGCATGTCAAAGCCATTGAGCTTAGGCCTACGCACCACCTCAACCGTGGAATCATTAAAGTCGGTAAACTTCACCAGCTCGTCCAATTGGTTGTCGGTGGTCAGTTCCGAATCTTTCAGCACGTAAGTCATGTCGGTGGTGCCCAGCACATTGAGCTTTCCTCTAAGGCGCAAGCTCTCCACCGGACCTTTCATTGTGCCGAAGAAGTCAACAAAGGCCTTGCCGTAAGCCTCGGAACGAGGATTCTCCTGGGCATCGATTATCTCGAAATTCTCAGCTCGCATGCGGATATCGAGCATCATCCGCTCGGTATCAGAGAAGTCGAAGGTGCCGTAAATGTTCAACGGACTGTTGTTGTTGGCGAACATTTCAAAGTTCTCAAACAATAGTTTGCTGTCCTTGATACGAACGGGATCATTGGCAAAGCGAAGTGACACGCCGTATGGTTCGCTGAAGATGTAGGATGAGTCGAGATAGATTTCACCATCCATGTGGGGCTTTTTCATCGACCCACGCAGGGCAATTTCGCCCTCACCATAGCCACGCAACCCGATGATGCGCTTGGGAATGAACCCGTTCATCAACTGCAAGGGCAGACGTTCCAAATTGAGTGTCGCATCCAGGTACCCGTGCTTGTCGTAGGTTCCCGTCATCGTTGCTACCTCCTTGTTATCACTCAGCAGCACACCATCCACGAAGTGGCTCCCGTTCGACTTCGGCATGTACACGAATTCTGAACTGAGGTTGCCCATCGGACTCTGTTCGTAGAACATGTTTTTCACCGATACGGCCGACGAAACAGACAGCTCTGTGGGGGTTTGGATGATGTGGAAGTCGCCGTTCATCGTTCCGGCTATGTCGGGTGTGTACGGTATGACGCTCATGATGTTCTTCAATTCTATCTTGTTGAGCGACAGGGTCACATCTTGCAGCACGTCCAGATGGTCGTCATTGGAATACAACTGGACACCCGTTCCGTCCTTGGCACGCAGCAAGATGTTGGCCGATACGCGCCGATCGTTGCCCAAGAAGAGGTAGTTGTCGTTGTTAACAGCAAAATCTTTGTAACCCAGTACAATCTTCGTACTGTCCAGACGGGTTCGGATGCCACCCTTTTCCAGGTCGGCTATCAGTCCTAATGCAATGCCCAACTGGTCATGCTCGTCGTATAATTTGGCGCGGATGTTGGTCCCTTTTTCATGCAGGGCGCCATCGAAGAGGCCCTTGAATACATACTGCGGGTTGCCCGGCGCGTTCTGTATGCGCCCATGGTAGGTGGTTCCATCGGGATTGGAATGCAGACTGAGCCGAACGGTGTCCAACTGGATGCTGTCTAATAGCAGCTTGTCTACCTGCAACAGGCCTTCCAATCCCATGCTGGGAGACGATTCGATGTTCACCAATGCCCGATCCATGTCGCACCCATATCGGCGCATGAGGTTCACAAAGAAGTTGTCTTTACCCGATTTGAGATACAAATTGGCGTTGGGAAGATGGTCCCTCAGACGCTGCTGGTCAATGTATTTATCTTCAAACTGCCGCTTCAATTCGGCCACAAAAGCGTTGCCATGTTTCATCAACTTCTTGTAGCCTTGCTTGCTGTGCATAGACAGGTAGAAGTCACCGGTGGCCACCTCGGCATGGGTTGTGTCCCTGCGGGTCAGCACATCAAGGTTCATGGGCTGTGGCTTGTATATCCTTCCGTTGTCATTGATGACCATGTTGTCAACCGTTCCTTTCAGTTTGTAGGATTCTTTGAGGTCGGTGGCGAGCTTCAAATGACTTTTCACCGCTACCGAGATAGTGTCATCCAACAAATGAAGACGATGTAAATCCACATGCTGCAAATCGGTCACCAAGTTGGCGTTGATGTTTTTCGAGCGTGTCAAAGCATCGAGCGTGATGTCGCCTTTGATAAGTGGGTTGTTGCTGTGTATCAAAGCCTTGGCACGTCCATTCTTTACATGGGCATCAGCCGTCATGTTATCCAGGTTGTAGTTTCCGTAGTTGAATTGGGTGATTTTGGCCTTAGCCGTGAGCGTTGTGCGGGGTGAGAGGAAGTCGGTGCCCTGTCCACTCACGTCCATAGTACCGCTAAAGGGGGACAATCCCTGGTTGGGCAGGAAGTTTTGAAGCGGTATACGGCGGGCATTCAACTTGGCGGTATAGGCCATTTTGGCCGCATCCAACTGAGCCTTAGCCTGCAAAGACCCTCCTCCTTGCTGGGCAACAAAATCCGTTGTATATTGCTTGCCGTTGATTTTCAGATTGCCATCCAGACCAATTCCCTGAGGTATGTTCACCTTTTTGCGCGTTTCCTTGTCCAAAAAGGCTTTCACAAAATCAAGGTTGCCCGTCTTGGCTTTCAACTTCACGTCGGCCTTCAACCGCTTCGGATCATCGAGGTTGGCCGCATAGCCGATGGCATAGGCTTTCAAGGCGGTTGGCAGATAGATGTTCAGGCCGTCAAACTGCATGCGCTTTCTGTTGCCACTCACCACTCCATCGACCAATAGAGGTGCGTTGGGCCATTTTTGTCTGAATTCTTTTGGCATGTCACCCATAAAGCGCATCAAGTCTTGCTTGCCCACAGTGGCGTGCACGTTGGCGTTCATCTTCCCATTAGTTTGCTCGGAGAAGCTGTTCAAATCCATGTCGAGGTCGGCCATCAGATTCGATTCCGATGTTTTGAGATGGGCATTCTTCAAACTCAGTCGCGTGGAATCGAGCGCCACATTGCCCGAGAGATGTTGCAAATCAAGTCCGCTCTTCTCCCGAAAAGCAATCTGCCGCACGTTCATGTCCAACTTAGATGCTTGGTATTGCAACGAGTCGATGCCTACGGTTATGCCGCTCAGTGCCAGATGGTTATAGTCAAGTCCCTTAGAGTGTGCTTTCCATTTGTTGTCATAATTCAACTTTCCGTCGGTCCAGTCCAGTTTTTTCAGTCGGTAAACACCCTCGCCCAGGTCGAACGAGCCCTCGCTGGCCACAGCTTTCCCCAAGTATGCCCGTACCTGAAGCGTGTCGCCAGGCAGGTGAACGGTGACGTCAGAGCGGCGGATGTCCAATTGGTCCACCCCGATTTTCCAAGTTGTCTTGCTCTCTGTCGTGTCCTCTGGAACGCTGTCAGCCAGTGACACTTGCAGCTTAGCGTCTTCCAAGTTGGCCTGATTCACACGCACGGTCGAGCCGCTCAGGTCGATGCCATGGCTCACCAGGTTCAGCTTACCCACGGTACCTTGCACCTTAGCGGCAGCAATGAGGTTGACGGTATTGAGTTTTAAGCCCTCGAACGTCAATTCATCCACCTCCACTTTCTTGCTCAGCAAGGGCATTAGCTGCACGTCAGCCACCATGCGACGCACCGATGCCACGGTGTCTTTCACCTGCGGCAGCGAGTCGTTGGGCTGGATGATGAGCACATCTTCCATGCTCAAATCCAACGGAAAAGCCAGACGCACACGGCCGATGGAAATCTCCATGCCCGTTTTCTGCGAAGCATAGTAAGTGGCCTTCTGCAGCATCCATTGCTGCACGGGGGGGATATATAGGAGTATGGCGAGTAGGGCGGTCAGTGCTACGGGAACACCCAGGATGGCACCTCCCCACAAGAGAGCTTTCTTCATCATAAATTTTTGTTGGACAGCCTCAGCCGAACCATCAGGATGGTCTGATTTTGCAAATATAAATATTTTTTATGAGAATGTTATTTTTTTGGCGGATATTTTGCGCTGCCACTCTATTTCGTGCGGTGTTACGCTGATATCATCGTGCGGTCTTGCGCTGTTTTATTTGATGTTATTTTCCGCACCCGACCATGCAAAAATCTCTTGGTGAATGGTGTAAGGGAAAAAAGCATTGACTTTGGTGGGCAAAGTGATGTAGTTTGCCTCTTAAAAGGTGATGTTTTATGCCATAAAAGTTGATGTTTTAGAGGGTAAAAGGTGATGTTTTCTGTTGCCACTTCTCACCCTCTTCTTAGCTTCTTTTTTCTTCTTACGAAGAGAGCAAAGGGGCTTTCTTTGTTGCGCCTTTAGGGGTTATGCCCCTTTTAAAGGTCTTCGCCGTTAGCTTCATTATACCCATTTTCGTAATAAATTGTAATATAATATTTCTGAAATTCATATGGCTTTTCTCCAATATTAAACCATACTAATCTGTTCTTTATGTTTTCGTCGTCAGGGAGCTGACAAAAATCGGCTTCGTATTGCTTTTTATTCACTACTGTCCACGAAAACCCTTTAACATTTCAAAAAGTAACAAATTGATAGTTACCCATCAAAATTGAGGCAGAGCTGCAGGTTTTTTCCTTCAGTAAATTCTTCCTCTTTCTGTTCAATGAGCAAGTCACACAATGGCATTTTTGTCAACAATGCCGTGCTTAAAATTCTTAGAACATCATAGGTTTGAAGCTTTAGCCCCATACATTCTTGTACGATAACGACAAGACAATATGCAATGATAGCTGCATAGATTTGTATTTTTACAGCATTCTCCGAGGTTCCATAAAACTCTTTGATGCGCAGATGTTGCTTCAGCCATTTGAAGAACAGTTCTACTCTCCATCTGTATTTGTAAAGCATAGCAACCTGTTCCGCTGTAATTTCAAAATTGTTCGTGTAAAATACAAATGTCCTATTACCATCATAGTCATAGAATACCACTCGTCGAAGTTTATTTGGATATTGCTTCTTAGTCTTGTATCCCTTGAAACGTATAATTTGGTCAGCCATAATTCCAGATGAAGGGTTGTTGTATTCTTTATCCTCTATGACCTCAAACGGCATTTTATGCTTCTCTCTCACGACAAAGTAAGCTTCTGCTCCTTCTATTATATAAAGTTTCCTAGTTGCCATATACGCTCTGTCAAATATATAGAAACTCTCTTTCTCATAGGGAATTAGCTCCATCACTTGAGAATCGTGAACTGAAGCGTCTGTAATGACAGAAAATGTCGGAATGTCTGTCTTCACGTCATACAGTTCATGCAATTTCACTCCTCCTTTCCCATGATGCAGTTTAGTCCACCAGTATACAGAAAGGCACAATGATATTGTTGAGGAGTCAAACGCATAGACATTGTTCGATATGAAGAAGTCCTTGACGACTCCTCGTTTCTCTCTTGCTATGGAAACCATCTTGTCTGCAAACTCTTGGAATATCTTGACTTCGCGTATTTCATTGGCCTTGCTCAAATTGCTTCTACTGACATTCTTTCCAAAACCAAGATGGTGGAACGCTGACTTGAACGGAGTGATGGTTACAATAAGGTCTCGTAATCCCTCACGATTAGACAACTGACCAAATAGAAGAACCATCAGATGATTCCAACAAGTGAAACTCTTCACATATTTATTACCTTCATACTTTTTTATCAACCATTTGAAATGGTCTGTCGGCAGAAAGTCGCACAGCTGTGAAAATACGTATCGACCTTTGTTCATAAGTATCTGCTTTCAAATTGTAATTTGTGGCAAAGATACTCTTTTCAAAAGTAGGGAGTCTATTTTATCTCCTACAAGCTTGTATTTATAGGCGTTTCAAGAGATTATTAAAAGATTTTCGTGGACAGTAGTGCTTTTTATTAATGCTCACCTCACGGTAAATGTCGTCTTTGTCGGTAAGCTCTTCTGCTTTAAAGGCCTTATATCTTGGGTTGTTAGAAAACTGATTAATAAGGCGGTTGTATTGTGCTTTAATTTACTCTTTATCAAAACTACCTTTGTATACTACTGCAATTCGCCAAACCTTGTTATTATTAGCCTGCACTAAAATCACAACATCCGTCCCATTAAACTGCCCTTCAAGCATATCACTATAGCTATTATATCTAAAGCCCTTAGCCTTTAGCTTTTGTATCATCGCTGTGCGACTGCCGTCTACGGGTATTCCTAAAAACTTAGTAACCTGCCTTTGTGCAAAAAGAGATAGAGAGAGCATTAGTAAAAATGCAAGAGATAAAATCTTTTTCATAAATTATAGTTTGTTAGTTAATAAACAGAGAAATTGTAATATGTTATAAAGCAAAGTTACATAAAACGGCTGTAACACGTGCAGGGAAGAGAGAAAAAGTTTGGGTAACCTACTTTTTATTAGCTAAAAGCAAAGCCTTTGGCACCCAAACTCTATGAGTTTGCAAGGGCGGGAGCAAGCATTCTTCCACGCGCATTGCGCATCAAACAACAACAAGCGGGTATTCAATAATTCGGTATGGGGCATACACGAAGAGGCTCCCGAAACAAAATTCCGAGAGCCTCGTGTCTAACATTAAATTCATTACGGGGGACTCATCGCTGCCACCTATTCCATGTCCTCATTGACATGAGGTCGGCAACCTCCCTTGAGCGAGCACCCAAGCCGTGGCTTTCAACGGTCACGATCTGTCATTCAGGTCAATCTCCACCTAGTGGGATTATCTTGATGGGACAAAGGTAGAAAAAACAATGGAAGGCATCAATCCTTATTTATAAGGATTTTGTCGTTCGCGGCCGTCAGGATGCTACATCCTACGTCAGCTGTTCATGGCACCACAATGGGGGCAACGGCCCTTGTGCTGGATGATTTCACCACAGTTGCCGCACACATAATGCGGTTGGGCGTGACGCTTGTACTGTCGAATGGCAAACCAATAATAAGCCACAAGTAGGGGATAGCCTATATAATATAAGGTGGTAAGACCGAAGACGATGTAGTTGACGGCACAGGTGGCCAGCAATCCACTGAGGTACATCACGGCATCGCTGAAGGGTAGCTGGTGCCGAACGTCATCCACGGCCGCCAAACCCACGATGAGCATGGCCCAAACCGACAGCAGGAACACCATGAGCAGCAGCGGCACCGTGAAGGGATTGAGCGTGGGATGATAATAAAAATGCCTCCACATATCGGGCTCGAACATCTGGATGCTGGCATACAGTGTGGCCGACGAGGCTACGATGAGGCACAACAGCGTGGGATAGAACGAGTTGATGTCGCGGAAATGCACTATCCACGCCTTGTCCTTGACAAGCCGGCGCATCCAATAGGCGATGGCTATCAGCGTGATGACCACCAAGAACACCAGCAAGTGGGTGTCCGAGAAGGTGGAAATAAACTGCGAGATGGGGTCGTCGGGCACCACGTTCGGCAGCATCTCCGATTCGTGAATCCACCCAATCGTGTGCTGGTCGCTGGCCAACTGCACCCAGACGGAGTCTATCGTGTCGGTGGGCAGCATGCGGATGTCGGCCACCACGACATGACTGTGACGGCCCAGCACCAAGCTGTCTGTCATGAATCCGGAAAGCAATTCTTCGGGTTGTTGTTTGAGCAGCACGAGCGAATCACTCTTGACGATGAAATTATAGTTGTTGGTATAATGGTGCTTGGAATAGAAATGCAGCGAGTCTACCTGCTCGGGGTTCAAGGGAACGAGGGCCTCGGACGCATGATTAGGTCTGTGATAACAACCACAAAGCAAGCTCAGAACCGCCCACAGCACCAGACATCGGCAAAGCAGGAACAACGGCTCACGACGCATTCGCTTGTTTACGATGATTTCATTCTCCGGCATAGATGTTCATTTGGCATTCGTCACACTTAAATTCCAAACGGAAGCGGCGCCCATCACCCAGTCGCAGATACAGCGGTTCTTTCCATGTGGGTTGCTCGCCACCCCGCCTTACACAATGTCCCAGACTGAAACGCAGACAGTGACGGCACTGCATCACCAGCACCGAATCGTTCCGTTTCGACCCTTCATCCGCCCCTTGACTCACCTCATAGGCGGCTGCCACGTTTGACAAGCCCTCACGTTGATAGAACGATTTGGACAAAGTGTTGGCGATGTTGTACAGATAGGTAAACTTATGGTATTCGGGTTGCCATTCCAAGGTGCCGCTTGGCTTGCGCACTGACGGAGCTGTTGGGGACACAGACGCATGCACGGATGGCGTTTCCACTTCGTTGGGACGTTCCAACTCGATGGCTTGCACTACCTCGCGGCGCAGCGTTGCCAATGCGCTCGACGGGATGAAATAGGCATCGGCCTGTCCTTCCAATTCAATAACGTCGGCCAAATAGGGCGTGTCGCCCAGCTTACCCAACTGTCGCAAAATATTATCTCGTTGCGGTTTCAGGGCCGTTTGCCTGTCCATCTCCAGCACCTGGCAAGTGGGTTTGATGCCCTGCCCCGTGGCCGATAGGGCAAAACCCATTTCGGTAACCGACAAGGTGAGCGTGATGGGAATCTTGCGCTCTGCCGTTTTCCCCTTCAACAGCTTGCTGAACGCCTCATCGCGATTGCGATACAAGGCCGCACCCGGTCGCAGGTTGTCCGGCATGCGCAGTGGAAACAGCCGGTTGCCCTCTGCCCGGTTGATGCGGAACCCCTCCAACTCATGCTCATCATTGATGAAACAAAGTCCGTCGCCATTGGCAAAGCTGGCTGTTCCGGCTACATTGAACGAGCCTCGCCTGATTTCCTTCACCTTGCCAACATATTCGCCCAGTGCCTTAGGCGTGTCGGGCGAATAGATGTAAGGTTGTCTGCGATGCAGAAAATAATCGGTATATCCCCGGTTGAAGGTCTTCTTCAAATCGGGCTCAAAGTAATAAGTCACCTGCCCCAACGATGCGCGGCAGTAGTCATCTCCGCGCTTCTCGATGATGCGGTTCAACTGCTTCGAGTAGGCCGACACCACGTTTTTGACATACTCCACATCCTTCAGTCGGCCTTCTATCTTGAACGAACAGATGCCCGCATCGGCCATTTCTTCCAGGTGATCAATCTGACACAGGTCTTTCAGCGACAGCAAATGACGCTGATGTTCTATCTCACGCCCCTGCGCGTCAATCAAATCGAACTTCATCCTACAGAACTGTGCGCATGCACCGCGGTTGGCACTGCGCTGAAAACAATACTGCGAGGCATAGCACACGCCCGAGTAACTCACGCACAACGCACCGTGCACGAAGCCTTCCAACTGCACGTCAGGCACCGTTTGGTGGATGGTTTTAATCTCTGCAAGCGACAATTCGCGCGCCAGTACAACGCGCTCGAAGCCCAGACCATGCAGCCAAGCTACCTTTTCGGCCGTCCGATTGTCGGTTTGCGTACTGGCATGGAGGGCCGGCAAGGGCTTCATGTCCTTGGGCAACAGGTCGAGTACGGCCATGTCTTGCACCAACAGCGCATCCACGCGCATCTCCGTCAAGGCCCGCAAGAGCGCGCGCGTGTCCTCAAGCTCGTCTTGGTAGACAATGGTGTTGACCGTAACATACACCTTGGCACCGAACTGATGGGCATAGAGGCACAACTCACGAATGTCGTCCAGCGAGTTGCCAGCCGATGCCCGCGCACCAAATTTCGACGCACCGATGTACACAGCGTCGGCTCCATGGTCGATGGCAGCCACGCCGCATTCCAAGTTTTTGGCCGGTGCCAGCAGTTCCAGTTTCCGCATTGCTTATCTTAAATATTCGTTCATCCAGTTTGTAAACA
This sequence comes from Hoylesella buccalis ATCC 35310, assembly GCF_025151385.1. NCBI lineage: Bacteria > Pseudomonadati > Bacteroidota > Bacteroidia > Bacteroidales > Prevotellaceae > Hoylesella > Hoylesella buccalis. Next base: position 1,540,763 of record NZ_CP102287.1, on the reverse strand, counting down.
GCAAGTGGGCGTGCGCGCGCCAAGTGACGAGCGGTCCCTTGGCAGGGTTGTCGTCACGGTAATAGTGCCTGGGCAGGTCCACATCGTCGCGCTTCCCCGCATCACGATGGTACTCCTGATCCAAGGTGTCGGGGGCATACTCCATGTGTCCCGTGATGAAAATCTCCTTTCCACCGGCCGTCATGCACATGCTCACCCCACATTCTTCCGACTCTGCCAACAGCGTCAGTTCAGGATGCTGGAGGATATCCTCCTTCCTAATCTCGGTATGGCGACTGTGCGGCATGCAGAACACGTCATCAAACCCACGGAAGATGGGTAGTTCTGGATGCAGCACCTGTTGAGGAAAGATACCAAACATCTTCTTAGGAAGCGCATATTTGTTGATACCTTCATGGAAATACAAGCCCGCTTGCGCCGCCCAACATATATATAAGGTGGATTTGAGCGAAGTCCTCGCCCATGAAAATATCTGCGTCAACTCGTCCCAATAATCCACTTCTTCAAATTCCAAATGCTCCACAGGTGCGCCAGTGACTATGAGTCCATCGAACGATTGTGATGTCAATTCGTCAAAATAACGATAGTAAGCATCCATGTGAGCCGCTGGCACATGCGTAGGCGTATGCGACCTGAGCCTCATCCACGCCACTTCAATATCCAACGGAGATGCCGACAGCAACCGTAACAAATCGGTTTCGGTCTGCAACTTGGTAGGCATCAAGTTCAATACGGCTATCTTGATAGGCTTGACCTGTCCATGCGCGGTCTTCTCTTCCCCGCATTCCACGAGGATGTTTTCCTGTTTCAACCGTTCGATGGCTGGAAAATTTTTGGGCAAATGCAGTGGCATAACTTCTTTGAATACACTCAAGGCTGGTTCTATAAATTAGCTTTGTTAGATTTTGAGCTTATTTTTGAGGTCAAAATGCAAGAGAGTGAAGGAGTGTAGCGAGCTACACGACTGAACGAACTTACATTTTGAACCAAAAAGAAGCCAAAAGATAACAAAACGTATTTCATAAACATTTAATGACTATGTGCGGTGGTAATTTATAGAACCAGCCTCAATTGATCATCACGAACCCCCATGATTGCGTGATGTGCAAAGATACTAAAAAGATAAAACATTTGGTTCGCCTGACATGCATTTTTAACATGTAGACCACGGATCTTTCATTTAAGGACATTGTTGTTTAACAACGAATGAAACTCTAAGTGTAATGCTCCACATTACTTCGCAAATACTATCAACATTGTATTTATTTGGATTGAGGTCATACAAATTCCTATAATCATTTTGTTCTCTTTTTTTTAAGCGGTCTGAATACAGCAATCTAAACCTTCTTTCTGTTTGCTTGACTATTGTCGTGGCAGCAGTTTGGCTGTCATTCGACTTCGCCGAGAGGTAGCGGCAGAAGATTTACGTACTCAAAATTGGCATTTGGAATATTCAATCTAAATGTATAATCACTAATCCGTCAGTCAGATGCCAAACAATATTACCAGAAACTTTGAAATCAGAGTCCATTTTATCAATAAAAATACCATCGCTGTCATACACGTCAAATCTTACTTTGTAAAGTGAATCTGTTCTATATGCCCATCCTGAGGAGCTTTTTATTTTCTTAGCGCATAGACTAACTTGAAAGTTACGTTTTGACGCTGGCCATATAGTTATGCACTTTTGATTTCTACCTTTGGCAATGTATTTCCATTCCCCATCTACTTGCATCAACAATCCATAAGTTCGCCCTATATATATCGTCGAATTGCTGTGATTATAAATGTATACATTTAATTTTTCTGGCTGTTTCTCACTATAGCTTGTGGTAATTGTGACGGAGTCTGAATCAACACGCCATAAACCATCTCTATTCGTTATGTTATTACTTAGAGCGGTCATATCCACGAACATCGTGAATATGACCATAATGCAAAATGTCTTAAATAAGAATTTCATGACAACCCTTTAGTATCTTGTAAGTCCAAAAATTCTATTTATATTCGATGCTTTTACACACATACCATAAGTAGTACCGTTAATTGTTGCAGAACCTATATTTATACCTACAGTTAGACGTTGATTGTGTGCTGAACGTAGAGCATATACAAAACCCATTCGCAGGTGCGGGAAGAGACAAAGAAAAGGCCGCTTCCGCTTAGTTCTTAATTTCCGTTTCAGCGGGTTCTTCTTCAAATTCAACGTATTCGCCTTCGTCTTTTTTGAAGATTTTTTTGTTTATTTCGTCAGCATCCCGATGGTCTACCACCGTTTGGGTGGTGTTTCTATGGTGTTGCCGCTGCTGGGCTGACCCTTTGGCCTGCTCTCTGAACAGTTTGGCACCTTCGCGGAAAATGCTGATAAACTTTGCTGCGGAAAAGCCTACCACCAGCAAGCCGATGAGGAAAATGATAAAAATTATTTTGGATATCATAGTTTGTGTTCTTTGTCGTGATTCATCTTGGTGATTTTTGACCTACCTGTCAGTAATAATCCCAAGGATATGAGGAAGTAGCATGCAATGACAATCCACCAGCCTTTCAATACGCCAAACGTTACAAGCACAACAGCTGTGAAGATGATGAAGCTGTGTCGGATGGCGTTGCCCTGCCATTTAAAGTTTTTGAATTTCAGGGCGAACATGGGAATCTCGCTGACCAAGAGATAACAACTCAACAGCAGCAGTACTAAAATGTATACCAGTGCGCCGGCATTGTTTTCAAGCCAGGCAGGACTTGTGACGATGAGCGACCCCCAAAACAGGGCGTTCGCCGGTGTGGGAAGCCCAATGAACGAATCGGTTTGACGCGTGTCAATATTGAATTTGGCCAGCCGCAGTGCCGAGAAAGCAGCCATGAGGAAGGCTATGTAGGGAATGAACGTGCGGTAAGGGTCGAAAGAAAACGCCTCTGGCGTAGTGAGAAACGACGGGTAGTCGATGACCATAAGCTCATAAAAAACCATGGTGGACGGCGCTACACCAAAGGTAACGCAATCGGCCAGCGAGTCTAATTCCTTGCCGATGGGCGATGATACCTTTAGAAAGCGGGCCGACATGCCGTCAAAAAAGTCGAATGTGGCCCCGGCGAGTATCCATATCAAGGCCATCTTGGCATCGCCGATAAAGGCGAAACAAGTTGCGATGCAGCCCGAGATGAGGTTGCTGCAAGTCAGTGCGTTGGGTATGTTTCTTTTGATGATGTTGCTCATTTGTGTCGTAGAGGTCTGGTAGGGTAGTGGGTGTGACGTGCGTCACCCCGATTGCCGTTCCCGCTTTGTTTTATTTCAGTTTTGCAATGACGGTGTGGTCGCCTGTTGTTTTTTGTCCCATCTTCACGCACACTTCCGTTCCGAGCGGCAGATACACGTCCACGCGCGAACCAAATTTGATGAAGCCCAGGTGCTCGTCAATATAGCAGTCTTCACCTTCTTTGGCGTAGGTCACGATGCGTCTGGCCATGGCTCCAGCAATCTGTCGGCAGAGAACGTCCACACCGTCGGGCGTGGTGATAATGACGTCGCTGTGCTCATTCTCCTCACTGGCTTTGGGCAGCCATGCCTTGTGGTAGTTGCCGTTTTGGTGATGAACCAGTTTCACCTTACCGTCAACGGGAAACCAGTTGGCGTGAACGTTGAACAGGCTCATGAAGACCGAAATCATGAGGCGCTTTTCGTGAAAGTACTTGTTCTCTTCCACCTCCTCAATCACCACGATTTTACCATCAGCTGGGGCCACTACAATCTTGTCGGTGTCCTCAGATGGAAAATAGCGGATGGGGCATTGAAAGAAATTGATGACGATGCAATATATTGTTCCGAAGATAACCGTAAAGGCATAAAATGGGATTTTAGTTTCGAACGAACGCCATAATAGCAATGCGATGGCTGCAATGGCTATGAATCCCCAAATCAGGGTGTCTGTTCCTTCGCGATGTATACGGATTTTCTTCAGTTTCTTGATTCTTTTAATCATAGTATGAAAACCGATTAGAAGTTTGTGCAAAGATAATTGTTTTTTGGAAACCGCACAAACTTTTACTCTCATTCTTTGGCCGTGTGGAGCATATTGAGTACCTTTACGCTCCAAAATAAATTGAGCTCATGAACGATTTTGTCCACCTACACGTACATACTTATTATTCCATTCTGGACGGTCAGTCGCCCGTGAAGCGGCTCGTTGACAAGGCTGTTGCCGACGGGATGCGCGGACTGGCCATCACCGACCATGGAAACATGTTTGGCATCAAAGAATTTTTCGACTATGCCAACACGGTGAATAAGCAGTTGAAGGCCGACGGCAAGCAGCCCTTCAAGCCCATCTTCGGCTGTGAGATGTATGTAGCTCGGCGCAGTAGGTTCGACAAGGTCAAGGACATGGGCGACATGAGTGGTTACCACCTCATCGTATTGGCGAAGAACTATCGGGGCTACAAAAACCTCATCAAACTGGTGAGCCATGCCTGGGAGGACGGCTATTACATGCGGCCGCGTACCGACCGTGAGGAATTGGAGAAATATCATGAAGACCTCATTGTTTGTTCGGCCTGTCTGGCTGGAGAGGTTCCACGTAAAATCATTGCCGGCGACATGGCCGGAGCCAGGGAAGCGGTGGAGTGGTACAAGCGGGTTTTTGGTGACGATTACTACCTGGAGATACAACGCCACGAGGTGAAAGACCCCTCCATTCGGGCCAACCGTGAGGCCTATCCCATGCAGCAGCGCGCCAATCAGGTGATTTTCAAGCTGGCCAAGGAGTATGGTGTTAAGGTGGTGTGCACCAATGACGTTCACTTTGTGGACAAAGAGAACGCCGAGGCACACGATCACCTGTTGTGTCTCTCTACGGGGAAAGACCTTGACGACCCCACGCGCATGCTTTATTCCAAGCAAGAGTGGTTTAAGACCCGCGAAGAGATGAACAATATCTTCAGCGATGTGCCCGAAACGATGGCAAATACCATCGAGATTCTTAATAAGGTGGAAACCTATTCCATCAATCACGACCCCATCATGCCCAACTTCCCCATCCCCGAATCGTTTGGAAAGGAAGAGGATTGGAAACAAAAGTTCACGGAGGAAGACCTTCTGCGTGAGTTTACCACCGATGAAAATGGCGAAAATCCTATGTCGGAGGAAGACGCGCAGAAGCGGGTAGACCATCTTGGCGGCTATGAGAAGATGTATCGCATCAAGTTTGAGGCCGACTATTTGCAGCATCTTGCCTATGAGGGTGCCAAGCCGTTGTATGGCGACCCGCTGCCCAAGGAGGTGGACGACCGCATACGCTTTGAGCTTCATGTGATGAAGACCATGGGTTTTCCGGGCTATTTCTTGATTGTATCCGACTTCATTCGTGCGGCCCGAGAGGAATTGGGCGTGATGGTGGGACCGGGACGTGGGTCGGCAGCCGGGTCGGTTGTGGCCTACTGCTTGGGCATTACCAAGATTGATCCCCTGAAATACGACTTGCTGTTCGAGCGTTTCTTGAACCCCGACCGCATCTCTTTGCCCGATATCGACACCGACTTTGATGACGATGGCCGGGGGAAGGTGCTGAAATGGGTGATGGACAAGTATGGACACGAGAACTGTGCGCACATCATCACCTACGGCAGTATGGCAACCAAGAACTCCATCAAGGACGTGGCGCGGGTGGAAAAACTGCCGCTGGAGCGAGCAAACGCTCTGTGCAAGGCCATTCCGGAGAGGCTTCCCGATAAGATGAAAATGAACCTCACCAACGCCATCAAATGCACACCCGAGCTACAGATGGCCGAAGCCTCTACCGACATACGCGAGAGCAACACCATCAAGTATGCCAAAATGCTGGAGGGAACGGTGCGGGGAACGGGCATCCATGCCTGTGGTTTCATCATCTGTCGCGACCCCATTAGCGACTGGGTACCCGTGTCAACGGCCGATGACCCCGACTTTAAGGACGAAAAAACCAACTGTACGCAGTATGATGGGCATGTGATTGAGGAAACAGGACTGATCAAGATGGACTTCTTGGGGCTGAAAACCCTGTCGGAGTTGAAGGAAGCGGTAAAAAATGTGAAGCTGACGAAGAACATAGACATCGACCTCGACAAGATTCCCATTGACGACGAATTGACCTATAAGCTTTACCAAGAGGGACGCACCATCGGCACGTTCCAGTTTGAGTCGGCCGGCATGCAGAACTATCTGCGCCAGTTAAGTCCAACGAAGTTTGAAGATCTCATCGCCATGAACGCCCTCTACCGCCCCGGTCCCATGGACAACATCCCGTCGTTCATCGCCCGTAAGAAAGGAGAGGAGGAGATTACATATCCCATTCCGGTGATGGAACGGTATTTGAAAGATACATACGGCATCACTGTTTATCAAGAGCAGGTGATGTTGCTCTCGCGCTTGCTGGCCAATTTCACGCGTGGAGAGAGTGACGCCCTGCGTAAGGCGATGGGCAAGAAGAAAAAGGCGATAGTAGATGCCATGAAACCCAAGTTTATCGAAGGCGGCAAGAAGAACGGATATGATGAGAACGTGCTGGACAAGATATGGGCCGACTGGGAGAAGTTTGCATCCTATGCCTTCAATAAGTCGCATGCGGCCTGCTATTCGTGGGTGGCTTTTCAAACGGCATACCTCAAGGCACACTATCCTGCCGAGTTCATGGCAGCCATCATGAGTCGCCGCAAGGATCAGATAACGGAAATATCCAAATTGATGGACGAGTGCAAGTCGCTGCGTATTGCCACGTTAGGCCCCGACGTCAACGAGAGCTATCAGAAGTTTGGTGTGAACCACCACGGGGAAATACGCTTCGGTCTTGCTGCCATCAAGGGTATGGGTGATGCCGCCGCAACTGCCATCATCGAAGAGCGAGAGGCCAATGGACTGTACCAAGACATTTTCGATTTTGCACACCGAGTGGACTTTACGCAGGTCAACCGCAAGGCCTTTGAAAGTTTGGCACTTAGTGGTGGATTCGACAGCTTCGGCATTCCGCGAGAGAGCTACTTCACTGCCAACAACAAAGGCGAACTGTTTATCGACACGCTCGTACGCTATGGTCAGCTCTATCAGAACAAGAAATCAGAAATAGAACATTCGCTCTTTGGCGGCGTAGATGCCGTAGAGATTGCCACACCACCCATTCCTAAACCAGAGTTGTGGAGCAACATTGAGAAATTGAATCGCGAGCATGACTTGGTGGGAATCTATCTTTCGGCTCATCCGTTGGACGAATTCAGCATCGTGTTGAAGAGCATGTGCAACACATCGTGCACCGAACTGGGCGACAAGGCCGAGTTGGCCAAAAAGGCAGACGTGGTTTTCGCTGGCATGATTACCGATGTGAAGGACAAATTTACGAGAACCGGAAAGCCTTGTGGCTTCGTGACGATAGAAGATTTTAGTGGAACAGGCGAGATAGCCTTCTTTGGTGAGGAATGGGGAAAGTGGAAAGGCATGATGGTAGTGGGCAGTACCGTTTATCTTTCGGGCAAGTGTACGCAGCGATACCGGGACAGCAACTACTACGACTTTCGCATCAACGATGTTCAGTACCTGCAAACGGTAAGAGACAAGCAGATACACAGGCTGACCATTGTCGTGGATAGCGAGGCCATCGATGAAGTGGTGGTGAACGACATTGTGTCGATGTTGCAAGATTCAAAGGGCAACACGCAGCTGTGCTTCCAAGTAGTGGACAAGAAACATCAAACCAGTATCTTGCTTCATTCAGGGCTTCAGCAAATCAGTTTGAATCATGACCTGATCAGATACATCGAGGGAAACCCCAATATGAATTATCTGGTGAATTAATTTGGCACGATGCTTGCATGATTCATGATAATCGTTTATCTTTGTCGTAAAGACATATAAAAATCAAATAAAGAATGGAAGTTAAAATTACAAGCGAGAATTTCGAGAGTTACAAGAATGGCGATCTGCCATTGGTAGTGGATTTATGGGCTACATGGTGCGGCCCTTGTCGCAAGGTAGGTCCTGTTATCTCTGAGTTAGCAAACGACTATGATGGAAAAATCGTCGTAGGCAAATGCGATGTAGAAGAGAATGACGACTTAGCCATGCAGTTTGGCGTGCGCAGCATTCCTACCATTCTCTTCTTCAAGGGAGGAGAGCTGGTAGACAAATTCGTTGGGGCAGCCTCAAAGGCAACGCTCGATGAGAAGTTCAAGGCCCTGCTGTAATAGCGGTCCAATCAATGAGGAAAGTATGGTGGATGCTTGATATCTGCCATACTTTTCTTTTTTTTTATGAGGCGAAGGTAGCTTCTCGCGACTATTCAACAATAATTTAGAATGTCAATATTGTGGTATAATGGACTCTTCCAATAAAAAAGGAATGACACCAACATACATTATGCCTTCGTCATCCGTCCATAATTTGGAGTTGCCATCAAGAATTACCATTTTCTTAAAGAAATCCCCTGAGTTCTTTAGAGAAAATGTTTCTTGGTTCTTTTTCTCAACAGTATCTACATTCAATGCAGATTGGATGTAAATCTTTTCACGTCCTGTATTGGCGATAAAATCAATCTCATATTGTGACTGTTTCTTCTTGCCATCAATAACACGTGTCAGTTCTACGACTCCAACATCGACGCGATATCCTCTACGAATTAGTTCTATATAAATAAGGTTCTCCATTAAATGAGATTTTTCTTGTTGGCGGAAATTCAGTTTCGCATTTCTTAATCCCATATCAATGGAATAATACTTCTGAGTGTTGTCGAAGTATTTCTTTCCTTTGATGTCATACCGTTTGGCACCCAAGAACAAATAAGCATCTTCAAGATAGTTGATGTAATTCTTGATAGTATGGTCAGATGTTTTGCGCTTCATCAAAGAACCGGCTGTATTGGCCAAGTTATGGGTATTGGTTAGTGAGCCTACTGCAGAATAAAGCGAGTCAATAAGTGCGTCCAACACTTCATCATCCTTTAAATTATACCTTTCAACAATATCTTTAATGTACACATTCTTGTGAAGGTCGTAAAGGTATTTCTGTTTTTCAGACTCACTTTGTTCCAAGACTGCTGACGGCATTCCCCCATAGGTTAAATACTCTTCAAGTGCATCAGCTTTTTCAAGGCCAGACACTTCATAATATTCTTTGAAGGAAAGTGGATATACTTTTATTTCTGATCCTCTATCACGGAAATTCGTCACAATATCAGAAGACAGCATTTTAGAATTTGAACCAGTAACATATATGTCCAAATTCTTCCGTGCCATAAGGTCATTGAGAATGTCATAGAACGTTGTGTAAAGCATATCCTTGTCGTCCTCAGACACAAGGCTTTCGTCTATATCAGTGTTTTTTACTTTTATAGACAATTGTATCTCATCGATAAAAACATAATATCGTTTTTCTTCGTCGCATGCTTTATCCATGATGTATTCATAAAGCACATTCGGATTTCTGTACTTTATGTTCACTTTTCTATCTAATGCGATTTCTATGAAGCAATCTTCAGAAACACCCTCTTTCTTCAGATAATCTTTATATAATGTCGATAACAGAAAAGATTTGCCACAGCGTCTAATGCCAGTGATTATCTTTACCTTTCCATTCCAACGCTTACTTATCAAAGCTTCGATGTATTTATTTCTTTGGATAACCATATATTACTCACGTTACTGCAATATCAGTCGGATTGTTCGACCTTTTTTGCAGTGCAAAGTTATAGAATTAAATTTAAGTAAGCAAATTAAAGCAATTTTATTGCTCTTAAATAGTTTTCATCACCAATTCTTTCCGCAGGTTAATATGAAAAATGCTATCTCGCCTTTTTGAGGGAAAACTAATTAATCGCGCTTTTTAGTTTTTTTATATACTCCAAAGCGTTAATGTGGAGAAAAATATATACCTTTGCAAAGTTTTCAGATAGAGTAAAGTTACCTGTTAGAGTTAGGGTAGACTGTAGCCAAAACTAAACGAAAATAAGTAATTGTGAATATGAAAAGAAACAAGTTACAAGTAAAACAGTTTTATGAGTCCCCTGTGTGCAAGGTGTTGTCTTTTGGATCTTCTGCTGGAATTCTTGCCGCAAGCCCTCAGCCAGAAGCAGGTTTTGAGGTGGATCCATGGGAGGAGACTGAACCTGAAAACCCAGGAGGAACATCTGAGGGACAAGAAGAGTTGCCAGATTGGCTGAAACCTTGATTGGCCAATAGTTAGTTATAACGGAATTACAGAACAACAAAAACAAAAACTGCTATGAATAGATTTCTGAATAGACAAAAGCAGCTGATGCTTGCCATGGCAGGTGTCATGATGCTGACCGTGTCTTGCTCGCAAGACGTGGACAACGAATTGGGAACTACTGATACAAACGGTGGTAAGGTAGGAAGCGAGGTGAAACTGCAATTTGCCACCAACGCTGTCACCACTACGCGCGGAACCATGTACGACAATATTGGCGTCATGCCAGACGATTCTAAGTTTAGCGTTTATGGCTATTCGTGCAAGGGCGGCTTCGACCAAATGGGCAACACGCTCAACTTCATTGCCAATGGTGAGGCATCTAAATCCGGAACCGTTACGGTGGGTGGAGCAGCCAAGTACTACAACAAGGCAGAGCCATACGTGCAGCTGGTAGGCGTGTATCCGTACCTGCAAGGAGAGAACAGCCTTGAAAAAACAGGCATAGACAAATACTCGTTGACCTACGACCTCGGTGCAAGCATTGACGCAACGCAACACATAGACCTCATGGTTGGCAAGACCAACGTTAAGGTTCAGGCGGAAGGAGAACAGCAACCTGCCAAGATTACCTTGCATCACGCCCTCACAGCCGTCAACTTCGCCATTGGCGACAAATGCCCCACTGGCTATGAGATTGCGGGTATCGAGATGCAGGGCTTGGCTGCCAAGGGTACTTGTGAGGTGACATTCAATGGTGACATACCCACTTTCAACTGGACACCCTCTGACACGAAGGAACCCATTCACCTAAAATGGCCGAAGTATGAAGGTGTAAACTATAGAACTGTCACCCCAAACAAAACCACCCAAGTTAACAGAACCCAAGTGACGGGTGTGATGAAGGATGGCAAGCGCGACAATCTCACCATCTTTATGATTCCGCAGCAACTGGGCGCAGACGCAAAAGCTGTTATTTGGTTGACGGAGGATAATGGCTTATACCCTAGACCGAGACCTAACAAGGATAAAGACCATCGGGCACCCATCAAGAAGCTCACCATCAATCTCGCTGCCGTCAAAGCGTGGAAGCCAGGACAGGTAGTTGTTTACAGGATTGATGAAAACCTCTCGGATGCAGATTTGCGATATAAGTTTGAGCTTAGGCCATCATCCAAAGATGCCCAGCCTGGTGACGATGGCCTTTCTAAGGCTGAGTTTAACTTGAATAGTTATAGATATACATATTATGGTCTGGTTGGCAAAACTGCATATGATTTGTATGCTGCCTTGCAGAGCTTTCAGATTGTCAAATATGCATACGAGGATGAAGCAGGAATGAAGCATGAAACCGTTACGAATGAATTGCCGGATTGGATTACACTGTCAGTAACTCCCAATACAAACATAAACAGGCCAACTTATAATATGGGTGTAAAGGTAGACCATACCAAGGCAAGTTACCCCGAGAGCATCAAAACACTGTTCATCACCTTCAAGCAGGATAAAAGCGAAAAGGAAGAGTGTACAATGGAGATCACCAACTTGCAGCCCAAGGCAAGCAATTAGTTGGCACGGTACCGTTAGTGTTACACAGCAATATATGAGAAAAGGCGACATCATGAGGTGTCGCCTTTTTCTTTTGGTGGCCGGCCATCAGGAGAACACCGAGACGGCGCTTGCCACAACCCTACACCTTAATAGATGTAGTATAGAATAGGCACTGTGGCGCTATGCAGCTGACTATGGAGCCTTGCTGACCTGCTTATTGTCGACCTCAATTAGTCCTTTGGTTCGAGCCACTCCATACATATAGAGCGCCTGCTTGTGCGTGCAGCCGAGGATTTGCTTCAGACGCAAGAGGAAATCGGACCGCTTCATAGTAGACATGCCAGACTCGCTGAAAACACGATTGACGGCATCTTTCAGACGCTCTTCATTAAACGCCAGATTGTGGTTCTTACGATAGGTCAGATAGGCAATCGCTAAGATGAGCACTACTGCAATGAGAATAATATACACCATTTTCATAATATATAAGGTTTTTGATGGATAATTCTTGAATAAAAACCACACATTCCACATCGGGAGAATGGTATCTTAAGCTCTCCTTAACAGAAAAGTTACAACGCAAATATAAACATTTTAAAGATAAATCAACTACTTTTTGACAAAAAAAACGATAAATCAAAAGAAAAATAGCCAATTAAACGGTTGATTAGAATATATTTCTTATTTTTGGAATCATTAATACCAATAACTTAAACACTTAATTAACTGATATGAACGACACGAACAAGAAAGCAGAGCCTCTGGAACAAGAACAGTCAAATCAGGACTCATCATTCGACCGTAAACGTAGGATCATCGGTGCCATCTTCGGTCCGATATGCGCCATCCTCGTGTGGATTACCCCCATCTCTGGCCTCACGCCCGAGGGCCACAAGCTACTAGCCATCATGACGCTGGTGGCACTGTGGTGGATTACCGAGCCGGTACCCATCCCTGTGACTTCCCTCATAGGCCCCACCCTCTGTGTGGTGTTCGATGTGGTGAAGATGAAAGAGGCCTTTGCCGCCTTTGCCAACCCCATGATTTTCCTCTTCATGGGAGGTTTCATGATAGCCAAAGCCATGATGGTGAATGGTGTGGACAAGCGTATCGCCTATGGCATTATGTCGATGAAATGGGTGGGCGACAACCCGCGGCGCATCTTCTTGGCCATCGGACTGGCGTGCATGCTCTGCTCGGGTTGGATTAGCAACACGGCAACAGCCGCCATGATGTTCCCCATTGCGCTGGGACTGCTCGAGGCTATCCGCGAGATGATGGCCGCGCAAGGCAAGATTGTCAACCTCAGTTCGTACAAATACGCCACTGGCCTTATGCTCATGACGGCCTACGCCTGCTCCATCGGCGGCGTACTCACGCCGATTGGAACGCCACCGAACATCATCATGCTGGGATTCCTCAACGAGATGTGCGACCTACATGAATCGTTCTTCCAATGGATGGTATGGGGATTCGTGGCCATGGTGGCTTATTTCGTGATTGCCTACATCGTACTTTCTCGCATGTTCCCAAGTGATGTGAAACACATCGCAGGCGCCACCGAATTCATCAACGGCAAGGTAAAGGCACTGGGAAAATGGACTCGTGCGCAGAAGAACACGATGATTGCCTTCGGCGTGGCCGTCATTCTCTGGATAACGCCAGGCGTGCTGAGCATCGTCCTCGGCACCCAGAGCGAGGTGCTGAACAAATACAACAGGCTCTTCCCAGAGGCTATTGCGGCTATGGTGGGTGCGCTGCTGCTGTTCTTCCTGCCCGTAGACTTGAAGAAGAACAAGATGACGCTCGACTGGAAGGATGCCGTGGCGGGCGTGGAATGGGGTACGTTGCTGCTCTTCGGTGGCGGACTGGCTATGGGAGGCATGATGTATTCCACCGGTCTGTCGAGCTGGATTGGCGACCAGATTATCGCCATGATGGGCGGCAAGCCGTCTGAATTGCTGTTCGTGGCCGTATTCTGCGTGATGTCACTGCTTCTGTCAGAGCTGACCTCGCATACCGCCGCGACCAACATGATTGGTCCGCTTGCCATCGGAACAGCCCTCTCGGCAGGGTTCAGCCCAGTGCCGGTGGCAGTAGGCGTGGCCCTCTCTGCCTCGTTGGGCTTCATGCTCCCCGTCTCGACGCCACCGAATGCCATTGTTTATGCCAGCGGTTACGTTCCCATTACAAAGATGATTAAGTCGGGTGTATACATCGACTTCATCGGTATCGCCGTCGTCACCATCCCCGTCGCGCTGTACTTAGTGAGCATGGTTGTGGGATAAGTGGGCTACAAACACCGAAAAAAAGACCGTATCCCAGTCACACGACAGGATACGGTCTTTTTGGTACGCTCGGCATGAGCATTATCTAACGGGTGGAAGTCCCGAGTAAGCCCTAATAGCGGGAATTACATAGCCAAAGGCAAGGGTGTTCATCGTGAGGTGAAATCTGAAGGAAGCCAGCGGCAAACATCTGGCCTAACGAACAGAAACTTCATATAAGGCATATGACCATGGATAAGATTGCCAGACAAATCAAAGTCCCATAGCTATTCGGAATGGTCGGTGGATTTTCCTTGAGCTTTGCGAAAAAATGAAGTAGGTATAAGATGGAAAGATAATGTTCTTATCCGAGGAGGTCTCACGGATGTTTCAAATAGTTGTTTTTACGAAAGAAGCGGAGTAAAGCTTGCCGTGAGAAGTCAGCAGAGGTCATAGTACCCAAGGCACGTGTGCCTACAGGGAAGGACCGAATCGTGCAGTGCAATAGTAAATGAATGCTACCCTGCGAACCTTTTCGTCAGATGTCCGAAAGGAGCTCTCTATCCAAGACGATAGGACGGAATCCGACAATAGGATAGAAGTGACGTTACTCAAAGGGATAGCTGAAAACAACTTGCCACACACCGTGAGGTGTAAAAGTACGAAACCGCCGTATGCCGAACGGCACGTACGGTGGTGTGGAAGGTCGGTAAATGTGAAAGTAGGAGGTAAATGCCTTTTATGAATAACATTTACCTCCTACCCGATTTATATAAACTACATTTAATTGCGTTATCCACATTAAACTTATTTATCATTTAATTGGTTCCGCATGCACATAGTATTCACTGTTTATAGGGTCTTCTTCGTCAGTTTTAAGCATCAGTACCATGCGTGAATGTTTTGTACGCCAATATGCCTTAATATCAGCATCTTCGGGTAGTGCCTTAAACGTTTTACACAGCGAAGCCTTTTCTGTTTCTTTTATAGTACTGTGTGCTTCATAGTACTGGTCCATAATCTTCAACAGACCTTCTCTTTCACGTTCAAGCACGCCTAACATATATTCCTTGTCGTTTTTGTCTTTTGCTCCTTTCAGTACAATACGTAACTCTGCATACGGATTTGCAATGTCTTCTTTGTAGGCTGTAGGTGGAGTGATGATGAACTCACGGTTCTTGTCAAGCAAGCAATATTCTGTTAGCTCGGGGTTCTTTGGATTATACCTTACAATATCCCAATCGTAACCAAAGAATCCATCATTTACTAAATAGAGCCTCTTATGAGCTTGATAGACAATATGACCATCTTTATAGCCATTGGCATATACGGTAGTATTGTCATGAGGTGTGAAGAAGTATGTACTCCACCAATAGGAGGTCTTCAAACTGTTTGTCTTGCGTTCCATGATGCCAAAGCTATCTGGCATATCACGACAATCACTCGTCCAAGTAATTGAATCGTAGTAATTGTAAAAGGCGTTATCCGAAGAGTTGAAACCATATTCATCGGTAAGTTCAAATGTTATAAGGCGGAAAGTCTGAAACACAGGGTCTGTGTTGTCTTTATTGTCTTCTGTATAGTATGTCTTAATCTTGAACTTGCAGTTTTCAGGTACAGAACGGTCTATATCCAAATCATATGTGTAACTTTTCTTCATCATTTCCAAATCTGTTTCTGTCATGCGCTTATATACAATCATGCCATAAACAGACTTGGAACCATTGCTGCCTTCACTTCTCGTTCCTATTTTTTGCATGGTATACATTAAAGTCTTGCCATTCGACTCGTCAAGTTTAAGAATCTGCATGTATCTGTTTTCTGTTGTCAGATTGTTGTTGCCAAACAGTATGAAGCCATTACCCACGTCATAACTCCATGATACACGACTGAAACAAAAGGCAGGCAAGTCATCACTATAAAAATAACTAAAAGCTTGCTGTGATGTCTCAAACCAAAAGTGTGTAGGGCTGCCACCAACTCTGTCTTTCCAAAATTCCTCCTTGCTCAACTTTCCGTTTTCCTGTACCTCATAAGTGGCAATACTCTCCCAACCATAGCCCTTGACCTTACTCTGTATTTCTTCTGCTGCTATTGGCTTTCTCCCTTTTAGCACACAGCACCCCTCATCATTGACAGTATAGGTTTGGTTGAATAGATTCATATCCAACTTACGTTGCTCAACACTCAATTCCTCAGACTTATCGCAACTGCCAAATACAACAGTGCAAGCTACGATGAGTGCTATTAACCAAAACTTCTTAGTCATAATAATCCAAATTTAAAGATTTTACATATAGACAGATTACGGATTTTCAGTGTTTCAAATTCTGCTGTTCAAGATAACTGAGTGCAAAAATACAAAAGTATCAACGTAATAGTGCTTTTTTTTTATTTTTTATAACACTCAAAACATACTTTTGTAATCGGTAACTTTGAATCGTCAAAAATCGGATCGAGTGATACGACAGTCATGCAGTGCATACACTTCCCTCTTCCCTCTTCCCTCTTCATTCTTCATTCTTCTCTCTTCACTCTTCCCTCTTCATCCTTCATTCTTCATTCTTCATTCTTCACTTTTCATTCTTCACATTATAAAATATTATTACCATTTCCTGTCATTTCCTTTCGTCGCATCTGGGCAGAAATGCGCCATGTTTTTTCGGATAATTACAAGACCGAAGAATATCAAAAACACAAGGCCGATGCGGTTACAGCCTTGTGGCACCGCGATTTGAGCTTATCGATTGCGCGACCGAACCTTTGTCGCATCGTGATTAGAGTTTAATCGCAGTGGCGTTTGATATCTAATCGTAGACAACAAAAAACGTATAGTAAAATCATGTTTGTTAAAACCCAGAACGTCAACCCACTACGAATTATCTCAAATTTCTCGAATTTCAAACCGAAGGATTCTTATTTTTAAATACGCGAAATATAGAGAGATGATTGTAAGAAAAAATATCAGTATTTGTTGTCTCAGGATTCATCCAGGCCATCTGTTGATGAGAACAAAACTGCATGGATGAACAATGATCCATTTTAATTGATGCAATAGGACAGAGGAGGTGACCTCGTCAGGAATAATCTTGCTTCTCGTGTTAAATAAGGATTATCACTCCAAATGTCGGATGAATCTATTTTTATATTATGTTTCCCTGAAGAGTTAGGCTTCTTGGTCCTCTCCCCGTTAAAATTTACAGCCACTTGGTGTTTGCCACTTTTATCGAGAACTTCAAATTCTCTATGTTGCGTATCAAAAGAATAATGATTTCCTTTAGAGCTACTGCTACCCAAGTGGTCAGGATGGTAGTAGAACTGCATCTTCTCGTGGTCGTCGTTCGGCTTGACTCTTGTACTTACAGAAAGAAGCTGCGTTATTGTCTTTGCGCTTAACGCTGTCATAACGTACGATCGTTTATGGTTATCAACTATTAAACGTCGTTCTTTCCTGTTTATTGCTTACGGCTTTTAATACACATATAAGGATATTGATCGTTACCCATATATGATATGTGAAACTCCACCAACCTTTTCGAATAGCTATAAGACTTTGATTTGTCATGCAATCTTGTCCACGGTCATATCCTTGTATGAAGTTTCTGTTCGTTGGGGCAGATGTTGCCACCAGCTTCCTTCAGATTTCACCTCACGATGAACACCCTTGCCTTTGGCTATGTAATTCCCGCTATTAGGGCTTACTCGGGACTTCCACCCGTTAGATAATGCTCATGCCGAGCGTACCAAAAAGACCGTATCCTGTCGTGTGACTGGAATACGGTCTTTTTGTCTGAGTTGAAGGTAGGTTCTCGTTTCATTTCTCCTTTTTTATTTCATATTTTTTTATTCCTCAATTCTTATTTCTTATGGACGCAGGAATGGGCTTCTGCATTCGAGACCTTCCATCTCCCTCTCTGGAATGTCACATCATTGTAACTTGATTCAGTTTTTCTTCTCAGAATGAATCCATAACTTTGTGCTGTCTTTTTGTAGACCAAGGTATTAGCGTGATTTATTTGAAATTGTCAATGATGAAATATTTGAAAACATGGAGTGTGCTTTTCGCTACACTCCTGTCTGTTGGTGCGTTTGCCCAGCAGGCACAATCTGTTATGTTGCCCAACGGCTGGCGCCTCACGCCTGCAGGCAAACATTTACCGCTGGGAGACCTCCCGCTGAACATGGCCGTGTCGCCCAACGGGCGGTGGCTGGCCGTGACCAACAACGGCTACGGCCGTCAATGCGTCAAGGTGTTTGACACCAAAAAGCAGGTAGAGGTGGATGACCAAACCATCCGCACCAGTTGGTACGGACTGACTTATTCGCCCGACGGCAAGACACTCTATGTCTCGGGTGGCAACGACAACCAGGTTAACATGTACCAAGTGGCCAATAATGGGAAAATACACCTCGGCGACAGCATCGTGCTGGGCAAGAAGTGGCCCGTGCGCATATCGCCCGCTGGTTTGGCTGTTCATCCCAAAACCGGTCATCTTTACATCGTGACACGTTGGGACAACTCACTGTACATCTACGATCCAGCAACCAAGCGGCTCCTCACGAAGGCTCCTTTGGGCGGCGAGGGCTATCAGGTGCTGGTGTCAGCAGATGGCAAGCACGCTTACGCCTCCTGCTGGGGATGCGACCAGGTGAAGGTTTGGGACGTGGCAGCGAAGGCGTGGTCCGATTCTATCCCCGTGGGAAGTCACCCCAACGAGATGTGTCTGGACGAGAGAAACGGTAGACTTTTCGTGGCCAATGCCAATGACAACAGTGTCTCGGTGGTGAACCTGCGGCAGCGGCGGGTGGAGGAAACCCTCAACGCAGCTCTTTTCAGTCAGTCGCTTCCTGGCAGCACCACCAACGGACTGTGCTTGTTGAAGCATGGCAGGCAGCTGGCCATCGCCAATGCCGACAACAACTGTGTTACACTCTTCGACGTGTCGACGCCAGGCAGCAGTAGAGCCATGGGCTTCATTCCGGTAGGATGGTATCCCACGAACGTGAAGTATGTCAACCACAAGCTGTGGGTGACCAACGGCAAGGGACTGAGCTCTGCGGCGAACCCACATGGGCCATGGCCTGTCTCTCGGCAAGAACAATTTGAGCATCATCGCGGCGACGTCAAGAAAAACAAGAAAGTGCAGTACATCGGCGGAATGTTTCTCGGGGCAATGTCCATCATCGACGTGCCCAACAAGAAACAGTTGGAACGATACACTCGACAGTGTTTTGCCAACACGCCATACGATAAGAAAAAAGAATATCTCTCAGGCAGTGAGCCAGGCAATCCCATTCCACAGAAGCTCGGTGATCCCAGTCCCATCAAGTATGTATTCTATGTCATCAAGGAAAATCGAACGTACGACCAGGTGCTGGGCGACATCCCCAAAGGCAATGGCGATTCATCACTGACGCTCTTCGGTCGACGCGTCACGCCCAACCTTCATAAGATAGCCGAGGAGTTTGTGCTGCTGGACAACTTCTATGTGAACGCTGAGGTGAGTTGTGACGGACACAATTGGACTATGGGTGCCTATGCCAACGACTATTTGGAGAAAGTGTGGCCAACCAACTACAGCGGGCGGGGCGACGTATATGCCGGTGAGGGCGGCCACAGAATGGGAAACAACAAGTCGGGATTCTTCTGGGATTTATGCAAGGCCCGTGGTGTATCCTACCGTTCTTATGGCGAGTTTTGTAAACGCGAGACCAGGAAAGTGGGCGGCAAGAAGGTTGCGGCAGAGGTTGTTCCCACCATTGCCTCGCTGGAAGGTCACGTGTGCCCCACGTTCGAGCCTTACACCCTCAAGGTGAGAGACACACTTCGATATCGTCAGTGGGAGGCCGATTTCGATTCGCTGTTGGCCATCCATCAGGTTCCGCAGTTTAATACCGTGCGCTTCGGAAACGATCACACCGAGGGCATGAAGCTCAAACGGCCCACGCCATACGCCCATGTGGCCGACAACGATTTGGCTGTAGGCAAGCTGATAAATCACCTCAGTCATTCACCCATCTGGAAAGAAACGGTCGTGTTTGTCATTGAGGACGATGCGCAGAATGGCTCCGACCACGTAGATGCCCACCGCAGTACGGCTTATGTGGCTGGTGGATTTGTGAAGCGAGGCTTCGTAGACAGTACGCCTTACACCACTACCTCCATGGTGCGCACCATGGAACTG
The DNA here is from genome assembly GCF_025151385.1 of Hoylesella buccalis ATCC 35310. Taxonomy (NCBI): domain Bacteria; kingdom Pseudomonadati; phylum Bacteroidota; class Bacteroidia; order Bacteroidales; family Prevotellaceae; genus Hoylesella; species Hoylesella buccalis. The sequence goes on along the minus strand of NZ_CP102287.1, from coordinate 1,520,601 downwards.
ATACTGGGGTTGCCGCCCATGACCCAGCACGATGCCGCCGCACGCACCATGTGGCGATGCTTCACACCGCAGGCCGACGTTACGCCCTTTGTGCATCTGCCCAACAATGTGGCGTTGGACGAACTGAATGTGAAGGCAAGTAAATACCAGGCCATGAGCGAGACCTACGATTTCACGAAAGAAGACAATGTTCCCGACGTGGAGTTCAATCAGGTTCTATGGCACGGACTCAAAGGCGAGCATGTGCCGTATCCACCCTTGCGCCGCTCTGCCTTCCTTACCTATTCAGCACAAGACGATGATGACGATTAGGCAAACTGCACTTACCCAGCTGTCGTAGAAGAAATCTTTGTGTGCGATGACGATGGTAAGCATGATGAGCAAAGTGCCGAGGGTGGGGGGCTAATGTGCCACTCTGAAACATTGCTCGGTGATGAATGGATGAGGCACCATGTTCTTTTGCTATCTTATGTCCTTCTTATATATAGGTGTAAAATATCGACCCGCTCGTAAGTTCAATTAAGATTCTACATCAAACTACAACTGCGAGCGATGCTCTGTGGACGGCAACAAGGTTGCTTTATATCTTGATTCTACATCAAACCACAACTTTCCGATGCTGGAAATATTTACCGCTATGTTGCTTTATATCTTGATTCTACATCAAACCACAACTAACTTGCATTCTTCAATTAAATCTCCTACGTTGCTTTATATCTTGATTCTACATCAAACCACAACTATTCTCTCTTCAAAAATCCATAAACTTCTGTTGCTTTATATCTTGATTCTACATCAAACCACAACAATGATAATGCGCTCGTGCTTCACAAGTAGTTGCTTTATATCTTGATTCTACATCAAACCACAACTACGTACCGTTCACTTTTGGGCAGTTCAGTGTTGCTTTATATCTTGATTCTACATCAAACCACAACATTCTACTTGTTGCTGTGCAAAGAAGATATGTTGCTTTATATCTTGATTCTACATCAAACCACAACTCGTGGGCGTTAAGATTTTGATCCGTCTCCGTTGCTTCATATCTTGATTCTACATCAAACCACAACACACGGTGCAGCGGTGGGACAGCGTTTATTGTTGCTTCATATCTTGATTCTACATCAAACCACAACCTATGCGTCATTTGATAGAGAAACTTGCGAGTTGCTTTATATCTTTATTCTACATCAAACCACAACTTGTACTATTTAAAACATTGAATATAAGTACATTATACAAATATTTTCATACAAGAAGTGGCTCGAATATATCAGCGTTATTGCAAATATACTAAAAAAATTCTAACTGAATAGGTACACAACGCTTCGCTTTAACATATCGACTTACTCTTTAAGCGTTACTTTACCAAGAATGTCGATATTAAAATCTATACCATCTACTAATATGTTGATATTGTTTATACTCTGTCTGAAAATAGGAGCATAATCATCATTATTTTTATAAGGAGTGCTAAAAATAGGCAAACCTTCTTTACGAGCTTCTTGATGATATTTAAATTTTATACGTCCATCTTTTTCAATACCTACCACCTTGTAGAGTCTTTTAACTAAGTTTTTGGTATTATCCACTTGTATTTCGTCAGGATTTTCTTCAAACATTAACACCAGCTGCCCCATTAAAAGTTTTGTCTTAAGTGGCAATCCATATTTTGTGCTATGAGTAGGCACTATAGACGAGAATATATTTCGGTCTTGACTTCGTTTATAATATTTAGCAGCCTCGATATAGCTTACTATTTCAAATTCTCTAACCACTTTATTTTTCACCAAACCCTCATAAATAGCCAACATGTAATTATTTTCATTCACTACATGATACTGCTGTTTATATTCTTTTTTGGACAAATCTCGATGTTGCCTAATATTGATAGGCTGCTTCACCGAATTAGCAAAACATCTTACCTTTTTAATAAGTATGCCTTTATCCTCATTCATATAGATTGGTTCTGCAATAGCCTGTTTGAAATTTTTGTCCGCTATTGCTTCTTTAATGGTTCGCTTCACCGTTTCGTCAACGATATTTTCAAGCTCTTCTGGTTTTGTAAACGAACTGAGTGGTCGCCGAACAACATATCTTATTTCTCCATCTCGCTCTATTGCGCCATAATATGTGTCAAGATGTAAACTACCTCTTGCCGTGTCCCCTTGAGCCAACACCTTTCCTTTAGATGTCTGCACATACTTTTTTGTATGCTTCGGCATGTTGTTCGGAGTATCGTGTACTACCAATAAGTTTTTATATATGTTGAGAACATCCTCTGTAAATGTAGCCCACGGTTTTGAGAATTTAGGTTTGGAACCCCTGCCTTGCCTAAATGTTTCTTCCATGCGATAATATTCAGCCATGAGATCGTACTCTCTCTTTCCGATGCATGCAATGGTGATAGCATCCATACAATGATGCGAATGATTATCTCTACATTTCTTTTCATATTCACTTTGCAGCCCCCACATTTTACGAAACTCGGCTGTTGCCACGCCTTTTACCACATAAACATTCGACTTGTTGCGACTGTCTGCTTGATGGAATAACGACTTGAGATACAACCCCGCATAACGAGAAATAAGTCCGATGCCAGTTCCCTGTCTCCTACTGAATCCTTCGGGCACTTCGGTCATGGTAAATCGCTCATGCTTTCCTCGCCAATAATCTATCTCCATTTGTAGCTTATGGCGTTTTTGTATCCTTATATCTTTCACCGCTTTATCCATTCCAGCAAATGTGCGTTGCTTGTCACGTTCTTTTACCAGCTGTTCATATTTGTTTTTCCACGGCTCAATTCTTGTCAATATCTCCTCATGATTTGCCAGTTCTGTTGGTAGTTTCGCTTTCTTTACCCCTCTGTTAAACCGATTGTTACACAATGTAAGGTTCATCTGTGTGCTGTCTCCACCAACACTCTGTGGAATAGTGTGCTCTATATCAAATTTCGGATTACTCCCAATAAAGTCGGTGATGCTTATTTGTTCACCTGTATATAAGCAATGGTGGTTTTGTTCCTCCCAAAGTTGAAACTTTAACACATCTGTTTGAGTTGGTTCAATCTCTTTTCCTGTTTCTTCTTTGTATAACTTCCTTATTTCATCACCATATTTTTTGTGTTGTTTGTCTTGCTCTTTTTGCCTATCTGCAATTGCTTTTCGCTTATTGGCATCATTCAATTCTCGGGCGTACTCAACATGTACTTCCGTATTTTCGTCAATAATACTTTCTTTCAACAACTGATTTACCACCCGTCTCAAGATATGTAGAGAGCGCATAGCCATAGGATTTCGGATGGCATTGGTTCGTGGCGAGCCCAATTGCAGTATGCCAAAGTCGTTGCGTTGCGCATTAGGGTAGGTTTCTATCATAGAAGGATGATATAGTTTGTCTGTTGCCCCTGCTGGTAACTCGAAGTTGTTTGCAAGAAAATCTTTAATCAACATTTCAATAGTTCCTTGTACTTCGCGATGTTTAGGTTGATAATTGAAAACCAGTTCACCAACATTCTCCATGATATACTTTCTGTTCTGCTCGTTGTTCCATATTTCTTTACCTACTATGGTAGGAATGTTCGCAAAGAACGAAGCATGTGTATAATACATTCCCTTGCGCAAGAACGGTAAAAATTTGCGTATCACTTTCAGGCTTAGCGCTGCAAAACTGTGACTTAGTTTTATCTTTGCAAACTTCTCTGCACTTTCCTCATCCAACTGCAACTTGTGATAAGCAAACTCTTTTAGCTTTTCAACCGATGAAAAAGAATACAACACATTCCAAACATCGTCCACCATTTCTTGCAAACTCTTACTCCCGTTCTTCTTTTGAACAAGTGTATATGTTTCGGCGATACCCGTCTTCCAATCATCGCCAAATATGCTTTTCAACTGTGCTGTAGTAGGACATCCAGGCACGCCCTGTGTCATTCTATAATTAAACTTGTAAGCTCTTTCTTCTTTGTCATGTATCCAAACGTAGTTTTTCTTGCCTGCCAATGCCTTGGCTATGTCTTCAAAGTCGAAATTAGGTTTTGATTTACGGAAAAACAAAGGTTCAATTTTCTCTCGCTCCTCGTAAGTTAAGGGACGTAGTTCTAAATCGTGAGGTCCTTTTACCTGAATGTTGTTGACAAAACAAAGCATTCTAAATTCTTCATAATCAGGATGCGAATCGGCACAACGCGGCTTCCCTCTTTCAAAAGTACACCTGCCTACACCGTGCCTTTGCGATTTAAGCGGAAGTTGAAAGAAGATGGCTCGTTGCAAATCTTCTATTAACTCGCTGCTTAGTTCTTGCTTTTCACAAATAGCATCAAACTCATGCTGATAATGTTTATTACGGTCTGTGTACCTTTGTCTGATGCGTACCTTGTTACCTTGTTCATCATAGAGTTTATAAAAATAATCTCCAAGATATTCGCATCCCGCTTCTTCCATTTCTGTAGATAGTTGCGAAATTCCCGATTTCACCACTCCGTTTTCTTTATTATCTGCACTGGTGTCCAGTCGATTACTTAAAAAGCCACGCCGTTGCGTTAAATGATATAAAGCACGACCTAAGGTATATCTATCAGCCTCAACCGTTAAATCTAATTTCTCGTGCAGACATCTATGTCTATCATAATAAGGATTTTTCCCCTCTTTATCGCTTGTACGCTGCCACAACATCAACTCATCGCTTTTAGGATATTGCTTCTGTAAGTGCCACTGTCGTAAATCATCATCACTCAAATACGGACAAAGATGATATTTCACCAGCACCTTCAACACTTGTATTTTGCGTAAGCGGCGTCGAAAATATTGTTTCCGTATAGCCTTATACCCCGAACGCTCAGCAGCCTTAGAAGATTCTATCCCTTTTTCAATTTTTACACCTTCTTGAAAGATAACATCACCATATTTAATAAGCTCGTAATTCTGGGCGTGCTCGTCCCAATCAACTACTGCCCACCCCAAACTGTTGGTGCCAGTATCCAATCCTAATATGCGTTTGTTCATGATAAATAAATTTATTTCTGTAAAATTAGAAAAAACATTTGTTAGTAACAAATATTTTGTTTACATTTGCCACATAAGATATTCTACATCTTATCACAATAAGGCTATATGCCGAAGGATGCAAATCCTACAGCCCCTCTTCGGAGGGGCTTATTTTGTTGAGAGTGTATTATCACTCGTCTTTAAGACGGGTCAGTCGTAAAACCCAGTTGCATCCCCTCTCCCTCTCATGCACATAATTTCATAAGTATTTGTTATCTTTGCATCATGAAGACCGAGCAATTGTTGCGTTGTATCTTTCCAGAGATACTCGCAGATTATTTTGATGTGATAGATATCCAAGAGAGTATTTCCCAGATAGACTTCTGGTTGGATGAGCGTAACTTTATGGAAGAGGTTGACCGCAAGTCCGGCACGGTAAGCAGTTACGGCTTTACCGCCGAACGGGTTGTCCATGACTTTCCCCTTCGTGGCAAGCCCGTTTACCTTCATGTCCGCCGTCGAAAATGGCGTGACAGTTCCACGGGTGAGATATTCAGTTATTCTTACGATGACTTGACAACTGAGGGCAGCAAACTTTCCCCTGAGTTCGTTTCTTTTTTAAAAGAATAGAATTGAGTCTACTGCGGAGAGCATTACAGGTATCGGCTCTCACTATGGCGTAGACGGCAAGCAGCTTTCCACCCAATACAAGGAGCATTTCAGCGATTATCGCCAGTGGGAGCAGTTGTCGCATGCGGGAGACTGGCTGCTGTTTGATGAGAACCTGGGAGAGAGCCTGAGTATCGATGAGACTTGTCTGAGCAGCGGTGAGGTCTATACGTTTCTGACCAACAAGGCTGGCAAAGGTGGCAGGGGTACGCTGGTAGCTGTGGTCAGGGGAACAAAAGCCGAAGATGTGATTCGTGTTCTGGAAAAGATTGACCTTTCCAAAAGAAAGACTGTCAAGGAGATAACGCTCGACTTGTCTTCCTCTATGATGATCATTGCGCGCACGGTGTTCCCCAAGGCACTCATCACCAATGACAGGTTTCATGTGCAGAAGCTTTACTATGACGCTTTGGACGACATGCGCATAGCCTACAGGTGGATGGCAAGGGACAGAGAAAATGAGGAGATGAAGGAAGCCAAAGCCAAGAACGAAACCTACAGGCCATTCAGATACAGCAACGGTGACACACGCAAGCAACTGCTTGCCAGGGCGAAGTTTATACTGACTAAACACAAGTCAAAGTGGACAGAATCGCAAAGGCTAAGGGCTGAAATAATCTTTGAAAACTACCCGGAACTCAAAAAAGCCTATGACCTGGCCATGGAACTTACCGATATTTATAATGCCAGAAGCATCAAGGACGCTGCAAGATTGAAACTGGCTAAGTGGTTTAACGAGGTAGAGAAGTTGGGCGTGGATAATTTCTATACGGTAATTGACACCTTTAAGAACCATTATGATACCATACTCAATTTCTTTGTCAACAGAGCCACAAATGCCAATGCTGAATCCTTCAACGCAAAAGTCAAAGCCTTCAGGGCACAGTTCAGGGGAGTAACGGATATTCCTTTCTTCCTTTATAGGCTTATGAAATTATGTGCATGAGGGGGAGAGGGTTGCAACTGGGTTTTACGACTGACCCTTTAAGACACGCTTTTTCTTATTTTATGTTTTCCATTTGCAAGTTGTTTTGCTTTGAAGACAGATAACGAAAGCGCAGTCATCTAATTTGTGGCGGTTAGTTTTTCCATAACCTGCAAAAAGTTACCGACTCAAGAATGTTAATATGAGACTTTGTTTTTGGAGGAATCCTCTTGCAGCATAGACGCTATGATATCTTTGGGATAATAACATGGAACATCAGCCTTGGTTTCTGTTTTGAGAAACAATATCGTGTGTATCTTTTGCCCTTTCTTTACGAATGGTAAGCGGCTGGCACGGCTTGTTAATTGCTCATATACGCTCTGTGCCTCGTCGCGTTCCCGCCATTTACATTCTGCCACGAGGATGTGCTTCTTGTCGAGCGATTCAGCTACAAGGTCGAGCTCTATCTGTTCGTAGTCATTGCTGTCATCTTCTTTTGGTATGCCGCCCCACCATCGTGAGGCATTGCCATAGATTACACCATCTATTTCATTGCCAGTCACGAAGTCGCGACAAATCCTTTCCCAAACCTGACCAACGTATGTGCTGAAGTCCTTACGAATAATATCCATTACGAGATCCTGACGGTCGAGTTCAATGAGATATTTGTTAGGATTGATAAACCTGTAATAGAAGGAAAGAAAGTTATCACCAAGTCGATACAGTCCTTTCTTGCTACTCTTTGGATTGTCGCCAAAAGGTATATCTTTCTCCACATAGCCTAAATCGGTCAGTATGCTGATGGGCTGAGAGAGATTAGTTGCAGGCTGCTGCATACGACTGGCTATTTCCGAAATGCGATTCACCCCGTTGCCCACCGTAGTAAGCAGAGAGAAAGATGTAGCCGTGTCACGACGTTCATCACGGAGCAACCGAGTTGGCTCATCGTACAGCGTTCCATAGTTATTGACCAATAGATTGTGCACCGCCACTTCCAAGGTGTCGAAGTCGGCACGGAGTTCCCAATAGCGTGGCACACCACCCCAAACGGCATATTCCTCAACAGCCTGCTGGTCGGAACAATGCAGGGCTTCTTTGATATAAGGCAAACGTAGTTGCTTCAGCTTTGGCTGCCAAGCACATCGTTGATATAGGGGAGACTTCTCATTGAGTACCAATGAGTGCATCATTAGTTGGGAGGAACCACAAAGTATCAGGTTGTATTTCAGTTTTTTGTTATCCACTAACCGTTGAATAATGGAAGGCAGCGAAGGATCGCACTTGACAAGATAAGAAAACTCATCTAAACAAACTGATGTGTTCTCTCCAACATATAGATTGATAGAGGTGAGTATCGTTTCCCAATCATGGTATGACACACGATCAAATCCGTCAAACGTAAATGAAACGGTCTTAGCAAAGGAATCTATCTGCTGCTGCGTCTGTGCTTCTTCGCTCAGATGGTAAACATCCTGATCGGTCAAAACATGCTTGATAAGTTCTGACTTTCCAATACGCCGCCTGCCATAAATTACAATCAGCACAGGCCGACTAAGACTCAGCGCGCGCTTGAACGCAGCAGTTTCTTCCATTCTATCTATAAATTCCATATTATCAATAATTATCTTTGCCAAACATTATGTTTTGCAAAGATAATATTTTAATCACTATCAATACACAAAATCACCAATCATTTTAATTCTGATCAAAATTATGTTTGCGAAAGATAATGTTTACAGAATATAATATATGTTTGGGTTGTTCTTCACCATATTTGGAGTCATCATTTGCGAGTGGTAACACACTTTTGGGGGATGGTAACACATATTGGTAACACATTTAGTTCCCGATAGGGCTTTTTAATTCCCGTTACGTCCTGTTAGCCGCAGGTTCAACATTTAGCATAACTTCCTCTAAATGTGCAACTTAGCTAACAAGTGGCTTGTATAAACGGAAAAGAGGACTTCATTGCTGAAATCCTCTTTTTGAGTACTTTGTGACTCGCATGGGGCTCGAACCCATGACCCCAACATTAAAAGTGTTGTGCTCTACCAACTGAGCTAGCGAGTCTAACCAAGTAACTTTCATTAAACGATGAATGATGAAAGCGAGTGCAAAGGTAAAGAGTTTTTTTTGAAACACAAAACAAAATAGTATTTTTTTATCGGAGTGTCCGAAAGTCCCACTTAGATTTTGCATCTGTACCCCCCAACAACTCGTTGATGAATTAAATGTCATGACAGCGTTTGTATATGATTTTTCTTGACAACGTGTGTCTTCATATTTGGCGTATTTGTAAACCGATTGTATGTTGCCAGCAAATACGCCAAATATGAGCGATTTTCGTATAGGTTTGTCAGTCAATGTGTTGCGCATGTAGTGTATGGCGGCGTACCTGTTTAACAAGGATTTCTTTTACAATAGCATTGCTTTTGAGGTACTGTTTACATGCTATTACGCTCCAAGCGCATGGAGTTTGTCGGTCAAAGTGGTGTTTCTTGCATGTTTAAAGTCATGACTTTTGTGGAAAAATTAGATTTTTCTTGCCAAAAAGTATCCTGTTTGCCTCCCGCATGCCTATTGATTTTTTCCAGATTGGAAGTTTTCAAGTGCCGTTTTAGGGGCAATAATTGGTAAAAAAAGTCAACGCAAGGGGCCAGTTTCTACTCTTGCTCATCAGCTTGGCTATATGCTGCCAACGGACGTTCTGTATAGGTTTTGTTGTTTTCAAAGGGTTCGTTGATGTCGTGAATTTTTACTTTTTGTAACATTATCTTATTTTGTTTGAAACCTAAACATAATGTGATAGGCGTAATTTTGCGGCCATGATAATTTTATTGTTTTATTAAAGAAGATGAAAAGATTTTTGGAATGGAGAACGTGTATCATGCTGTTTTTTCTGTTTGTCTGCGCATTTCCCGTCAAGGCTCAAATGCTCACGCTGAAAGGACACGTTGTTGATACGCAGGATGAGCCACTCATTGGGGTAAGTGTAGTAAAAAAAGGAACCTCGCATGGCACGATTACTGATGTGAATGGCGATTTCACTTTGAAAGTAGCTGCCAAGACACAGCTTGTTTTTAGTTATGTGGGTTATCAAACTCAAGTAATCGAATGGAATGGCCGCTCGCCTTTGCACGTCGTTATGAACGATGACCGTAAGGTGCTGGATGAGGTGGTTGTGGTAGGCTATGGCACGCAGAAGCGTGTGAACCTCACGGGAGCTGTGGCTACGGTGAATGGCAAGGAACTGGAAAACCGTTTGTCGCATTCGGTCACCAACATGTTGCAAGGCTCGGTAGCGGGTGTCAATGTAACCACCTCGGCAGGAAAACCAGGGTCGACTGGTGCTATCAATATACGTGGTGTCAATTCTATTAACAATGCCGACCCGTTGGTGGTTATCGATGGCGTGACAGGTGATGCGGGCGATTTGGCTCGGCTGAATCCGAATGACATTGAGTCTATCTCCGTAGTGAAAGATGCTTCGGCAGCGGCTGTTTATGGTGCGCGCGCCGCTTTCGGTGTGATTTTGGTCACCACTAAGTCGGGTAAATCCGCACAAGGCACGATGGGCAAGACCGTACAGGTGCGCTATAGTGGCCGGTTTGGTTGGGAGCAGCCCACCACCTCGACCGATTATGAGAATCGAGGCTATTGGTCGGTGTACCACGTTAATAAGTTTTGGCAATCGAACAGTGGTACTAATTACGTGAATTATACCGACCATGACATGGAAGAGCTGTTGGCACGTGTTAACGACAAGACCGAGAACCCTGAGCGTCCATGGGTGGTCGAGGAGATGCGCAATGGCCGCAAACAGTGGGTGTATTATGGCAATTACGACTGGTGGGACATGTTGTTCCGCGAAAAGCGTCCCAGCCAGCAGCACAATGTATCGGTGACGGGGGCTCGCAACGGACTGAGTTACATGCTCTCGGGTAACTATTACCGTCAGGAGGGTATGCAGCGCGCACATCCCGACGTGTTCAATCGGTACAACCTTCGTTCGAAGATTGATTTTGAGATGAGTAAGTGGGCCACATTGTCCAACAACACCTCGTTCTATCAGTCGGACTATACGTCTATTGGCTGTGGAGGGGTAGAGGATGCCATTGCCCTCAGTGCGCGTCATGCCATGGCTTGTTTCCCCATGCAGAACCCAGACGGAAGCTGGATTTATGCCACACCTTATTTAAAATATAAGGTGGGCAATGGACGACACATTATTTTGAATGAGAATACACACCGCAACTTGGATAAGAACATCAACTTTGCCAATACCACGCGGTTGGTGCTTAAGCCCATTCAACAGCTGTCGGTAACGGGCGATTTCACCTATCGTTTTTATCAAACTCAACATACCGGACGTACCTCAGAGTTGTGGTATCGCGAGTATCCCGATGCTCCGCTGGCTTCGTACAATACAGGTGCTGGTGAGAATCAGTTGGACGAGGCGGTGCGCTCCAACTATTTTTATTCTACCAACGTGTTTGCCAATTATGACGACAACTTTAATGGGCGTCATCATCTCTCGGCCATGGCCGGTTTCAACCATGAATATTATTATCGCAAGGGCATATCTGCCTGGGGTAGAGACTTGTCGTCTATCGATTTGGATGACCTCAACCTGGTGGGTCAGAACGAGAACGGAGAGACCGAAACAGGCGTGGGTGGCGGTCAAGCCGAATATGCTTTGTTAGGTTTCTTTGGACGTGTAAACTACGACTACCTGGGTAGATATTTATTGGAGTTGAGTGGACGCTATGACGGTTCGTCGCGTTTTGCCAAAGAGTCACGTTGGGGCTTTTTCCCTTCTGCATCGTTGGGGTGGCGCGTATCCGAAGAATCTTTCTTCCGTCCAGCCAAACAATGGATTGACAACCTGAAACTGCGCCTTTCGTTTGGTTCGTTAGGCAATCAGAGTGTGTCATCGTACTACACGTATATGCGCTTGGTGTCTATGCACAACTTTAGCAATTATACCTTTGGTGAAGGCAGTGCCATGCCAAAGTATTCGTCACTCAGTGCTCCCATCTCTGACAATCTTACTTGGGAAACCGTGCAACAATGGAATGGCGGATTTGATATATCCATGTTTGGCCAGCGGTTATCCATAGTTACCGATTTCTATGTTCGCAATACCAAGGACATGCTCACCGCCGGTGTGGCGCTGCCATCGGTTTATGGTGCTGCCGTTCCTCGCATGAATGCCGCCGACATGCGTACGAAGGGATACGAAGTAAGCGTGAACTGGCAAGATAGGTTCAAACTGCTCAATCGGCCGTTCCGTTATCATGTAGGCTTTGTACTGAGCGATTACAAAAGCACCATTACCAAGTACGACAATCCCAACAAGTCGTTTGCCAAGGCGCATTATGTGGGTCAGCGCATTGGCGAGATATGGGGTTTCACCACCGATGGTCTGTTCAAGACGAATGAGGAAGCTAAAGAATACGCTAAGCAGGTAGACCTTAGTTATAGTAGTGGCCGACTTCGTGGCGGTTGGCAGGCTGGCGATTTGAAGTTTGTTGATCTCGATGGTGATGGCAAGTGGGGCATTGGTCAAAACACGGTTGACAAGCCTGGTGATAGGAAAATATTGGGCAACTCGTTACCATCGCTTTCTTATGGCATCACGGCTGGATTCGACTGGTATGGCTTCGATGCTTCCGTATTCTTTCAGGGTACGGGCAACCACTATTGGTATCCCAGCGGACACAACATGAACTTCTGGGGCGGATTCTCCTATTCTTATCTTACCTATTTGCCCAAGGACTTCTTAGGCAAGCTGTGGTCTGAGGAGAACCCCAATTCGTATTTCCCAAGACCACATGCCTATGGTGCTACGGGCGGTTATCTGGCAAAGGTGAACGATCGCTATTTACAAAACATCCGTTACCTACGTCTCAAGAATTTATCCATTGGATACACCTTACCCAATGCATGGACACGCCACATTGGTGTAGAGAAACTTAGGCTCTACTTCTCGGGTGAAGACCTGTGCTACTGGTCACCACTGAAAAAGAATACGAAGTACATCGACCCAGAGGCAGCCTTCAATAGGAGTAGCGCTGGACGTAACAATGCGTATTATCCATGGCCGTCTACCTATATGTTTGGGGTTGACGTGACCTTCTAATGGCTTTACAATAATCAAGAAAACAAAGGAAAATGAAAAAGATAACAATCAAACTATCGGTTGTTTTGGCATTGGCAGCACTTACATCGTGCCAACAAATGGACTTGATGCCCAAGGACCAAATGGCTCAATCGGAATATTTCAACAACAAGACTGAACTCGAATTGTTTAGCAATCCCTTTTACAACGATATCTTAGACAAGACGCCTTTCGATGAGAAGAGTGATATCCTGGTAACCTCTATCCTCAACGAAATCATGGTGGGCGGCAACAGACGACAGGTACCCGCCTCGGGAGGCGGTTGGAGTTGGGGACCGCTGCGCAACATCAACACCTTGCTGGAGAACATCGAACGTTGTACAGATGCTAAAGCTGTGGAGCATTACACAGCCGTAGCTCGATTCTTTCGTGCTTATTTCTATTTTGACAAGGTCCGAAGGTTCGGCGATGTGCCTTGGTACGACAGACAGTTGAGTTCGGAGGATGAAGATTTATACAAGCCGCGCGACTCGCGTGAGCTGGTGATGACCAAGATGATAGAAGATGTCGATTATGCCATAGCACATCTGCCTGCCGGGCGCAGTGCCTATCGAGTGAATCGCTGGGCCGCCATGGCGCTCAAGGCTCGCTTTTGTCTCTTCGAAGGCACTTATCGTAAATATCACAACCTAAGTGTTTCTGGACATGATGCACGCTATTATCTGGCACAATCTGCACAGGCAGCCTCACAACTCATGCACAGTGGGAAATACAAATTGTACACAACAGGGCATCCAGACCAAGATTACCTCATGTTGTTTGTTCAGCATGAAGCCAATCCCGATGAGTATATCTTCGCCGTGAAATATGATTATGCTTTGGGTGTGCGTAACAATGCCACTGGGTTTACAATCCTGGCATCACAAGGATTGCCTGGATTGACAAGAAAGTTTGTGAATACTTATCTTATGAAAGATGGTTCACGCTTCACCGATCAACCGGGGTGGGAGACGATGATGTTTAAGGAAGAGGTAAAGAATCGTGATCCACGCTTGGCACAGAGCGTGCGCACACCAGGATATACGCGTCTAAATCAAACACGCGTTCTGCCTCCAGACTTGAAAGTGGCTATTACTGGCTACCAGCCCATCAAGTTTGTGCAGGACCCTACCGACAATAGTAGTAACAACGATCGCACGGAGTCGTCTGATGTACCCATGCCCGTGTTCCGCTATGCTGAAGTGTTGCTCAACTATGCTGAGGCCAAAGCCGAGCTGGGAACCTTGACGCAAGCCGATTTAGATGCTTCGGTGAATCTTATCAGAGCACGTGTGGGCATGCCTAAACTGCTGATGGCGCAAGCCAATGCACGGCCCGATTCTTATCTTAGTTCCAAGCAGTATGGTTATCCACAGGTCTCGGGAGCCAACAAGGGGGTGATTCTAGAAATTAGACGTGAGCGGGCTATCGAACTCTTGCAAGAGGGTTTACGCATGAACGACCTTTATCGTTGGCGTGCAGGTCAGTGCATCAACCAACCTCTGACGGGGATGTATTTCGAGGGACCTGGTGAGTATGATTTGTCGGGTGATGATCAACCCGATGTTGTTTTGGTGCCTAAAGGTACGAAAAAGCCCAAAGAGCGCGAGGGTGTTGTTATCTTCGAGTTAGGTAAAGATCTCTTGCTCACCAACGGCGATTATGGATATTTGGATTATCTCCAGCATGCCGAGCGCAATGGTTTCAATGAACAGCGAGATTATCTGTATCCCATTCCTATTGATGAGCGTACCCTGAATCCTGCCTTGACACAAAATCCTGGTTGGAAAGACGGATTGGATTTTTAATACACTACTCGTATCAATCATGCTGATACCCCACCAACCGGTCGGTACGTTCGCCGGTTCCGCGATAGTAGAGTAGTGCTTGGAACTTGTTTTCCGTTTGATAGAACGACCCCTCGGTGCTTACGGGAGCGGTCGTTCCGTCTGTTTGTGCAACCACATACTGGTACGAGTAGTAGCCCTGTTTCAACAGCACTGCCGCCTCGTAAACGCCGTCCTGCTCGTTGTAGTGCATCTTATATTCTGGCGTCAGTTGGTCGTTGGTCCAAGTTGCGTTGAGATATACGTCCCCGTTCTGCCTGGGTGCCTGCAACTTGAAATGCACGATGAGATAATCAGAGCTGGTGTTGTTTTCCACATTGTCGCTGTTGCGGATGTAAAATGCCCCATTGGCATCCTCATCGTAAACGTAATTTGGGCGAGGCTCATCGGTCCAAACGTATGCGTGATAATCGTTTCCGTCCCAGCTGACGGATTCCAATCCCATGGTCGTATGGTTCACGTCCAGCATTTCGAACTTTCGATATTCGTTGCCTCCGTCAAAAATCAGTTGCTTGTTGTGTACCCATTTCAGTGCATCAGGCATGACGTATTGCGGCTTGATGTTGAATCGTTCTTTGTTCCACCGACCGTTTTGCAGTACGATGGTCTTGATTTGCGTTGCCGGATCGGTTACTTGCAGCATGCCATAGTTTACCTCCATGTTCACCTGCTGATGCGTTCCGTTGATGTCGATGTCTGTATTGGTCACCACCTCCATCTGGATACCAGCGAGAGGTTCCACCACCATGAAGCACGCAGACAAGATTTTCTCGTTGTCGTTGTTTTCGTCGAAGACCGTGAGGCGATAGTTCCCACTCATCTTCAGTCTGCATCTTTCGTTGGGTATTTGCAGCCGATAGTGGGTGTAGAGCGTTTTCGTGTTGATTGATTTTTGCACGTCATCGATGGTGTTCCCCTCTGCGAAGCCATCCAGATAATCGCTTGCGAACAACTGCGTGGTGGTGCTCCAGTCGGCTTCGCAATGTTCTATGGTGTAAGTATATCGGTGATATTCGTGGGTGAGGTCGTCAAACGCGATGGTTATTGGCTCACCATCCAACTGAGTGATGGGGGGTGAGAGCCAATCATCCCCTGCAACCACTTGCAAGGAAGCAATCGATTTTTTGTAAATCTCGTTCTTCTGTGCAGTGCAAACGCTTGCTGTCAGTAAAAGACAAATGCTTATCAGGGTTCTGTTCATCGTATTCATTTCCATGATGTGTTTTGCAGATGGCTGCGTGATAGCACCTGTTAGAATTCGAGTATAATCTTTCCGTTGAACAATCTGCCGGTCAGATAATTGGGAACGGCGTATTGTTGGTTCGTCACATCCGTAATCCAATAATATGAATTGACGTTACTGATGCCGAAGAGGTTCAGCGCGTCAATGCCCAACCAAATGTTCTTGAAGACAGATTTAGAACGACGATCGTCATTGTTCAGCAGTCGGTAACTCATCCCTAAGTCCACTCGTCTGTATGCAGGTGCGCGAAATGAGTTGCGTTCCAATTCGCGGTGCGGGGCTGCAAAGGGAAGACCGTCGGCAAAAGCCAGCTTCAATGACATCTTCCATCGGTCGGTTCCGGGGAAGTAATCGGTGAAGAACAGGTTCACGGCGTACCGCTGATCGGTAGGCATGGGAATGGTCTTGCCATTGAGTTTCATCTTCGTGTCCATCACGGAGAGACTTATCCACGAATCAGTTCCAGGCACAAACTCGCCATACAGCTTCAAATCCAGTCCCAAGGCATGTCCCGAACTCATGTTATCGCCATAATATACCACCTTGACGTTGTTCACACTGTATGGCACCAGGTTGCCCAACGCCTTGAAGTAGGCTTCGGCAGTGAACTTGAATGGCCGCCTGTTCATCCTGAACCGGTAGTCCATGGCGGTGATGAGGTGGATGGAACGTTGGCTCTTCGCCTTCTCGTTAAGTCTTGCGTACGTCGTTCCGTTGACGGTTGTGGTATCTCTTATCTCTTTGTAAAAAGGCGTTTGATAGTACAATCCGGCTGCCAAGCGAAAGGTCATGTTCTCGTTAAAGGCAGGTATGATGCCCAATGAGGCACGCGGACTCACCACCAATTCTTTGTTGAAGCTCCATTTACTCATGCGCACCCCATAGTTCAAGGTGTAGTGTGTGTTGCCGTTGCGGTTGCTAAACCGATAGGTGTCTTGCAGATAAGCCTCGATGCGCCGGGCGTTCAGTTCGTTTTTGGCACGCAGAGAGTAAATCATGTACAGGTCTTTTCCCGTGTGTGGGATGCTGTAGCCGCTTGAATCCCGCATCTCATATTCAGCAGCTTGCTCTTGAATGTGTTCAAACTTGAATGTCAATCCGCCTTCCACCTGATGTTGTTTGGATGTGTGTTTAGCCATCAACTTCACGTTCTCCACATGGGCTTTCAAGTAGTTGCGCGCATGTTGAAAGTAGGTTCCAACGCCCAAGTTCTCACTTGTCTCGGTTTGTGTGAGCCAGTATTGTCCCTGGATGTCATATTTTTCACTTTCGTTGGTCGAGAAAGCCGAGGCTAAGAGTGACACTGACGTGGAGTCACCGAAGTTGCGTGTTAAGTCGATGGAGCCGAAATAGGTATTGAACCGATCCTTTTCATGCCCATCAAAATATACTTTGAACGACTTAACGTTTTGCAAGGTACCGAAAGCCGTTTCCCTGTTTTTTGGCGTAAACGTGTAGTGATTGTCCGATAGGTTGCCGATGAACGACAGTTTCCAACGCTTGTTCGGCGTATAAACCAGGTAAGTTTGGTAGTCTAAGAAATCGGGTTTGTATTCTCCATCTGTTTCCAACGACCCCAACAGATATTTGTTGGTCTTGTATCTCAGGCCGTTGCTCCATGCCACCGTTTTGGTTCTGAAGCCTACGAACGCGCTGGCTCCCAACAAACTGGCAGACACGTTGGCCTCAAATGGTTTGGGTTGTCGGTAGGTGATGTCGAGGGCCGACGACATCTTGTCACCGTATTTGGCCTCGAATCCGCCGGTTGAAAAACCAATTTTCTCCACCATGTCGGGATTGATGACCGACAATCCTTCTTGTTGTCCCGACCTTACCAAGAAAGGTCTGTATATCTCTATGTTGTTGATGTACACGCTGTTCTCGTCAAAGGCACCCCCTCTAACGTTGTATTGTGATGACAGTTCGTTGTGCGAGGACACGCCGGCTTGCGACTGTAT
This sequence comes from Hoylesella buccalis ATCC 35310, assembly GCF_025151385.1. NCBI lineage: Bacteria > Pseudomonadati > Bacteroidota > Bacteroidia > Bacteroidales > Prevotellaceae > Hoylesella > Hoylesella buccalis. Next base: position 1,502,814 of record NZ_CP102287.1, on the reverse strand, counting down.
GAGCTCTTCCACGCCGTTGCCCGTCACCGAAGGCAAGGTTTTGGCATGCTCTGTCTTCAGGTTCTGCGTTTGTCCAGTCTGAATTTTCTCGCCCATCACCTTCACTTCGCCCAACGTCTGGTCGTCGCTGTTCAACACGATCTGCAACGTTTGTTTACCTCGCGGATGGCGCAGCACGCGCTGCTTGGTTTTGTAGCCAATCATGGAAAACCTGATAACTACCGAGTCGGCCGACATCAGTTGCATGCTGAACTCGCCTTTGAGTGAGGTCACGGTGGCTTTGCCCTGTTGCAGACACGACACGGTGGCCAGCTCCACGGGATTGAGTTGCTCGTCAACCACTCTTCCTTGCAGGGTGAATGATTGGGCTTGTGCTGCCATTGCGCATAGCAGCAGCAGATTGATTACAACGGTTCTCAATTTCATCATTGGTCTGATAACGCAATAGTTGGTTGATTATTGCGTTGCCGCACGTTGTTTCAGCATTGTCGCAGAGCCGCCAACAGCTCGTTGTTTTCGGTCTTCGTGCCAATGGTCACCCGCAGACAATCATGGCATAGTGTCACCTGGCTACTGTGGCATACCACAATACCTTTGTCCAACAGGTATTGATAGGTGCCGTGGGCATCTTTCATCTTGGCCAGAAAGAAGTTGGCCGCAGTAGGGTACACCTTCACGCACTGTGGCAGTACGGCAAAGGCCTGCACCATTCTTCGCCTTTCTTGCAGCAGGGTGGTAACCCATTTTTCTACCTCAAAGGTGCCTTGCAGCGACTTGAGTGCTTGCTCTTGCGTGAGCGAACTGATGTTGTATGGCTGTTTCACCTTATTAAATAGGTTGACGATTTCTTCGCTTGCGAATGCCATCCCCAGTCGGATGCCCGCACATCCCCACGCCAGACTCATGGTGTTGAGTATGATGAGGTTGGGGTAGGAGGCGAGTTCGGTGCGGAATGATTTCTGGGTAGAGAAGTCACTGTAGGCTTCGTCCAACACTACGATGCCGTCAAACCGTTGGACGATTTCCGTGATGGCGTCCCTATGAAGGTCGTTGCCCGTGGGGTTGTTGGGGCTGCACAGCCAAATCACCTTTGTTGACGCATCGCATGCAGCCAGCAATTTGTTGGCCGACAGCTGGAAACACTCATCCAGCAGCACGGGTTTGTAGACCGTGTTGTTGATGTCTGCACACACTTTGTACATGCCGTATGTTGGTTCGATGGCAACAACGTTGTCTTGCTTTGGCTCGCAGAAAATGCGGTAAACCAAGTCGATGGCTTCATCACATCCGTTACTCAGGAAGATGTTTCCGGCCGGCACTTGCTTAATTTGGCTCAGCTTTTCTTTCAATTCCCTTTGCAGTGGGTCGGGATATCGGTTGAGCGGTTTGTTGTATGGATTTTCGTTGGCATCTAAAAAGATGTTTGCCTCACTGCCACCATGTTCGCACTGGGTGCTGCCAAGGGGCGTTAACGTCCAAATATTGGGTCTAACCAGTTGTTCCAGGGTTCTCATCATGTCATCGATTTAAAGGGTAAAGGTGCCGAAATAGCGTGTCATGTGGTGTGAATTGTTCACATGGCATTTCTTATTTGTTCTTAAAAATGTTATGCAAATATAATAAGATGTGGGGAGATGTGCAAGAAATGTCGTACATTTGCCCAATGCAAAAGTGTCAAAATTACTTTCCTGTTCCATTGACATGCCATTTGTTCATCTTCCTGTTGTTGTTGATGCTCTGTGGATGCGAGAATGAAAAGACACAGGTACGCACGCCTTGGGGCACCACTTTGGGCACCGATACGACGAATGTGAGCAAGGGTTTCTCGCTGGATGACATCATCGGAAATGGCGAATTGATTATGCTGACCATCAATGGCCCCGAGACTTATTACGACTATCGTGGGCGTGGCATGGGATTACAGTATTTGCTGTGTGAGCAGTTTGCCCGACAGTTGGGCGTTTCCTTGCGAGTGGAATTGTGCAAGGACACCACGGAGATGGTCAACAGGCTCGAGCAAGGTGACGGTGACATCATCGCTTTTCCGCTGCCCATAACCGATAAACGCTTGCTGTACTCGGGGCCTTCGGCCGATTCGTTGAAAACACAGTGGGCGGTAAGGAAAGACAATGAGGCGCTTGCCGACACGCTGAACAAATGGTTCAGTCCGAAACTCATTGCTCAAGTCAAGCAACGAGAATCGTTCTTGCTGTCCACCCGCAGCGTCACGCGTCACGTTTATTCACCCATGTTGAACCGTTCGCAGGGTGTCATCTCCCATTACGACCATTATTTTCAGCAGTATGCACCCATGGCCAGATGGGATTGGCGCTTGATGGCGGCTCAATGTTATCAAGAGTCTACCTTTGACCCGCAAGCCCGTTCGTGGGCCGGTGCACTGGGATTGATGCAAATTATGCCCGGAACGGCGGCGCATCTGGGACTTTCGTTAGCCGACATCCATAATCCGGAGCAAAACATAGCGGCCGCAGCCAAGTATTTGCAAGAGCTAAGTACCCATTTTCAGGATGTGAGAAACGTACAAGAACGCCAGTATTTCGTGCTGGCCAGCTACAATGGTGGCTCTTATCATGTGCGCGATGCGATGGCGTTGACTCGGAAAAATGGTGGCAATCCGCATAGTTGGAATCACGTTTCAGAATATATTTTGAAGTTGTCTGACCCACGTTACTATCGTGACCCCATCGTCAAGCATGGCTATATGCGTGGTTCAGAGACGGTTGACTATGTCAACAAAATCCGTGCCCGCTATGCGCAATACAGAGGTGTGGCCAAGGGTGGCATCGGATTTTACAGTCTCCAGAAACCTTCCAGGGCCAAGCACAAGCATCGCTTCAAGCTCTGAACGTGGCATAATGGGTTGCCGTAGGGGCGTGATTTATCACGTTCCGCCCCTTTGCGATTGTCAAATCAAGACCGTACGGTTTGACGGAGCGTGATGAATCACGCCCCTACACTTTTCTTACCCAAAAACGCATTATTTTCAAACTCATTGCCATTGGCGGCCAAACTCATTGCTATTGGCAATCAAACTCAATGTTATTGGCGGCCAAACTCAATGCAATTGGATGACGGGCTGAATGGCTTTCGTTGTGAAAGGATTAAGTACTTGGTTTTCAGAATGTAACAGTTTTTGTCTGTGTCATCGTACTTGTTCGCCAATGCCCATCCCTGTTTTATGCTTCGGCCGCTTCTGTCTGGATGGCTTTCCTGTTGGATTGTGCTTGTCTGCGGGCTTCTATCGCCCCATACACATAGTAGTTGACGTAGATGCCAACCGTCAGGAAGGCGGCGCAAATAAAGTAGATGAGGATGCAGGTGCCGTAGGTAAGCACGGGGAAGTAGGTTGGAAGGGTGTTTGGGTCACCACTCTGCATGCCCATTTGTGACAGAGTGCTGGCCATGAGCAGAATGTAAACCGGCATGAGGAGAATGAGCGTGAGGAAAAAAATGACGATTCCATATAAGAAAAAGGTGGAAACGATGAACCCAATGCGGCGCAGTCCGGTTCGATAACCACCCAGCACATGCGTTTTGAACTTGGCCTCTTTCTCCTGAATATATCTCATGGAAGAATAGGCAAAGGGTGCCATGGCGATGAGAATGATGAGCCAGGCCACCGGAACGAGCCATGCCTGCAAGCCCATTCCGGCCGTGCCGACAGCCGCTGGTGCGGGTTTTTGCCAATCAGAAATGGAGAGCGTCGCAGCAAGTAGCAGCAGGGAAACGATGCCCATGACAACCACATAGGCCAACTGCAGTTTGGCATTGCGCTTGAGGTTGCAGGCAAAGCCGTTCTCGTTGAGCAGGGTGGTGGTGCGAGCCATGTACCATACCGACGCACAGAGCAGCAGTACGTTGAGCAAACCGAACGTGACCAACTTGACCGTGGGTAAGCTGTTGCCCATCGTGTGCATGGCATTGGTGAGGCCGAAGGCCAGGTATGCGCCCCCAATGACGGAGAACACTAGCAGCGACAGCCAGTTTTTACGCAGGATGGTCATGACGTTAGAGCAGAAAAGAAGGTATCCGGCCTTGATGCAACCCGATATGCTTCTGTTTTTATAGAGATCGTTTTCCATATTCGTTTGATTGATTTGTGGGTGGTTCTATAAATTACCACCGTAAAGTTTTATTTATGTTTGACGGTTTACGTTTTGTCATCTTGCGGTCTCTTTTTGGTTCAATTTGCTTGTTCGTTCAGTCGTATAGCTCGCTATACTCCTTCATTCACAAACAAATTGACCACAAAAATAGCCTCGCAATCTGTCAAAGCTAATTTATAGAACCGCCCTTACGTTGTTTTTGTTCTTCTTTTAAATTCGCTGCACGCTATGGCCGTGGCAATGGCCACGTTGAGGCTCTCGGCCTTGTTGGGCAAGGTGGAGAAGTTGGGGATGAGCAGCGGATGGTTGACGCGTGCGCGCAGGTCTTTCGAGATGCCGTTGCCTTCGTTCCCCATGATGATGATTCCGGTCTCGGTGAGCGTCTGTTGATAGATGTCCTCACCATCGAGCAAAGTGCCATAGACAGGGGTTGACGGCGACAGCGCATCCACAAATTCACAGAGATTCAGGTAGGTGACGTCGACGTGTGCGATGCTTCCCATGGTGGCCTGAACCACTTTTGGGTTGTACACATCTGCCGTGTCTTCGCTACAAATCACGTTCCTGATGCCAAACCAGTCGGCAATGCGGATGATGGTGCCTAAGTTGCCCGGGTCTTGAATGCCATCTAAGGCCAACACAAGCTCATGGGTTGGGTCGATGTGAGCGGGCATGTGGCGTTGTTCGAATACGGCCAACACCTCTTGCGGGTGCTGCAATAGACTGATTTTTTGCAGCTCGTCGGGCGATACCGCGATGATTTGCGGTCGTCTGTCACCCTGGTTGCTCTTCAAAATCTCGTCTTCGTGCCGTTCGAGCCATTGCTCTGTGGCCACGATGAGTTCGGGTTGGAACGACGACAGCAGGTCGTGAATCACCTTAGGACCCTCGGCAACGAACGTGCCATGGGCCAAACGTCCCTTCTTTGTTTGCAGCGCGTTGATGTATTTGAGTTTTGCTTTACTAATCATCCTCTTCGTTTTGATGTGCTTTGGAATGTTGAAGCCAAGCACAAAGATAGTAAATTCTTGATTCTTCAACCGCTTATTTAGCATCTTTTTCCTTACCTTTGCAATGATATACACAGAAGAGCCAGTTGCGTGAGCATTCAACAGCGTTCTGTGTCATTGTGGTTTTCATCATTAAACAGGTGCATTTTGAGGAAAGTAAAATTATCGATTTTTTTTCTGACGTTGCTGTTCCTGGTTGGTTGCTCATCGAGTAAATTCATCCCGGAGAACGAGTATCTGTTGCAAGAGGTTGAAATCAAGTCTGATCAGAAAGGCTTCGATGCTGCCTCGTTGGAGCCTTATATCCGACAGAAAGCCAACTCCAAATGGTTCTCTTTGTTCAACATTCCGTTAGGAACCTATTCTCTTTCGGGGCGAGATACCACGAAATGGGTGAACCGTACCTTGCGAAAGATTGGTGAAGAGCCGGTGCTGTTTGATACCGTGCAGGCTAACCAGTCGATGAACGACCTGAAGAAGGCTCTGCAAAACGCCGGATACATGCATGCGGACGTAGACTTGCAGACAAAAATAAAAGGCAAAAAGCTGAAAGCCATCTACACGCTTCATCCGGGAGAACCTTATCGTATCAACCGTGTGAGATATGACATTGCGGACGAACGCATCAAACGAATACTGGCTTTGGACAAGCCTCAGCATGCTATTCGCAGTCTTCAGAGCGGCTCGCGCTTCACAGTGGAACGCCTGGACGAAGAGCGTAACCGAATAACCAAGCTGCTGTTGGACAGCGGTTTTTATAAATTTCACAAGGATTTTATCGTCTTTGAGGCCGACTCGGCACGCAACAATACCGACATCAACCTGGTGGTCAGACTGTTGAAATACCGAGCCAACAGTGACGCACCTGAGACCAATCACCCACGTTATTTCATTCGTGACGTGAAATTCTCTTCCAGTGAGGAGTCGGGAATCCATCTGCGTCCCAAAATACTTGAATACAATACGGCCATCAAGGCGGGAGAACCCTTCTCGGCCGCTCATCTGCAAACGACATACAACAACTTTGCACGGTTGCAAGCTGTGAGATACACTAACATCAAGTTTAAGGAATTGCCCGACACCACGCTCTTGGATTGTGACATACAACTGAGCCACAACAAGCCTCACACGCTGTCTTTCCAGCCCGAAGGCACCAACACGGCCGGTGATCTGGGAGCAGCCGTGTCGCTGACCTACGAGAACAGAAACCTTTTTCGTGGCAGTGAGGTGCTGCGGGTGCAGCTAAGAGGTGCCTTTGAGGCTATTACAGGCTTGGAAGGATATAACGACCAGGATTATCAGGAGTACAACGCTGAGGCTAAATTGCAATTTCCCCGCTTGCTGGCTCCTTTCCTATCCAGCGCATTTCAGCGGCGTAGTACGGCATCGTCGGAGTTGTCTTTCAGTTACAACTTGCAGAATCGCCCGGAATTTCATCGTAGGGTTTTGTCCGCAGCGTTTAGATATCGATGGAACGAACCGAAGCGATATTCGTCCTATCGCATGGACTTGATTGATCTCAACTATGTTTATATGCCTTGGATTTCTGATACGTTCAAGCGCGATTACCTGGACGATGTCAGCAGTAGGAATGCTATCTTGCGATACAACTATGAGAATTTGCTGGTCATGAAGATGGGTTTCGGTTTGAGATTCAATAATGGTCGTCATGCCATGATCGCCAACATCGAGACGGCCGGCAACATTTTGAAGGGCTTTTCTAAAGTGCTGTCCTTCCGTAAAAACGCGCAAGGACAGTACACCTTATTTAATACGGCCTACGCACAGTATATCAAAGGCGACTTTGACTATACCCGTTTGATTACTTTTGATACGCACAACTCGCTTGCGTTGCACATAGATTTGGGACTTGCTTATCCGTATGGCAACTCGAAAATCTTGCCTTTTGAGAAGCGATACTTCTCGGGTGGAGCCAACTCGGTGAGGGGATGGAGTGTCAGAGAGTTGGGGCCGGGCAGCTTTCGCGGCACCGATGGGCGCATTGACTTCATCAACCAAACGGGTGACATGAAGCTGGATATGAACATAGAGTACCGCACCAAGTTGTTTTGGAAGTTCCATGGAGCGGCTTTTGTGGATGCCGGAAACATTTGGACGTTGCGACAATATGAGGAACAACCAGGCGGTCAATTCAAGTTACATGAGTTTTATAAGCAGATAGCCGTGGCCTACGGACTGGGATTGCGCCTGAACTTCGACTTTTTTATCCTGCGGTTTGACATGGGTATGAAAGCCATCAATCCAGCTTATGAAACACAACGCGAGCATTTCGCCGTGCTTCATCCTAACTTTGGCCGCGACTTCACCTTCCATTTCGCCGTGGGTATGCCCTTCTAATTGCCATACCTTCCAAGAGAATGACGCATGAATCGGCCTTCTGTCCGTGCCTGTCAGTGGCGGTAATTATCCGAACAGGGCACGGAGGGCTTCCTCAACTTTGCGTACGGGATGGAGGGTTATCTGGTATCGTTGTGGATTGATTCCCTGCAAATTGTATTTTGGCAGGATGAGATGGGTGAATCCCAACTTCTCGGCTTCAGCGATACGCTGCTCTATTCTGCTGACGGGACGCACCTCTCCACTGAGGCCAACCTCACCAGCCATGCACCATCCGCTCTCGATGGGTGTGTCCACGTTGCTGGACAAGACCGCTGCGATGACGCTCAAGTCCATGGCTAAATCGGTGACGCGCAGCCCACCGGCGATGTTGAGAAACACGTCTTTCTGCATGAGTTTAAAGCCCACCCGCTTTTCCAACACGGCCAAAAGCATGTTCAACCTACGCTGGTCAAAGCCTGTGGCCGATCGTTGTGGCGTTCCGTAGGCAGCAGAAGAGACGAGAGCCTGCGTCTCCAACAGGAACGGACGAACGCCTTCGATGGCCGATGAGATGGCGATGCCGCTCAGTCCGTCGTGATCTTGCGTGAGCAACAGTTCGGATGGATTGCTCACTTGCCTAAGTCCGTCTTGCTGCATTTCATAGATTCCCAGTTCCGACGTGCTGCCGAAGCGGTTTTTGATGGCGCGCAAGATGCGGTATATGTAATGTTGGTCGCCCTCAAACTGAATGACGGTGTCCACGATGTGCTCAAGAATTTTGGGGCCTGCCAATGTACCTTCTTTGTTGATGTGCCCGATTAAGATGACGGGAATGCCGCTGTTTTTGGCAAAATGAAGCAACAGAGCGGCGCATTCTCTTACCTGAGAGATGCTGCCTGGCGAGCTTTCCACATGTTCTGTTGCAATGGTTTGGATGGAGTCTATCACCACCAGTTCCGGCTTGACGGTCTTGATTTGCTCGAAAATCAGTTCCAGAGAGGTTTCGCACAGGATGACCACATGGTCACTTTCGGCATTGGACAGTCTTTCAGCACGCATCTTCAGTTGGTGTGCACTCTCCTCTCCGCTGACGTAAAGCACCCGCTTGTCTGTCATTTGGAGGATGGTTTGCAGCGTCAGCGTACTCTTTCCGATGCCCGGCTCGCCTCCCAATAGGGTGATGGAGCCAGAAACAAGTCCGCCTCCCAGCACGCGGTTCAGCTCGTCATCGTGCATGTCGATGCGCGGTTCGTCAAGCGTTGAGATGTCTTTCAGGCGCAAAGGTTTGTTCTTGTCCGTGTTGCCTTTGAAGGCATTGACGACCGAACGGGCCGTTGATTGCGACGTATCAGAGCCGATGCGTATCTCTTTGAAGGTGTTCCATTGCCCGCAATTGGGGCATTTGCCCATCCATTTGGGTGAATCCTGACCGCAATTAGAACACACATAAGCTATCTTTTCTTTTGCCATGGTGGTGGAATTGTTGATAGACAAAAGTAATAATAATTTTCTGAGAATCAAAATTAATGTTTAATTTTGCAAGGTATGAAAAAGTTATTGCTTTTAGCCGTGCTGCTCATCTCGCTGGTTGCTTGCCAACAGTCTACAGCAGAGCGCCAACAAGTGACGAAGGCTCAACGTGAAAAGTTGCGTCAGGAGAATGCCGAGGCGTTGAAGATTGCCGTGCTACCAACGCTCGATTGCCTTCCATTGTATGTGGCCCAAGAGCTGCGACTGTTTGATACGCTGCATGTAGATGTCAGGCTTAAGCCCTTTACGGCGCAGATGGATGCCGACACAGCCATTGTCGGTGGCAGCGTAGAGGGCATCATGTCCGACCTTGTGCGCATGGAACGGCTGAAACGAAAGGGTCTCAAGCTGGATTATCTCAGTGCCACCAATCTGCAATGGCAGCTCATCAGCAACAAAACGGCGCGCTTGAAGAAGCTCAATCAGTTGGGTGATAAGATGGTAGCCATGACCCGTTTTTCGGGCACCGACTACCTCACCGACGAGAGTCTCAAAGGGGTGAAAACCAAATCCAGGGTCTATAAGGTACAGATTAATGATGTGCATGTACGTTTGCACATGTTACTCAACAACGAGATGGATGCCATGTGGCTGACTGAGCCGCAGGCAACAACCGCGCGACTGTATCATCATCAGGTGATGACGGAGAGCGAAAAGACGGGCACTCGATTGGGTGTGTTGGCCTTTCGCACCGATTCCATCAAGGGACAGCATCGCACCGCGCAGCTCAAAGCGTTCAACAGTGCGTACAACATGGCTGTAGATTCTATCAACAAGCATGGCGTTCAGCACTTTTCCTCGTTGATATGTTCGTATTGCAACACCGATCAAAGAACGGTGAACGCCTTGCCTAAACTGAAATTCAACCACCTTTCTAAGCCCGACCCCAAAGATATTGAAAAAGCTCAACGCTATGTAAAATAGCCGTTGGACGTAGTTTATCATTAACATAGATTGTATTTTGGAATACTCAGATAGCGAATTACAGCAGATAAGGAATGTCATTACATCCGAACAGAACGTAGGCGAGGCCTTGAAAAGCCTTCGTACTTTTATCCACGAGTATGAACTTCACGCTTTTAACGCACGCATCAGTCGTATCGAAAGCGATTACGAACTCATGAAGTCTTACATGCGTAAGGGCCTCAATGACCCCCAGTTTGAGGAAGTTTACGACCGTTTGTTGAAAACACTGTATGTCCTGAACGCCGACGTGCAGTTGGCTGTGTTCCTCAACGAGAACCCTTCGTACCAAGCAGCCTATATGGACGTGCAGTCGCTGGATGCCGATTTTGACGTGATTAAGAAACGATTGGAGGCGTTCGTGCAGGATATAGCGTTGCTTTCGCTCGAGCCTCAGGATGCGCAGAAGGCCAAAAAGCAGGAACTTTACGACCGACATCAGCAATATGTCAAAAAGCTTTTCAACGCCTTGCTGGTGTCTCCGCAATGGAATGAAAGCACGGCTAAGTTCGCCCAAGAACTGCTTTTGTCGCCCACCATCGACGCCATTGACGCCCAATTGTTGCTGAGTGGCGTGATGTTGTCGGCCATCCAGCTGTTCGACATCCATCAGTTTCAAACGCTGGTGCAGGTCTATTGCCATGCAACCGATCCACATCTCAGGCAACGGGCGTTGGTAGGCATCGTGCTGTCGTTGCCGGAAAACGAGGGAGATATCTATCCCGAGATACAACAGACCATCAATACCTTGTGTCAGAATGAGCAAACCTGCCGTGAATTGGTGGAGTTGCAAATGCAAATGTTCTACTGTATGAACGCCGATGCCGATAACGAGAAGCTGCAAAAAGACATCATTCCCAACCTCATGAAAGGCAGTAACATCAGCATTTCGCGTGCGGGCATCGTGGAAAAAGAAGAAGATGAGGTGGATGAAATGCTCAACCCGGGGGCAGCAGACAAGGCCATGGAGGAGATGGAACGCAACTTCAACCAAATGATGAATATGCAGAAGGCTGGGTCGGATATTTATTTTGGCGGCTTCTCACAAATGAAACGGTTCGCGTTCTTCACAACATTGAGCAACTGGTTCGTACCTTTCTACGAAGATCATCCTGAACTCAGGCAGGTGAACGACAAACTGGGTGGCAACAAATTCATGCAGTTGTTGCTCGAGAGTGGCCCATTCTGCGACTCGGATAAATATTCTTTTGCGCTGGCACTGTCGTCAATCATTGACAAAATACCTCAAAACATGCGCGAAATGCTCAACAGTCAAGACATCCTCGGCACCTCGGTCAGCATGGAAGAGAAAAACAGTTCTGCCTACATCAGGCGAATGTATTTGCAGGATTTGTACCGTTTTTATCGCATCTACCACAACAAAAACGATTTTCACAATCCGTTTGATACGAGTGCTATGGAGAACAGTGCGTTCTTCGTGATGTGCCCTTATTTTCGTGAGTCGCCCTTGAAGGATAGGATGACGGAAGTAGGAAAGTTCCTTTACAAGCATCATTTCTACAGAGAGCTGTGGCAATTGCTCGGCGCGTATGTGGATAGTGAAGACATAGAGTATTGGCGACTGGCTGCCAGAGCGTATTATCGGGAGAAAGATTATCGGTCGGCCGACATGGCTTACACGAACGTTTTGGAGCTGAATGCCGATGACATGCAGGCCATTCGTGGGAAAGCACTCACCGGTTTTTATCTGGAAGACTATGAGCAGGCAGTCGAATACAACAAAAAGTTGTTGGAAATGGATGCTACGAACGAGCATGTGCAGCTGAATTTAGCTGTGTCGCTGATGAACAATGACGAGATAGAGGAGGGGATGAGCCTACTTTTCAAGTTGAATTACGACCACCCCGAGAATCTGTCCATCCAGCGTTCACTGGCTTGGGGGTATCTCCGACAACAGAAACCTCAGCAGGCAGCTCCCATCTACACGCGCCTGTTGGCCAATCAGCATCGCATGCCAACCGATTGTTTGAATGCCGGTTATTGCCAATGGTTTCTGTCCAATATGGAAGAGGCCATCAACTTGTTCAAGCAATATGTGTCGGAAACGAATAAAGAACGACCGATGCCGGGCGGCAACACCTTGCTACACGATGTGTTTGTGATGGATGCCGACCTGTTACAACAATATGGCATTGGAGCGAAAGAGGCTTTTGTGATGGAAGATTTGGTAGCCAATGAGTAGTCGGGTCTAAACCTGATGCCTTTTTAACGCAGGGTGATGACGGTTGGTTCGTCACCCATTTTCCCAACATCCATCCATATAAAAACGGCCCCAAGCATGGATATATGCTTGAGGCCGCTACATTTTTTGTCCAATAAAGGCTGGTTCTATAAATTAGCTTTGTTAGATTTTGAGCTTTTTTTTTGAGGTCAAAATGCAAGAGAGTGAAGGAGTGTAGCGAGCTACACGACTGAACGAACTTACATTTTGAACCAAAAAGAAGCCAAAAGATAACAAAACGTATTTCATAAACATTTGATGACTATGTCCGGTGGTAATTTATAGAACCAGCCTTAAATCTTATCCTAAATATTTCATCAGGATTTTTGCATTACCGCTGTCGCGTAGCTTCGCAATACTTTTTTCGCGAATTTGTCTCACGCGTTCGCGCGTCAGTCCCAGCTGATCGCCAATTTCTTCCAGTCCCTTCTCGTGACGACCAATGCCGAAGCATTCTTTGATAATGATGATCTCACGCTCTTTCAGCACCTTGTTGAGCACCGCATCGAGCTCTTGTGCCATCGACTCGTGGTCCACATGCCTGTCGGTTCTGCTGTCTTCACCACTAGGCATCACGTCGAGCATGGTGTTGTCTTCGCCGTCCTGGAAAGGAGCATCTATACTCACATGGTGCCCGTCGGCCATCATGCTCTGACTGATTTTGTCTTCATCGATGTTCGTTGCATCCGACAATTCAGAGATAGAGGGGCGGCGATGGTTCTCTTGTTCAAACCTGTTGATTTCGTGATTAATCTTGTTGAGCGATCCCACCTGGTTGAGGGGCAGTCTGACGATGCGGCTCTGTTCTGCAATAGCTTGCAAGATGCTTTGGCGAATCCACCAAACGGCATACGAAATGAATTTGAATCCACGTGTTTCGTCAAACTTCTGGGCTGCCTTAATCAGCCCAATGTTGCCTTCGTCAATCAGGTCTGTCAGTGATAGTCCTTGATGCTGGTATTGTTTAGCTACTGAAACAACGAATCGCAAATTGGCAGTGACAAGCTTGTCTTTGGCTCTCTCGCCTTCTGGTCCGCCCTTCTTAATCTTTTGTGCGAGTTCTATTTCCTCGTCAATTGATATCAGGGGTGCGCGGCCTATCTCTACAAGATATTTGTCTAACGCTTCACTTGAACGATTGGTAATGCTTTTCTGAATTTTTAATTGTCTCATCCTAAATACCCTAAACTTCTAACTGATTGATAATCTGAATATTGAATTAATATGTACAATAAACCTTGCAAAGGTACTTATTTTTATCGAAATATCCTAATGGTTGTGGCGGTTGAACATTTAAACTTCATTAAATGTACCTATTTAATGTTATTTCTAGCTATTGGTGGGCTTGCTCATGCCATGGTAGCAAGGATTGATCTCATGAGTAGGAGGGCCGTAGCATGATGCTGAATTTTCTTGACAACATGGCTTTCGCTCCTTGGCTTGTTTGCAAGCGGCGGTGAATGTCGTTGCAAATACGGCAAGCATGGATTGCTTTTGTAATCACTTGGTATTCAGTAGTTTGTCGTTTTTATGCGTGTTTAAAGATGCGTTTAATATAGATTTTTGATGAAAAGCATTGCTTTAACACGTCAATCTGTATGCCTTTGTGGGTCAATGGCATGCAGATTGGCCACCAAAAGGATGCATATAGGGCGGCCAACGCTATGTTTTTACTCAAAAATACGTTTTTTCCACCCTGCCAATCTCCTATTTTGCATCCTGCAAGCCTATTGATTTTTTCTATTTTGCAAGTTTTGAAACCCTGTTTTTGGGGTGTTTTTCAGGCAAAACATTTTACATTCGTAAGGCCTGATTATTCGCTGGGTTCATCCACTCGTCATCACGTTCCGAAATACGTAGGGGTGTGATTGAGCACATTCCGACACGCGGATGGCTCTACGGGCGTGATAAATTTCGCCTCTACTGGTAAAAATTTCCCCTGCGGATAGATGCATAACCAAATTGTAACCAATATGTAACGATTATATGAAAATATTTAGTTAATTTTGCAGTGAAATAAGTATAACAGGTTTTCATGCCTCTTTTTTAATTAAAAATTAACACAAAAATGCAGAAAAAAATTGTTTTTCTGATGTCCATGATGATGTGTTTGTGCACATCAATGATGGCACAGGTTACAACTTCCGCAATGAGTGGTAAGGTTACCCTTGAGGGAACCGGCGAAGAACTCATTGGTGCGACCGTACAGGCGGTACACGAGCCTTCTGGAACTACCTATTCGGCAGTGACCAACGTGAACGGACGTTTTAACATTCAGGGTATGCGTACAGGTGGTCCTTATGCCGTTACGGTGAGCTATGTGGGACACCAGACGAAGACTTACAAGGATATCACGCTTCAGTTGGGTGAGGTGTATAACCTTGGCGTGACCCTTTCGGAAGATGCCGCCATGCTGGGCGAGGTCGTTGTCAGTGCAACGGCTTCCAAGTTCGCGCAAGAGAAGACTGGAGCTTCGACCAACATCAACAATTCGCAGATGATGAATCTGCCTACGGTGAGCCGCAGCATCACCGACATCACGCGTCTTTCTCCTTATGGAGGCAATGGCATGAGCTTTGTCGGAACGGATGGTCGTACGGCCAACTTCACCGTGGATGGTGCCAACTTCAACAACAACTTTGGTTTGTCATCGGCTCTTCCCGGTGGTGGCAACCCCATCTCCATCGAAGCTATTGAAGAGTTGCAGGTGGTGATTGCCCCCTACGATGTGCGCCAAACCAACTTCATCGGTGGTGGTGTGAATGCCATTACCAAGTCGGGTACCAATACTTTCAAGGGCAGTGCGTACGTTTATCACAGAAATGAGAACATGCGTGGCGATGCTGTCGAAGGATTCCAAATACCCGGTGCGCGCGAGAAAGATCGCAAGACTACCTACGGTTTTACGTTGGGTGGCCCGATTATCAAGAATAAGTTGTTCTTCTTCGTGAACGGTGAAACTGAAAAGGTTCCTACGGTGGCTAACCGTTGGAGAGCCTCTGAGGACGGTGTGGCCAACGTTCAAGAGTATATTTCACGTACAACAGCCAAGGATTTGCAGACCGTTTCTGACTTTGTGAACCAGAAATATGGATACAACACCGGTTCGTACACCAGCTTCCCCGCTGACATCAGCAATACCAAGCTGTTGGCACGCTTAGACTGGAATATCACAGACCAGCACCGTTTGGCTCTGCGTTACAACTACACCAAGAACATGACCTGGCGCTCGCCTAACGCATCGTCTATGGATGGCGGCACACGTATGTCGGAAGGCCGTCTGTCACAGGCTTCCATGGCGTATGCTAATACCATGTATTCGATGGACAACCTGGTACACTCGTTCTCGTTCGACTTGAACAGTCGCTTGACAGAGAATCTTTCTAACCAGTTGTTGGCAACCTATTCAAAGTTGGACGACTTGCGTAGTTCTAATTCATCGGAATTCCCCTTCATCGATATCTTGAAAGGCGGACAGGCTTACCTGTCGTTGGGTTACGAGCTGTTTACATGGAACAATGCCGTTCATAACGATGTTTGGAACGTGAAGGACGAGCTGACTTACTATGCAGGAAAGCATAAAATCACCGGTGGACTGGCCTACGAATACAAGATGGCGGACAATGCCTACATGCGTAATGGTACAGGCTACTATCGCTATAGCAGTTTGGACGATTTCATCAATGGTGCCGCTCCCGAGATTGTGAACCTCACTTACGGCTACGATGGCGAGAGTGCGCCGGCCGCTCGTGTACGCAGCAACAAGATTTCTGTTTACGGACAGGATGAATGGTCGGTGATGGACAACTTCAAGTTGGTTTATGGTCTGCGCATTGACAATCTCTCATTCGTCAACAGCGACCTGATCACCAACAAGGCTATCTATGACCTTGATTACGATGGGCGCCGCATTGATACGGGCAAGTGGCCTTCAGCCAACTGGATATTCTCACCCCGTGTAGGATTTACCTGGGATGTCTTGGGTGACAAGTCGCTCAAGGTGCGTGGCGGTACGGGCCTCTTTGCCGGTAACTTGCCACTGGTGTTCTTCACCAACATGCCTACCAACGGTGGTATGGTGCAGTATCAGGCACAAATTAACGCTGCCAACGCTGCCAAACGAGGCTTCGACATGGATACCTTTGCAGGCGGACTGGTGACCGATGCCAATGGCAAGGCCACGCAGAAAGCGCTCTATGACAAACTGATTTCTTTGGGCTATCCTTCTACTATCAAACCCGAGGACGGAACAGTTCCATCTGCTATCGCTGCCGTGTCAGAAAACTTTAAGTTGCCACAGGTATGGAAAGCATCCGTGGCTATCGATTATCAAGTACCAGTATCGTTCCCATTCACCTTGTCGGGTGAGTTTATTTACAACAAGACGCTTAACGAAACCTCCATCTCAGATTGGAGTATTCCTTCTGTAGGCGGGTTCGCTCGATTGAATGGTGTGGACAACCGTCCTATTTATCCTACGGGATTCCGTACAAACACCAAGGCTTTTGTCTTGGAGAATACCAGTCGCGGCTATGGTTGGACGGCTAACTTAACCGCCAATGTACAACCGGCAGATTGGGTTAGCTTGATGGCTGCCTATACGCACAACGTGGCTAAGAGTGTGACGGGCATGCCAGGTTCTAACGCAGAGTCGGCATTCACCTACGTTCCAACTGTGGAGGGACCGAACCACATCAAGTTGCACAACTCGCAATACAACACGCCCGACCGATTGGTGGCATCGGCTACCATCCACGACAAGAGCGGTAATCACTATAGTTTGTTCTATGAAGGATGGAGAGGTGGAGCCAACTACTCGTTCATGACCACCAATGATATGAACGGTGACGGATACAATTATGACGCCATCTACATTCCTACCGATCAGCAAGTGGCCGACAAGCAATTCCGTTTCGTATCGGAAGACGACAAAACTCGTTTCATGGACTATGTGCATGCAAATGGTTATCTGAGCAAACATCAAGGAGAATATGCCGAGGCTTATGCGCTTTACTCTCCTTGGGTGCATCGCATTGACTTCGCTTACAAGCACGATTTCAAACTCAACGTAGGGAAGACAAAGCATGGTTTGCAGCTGAGCTTCGACATTAAGAACCTGCTCAACCTCTTTGACTCAAAGTGGGGTGTGGCCAAATACTTGAATCCAGCCATCGGTTCGGATGCCCGTATCCTCAAATACGAGGGTGTTGACACAGACGGTGTGGCTAAGTTCTCTACGCCAAAATCCATCAATGGCAACACAGAAACGTTCACACCGAGCTATTCTATCGGCCAGTGCTGGTACATGTCGGTGGGTATCAAGTATACGTTCAACTAAAGTCAAGCATACATTTAACTAACAGTAAAACAAAAGGATATGAAACTAAAATATATCATTCCATCGTTCATCGCAGTCATTGCCATGTTTACAGGCTGCTCGGACGACAACGAACCCACCTATCTGAGCAACTTGAAGGTATCTTCTTCTTATGTGGCTTTCGACGTGAAAGGTGGAACGCAGAAGATTACCGTGACGGCTACGGAAGACTGGAGCATGGACTTCATGGTTCCGGTTAAGGCCGATTCGCTGGATGATGAAAAGGGTATCGTGAAATACAACGTGCCAACAAGTCAGATGGCAACCAAGGAAAACAGTTGGATCAAAGTGTCACAACTGAGTGGTGGCGCAGGAACTACTGACATTTCTTTCACCGTTGGCGCTACAACGGCTACGCGTTCGGTTACCATACGCATAAAAGCCGGTGACAAATATCAGAACATTATCGTTGCTCAGGTAGACGATTCTCCGACGCCAGTAAGTACTGTGAAGGACGTATTGAAGGGTGTTGACAGCAAAACCTACCGCGTGAAAGGTTTGTGTGGCAAAATCATTAACACCTCATACGGCAACTGGTACATGGTAGATGGTGAGGGCAACGAGCTCTATATCTATGGTACAAAGGACGCATCAGGCGCTTATAACTGGAAGAAGTTCAATATCGCTCCTGGTGATCTTGTCACTGTTGAAGGTGCCAGGACAACCTATAAGTCGACTGTTGAGATTGTGGATGCCACATTTATTTCAGTGAAGAAGGCGCTCTTGCTCAGCAAAGAGACCAACAAAACCATCGACAAGGAAGGCAAACCGTTCAACATCACTATCACACAGAAAGGCGAAGGATTGAGTTTCAAGTCGGATGTCGACTGGATGGCGATAGAGCCAGGCTACACAGTCAACAAGAAGGGTGACTTGGTGTTTACCGTCAACCCTTCTGAGAACGCGACAGGTAAGAAACGTGAAGGCACACTTACGTTCAAGAGTACCAAGGGAAAGGAAGAGTCAGTGTTGACAGTTTCTATCATTCAGCTGGGTACTACTCCTGTCACCACAGGCGGTATCGCTGGAATTTCATCTGCAATATCAGCCAGTACCGATAGAAATAAGCAGGTAAACTTCGATGTTATGCTCACCGATGCTAAGGTAACCTACAAGAATGGCAGCAACATTTTCGTCGAGGACGCAACAGGTGGCTTGCTACTTTACAGTGGCAATTCAAGTCTTGCTGTGGGTGATGTCATCAATGGACGTGTGTGGGGTGCTGGCTATGCGTACAACGGACTTCCTGAAGCCACGTCGTTGCAAACCGAATTGGCCAAAGTTACCAAGGGTGATGCACCCAAACCTACGGAAGTGACGCTTGCACAGCTTGCGGCTGACTACGGAAAATACATCAACCGTTATATTCTCATCAAAGACGCTACCGTGGGTAAGACCATTGACGTGAAGTACTCGGGCGTGAAAAGTGCAGGTGAGTTGACAGATGGCACAAACACTTTTGCCTTGAACCATCAACGAACAGGCAAGTACAAAGGTAAGAATATTTACTATTATGTGCAGGCTGCCAAGGACAGTAAGGTGAATGTTGTTTGCATCCCTTCTGTTTACAAGACGAAAAAACAATTGAATATCTGGGACAAGAGATGGATTCGTAATAAGTAACGATTCCTGATTAAGATTTATTTTGAGAGGGTGTGCTTCGCGGCATACCCTCTTTTGCTTTGAAATTCAGCAGAAGATTAAATGGTATCATCTCTTTGTGGTGTGTCATTATTTAATTATCTTTGCCGTACAACTAAAACATACAAAAACATTATGGTTATAGATTTCAATGATTTAGACGAACAGACCATAGAAGGTTTCAAGGGAGGTAAAGGCACACTTGTTACGCGCAACTTTGCGGATGATAAGTGCAAAATCATGTTGAGCACACTCAAGCCGGGTGCTTCGACCGGACTTCATACCCACGTTGATAATTGTGAGGTGGTTTATGTCTTGGAAGGAACATTGACGTGTCATGATGACGGAGAGGCAAAACAAGTGCAAGCCGGACAAGTGCATTATTGTCCAATGGGACACCATCATTACATGGAAAACCTTACCTCATCGGATGTCCGTTATTTTGCCATCGTTCCAGAACATCATTAAGAATATGTTCCCAGCATGAACAGTTATGTATCAAGGCGACATCTTTGTCGTATGTACAGGGCAAGTTGCTGATAGATACGAATGTTTGCAATCCATATTCTTTCGGTTATGAGGAAAAATATTTAACTTTGCGGCTGTTATGACGGAAGGAAAGATTATCAATGGGCGTCCTCAACTGGCCATCATTGATTCCAACACGCTGGCTGTGTTGGGATTGAAGCAGATTTTACAGAATGTGATGCCGGTCATGGACGTAACCACGTTCGGCTCGTTTGAAGAGCTGACCGAATGTGCAGTAGACTCTTTTTTCCATTACTTTGTGTCGATGAGCATTGTGTTGGAACATCGTCAGTTCTTCCTTGACCGACAAAAAAAGACGATTGTCTTGGCTGCTTCCACTGATCCCTCCACCCAACTTTCTGGTTTTCATAGTCTTTGTGTCAATGTTCCGGAAGAGCAGTTGGTGCGTTCGTTGTTGATGTTGGAACAAAATGCTCATGGCGGGGGACAGCGTTTCCCGTCTACACTGAAAACACTGAAGACCAAAATTCTGTCTGATCGAGAGATTGAAGTGTTGTCACTCATTGTTCAGGGATATATTAATAAGGAGATAGCTGACCAATTGAACATTGGCATGACAACGGTTATCACGCATCGTAAGAACATCATGGACAAGCTGGGGGTGAAGAGTGTTTCGGCTCTCACCATCTATGCCGTGATGCATGGGTATGTAGATATCAACAAAATATAAAGGTGTAAGCCACCAATGCAGCGTCAAGAAACCTCTTGGCGTTGGTTGTTTTTTAGGTCAATGGCACCTTTTAGGCCGCTGTTAATGCTTATAACACGGGCGCTAACAAGTGAGCAAACCATCCACGCAGCTTCTGCCAAGGCGTTCTAAACTCATCCCAACTCTTGGGAGTGAGCAGAAAACTATCTTTCTTATCATCATCAAACAACTTGTCCAGCTGGCGAGTAGTGCAGCGATCAACAATCACAGCGTTTTCTTCATAGTCGAAATTAAGGCTCCTGGCATTGAGGTTGGCACTCCCTACCGTGCAGAACTTTCCGTCTACCATAATCACCTTGGTATGGTGGAACCCATCCGTAAACATCCACACGTTCGCCCCTTGCTTCATCAGTTTGTGCGCATTGTAGAACCCACAGTCGGGTGTTAAGGGAATGTCGCTGCTGGTCGATAGCATAATCTCTACTTTCACACCTCGCTTGATGGCCTTCCTCAGGGCTTTCTTGATACCCCGATTCAGTGTAAAGTAAGGATTGATGATTTTCAAACTGTCTCGAGCTGCATCGATAGCTCCCACATAGAACGCCCTGATCATCTCGTTACTGATGCGTGGTTCACGGTTCACGATACCTACCATCTTATCGCCTGAGGTGCAGCAAGTGTCCGACTTGAGTCCCTTGATATGCCCCCTGTTGCGGTGACCTCTATAATATTTTGCGCCATGCACGTTCTGCTTCGCCGTTTTATTCCACATTTTCAGGAAGATACGTTGCAGTTCGTTCACCGCTAAACCCTCAATTCTACAGTGCATGTCGTGCCATTTGCCCACCTGACGGGTGCCTTTGATGTAGTAGTCGGCCACGTTCATGCCACCCGTATAGGCCACCTCGCCATCAATGACGACAATCTTGCGATGGTCGCGGCTTAGCACATGATTGATCCAAGGAAAGGTGATGGGGTCAAATTTGTAGATTTCAACACCTTTGGCGCGTATCGAGTCCAGGTGATGTTTCTTCAGTGGACGGTTGTTCGACGAGTTGCCAAAGGCATCAAACAAAGCTCTTACCTCCACACCCTCAGCCGCTTTCTCTTCCAAGATGTCGAATAACAGTCGCGCAATGGAATCATTTCTGAAGTTGAAGTACTCCAGATGCACGCTACTCTTGGCTTGCTTGATGGCCAAAAATAGGTCATCAAACTTCTCTTGTCCGTCCATCAACAGCGTCACACTGTTGTCATGTGAGAACCTCACACCCTTTTCTCGCAAGGTCTGGACGATGAGTGAGTCTGAGCTCTGCGCATCAACTGACGTGCAGGCGATGAAACATAAAATAAATAATAGAACTCTCAAATTTCAGTCAATGGAGGCTTTTAAATCATGCACGAATAGTGGTCGACGACCCCTAACAAATGGTTGTCGCTGTCAACAACCAGTACCGTATGTATTTTGTACTTGTGCATGATGGTTTGTATCTCTGTGATTTTTGTGTTCGGTGAAACCGTTTTTGGACTCGTTGTCATGATGTCGCTTACCGTCTTATTGAAGAACTGGGCTTGCCACTTCTCCATCGCACGCCTGATGTCGCCATCGGTAATCAGTCCTACCACTTTCTCGTTCTCCAACGAGACACCCAAACCCAGTTTTCCTTTACTCACATGAATGATGGCTTCGCCCAGATGCATCTCTTTGGGGATGATGGGTAGGTTGTCCGAACGCATCACGTCTGAGGCTGTTGTGAGCAACCGCTTGCCCAGTTCGCCACCCGGATGAAACTGTGCGAAGTCGTTTGGCTTAAAGTTTCTCACCATCATCAGGGCAATGGCCAGTGCGTCTCCCATGGCCAGAGCAGCCGTTGTGCTGCTCGTAGGTGCCAGATTCAGCGGACAGGCCTCTTTCTCTACACGGCATGTGATGTGCGCTGTCGAGTATTTGGCCAGCAACGATTTGGGATTTCCGCTGATAGATACCACCGGCACGTTCATGTGCAGCACCATGGGCAGGAAGCGAAGCAGCTCATCAGTCTGTCCGCTGTTGCTCAAGGCCAGCACCACATCGTCGGGTGTCATCACGCCCAAGTCACCATGGTAGATGTCCAGCGGATTGATATAGAACGCTGGCGTACCCGTTGAAGACAGTGTGGCAGCTATCTTGGCACCGATGTTGCCACTCTTGCCAACACCAGTGACGATGATTTTGCCCTTACAGTTGAACATCATGTCAACAGCCTTTTCGAAGTTTTCATCCAGCTGTGGAATCAGCTCCAGCAGTGCCTGCGCTTCATCCTTGATGCACTGTGAGGCGTATTCTCTTGCATGTTTTAGCGATTCTTTCGTATTTTCTTCCATGAATCTGTTATTATGTATGCGGTGCGTCTATTGTAGTAGTGATGCGATGAGCGGTTCCAGCTTGTCCAATTCCAGCATGTTGGCAGCGTCACTTAGTCCTTCATCCGGTGTTGGATGGGTCTCAAAGAAATATCCCGTTGCCCCAAAAGCCTTCGCAGCGTGTGCCATGGCCGGTATGAATCGTCGGTCACCGATGGTTTTTCCCTCACCCGCACCAGGTCTTTGAACGCAGTGTGTGCAGTCCATGATTACCGTTTTGACAATCTCTCTCATGTCGGGGATGTTCCTGAAATCAACCACCAGATTGTTGTACCCAAAGCAGTTACCGCGCTCGGTGAGCCATATTTCCTTGGCACCGCTCTCCATAGCTTTTTCTACGGGGTGCCTCATGTCCTTTCCACTGAGAAACTGTGCTTTCTTGATGTTCACGATTTTGCCGGTTGCAGCCGCCGCCACCAGCAAATCAGTCTGCCTACACAAGAATGCGGGTATCTGCAAAATGTCGCACACCTCACCCACTGCTTCCGCCTGCCAGCTCTCATGAATGTCCGTGGTAATCCTCAGTTTGTACGTTTCTTTGATGTGGGCGAGCATTTGCAGGCCTTTTTCTAGACCAGGACCTCTGAACGAATGGATTGACGTGCGGTTGGCCTTGTCAAACGAAGCCTTGAAGATGATGTTCGTACCGAGCTTCTGGTTAATCTCAACCAGTCGTTGGGCAACAGTGTCCAACAGTTCTTCCGATTCGATGACGCAGGGGCCTGCGATAAAGATGGGTTGCATAATCCGTCGTATAAGTTATGTGTACAAAGTTACAGAAATAGCGTTTAATTGCCAAAGCTTTAACATTTCATTCGTTGTTCCTTGCCAGCTTATCTTGCAAAATTAAGAAATTTTCCGCATTTGGCCCGTCCTTTTCTGTTTTTCCATGCACATTTTGCCTTCAAGTTGAGGTGCGATCAGTGACCGATCAAGAAAATGATTGCCTGAATTGAAATCGCATGCACGTTGCTTGGCGTTATTTGAGCAATTATGTTTATCTTTGCATAAGATAGGCTTCGCCTCAACAAAGTAAACAAGTTTCCTTTGTCTTCGGCTTGCACTATCTTTGAAAATATCCAGGGAATAATGAAATATGAATCCATCCTTCCTAACAAATCAGAAAAAACGTTGAAGTGTTTAAAAACAATTTTGAATAAATAGCATCTTATTATTTCACGATTGATAAATGATAATATTCTGATTACTTAGAAGTATAAAGACAGCAATATGGCAAACAAAAAGATGAACTTGACGGATTTTCCAGAAGAAATAACAAAAGACGGAGTCAAAATTTATGGTGAAACTTCTTATGAAAATCAGATGGCCTTATTAAGCCATTACCTCCATAACCAGCAGTTGGGAACAGATCCCACTCAGAAAGAAAGAATCATTTTGGCTATCCGTGAGTTCATTGCTCGTAAAAAGCCACATCAGCCAATGAACGATGATGATTTGAGTGATGAGCAGATATGGAAGGTAGCAGAATCCCCACGGCAGTATAATCTTTTTGCAGACTTTTTCAATGTGCCTTTCCCAACTCCTAAACAACCTCGATTTACCTTTATTGATTTGTTTGCTGGCATTGGAGGTTTCCGCATTGCTCTTCAGAATCTGGGAGGTAAATGTGTTTATTCTTCAGAGTGGGACAAACAAGGAGAAAAGACATGTTATGCAAACAGTTGTGAAGTGACATCTGATGGCTTTTGTAATAATTCATTAGCGGCTTAAGATATGGTAAATAAATGGACACGAGAAGAAACTATCATTGCATTCAATTTATATTGTAAGATACCTTTTAAGGTTAGTAGCAAGTCGCATCCAATGATTGTAAAATATGCCAAAATCATTGGAAGGACACCAAGTGCGCTTAATATGAAGATTGGTAATTTAGGCAGACTTGACCCAAAATTAAAAGAGAGGGGTATTGTAGGATTGACACATGGAGCTAAAATGGAGCAAGAGGTGTGGAAAGATTTTTATGATAATCCCGACAAACTCGCATATGAAAGCGAGTGCCTAATAGCAAAATACACCAAGAATGATATGGAAAAAGCGGCAAATGTAGACATTGACCATTTACCAGAAGGCAAAGAGCGTTTGGCTATTGTTAAACAAAGGGTAAATCAGTCATTCTTCCGCTCCGCTGTTATGTGTTCATATGATTTTAAGTGCTGCATATCCGGTGTGGGAAATTCTGAACTTTTGGAAGCATGTCACATCTTAGATTGGAGTGAAGATAAAAATAATCGGAGCAATCCAGAAAATGGATTGTGCTTAAACTCGTTGTTCCATAAGGCTTATGACAAATATCTTATTGCTATAACGCCTGACTATAAGATTATCGTCTCGGATGAAATGATTGAAAAGACAGAAGACGAGTCCTTTAAATGTTATCTGCTTGGCCTTCAAAATAAAAAGTTGATTTTGCCTAATCGTTTCTATCCAAAGCCAGATTTTTTAGATTATCATTATCAGAAATATTTAAGTAAATAGCATGATTTTGACTTTACATATTTGAATTTATGCCATTAACTTTTCAATGTCAGTTGTAAAAAATACAAGATATGAAAGGCACCCTTTTCAACGCTGGAAAAACCACTAATTTCACATTTATGATAGCTGGCCACGAGTTCACTGATTCTGAAATCGCAACGGTTAACGCCATCAACACGCGGACTAAGATGATTGACCGAGTAAAGAAAATACAAGAAATGGGTGGATTGTTCGAGTTCATGACCATGGACGATTCTATATGTTGCAACAACTTCATTCTGATAGACAGTTGCCTGCCAACCATCATGGCGGCCATTCTTCTGGAAAGCAACCAAGGAGGTGGCAAAGATATGAAACACCTTACAGAGAAAATTGCAGCGAAAAATCCATTGAAATACGACATGTCGCACAATCATAAGTACTATGAATGTAAGGTGAAAAACTTCTTAGTGGCATCAGCTCTTGGCATGGTGCCACATACACCTTGGAACGGAAAGTACGAAGCCAATGGAGGTTATCTTATTGTAAAAGATGATGGTGACGTTCTCTGTTATCATTTCTATGACCGTAATCTTTTTGAGGAGTATCTCTATTGCAACACAAGACTCGAAACTCCTTCTTTAACCAAGTATGGATTTGGTGAGCTTTACCGTGAGCAGGATGGAAAACTGTATTTCAAACTTAATCTGCAAGTCCGTTTCAAGTAATTACATTATTCTAAAGCGCGTCCTTTCATGTCTTCACATTGAATGAAAGTCACGGATTGCTCACTGCCATCGTATTGCCGAAAGCCCATGAGTGATATACTTACCCCACAACAACGTCATGCGAACATGGCCGCCGTTCACAGTAAGAACACCAGGCCAGAGATGATTGTGCGTAAATGGTTGTGGAGCCATGGATACCGCTATCGGTTGAATCATCCCCGCCTTCCAGGCAAGCCCGACATCGTGATGCGGAAATACCGCACTTGCATCTTCGTCAATGGCTGCTTTTGGCATGGGCACGAGGGGTGCAGATATTACAGAATACCTAAATCCAACACGGAATTCTGGGTGAAAAAAATACGAAGGAATCAAGAAAGAGATCGTGAGGTGTGCCGCCAACTGGCGGCAATGGGGTGGCACAGCATCGTGATTTGGGAATGCGAGTTGAAGCCATTGCGACGAACACACACGCTGGAATCCTTGACGTTTACACTCGACAGAATCTTTCTCCAAGACCGCCGAATCAAAAACTATCAAATGCCGGAAGAAGAGCCTTCGATGGCAGCGGAAGACCGACCGGACGGGTATGGAAACCCATAAAGCAGGGAAGGAAGTTGTCCACGCTTTTCAATCTCATTGACTTTGGCGTGCAATGTCAATGACATTGGCCTTCAATAGCTATGCTTTTACAAGGTAAAGTCATGGAGATTGCAACCCGTTAGTCATCAAGTTGTTGTGGGGATAATTTGGGGAAACGAAATAAACCTATAAATTCGGATTCCGCTTCACCATGAAATGGCCGAGGCGATGCCGATAGCCTTTCCTGTTGATAGACCGCAGCACATACATCCCCTCGGGCAGATTTGACACGTCGGCATACTTTCCTTGGTATACACGGGTGGTGACCATGGTGCCTTGCAGCGATTCGATAAGCACGAAAAGGGCATCCAGTGTTTGTCCCTTGTCGGGCAGTTGCAGGCGCTTTCCGTCACAGGGCAACAGCGTTGCCGGTGGAAAGTGGGTGGTCTTGATGGGCTTTTGGTGCGTTTGTAGCGGTTCGCTCTCGTTGCCATAGCGATCCATGGCCGTCACGGCGTACGCCATACCTTGCGCGGTAGGCACGCGGGTGGAGGTTGAGGGGATGCGTGCGGCCACGATGTTGCGCGCGTCATGAATGTCAACGGGCGCCTGCCGACTGGCATAAACGTTGTACACCAGGTAGGGAGCGTCACTGCGATCTTTCGCTCCCGTCCAACTCAACGTGGCTTTGGTGCTGTCCAGACGGAGGTGGGATGGCGGCATTGGCGGCGTACTATGTTGCCAAGTCATGGCTGGCACGAGTGCCGGATAGCGGGTAAAATCGTTCTCTGTGAAGTCGTAGATGCCCTTGGTGTTGTCTGTCAGGAACTTTCCTCTGAAGTATGCGTGCCCCATACCATATTGTCTGACAACGTTCAGCTCTTGTTTGATGACATCGATGGGCCAGTTACGCTCATTGGGCGACATGAAATAGATGCCCAGTCCGGGAACAATCATCTTGCCGCAGCTCTCTTCTTTCCAGTTGATGGCGAAGGGAAAGAAGTTGTTATCTTTGAAATACAGCATGGGGTAGAGCTGATCCATCAGTCCCGTTTTGAGCCATCCTTGCGCATCTTGGCACACCTTGGTGTAGGCGTTCCATCCCCGACTGGTATATCTGGGCAGATCATCGTACTTGCCAATGGGCGAACAACTCATCTTCACCCAGGGCTTGAGCCGCTTCACTTTGGCGTGAATGGCTTCCACGATGCGGGTGATGTTGCGGCGGCCTTCCGTTCTGTTGATGCGAAGGGGCCAGTTTTCGGGATAGCGAATGTAGTCGAGATGAATGCCGTCGATGTCGTAGTTGCGGGTTATTTCTTCGCAAATGGTGGCCAGATAATCAGCAGTTTGAGGCTTTTCGGGGTTCATATAGCCATCGGCGCCAATCCTTCTGACCAGTGCCGGCAGCTTTCTCCTCATGGTTTTGCAGCCCAACCCGTTCCATTTTCCCAGCGGTATGGTGACTACCCAGGCGTGCAACTCCATGCCGCGGCGGTGGCATTCGTCAATGGCAAATGCCAAAGCGTCGTACCCCGGACTTCTTCCCGGCACGCCCGACAGGCAGCCGTCCCATGGTTCGTGGGTGGATGGGTAAATCATCGTCCCCCTGATGCGGGTTTGTAGCAAGATAGTGTTGATGCCGGCACGCTGGTATAGGTCGAGCAGTTTTCGCAATTCTTCCTGCTGTTTTTCCTTTGTGTACGCGGTGTGTGCGTAGGTTTTAGGCCAATCCAGTCCGCCGATGGTAGTCAGCCACACGGCTCTCACCTCGCGTTTGGGCGAGGAGCATAGGGCGTTTTGCAGCAAAGGGGTGGTAGATTGGGCGGATACAAGAAGAGAGAGCGTTGCCAATATGATGGATAGTGAGAATCGTTTCATCCTGTCTGTTCGTTCAAAAGAATTATGCTGACAAAGATACGGATATTTTTTCGGTTCTCAAATATATTATGTACTTTTGCAAAATACATCACTGCTCCAGCCGTAGCGTTCAATTCAGGCTGCAAGTCAGCATCAACCTTGGTGCAGAAACACTTGTGTGTGCGGAGAAAAACGGTGTGAGTGGAGCCTGTTGAGGAGATGGAAAATATACTTACATAATAATTCTTTGATGAAAATGAAGAAGCTATTAACAATGATTGCGGCGTTGCTGATGACCCTCACGGCCAGCGCACAGTTTGAACAAGACAAGGTGTATATCGGCGGCTCATTGACCGGATTGAATCTGAGTTACAGCGGCTTGGACAAGCTCAACCTGGGTATTCAGGCACATGCTGGCTATCTTTTTGAAGACAACTTGATGGTTTTGGGCAATTTGAGCTATCAGCACAGCGGATATGAGTCGGTTCCCGATTATATTTCTGTGGGTGTTGGTGGACGTTACTACATTGTTCAAAATGGCATCTACCTGGGCGTTAACTGCAAGTTGATTCATGCCAACCACAATTACAACGATGTGATGCCTGGTGTAGAGGTAGGTTATGCTTACTTTTTAAGTCGTACGGTGACCGTTGAACCCGCCGTGTACTATGACCAATCGTTCAAGAAGCACAGTGACTTTTCCACCATTGGCTTCAAGATAGGGATTGGCGTGTACCTGTAAATGGAACAACAATATCCGTCTGTTCTACTCGAAAAAGCCGTCAACGAGTTCTCCAAACTTCCCGGAATAGGGCGAAAAACGGCCTTGAGGTTGGTTCTGCACCTGCTGCGACAAAGCAACAGTGACGTTGAACAGTTTGCCTCGGCCATCGCCAAAGTGAAGCAGGAGGTGAAATACTGTCGGGTGTGTCACAACATCAGTGATGACGATGTGTGTCCTATTTGTTCGGATCCACGTCGTGACACGTCGCTGATTTGTGTGGTGGAGAACATACAAGACGTGATGGCGGTGGAGAACACGCAGCAGTTTCGCGGACTTTATCATGTGCTGGGAGGCATCATCTCACCCATGGATGGCATCGGTCCCGACCAGCTGGAAATACAGTCGTTGGTGCAACGGGTTGAGCAAGGTGGCGTTTCGGAGGTGATTTTGGCCTTGAGTTCGACGATGGAAGGCGACACAACCAATTTTTATATCTCGCGAAAATTGGCTCCTTTAGACGTGAAGCTCTCTGTGATAGCGCGCGGAATCTCCGTAGGTGATGAGCTGGAGTACACGGACGAAGTGACTTTGGGACGCTCGATTGTGAACAGAACGCCGTTTGAACGATAAGCAAAAAGCACATCTGACCAAGCTCGGAGGAGATGGGTTGGGTGTTACATTGATATACATTGAATTCCATGAACCAGATAAGAAACGTGCAACGCCTGTTGATGATTCAGTTTTTTTTGCCCATCATCCTGTCTTTGTTGATGGTGGTCCTGTTTGAAACGGGTGCCCTGGAGGCAGGTTGTTGGGCCGGTTCGGGCCAGAAAGAGTTTGTTTGTCTGGTGGTCATGGAGCTACTCACCATCTGTTGCATTCCGCTTTCGTTACGCTTGTTTAAGTATAAAAAGGTGGCAGAGGCACTGAAAAGCGATGACGCACAGGCGGTACGCGCGCTCCAAAGGTGGGGCAGTGTGCGCTTGGACGTGTTGGGCGTGCTGCTGGTGGTCAACGTCTTGTTTTATTATCTCTTCGTCCATGCAGCGTTTTGCTACATGGCAGTCATTGTTTTTCTAAGTTTGTTTTTCATCTATCCCTCCTTGGATCGTTGCGTGGCGGAGACAAAAGGTGACGTGAAGGTTTAACCGTGAATAATCATGCAAGGAGTGAAGCTGTCTGTCATCATCGTCAACTACAATGTAAAGTACTATCTTGAGCAGTGTTTAATTTCATTAACACGGTCGCTCAAGGATGTAGATGCCGAGATTTTTGTGGTAGACAATGCCTCCGTAGACGGGTCGGTAGACTATCTTTCAGGTAGGTTCCCCACGGTGAATCTCATCAGCAGCAATCATAATTTGGGCTTCGCCAGGGCCAACAATCTCGCCATCAGGCAAAGCAAGGGTGAGTATGTCTTGCTGTTGAATCCCGATACAATCGTCGGTGAGCATACCATGTGCCAGCTCATTGATTGGATGGATTCGCACGAAGGCGTAGGTGGCGTGGGCGTTCGGATGATGAATCAGCAGGGCTTTGATGCGAAAGAGTCGCGAAGAGGGGTGCCAACACCATGGACGGCCTTTTACAAAATGTGCGGATTGTGTGCGAAATATCCCACGAGTAAACGCTTTGCAAAGTACTATATGGGGCATCTGCCCTGGGATGAACCAGCCGAGATAGAAATTGTCAGCGGTGCGTTTTTCGCCGTTCCGCGTAAAGCACTCGAGGATGTGGGCTTGCTCGACGAAGATTTCTTCATGTATGGAGAGGACATAGACCTGTCTTACCGCTTGCTTCAGAAGGGTTACCACAACTGGTATCTGCCGTTGAGAATCCTGCATTATAAAGGAGAAAGCACGCAAAAATCGTCCTATCGTTATGTGCATGTGTTCTATCAAGCCATGCTGATATTCTTTAAAAAGCATTATGGCGGCATGAGTATCCTGCTGGGGTTGCCCATTAAGATGGCCATCTACGCTAAGGCATTCATGGCTTTGGTGAGCATGCAGATGGTGAAGGCCAAACAGGGAGTGGGACTTTTTCGGAGAAAGAAACAAGAGACTGTGCAGTATGTCTTCATCGGAAGTAGCCAATCCATGCGCGAGTGTGAGGAGATTGCGCGGCGAAAAGGACTTTGCGCACAGTTTGTGACATCCACCTACGACGATCATCCCGATGGTCATCTGACTTTGAAGTTGCCACAAGCCGACAAGGTGTACGTGGTTTACGATACCCAAACCTACAATTTTGATGAGGTATTGAATATATTTGCCTCACAACCTAGCGAGAAGGTGTGCCTCGGAACGTATCTGCCAGAAACGAAAATGGTGGTTACCGAATCGGAAATATTCTCATAAATCATAGCCAAAATCATGATACATGCGCAGCTAAGGGCCATGGAGCCCGAAGATCTTGACTTGTTGTATAAGATTGAAAACGATGTGAAGTTGTGGAATGTCAGTGCGACTAATGTTCCTTATTCCAGGTATGTGCTGCATGACTACATTGCACATTCCTCGGGAGACATCTATACCGACAAGCAAGTAAGACTGATAATTGAGAACGAACATGGCAAGACCATTGGCATGGTTGATATCGTTAACTTCGCTCCGCAACACCGAAGAGCCGAGCTGGGCATCGTGATTCAAGAGCAGTTTCGTGGCAAAGGCTATGGTAAGGCGGTGGTACAGGAAGTGTTGAAATATGCCAAACGCGTGTTGCACCTGCATCAAATCTATGTCGTGGTAGCCGTTGACAAGGGCAATATCTTGGCTTTGTTCGCACAGTTGGGCTTCACCGAGGGGTGCAAGTTGGCCGATTGGCTTTACAATGGAACGGCCTATCGTGACGCTGTCGTGATGCAATATATCTTCAGTGCTGAAGAGGAAGCGAAAAATAAGGGGGAGAATAAATAAAGATTGAGCGGAATACGGGAATCGAACCCGCCTCTCAGGCTTGGGAAGCCCACGCACTACCGATGTGCTAATTCCGCAAGAGAGCCGATACCCGGACTCGAACCGGGGACCTACTCATTACGAATGAGTTGCTCTACCAACTGAGCCATATCGGCGATTCTCGTTAAAGTGAGTGCAAAGATAGGCATTTTGATTGACAAACAATAACAGAAATGCTTGCAGTTGTTATGCTATTAACGAAAGTTAACATACAATCAGCTGCTGAAGTTGGATTCCTCAAGTTTTTTAGCTGGTTGATTCTTTTCAGGAAGGATTGGAAGATTGGTTCTTATTTTTCTTGCGCTTGTTGTGAAAATGCTTGATAACAAAATAGGCTACCATCAAGCCAAACAGGCTTAAAATCACCACCTTGATATGGTCGTTGTACTCTAAAATCTTGTCGTTGAGCTGTTCTTCCGGTACGATGGAGTGCAAATACCAACCCAAGGCGGCCAGCACACAATTCCAAATGCCGGCTCCGATGGTGGTGTAGAGTATGAATTTCCAAAACTTCATCTTGGCCAAGCCGGCGGGAACCGATATCACTTGCCTGATTCCGGGCAACAATCTGCCGGTCAAGGTGGCTATCACGCCATGATCATTAAAATATTTTTCGCTCTTTTGTATCTTCTCTTGATTCAGCAAACACAGGTGTCCTAACTTGCTGTTGGCAAACCTATAGACGATGGGGCGGCCCAGATAGTAGGCTGCCACATAGTTGGTTGCCGACCCAAGGACAGCGCCCAGGGTGGCAAAGATGATGACGAGCGTGACGTCCAGGTGACCAGCTGCGGCATGATATGCAGCGGGTGAGACAATCAACTCGGAGGGAACGGGGATCACTGTTCCTTCTATATACATTAATAAGAATACTGTCCAATAGTTAAGATTCCCCATCAGGGAAGAAAACCAATTCATTGTTTTGTCTATTTTGGCTGGTTATTTTTGCTTTCTCTCATCCGTATTTGTTGAAAGCAGGTAGGGATAATACTCTTCAGTACTCATTCCTTCGGGAAACAAGTCGGCCAAAACCATTTTCGCTTCCATCGGATTTCTCTCACAAGCCAGCTTTACGGCGTGGGCAAATTCTTTCTTTTTTCCCAGTTCATTGGCACAGCGAGCGAAGTAAGCGTAGCCGTCTTGGCAGCTGTCGCCCATGTCTTTGAAATATGATAAGAATAAGTTGTATGCCAAGTGGACATATCGACAGTCGTAAACGGATATGGCTATCTGTAAAAAAGTGCTGGGTGAATTGTCAGAAATTCTAATTGCTTCCTGAAAAACCTCTTGTGCCTTCTCTAGATAATCGTTCTCCAAGAGGATATGTCCTTTGAGCAGCAAGGTATCACAGTGGTTGTCGTTGGGCAGCTTTTCCTTCTTGTCCAAGTAGGCGAGAGCTTCTTCTACGCGCCCTTGTTGTGATAGAGTGAAGGCTATTTCCTGATAGATTTCAGGCAAGTTGGAATCTGAATGACGCCCCATCTTCTCTGCTTTCTTGAAGTGAGTGAGTGCTTCTTCTGGTTTATTGAGGTGTAAAAGCGTCACACCTTTTAGCATCACTACCGACAAATCATCAGGAACCAGCTTGCTATATCGGTCGAAATAATTCAGCGCCTCTTCGTAATTGCCCAAACTGAAGAGTCCGTTTGCTTTGGTAAGAATCGCTTCTGCATCATCGGGGTTGATGGCAATGGAGAACTCGCTGCTGGTGATTGAGTCGTTGAAATTACTCTTCAAGAATTGCAGCATCGCCAGATTGTTCCAGTAGCTCGTTGAGTAAGGGTCTTCATCAATCAGCTCTTGGAAGATGTTCTCGCAGTCTTCAAGGTTGCCAGTTCCCAATGCAATGCGTCCTTTCAGTTCTTTATAACTGTTGTCTTCATTGGGTTCAAGCCGGTCGAACCACTCTTTGGCGAGGTCAAACTCTTCGTAATCTGCGTATATAGTGGCAACGTCTTGCTTGAATTCCTCCCGCTCCTCATCATCAACCCGCTCAAATCGACGGTGCAACAGTTGATCTGCCTGCTTTGCTTTTCCATCTATAATCATGATTTCGGCTAACGTATAAGTATATTCCACGTCGTCCTTGTCGTCAACATGACTGATATATTCGTAAGCACGCTCCACATCACCGCCTTCCAAAAGCGTTATTCTGGCTTTGACAGTCCATAGGGTTGTTGAGCCAGGAAACAGATTTATCGCCTCGTCTAACACCGCATGCGCTTCGTTTATGCGACCTTTTCCACGGTAATACTCTGCGATATCGGCAAAATCATCCGCATCCAGATAGATGGAAAGTCCCTGGATATGAGCCTCTTCATATCGTTTTAGGTTATCCTTGAATTCCTTATTATCAAAAAAGTTATATGCTTCTGCCATCGTACAACGAATGAAAAAACACCCAGAAGGGCAAGGTTATTTGTTAACCTTTGCCCAGGTGTCTTTCAGTCCTACTGTCTTATTGAATACTAAGTGGTCGTCTGTTCTGTCCGGATCGGCCATGAAATAGCCGATTCTTTGGAACTGTAGATACTCTCCCGGCTGTTTGTCTGCCGCGTATGCTTCAACGTAACAGTTCGGGAACACGCGCAGACTGTTAGGATTGAGCAGTTCGTGGAAGTCCCTTTCGTCTGCACTAGGGTTCTCAACGAAGAACAATCGGTCGTACTCTCGCACCTCTGCCTGCCTACAATGGTCGGCAGATACCCAGTGTAGGGTGCCTTTTACCTTTCTGTTGGCTCCCTCCAAGCCGCTCTTGCTCAGTGGGTCATACTCTGCTTGTATCTCTATAATGTTGCCTTCCTCGTCCTTCGTGCATCCCGTACACTTCACGATGTAAGCGTTCTTCAATCGAACTTCCTTGCCTGGGGTCATGCGGAAGAACTTCTTCGGAGCGTCCTCCATGAAGTCACCACGCTCTATCCAGAGATTCCTACTGAAGGTGATGTTGTGTGTACCATCGGCCTCGTTCTCCGGATTGTTGATGGCTTCCATCTCTTCTGATTTCCCTTCGGGATAGTTGGTGATGACCAGTTTCACCGGATCAAGTACTGCACTCACTCGGCATGCCCTCTTATTGAGGTCATCGCGCACGGCAGCTTCGAGCAAGGCAACGTCGTTCAAGGCGTCAAACTTGGTGTAACCAATGGAGTTGATGAATTTCCTAATGCTTTCAGGCGAATAGCCACGGCGACGCATACCGCACAAGGTGGGCATACGAGGGTCGTCCCATCCTGATACCAATCGCTCTTCTACCAGTGAGTGCAGCTTGCGCTTGCTCATCACGGTGTAAGTGAGATTCAGTCGATTGAACTCAATCTGTCGCGGACGGTTGTCCTGCATGTTGTCATCCGAACCATCCATCGTCTTGAGAAAGTCAACAAGATGGTCGTACAATGGGCGGTGAGGAACAAACTCGAGCGTACAAATAGAGTGGGTAACACCTTCGAAATAGTCACTCTGTCCATGGGCGAAGTCGTACATGGGGTATGCGTTCCATTTGGTTCCTGTCCTGTGATGCGGAATGTGTATGATGCGATAGATGATAGGATCGCGGAAGTGCATGTTCGGGTTGGCCATGTCTAACTTGGCACGAAGCACCATGCTGCCTTCCACAGCCTCAGGAGTGTTCATCTTGTTGAACAGCTCCAACGACTCCTCGATAGGTCGGTCGCGGTAAGGTGAGGCCGTACCAGGTGTGGTGGGCGTGCCTTTTTGCTGTGCAATCTCTTCAGAGGTCTGCTCGTCAATGTAGGCGAGTCCTTGCTTAATCATCCACACTGCAAAGTCCCAAAGCTTCTCAAAATAGTCGGAAGCATAATAAACATTTCCCCATTTGAATCCCAACCAACTGATGTCATGCAGGATGTTCTCCACATATTCGTTGTTTTCTTTGCTGGGATTGGTGTCGTCGAACCGAAGATTGCACACTCCGTTGTATTTTTCGGCGATGCCAAAGTCCATGCAAATGGCCTTGGCGTGACCTATATGCAGATAGCCATTGGGTTCTGGAGGGAAGCGTGTTTGAATGCGACCGCCATTCTTACCTTTGGCAAGATCGTCTTCAACGAGTTGCTCCACAAAACTCAAACTCTTCTTCTCTTCCGTGCTATGATCCTCTTTTACTGTCATAATATTTAATGTTAGTGATGCAAGAACCATGTTTCCATGCGTCTTGTCGTCTACATGATCTTTGTAATGACTGCAAAGATACGAAAAAACTTAAGATATAATAGGTGTGGATGGATAAGAATTTACTCCTTTTGGGTCAGTCGTAAAACCCAGTTGCAACCCTCTCCCTCTCATGCACATAATTTCATAAGTATTTGTTATCTTTGCATCATGAAGACCGAGCAATTGTTGCGTTGTATCTTTCCAGAGATACTCGCAGATTATTTTGATGTGATAGATATCCAAGAGAGTATTTCCCAGATAGACTTCTGGTTGGATGAGCGTAACTTTATGGAAGAGGTTGACCGCAAGTCCGGCACGGTAAGCAGTTACGGCTTTACCGCCGAACGGGTTGTCCATGACTTTCCCCTTCGTGGCAAGCCCGTTTACCTTCATGTCCGCCGTCGAAAATGGCGTGACAGTTCCACGGGTGAGATATTCAGTTATTCTTACGATGACTTGACAACTGAGGGCAGCAAACTTTCCCCTGAGTTCGTTTCTTTTTTAAAAGAATAGAATTGAGTCTACTGCGGAGAGCATTACAGGTATCGGCTCTCACTATGGCGTAGACGGCAAGCAGCTTTCCACCCAATACAAGGAGCATTTCAGCGATTATCGCCAGTGGGAGCAGTTGTCGCATGCGGGAGACTGGCTGCTGTTTGATGAGAACCTGGGAGAGAGCCTGAGTATCGATGAGACTTGTCTGAGCAGCGGTGAGGTCTATACGTTTCTGACCAACAAGGCTGGCAAAGGTGGCAGGGGTACGCTGGTAGCTGTGGTCAGGGGAACAAAAGCCGAAGATGTGATTCGTGTTCTGGAAAAGATTGACCTTTCCAAAAGAAAGACTGTCAAGGAGATAACGCTCGACTTGTCTTCCTCTATGATGATCATTGCGCGCACGGTGTTCCCCAAGGCACTCATCACCAATGACAGGTTTCATGTGCAGAAGCTTTACTATGACGCTTTGGACGACATGCGCATAGCCTACAGGTGGATGGCAAGGGACAGAGAAAATGAGGAGATGAAGGAAGCCAAAGCCAAGAACGAAACCTACAGGCCATTCAGATACAGCAACGGTGACACACGCAAGCAACTGCTTGCCAGGGCGAAGTTTATACTGACTAAACACAAGTCAAAGTGGACAGAATCGCAAAGGCTAAGGGCTGAAATAATCTTTGAAAACTACCCGGAACTCAAAAAAGCCTATGACCTGGCCATGGAACTTACCGATATTTATAATGCCAGAAGCATCAAGGACGCTGCAAGATTGAAACTGGCTAAGTGGTTTAACGAGGTAGAGAAGTTGGGCGTGGATAATTTCTATACGGTAATTGACACCTTTAAGAACCATTATGATACCATACTCAATTTCTTTGTCAACAGAGCCACAAATGCCAATGCTGAATCCTTCAACGCAAAAGTCAAAGCCTTCAGGGCACAGTTCAGGGGAGTAACGGATATTCCTTTCTTCCTTTATAGGCTTATGAAATTATGTGCATGAGGGGGAGAGGGTTGCAACTGGGTTTTACGACTGACCCCTCCTTTTCCTCGAATTATGATATAGACGAATCGTGTTTCAGCACAATTGCAGTTCATGATGACGTGCTGCATGCGTCCTGTCATACCCAAACGAAAAACGCTTGAAACTCCTTATTTACAGGACTTCCAAGCGTTATAGTTGCGGAGACATGACTCGAACATGTGACCTCCAGGTTATGAGCCTGGCGAGCTACCAACTGCTCCACTCCGCGATGTTGTTTTCTTGTTTGCGATTGCAAAGGTACGGCTTTTTTGCGAGATAAACAAATATTTCTTTCTTAATTTTGTTGAAATATGGTAGATAATCCTTCTAAATGATTAGAAATCAGTTGGATAATACGGATGTCATCCTGCGTATCTATTCAACGGTAGTATAAACCATCTTGCCTCAGTCTTTCATTTCTCGCAAAACATACCTCAAAGACCTTTGAAAATGCGGTATGTTTTCGTGTTTTCAATAGCATTGACTTTGGACGCCAAAGTCAATGCAATTGGACGTCAAAGTCAATGAGTTTGGATGCCAATGTCATTGACATTGGTTTTCGGGGTGGATGCGCTTGTGTGCCAGTTGGATGGTTTACTCAAACTAAATCACTAAATAATGGACGCCCATCCTGTAAAGAGTGTCTTAAAAAACCTTTTTTCTGTCTTGTATGCTTGCACGCATAAAATAAAAAACATACATTTGCACATCATAGAAGGTTTGTGCAATCAACCTGAAGAAAGGAGGAAAATAGATGTCAATATCAAAAACAAGACGGTTATTGGTGGACGTGGCGAGGCAATTGTTTGCCAAGAATGGCGTGGCCAATACCACCATGAATGACATTGCGTTGGCCTCTGGTAAGGGGAGACGCACGCTGTACACCTATTTTAGTTCCAAGGAGGCTGTGTTCTATGCAGTCATCGAGTCTGAACTCGAACGCCTCAGTGACAAGTTGGATGAGGTGGCCAACAAGAAGATTGCGCCACAAGATAAGATCATCGAACTCATTTATACCCATCTCAGTATGATACGCGAAACGGTGGTGCGCAATGGCAACTTGCGCGCAGAGTTCTTCCGTAACATCTGGATGGTGGAGAAGATGAGGAAGAATTTTGATGAAGATGAGATTGAACTCTTCCGTCGCGTATATTCGGAAGGGAAGGAGGATGGAGAGTTCGACATCGAGAACGTTCAATTGGTGGCCGACATCACGCATTATTGCATCAAAGGACTTGAGGTGCCATTCATCTACGGACGCTTGGGACATGGACTGACAGAAGAGAGTAGCAAGCCACTGGTTGCCAAGGTGGTTTACGGTGCTTTGGGCAAGTTGAGTCCTAAAAAAGAGTAGCAAGAAATTCACAATCAAATATTAACTTCAATATTAACACATTCAATTATGGGAATATTAACAGGAAAAACAGCCCTCATCACAGGTGCTGCACGCGGAATAGGAAAGGCCATCGCCATGCGATTCGCTCAGGAAGGTGCCAACATCGCATTCACAGATTTAGTGATTGACGAAGAACATGGCGGTAAAGAAACCGAGCGTGAGCTTGCCGCATTGGGCGTACAAGCGAAAGGTTATGCGGGCAATGCTGCCGATTTTGAAAGTACAGCCGCATTGGTTAGTCAAATTAAAGAAGAATTCGGATCTATTGACATCTTGGTCAACAATGCTGGTATCACCAAAGATGGCTTGATGTTGCGCATGACCGAGGCTCAATGGGACGCCGTGATTAACGTCAACTTGAAAAGCGCGTTCAATTTCATCCATGCTTGTGTGCCTGTCATGATGCGTCAACGCCAAGGTTCTATCATCAACATGGCTTCCGTGGTGGGTGTTCATGGCAATGCCGGTCAGGCTAATTACGCCGCATCAAAGGCGGGTATGATTGCGTTGGCTAAGTCGGTTGGGCAGGAAATGGGTCCCAAAGGCATCCGTGCTAACGCCATTGCACCGGGATTTATCGATACGGCTATGACCCAGACATTGCCTGAGAAGATTCGTCAGGAGTGGATTGATAAGATTCCTTTGCGCCGTGGTGGCACGGTTGAGGATATTGCCAGCTGTGCATTGTTCTTGGCTTCCGACCTCTCAAGCTACATCAGCGGCCAGGTAATCCAGGTTGATGGGGGGATGAATATGTAGAGTTTTTGAGAGTTGACGAGTTGACGAGTTCACAAGTTGACGAGTTAATAGTTTCGTTATCTGGCGCGTTAACAAAAGGTCTAACAGCTTGTTAACTCGTCAACAAAATGACAAGCTCACGAATAAATAGTTTCGTTATTGGCCAAATCAATAAAAGGTCTAACAGCTTGTCAACTTGTTAACTCGTTAACTAAAATGATAAGCAGACGAGTACATAGTTTCGTTATTGGGCAAGTCAATAAAAGGTCTAACAGCTTGTCAACTTGTTAACTCGTTAACTAAAATGATAAGCAGACGAGTACATAGTTTCGTTATTGGCCAAATCAATAAAAGGTCTAACAGCTTGTCAACTTGTTAACTCGTTAACTAAAATGATAAGCAGACGAGTACATAGTTTCGTTATTGGCCAAATCAATAAAAGGTCTAACAGCTTGTCAACTTGTTAACTTGTCAACTTGTCAACTAAATAACCAATCCTTCCATGCTCCCTCTTTACGAAGACAATCACATCATTATTGTTTCCAAGCGGAGCGGTGAAATTGTTCAAGGTGATAAAACCGGAGATGAACCGCTTTCGGAAACAGTTAAACAGTACATCAAGGAGAAATACCACAAGCCGGGAAATGTTTTCTTGGGCGTGGTTCATCGTCTTGACCGTCCTGTTTGGGGACTTGTTGTCTTCGCCAAAACATCCAAGGCGTTGACACGACTCAACAAGATGTTCAAGGAAGGACAGGTACATAAAACGTATTGGGCCATCACCAAGAATGCGCCACCAGCAGAAGAAGGTGTGCTGACCGATTGGTTGGTGCGCAACGAACGGCAGAACAAGAGTTATGCGCATCCGCAAGAGGTGCCAAATGCGAAGAAAGCAGTACTCAAATATCGTGTCATCGCCCATTCGGATCGTTATCATCTTATAGAGGTGAACTTGCTGACAGGGCGACATCACCAGATTCGTTGTCAACTTGCTAATATGGGATGTGTTATCAAGGGCGACCTAAAATATGGCGCACCTCGCAGCAATCCCGATGGCAGCATCAGTCTGTTGGCACGCCGAATAATGTTTGTTCACCCCGTTTCAAAAGAAAATATTGTTGTTGAGGCTCCGTTGCCGCCCAATGATAAATTGTGGGAGGCATTGGCATCGGCCGTTATACCCTAAATAAGATATGAAGAAAATCGTGATTGCCATTGACGGCTATTCATCATGTGGCAAAAGTACCATGGCCAAAAATTTGGCTCGCCAGTTAGGATATGTCTATGTAGACACGGGTGCTATGTACCGCGCCGTGACGCTCTATGCGCTGCGCCATCAGTTGTTTGAAGCCGATGGTGAGGCGGATGCGGCATCCTTGCAACGGGCCATGCCTGACATCCGCATTTCTTTCCAATTCAATGCACAGACGGGCAAGCCCGACACTTACCTGAATGACGAGCTAGTGGAACAAGAAATCAGGACGATGCAGGTGAGCGAAAAGGTTAGTAAGATTGCGGCTCTCCCCTTTGTCCGCACTGCCTTGGTGGCTCAACAACAGCGCATGGGTGTGGACAAGGGCATCGTGATGGATGGTCGTGACATCGGAACGGTGGTGTTTCCGCATGCCGAACTCAAAATATTTGTAACGGCTTCTGCCGAAGTTCGTGCGCAACGTCGCTATGATGAGTTGCAGCAAAAGGGCATGTCTGCTCGTTATGACGACATATTGAAGAACGTGCAAGAGCGCGATTACATCGACTCTCATCGTGAGGTGTCGCCTCTTCGCAAGGCTGATGATGCCATCGAACTGGACAACAGTAACCTGACGATTGATGAACAACAACAATGGTTGTTGCATCAAGTAGACAAAGTGCTTCAACAGGGGTAGTGATGACCCTTTTTGACAGTTGTCCTTCTCATAGACAAAGCTCTCGTTGGATGTAACGATATACAAATTTAATTTTAAACAATTATGAAGATGAGCAAATCGATTTCATTTAGTTCGGCCTTTCGCCTCTTGGCCCTTGCGCTGTTTGTTACGCTCACTGTCCAAGTAAAGGCGCAGCGTCGTCCTGCCGATTACCAAGTAGCAGGAGGTGTGGTGCTTTATTGCGGCACGCCTTTATCCATGGCCGATGTATATTCTTTTGTCAATTTGGGGCATGGTTATGCTAAAGATGCTTATCATGTTTACTATCTTGGCGATGTGTTGCGGTATGTTGATCCTCGTACATTCAGGTTAAAACGTGATGACTACCATCGTCCGTACGATGGTGATGAGGGTTTTATGTATCGTACACGGGGGTATATGATTATGTCGCATGCCGTGCTGTTCAATGGCAAGAACGTAGAAGGAGCCTCGGCGCGAAGCTTTCAAGACCTGGGTGGATATTACGGAAAAGATACTTTCAACGTGTTCTATATGGGACGCAAGCTGTCTGGTGCCAGCGGTAATTCGTTTCGGTATTTAGGCGATGGTTATGCGAAAGATTCTTTTGACGTTTATTTCATGGGCCGTAAAGTTAACGGTGCCAGTGCTAGTTCCTTTCAAGTTGTGGGCGATGGCTATGCCGAAGATACTTTCAACACCTATTATCAAGGGCAGAAAATCGCTGACTAAACTCACCAAACTTATCAGCTTACGAACTTATAAACTCACCAAACTCATAAACATATAATCTCACAAACTCACCAACTTATAAACTTATAAACTCAAAAACTCACAAATGATACATGGACATGAAGTCCTGCAAATGATGCAGGGAAACAGCTATTCAAGCAAAGAAGAATTAGTAAAAGCAATTATCAGTCGTTTCGGAGAAGTCGAACGCTTTTATACTTGTTCGGCAGAAGGAATGACAGCGGCGCAGTTGGTCGACTTTCTCGAGCAGCGCGGCAAGTTTAAGCCTGCGCATTCAGATGGTTTTACCGTTGATACGTCAAAAGTGTGTAACCATTAAAGCGGCAAACTTGCACCTTTATTTTTCTTATCAATAAAGGTATCAACGCCCTCCTGATTTTTGATAAAATACAAGGCGAAAAACAGAAAACTGTACGTTTTTTCGGCTCTATAATTTCAATATTCGCCAACGCAAGGTAAGTTGCTTCCAAATACGCTGAAAATAGGAGGCGTTGATAATCAGCAATATAGGCTCTTTGCTCACCAGAATCTCATCTGTTTTCTTGGTAAAAGCACTGCTTTTGTGCCTTTTTGAGCGTGTAATAAGCTATCTTTTGCCCTCTTATTGCTATGCTTTTGTACGATAAAGTCATTGAGTTTGCATGTTAAAAGCTTTGCTTTTGAATGCAAAGAGGATAAAACGTGTCAAATAAGGCACATGAAATAACCTGTTTGATGCTAATTTACAGAAAACTCAGTACAAAAAACCGACGTATCTGAGCAGTAAGTTTTCTTTATAATTGAAACGCTGTACTGATAACAATCGACTGGCTTGAAACGTGATACTTGCCGTAGGCCAGGTTCAACTTAAAGCGGTTGAGGTTGATGCCTGCGCCACATGAGAAGCCTGCACCGTGGTTGCTCTCCTCGTCTGTGCCGGCAATGGTCATCTCGTCGGCACGCCGGAAGTTGTAACCAGCACCCACCCAAATGCGGTCAGACAGCAGAATATCAATGCCGCCCACCAGGTGATTCATG
The DNA here is from genome assembly GCF_025151385.1 of Hoylesella buccalis ATCC 35310. NCBI lineage: Bacteria > Pseudomonadati > Bacteroidota > Bacteroidia > Bacteroidales > Prevotellaceae > Hoylesella > Hoylesella buccalis. The sequence continues at coordinate 1,459,175 of NZ_CP102287.1, read as the reverse complement.
AATTTATAGTTCCAATGCGTGAGGTCAACCAGTGTGGCGTGAAACCGTAGTGGCGTGTGTACCAGTCTTTTGCTTACGCCAAGCTGCACGTCTAAGGGCATGCTTTCGTAGGTGTCGTCGTAGCTTTTGAGCTGTCCGCCCAGGTTTTTGGCCACGAACGACAGTGACAGTTCGCGCTCAGCATCGTAATAATTAAGTCCGAGGTCAACGCCCATGGCCAGCGAGTTGTAGCCGGCGATGTACGAGGTGATGAACTTAGCGGTGATACCTCCGGCCAATTGGTCGGTGAGCAGGTACGAGAAATAGCCAGACAAGGCAATGTCTTTGGCCGAAAATTCGCCAAGTTGCTGGTTCTCGGCCGTGGTTTGTTTCATTTTACCATAGTCAATGTATAGTGCGGAAACGGCTGCCGAGGCCCGCTCTTTAATCACTTTGTTGAACGCAGCGCTCAACATGTTGGTCCCGGCCATATAGTTCATGTAGTTCAGGTTGATGGTCTTGTCGCTCACAGTCGACAGCAGTGCCGGGTTATGGAATATCAGTGCCTCGTCGTCTTCCACCAACGAGATGTTCTCACCCCCCAATGCTGAGGCGTGAGCACTTGCTGGTAGACGTAGAAAGTTGTACACATTCTTACTTTCTTGCGCGACGGTGGTTGTGGCAACTGCTGTGAGCAAGAGGACGAAAAGGGCTTTTTTCATTTATTTTTCCTAATTTATGGGCAAAGATACTACTATTTTCAAATAACTCGTTATCTTTGTACATCTAATCTGTTTGGTAAACAACGTAAAAAAGAAGTGTTTATTGCGGTCGTTCAGCAGTCATTGCACGGCGTCCGATTATTCTCATCGTGAAGCAACAAAAATCAGACATCCCCACAGTAGAAGAGCATCGTGCCACGGCATTCTTGCTGGGGCTCGTGTTGATTCTGTCGGTCTTGTATGTGGCATTTCAATACAATAGCGCACCGCAAGGCATGGCTTTGTCTGACCAATCGCTTGACGAGCTGGTGCAAGATATCGAATTGCACCCCGCCATGGATGACAAGGAGATGGTTAACACCATGGCCGTTCAACCGCCACAAAAAACCTTCAGCGAACGAATCAAGGCGGTGGATCAGCCGCTGAAACAACAAATTGAGAAACTATCGGCTTCCACTACCAGTCCACTCTTGGTTGGTGATGGCGAGGCCGAGGCGTTGAATGCCAAGCTGTCGGCGGCACTTCCACCCGTCCCCGTGGCCTCTGAACAGCCCTTAAACTTTCGCATTGTTCAGCAAATGCCCGAGTTTCCCGGTGGTGGATCAGCGTTCATTCAGTGGCTCACGCGTCAACTGCGATATCCACCATTGGCTCAAAGTCAGAGAATACAGGGCAGAGTGGTGGTGTCGTTCATTGTCAACAAGGACGGAAGCATTGCCGATGTGAAGTTGGAAAAGTCGGTTAATACCCTTCTGGATCGTGAGGCATTGCGCGTCATCCGTATGATGCCCCGGTGGAAACCGGGTGTGCACAACAACCAACCGTGCCGCACCATGGTGGCTGTGCCGGTGGTATTCAAAATTTAGCAATTGATTAAAATACAATAATCTATGATGACATCTCAAGAAATCCTCAAACTGGTTAACAATCATCTCGACAGTTTGGCCGATGAACGGCAACCCCGCCATCTGTACGAACCTATAGAATATGTGCTCAGTCTGGGTGGCAAACGCATCCGACCCACGCTCATGTTGTTGGCTTATAACCTGTATCGGGAACATCCGGAGGACATTCTGATGCCTGCTTGTGGCATCGAAACCTACCATAACTATACGCTCTTGCACGATGACTTGATGGATCAGGCCGACCTACGGCGTGGCCATGAAACCGTTCACAAGCGTTGGGATGCCAACACGGCCATCCTCAGTGGCGACTCAATGCTGGTGCTGGCCTACCAACGCATGGCGCAATGCAGGCCCGACAAGCTGAAAGAGGTCATCGACCTGTTTACACAAACAGCCTTAGAGATAGGTGAAGGACAGCAGTATGATATGGATTTTGAACATCGCAACGATGTTACGGAAGCCGAATACATTGAGATGATTCGTCTCAAGACAAGCGTCTTGCTGGCTTGTGCGTTGAAGATTGGCGCCATCTTGGGCGATGCTTCCGCCGAAGATGCCGATAACTTGTATCGCTTCGGCGAGAAAATAGGCTTGGCATTCCAGCTGCAAGACGACTTTCTGGATGTGTATGGCGACCCTAAAGTCTTTGGTAAGGCCATCGGAGGTGACATCGTCAGCAACAAGAAAACCTACATGCTCATCAACGCTTTCAATAGGGCTAATGCCCAACAACGTGCCGAATTGGAACGTTGGACACAGCTCAAGGACTTTGACAGACAGGAGAAAATCGATGCGGTGACGGCTCTTTACAACGACATGGGCATCGATCGTCTGGCACAAGACAAGATGGCGACCTACTATGAGGAGAGCAAGAAATACCTCGCTGCGGTACATGTGCCAACTGAAAAGAAGCGGGAACTGACGGCTTATGCGCAGCAAATGATGAAAAGAACCTACTAAGGTGGCTCCAATCATCGTCTACAGCTCCTGCAACCCACCTCACCTATAACCTATTCACCCTGTTAAAATTCGTTTGTTTTGCCCTATAGAAGACTCCCAAAGACTGATGCCGCACGATTGAAAGCTCTCAAGACGCTGCTGGACAATAACGATATCTATACCGTTAGGAATAGATTCGTGGACTGGAAGTTGCTCAACAAGGCTCAACAATTGTACGACAGATTGCTCACAGCTTGCGACCAATACCGCATCAGTAAGCAGGTTCAGGCTCGACAGAGCCGAAGGGTGAACAAGCTACAGCGTAATGCTACCCTGTATCTTAGTCATTTCTTGCAAGTTTTGTTCATGTGCGTTGAGCGGGGAGAAATCAAGAATAAGCAGCTACAGCTCTACGGTTTGGAGCCAAATGCAGCGAGTTTGCCCGACATCAAGAATGCAGAAGCCTTGAAAGAGTGGGGGAAAAAGGTGGTAAAGGGAGAGAAAGAGCGAATCAAGAAAGGCGGATGTCCCATCTATAATCCTACTATCAGCATGGTGTTTACGCATCATGACATATTCAAAGAGGCACATGAACAACTGCAAACACTGACGGCCAAGACAAAAAAGACGCAGGAAGAAATCGCCCTCTTGCGCCCAGAGGTAGATGAAGTACTGTTGGATATTTGGAATCAAATAGAGAAACATTTTGAGAACGAACCGCCCGAAGTGCGCTTTCCTGCCTGTCGGAAGCTCGGCGTGGTGTATTATTATCGCAGACACGAGGAGCATCTGTATGGCGAATAGTCTTACCCATGGCTTGCCACAAGGTTGTGGAGCAAATGCAAAAGGCTTGACAGGCAAGTGAAACAAGCGCTTTTCTGCACGTTTTGTCTTTACTAATTCTACGTTCTATAACAACGACTGTCACATTTTATAACAACTTCCGTCACATTCAATCACAATTTTTATGACGACAACTTTCATAGATACACACGCTCATTTGGATGGAGAAGAGTTTCAAGACGACCTTCCCGAGGTTATCGCACGTGCCAAAGCGGCCGGTGTGGAAAAGATATTCGTGCCCGCCATCGACCTTGTTCATTTGTCTGAATTGATGAATGTGTGTCGAAAATATCCCGATACGCTGCATCCCATGATAGGATTGCATCCGGAAGAGGTGAGGGACGACTGGAAGGACGTGTTGAAAAACATGAAACAACACTTGCTTGACAACTTGGTTGGAACGAACGATGAGCCACGATGTATCGCCGTTGGTGAGGTTGGATTGGACTATTATTGGAGCCGAGAATACGAACACGAGCAACTTGAGGCTTTTGAAGAACAAGTGAAGTGGGCCGTGGAATGTCAGCTGCCACTGATGATACACTGCCGAAAGGCGCAAAACGAAATGGTGAAATTGTTACGAAAATACGAAAAAGACTTGCCGGGTGGCGTGTTTCATTGTTTCACTGGTAACGACAAAGAGGCTGCGGAACTGTTGAGCTTCCAACGATTTGTGCTGGGTATTGGCGGCGTGTTGACGTTCAAGAGCAGTAACCTGCGAGAGATGTTGCCCACCCATGTGCCGCTCAACCGCATCGTCTTGGAAACCGACAGTCCGTACATGGCGCCCACTCCCAATCGTGGTAAGCGCAACGAAAGTGCCTTCGTGGCCTTAGTACTGAAGCAGTTGGCACAGAGTTATCAGGTGAGTGAGGAAGAAGTTGCAAGCCAAACCAATGCCAATGTACAACGAGTGTTTGGGGCAGGTGTGATGGATAAAGCCGTTTGATGGATGAGAGTGTTGCCGTTGATTGTAGGATTGCTCTTGATGAGTACCGATGTTTGCGCCGAACAGGCCGACTCGTTGCACCATTATAATTATTCTTTGCAGGTCATGCCTGGTAGGTTAGTCGCCCTTGACCAATACGCTGAACGGTGGATTAAGAAGACGCCAAACCTCTCGTTGGCCGCAGAAATAGGGCGCGTGGCATTGCCTAACGACAGTGATGCCTTTGCTTCTGACTTTGGATATCCATCGCTCACCTTGGGCTTGCGTTACACTTTGAATAATCAAGTGAGCCTACATCGTGACCCAGACCCTGCATGGGGACAGGCAAAAGAGGTGGATTACAATTCTCGTTTGGGCAACACGGTGTCGCTGTATGGTAAGTTTTATCGCCCTTTCTTTCGCCATTTGCGGTGGGAAATGGCCTATTCGTTCAGCTTTGGTGTGGGGTACAGCCACCTAAAGTACAACAAACAAAACAATATTGACAACGAGTTGATTGGGACCCATGCTCTTATTTATTTCGGTGCCGGTGTGCATGCTACCTATCATCTCAACAATCAATGTGGCATACGCGGTGCCATCGAATTCGTCCATCACAGCAATGGTGCTTTATATCGGCCCAACAAAGGTTCCAATGCGGTGGGTACATCCCTTGGAGTGGTGTACGAACCGTATTACAAACAGTTGATTAATACCGCCCATCCTCGTTTTTATCAACCTTTTCAACGCTATTGGTACCTCAATTTTGCAGCAGGCGTAGGTGCTAAAACCATGTTGGAGGATTGGCTCACCACGCAATTTAGAACCGATCCCTCGCATCCTGATTATCGTACCGAACATTTTAAGGTGTATGCAGCCTACTCGTTACAGGCCGACGTGATGTGCCGTTATGCGCGCAGGTGGGCCTCGGGTGTGGGCATTGATTGGTTTTATGGAACCTATGCTTCGCACATTGCCGACTTAGATGCGCGGCAAGGCAACGTTGCCAAGCACAGTCCGTGGTCGTTAGGAATCGCTGCCAAGCACGAAGTGTTCTATCACCGGCTGTCGCTGGGCCTGTCGTTTGGCTGGTACTTGCACCGACAGATGGGCTACAACGCTTTGTTCAACGAATCGAAATATTACGAACGCATTGGCTTGCATTATGCCTTTCCGGTGCTGGGCGGATTGAAAGCGGGCATCAACATCAAAGCCCATCAAACCAAAGCCGACCTCACGGAGCTGGTCGTTGCCATTCCCGTGAGGTTGTAGGTCAATCGCTGTCTTAACAACTTGATGGCTTGTCAGTTCCTCATCCATTCATCGTTGGCCTTTGGGGTGACAATCTGTAGCTTGTCGTCGTTGAGCCGAACGACATATTTGTCTGTGGTGTTGCTGATGCTGTCAGCCACATTCAGTTCCAGTTGACCTGTCTGAAGGGTGGTTAACTGGTTGCATCGATTTTCCCATTTGATATTTTTGGGGTCTTCGAGAAAGGCACCATGGGTGACCACGGTGATGGGTGAGGTGAACTGGTAGGTCATGCGCAGCTTAGGTTTGGCGTAACTTTCCAGCATTCCGCTTCCCGACAGTTCAAAAATAAATAAGTCAACCTTCGTCTTCCACCATTCTACGGTGAGCGGTTTGTTGGTCACTTGGAAGGTTTTGTCGTACGGTTCGTATTTGATATATTCGTCATCATACACTCGGGTCTTTGTCTTTTGACTGTTCTTCATGTAGAGCAGTGCCTTGGGGAGGCACGAACTTTCACTTATCGTCCATTGCTGTGCGTAGATGTTGTCAATGGTGAGAAAGAAAATCAGCTCTACATCCAAGTGCTCCACGACCGCTTGAATCTTCCATGTATCACCTTCGGGGCGGGTGTAACTGATGGTATAGTTGTTCCTTCCAGGCATGTTCCAGGCCTTCAGCATATAGATGTCTTCCAGGTTCTTGGGGTCTTTCTGCTTCACGATGTTGATGTTTTTGAAGTAAAGCGCGTTCACCGAGTCACGACCTTCGAGGGTGTTTTGGCGGATATATTCCCTGAACATGCGCGTGTAAGCGATGATGTCGGTAAAATATTCGAGGTATTCTTCGGTGTATCCGTATGCCCGATATCCGGCTTTCGTCGCCGTGGTGCTTTCGTCACTGTTGTTGTATTCGGTCAAGCCTCTTTCACATCCCGAAAGAACCAGTATGGCCATGATGCCTGTCAATAGTTTTGTTTTCATTTTTCTGTCTGTGTTTGTTTTTAAAATCTGTAACCCATGCCGGCCCTAAGCGAGCCCATTTGATAAGAGCCCAGTTCGCCAAAGCCATACAACTTGGTGCCAATCATGAAACCAAACAAGGTAAAATCGGCTGCGATGTTGTACGAACTGGTGAAGTTGTGGTCGGTATAACTTTTGTATAACAGCTGCCCCACACCGAGCGATAGGCCGCTGTAAAAGCAATGTTTCGCCCGAATGGCATAATAATATCTCATACTTGCCATCAACGCCGTATGGTGCAGGTTGAAACTATAGGCATGGTTGCCAGTCGTGGTTTCGAAGCATTGTCGCCACATATGGTGATAGGAGGCTTGCAAACCCACGGCCCAATGTTTGCTGAAGTGATAGTGTAGACCCAGGGAGAAAATGGGTGAGGTGCGTTCACCCTTGAGGTAGTACTTGCCCCAGTGGTACTTGTCCAAAGGCGTTTCATTGGGCAGCGATGTAGAGGGGTAGCCGAAAAAGTTGGAAGCGTCTTCGATAGGCATACCCACAGCGAATGTTACCTCATATTTTTGATACGGATAACCCTTGTTTTCTGGTTGTTGTGCCCACAAAGGCGAGGTGGCGAAAAGCAGCAGAGCCGTTGCTACGAAATGCCTTTTCGCATGGTAGAATTTTTCTTTCATCGTGTTTGTTAATTTGACTTTTTATAACTAAACACAATAAGTGGTAAAATCTTGCATCGACTCTGCCATTTTTTTTATTTTTTTGATTTGAACCATGCCGTACCCCGCCTATTGAGGCTGTATTTCAATCTCCATGCTTTTAGCTGCCAAACTCAATGCTTTTAGCTGCCAAACCCAATGACTTTGAATGCCAAACTCAATGCTATTGGAAGTAGAAATCTTGTGATTGTGCAACGTATTGATTATCAAATTGTTATTGTTCGCTCGGCAGATTCGTTCCATTCGCAGAACGCTTGCGTTCATTATCTTGTTCAGTTCATTGGTTTGATTGGATTCATTCGTAGTTCCACGACATCGCCTTTAAATGTAAGAACCATAGCTGAAACAAAATAAATGGCAAAAACTTGCGATTGCCATGCAAGATTTTTTATATTTGTAGTTATAATGATGAAAGGTAACTGTATTCAAGGTAGAAATCAAGGGGATGATGCCGGGAATGCAGAAGAGATAAAATGAGAATGATGAAATATGTTTTTTACTTCTTGATAGGTCTGCTGTGCGCGAGTTGTGCGGTTGGTGACGGGGACGAAATGGGCCTTGGAACCTTGGATTCAGCGCATCTGTCGCCAGAATATTACGGGCAGTTTGAAGGGATATGGAGCATCAATGGTCAGAACATTGGCTCGGCTGAATTAGAGATGGGCCTGCAACAAGTGTATTCAACCCTGCCGTTGGCCCACGACGTGCAACAGACCATCGCGCGCAAACTGGGCGTTGAGGCGTTGGACGATGTGCGGAGTGGCAGCTATAGTGTGTCTTATTTGGAAACCGCTTACTCGGCCAGTTCGCGCTATTTTACGCTCTTGCCACACGATGTCGAGATAACGGTGAAGGCCAAGGGCCACACACACAAGGTGCAGTTGGTTATGGAACTGAACAATAGCAAGGCGGTGTACGACAAGCAGACCACGGCCTTCGTCGCCTTTTTGCAGTTGGCCGAGGTTCGATTAGACGGGGAGTTGCTGAAGGAATACAAGCCGTCGCAGACCATTCAATTTAAATCTACGAAGAAAACCAGAACAAGTGGAGACTGAAAAAAGTCTTTTGGAGGATATACTTCAAGGTAAACGTACGGCCATGCGCCGGTTGTATGAGCGTTATAGTGGATATGCCATGGCCGTTGGGCTGCGGTATATAGCCGACCGTGACGCTGTGCAAGATGTGTTGCAGGACAGCTTCGTGAAAGTGTTCGCAGCCATCAACGGGTTCAGTTACCGCGGTGAGGGCTCGCTGAAGGCGTGGGTGATGCGAATTGTGGCCAACGAATCGCTGAACTATCTCAAGCAAAACCAGCGGCTACAATTCGTGGATGAGATGCCCGACGTGGCTGATGAGGATGAAGAGGTGGATGTGAAAAACATTCCCATGAGTGTGGTGATGCAGATGATACAGCAGCTCCCTGCTGGCTACAGGACGGTGTTCAACCAGTTTGTGTTCGAGGAGAAAAGCCATCGTGAAATCGCATCAGACCTGGGTATCAAGGAGAGTACATCGGCTTCGCAATATTTTAGGGCGAAAAACTTGTTGGCAAAAATGATTCAAGAATATTCAAAGACGACGACAATATGAAGAATGATGATTGGATAAAAGATATACAACGGCGCATTGCGGACCATCAGGAACCTGTTAAGGATGACTTATGGGCTGGCATTGAACAGGCGCTTGACCAACAAAAGATTGTTGGGAAGCCGGCTGTGGTGATGCGCTGGCGGCGTTATGCAGCAGCGGCGGCCATCGTTTTAGCTTTGATGGGCGGAGCAGGATATGTGCTGTTCAACCATCAAGAACAGATGGGAAAAGAGGTGGCACGGACGGAAACCGAACAGCAACCGGCTGGTTTGCAACCCAGCACCCAACAGATTGAACCGATGGTGCTTGCCGAACAAGCACACGAGTCGGTGGTATCGCGTGTTAAAAAGGCGTTGTCGGCCGTGCGGCGAGGCGCAGATAGTAATCAACCGTTGATGGCTTTGGTGCAGGAAAAGGCGGCAGAACCTTCGGACAGGCCACAAGATTTGATGAATAAGGATATGGAAAAGGGCGGACAACCCGAAGAGTCATCCGCCGAAACAGCAGCCAAAGTAGCTGAACAACCGCAACCATCGGCCGTGCGAAAGAACGAGGGTGGAAGGCCTTCGCAAACGTTTTTGCCTGCCGAGAGGCAGCGCATCCATGGTTCACGCCAGGATGCGAAGGTGACGATGAATCTCTATGCGGCTAATTCGGTGGGTACTTATTCGGGACGTAACGGTCTTGCAGCGCCTGCAGAGATGGTGGCTAACTACAATTTGGCAAAGGCCGCTCCTGAATTGTTCTATGCAGAGGCGGCATCGCCCATCGCCCTTCAGTCACACGAGGAGACGGATCATCACCAGCCAGTGTCGTTTGGATTGACGGCAGGATATGCCCTCAACCAGCGATGGACATTGACATCGGGGTTGGTGTACACGAAACTGTCTTCCGATTTCATTCAAGTATTGGATGACAGTAGGCTTACCCGTCGCCAAACTTTGCACTATGTGGGAATACCACTGAATGTGAATTTCATGGTTTGGGGCAACAAAAAACTAAAAACATACGTCACCGCAGGTGGGCAAGTCGACTTCAATGTGGATGCCAAAACGGTGAAAGAGGGCATCAAACACGACATGCCCAAGGACAAATTGCAGCTGTCTACCCAGGCTGCTTTGGGCTTGCAGTATGACTTTACGCCGCATCTTGGCGCTTATTTCGAGCCTGGCGTGAAATATTACTTCGACAACAAGAGCGAAACGCAGAACTTCTTTAAGGACAAACCGCTGAACGTTCACCTGCAAGTGGGGCTGAGGTGGAACATCCAGTAAGCGTCAGAAGGGGGATTGGGTGTTTGTTCACGCTGGTTGAAAGATGGTTCGGTGCATGCCGTTGTTGCACCTTACCCCCGCATTAGTTTCTGGTGTGCTGGCTCGAACTCTTTGGGATATTTGGCTTGCAGACAGAGGTTGACCAGCGCGTTGGCCAGCAATTCAGCGTCATCCAAGTCAACACCTTGCCCACGCGATATGTCCTTGCCCAGACATACCTCCCAGGTAGCGTTGAAACAGCTGTCTTCAGCACCCACATACGAGTGGTCGGGCTTGTCGCCGGGCATGACCTTGTAACGGATGGCCTTGCTGTTGTTCACTGGTTTCATGGTGAGCAGCATGTCGTATGCCATCTTCAGCTGTGGACGAAACTTGTTGGTTCCGGGAAACATGTCATTGATGACGGGCATGATTTCATCGAATTCGTAGGCTTGTAAAAGGTGAAATAGTTTCATAATTCTTTGATATTGTTGTCTTTATTGTATTCAGTGTGTATGGATGCGTGTGCTGTATGGGTTGAAAGTAGTGGCTTTTAACATCGTTCATCCTATCTGCATGGGGCGTGTGTGCTGGTTTTTAGACACGTTTTTCGTCTTCGTTTCTCGTTCGTCAGAGGATGTTTAATGCGATAACCGAGCAGGCTTCAGCATCGGCTAAGGCGTGGTGATGGTTCACTAAGTTGTAACCCAAATGGGCCGCTACCGTGTGTAACTGGTGATTGGCCAATTCGTGATGGCAGAAAACTCTGCGTGAAGCGATCAACGTACAATAGAAAGGATAGTTGGGATAGGCCATGCCGTAGGATGCAAAGCAGGCCTTCAGGCAGCTCTCATCAAAAGCTTTGTTGTGCGCCACCAATGGAAGGTGCTTGATGAGGGGCGCTATTTCGGCCCACACTTCAGGGAAAGTGGGCGCATCTTGCGTGTCTGAGGGTAAAATACCATGCACGGCGATGTTGCGTGGATGGTAGTAATTGGGGTAAGGACGAATGAGGTGATAGTACGAATCGGTAATCTTCCCATTCTCTACTATCACCACACCTACGCTGCAAACGCTGCTTCTGCAGCTGTTGGCAGTTTCAAAATCTATGGCTGCGAAGTCTTTCAATGTTCGCTGCTGATATGTTCTTTTTGTTTGATGAGCCTTGTTCTGGCTTGTTAAAACTTAGCCATTTTGATGGCTACCACGGCACATTCATCTCCCTTGTTGCCCAGTTTGCCACCGCTTCTGTCTTGAGCTTGCTGCAAATCGTTGGTTGTCAGCAAGCCGAAGACTACCGGTATCTCACTTTTGGCATTGATGTGAGCGATTCCCTGGGTAACACCTTGGCAGATATAGTCAAAGTGGGGCGTCTCTCCACGAATAACACTTCCCAAGATGATGACGGCGTCATACCCGCCATTGAGCACCATCTGATGGGCACCATAGATGAGTTCGAAGCTGCCAGGTACCGTCTTTACATGGATGTTCTCGGGCAAAGTGCCATGTTTCTCGAGCGTAGCTACGCATCCATCCAGTAGGGCACCCGTTATTTCGGGATTCCATTCGGACACCACAATGCCGAAACACATGTTGCTGGCATCAGGCACTTTCGACGCATCGTAGCTGGAGAGGGGGTGTAATGAGGTTGCCATGAGTCTTATCGAGAAGTGCGTTCGATGTATTTGTCAATCTCTCCACTCTGTACAACAGCCGAGTTGACATACGTTTTCTTGATGTCTTGATACATCGATAGTGCATCGCTTTTCTTGTTCTGGCTTTCCAAAATCTTAGCAGCCTGCATCAAGAAAGTAGGCGACAGACTGTTGTTTACGCCGTCATCCCCTTTGCTGTCAGCTTTCTTGGCAGCCTTTTTCAGGTTTTCTACCGCCTTATCCAGTTGGTTGAGGTGTGCGTATGCGTTGCCAAGTGCGGCCAAAGCAGCCGGACTTACCATGGCATCATTGGCACCATTGTATTCGCTCAAGTATTTCACGGCTTCCTTCCACTTGCCCAGGTTGGCATAACAGAGGCCGGCATAGAGGTTGGCCAAGTTGCCTGCATCAGTGCTGCTGTAGTCGCTGGCGACCTTTACAAAGCCTCCATATTTAATCTTGTCGCCGTTAAGCGCTTTTTCATAATCGCCTTCATTGAAATACTGTTGACCCTTACCCAGCTCTGTACTGGCTTTTTCAGCTCGTGGTTTGGAAACGTAAGCATTGTAAAGGAATGCCCCGACGATGATGACAACGAGGGCTACGACTGCAATGATGATGGGCTTTTTGTATTTCTCAAAGAAAGCCTGTGATTGGGTGAGAGTATCTTTGTTTTCCTGATCTCTCTTCACTTGATTGTTTGCCATTTATTGATGATGTTTTTTTATTGTTTTTTCTGATAAGCAGTGACGTCGGTTCCTGACGTGAAGTGCCTTCCCGACTATGATGCGTTGCAAAATTAACGCATTTATCTCATATATTGAAATATATTGCTTACTTTTTTCGTTTTTCCCCTCTAAAACACTTAACTTTGCATGAACCCGACGGCTGTAACGCAGTCTGTCAAGGGCATATTTGCTATGATCCTCAAAAAGATATCCATACTTAATTATAAGAACATTCAGGTAGCCGACCTTACCTTTTCGCCTAAGTTGAATTGTCTCATTGGACACAATGGCGAAGGTAAGACCAATCTGCTGGATGCCGTGTATTATTTGTCCTTTTGTCGCAGTGCTTTTAATCCCATTGATTCGCAAGTTATCACGCATGATCGCGACTTCTTTGTACTCGACGGCATGTACCTCAATGACATGGGTGATGAAGAACGCATCTATTGTGGCATGAAACGAGGCACGAGAAAGCGATTCAAACGCAATCAGAAGGAATACAAACGTCTGTCGCAACACATTGGATTGGTTCCGCTCATCTTTGTTTCTCCAGCTGATACCGCCTTGATTGAGGGCGGAAGTGACGGTCGTCGTCGTTTCCTGGACATGGTTATTTCGCAGTTGGATCATTCGTATATAGAGCTGTTGAGTCGTTACAACAAGGCCTTGACACAACGAAATGCCCTGTTGAAAGCCGAACAAGAGCCAGATGGGGCGTTGATGGAAATTCTTGAACAGGAGATGGCAACGCAGGGAGAGGCCATCTATGCCAAGCGCGATGCATTCGTCCGTGAGTTCATTCCCGTGTTTCAAACGATTTATGACCATGTTTCGGGGTGTCACGAAACGGTATCATTGCAATATATCTCGCATGCACAGCGTGGGCCGTTGCTTGATGTCATCCAGCGTGACCGACACAAAGACCGTGCCGTGGGCTATTCGCTTCACGGGGTACATCGTGATGATTTGGAGATGATGATTGGTGGTTATCAGCTCAAACGCGAGGGAAGTCAAGGACAAAACAAGACCTATGTGCTGGCATTGAAGCTGGCTCAGTTTGATTTTCTCAAGCGAACAGCCTCGTCAACCACGCCACTTCTCCTGTTAGACGATATCTTCGACAAGCTGGATGCGGGTCGGGTAGAGCGCATTGTGAACATGGTGGCGGGTGATGCGTATGGACAAATCTTCATCACCGACACCAATCGTGACCATTTGGACAGCATCCTCAGCCGCCATTCGTTTGATTATAAGTTGTTTGAGGTGGTGCATGGAGAGATCAGCGAGCGGTTAACAAGTGGGCAAAACGCTGCTGGTAGTGATGCTTTAGCCACCAAAAAAGAGACGGAGGAGAAGGATGTTTAGACGAAAAGTACAGACACTTGCGGACATCTTGCAGCAGACTTTGCGTGAAAACGGATTGGAAACGCCCTTGTTGCAGCGTCGTCTGATTGACGCATGGCCCACAGTTGTGGGCAAAACCATCGATGAATATACGGGTGAACGCTTTATTAAAAATCAGACACTCTTTGTCAAAATACTCAATCCGGCTTTGCGACAAGACCTTTCCATGATGCGAACGCAACTGGTGAAACGGCTCAACGAGCAAGTGGGAGCCTTGGTCATCACCGAGGTGAGGATATACTAAGCGCTCAATCCTCGGCGCACTTTTGCGTGATGACCTCGTCCATTCTCACGTCATGTTCATCGGTTGGCACTTCGTCAACCAGTTGAAACGGAAAACATACACCTATTTTATAACAGTCTTTCGCTTGTGAAAGAAATCGATCGTAATAGCCTTTTCCCCGACCGAGACGATGACCATGGCGGTCAAAGGCCATTCCTGGGACTAATATCAGGTCGATTTGCTCATAATCAGTGAACGCTTCTGCTTGGGGTTCCATGATGCCAAAGGATCCATGCCCTACGTTTGTATCGTGTGTATAGCGACATATTTTCATCGTGTGGTCATCCACTACGACGGGCAGGAGTAGTGTTTTCCCCTGCTGTAACAGCGTGTTGATGAGTTCATGTGTATTCACTTCATCGGCCAGTGACGCATAAAGCAGGATGGTGTGAGCCGACATTAAACGCGGATGAGCAAGCAAAGCCTCGATGATGGGTTGCGACATCCGGCGCAATTGTTCACTGCCGTAAGTCTTTTTGCGTTGTCGCATTTCTTGTCTGAGATTCTGTTTGCTCATCTTTCGGTTATTTTTTATTGTCATGTTTGGACCAAAATTCCTATGCCCTGTAGGTTTCTGGCAGTCGCCTTACCTCGGGTTGTCGTTGCAAAAGGTTGGCTTTGGCCACCTTCTTGTAATCTTTCTTCCCATTTTTCTGCTGCTCAGGAGCCTTCGGGAACGCTGCATTGTTTCTGAATGTTTTCAGTGCTTCCCGAATGGATGCATCGTCCTGATTGATGTATTGCAGCCAAGCTTGTTCGTTGAGCATGTTGTATATCACGCGACTGTTGATGTAGCGGTCGAGCAAGTCGTACGACTTTCTAATCATCAGGTTGCGCCGTTTCAGTCCTTTCTTATCGGCATAGGTGGCGAACTTGTCCACCAGATTCTGCTTCTTGAGATAGTCTTCCATTTCCATCATCTCCTTGAAGTTGTTCAGTTTCAATCGATTATCGTCCGTATACGAGAAGGCAAACTGTAAAATCAGTCCGCTCATGCTGGCTTGCTTATAATAAGAGGTGTAGTTCGTGGTGTCTTCCGGCACGAAGAGGTCTGGCGTAATACCGCCTCCACCATATACGGTACGCCCGTTGGCGGTATGGTATGCCGGTCCGGTATGTTTGATAGAGTCTTCCGAGAAGAACTCCCCATGCTGATAACGGCTTAGCAAATCTTGCGCATAGTCTTGTTCATCCCCCGGCACGTAGGGCTTCTGAATGCAGCGTCCCGATGGGGTATAATAGCGTGCGATGGTCAGTCGGACCATGCTTCCGTCGGAAAATTCAATCTGTTTCTGCACCAGTCCCTTGCCAAACGAACGCCGTCCGATGATGGTGGCACGGTCGTTGTCCTGCATGGCTCCAGCGAAAATCTCGCTGGCCGATGCCGACCCTTCGTTGATGAGCACCACCAATGGCATTTGTTTGTAGCTGCCTCGCCCGTCTGACCTGAACTCCTGCCTGGGCGACTTGCGTCCTTCGGTGTAGACGATGAGCCGGTTTTTGGGCAAGAACTCGTTGGCCATCTGTACGGCCGATTGCAAATAGCCGCCCGTGTTGTCGCGAAGGTCGATGATAAGGTTCTTGAATCCTTGCTCACCCAGCTTCACCAACGCCACCAACAGTTCGGCATAGGTGGTCTCACCGAAGCTCTTGATGCGGATGTAGCCTGTGCTGTCGTCAATCATGTAGGTGGCCGAAACGCTCTTCAGCGGGATGTCTCCACGGGTGACAACAAACGACTGTGGCTTTTTGTCGCCATATCTCACCACGCCAATCTTCACCTTTGTGTTCTTGGGACCCTTGAGTCGTTTCATCGCTTCCTGATTGGTCACCACTTTCCCCACGAAGGGTTTGTCGTCAACCGCCACGATTTTGTCGCCTGCCAGGATGCCAGCACGCTCGGCAGGACCGTTCTGAATGACGTTTTGTACATGGATGGTGTCCTCACGGATGGTGAACTCGATGCCCACACCCGAGAACGATCCCTGCAATTCTTGGTTGGCTGCCTGCACATCCTTGGCACTGATGTAAACGCTATGAGGGTCCAAGCCCGTGAGAATCTTCGGCATGGCATCCTCCACAAGCGAGTCAAGATTCACTTTGTCCACATACTGGTCGTCGATGATGTGCAACAGGTTGTTGATTCGGTTGGTACCCGTATTGATGATGTTCAGTCGGTTTCCCGAGAAATGATTGGAGTAGAACGACCCCACTCCGATGCCGATGATGCCACAAAGGGCCATCAGCAGAGGCACGAATCGATTCGACTTATTTGGTTTCATTGTCATTGATGTTTAGATAGATCACTTCTATGCCAGCTCTCTTCAGCAGGTTGATGCCGTCTTCCAGTCTGTATTTCTCGGCATACACCACCCGCTTGATGCCCGCTTGTATGATGAGTTTGGCGCATTCTATGCACGGTGAGGCCGTCACATAGAGCGTAGAGCCGTCGCTGTTGTTCGAACTTCGTGCCAGTTTGGTGATGGCATTG
Organism: Hoylesella buccalis ATCC 35310; assembly: GCF_025151385.1. Classification (NCBI taxonomy): domain Bacteria; kingdom Pseudomonadati; phylum Bacteroidota; class Bacteroidia; order Bacteroidales; family Prevotellaceae; genus Hoylesella; species Hoylesella buccalis. Next base: position 1,442,514 of record NZ_CP102287.1, on the reverse strand, counting down.
GCCTCCGCATGCAGCACGTAGGGATGGGTAACTCCATTCTCGTCTTCGCACACATTATCAAATCCACTCGGCGTACCGTTGTACCCGTCGCTGATGATCATGTTGCCTTTCACCACCAACGCACCCACCTGTCGGCGGCGGCAGTACGAGTTTTCGGCCCAGATGCGAGCCATGCGCAGGTAGCGTTGGTCCAGTTGATGAAGTTTGTCATTGCTCATGGCGATGTTGTTTTTGGGGGTTATCGTGGATGTTGGGCTGATTAAGCTGATTAAGTTGATTAGGGCAATTGCGTTTCCCGCTGTTGTCGCTTGATGCCGTTGCGCTCCAACAGGGCGTCGATGGTGGGCTCTTGTCCACGAAAACGCTTGTACAGCGTCATGGGATGCTCCGTTCCACCCTTCGAAAGGATGTTGTCGCGGAACCGCTGGGCAGTGGCTTGGTCGAAGATGCCGTTACGTTTGAACACGCTGAAAGCGTCGGCATCCAGCACCTCGGCCCACTTGTAGCTGTAGTAGCCCGCCGCATAGCCGCCGGCCATGATGTGCGAAAACTGTACCGTCATGCACGTCTCGGGCAGCTGTTTGCCGAGGATGGCCTTCTCCCAGGCTTTCTTTTCAAAGGGGATGATGTCTTCCTCGAACGCTTCGCGCTGTGTATAGTAGGCCATGTCGAGCAGTCCGAAGCTCACCTGGCGCAGACATGCCATGCCTGCCATGAAGTTTCGGCTGCGCACGATGCGGTCGATCAGTTCGTCGGGAATCACCTCACCCGTCTTGTAATGAAAGGCGAAGGTCTGCAAGAACTCGCGCTCTACGGCGAAATTCTCCATAAACTGCGAGGGCAACTCCACGAAATCCCACCACACGTTGGTGCCCGAGAGGCTCTCGAACCGCGTGTTGGCGAACATGCCGTGCAGCGAATGGCCGAACTCGTGCAGGAAAGTTTCCACCTCACCCAGTGTCAGCAGGGCCGGTTTGTCATCCGTAGGCTTGGTGAAGTTCATCACCAGCGACGCATGGGGACGCACGTTGTTGCCCTTGCGGTCTATCCACTGACCTTGAAATTCGGTCATCCAGGCACCGCCCTGCTTGCCCTTGCGCGGAAAGAAGTCGGCGTACAGCACGGCCAGATACGAGCCGTCACTGTCGGATACCTCATAGGCTTTCACGTCGGGATGATACACCGGGATGGCTTTGTTCTCCTTGAAGGTGATGCCGTACAGGCGGGTAGCCAGTCCGAAGACGCCCTTGATGACGTTCTCCAGCTTGAAGTAAGGGCGCAACATCTCTGCGTCAAGGTTGTATTTCTCCATCTGTAGTTGATGACTGTAATAGGCTGTGTCCCACGGCTCCATCACAAAGTCGGCTCCCTCCTGGCGCTTGGCAATCTCGCTGAGCGCCTCTTTCTCTTCCAGTGCCGTGGGCTTGTAGGCCGCTATCAGGTCGTTGAGCAGCTGGTATACATTCTCCACCTTGGATGCCATGCGGTGTTTCAGCACATAGTCGGCATACGTGTCGTAACCCAAGAGTTGGGCTATCTCGCGACGCAGGTTGATGAGGCGTTGGCAGATGGCCAGGTTGTTCTCATCATTTTGGTGCGTGCACACCGTGTTGCGGGCCATGTACATTTGGCGGCGCAGGTCTCTTTGGGTTGAGTAGGTCATGAACGGCGAGTAGCTGGGCATGTCGAGCGTGAACACCCAGCCGTCCAGATTCCGCTCTTTCGCCGTCATGGCGGCAGCCTCGCGCGCGGTGTCGGGCAGCCCGTCCAGTTGTTTCTCGTCGGTAATGTGCAGCGTGTACGCCTTGTTCTCTTTGAGCAGGTTTTGTGAGAACTGCAGTGACAGCACGCCAGCCTCTTCGGTTAGCTTGCGCAGGTGGTCCTTTCCTTCATCGTCGAGCAACGCACCACTGCGCACAAAGCCATCGTACGACTTCTCCAGCAGCATCTGCTCTTCGGGCGTCAGCTCGCGATGATGCTCGTAAACATGTTTCACGCGCTCGAACAACCGCTTGTTCAGCATCACGTCGTTCGCATGTTTGGTGAGGATGGGACTGAGCTTCTGTGCCAGCTCGTCCAACTGGTCATTGGTTTCGGCCGACAGCATACACGAGAAAACGGTTGACACGCGGTCCAGCAAGTCATAATAATGCTCGCCTTTCGAGGTGTCAACGCGCGCGATGGTGTTCTCGAACGTAGGCTCCTCGGGGTCGTTGATGGTCTTTTCGATGATTTCGTCATCGCGGCGTATGCCCTCCATGAACGCCTCCTCATAGTGTTCGAAGCGAATGCGGTTGAACGGCACGGTGTGGTGGGGCGTGTCGTATTCATTAAAAAAAACGTTGTCGTGTTTTGCTTTCTCTATGCTGTTTTCATCCATACTCGTACAATCTTCTTGATGTGTGATGCAAAAGTACGAAAAATATCAGATACACCTAATTATTATAGGGACATTTAACGAATATTAGACACGCATCCATGGGTTGAGGCACCGTCATAGGGCGTTTTTCCAATCTCATTGAGATTGATGCCCAAACTCATTGAGATTGGAGGTCAAAGTCAATGAGTTTGGTGGTCAAAGTCAATGAGATTGGTGTGGGTGCCGGGCCGGCTTCCGTTTTTGTCGTTATTTTATAGGTTTCATGCCCGTCATCCTTAGACTTTTTACGGATGCGCCATTGCTTGCCAAAGTTTATTTTTTCTTTCCGCTGATGTTCAGCTTGTACATCAGGTGCAGCATGACGTAATGGGGAATGGTGTTGAAGCGTGTCTCGGTCTTGCCTTGTCCGTTGACGTTGTACGACACGCTCTTAAGTTGTTGGAAAAGGTCGTAGGCTTCGAGTTTGGCGCTTAACTTCCCCTTGCAGAACGACTGACTGAGGTAGGCGTTGCACACCCAATCATCGGTGTTGAACGACGGGTCGTCGTATCCTCTGCGGCTGAACATCTTCAGATCCATGCCTGTTTCCAGTCCGAAGCCGAAATGATAAGAGCCCACGATGCCGTAGTTGAAATCGTAAGCGTTGATGGTGTGGAAGTTTTCCCGCCTACTATTGACGTTGCGCCAGCCCAAAGAGCCTACCAAACTGCAGGTGGCATCTTCTTTTTGGTAGTTCAGCGAGAGTTCGTTTCGCGTCCAGTGGTTGTTCACCTTGCTCAGTACGCTCTCGGTATGTCCCTCCACAGCCGTGAGGTCTACGTTGCGACTGTAACGGTATTCCAATTTATTGTCCAGTGTGAAGTATTTGGCACTGTCTAACGGGCAGTTGTAATAGATGTCTGCCGTGCCATCCCAGTTGCCTTTCACATTCTGCGGTTTGTAGGTGTAAACGCCCGTTGTAGGGTTGAAGGTGAAGCCGTTGGCCACGGCGTTTTGTTGCACATTAAGCGTAAAATCCAAGGTTGGCCACTTGAATCGTCTGTTGTGTTGGTCTGCAATGTGAATCATGGCAAAGTAGGTCGTGATGTTTTTGAGATTTGGGTTGCCCAACGAGATCGCCAAGGGGTTGGAGTCGTCGCGCCTGTCGATTTTCGAATACAGGTCAGGCATGTCGATTCTCATTTGGCCATAAGCCCAGATGCTGTATTGATTATAGGTGCCACTCATGTTCAGATTATATGATGTCTTCCATGTCTGTTGACTGATGTTGGTGTTGAGAGCAGTACTCCTGTAGTCTAAACGTTGCTTTTTGTGTTGAACGGGGATGTTGAGACCCATAAAGAATGAGTTCTTGCCACTTTGTTTACGGTAGTCGACGGTTAAAGACAATTCCTGTGTCTGTGTCTTCAAATATCCTTGATAACTGTTGTTGGAGTCCAATGCTCGCCTCAGAGCGTCGCGTGACGAGGGCAGGGTTCCCAATTCGTGTGCTTGCTGTTGCCACTCTTGCAGCTGATCCAGTCGGTATTTTGAGTTGTTGGTGTATTTCATTTGTTGGGTGAAGGCCAATCCCGGAAAGAAAGTCCAGCCACTTGGAAGTTGGTATGTATAGCCCACGAATGCGTTATACTCGTAGCTGTGCGAGGGCGTGTCATCGTATCTGTCGCGTTGATCTTTGGCTGTCGCACTCTGGAGATATTCTAATCGATATTGTTCGAATGCCGTTCGTTTGGTGTTGTCATAGCTGAAATAACCTTGGAAGAAGATGTCGTCTCCCGACTTCAATGGGTAGGAACCATATAGGCGATTGGATGTCTGGAACGAATGACCTTCTCCAAAGCTTTGATTTCGCTGTCTGTTGAGGGCTGCGTCTTGCACTCGACGGCTCCATGGCGTGGTGAACAAGGTGTCAAGAACGGCTTGAGTGTCGCCCCAGGGTGCCGGGTCTTGTTTGAAGGAGCCAGCACGTAGGTTGCTCCAGTTGTCACTTTTGCGGTATGTGAGGGCGTTCTCAACACGTAGCCAGAAGGGTTTACTCATCTGAAATTGGTGTTGGAGCTGGGTCTCGAAATCTTTCGATCTACTGTCTGACACGCTTCTTGAATAGCTGTTGTTGCCTGTGTTGAGGAACGATTCGGAGGCTGTTTGGCTCACATTGTGGCTGTTTTGCCAGGAAACACTGGTCGACACGTTGTCCGTAATCGTGTTTTTATCGTTGCTGGTTGCAAGGTTCAGTCCCACTGTCTTCTGCGTTACCTGTCCATTGGGCATCTTAGTTGGGTCCCAGTCGCCTTTCTCTCCGGGCTTGCGGTCTTCGTTCACGTTGTTGAGGTTGGCGAAGACAGACATCTGTAGTCGTGGGTTGAAATACAGACCGAATAGCTTTGTGGCGTATCGGCTGTTGGTACCTCCGGCTATGTCGGCGTTGGCGATGAAGTTTTTCTCATACTCTTTCTTCAGTTGGATGTCCATAACGTAGTCTTTCTTCTCCACATCCACGCCCAAGGCTTTGCTCTTCTCGGTGCTTTTCTCAAACACCTGCAAGTCTTTCACGGTGTAGCTGGGCAGGTTTTCTATCAGTGTTTTATTGTCTTTCTTGAAGAAATCTTTTCCGTTGAGCGTCAGATAATCCAGCTTTCGGCCATTGATGAAAATCTCTCCGTGGCTGTTGAGCGTGGCTCCCGGCAGCTGCCTAATCAGCGCGTCGAGCATACTTCCCTGTGGAAGGTTAAAGGCTTCGGCGTTGAAGACCAAGGTGTCACCTTTCATCACCATCTTGATTTTGGTGCTTTTCACCACCACTTCGTCCAGCGTATGCTCTTTGTCTTCCATGCGTTTGCGCTGGATGGGCATGTCATCCAGGGCTATGCTGCTCTGTCTACCTTTGAAAAGTAGTTCGTGGTTGATGTAGGTAGTTTGGTAATCGGGGTGCTCTATCTTGAAGATGTAGGTGTCTTCGCTCAGCTTCTTTCGTAGATAGAAGTAGGCATCGGGGTGTATGGCCTCTTTATTCCATGTGACGGTTCGGCAGGTGTCCACCATCACGCTGTCGGAAGTCATGATGGTAATCTTGGCGTCAAGCACGCAGAGATGGGTGAAAGAGTCGACCACACGACCGAGGATGCTTACGGTGCGCTCTTTCTTGTGGCGTGCTGTCTGTGGTAAGGCTTGTGTGAATAACAGCAACAAAGCCCAGCATAGGAGAGATGTTCTTTTCAGGTTCATATATGATTGATGTATATTTTTATTCGGTAGTTCGTTAGGTTAGTCGCTCCAGTGCTGGCACCGTGATGTGTCCTCTGGTGAGTTTTATCAGACCATCGGCCTGCATGGCGTTCAAAGCAATGGATATGTCCAGGCGACTGGCGTTGAGTTCGGTGGCCAGTCTTACCATCTTGATTTTGAAAACCTTTTCTCCCGCGGGTCGCAGCGAGCGGTCTTTGAAGAAGTGGATGATGCGTTGACGGAGGTCAGTAGGTTGAGGATGCCATGGCTGTCGCTGTAGGCGTTGGCTTTGGGTGGTGATGATGTTCAGCAAATTGAGGCGGAACACGATGAGTTGGTTGGTGAGTTGTACGACGTGGGCCTTGCTGATGGACATCGTGTTGCAAGGTGTTATGGCCGTGTAGGTGCGCATGAAATGTTGGTTGAGGCCAAAGAGATGTTCTGGTTCGATGACCTGTGGCGCCCTCAGAGGTTCCGTCAGCGTGTAGCCATGGTCATCGGCGTGTGTCGTGACGCTCATCATTCCATCCAGCAAAAAGGTCAACTGGTGGCATGGCATGTCCTCTCTCACCATCACATCCCCTGCCTGATGTTGCAGGAAAGCAAAAGGAATACTTTCCGCCATGGCCCATAAATCTTGCTGACTGAGTCCTTGGAAGAGGGGAAGGGTGAGGAGTTTGTCGTAGGAGGTCATTTGCTGATTTTGTTTTTCAGCGAGGGTGAGAACCAAACATCATAGCGTCCGTCGGCGTTGGTGTATATCAGATAGACCATCAGGTCAGGATGTCGTTGCAATACTTCTTTTGTCTTGTCCAGTCCTAGCACCATGAATGCCGTGGCATATGCGTCAGCTTTGGCGCATGTGTTGGCCAAGACGGTGGCCGAGAGGATGCTGTGCTGCACGGGATAACCTGTCTTTGGGTCGATGGTGTGTGCGTATTTCTTGCCGTTCTTGTAGTAGAATCGGCGGTAATTGCCGCTGGTCGCCATGGCCTTGTCGGTGACATTGAGCACCGTTTGCAGTTCGTTGTTCGTCTGAGTGGAGTCGTCTGTCGGCTTGGTGACGCCAATCTTCCACGGCAATCGCTTGTCGCTGTTGCCGCTGGTGATGACCTCACCCCCAATCTCCACCATGAAATTCTTCACGTCTTTCGACCGCAATAGTTGGGCAACAGCATCGCATCCGTAGCCTTTGGCAATGCCCGAGCAGTCGAGCATGATGCGTGAATCTTGCTTCTTTACGGTACTTCCCATGACAGATACTTTGTCATAACCTGTGAGAGCCAGCAAACTGTCTATGACTTGCTTGGTGGGTTGTATGCCAGACTTGAAGCCAAATCCCCATGCATTCACCAAAGGAGCCACGGTAATGTCGAAGGCTCCGTTGGTATCTTTCGACACTTGCTTGGCTAAGTCGAACACTTCGACGAACATTTGGTTGAGTTGAACGGGGATGTTGCGGTTGATTTTTGAGATGATGGACTGTTCTTCAAAGGTCGAGAAGGTCATGTCTACCTTGTGAAGTTGCGCCAATATCTCTTTGTGTAAGTCCTTGTTCGACTGGTAAGTAATATTGTATGTGGTGCCGAAGACTTGTCCTGAGTTGTGTTGGTACGGCATGCTCTGCTGTTGACGGATGATGATGACCGAACCAACGATGAGGAAAAGGAGGAAAAACAGCTTGAGCAACTTCTTCCAACGCAATGGGTTGGAAGGGACAGTTTTGCGCTGTTCGTCAAGTGGAGCGTTGCTGCGATCCCGCTGGTCTTTGTTTATTTCGTGTGAATTGCTTTGCCTATCATTCATACTTATACTGTCATTAAGTTCAAACTAACTTGTCATTCTTTCGGCCAGTGCCGCTTATTCGCTCTTCATTGCCTTGGAAGATGATGGAAGAAGCACGCTTCTCATCCCTTGTCTACCATTCAATGATTACGTTAAATGTTCCACCCAGAGGCGTTCCACTGTACTTTCCAAAGCCTGGAACGTACCAAGGATGACCCGCTTCGTTCTTGGTATTGGCAAGACGTCGCTTGTAACGAACGCTCCATCCCAAACGAAAAGGCCCCCAAATTTTGGCATCTACGCCTACAACCCCTTCCATCCAATGAAACTGGTTGTCGATGTCAGTCAGATCAAAAGGAATCTGTGTTTTCCAAACGGGGTCGTTGAGGCCCGGATGTGTTACCGAGTATTTGAACTTGCTGTAACCATATCGCACGCCAACATACAGTCGGTAGTCGTCGTTCTTGTTCTTCATCATGTTGAAGTCAACGCCTATTCTTCCGTATGGAGCTTTCGATGTGTAATGCAAGTGCGTGCTCGGATCTTCGCTGTCGGCTTGACCGTAACCCAACTCGACAATGGGGAAATATTTGTTGCGCAGGCTTACTCTTGCGGCTACTTCATACTGTCCGTAGTCGGAAAACTGCATTTGTGCGAGTCCCACCAGATCACCAGAAACGGCAATGTGCCTGAAAAAGGACAGCGTATCTTTGGGTTGGATGACGATGGCCTTGTGCCTTTGTGCCATAACGGCCACTTGTGCCACGAGCAAGAGGCTAATGCAGATAGCTCTTGAAATAGATATAGAAATGTGCTTTTGTAGCATCGTAGTTCACGTTTTCATTGTGTATGACCACAGAGTCGATGGTATGTTTGGAGTAATCCACTCGCTTGATTTGATGGAAGACGGCCGGTGGACAGTCAACCGACTCGAAATGCGGATGATCTTCCTTGGTGATGCGCAGCGTATCGATGAAACTTTGGTTCTGCTGAGTGGTCATCTTGAAATAAAGGATGTCCTCGGGTTGCGCATAACTCATGGGCAGTAGGAAGCTGTCTATGCCGATTGCTTTGTTCAGCAGCACCGTATCGCCGCTCGTAGTGCGTGGAGTGGTGATGGTAAGCGTGTCTTGCAGTTTGGCCACATCACCTTTGAGCTTGTACGAAGTGGTCACCGTGTTGTTCAGCGGACAATCGATTGTAGAGCACGAGGTGATGGCCAATACCATCAAAAGAACGTCAATTATTTTTCGCATCGTATGGTTTTTTCTATCTGGTAATCGTTCCTGCCGGGGTTAGAGCGGCTGATGAGGTCGCCTAAGAAGCCCGCTAAGAACAGTTGGGTGCCAATGAGCATGGTGGTGAGGGCGATGAAAAAGTAGGGCGAGTCGGTGATCAGGCGCATCGGGATGCCGTTCGACAGGGCGTAAACCTTCTCTGCTCCGAGGATAATCACGGCAATCAATCCCACCAAGAACATCAACGAGCCGAGGAAACCGAACACGTGCATCGGCTTTTTACCGAAGTTTGACAGAAACCAAAGGGTGATAAGGTCGAGGTAACCGTTGAAGAATCGGTTGAAACCAAACTTGGATGTACCGTATTTTCGCGCCTGGTGATGCACCACCTTCTCACCAATTTTATCGAAACCGGCACTCTTTGCCAGGTAGGGAATGTAGCGATGCATCTCGCCATACACCTCAATATTCTTTACAACTTCCCGTTTGTAGGCTTTCAGTCCACAGTTGAAGTCGTGCAAGTTCTTGATGCCGCTGATCTTACGGGCCGTGGCATTGAAGAGTTTGGTGGGCAAGGTCTTGCTCAATGGGTCGTAACGTTTTTGCTTATAACCCGAAACCAAGTCGTAGCCATCAACGGTAATCATGCGATACAGTTCTGGAATTTCGTCGGGAGAGTCTTGCAAGTCGGCATCCATCGTGATGACCACGTTGCCTTGAGCCTCCTTGAATCCACAGTAAAGTGCTGGACTCTTTCCGTAATTACGACGAAAGCAGATGCCTCGCACGTGCTCTGACTGACTGGCAAGGCGTTGGATGACGTTCCAAGAGCCGTCGGTAGAGCCATCGTTTACGAAGATAACTTCGTACGAATAGGCGTTTTGTTGCATGACACGCTCAATCCAAGCGTATAGTTCGGGTAGTGATTCTTCCTCGTTGAAGAGAGGGATGACAACGGATATGTCCATAGTATTCTGCAAAAATAACCAAGCATCTTTCCACCATGTGGTCCATCTGTTCACTCATCGTGATATGCTTTTGTGGCCCTTTGGTGTGGATGTTGAATTTGATGTTATGTATAAAATGTTTCGTATCACATGGAAGTAGAAGAACGTTGGCATCAAGACTTTCCGATATTTGTCATGCCGGATGCCGTTGATGCTTTATATTCTTGTATGATTTTTCACTCGTTTCATGCCAATGGCGGCCACGATGACACTCAGAAGGGCGCCAAGCAAGAGGTTTTGCGTCATGAAGACAAAGGCCAGTTCAATGGGTTTCAGCGTGCCCATGAGGTCAACTGTCTCCATGGCTTGCTTGACGTCAACGCCGTTTTGCTGATATACGCCCTCCATGGTCTGTAGGGCTTGATGCATAATCTGAACGAAATGTCCGCCGTCCAAGAACTGGAAATACGCCGTTTGAACCAAAGCAAAGAGCAGGGAAGCGTAGAAGATGCAGTAGCAACCGTATGTCAATCCTCGCGCAAAGGATATGACACCATCGAGTGCATAGTTGCGAAACTTGATGAATCGCCATAGCATGAAAGGGGGCGTGGCCAGCATCAGCAGGCCTCCCAATGCACTCTTGGGTATGTACATCATACTCATGAAACTGGCTGTCCATAACAGTGCCAGCCAAAGTCCGTCAATGCGGGCGAACGCCTTAAGCTGAATCAGTGAGGGTACGTTTATCATTCTATCTGCAAAAGTACGCATTTTATCTCATATATATTGTACGTACATGAGAGATTTTATAGATGGTTCCACGGCGTTGACGTTAAAAATTTCCAATATCTATGCCACGGTAGCCGGCAAAAGTGCGAGCATTGTCGTTCGCAGGGTTCATGTTGTTTGACGATGATTGTTTGACAAGGCATCTGTTGACGTGATTCCTAATATCTTATCCAGTATGTCAAACACCTCTTCGGGGCGTTCGTAAGCAAAGATGTGATAATAATTGTTACCCGTGAGCATGGCCGAGAGATGTGTACGACTCTTGTCGTAAAGGATGAAACAGGGCTTGTGATGACGTTCTGCGTATGCCAATTCATATCCCACGCCCAAGGAAGGTGAGGTGCATTCGGCAATGACCAAGTCGCAGACTCTCAACCACTCTGTGTCCTGAAGGTAGATTTTTTCATCCGCTTCACGACCCTTACTGGTGGTAGACAGTGAGCGGTTGCCGATGTGTTCGGTGAGAACTTTGTGACTTCTTTGGATGTACTCGATGATTTGTTTGTAGAGGTTGGCATCCTCACGCCCGCCTCGGATGGAACCTGCAAAATAGATTTTCTTCATGTTTGATTGATATAGGTCGCCTGTGCAAATATAATAAAAAGGAATGAAAGATTGCCATTGCGCGCTTACCTTTATCAAGTAAACCAAGCATTCGTGGTCACATTTTTTGCTGGCGTCAGCATCATCTGCCACAAAACAAAAGAGGGGGTATCATTATTCTGATACACCCTCGTTGATTTCTGAAATAAGTGAGCCTCTTGTCGGATTCGAACCAACGACCCCGAGATTACAAATCACGTGCTCTGGCCAACTGAGCTAAAGAGGCGGGTGGGCAAGCTACTCTTATCGCGCCGCTACAACCTAATACCCTTGCTGCGTTCCCACCCTGGGGGATTCAAAGGGAGCTGGCCGTAAAAGACTTGCCCGTTTCTTAGCGGTTGCAAAGGTAAGAAAAAGAATTGATTGACACAAGAAATGTGCAAAAAAATACTTTTTAGTAGATTTCAACTCCATAATGCTTGCCATATTTCTGCCAAGAGAAGACTTGTGCGGCTCGGCTGATGATCGTTCTATATTTAGTTGGTTAGTTCGTAATTTTCTTTTTACTTACTAACCTAACATATTCGTATCTATCACCATATAAATCTGGCATTGTTTGCTTGGGTCTTGATATCTTAACAGTAATGAGGTATTCATACCCCTCTTCATAGATGCTATCAAATCCTATGATGGTAGGGATAATTTCCTTTTCCATGTTTCTTTTTACTATAACGTATCCTTTATTCGTTGACTGGATGGAAGTACCTGGATAGAAATAGTATTCTTTATGTGATAATACGGTTATGGTATCTTTTTTGATGAATTTGTAAGTTACATCAAAGTCATCATCTTTTGTACAACCAGCAAAAAGAAATGAAATTAGTGTTATTACTATAAATGTGTATTTAGTCATCATGCTCTGAAAGTTTCAAATCTTTCTTCATTCCCACATTAGCTTGGTATATGTTTGCTTTGCACATTCATCACGGCTTTTTTCAATTTTACATAGAGCCTTGGTGGACAATCTTATTGTCTAAGTAGGGAAGTTAACTGAATTTTCCTAGATAAAGTGATTATTACTTTCAAAGATAATGAAATTTTAAGTTTATCCCAAACTTTTTTAATTGTTTTTTTTAATTTTACGGCACATTTTTCTCTGTTTCCAATCTCAATGACTTTACCCTCCAATCTCAATGACTTTGACCTCCAAACTCAATGACTTTGCCGCCCAATCTCCATGACTTTGGATTTAAGGCTTTATTCTTTATGTTTTTTGTTTGTTTTTGTAAGATAAAAAACTTATATTTGCATTGTAAGCGAACCCGTTTCAGTAAAGATTGAAGGTGGTTTTGAAAATGATTTTATGAAATAAAAAAGTGACGGTATGATTAAGATTTATGGTATGAAGTCGTGCCCCGATTGCGTGGCAGTTGGCAAACAGGTGGAAGGCGATAGCAGGTATCAGATGTTTGACATCGGTGAGCATGTATCGCTGTTGAAAGAGTTTTTGCGCCTACGTGACAACAATCCGGTCTTTGACGAGGCTAAGAAAAAAGGATATGCGGGCATTCCGTGCTTCGTTTTGGAAGATGGAACGGTGACGCTGAACCCTGAAGAAGCCGGACTGAAGTCGGGAAGGCCTGAACCCACCAGCTGTCGCATTGACGGTTCGGGGTGTTGAGCCAGTTTGCGCTGCCGCATGAAAATGAAAAAGCCACCTTCACAGGCAGCTTTGACATATTATACAAAAACATTATGAATACTTTATTTAGCGAACAAGATCTAAAAAAAAGTTTATTTTATATTTCATGAGGTTTCTTGCTTGATAGCGGTGTCGCACTCGGCGCACGTCCCATTACATTTTTTACATTTGCGTTGACAATACCGTTCGCATTGTAGGCGAATGTCGTAGCCTAACATGGCACCCAGGATGAAATCCTCTTCGGGTGTCAGCTTGTTGAGCGGTTTGTCAATCATGTGGCGAACGGCATCGATGCAAGCTGTTCTGCCAAAAAACAGATTCAGCGTATGGTTACCCGCCGGCTGAATGAAATAGTCGATGTTTTGGTTCTCCAAACGGTTCACCGCAAATTCCTCGTATTTTTTGTTGAAGGTATAGAGCACCATTTGTCGCACTCCCTTCTTGTACTCATAGATATGGTTCATGAGCACCTTCAACTCTCCTGGTATGGTTTCAGCGGTTTTCATGCTTGTCGAGCCAATGGGGTTATAGTTTCTTCGTCACGTTTACAGACTTCCCTTGATATCGTTAATCCATGCGTCGATGCGTTCATCGGTCTTGTCCTCTTCGTTGAGGTCGTCAAGTGCCAATCCAACGAACTTTCCATCCACCACGGCATCACTGTCATCGAAGGTGTATCCGTCGGTTGATACGGCACCTATGATGTTGGCGCCTTCCACGGCTTGATATAGCTCAGACATGCCGCTGCAAAATGTGTCGGAGTAAGATTCGCAGTCGCCGCATCCAAACAGGGCTACGGTCTTTCCTGACAGGCCTGCGCCTTTAAGTACCTCAACTCCTTCGTACCAATCGTCCTGCATGTCGCCAGAACCCCAAGTGGATGTTCCGAGAATAAGATTGTCGTGGCTGTTTACAATATCAGCTGTGAGGTCGGTTACGTCAACGGCTTCAACACCCAATTTCTTGGCAATTTTCTCTGCGATGGCCTGACAGGTTCCTGTCGATGAGCCATATATAACTACTGTTGGTTTCATGATTGTTCTATTTAATTTTACGTTTTTACTTTTGTTCGATGCAAAGGTATGAACAATTTGATGACCCGACAATACCTAAAAATAATGGTTTTTACAAAATACCTAATGATGGGGATGCTTTTTAAGGCTGATTCTATAAATTACCGCCGCATAAAGTCATTAAATTTTTATGAAATACGTTTTGTTATCTTTTGGCTTCTTTTGGGTTCAAAATGTAAGTTCGTTCAGTCGTGTAGCTCGCTACACTCCTTCACTCTCTTGCATTTTGACCTCAAAAATAAGTTCAAAATCTAACAAAGCTAATTTATAGAACCAGCCTTAAACGAAAAGCGAAGAATTTGTATCAAATGTCGACAAGTGGCTATCGGTGCATAGAATACCATGCGAGGGCCTGCCCAGCGCATCACCTCACGAACCTTTTGGCGCATTTCGGGTCTGTAACAATGCACGGGACAGTCTTTACATGCGGGCTTTTGCTCGCCAAACTTACATCGTTGCAGTCGTTCACAGGCATAATCGCCCAGCTGCCTGTATGCTTCGGGTACCTCATTTAAGTGTAGGCGATGCCGACAATAGAGGTTTATCATCAACCGGATGGTTTCTTGGTCGCGTTCTATCTTCGTCATCGTCGGATGAGTGTTGAGCCGGTCATGGATGCTGCGTGGCTGTTTACCTGCACCACATACACGCCTTTTGGCAAGGTTGATAAGTCCAGCGAGTAGGATGTTTGGCCTGCTGGAAAGGAAATTCGTTTTACCAACCCACCTGATACGGCGTATACCGATACCGAGAAATGATGAGAAGCCACATCGTGTAACCGCATTTGTACCAAGCCATCATGCTGTACGGAAAAACGGATTCCTCTGGGTTGATGCTGCGTGATGGTCTTGATGCCACTTACACCTAATATATATAGCAGACCTTTGTAGACATCTATCTGTCCATGTCCATACTTGTTGTTGGGGTAGGTGAGTGACGGGGCGGTATGCGAACAGGTGTGCGCCAGTACGTTCATAATCTCTTCTCTCGTCAGCGTAGGCTTGGCTTGTAGCCACAGGGCGATGGCACCCGCAACGACAGGGGTTGACATCGAGGTGCCTGAATTGCTGTTCCAAGCGTACTGCCGACCCTTGAAGTTGAAATGGGCTACATCAGACTGCACGTCAAAGGCGTTGGGATTGGCCTCCAGGTAATAGCTGCTGTATGATGAGATGATGTTGGTGCCGGGTGCCAACACATCAGGTTTCATGCGTCCGTCGTAGGTGGGACCTACCGAACTGTATTCGCCTCGTTGTCCATGTGTGCCCTGATCGTACACGCGTCGTTCGCCTTTGTAGTTGGTGATGGCCGTTCGGTAGGATGAGGCACCCACGCATATCACGGATGGCGCGCTGCCAGGTGAGAGGATGTTGTGTGATCGCTCGCCTGCGTTGAGTTGCGGAGCCAAGGTGTTATCGGTCCAATTGCCACTGCCGCGATAGGCTTCTATCTCACAGTCGGCCCCCACTACTTCGAATGAAAACGGTATGGACAGTCCCACCTCGTCATCCGTCTTCACCAAGACATCGTATGCGGTTTCTGTTGAATGGTAGCTGGACGCATAGCCCATGATGCGCAAGCGATAGGTCTTGCCGCCCAGTGTAACGGTGTCGGTGAAGAGTGAGTCGGCACAGGCCAACACTTGTGTCGTTGGTATGGTCAGCGTTTCGGTGTTCTGGCCATAGCTGGTCAGGCGGAGTGTGAAGGGTTGGGGTGATTTCAGCGTGAAATAAAGCGAGTTCCTGCTGTCGGAAACGAACGTGCCGGCCGATTTTTTCCCTATTGGTTTGCGGAAAAACGACTTCTTGGCTCCTTCGTTTCCGGCAGAGGCTACGATGATACGGCCAGGGCCTGACAAACTGTCCAGAATGGCGTAGTAGAGTTGGTCATCGCCATGGAAGTCTTGGTTGGAACCTTCGCTGAACGAAATGACGCAGGGTAGGTTGCGTTCCTGGGCATAGTCCATGATGTACTTAAAGCCAAGGGCGTCGGTGGCATAGGTATATTTATAGTAATCAGCCGAGTCGATGAACTGTTCATCGTCTGACACGGCATTGCTCACCAGGCAGATATCGCTTTCATAGGCCATGCCCCGATACGGACTGTCGTAACCGCTGCCGGTCGCAATGCCCAGCGTATGGGTGCCGTGTGTCTGTATTAGTCCGTCACGCGAATGCTGGTAGGCCAGCAAAGCGTCACGTCCTTCATAGGCAGCACCCACGTAGAGCGTGCTGCCCAGGGTGTCGGCCGACAACTGATCCCAGAACCGCTTGATGCGATAGTGGGTAGCTGTAGAATCGTAGAAGTTGGGGTGGGTGAGATCAAAGCCAACGTCTTGTACGCCTACCACCACATCTTTCCCTGTAAAGGCATGGGGCAGTGGGTCTGTTCCCTGATAGACTGGGGTGGCGTTGAGCCAAAAAGCCACTGAATCCATCTGAAGGGAGTTGCCTCGACTTGCCTCAATGCGCTGCACCTGCTTGAGTGATGACAGGTGTCCCAACCGCTGAAATGGCACGCTCACGATGTAGATGTCACCAAATTGAGCCAAGGCTCGACAGTCATTCTCCTTAAAAATACGTTGGGCATCACTTGTCACTCGAACAAAGGCACATAGTTCTGGCTGCTTGTCACGAGGCCTGTTCAGGGGTGATGGCAATTTCCTCACGGCTTGATGTCGTTGCTGCGTCTGCTCAATAGCCAGTTGCCTGACCAGCGAAGACATCTTCGCATAATCGGTACGCTGGCCATACAGGGAGGCTGCGCACCATATATATATAGATAGGATGAACAGGTATTTCTTCATTGTTTGCAAAATAAGCTAAAATAATCGACAACCACAAGTAAATAATCGTTGTTTTCCGGTCATCGATTGCGGATGGGTGCGTTACGATTTATTCACACTTTCTTTTGATCAATCAAAACATTATTCGTTTATTTTTAGCTACCTTTGCGCAAAATAGGCAGCGCCTCTGATATATCTGCCATGCTTGATGCCGTTAGCTTTGCATAAATAGCGGATAAGATAGGATTTGAGATGCGTCTGCCTACATGAATCTATTAGTCAAAAAAAACAATTTATGAAAAAACAAACTAATAAATTTATTGCCGTTTCTTACCAGCTGCATGCTGATGAAAACGAAGGAATGACGTTGGTTGAAGAAGCTACTGAAGCACAGCCATACCAGTTTATCAGCGGCTTTGGTCTGACACTCGATTTGTTCGAAGATGCCCTCATTAACTTACAGGCAGACCAAGAGTTTGAGGTGAAACTGGCTCCAGAGCAGGCTTATGGGCATTTTCAGCCAGAGCATGTGTTGGATCTCGAGCGGGAAGTTTTCACCGTTAATGGGACATTTGATGCAGAGAACATCTATGAAGGAGCGGTGGTACCCTTGCAAAACGAGGAGGGTACGCGCTTCATGGGACGCATTCTCGAGGTGAACGACAAGCAGGTGAAGGTGGATTTGAATCACCCCCTGGCTGGAAAAACGCTCAACTTTAAGGGAAAGGTCATCGAAAACCGCGAAGCTACCAACGAAGAAATTGCTGCAATGGTGAACCAAATGGCCGGTGGATGCGGTTGTGGTGGTCACAGTGAGGGCGGCTGTTGCTGCGGAGGCTGTGGTAGTTCAGATGACGGTGGATGTGGTTGCGGCCATTAAGTTAGGCACAACGCCTCCAAATTTTTCAACATTTCTTTCATAGATCGAACCTGACACACGATGATGCGGAATACATTTGGCCATATTTTCACGTTGACAACCTTTGGTGAAAGCCATGGAGAGGCAGTCGGTGGGGTTGTTGATGGCATGCCGCCGGGCATAGACATCGATGTGCAGTTCGTGCAAAACGAGCTTAACCGGCGGCGGCCGGGGCAAAGTAGCATCACCACCGATCGCAGGGAGGCTGATGAAGTGAGCTTCTTGAGTGGTATCTATGAAGGAAAATCTACTGGCGCACCCATCGTTTTCATGGTGACAAACACCAATCAGCATTCAAAAGATTACGACAGTCTACAGCATCTTTATCGTCCATCGCACGCCGACTTTACCTATCAACAGAAATATGGTTTGCGCGATTATCGTGGTGGAGGACGCTCATCGGCTCGCATCACATTGAGTAGATGTGTGGCTGGCGCATTGGCGAAGTTGGTGTTGCGACGGTTGGGAATTACCATTCAGGCGTATGTGTCACAAGTGGGTGACATTGCCTTGCAACGTGATTATCGTTTATACGACTTGTCCAAGACCGAAATCAACAGGGTACGCTGTCCCGATGAGGAAAAGGCCAAGCAGATGGAACAACTCATCCGACAGGTCAAGGTGGAAGGTGACACGGTGGGAGGAATCGTGACGTGTGTCATCAAGGGATGTCCCGTAGGACTGGGCGAGCCCGAGTTTGATAAGCTGCATGCGCAACTGGGGGCTGCTATGCTGTCCATCAATGCCGCTAAGGGCTTTGAATATGGCGAAGGTTTTGCGTGTGTCAGCCACCGAGGCAGTGAGATGAATGACCCGTTTGTCAACGACCAAGGGCGCATTCGCACCGCCACTAACCACAATGGAGGCATCCTGGCAGGCATCAGCAATGGCGAGGATATCTATTTTCGCGTAGCGTTCAAACCTGTGGCCACCATCTTGATGGAGCAACAAACGGTAGACGTTGAGGGCCATCCGGTTGCCTTCAAGGCCAACGGTCGACACGATTCGTGTGTCGTGCCACGCACCGTTCCCATCGTAGAGGCGATGGCAGCCATGGTAATCTTAGACAATTATCTTCTTGATTTAACCGTAAAAGAGTTCAAATAATAGGTACACGATTCTTCGATTGAAGAAAGGTTGTTTTTACCTATAAACGACCTCTGGGCATGATACTATGTGGATGTAGTTCAAGTAGACTACGGGCTGAAAGCCCAAAAGCCTATAGCCCAAGGCAACGCCTTGGGTAAGCGTGCGACGAGGTGTGCGCCCTACAGAGGCAATAGCAAGTGCAATGCAATGGCAGTCTGATGCTTTTGTCCTTACAGGACGCAGGCTCCTCAATGTTTCCCAATCCCAAGGTGTTGCCTTGGGCTATAATCTTTTGGGCTTACAGCCCGTGGGGATATCAAGTCATCCAGCCTACGGCTATTATTGAAGGGCATTTGTTGTGCAACACCTTTGCCCTTCAAAGATCGAGTTTGCATCTTTTTTTATAAAATATTCAACCTTTTTCTTGTTGGGTATCAAAAAACTATGTACCTTTGCAAAGTGTATAACTATTAACAAATGAGCAAATTAGCTACCATAACCCACCCACAACTCCATGACAACATAGGTCAGGGGTGTTGTGTTGCCCGAAGAAATTCATCTTTCTTCGGCACTTTTAACGTGGATTATTTGGTACATTCAAATAATTTGCTAACACACACACACACACACACACACATTTAGACGTACCGACCGTCTATCACCTCTTATTTTCGTTCGTATACGCGCGCGAGAAGCGTTGCGTCATATCTATTCAGAAAGGGGATGCTACAAAGTAGCCCTTTTGTTTTCGCATGCCCGTTTCCCAACATCAATATCCTAAAATTCATACCTTCACAGGTTCTATATATAGAGTTTTATAAACACGTAAAAACATTAAAAGACAGGAAATATGAAAAAAGAGTATCAAAAACCAAGTATGGACGTCACCTTCATGAAGGTGGACAACCAACTGCTCGCAGGAGTCAGTGCAGATACCAAAGACCCCGAATACGGTGGAGACCCAACTGAAGGTCAGAATGCTAAGGCTTGGCAGTTTGACGTAGAAGAAGAAGATTTTAAGATGTGGTAATAACCACACCAAGTAACAAACCCGTAAAAACAAATACAATGAATACAAAGATGAAATGGTTTACGGCAGTCAGCTGCGCAATGGTAGCGCTGTCCGTATGTACAGCATGTCAAGATGATGACATCGACAACGCATCTGGCACAACAGCCAACATGCACACCTACCGCCTGACTGTTGAGGCCACTGCTAATAATGACAATGCCACTGGTACACGCTCGTTGAGCGAGGGTGCTGACAATGCACTGCACTCAACATGGGAGGAAGCAGACAAGATTATTGCCTACAACCTAAGTGATAATGAAAAGAGTACAGCAAATCAATTCAGCTTGCTCAGTAATATGACATTGGGCAAGAGTGGACAATTTGAAGGGCAAATCAGTTCCGTCAATGCTATCAGTACAACAGACCAGCTGTGTTTCCTCTATCCCAGTCCGTCTGTGCTGGACGAATCTGAGACGGACGATGATGAAAAAGCTAACACGATACAATCCGTGAAAAAAGTAACAGAAAAAGTTTCACACGAGGGACAGGTGGGAAAAGAAGATTTTATTTACTATGCACCCGAGCAAACAATCAAACGCTATGTAGAACTTAATCTTAGCCAACAAGACGGTACAGTAGAGACCATTGGTAAGAAATTTGACTTCCAATGGGGTAAGGCCAATCCCACTTCGGTGAGCGGCAATACGGTGAAAGCCAATGCGGGTACCATGAAACGTCAAATTGCCATTTGGGGTTTTCAGTTTACCGATGAGAATGGTGCTGCACTCAAAGATATTGACGCTGTCTATATCAGTGGCGTGAAGTCTATCGACGTGTTTGATCTTGGCGAGGGAATCTTCATGGATGATGCCAATTCAGGTGACAATGACATCGTGTTACTGAAGCCTGGAGAAGGAAAACCAAAGTTCACCTCTGAAAGTAACAAATACACTTATGCAGCCATGTTACCAGGTACCTACGAGAAAGTACTCATCTCTGCCTATATCGGCAACAAGTGCTATGCCCGCGAATATGCCAACATAACACTGAATGCTGACAAGGTGTACCGTACCAAAGTGAAGAATATGAAAGAAGTGGTCGCCAATCCTTATGTTGAAGTGCAGGGTGTGAAATGGGCGACGGGCAACTTTATCCACTATGGCGAAGAAGGATCAGGCAACGACTATTGGGGTATCGCACCAACGCAATGGTGGATATCGCAATACGATATGACAGATCCAAATTTAGGAATAAAAACTACTTCTCAATTCACAAAAAAGGATATCGAGGGAGACCCCAACGATCTTGACTTGTTCCGCTTTGGCGATATAGAAAAAGCAACGACATTAAAACACAATAATTGTAAAGCAGGTGACGCTAAGATTGATATATGCAAGAGGTTTTTTAAACATAAAGGAGCCGCAGGCCTACAACAGGTAGAGATGACGCCATCTGAATTTGAAAATAATCCAGAACTTGCTGCCTGGGGTGATATTGTATGGTTTCATACAAGAAATGATAACCAGAAATATCGAATGCCAACATTTGATGATTTAACAACGCTATATGAGGTAGCAAATGTAATTCCTGCATATTGCATAGCTCCAACGGGCAAGCGTATTTATGGCGCATTCTTCTACACCAACACCACCAACAATTCCGCTCGTCGCAAGAAAAATTTCCCGACGGGTAAAAATACATTATATAAATATAATGATGTAACCGCTCTTGTTCGTGCCAACAAGGGACTTTTCTTACCCATCGCTGGCAGAAGAAGAGACAATGCAACCAAAATTGGTTACCGAAACCTGATTAATGGAAGATTAGCCTATGCACAATACATGTCTTCAACGGTAAAATCTTTGTATTTAAGTCAAGACTTTTTCTTCGGTTCTCATGAGTGGAACTTATCAGGAAACGGAGTTACACAAGCCAAGAGCATTCGCCCTGTATGGGATCCAAAGAGCAACAGTACGCCGAATCCTGTTTATCCTGCATTCAAGGATATTCAATAAATCAAAGCCTGACGGTTGAAGTCTGATGCCAGAAAGTTAACTGCGCATCAGACAAAGAACATCAAGCCTGCCTTTCCAGACAGCAACCTGAGTGGTTGCCAATGGAAAGTCAGGCATTTTTGTGTTTCCTTCGAAACGCGATTCATCCGTAGGGGCGTGATTTATCAGGTCCGCCTGACACACACCGCCATGTTTTATCACGTCCGCCTGACACACACCGTCTTGATGCGACATGATTCATCCCGCCGAATCGTCCTGATTTATCACGTCCGCCTGATACCCATCGGTGTAATTCATCATGTTAGCCAAACAAAAAATGTACCTCCATACAAAAGGAGGCACATTTTTCCCTTTAAATAATAGTTAGATACGGAATTATAGAGCATATTTTTGATATGCTCATATCACATTACAGCGCAAATTTGTAACCAACTGTAATCTGGAAAACACTATTCTTACTGCTGTCTTCGTCAATAATTTTGGTTACTCCCCAATTGTATCGTGCATCGATATTTATATTGCTGAACTCGTAGGAAACTCCAACGGGAATAGAGATATCAACCTTATTCAGTTTGGCATCAATTCCCGCAGCTTTAAGAGATTTCTCTAAATCAACCTCTGCGTTGACACCATTCTGTGAAACTTTGACTTTATTGTTGATTAAAAAGCCTGGTTGTACACCTAACTTCACGGCAAATCCATGAGCCACATAGACGTTAGCAAGAATTGGAACATTGATATAGTCTAACTTTACTGTTCCATCTACATTGCCTATCTTTCCCTTAGCTCCCTGCATAGAGTAAAGTAATCCACCCGAGAAACTAACCATGTCAGTAGCCTGCACTTCAACCTCGGCACCAACAACTGGCGCAAATCTTGAGTCGGCATCATTATCGTTTGTAATCGTAGCCATGTTTAAACCTACTTTAGGCTGTAAAGTAACCGTACCTTTTTCACGCTGTCCGTACGCTGCAATTGTTATAAACATAACGCATGCACTTAAAATAACTTTTTTCATAGAAGATAATTATTAAAAATAAATTAAACTTATGCAAAGATAAACAAACAACGTGACACTCCAAACGTTAACGATAGATTTTTGAGGAAGAGAGAAATATTTCTACTTGAGAATATACGATAGAAACACATACGAAATCATGCTATAATAATGAAATACCGAATACAAAAAAGTCGCCGATATTCAGCGACTTTTTATAATTGTATGTAAGTTGTTGTTGATTTGTTTCAACTTATCCAAAGTTATCAAACATGATAGATTCAGGATCAACGCCAAGGCTATCCAACATCTTTTGTACAGCAGCACTCATCGGACCAGGGCCACACATGTAGTACTCGATGTCTTCTGGCGCTTCATGATCCTTCAAGTAGGTCTCATACATTACTTGATGAACAAAACCAGCCGTGTATTTCACACCAGCTTCATCAGCTACAGGATCAGGTCTGTCCAATGCCAAATGGAAGTGGAAGTTGGGATATTCTTTCTCCAGTTCGTGGAAATCATCCAAGAAGAATGCTTCGTTCAGTGAGCGAGCACCATAGAAATAGTGCATTTCGCGATCGCGGGTGTGCAATGTCTTCAACATATACATGATTTGACTGCGCAACGGCGCCATACCAGCTCCACCGCCAACCCATATCATCTCTTTCTTTGAATCGAGGATGGGATGGAAGTCACCGTATGGTCCGCTCATCTTTACCTTATCACCAGGTTTCAAAGAGAAGATATAACTGGAGGCAATACCGGTTGGAACGTCTTGGAAGCCCACTTGTGGACGTGGCTTGAATGGTGTTGAGGCAATACGCACGGTCAGCATGATGATGTCGCCTTCCTCAGGATAGTTAGCCATGGAGTAAGCGCGTACGGTAGGCTCGGGGTTGTGAGCCTTGATAGAAAGAATGTTGAACTTCTTCCATGCGCCAATGTACTCTTCGCCAATGTCATCTTTGTCGAAATCTTTGTCGTAATCAATCACATCGTATGCGGGAATTGATATTTGAGCATACGAGCCTGGTATGAAGTCCATGTGCTCGCCAGGAGGCAACTGCACTTTGAACTCTTTGATAAAGCTCGACACGTTTTTATTGCTGATGACGGTGCATTCCCATTCTTTGACACCTAAAACGGTTTCAGGTATTTTGACTTTGAGGTCACCTTTCACCTTGCACTGACATCCTAAACGCCAATTATTCTTTATCTCTTTCCTTGTAAAGTGAGGACGCTCTGAATCCAAGATTTCGCCTCCTCCTTCAATCACTTGTAATTTGCATTGTCCACAACTGCCCTTTCCGCCACATGCAGAGGGGAGGTAAATTCCATTTTGTGTAAGGGTACTCATGATGGACGCACCTTGTGGAACGCTGAGAGTCTTATCTTCGTTGATGACGATATTGACGTTTCCGCTTGGCGAGAGATATTTTTTTGCGACCAACAGTATGATGACCAGCAAAAGAATGACGGTCAAGAATACGGCAATGCTCTGTAATATAAATGAAAATTCCATAATTGATGATTATATTTTTAAGCCAGAGAAGCACATCATGGCAATGGCCATAAGTCCTACGGTAATGAAGGTGATTCCAAGACCTTGAAGCGGTTTTGGCACATCACTATATTGTAATTTCTCACGAATAGCCCCCATGAGGACAATGGCAAGGGTCCATCCCAATCCACTTCCCACAGCGTAAGCAATCGCGTCAGCGATATTACCGATATACTGTGTGTTACTTGGATCCAGATTGATACGTTGCTGCATGAACATGGAACCACCCATGATGGCGCAGTTTACGGCAATCAGAGGAAGGAAGATTCCCAATGAGGCATAGAGTGACGGACTATATTTCTCGACCAACATTTCTACCAATTGCGTCATACCGGCGATGACAGCGATGAAGATAATGAAACTCAAATAACTTAATCCTAATGGATCCAGGACTTTGGTTTGAAGCAAGTAGTCTACCGGAACGGTGACAAACAGCACGAATGTCACTGCCATGCCTAAACCAAACGAGGTCTTTACATTCTTCGATACGGCCAAAAATGAACACATTCCAAGGAAGAATGCGAAGATCATGTTGTCGACAAATATCGATCTGAAAAATAATGATATGATATGTTCCATAATAATTCTAATTGATTAAAATTGCATGAATTACTTTTCTTCTTGATAGAAATAGGCACGGTGAATCCAAATGACACATCCAACAAGAATCAAAGCCATTGCCGGCGTGGCCATCATACCATTATTCATATAACCAAAGTCGTAGAAAGACGATGGAATAATCGTAAATCCTAATAAAGTACCTCTACCAAACAATTCACGAAGAGCTCCCACAATCACTAAAATCATTGCGTAACCTAAACCATTTCCCACTCCATCAAGGAAGGATGGCCAAGGTTTGTTCATCATCGCAAATGCTTCCAAGCGTCCCATCAAAATACAGTTGGTGATGATCAAGGCCACATATACTGAGAGTTGGACACTCACATCATACGCGTATGCCTTTAAGATTTGGCTCACGATGGTTACCAATGCGGCCACAACAACCAATTGTACGATGATACGAATTCGCATCGGAATGGTATTGCGAATAATCGAAATAATTACATTTGAAAATGCAGTAATAACCGTCACTGCCAATCCCATGACAATAGCTGGCTTTAATTGTGAAGTTACTGCCAAAGCCGAACAGATTCCCAAGACTTGAACCAAGATAGGATGATCCAAATTGAGAGGGCTTGTAAAGACTTTCTTATTTTGTGTTGAAAATAATGCCATAATACTAAATCAATTTCACTACTGTCCACGAAAACCCTTTAACATTTCAAAAAGTAACAAATTGATAGTTACCCATCAAAATTGAGGCAGAGCTGCAGGTTTTTTCCTTCAGTAAATTCTTCCTCTTTCTGTTCAATGAGCAAGTCACACAATGGCATTTTTGTCAACAATGCCGTGCTTAAAATTCTTAGAACATCATAGGTTTGAAGCTTTAGCCCCATACATTCTTGTACGATAACGACAAGACAATATGCAATGATAGCTGCATAGATTTGTATTTTTACAGCATTCTCCGAGGTTCCATAAAACTCTTTGATGCGCAGATGTTGCTTCAGCCATTTGAAGAACAGTTCTACTCTCCATCTGTATTTGTAAAGCATAGCAACCTGTTCCGCTGTAATTTCAAAATTGTTCGTGTAAAATACAAATGTCCTATTACCATCATAGTCATAGAATACCACTCGTCGAAGTTTATTTGGATATTGCTTCTTAGTCTTGTATCCCTTGAAACGTATAATTTGGTCAGCCATAATTCCAGATGAAGGGTTGTTGTATTCTTTATCCTCTATGACCTCAAACGGCATTTTATGCTTCTCTCTCACGACAAAGTAAGCTTCTGCTCCTTCTATTATATAAAGTTTCCTAGTTGCCATATACGCTCTGTCAAATATATAGAAACTCTCTTTCTCATAGGGAATTAGCTCCATCACTTGAGAATCGTGAACTGAAGCGTCTGTAATGACAGAAAATGTCGGAATGTCTGTCTTCACGTCATACAGTTCATGCAATTTCACTCCTCCTTTCCCATGATGCAGTTTAGTCCACCAGTATACAGAAAGGCACAATGATATTGTTGAGGAGTCAAACGCATAGACATTGTTCGATATGAAGAAGTCCTTGACGACTCCTCGTTTCTCTCTTGCTATGGAAACCATCTTGTCTGCAAACTCTTGGAATATCTTGACTTCGCGTATTTCATTGGCCTTGCTCAAATTGCTTCTACTGACATTCTTTCCAAAACCAAGATGGTGGAACGCTGACTTGAACGGAGTGATGGTTACAATAAGGTCTCGTAATCCCTCACGATTAGACAACTGACCAAATAGAAGAACCATCAGATGATTCCAACAAGTGAAACTCTTCACATATTTATTACCTTCATACTTTTTTATCAACCATTTGAAATGGTCTGTCGGCAGAAAGTCGCACAGCTGTGAAAATACGTATCGACCTTTGTTCATAAGTATCTGCTTTCAAATTGTAATTTGTGGCAAAGATACTCTTTTCAAAAGTAGGGAGTCTATTTTATCTCCTACAAGCTTGTATTTATAGGCGTTTCAAGAGATTATTAAAAGATTTTCGTGGACAGTAGTGAATCAATTTAATGAGCTTTCAAGAAATTCATATATGCACCTAAACAAGTCTGCAACATCTCGGTCACACCGTTGGAAGTGAGGGTAGCACCCGTTATGCCATCAACTTGTGTGGAAGGGTCTTCCACCTTCTTACTAACAGCCAGTGCGATTTGATGAGGATCTTGCGCAAATAGTTTCTTACCTTGAAACTGGTTTTGCCATGCGCGGTTGTCTTTAATTTCAGCTCCCAATCCAGCTGTTTCGCTATCATGGTCGAAGTAAGTTCCGAAGACAGTCGACTTATCTGCATTAATGGCAACATAACCATTGATAGCTCCCCATAGTCCCATGCCATAAACAGGTATCACATACTTAGTCTGTCCATTAACCTTACAAACGAAGAGTGCTAACTTTCCGTTCTTAAAGTCGGCAGAATTGAGTTTAAAACCGTTGTTTTCTCCACCCTGTTCACCTTTTTCAAGAACATTACCCTGCTCATCGATGATTTCATCAGCGAGTACAACTTCTTGATACTTTGCAGCAGCGTCTTCATTATTCAAATCTCTAATATTCAACGAATTTAATATCTGCTTCTTCTTGTCCAATGCCACATTGGCATCTTGCATGGGTTTCAAAGCCTGAAACACAAAAGCCAACAGGAATGCAACAAGAACAACGATAATGATTGAATATATGATCGTATAGGAGTTTGAATTGGTATTCAATCCTTTTTTATTTCCTTCAGCCATCGTCTTATTTATTATGAGCAGTTAAACGTTTCATTCTCTTGTTGATGTTGCCTTGAACGACGCAATAGTCAATCAATGGGGCGAACATATTCGCAAACAAAATCGACAACATCATACCTTCAGGATAACCAGGATTCATCACGCGGATGATGATTGTCATCACACCGATGAGGGCGCCATAGATATATTTACCCTTTTCAGTACGTGCGGAAGTTACTGGGTCGGTAGCCATGAATACGGCACCGAAACAGAATCCACCTAATATAAGATGCTCGTACCATGCTATAGATGTCATGCCGAGTGCACTGAAGAGTGCGGCCATGAGACCACCACTAACGAATACGCTCAACATCGTTTTCCATGAAGCGATGCCTGTAACCAACAGCAGCAAGGCACCTATGGCGATGGCGATGACACTGGTTTCTCCAACGGAACCTGGTATCAAACCAACCAACATGTCACAGGTAGAGTAGGGTATGTCTACATGGAGAGCCAGTTCACCAAGCGGAGTGGCCATGGTGGTTGCATCTGGCAAAGTGTTGCCCAAACCAAATATCTGATGACTGGCTACCCATATCGAATCACCCGTCATCTGTCCAGGATAGGAGAAGAAAAGGAATGCGCGGGCAGACAATGCCACATTAAAAATGTTCATGCCCGTTCCACCAAATATCTCTTTGCAAAAAATCACTGCGAATGCTACTGATAATGCCAGCATCCACAACGGACAGGTGATGGGGATGATAAGTGGCATTAAAATACCCGTTACCAAATAACCTTCCTGAATTTCTTCCTTCTTCCACTGTGCCCAGGCGAATTCGATGCCCAGACCTACGATGTAAGAAACAAGGATTTTAGGTAATACGGCCAGGAAACCATAAATGAACATCTCCCAAAAAGAGGCGTTGGCCAACTCACCGGCAGCTGCGAAATTCTGATATCCAATGTTGTACATTCCAAACAACAAGGCAGGTAGCAGAGCGATGACCACCAAACTCATGATTCTCTTCGAGTCAATGGCGTCATGGATGTGAGCTCCTGTCTTGGCTGTCGTGTTGGGAACATAAAGGAAACTCTCAAAACCATCATAGACACTCCAGAAAGCATGTAGCTTACCGCCCTCTTCGAAGTGTGGCTTGATTTTATTTAAATATTTTTTTAAACTCATGTCCTTATGCGTTTTCTTTTCTTAATATGTCCAGACCATTGCGTACAATCTTCTGAAGTTCCAACTTAGAAGAATCCACAAACTCGGCAACGGCGAAATCTTCCGGAGACACTTCATATATCCCCAGCTGTTCTTGCTTGTCGATGTCACCTGCAATCAAAGACTTGATGAGGTATTCGCCATAAATATCCATGGGCAACACCCGATCGTACTCGCCACTCATAATCATGTGGCGCTCTCCACCTTTGACGCGCGCATCCAGGTCGTATTGTTTTTCCTTTCCTGAAAGCCACGAGAAATAACTGCGTGAAACAGAGAACTGATTGGTGCGTGGCAAAATCCATCCCAGCAATTCGTCAGCCTGGTCACCTTCTGGAATCACGCAAACTTCCGAAGTGTGTGCGCCGAGAAAGTCGGTCAACTCACACTTGCGTCCTGTCAATGGATTACCATTGATGATGCGCAGATGTTCGTTTTCGCTCTCACTGCCTATCTGTCCTGCTAACAAGTCAGATATCGGTGTTCCAACCAAAGCATCCACATACTGAGGATTTTTCACTTTGCTGCCTGCGATGGCCACCGTCCGCGTGAGGTCTACCTTACCAGTAAGGAACAAACGACCCATGAAGATGACAGCCGTTGGTTCGACCGTCCATACCACCTCACCCTTGTTCACGGGTGACAGGTGATTGATTTGCACGCCTACATTGCTGGAGGGACAGGGACCGTCAAAAGCCGTAATCTCAACATCAGAAGCCTGTGTCAAGGCCTTGTCGGTTTGATTGACATGGATGTTCAAATATGTCTTAGCAATCTTCGACAACGCAGTCAAACCTGTTTGGAAAGCTTCTTCGTTGCCTTTCAGCTCGAACTCAAACTTGCCGGCCAAAGGCATGTTTCTGAAAGCAGAAACAAAAATACCCTTCGGTTTGCTCTGTGGTTGGGTCGAAACGGCATAAGGCAACTGATTGACATATCCAAAAAGACCTGCTTGCAACAGCGCCTCTACGACTTCGTCACCAGAAAGACTCCTCACGTCTTTCTTGCCAAAATCAACAAACTCCTGTTGTTGTGACGCCTCCACAATAACAGCCATCACTTTACGTCTATCACCGCGGACAATTGACTTCACTTTTCCACTGACCGGTGAGGCGAACCTGACTTCTGGAAACTTCTTGTTAACGAAAAGAGCCTCTCCAGCCTTCACGTCGTCCCCTTCATGCACACATAGCTTAGGGACTACGCCGGCAAAATCGTCAGGAACAAGAGCGTATTGATGACTCTGTTTTAAAGATGTTTTTTGTTCGTTTGCTCTACCCTTCAGATTAATGTCCAAGCCCTTACGTAACTTAATTACATTTACCATAGAATATATAAAATTAAACTTTTTTCCAACCAATGAGGGCATAAGATATTGTTCATATCCAAATGTTTGGCAAATTTAGTAACTTTTACTGATTTATAAAAGAAAAAGCAATCATTTATTTCAGCCGTGTCAAAAAATGATGTACTTTTGCATAAAACAAAGCTGAACGCTGTCTGAAGAAGTTTAAAAATATACTCAACATCATCATTTGGAGCATTGTAGGAATTTATCTTACAATCATCATTTTGTTGCGTATACCGTCCATCCAAGACGCCTGCGGTCAGCAAGTAGCATCCTTATTATCAAAGCGGCTTGGCACAGAGGTGAAAGTAGAACGCATTGACATAGGCTTTCTCAATCGCATCATCATTGACGGTCTTTATGTCACTGACCAACAAGGCAAGCCCATGCTACAAGCATCCAGGTTTTCTGTGAAACTGGATTTCATTCCTTTAACACGTGGAGAAATTTCCATTTCCTCGGCTCAGCTGTTCGGTATGCAGGCTAATCTTTACAAAAGCAGCAAGAACGCCAAGCCCAACTTTCAATTCGTCATCGACTCTTTAGCATCGAAAGACACCACAACACAGTCTAAGCCCATCCGCATCGCCTCTATCGTATTGAGGCACGGTGCTGTTAAATACGACCAACTGGACCTACCGCAGACAAGACAATTCTCACCAGCGCACCTCTTTTTGAAAGACATCAGTGCGCATGTCATTGTCAGCGAATTGTCAAAAGACTCGCTGAATGTCAAACTGAAAAATCTGAGCTTCAAGGAACGGTCAGGGCTTCAGGTAAAATCATTCTCATCCAAATTGCGGGCAAACACCAACCATGCCGTCCTGGAGAATTTCAAATTGGAGCTGCCAAACTCTAAACTGGTGTTAAACCATGTCTGGGCCAATTACCGGATGAGGGATGGCGCTCCCTACATGCCCTCGCTATCCTACCATGGACTCATCAACAACTCACACGTCACACCATCCGACTTGGCTTTCATCTCTTCAAAGCTCAGTCCATACCATACGCCTATCAACATCCAGGCATCGCTTTCCGGAACGGCATCGTCTTTGGCCATACATCGCATCCATTTGCTTGCCAAGAACGAACTGGAGCTTACCGCCAAGGCAACAATTCAAAGATGGAGCAAGTCTCCAAAATGGAATCTTGACCTGCAGACGCTCAACCTTCAACAAGCAGCCGTCAAAAAGTATCTGCCCAAGGAATATCAGAACACGCCACTGGCGAAATTTGACCACATCCGTCTGTCAGGCAACTTCCATGGAGAGGGGAAAGACATCTATTCCAAAGGAATCTTTTCATCCAATTTGGGTGACATCAAGTTTGATGCTACGGCCGCTCAAGGCACCTACAAGGGAATGATGGAAACCAGCGATTTTAAGTTGGCTCCCTTGTTGTCCGACCAAGATTGGGGGACGCTGACCGCTAAAATTCAGCTCAACGAATTTCGCAAACAAGGCAGCCAAGCCATGTTCAACATCAAAGGCGATGTCCCCAAAATAGAATACAAAGGATACCCATACAAAAACGTTTCAATCAACGGACGCGGCTCACTGGATGCACATTCTCGTTTGGACCACTTTGAGGGAACCGCTGCGCTCAACGATCCCAACGGCGTACTGAACATCCAGGGAAAGGTTAATAGAAACCAAGCACGTTACGCCGCCCTGTTCGACCTCACGGCAAAAGACGTAAACCTCTCGGCCTTGCGTCTCACACAAAAGTGGCCCAACCGAATGGTTAGCCTTCAAGCAAGTTCTCAACTGTCAGGTCACTCCCTGAAAGATATCACGGGTCGCATGCTCCTTTCGGATGTCATGATGCGCGATCCCAACCAAACCTATTCATTGTCAAGACTTGAGTTGAAAACTGGGTACGACCAGCGCCAAGAACATTTCATTTCTCTCGATGGCGATTTCGGCAACGCATTGGTGGTTGGCACATTCGACTACAATTCCATTCTACAGAACATCGAAAATGTTATCATTGACAAACTTCCAGGCATCCAACTGCTTACGCCTATGACAAGGCGCGTCACCCCACGCACAAACGTTCGCCTGTATGCTGATATCAGTAAGACCGATTGGGCAAACTATCTTTTTGACATCCCGCTCTCCCTGCAACAACCCCTGCAACTCAGCGGCACCATCAACAGCGTCAACAACCAACTGAACATCAATGTCAATGCGCCCGATTTTACTTACGACGGAAGCCGATACCAGGACAATCACCTACACTTGTCCACGCCAACCGACACGCTGCACTTCAGCGCAGAGGCCAACAAGCTGGATGCAGAGAACAAGCGATGGACCTGGCGGGTGCAGTCCTCCGCAGCCAACGACCACTTGCTCACCACCCTGTGGTTTAACAATCATGCCGTCCATCCGTTTCAAGGAACTCTGAACACCACGACACAGTTCTTCAAGAAAAAGAACGGTGAGCCGGCAGCCCATGTAATCATACATCCGTCGGAGATACTGATAGAAGACAGCATCTGGAACATCGAACCGTCGGACATCATGTACAGCAAAAACCACCTCACGGTGGATCATTTCTCCATCCATCACGACGACCAACACATCATCTTAGCAGGGCTGGCCACCAAAAATCCTACAGACACCCTGGTGGCCGACCTCAAGGGTATTGACGTAAACTATGTGCTGAACCTACTTCAATTCGATGCCGTAACATTCGGAGGGCGGTTGTCTGGACGCGCATTCGCATCGGGAGTCTTTGGAAAACCGCAGGGACATGCGAACGTACAGGTCAGTTCATTTGAATTTGAGACCGGACAAATGGGAGTCCTGGATGCCAACGTCAGCTGGAACGCTCCCTTGAAGCAGATTGACATCCAAGCTCAAACCAACGACCAAGGCCGGCAAACCTTAATCAACGGTTTTGTTTCGCCAAGCAAGCATTACATCGACTTGGCCATCCAAGCCCGGCAGACACGCTTGCAATTCCTCGAAGGCTTCTGTGGTTCGTTCATGCAAGACGTTGATGCCAGCGGAACAGGACAGCTGCGGCTTTATGGCGACTTGTCCTATCTCAACCTCACCGGACAGGTTGTCGCCGACGGCTCTCTGGGCATCACGCCCCTCAACACCCATTATACGCTCAGGCGGGGCATGATTGCCCTGACACCCGATGAGATTGTTTTCAAGAACGACACTATCTACGACCGAAATGAGAACATTGGCATTGTCAATGGCAGGCTGCGTCACGACAACCTGCGCAACTTGCGATACGACTTGCACATCGCTGCAGAGAACCTCTTGGCTTACGACACGCACACTTTTGGTGGAAATACCTTCTATGGAACGGCCTACATCAACGGCAACTGCGCCATCACTGGTAATGGTGACGATTTAAACATCGACGTTAACGCCATACCGCAAAAAGGCTCACAAATCGTGTACAAC
The DNA here is from genome assembly GCF_025151385.1 of Hoylesella buccalis ATCC 35310. Lineage (NCBI taxonomy): Bacteria > Pseudomonadati > Bacteroidota > Bacteroidia > Bacteroidales > Prevotellaceae > Hoylesella > Hoylesella buccalis. The sequence goes on along the minus strand of NZ_CP102287.1, from coordinate 1,409,131 downwards.
GTGGCCGGCCTGGATGCGGTAAGCACCCAGAACTTCATCAGATGGTCCACAAGAACCGATTCACTGCAACCAGATAGCATCGCACCACGTCAAGAAACAACTAATCTGGCCGCACAAAAGCTGCCCGAGGTATCTGGAGACTTACATCTGAATCTGCTCATTAACTGCACGCCCAACCTCACGCTCAAACTGCTCATGGACAACAAGACGGGTGACTACATCGCCCTGAACGGCAACGGCGTGCTGCGCGCCAGCTATTACGACAAGGGTGCGTTCGAAATGTTTGGCAACTATGTGGTCGATCATGGTATCTATGGACTGACCATTCAAAACGTTATCAAGAAGGACTTTCAATTTCAGCAGGGCAGCACCATCACCTTCGGGGGCGACCCTTATCATGCGGCACTCAACCTCAACGCCACACACACCGTCAATGGTGTGAGCTTGGCCGACTTGAACATCGGGCGGTCATTCACCAACAACAACGTTCGCATCAATTGCCTGATGAACATCACAGGCACGCCCCAGGCCCCTCGAGTGGATTTCAACCTCGACATGCCTACCTTGAGCAACGACGCCAAGCAGATGGTTTACAGCCTCATCAACAGCGAAGAGGAGATGAACCAACAAGTGCTTTACCTGCTCGCGGTAGGCCGATTCTATTCGCAAGGCACTAACAACAACGCCGGCACTGATGGCACGGCGCAACAAAGTCAGGCGAGCCTTGCTATGCAGAGTATCCTCAGTGGAACATTGAGCCAGCAAATCAACAACGTGCTGAATACCGTTATCGATAACGCCAACTGGAACATTGGCGCCAACATCTCCACCGGCACCGAAGGATTCAATAACGCCGAGTATGAAGGACTGCTCAGTGGACGACTATTGAATAACCGTCTGCTCATCAACGGACAGTTTGGTTACAGGGACAACCCCAATGCCACGACCACATTTATTGGTGATTTCGACATCCGATATCTGCTCTTGCCGAGTGGCAATCTGGCCATCAAGGTGTACAATCAGACCAATGACAGATACTTTACGCGCAACAGTCTTAACACGCAAGGAGTAGGCTTGATTTTGAAGAAAGACTTTACCAATCTCAAAGACTTGTTTGGACGTAGACGAGCGAAGAAGGCAAAACCGTCAAAATAAGTTTCCACCTCATCATTTGAAAAGAGCCGTTGTGCATTTAGTTGCCTGCCAAACGATTAAGGGCGTTTCTATAAATTAGCTTTGTCAGATTGCGAGGCTGTTTTTGGTGGTCAATTTGTTTGTGAGTGAAGGAGTATAGCGAGCTATACGACTGAACGAACAAGCAAATTGAACCCAAAAAAGACCGCAAGATGACAAAACGTAAACTGTCCAACATAAATAAAAATTACGGTGGTAATTTATAGAACCGCCCTTAACAAATGGGGTAGTGTCGATTCATTCATAAAAAGCAAACACTTCCAATTTAAAATCACAGCGTTATTGAAAGAGTAAAGCTATTTTTAAGGATGGGCAGAGTGAAAAAGTGAAACTTTTTGTCGAATTGCATCCGAATTTAAGATAAAAGTCTTACTTTTGCATCACCAAATAAGGAAAGGTGCTCGAGTGGCTGAAGAGGCACGCCTGGAAAGCGTGTAACCGCCTAAAGCGGTTCGGGGGTTCGAATCCCCCTCTCTCCGCTTTAGGTACTCTGAAATGAACATCAGAGGGAAACCTAAGAAAATCGTAAGTATCATAGCTACAAGTAGTTATGATACTTTTCTTTTATACCCATCCCAAATTTCAGAGTATGCACGGAGGGGGCAGAAACTCCCAAAATACTCTAAAAAGGCTACAATCAGGCTACACATTTTCAAGGCAAAATAAAAATGTAGCCAAGAGTACATACAGAGTACATAAGGAGTATGCGTAAATTACTGCTATTCAAACAAATATGTTGAACTTTGCAGCGTGATTACAGAGGTGTTTTTGTTACCATACACCACTTCGGGCAACAATGTGTCCGACAAGCTACGGCTACAGATGGCAGGTGTTAGGACAAGACCTCTATTCAGGCTACAACTAAAAGCAGTAAAATGTATGAAAGCTATTTTCAGAGCAGTCTTCTATCTCAGAAGCAATTATGTGAACAAGGAGGGCAAGACCCCTGTCATGCTGAGAATCTATCTCAACAACGAACGCCTTTCCATCGGCTCGACGGGCATTGCTGTCCAACAGTCTCAATGGGACAGGGAGAAGGAACGATTGAAGGGAAGGACAACTGAAGCACTTTCCACCAACCTCGAACTTGACAACATTCAGAGCGGACTCCAGACCATCTTCAAGAAAGTCGAGATGACGGACGAGGTGTCCTTGGAGCGTATCAAGTCGGAGTATCTTGGTAAGAAGGAGGATGTGGACACCCTAATGAGCCTCTTCAACAAGCACAATAGTGACGTTGCACGGCAGGTAGGCGTGTCGGTCGAAGCTGCAACCTTACAGAAATACAACGTCTGCAAGAAACACTTCTCAAATTTCCTTCGTGATAAATACGGTCGGTCTGACATCCGCCTGTCCGAACTCGGCTATATCGTGATACACGACTTCGACATTTATCTTCGAACGGTTGTCGGGCAGAATCCCAACACAGCCACGAGGATGATGAAAACCTTCAAGACGATTACCATTCTGGGCAGGAAACTAGGTGTCCTGCACCATGATCCGTTCCTCAACATCCGTTTTCACATGGAACCGGTCAATCGTGGATTCCTCACAGACGAGGAAATCCTTAAAATTGCCAACAAAGATTTCGGCATCGGTCGTTTGGAACTTGTAAGGGACGTGTTCGTGTTCTCGTGCTTCACGGGACTTGCGTACATAGACGTGTACAACCTCGCTCCTGAAAACATCGTCACGCTCAACGGCAAGCAGTGGATAATGACCAAGCGGCAGAAGACGAGCGTGGAAACCAACGTTCTTTTACTCGATATACCCAAGAGCATCATTGCAAAATATAGTGGCAAGACCTATCGTGATGGCAAACTTTTCCCCATGCTGACGAATCAAAAACTGAACAGTTATCTGAAAGAAATTGCCGATATTTGCGGTATCAAGAAGAACCTGACATTCCACCTCGCCCGGCACACATTTGCCACGATGTCCCTATCCAAGGGAGTTCCCATCGAATCCGTAAGTAAGATGTTAGGACACACCAACATCAAGACAACGCAAATCTATGCCCGTATTACCAATAAGAAGATAGAACACGATATGGATGAGCTGGCTGACAAGTTGGGTACTTTCAATACGGCATTAGGCATTTCCAAAAAATAATGTATATAACCCTAAAATTTTGAATTTATGACAACGACAAAGAAAGAACTTTCCTACTTCCATCTGAAGTTGGAAGCGTATCTCGGAGAGCATTTCCCTGAGAGAGAGAATGACAATGCGTTTATAACCGCTCGCGCAGACGAGGCATTGACGGCTTACTGCGATGCCGTGGCGCAAGGTTTCTCACATCCCGAAGCAGAGACGATGGCAAGCGAGGTGCTGTACCACAACCTACACTTCTCAAAGTATGATACCCTTGTTTCCGTACTGGAGCAGGAGTTTGAGAAGGAACTGCCAAGTCCGCTTCCCGAAAGGTTAGCACTAATTTTGCTGAACAACAAGGCAATTCAAGCGGTATTTGCCAAGTACGAACTCACGGACGACTTTGCGGCAGGTACAGAATACGACAAACTGTACACCGAGCTGACTGGTACAATCGTGCTGCTCATTAAGGTCAATGGTCTGCCAACGATAGGCGGTGAGAACATGGCTTGATACTTCACCATCGGGGGCTTTTGTAGTGTCAAGAGCCAAGATAAACGCTCCACTCCACACGTCAAGAGTTTTCCAAACACTTGTCTTTGGGTCGTTAGAGGATCTTGTTATCGCTCTTGAACTATTAAAAGCCCCGATTATGAAAACAATCATCATGAATCAAGATATTCATCAGCCCGCCTTCATCAAGGCAGACGCATCGTATAAAACCGAGAGGAACAGGCAGCCGCCGACTTCTCCCAAGCAAGTCCGCCGCTTCGGTTGGACACGCTTCATCGAACTCGCCGTTCTGCTTTCCATCGTTATCGGTGCAGTTTACCTTATCTCGAAGATAGTTACGCCGCAAGTCGTAACCGCCGTTTCGATTATTCTCGGTTTCCTGATACTACGCTTCATTGTTAAAGTTATTCTGCAAGTAACCTTTACAATCCTGCGTTGGCTGTTCTGGCTTGCCGTCATCTTGGCAATCCTGCTCTGTGTACTCTAAGGCACAAGGAAAGATATTCTTCGATTCATTCTTCTTTATGGGTGGTTATCTCGGTTGAGGTAGCCACCTTTTTCATTTTCCATACCGGCGTTGCACTTTCGCTTCTTAAGTCCATCTATTCCACTTTGATGTGCCATAAGTCGGTGCTGATTTCTTTTTATTCGCAAAGGTAGTAAGGGCTACGGCTTGCACAAGGTCTGTGCCTTTGGTTTGTACGGAAAATCTCCACACCTACATTTCATTCCGGGTAGTATTTTCCTGCAAAACCTTGTGCCGGCTGCGCCCCCTACCTTGTTCTTGCTACAAAAAGGAATCAGCATACTCCGATCTTTGGACGCATAAAAAAAATGTCATTATGGAACAGCAGAAAGTAAATATCACATCTTCGATGAAGAAAAAAGGATATAGCTCCTCCTCTCATTACCGCATAAGTTCGGTGGTTGATGAAAGTGAGCAAGTGTTGGCAACTAAGTTTGTGCAGTGGGAAGTTGAACCGTTGGAGAGCCTTTGTAATAGCAAGGTGTATCTTCTCCGTGTGAAACTCAATCGTGGTGAGCGAATGAGCCGTGAGGAAAAGAATTGGCTTGCCGAAGCGGTGAACACAAACACCTACTTCCGTACAGCCGTACCCCTTATGGGTTATCGGTTTGACTTTATGGACGTATTGAAGAAGTATTTGGTCAATCAATACGGACATTGGGCAGAGTATTACGCACCCGACCGCACCAGCCTAAGAGCCTATTTGTATGGTAGTGTCAATCAAATAGTAGAAATCCCCAAACATTAAACGACTATGAAAGGAACAGAACATTTTACGCGAGCAATAGCCGAGTATCTCAATCAGCGTGCAGCGACAGACCATTTGTTTGCACCCAACTTGATGAAGCCTAACAAGAGCATCGAGGAGTGTGTAACCTACATCTTGAACCAAGTGCAGGCGAATGGCTGCAATGGCTTTGAGGACGATGAAATCTACTCAATGGCGGTACACTACTATGACGAGGATGAAATTGAAGTAGGAAAGGAAATCACTTGCAGAGTGGCAGTAAATCATATTGTGGAACTCACAGAGGAGGAGAAAGCCGAAGCAAGGCAAGAAGCCATCAAGCAGTACCAACGTGAGGAACTTGCCAAGATACAGAGCCGTAACGCACGAGTGAAGAAAACCGAAAGCGCAGCACCCCAAACACAACCGTCACTATTTGATTTTTAAGCCTATGAAACCAAGAAACAAATATGAGAAGGCAGTCCTTGCCGAGAGTAAGCACCTTCGCCCGATAACCAAGACACAGAGCAAATGGGCATTCCGTGAATGTATAGACCATTTCGCCTACCGACTGCCCAAAGGTCGCACAACGTGTATGGATTGTGGGCATAGTTGGACAATAGAAAAGCCTACGGACACTTGCATCTGCCCCCATTGCGGGGCAAGGTTGCAGGTCAAGGAAACCTTTGAACGCAAGATTAGGCAGAAGCAGTACTTTACAATACTTACCACTTGCGGAGAATACCAAATACTAAGAATGTTCCTCCTTTCTGTGGAAATGGAGAAAGGTTGCAAGGCATCTTCATATACCTTTGAAATCGGTCAGTATTGGTGGAACGCACAAGGAAGAAAAACGATTATTGCCGTTCAACGAACATTAGGCAGATACATTGACACCTTTTCTTTCTGTTCGCCAATGGCAGTACGCAACGACAACGAAGCCTACCGCCATATATCGTACTCACCGATATATCCCAAGTTCAAGGTTACGGACACACTCCGCAGAAATGGTTTTGAGGGAAACTTCCACAATATAGTGCCTACCGAACTTATACCGGCACTGCTTTCCGATAGCCGTGTGGAAACCTTGTTGAAGTCGGGGCAAATCCCGCTACTCAAATTCTTCATGCACAATGGTCGAAGAAGCATTGATAGCTATTGGGCATCTATCCGCATCTGTTTGCGAAACGGCTACCATATAGAGGACGGAAGTCTATGGTGTGATATGGTGGATATGCTCAATCAATTAGGCAAGGATATTCACAATGCCAAGTATGTTTGCCCCACCGACCTAAGAGCAGCGCACGACCATTACCAAGCCAAGAGCAGAGCGATGAAAGAGCGTGAGAACATTATCAAGAAGCGTAAGGAAGCAATAGAAGCCGAACAAGAGTACAAGCAACTCAAAGCAAAATTCTTTGGCATAGAGTTTACTGACGGCATTATCCGTATCCACGTTTTGGAGAGTGTGCAAGAGCATTTAGAGGAAGGCACGGCAATGCACCATTGCGTATATGACGCACACTATTACAGCAAACCGCAGTCGCTTATCTTCTCTGCCACAAAGGACGGAGAGCGCATCGAAACCATTGAGGTATCATTGGAAACGATGAAAGTGGTACAAAGTCGTGGAGTGTGCAACAAGAACACCGAGTATCACGAACAGATACTCGCCTTGATGCAGAAGAATATGAGAATGATAGCACAGAGAGCAACCGCATAACAATCCTATAATAACAACGATTATGGCGACATACAAGACAATAGAGAAAATTCCAACGTGGAGTTTAGGCTACCTTATCAATGGAGATAGTACAGGACTGACAGACGAAGAAATCGCACTCGCAGACCAATGGAGTAAGGACACCAAAGCGGAGGTTATATCGCCCCACACAGACATAGAGGGGAATATGCAACCTTATTTTACCCACGTTCCAGCCTTTGGACTACCAACCGAAGTAGAGGACTGCACCCTTATTTGCAGAGAGTAAATAAAAACATCAACCTATAAACGACAACAATATGAAAGTACAAGTAGAAGGCATTATTCATAATTTTTCGAGCAAAGCTCTCAACAACTCGTGGGCAGATGAAATACCCATCATCATCGTGAGAGTTATCAATGCCATAAGCATAGCCGAGAACAAGGAGGAGTTGCAGACCGCACTCCTCCAAATCTCCCAAGAAACGGAACTTGACAAGTTTTTTGTCTATGGTTACGGTGCACATCATTTTTGGCTAACCCACCGTTGGCTATCGAATGGTGAACCAATGGAACACAGATTACTAATCGCTGAGTTTTGAAAATATGGAAAGGAAAGTTTACAGAGTATGCACCCAATACGTTTTTGAAGGTGTGTTTGAGGTTGTAGCCACAGACCGAGAAGAAGCCGAGCGCAAAATCCTTGAAGATTGTGGAATGGTGATGGGCAGAGGAATACACAGCACACTACCCGATGAACAAATCAACTGGGCTTTTAATACCCACCCCGAAGAGCGGATAATTGAAACAACCGAAAATCTCTAACACAATGAGCCACGCAACCTTAAAAAATTGCGTGGCTTCTTTTCTTTTTCTTTGAACGAGCAGGCGACCAAAGAAAAGAAGCAAAAGAAAGTCGCAATAATTGCATTATAATTTAATTACATACAAAAAGTCTGACAATTTCCATTTTTTGCAAAGTTACTCAATCATAACGAAGAAGGCGACTAAAACGACAAGAAAACGCCCCTTACGGAGCATAAAAATGTCGCAAGGGGTGTATTTGATAATCAGGGTATGTAAAACAGGGCAAACTCCACCTTTCGTCGTTTGACAAGTCCTCGTAGCACCTTTCCTTTGTATCGGCAGAAAGAGACAAATTCACGATAATAGTTCCTGTCGCCCAACTCTATCTTTCGTATTAGTCGGCTTTTGGGATGATTACCATAACCGATCAAACGACCTACTCCTACATTGTAGGCAAGCAAAGTAAGTAGTAGTGCATCCTTACCATATCCTTTGAAGTGTTCAAAGCATTTCCAAAGATCGGCACGCAGGAGAGAGTCTGCCTGCCGCTCTGACATATTAGGAGAAAAATGCTCGTGTGGCTGCAACCGATGACCGTATCCTACATAGGGATAACAATCCTTTCTATGTAGTCCCTCGAAGTATTTTACGACCACTACGACACGCTCAAAAGGTGATAAGTCTGCCAATCGCACCCCACGCTGAGCCGGGAGTGATTGACAGAACAAACATATTATACAGAATAAAGCAAAGCGTTTAGCTGTTCGCATCGTTCAAGGCTTTGGTTACTACTGCGCCGGACTTTCCTTTGTCCTCCGCCTTCTCATTGTTGAAGTTGAACGACAGTTTGGCGATTTGCTTGAAGTTGTCCTCCACATACACATCAATGGTTTGTCGGTCTGTCGAAGCGGAGGTGTAGTAGAGTCGAAACACATCTTTTGTGAGTGGATAGCGGTCGTTGGGCTTAAAGACTAATCCATTATCCATTCTTAGCGTTCCTTTCCCGTCCAGCTGGAAATATCTGATGGTGTAGCGAGTGTCGGCAAAGTAGCCTTCACGTTTGAGTGTACACCTGATTTCTGCCGTCTGTCCCTTGACGATGTTCTTCTGAACGGGCATCGTCTCGACAGTGAACGGGTAAGACTGCTGAACATCCAACTCCCTATCACAAGCAGATAAACAAAACACGGCAAGGGCAAGTACTCCCATTACCCATATACTATTAAAAATTTTCTTTTTCATTGTTCCCTACATTTATAGATTAAACCTGATTCCTGCCGATACAGCAGGGCGAAAATGATGAACATCCGTACCAAAGAGTATGCGTCCCTGTCCTTTGAGTAGCAACAGCACATTGTCCGATAAGAAACATTCTATGGATAGATGCACCGCTCCACCATAGACGAAGTGAGAGTCATCGAGTAGTTTTGCGCCATCAAGAAGTAGTTTCTTATCTTCGTTAAGTTCCTCATAGCCACCCAAAGCGGATATTCCAGCATAGGCAAATACATTTTTACCATTGTCAGAAACAATAGGCTGCATATAACCCAAATGCACGAAGGCATCTTTGAGTTTCACATCATAGCTGCGATACGGCATATTTTGTTGCTCATATTCTACCGTAAGAAATGAATAATTCTCACGCTTCAGATAGCGAGTGAGCAAAATACCTATGCCAAAATTGTCTTTGGCAAACAAATTCTCGCCTTTGATAATTGGCACGTTACCTACTATTTCCAAGCCTTTTTGCTTTGGAATCAGCCGTTGTGCCTGTGTGGGCAGCGCAATGGCCACCGCACACATAAGAAGGAAAAGATACTTCTTCATTACCATTTAAGTTTGAGGTTATCAATCTTCTGAGCCAAAAGTAAATCTTGCGGCTCGACATAGAAGGTAAGCGTTCGTCCACCATTATGCTCATAAAGCGTCACTTCAAGCTGTTTATCCTCTGATAGTGAGAACTGTTCCAAGGCAAACACTGAACTTTCGGTGTGCTTTCCCTTGATATAGTTCACCTGATGATAGGCACGGAGTGGTTGTTGCACTCTCTCCTGAATGGCAGTGCGTTTAGCTACTTTCTTATCCACAACCTTGAAGGTGATAAAGTCCACCGAATACGGCATGTTGGTCATATTGTCTATTCGGGTATGAAAATATAGCAAGCCATTGTGCGCATACAATCCCCTAAGCAGGAATTTCATACCGAACATTTGGGCGCCGATATGCCTAAATACACGTTTATCATTTTGATAAATGGTCTTCATCATCAGCTTGACGAGTACGGGCGACTCGTTGCCGAGTTCCTTGAAGTAGATGTCCGCACGATTGCTCGGCAAACGTCCCTCGACGGGCGACAGAAAGTCCTTCATCTCCACGCTCAGCTTCTCTGGCTCATCGGCATACTTCACGTTAAAAGCGTAGAATGAGCCGTCCTCGCAAATCACGCTCATGTTGGTCTCCGTCTCAAAATCCTTGACGGCAGCCTTCACACGCAGCACGTTCTCCGCATCCTCCGCCTTGCCGGCAATGATGTTCTGTGAACCCAAATCCACATAGCGGACAGGCGCAGGGAAAATCAGATGCACCGTCTTTTCAAAAGTAACCTCCAAGCCGTAAGGCAGGACGATGCGTCCGTTTGGGATTGCCTTGCTCATCCCTTGAAAGAGTTCTCCCGATGAGAGCGGATGGTCGGGCGTGAGCGTTGAAGTCGTTGTCTGTGCAGTGGCTGACGCTCCCATCGTGGCAAGCAGGACAGCCGAAAAAATCCATTTTTTCATTGTTGTTATTATTTTGTTATTGCTATTTTTATTGATTGATATGCTTATTTTGACTGAACCAAGAACATGCGGTAGCCGCCTTTAAGTGTTACCTTGACGGTGCGGAGTTTCTTTTGGAGCAGCTGGCTTGCGCCCTGCATCACCCCACGTGCCGCCTCCGAGATAATCTGGTCTTTGGCGGAGGAAGCAAAAGTGAAGGAAGTCCCCATCGAACCACCGATGTTCGCACCCACCTCTTTGAGGGCGTTGATGTCCTCCGAACCGGGAATGAACACACCCTCCTGTCCGTCGGTGTCGTATGCCGAGAGCTTCACGGCAATAATCCGTCCCTTTACTTCAATGCTCTTAACGAGCAGGTGCAGACGGTTGCCCTCAATCTTAGCCCTCGCAATGAGTCGGCTTTGGCGGGGAATGCGCAAGCCCTGCACTTGGGCAGTTTCGAGCATGCGCAACGCCACATTATCGCCCTCCTTGAGTGTCGCTGTCCTGTCCACCACCACGCTGAGCGTGTTGCGGGACACGGCAGCAACCGCACTCGTGAGCGAATGAAAGCCCATATTGCGTGGCTTCGTGCCGTATTGCTGAACAAAGTCGGCATCTGTCATCGGCTGGTCGAGCGAAGACACCACCTGCTTACGTTCTGCCAATACCTCCATTGCAGGAAGAGAACCGGCTACCGATACTTGTTTTGTTGCCGATGTTTCCAAAACTCCCTTTTCCTTTGCGGGTGTAAAAGCGTTGGCAGCATTGGTAGTTGAAGAAGATTGTGGCAGATACTTCGCCGCCATTTGGTAACTCTTTTCCATCAGAGCGAGCTGTCGCTTCTCCTCCGCATCCTCATTCTCATTCTTTGATGCCAATTCCTTTTTGAGGTTGTCCAACTCCGAGCGCAGTGCCTCACGCTCCTGCTCGTGCGGATCGGGTGCATAAAAAGAGTTCAACAGGCGGTTGTTCTCCTCATAGCGGTGCATTGAGCTTTCAATCTTTGCCGTCGAAGCGGCTGTTTCCGCACGCTCGCTTTCCGAGGGGGCGGTATTACTATCAAAGTAATCCGAAAGCCTGCCCATCTCCTCGCGTGTCTGTTCGTCCTGACGGCTCTTGTCGCCCAATTCGTAGGCTTTGAGTTTGTTGCCCGTCAGCTGTTCGGTGGTCGCCTGCGGTATGCTGTCGTTCAGTCCCTGCTGCGCCGCACTCTTCTCCTTGCCCGACGGGGCAAATATGAACCACATCGAGAGGGCGAAAAGCAATCCCAGCCCACCGAAGACCAGTCCTTTCTTGAGATATTCTTTCTGTTTATTATCCATTTTCATTACTATTAGTTGAATATTGTTGATAAAGTCGTATAAATACGCTATCTGTATGGATGTCGCTGTCTATTATCGTTCCCTTGGGGATAGGTAGTCTTTCCTCCTTATCGTGCGGCAGGAAAAACTGCGCTATCATCACTAAAGAACAGACGAGATAGACAAAACTTAATCCGAATACAATCAGCTTGCGCTGCTTTGCCGTGAGCCTGTCGCACCGATGGCGAAGCCACAAGTGCGCCCTCAAATAGTGCCGTGCGAATGAAAATCCCCTTGTTCTTTTCATCGTGCTATCGTTTATAGGTTTGGAGGTCTTGATTCTGTCGCACCATAAACTGCTCCATGAGGAAGCCCTGCGGATTGTTGTCCGAGCGGACGGAGTTCTGCAAGGTGCAGGTCGTAATCAGGTTACGCTCCGTGATGTTACTCGGTCGCACGATGAACTGACGGGCGTAGGTCGTTACCTCGTAGGGATAGACCTCAAAGTTGCAGCGGATAGAGTCCACCTCGATACGCTGATTGACATTGCCCGAAATGGCACGGTTGTAATAACCCTTTTCCGCCAAGTCCTTGTAATAATTGAAAGCCGACTTGTCACACAGCACAAAGGCACGCTCCATGTTCTTCTCGATGGCATCCTTATCGGGCGCGATGGTGAAGAACAGTTCATGGAAACGACGGACGTGTTCCCTCGCTTCCACAGGTCGGTTCTTGCTTGCATCCTGACTCAGTGCGAGCATCAAGGACTTTCCTTGGTCAAGCACATAGATTTTCTCCCTCTGCTCTTTGGCAAAGCCATACGAGGCATAGACGGCATAGCCGCTGACCGCCACGCAGACGATGGCAAAGACAAAGGCATAGAGCCTGATCTGACGGAATGAGGTCTCGATATTGGTGAGTGATTTGAATTCCATTGTTTTTTACGTTTTTTGTTATTTACCTTTGAGTAATGCACCCTTGATACGTCCGATGGCATTGCCTGCAACGGCTCCGGCTCCACCTGCCAAATACTTGCCTCCGGTGTATGCGCCCTGCGCTCCACGCTGAGCCGTCTGGTTGACGTTGCGACCGTAAGAGCCGATGCCACCACCAGCCTCAATAATCCAGCCTGCTACCGTAGGCACACAGAAGTAGCCCACGATACCGATGAGGAAGAAGACAATGTGATACCAACTGCCCGCATCGGGGAGAAAATTCGGGTCGCTAAGGGTTTCAATATCTTTCTGCACCATCAGCACTTGTATCTTTGTCAGAAGGGCGGTCAAGATGCTGCTCACCGGTAACCATAGATACACCGATATATAGCGAGAAAACCAAGCCGTCATCGACCCCGACAGTCCGTCCCATACGGCAATGCCGAAAACGACGGGTCCAAGAATGGAGAGCACAATCAGAATGAAAGTGCGCAGCGTGTCAATAATCAATCCCGCAGCGTGGAAGAGTATTTCCATGATGTCGTGAACACACTTTAAAATCCATTGTTTCATTTGGTAGGCAGAGCGTTCCGCATACATTCCCGCAATGGTTATGGCATCCTCCGGACCGACGATGCCCATCTCTTCAATCTTTTGGTCAAAGGCTTCATTCGATACCAAAAATGCCGTTTCGGGGTTGCGCAGATAGGCTTCCTCCTGCAACTTATCCCTTTGTGCTATAAGTTTGGCAAGTGTCCCCTCCTGCTTGTCCACCATCATTTCCGTACCCTTGACGATTGGGGAGAGTACGCCATTCATTGTGCCAAGCACTATCGTAGGGAAAAACATAATGCAAAAACCAATCACAAAGGGACGTAGGAGCGGAAACACGTCGATTGCCTCGGCACGGGCAAGCGAAGCCCATACCCTCAGTGCGATATAGAAGAGCGCACCCAAGCCCGCAATCCCCTTTGCCACACCTGTCATATCCGAACAAAGCGGCATCATCTCGTCATAGGTCGAGCGGAGCAAATCGTGTAAACTGGCAAAATCCATAAGTTTGTCCTTTCCTTACTTGATTACCAATAGCGGCTTGCCGTATTACCGTAGAGGGATTTTACCTCGCTCAGTTCTCCCTTCTCTCTGGCACGCACGAAGCTCACCGATATGTTCTTACGGGTATAGTAAGATACCAGCGAACGATATTCACGCAGCGTGGTATAGATATGGTCTATCTGCTGCATACGTTCGTGGTCGTTCATCGAGAACACATTGCTTTTGGCAACCGATTTGAGTTCTTTCAGGCTCTCGCCGCTCAATTCCAATAACTTGGTATAGCCGGAAGCCATTGCAGCAAGTTCCGAAGGACGGAAGTTCTTGTCTGAAAGCATCTTCTTGTACGAGGTAACGTAAATCTCCGAGATGTCGCCCACCATCAGGATACATTCTTTTACTTTATAGGCATCACCGATTAAGTTCTTGATCTTACGCAAATCGTCGTAATACTTCTTCGTGTCGTTGTAGAGTTTCTCTACCTCTTTGAAGCCGTCCAAGGTGTTCTTCACCGTCTTCGAGGCGGTGGCGATTTCCTTGACGGAATTGGCGATGTTACCCGCAAAGTTGCCCGGGTCGGTTACTACCCATTGTGCGTGTGCCTGACCACCGCAGAATAAAGTCAAAGCGGTAAGTAGCATAAAAACTTGTTTTTTCATTGTTGTTGTCATATTTAAGTTGTTGAAAAATTACTTTCTTTTCTCCCGTTTTTCACTTGCCAACTGCCTGATAGCCGTTTCGATGTCGCCACCCAGCTGTTCCGCACGTTGCATCACCTCCACCTTTTCCGTCTCCTCGGTGGTATAGGTAAGGTATTCCTCCATGCTCACCTCCGTGGCATAGACGGCACTCTGCATACCGCCTAAACCTATCCACACCTCTTTATATAGTCGGTTGGTATCGTTGTTCTGGTTGATGGAAAGTATCTGACTCTTCTCCTTTTCGGAGAGTCCGAGCATGGCTTGTATGCCGTCAAACTTGGTCATGTACTTGCGCTGGTCAAGCAGGATTTTGCAGTCGGAGTTGTTGATGATACTCTCTTTGACAATGGGCGACTGAATGATGTCGTCCACCTCCTGTGTCACGACGATGGCTTCCCCGAAATACTTTCTGACCGTCTTATATAAATATTTTATATAGTCTGCCATATTAGCGGATGCAATCGCCTTCCATGCTTCCTCGATGAGAATCATCTTGCGGATGCCTTTTAATCGGCGCATCTTGTTAATGAAAGCTTCCATGATGATAATCGTTACGACAGGAAACAAATCCTTGTTGTCCTTCACTTGGTCGATTTCAAAGACGATGAAACGTTTCGAGAGCAGGTCGATGTTCTTGTCCGAGTTCAGCAGGAAGTCATACCTGCCACCTTTATAATACTGCTTGAGTGTCGTTAGGAGGTTATTGATATTGAAGTCAGAGAGCGTTACCTTAATGTCCCGATGCTCCATATCCTCCCGATACACATCACGAAGATACTCATAGAAGGTGTTGAAGCAGGGAACGATGGTGTGATCCGTCCTGATAAGTTCGATGTAGGTGTTGACGGCAGAACCAAGTTCGCCTGCTTCTGTCTTGGTAATATGTTCATCGGCACTCTTCCAAAGCGTAAGCAATAAGGTGCAGATACTTTCTCTTTTCTCCACGTCAAAGAAGTAATCATCGGTGAAGAAAGGATTAAAAGAGATAGGATGCTCATCGGTATAGGTGAAATAAACACCGTCCTCGCCCTTGGTCTTGCGGTGGATAAGCTCGCACAAGCCTTGATAGCTGTTACCCGTATCGACCAAAAGCACGTGCGCCCCTTGCTCGTAATACTGGCGTACCATGTGGTTGGTAAAGAAAGACTTGCCACTACCTGAAGGACCGAGAATGAACTTGTTGCGGTTGGTAATGATACCTTTCTTCATCGGCAGGTCGGAAATGTCCAAGTGGATTGGCTTGCCCGAAAGTCGGTCAGCCATTTTGATGCCGAAGGGAGAGAGCGAGTCCTTGTAGTTGGTCTCTGCCGTGAAGAAACAGAGAGCCGGCTCGATAAAGGTATAGAAACTCTCCTCACTTGGAAAGTCGGCGGCATTGCCGGGAATACCCGCCCAATAGAGGGTAGCCGTATCAACGGTGTTGTGGCGTGGCTTGCACTCCATCAGTGCCAACGCGCTGCCCACATCGTTCTTGATGTTACGGAGTTCTTCCTTGTCATCGCTCCATGCCAGCACGTTGAAGTGGGCACGAATGGAGGTCAAGCCCTGTGAGTGGGCGACGTTGAGATACTCTTGTATCCACTCTTCGTTAATCTGATTGCTTCTGCTGTATCTTGCAAGCGAGTGCATGTTGCGTGCCTGCTTCTCAAACCTTTGCAGGTTATCGTCGCTATCCTCGATGAAGATGTACTGATTATAGATATGGTTGCAGGGCAGCATCAAACCTACGGGAGCGGCAAAGGAAAGTCGGCAGTCGCTGCGGTCGGTCGATAGTCGTTCATAGCGTGTGTCGGTGGAAACACTTGTGGGCAGGTCGTCCGTATCTGACAGCGTATGCAGGCAAAGGCGGTTGTCCCCCACACGCACAAGGTCTGCTCCTAATCGTATGTCTTCCAAAGAGGCGTGTCCCTCTTCAGAAAGGGAGAAGTAGCGGTCTAAGAGTCCGCTTTTCTCAGCTGTACCCACCAAACCCTCCTCCGTCATACGGCTGAGCTGGATTTGCTCCGTGTCGTTGATGATACGCTCGAACTGGTCCACCGCTTCCATAAACTTGATCACTTCCTCCTTGTCGGTAATCTCCTTGGGAAGTAAGTGTCCACGGCAGAGCGACGAGAAGTTGCTCTGTCGCTGCATACGCTGCTTGTTGGTCTTTGTCAGGAAGAGATAGACCGAATGGTGCAGGTAGGGTCGCTCGTTGAAATGTCGCTCAGACGCACGGGACAGGAAGCTCAGTCCTATCTCTGTGGATTTGGGCTGATAGCATTCTTTGATAAACCAGTCCTGCTTATGCACGATGGTATAGTTGGGCAGCACCTTGATTGCCTTGTGCCATGCGGAGTGCATCGCCTCATATTCGGCGGAGGTGACGGTGAAGAGTTCGGGCAGCTCCACACGGAAAGCCACCGAGATGTCGGCATCCTTGCTCACCATACAACCCTGCTCGATGGAGAGTAGCGGGAACTTCGCTTCCAAGGTCGTGATTTTACTGTTGTTTCTCATTATGCCTTGCGTTTTGGTTTGAGGTTACGAATCAGGTGAAAGACGGTACGGCGGTTCAATAGGTAGCGAGGGTGCATCTTAATGGCTCCCTGCTTCATCAGTCCGTATCTGCCGTACTTGCGGTTCATGGCGAACGTTTGCCACACAACGAGTGTTGCACCCACTAAGCCAAGACCAAGGCAGACCAACTGGTCAATGCCGCAGAGATAGAGCACCACCACGAGAAAGAAGACCGCCAACAGTCCTCCCGCAAATAGGAAGAGATATTGCGCCTTCAAACCCTTGAACTCTACCGTCCGACCTACACCTTTATTGATTTCCCACTGTGCCATCGTTTACAGGAAGAAGGAACGTAAGATGGTGGCAGCCACAATCAGGAAGATACACGCACCGAACCAAGAAGCGGCTGTCTTGCTCGTATCGGGGTCGCCACTTGAGAACTTGTTGTATACTTTTATTCCTCCGATAAGACCCACTACGGCACCGATGGCATAGATGAGTTTTGTACCCGGGTCGAAGTAGGAGGTTACCATTTTTGTGGCTTCGTTGATACCTGCCATACCGTTTCCCTGTGCGTACGCTGCTGCGGTGGTCAGTGCCGTCAGGAGCAGCATCATTGTGATTTTTTTGTTGTTCATTTTGCTGTTTATTTTAAGTTGTTAAACGAATTGTCTTCTTGTGGAGGTGTCAGGGGTGGCTCGGTTTTATCGTATGATAGATATTGGCTGATTATTTTACTTTTGAGCCACCCCTGCATTCCTCCGAAATATGAAAATCAAGAAACCATTTTTACAGATAATAGGACAGCGGTCTGTCGTCCGCCGTGTTTTCTTTGTCGTCTCCTCTTTCGTCCGCTTCGGACTCGGAAGAGGATGCTGTTTCTTTTTCCTGCTGTTCCGCCTCCTCAGCTTTGCGAATGGCGGCAAGAAGTCGTTGATGGTCGTGTTCTTGCTTGAGCGTGCTCTCTTTGAGGTGTTCCATCAACTCCGTGCCTCGTATGGCTTGAAGGGTCTCATGGATGGTTTCCTCATTTTCTGTCTGAAGCGCATCGTCATTCTTGTGCCAGCCACTGACACGGGCGATGTCCCGTGAGAGGATTGAAGTCGGTGAAACTTCGGGCATGGCTTCATCGGCAATCAGCAGGTCTTCCTTTAAAATGGAATCCTCGTCAGGTTCGTCCATTGTGTAGGCGACCTGCATTTCATTGTCCTTCTCCCGTTCGTCGGTATGCTCCGATGGCGATTGAGGTGGGATTGGCGACTCCGTTTCATCTTCTTTGCGTACATTTTGCGCTGCAAAGGTATCGGGATTATCGGCTGAATTTTCAGACGGGGAAACGGCGGGAACTTCGGGGACAGACGGGGAAACGAAGGGTTTACTTCTGCCCACCAGAACATGGCGAGCTTGTGCTATCTGCTCATTTGTTACGGCAGGTCGCTTTTTGGCTTTTTCTGCCGGTTGTGGTGCTGTGTGTCGGAATATTCTCCAAAGGTATGCGATGCCCAAAAGCATCCATACAATTCCAAGCAGCAACAAGATATTCATAAGTAATTCCATCATCATAAGTTTATGGTTTTATTGCGCCTGCGCTGTGAGGCGGTGTGGTTCAACATATCCTGATAGGTCTTCAGGTGGTCAAGAAGAATGTTTTCTATATATCCTGTAATGGAAGCCTCCGAGCGAAGGTCGCTCAACACATCACGCAGAATTTGCAGGATTTCGGTGTGAATGCTGAAACCTGACTTGTTGCGCCCGTTGCGCACACTTGTGAGAAAACGCTGCTCGTATTCTGCAAAGTCCATTGGCATGGAAGGAGTAGTTATACCTTTGCCTGCTTTCTTGCGTTTAGGAGATAGAGCAATCAATTCGGTAGAAACCTCGTTGGTCTTTTCCTCTTTTTCCACACCCCCAGAGACTGGGGCTTCCGAAATGATCTCTTCGTCCAAGTCGATAGGCTCATCAAAATCAGGAGTGTTTTCTGCCGTGCGTTTCTTGACACCAATATCCGCCATCTCCTTCATTTTTTTCTGAAGCAGCTGTTCTCGTTGTTCCTTTAATGAACTCATACACTATCCTCCGTTTACAGTTTGATTTTCCGCATGACTTCCGCCACCCATTCATCCACTCCCGTCTGCGGACGGAGGGAAATTGCAGGAGGAAGGTAAGAGCATCGGAACACGCCTCTTGTTCCTCCCTGTGCCAGTTCTCGACTAATCCTAACAGAATGGTAGATACGTGAATCAAGGATGGTCAGTCCTTGTTCTTTTGCGTTTTCAGTGAACAAATCAATGACCGTGGTACTCGCACTGCGATTGATCTTGTTCCAAAGCAGGAAGAAGTCCTGAATACGTGAACCTTCAAAGCCAATCCCCAACTCACAGATGGTTTTGGCATAGGCGAAACTCGATGCTAGCGACTGAGGGTCGGCTTCTATCGGAGAGATAATGTAGTCCATCGTAATGGACAAGTCCATCAAGGCACTTGTAACAGCATGACCGGGAAAGTCAAAAATAACGAGTTGCGGAGGGGATGCTTTCTTTTTAATATATTTCTCAATATCACCGACGGCACTCTCCGGTTTACTTCGGATGATTGGGTATGACTTTTTGCCATAGCAAGCCAGACGCTCGTGAAGTTCCTTGCCCAGTTCGGGGGAGGACTCGATAAGGTCTCTGTCCCGTTCGCGTAGCTTGAAGAACGATTCCTGTGTGCCATCGCAGTCCACGACGGCAAGAGGGATATTCTTTTCGTAGTATAAGATAGCCGCCAAGATTTCCGCAAGGCTGCTTTTGCCCACTCCGCCCTTCTGTGAGGCGAAGCCCAGATAGATGGGTGTTTCGTTTTTCTTTTTCATAATCTTGAATGGTCGTTAGTTGTGTTATAAATTATTTTTTAACTTGACTGATAAGTCTGATTACGTCCAAAGTTGAAACCTTATTCTTGACCCGACTCAAAAGTCGAATTTTGACTTAGATTAAAATTGACTCAGCTCAAAGGATTAAAATTGACTATATCCTGAATTTCATTCGGATAAGAATCACAGAGGTTGAAACTATCTTCTTGCACTCTTCATTCAAATGAATTTTAAGTTGACTTTTCACTGAATTCGGTTGCAAAATAACAAGGTTTTATCCTAACTTTCAACCACCGATGAAGTGCAGGGAAATGCGAGGAAAAAGAGTGAATACCACTGATAATGAGATATTTGAAAACTCGCCGTAACTTTGCAGGCGAGAATAATACATGGAGGTAAAATCCCGAAGCAGACACCCCACAAGGGTGGATACTTCAATCGTATCATTTCTTGATATTGGCAAGGTGTGTCTTTGTAACACAAACCGCAGTTTGTACCACAAAGAACCTTGCCTCGGTGCGAGGGGATAATCACTCCAAAGTCGTAATTAGAAACCAAAACGGAAATGGAAAAGGAAACGAAACATAGTTTAGAACCGAAACAAGCAGAAAAGCCCCGTTGGGATAATTGGCATGTACGGTTGCCTAACCCAAAAGACCAGCAAAGGGCAATTGATTTGTTTCAGCGTTCGGGTGCACAGACCAAGTCGGATTTTGTGCGTAGTCGCATTCTTGGGGAGAGTTTCAAGGTGATAACGGTGGATAAATCCGCCGTGGAATACTACCGTAAACTCTCCGAACTGACGGCACAAATCCATAAAATTGGCGTGCTGTATAACCAATCCGTGCGTGCCATCAACAGCTATCATTCGGTCAAGACCGCACAGATTCTGCTTGAAAAGTTGGAGAAACTGTCGGCTCAAATCATAGCTTTGCAAGAACAGGCTATCCGTTTAACCATTGACTACCGCAAGAGATGATAGCCAAGATTTCTGCAACGGAGAACCTTGGAGGAGCACTCGGCTATAACTTCAAAAAGGTAGAGAAAGAGGAAGCAAGCATTCTTCTTACTCAAGGCTTGTATCAAAACAAAGAGGAACGATATACGATGGCAGAGGTGTTTGCCGATATGCAAGTACTTATCCCTGAGAAATGCCGAACAAAGAAGATGATATTCCATTGCTCGCTCAATCCACATCCGGACGAGAAACTATCTGATGAAACGCTCACGCAGATTGCCAAAGAGTATATGGAAGCACTTGGCTATGGCAAGCAGCCCTATATCGTGTTCAAGCACAGCGACATCGCTCGTGAGCATATACACATCGTGTCGCTTCGGGTGGACAGTCGTGGAAAGAAAATCAACGATAAATTTGAAAAGCGGAGAAGTAAGAAGATTACTGATACCTTGGAAAAGAAATACAATCTTATCCCAAGCTCAAAGATCGCTGACAAGGTGATGAATGAAACACCTAAGATTGACACTACTAGAGGAAATATCAAGGAGCAAATGGCAAGTGTCCTCCGCATGGTGCTAAAACATTATAAGTTCTGTTCATTGGGCGAACTAAACGCCATTTTGGGCAAATATAACCTTGCCGTAGAAGAAGTAAAGACGGAGTTTCGGGGAAAGAAATATGACGGACTGGTTTATGTTCCGACTGATGATAAGGGCGACAAGGTAAGCACACCCATCAACGCATCGGACATCGGTCGTGGTGTGGGCTATACTGCTGTGCAGAACAGGATGCAGAAATCAAGACAAGCTGTCAAACCACTGATACCAACCATAAGGAACAAGGTGTTACAAACAATGCGTACCTCTCCAAAGACAGAGGAAAACCTGCTACAACGATTGGAGGAACAGGGCTTGAGGGTGGTTATCCGAAAGAACGAAAGCGGTCGTATCTATGGCATTACCTTTATTGACGATAAAGAGGGAATTGCGCTTAACGGCTCCCGATTGGGCAAGGGATATGCTGCTAATGTATTCAATGCGTATCTATCCAATCCAACACACAATCCATTCTTGGATGTAGCGTTGTATGGCAGTCCTTCAGAACACTTGGAGCAGACATCTACAAATGAATCTTTGCACCCAAATACAGAAGACGGCGACAACCTTGTTGATGAACTCATCGAGGATATGGCGGATGGTTCGTTCACACCTACGGGCAACGATGATTGGAAGGAGGCGGCATGGCAGCGCAAACTCCGCAGACAAAGTAAGGTAAAACTTAGACGAAGAAAACATTAAATACACGAGCATTTCCAACTCCCCTCCTTAGGAGGGGTTGGGGGAGGCTCCAAAAACAATACGATTATGGCACAAGAAGATGATTTAAGGGCATTGGGTAAAGTCATGGACTTTATGCGGGGCATATCCGTGATATTCCTCCTGATTAACTGTTATTGGTTCTGTTACGAGGCTTTTCAAGAGTGGCACTTCACGCTCGGTATCATCAACAAGATACTCATGAATTTTCAGCGCACGACAGGATTGTTTTCGTCTATCTTATGGACAAAACTTTTTTGCGTGGTATTTCTTGCCTTGTCCTGCCTTGGGACAAAGGGCGTGAAAGAAGAGAAAATCACATGGCCAAAGATTTGGACGGTGCTTTTCTCCGGCTTTGTCTTTTTCTTTCTCAACTGGTGGCTGTTGGCATTGCCCATAGGAAAAATTGGAGCGGCTTCGCTCTATATCTTCACGCTCTCCATTGGCTATATCTTCCTGCTGATGGGAGGTGTATGGATGAGCCGACTACTCAAAAATAACCTGATGGACGATGTTTTCAATACAGAGAACGAGAGTTTCATGCAAGAAACCCGATTGATGGAAAATGAATACTCGGTAAACCTTCCTACACGCTTCTACCATAAGAAGAAATGGAACAAGGGTTGGATTAACGTAGTCAATCCGTTCCGTGCCTCAATGGTGCTCGGTACACCGGGTTCTGGTAAGTCCTACGCTATCGTGAACAATTACATCAAGCAGCAGATAGAGAAAGGCTTTGCCATGTACATCTACGACTATAAATTTCCCGACCTTTCCGAGATTGCTTATAATCACCTGCTAAATCACTTGGATGCCTACAAGATAAAGCCGCAGTTCTATGTAATCAATTTCGATGATCCGAGAAAGTCGCATCGCTGCAATCCTATCAATCCTGCCTTTATGACAGATATATCGGACGCTTACGAGAGTGCCTATACGATTATGCTCAATCTCAACCGCTCGTGGATTCAGAAGCAGGGTGATTTCTTTGTGGAATCGCCGATTATTTTGCTCGCTGCTATTATCTGGTTTCTGAAGATATATGAGAATGGGAAGTTTTGCACCTTTCCGCACGCCATAGAGTTCCTGAACCGACCCTATGCGCAGATATTCCCGATACTCACTTCCTACGATGAACTTGCCAATTACCTTTCACCCTTTATGGACGCTTGGGAGGGCGGAGCACAAGACCAGCTGCAAGGGCAGATTGCCAGTGCCAAGATACCACTTTCCCGTATGATTTCACCAGCCCTTTATTGGGTGATGACGGGTGATGACTTTTCACTCGACATCAACAATCCCAATGAGCCGAAAGTACTCGTGGTCGGCAACAATCCCGACCGCCAGAATATCTATTCGGCAGCACTTGGTCTGTATAATAGCCGTATCGTGAAGCTCATCAATAAGAAGAAGCAGCTCAAATCGTCTGTGATAATCGACGAGTTGCCGACTATCTACTTTCGTGGGTTGGATAACCTTATTGCTACTGCACGAAGTAACAAGGTGGCGGTATGTTTAGGTTTTCAAGACTTCTCACAGCTTACTCGTGACTATGGGGACAAGGAGAGTAAGGTAATTCAGAACACGGTGGGTAATGTGTTCTCCGGGCAAGTAGTTGGGGAAACTGCCAAGACACTTTCCGAAAGATTCGGCAAGGTGCTTCAGCAACGGCAGTCCATGACCATCAATCGAAGCGATAAGTCTACTTCCATTTCCACACAGATGGACAGCCTTATCCCTGCATCAAAAATCAGCAACCTCACCCAAGGTATGTTTGTAGGTGCAGTTTCCGATAACTTTGACGAACGTATTGACCAAAAGATTTTCCATGCGGAGATTGTGGTGGATAGTGGCAAGGTCTCAGCCGAGATGAAAGCCTATCAGCCCATACCTGTGATAGCGAACTTCATAAACGAAGATGGCTCCGATAATCTCAAAGAGACCATCGAAGCCAACTATCGTAAGATAAAACAAGAGATACTAACGCTTGTTGATTCGGAAATAGAAAGAATTAAAAATGATCCTTCATTGCAGCATCTGATAAAAGAATAATCTTACCGTAACTATGCGGAAAAAATTAGCCCTATATTAGGGCACATTAATATGATGACATTAGTAATCTTTATGTAGTTTTTGTAATCAAGAAAGTAAAAGACCAATTAAATTGCTAAAGTAGGAATGAGTCTATTACTCCATAACAATATGGCTAAAATAATATATCCGAATGTACATAATATATACATTATAGATAAGACATTCCACACCACTTCATGAGGTTCTTCCTCAACTTCCTTTATCATTTCCTCGAATAATCCTTCTTTGCACATCGTCATTTTGCGAAGTTTTTCTATAATCAAAGCTCCTCCTATCAATAAAGATGCGTAAAGATACTTATGCATAGGTAATAATGGATAACCTAAAAAGCCATCAATAAAAGTAATTGTGCCCCAATACCACAAACAGTCTAAAGATGCGATAAACAACATTGCGGTATATTCCTCGCCAAGTGTCTTACCTACTATATGTCTACGACATTTATAGAATTTAATATAGATATATTTCCAAATATTCATATTAATACCGTTTATAGCCTTGTCTGAATTCAGGTATTATTCTTGGCATTATTTTTCTTTTTATTGGTGGTAAAACCATGGGCGATTTTACATATGTCTTATCGCGCAATTGGACATAAGGATTGTTTGCATATGGGGATAAAGTTCTAAAATGTTTACCTTCAAATGCGCCAAATAGATCTAAGAATAAATAAACTCCCCCCACAAACCATCCTGGAGGACCTCCGTAAGTAGCAATAACTCCAATCACTATATCTACTCCAGATTTAGCTATACCTATTTTATCCTTTTCTGAAAAAGCAATGCCGGCTTGTGCAACAGAAATGACTGTTCCGATCCAAAATAATCCTTCACCAAATTTTTTGTATTTTGTTGCTTTACTGATAATATCTCTTCTAGCCCCTGTATATTGATTTCCGAAAAAGTCCACCTTTCCTTCCACCTTCTCCATATACCATTTATCATTTTTCCCTTTCCACCTTGCAACCCCATTATTCCAGTCTGCATCAATGTAAAGGTCATATTGTCGATATCCACAATAAACTCCAGTAGAATTTACTATTTTTCCAGTTATATTGCTAAAGTTATCAAAAGATATTCCACCTTTTCCCGTATTTATCCCATTTTGTCGTAATAAAGTGTCATTGGACAGTAATTGCTTCATTCCTTCGTGAGCATATCCATCTAATGCTATCCTTGTTTGGGGATTATTCTCTAATGCCCGTTTTAATGTATCACATAGATGCTGGTATGGATTGCCTAAACATCTATGGTGTACTGACAATGTCTCACGTTGAGCCATTGCAATTTGTTTTTTTAGATAAAACTCTAATCCTGTATTTATTTGTTGGCTCATTGATGTTTGAAATATTTTAATACATGGATCTTGTTGGATTAAAACGGGCAATATATCCTATTCATAAGTATAGGAATATTGCCCCATCAAGTTATAAACCTCTATTCCTGCTTATACTCACTTTCCCAAACAGTATCTTCCGGATTGTCTCCTTTGTGTCCTGCGAGTTGTATCACAAAACTCTTTGCAGGAAAATACGGGGTGATATGGATGTCCAAGAGAACCTTGTCTTTCTGATTCTTATCTTGCTCTATCTTAAGTACCTTAAACTTTTCGATAAGTTTGCTTGGTCCCTGAACTCCGTCCAAGAACTTGACAATTTGAGAACGCAAATCAGCCTCTGTGCGTGTTGTCCAGTTCTCAAACGCTCTGCGGTTCAAAAAGTCAAAGAGCACTTTGGTGATATAGTCAAAGACACGAACAACGGAATAAGTCTGCAAACCGATGTTGTCTCCATTGAAAAGTGTCTTTGCAGAGAATGCCATTACACGGCTATACTCATTCACCATAGGAACGAGTCCCATACGTTCCAGTTCTGAAATTTCGCTTTTCTTTAAATCAAAGCGGACACTTTCTACTTCGTTCAGTCCACCAAATTTCTTTCCAGCAACAACTTGAGACATCAATGTCATGTAGATTTTTCCTGCCAAAGCACCAGAAGGGGCAACATATAAGTTCTCTTCTTCGCCAACAGCATCTACTTTCGGACGACCAAGCAACCAGTTGCAGGTCATGATAGTATTTGCCTTAAAGACTTCGCCACCTGTGTGATCAGCATTGAAAAAGACATCTACAACATCATCCGGACTTTCCAAGTCTTGGAAATCCGTAATCAGAACAGCCTTGGTTTCATGTGCCATTTTAGACCATTTGTCTAAGACGGCATTAGAGCCAAGATAGCCTGGGACAACTAGAAGTGAATAGTTACGACGCAAATCAAGTCGGTCGTAATTCTGCTTTAACTCATTGCCGATATAATCAATGAAAAGAGTATTGTCTAGGTCTCGGAGCTGTTCAAGGTCTGCATTGACAATCGTAATGTTCTTGACCTTATCTGCTTCTGTGTTTTTGTAGAATAAAGCGATGGAACGATAAGCAGCTTCCAACTCGCGTGTACGTGAGAGAGCCGCCAGAAGATTGGCATTTAAGTTCTCTTCAACTTGCAAAGCCCGTTGCTTTGCCTCGTCTCTCATTTTCTCGACAGACTCTCCGGATTTGAGGAGTTCTATCCATACTTTCAAACGACTGGAAAGTAATTTTCGTTCCCCTGCCCACTGTTCGTCAGTCAGAAAGATGTTCCTCCTCGCCTTGCGATTGGGGTTAAGGTTTGACATTCCGTCAATTGTATTCTCAATGAAAGCAAAACCTCCAAACTCTTTGAGTTTGTCTAGCGCAGATGAAGATGGCGATGTTGCTTGAGAGGACTGTGCAACTGAACTTACCTGCTGACTGCTTTTAGTCTTCTTCTCTGTATCCATAGTTATTCTTCATTTGATGGATTAGACTTTGATATTTCTTCTATGGCTTTTTCCAATAACTCAATCATTGCCGAACGTGTTTCAGCATTCTCCACTGCTTTCAGCAAAGCACGATTGGAGGATAACTGACGAGCTATCTTTACATACTGCTCTTTTTCCACATCCAATTGAGAAAGGAAAGGGCTGTTCTCTTTAAGGTTCTTGGCACCAAAATCTCCAAGATTATGAAAACTCATGGTTTCCACGACAGGCGTTCCTTCCTGATCTTGGTGTTCTAGTTGAACTGTCGGATTAAAACGCTCGAAGACATCCTCGACTGTCTCTAAACCATAGACAGCTTCTGGATTTACCGGAGCTTCATCCGTAAGTTTCTGAACAAACAATGTTCGATTCGAAGGAATCTCAGCAATTGACTCATTGGCATCTACTTTTACTTCATTGCCACCTACACCGTATTGATATAGTCCCATAATTTATAATAATTTTAATTATATTTTATACCTGTTTTATCTTTCAAGTTGTTAGGCTGCTCGCAAATATAAGCTTTTTGATTGTGATTGCCAAAGAAAAATAGAACTTTTTGTTGTTTCTCGGTAAAAATATTGATACTCAACGGTGTTACACCATATAGTCATAATATTAAGTAGGTATAATTAAGCAGAATAGACCGCCCTTTTGCAGATGCCCGGTGGGGCTGTACTCATAGGTGGTGGTGCCAAAGCGGTTGTCCTCCGTCTTAAGCAGCCTGTCGGCACTGCCCCAATGGTATTTACGCTCCCTGCGCACCTTGGATGACTGGCGGGTCTTGCTGTCGATGAGCCTGCCGATGTCGTCATAGGCAAAGCTCTGCGTTACGCCACCGGGGAGCATACGCCCCAGCTCAAAACCCGGACTGTCATACTCGTGCCTGCTCTCAAAGCGACCCGGGACTTCCGCCTGTCCTGCCGAGAAGCAGGTCAGTTCCCCGAACTCATTGCGCTCGTGGGTAAGGTCGGCGTCAAGGGAGCTCGTAAGCGTGGCTATCTGTCCTGCCTTGTCATAGGTACGTTTGATAACGTGTTCATTACTCCGCTCCTCCACGGGAAGGCCCATATTGTCGTAGCGGAAACTGACTATGGCGTGTTCATTTCTGGCTTCCGCCAGCCGTCCGGAGGCATAGTAGCCGTAGATATGCTCTTCCGTCTTGTTGTAGTCATGGGTAACGCGCGTGACCCGTCCGCACCTGTCGTACTCGTACTCCTTGAACTTGCCGCTGGGAAGCGTTTCCTTGATGACACGCCCCGCACGGTCACGGACATATTTCCTCACGCCGCCGTCGAACCCCTCCTCCTGCAGTACGTTTCCCGCGGCGTCCATGCCAAAGGCGTAGTGCTCGCCCTTCTCGTTGATAATTTCGAGCAGCCTCTCCTCACGGTCATGCAGGAAACAGATGACGCCACGAGCATCCTTCCGGCGTGTGAGCTTCCACATCCCCTCATAGCCGTATTCCACCTCCTGATGGTCGTCCTTGTAGGTGAGGAGATTGTCGATGCCGTCGTAGGTCAGTACCATCCTTACATAGTAGGAATCAATGGCCTCTTTGATCAAAACGATTCCCCCAAAAACACAACCTTCATTACATAGGGCGTAAATTCGAGTAAAATGTGCAAAAGCAGTCAGAGACAACATGTAAACCTTCTGGGAAATCATACTCTGTTTCAAAGAATAAAATTTTGCCCGAAAATAAATCAACCCAATATTGATTTCCTGCTGCATCATTTCCTATCGGTATATGTCTTGTTGTAAAGTCATCTGGTAGGTCAGGGTTTTTCTTTGCAATATCCCAATAACGTTCAAGCCTACCATTGACGTCGTATAAGGTTTCAACTTCCAACTCGACATCTAAATCACTTTTAAGGATTAACCCATCTGGGAAAAATAATCCATTAAATTGTAATAAAAACTCCATGTATTCATCTTTTCCCGGGAATTCCCATTCGCAAAAAAACAGAACAATGTTCTCATACGATATTTTTCTCCCGATTACCTTCTTATTGGTAATTTTATCTATAAATGAATTATTTAGCATAACTATTTCGTTTGTATTTTTTTCCAGTTTGCTCTTCATAATCTTTAACACCTCCTCTATGTGATAATTTCTGATGGCTTTCGCTTCGAACAAGTTGCATTTCCATTGAATTTGTGTCAGGATCGTAACTAATATGATGTGCAATGTAATCTGGACTAAAAGGTTCTGATAAACCTGCTTTTGCGTACAACGCAACTTTGTCATCATGATAATTTCCACTTGCAGGAATTCTATATATTCCTCCTGGATTTTTTGCAGAGATTGTTCCTGGATGAAGTTCCGACGGTAAGAAAGAAGTATTTCCAGCTCGTAAGCCAAATGTATCAGTCCAAGTATTAGAATCCTCAACATAGCTATGTAGAGCCGTTGCTCCGCTGGCGAAGCGTATAGGATCTTCCGAGATATACCTTCCAAGTTCAGGGTCATAATATCTGAACCTGTTGTATGCCAGTTTGATTTCTTCGTCATAGTACTGTCCTTGGAAAAGGAACGGTATCTTGACGTAGTCCTTGTAGGAAGTATAGAGTATGGACCGCTCCTCGATGACCTTCCCGTTCATGTCAAGCCTGCGGTACCACACTTCCTCGCCCTGCTCGTTGTACGCCTCCACGGGCGTACCAAGATGGTCGGTCACGATGGAGTATGCCTTGCCGTCCTGGAACAGAGCCAAGGGCACGAAACTCTCCTCCTCAAAGAGCCATGTCCTGAGGTCCTTTTGGTATTCTTCTATCTCTCCTTGCTCATTGCGCCTCCGATTGGGTGTCCACTCGTGCAGGGGCACGTTGCCGTTCCACAGCCAGCAGGTGATGCCAATGGCATCCTTGCTCAGGCGCCTTCCGAGGGCATCATAGGTGAACAGGGCATCAAAGGCAAAATCTTCCCCTCCGGGAGGTCTGACCTCCTTCAGCGTTCCATTCTGATTCCAGATATACCGCCAGCGTTCGGACTTGCTGTCCCACCATTTGCCAGAACCCTTGTATTTCTCTACGAGCTGTCCGTCCCTGTCATAGACAAAGCGCCATTCCCCCGACTGCTCCAGCTTTCCTCCTCGGAGGTACTTGCGCAGCTTTCTGTCAGGGTCGTCAAAGAGGTTGCCCGCCTTGTCCGAAAGACGGTACTCCTCCCTGCCATCGGCATAGACCGCCTTTTGCAGATGCCCGGTGGGGCTGTACTCATAGGTGGTGGTGCCAAAGCGGTTGTCCTCCGTCTTGAGCAGCCTGTCGGCACTGTCCCAATGGTATTTGCGTTCTCTGCGCACCTTGGATGACTGACGGGTCTTGCTGTCGATGAGCCTGCCGATGTCGTCATAGGCAAAGCTCTGCGTTACGCCACCGGGGAGCATGCGCTCCAGCTCAAAGCCAAGGCTGTCATACTCGTGCCTGCTCTCAAAGCGACCCGGGGCTTCCGACTGTCCTGCCGAGAAGCAGGTCAGTTCCCCGAACTCATTGCGCTCGTAGGTAAGGTCAGCGCCAAGGGAGCTCGTAAGCGTGGCTATCTGTCCAGACTTGTCATAGGTACGTTTGATAACGTGTTCATTGCTCCGCTCCTCCACGGGCAACCCCATGTTGTCGTAGCGGAAACTGACTATAGCGTGTTCATTCCTGGCTTCCGCCAGCCGTCCGGAGGCATAGTAGTCGTAAGTCTGCTCTTCCGCCTTGTCGTAATCGTGGGTAACGCACGTAACCCGTCCGCACCTGTCGTACTCGTACTCCTTGAACTTGCCGCTGGGAAGCGTTTCCTTGATGACACGACCCGCACGGTCACGGACATATTTCCTCACGCCACCGTCGAACCCCTCCTCCTGCAGTACGTTTCCCGCGGCGTCCATGGCAAAGGCATAGTGCTCGCCCTTCTCGTTGATAATTTCGAGCAGCCTCTCCTCACGGTCATGCAGGAAACAGATGACGCCACGGGCATCCTTCCGGCGCGTGAGCTTCCACATCCCCTCATAGCCGTACTCCACCTCCTGATGGTCGTCCTTGTAGGCAAGGAGATTGTCGATGCCGTCGTAGGTCAGCCGGATGTGGTTGCCGTCGAAGTCCTCCACCTCCACGATGCGCCCCACGAGATCGTAGCGGCGTTTCTGGCAGGCTCCCTTGGGATTGGTGATTTCCGTGCAGCGCCCCAGCCTGTCATAGCGGAAGCGCGTGATGTTTCCCCTGCTGTCGGACGCCTCCGTGAGGTTATGGCTGCCGTCGTAGGTCAGTGCCGTCCTTACGCCGAAAGCATCGGTGATTTCCGCCGGCAGTCCGTCCTTGTACGCCAGCTTGGTGACTGCTCCCTTCGGATTCCTGCGCTCAACGACATTTCCTTTCCTGTCGTAGGCGAAGGACCATATTCCTCCATCCGGAGTCTGCATCTCCAGCGGTCGGTTTCTGAGATTTCCTTTTCTTAGATAGGTCACCGATACCGTCCCGCCTTCCGGGTCGCTGCTCTCCGTACGGTTGCCGAACTCATCATAGCCGTACAGGTGACTGTTGCCCAGGGGATCCTGTTCGGAGAGAATCAGGTTGTCGTCCCCATGGCGTGTGCGGTATTCCGCCCCTGTGGGGTCTTTCTTGAGATATACCTTGCCGTCCTTATAGTAGTAGGTCGTTTTCCGGTCATGGCTGTCCAGTACCTCGGTATAGCCGTCAAAAAAACTCAGCTTGTGGTCGTAGATCCCATGCGTACCCCATGTGTGTACGCAGCGCGAGCCTATTTCGGAACCGTCGTATTCAAAGTGCCACTTCACCCCGTTGCGCCATGTCTCCTCGACCAAGAGGAAACCGGAGTATGCATAGGACATGACCTCTCTCTCGGCATTTTTTTGCTCAATGAGGTTCCCGAGGCTGTCATAGCGGTAGGAGGCAATCTGGAACTCCTCTTCCCTGCGGGAGGCGGGGTCCGGCGCGAAGATGGCGATGATGCGTCCCCTCGGGTCATTCTCCACTCTTAGGCGGCGTCCCGCACTGTCGGTTATCTCCTGCAGATGCCCCCTGTGGTCGTATCTGAACAGGATCTCAAAGCCGTTGATGTCGCTGATGCGGCTCAGCAGGCGTACATCCTCATAGGAGGTGTCGGTAAAGTGGTAGAACAGGTCTTCGCCGATGTCCCAGATATAATACCTTCCATCCTCACCAAAGCGGGCTTCCATTCTCTCACTTTTGACAAGGGAGGGCTGTTGCTTCGTCGGCAGGGGTATGACGACGGGGCGACCGTCATTCATTCGGAAGGTCAGTGTTTCCTCGTCCACAATCAGTCCCATGTCATAGGAATGATGCCAGCCATTGCCCAATGGTCCCTTGTAGTCGCTCTTGCTGTACCATGTGCGCTCCCATGAAAGCGGTATGACACCTGTCAGGAAAAAGTCCTCCTCATCGGTGAAGAATGTCCCGCTCGCCACATCGACAGGATGTCCCGTAACGGTACACAGCGCCTTGTGGAGCATGCCCTTAAGACTCGCCGAGCCAATCTTCTTGTTTGCATCAATCTTGGCATGCAGCTTTCTCGCCAGCCTTTCCGTCTTTCTCTTATAAAAGCGTCCGAATGCACCCATCAGCTTTTTCTTTACAACATCCACGGGATTAAGCGGAATCGGAACGGGGTTGGTCAGTACGGGTCTGGACCAGGGAATGGGGATGATGATTCCCGTAGGCATGAAAAGGGCGAAATACTCCTTGTCTTTCTTGATGATGTGCGGAGTCGGTATTCCGATGTCCCAGCAGTCCATGTGCAGGTGCGCTCCGCCGCCGGAGAGCGGGTCGCCGTCCGCCAGCACGTTCAGGCTGCCCATGAAAGCGTGCCCCTTGTTCATCGGGGGAAGGGCAAATGCTCCTCCGATGGGGAAATGGAATATATTTCGGGTGAATGTCCCTGCAACGGCACGAGGAATGAAGTTGCCGATTTTGACGGTAGCCCCCATCATACCGATGACAATGGTGGCAACGGTATGGGCTATTCCCGCCATCTTGGCACCGTCGGCATCACCACCGCCGCCTTCTTCCGGCATGGGAGGGGGTGGTGGAAGGACGGAGGCAATGGCTGCCGTGATAAAGTCCGCCGGGTTAATCAGCAAGCCAATATAGGGATTGGGAAGGGGACCGCCAGGTATCATGATGTGGCAGTCTATGCCCAGAACCGGGTCCAGCTGCTTGCTGATGGGGAGGCACGCCATGCCCTTGAGTCCAAGACCCGCCAGTGCGGGAACGTAGGCGGACTCCATGCCTGCGTCAAAGGTTCCAGCCAGTGCCATGCCCGCCTTCATGCCCGTATCCACGGCGCTCACGCCCGCAGAGATGCCCTGTGAGGCGTTGGCGGAGGAATTGCCAGCAACACCCTCAAACGAGGAGCCCACACTCAGGGACAACTGGGTACTGACGCTTTCAAAGTAACCGTGGGAGATGGAAGACGAAGACATAGGCGGATTATTTATAATGGTAGTACAGGTAAACTAAGGCAAGAAGCAGGAGGACGGCGAGGACACCCTTCACGAACCGGACGACATTCCTGCCAAACAGGTCAATCCACATTTGCGTAAAGTCGCTGTTCCCGCTCGGCAGCAGCGTCCATTTCCAGTCAAAAATCACCCCTATGAGATACAGGATTACAAGGAGGATTGCCACGAGAAGCCCGTATTGCGGATGTTCCCGGAAGTAGGCAAACAACTTGCCGAAAAAATCATTCAATTGTTCCATAATCTGACGGGATTTGTGGAGGGGCTTTCATTTGTTGCTGGTACATGAATAAAAAATCTTGCCATTCAGCGCCAAAAATCTCTTTCATGCGTTTCTCGAACTCAATGTCGGATATAAACTCTTCGCGGCAGGGGCTTTGGTACAGCGACAATGCTATGAGGGGAAAGGTTGATTTCCTCAGTACGTCAAGGCTGAGCTGACTGTTCAGCAAATACGCCTGATGGTATGAGTTGGCTGCCTCCCGTTGTAGGGATTGTTTCTCCTGACAATAGCCGCACATGCGAAGCGACTCCATCTGCATGAAATAATCCGCGCACTGATGATAGGATACGGAACCTTCCTGATACAGGGGACAGGCATTTCGCCAATCACGCATGCCTATGTATATGGCTGCCTTGCTGAGCTGCGCGTTGGCAAGCAGACGGTAGGACAAAGTGTCATCCAACTTTCCTATCCCTTTCCCAGCGGCATCTATCGCCTTGTCCGCAAAATACAAAGCCTCGGTCTCGTTCCCGTAGCCAAGCTGGTCGTTCAGCAGGATAAGATACAATGTCACGAATTGTCCAATCCAATTAAGATCCTTCCTGACCTTTGTGAGAGCCAGATCGAAGCATCTTTTTGCCAACCGCTGTGTTTCGTCGGCTTGGCGCTTCTTGACGCTGTTGATGAGTTTTACCAAGTTCAGGCGATACTCATCCTCCGTAACATCATCACCTTGATTTTCCAGCAGTGCCTGCTCCGCCAGTCGTTCCATGGCACCATCCATGTCTATATCCGGAGTGATTACGGAAATTTCCTCAGGGAACCGATCGGACAACTCGGAGATGTCGCCATCATGAAAACTGTCTCCGAAGGTTAGCGTCATTTTGTTTGACCATGATTTGACCTGCAAGGCTTTTTCCAGCCATTCGCAAAAATCTTTTTGGGGAAAATCGTTGTCTGGGTGGAGAATGAAGTTGCATTTGAACTTTTCATTTCCCAGCAAATGGTCTGCAAAAATTGACAAGTTCCGTATCGCCAATAAAGCGGGGTTGTCCCCGTCCGCAAGCGTGTAGTCAGGCGTCCATTCTATCCGTTCAGCAGAGAAGCCCTGTGGCTTTTGCGCCTCATTCCATACCTTAATCTCCTTTTCCAGATAAGTTACAATATCACGGGAGAATGAGTCCGTATCAATAAAAGGCAGTTGGAAGAGAAACACGAACTCATCCGTGGCGATGTCTATGGCCAGCAAATAGTCATAGAACGCACTTAGCATGGTCTCATCCCCGTTTTTTATAATGATACGGACAACCTTTACCTCTTTCTTGGATACGGCTTCCTCCCATTGACAAAGCATCCGTTCGGCAATCTGTTGAATGGCATTGCTCATCGTATGACACTTAGTTAAGTTTTACAAGCGTTCCGGAAACGGATGTTATTCCCATGGAATCAACATCCGTCTTGGAAGTTCCTGACAAAGTGGCGGTTACATTGCCCTGAACGGTAACGTCATTTCCGTTCATCGTGTTTGTCTCTGCGGCGGTAGAGTCAATGGCTTTTGAATTCAATGAAATGGAGTCCTTCCCGTTCAATGTCAGGATTTTCCCGTCTAACAGGATGTTGCCATCTTCTTTCAAGGTAATGGAAGAATCCTTGCATGTAAATGTTATGGTTTGGGAAGATTCTATTTTTATATTTCCCGCACCATCGGCAGCATATGAATTTCCTGCCTTATCCTTTATAAGCACACTTCCCTTACTGTCATCCAGCGTGACGGCGACCCCGCTTCTCGTGGTCAGGCTCTTCACGTTGTTGTCGGCTCCGCCCCCGCCTCCATTGGTTCCATTGAACAGGCTTCCTTGTATATAGGGTCTGTTGGGGTCATTGTAACGGAAGGCAACCATGACTTGGTCGCCGACTTCCGGGATAAAGACAAATCCTCTGTTGGAGGACACTTTTTCGCTGCCTCCCGCATCCGGTGAGAGCACGCGCACCCACGAGGTTTTCATGCCGTTTATCTGCCAGTTCATCCTCACTTGGACACGTCCCTGTTTCTTGGGGTCATCATTGCTGATGACGGTCGCCATCTGTGGCTGGGCAATGGGAAGGGGGACGTCAGGGGTCGGCAATGACTTTACAGATGCAGGAATCGCAGTGAATTGGCAGGAATAGCCTCCATCACCCTCCGCGAAGTGGACTATCTCAGTAATAAGGTAAGCTCCCAGCAACTCTTCCTTGTAGGAAACGCCTGCCACTTGAACGGTGCTTTTTATGTCCACGACACTGCCCAACATCAGACCTACATAGTCGCTCTCCGCCGTGATAAAGTGGGACATGGAGGCGTCTGATTGCTGTTTCTTCTGAAGATAGGTGTCCAACTCTCCTTTGTTCGTGACACGGGAGGTGGCATAATGATTGGCGGGAGGACCAAACATCTTGATGGATTCCTGAAAAGCGTGCTGCCCGAGCTTGTTCAGTCCCGTCGGCTCGTCCGGGGACGAGGATTTCAGCGTATTGTTGCTTCCCGACAGATGGGCGAAGGAGGAAAGGGCGCGGGCTCCGGTCTGGATGCAGATGTCCAAGGAGTTCAAATCCCTCTTGGAGTCCAGCGTGATGGAGGGAGGTAATTCCGGCTTGCCGAAAATCAATTTCTCTCCATCATAATAGAGCCATTCAAAATGCTGCCTCGCCAGTCTTTGTATGAATGCGAAATTGCTCTCCTGATATTGGCATTCATATTCCAATTTTGCGCTCCTTTCCGGTTTCACCAATGCCTGCACATTGGACTTTTCTGCCAGTTCTCCGACAATGTCCGCCAAAGTCTTCTCATTCCAAGACGCAAAGTGCAAATCGCCCTCCAAACGGTAGGTTGTGGAGAAGCCTGAGACTTTCAGGAAAGTATATCCCTCGGACTTGTGCAAGCCCACCTGTGCCACAAGACCGTAAAAGTTCCTCTCACCAATAGTTATGGCTATTGATTTTCCCAGCCAGTCAGCGGATTTGGTGAGTGTGGCTGCCTGAAACACTTCACCGACTTCATAGTCAAGAAGCATTTCAAAATAATGGTGTTCGTTAATTGACTGGTTCAGACGAAGGGACTTGAACGAAGACAACTCAACACCACCAATACAAATTGCCACCGGTTTGTTTGGCAAAAAATCCATACATGCATTTTTTTTGATGAGTAAAAGCAACATTCTCCATCACCCAATCAGAGTTGTATCTGCCGGATGATGGAGAAAAGAAATGTTGGCAAGGCAAATTAAGCCTTAGGCCAACGATTGTCATGTTCTGCAGCACCCACGGTGATGTGCTCTGCCGCAAAAGTCATAGTAATGGTCATCGGAACGTCATTGTTTACATCCAAGGTTTCCTTATAATGCACAATATAGGCGTTCTTGAATTCAACCTCTTTCATCTTGGCGTCCTCATCCGTCTTCTTGTAGATGATTTTTCCTTCAACGGGTTTGAACTGGCTATTCAGCATAGCTTCGATGGTAGAGGTGTCCTCTGTGGACTCAATGGTAACGACAACTCGTCCTCCGGTAATACTTGAAGAAGGCTTACCCTTACTGTCTGTTGAGCGAGAGAACTCATAATTTGAGAAGAGGACGTCAAATTCTTTTCCTCCCAACTCCAGTGATGCACGGAATGATCCCATAATTTTGTAAAATTAAAAAGTTGAACATAAAAGGTCAATTTCGCTCAACATACGTATTAAAGCAAAAAAGAAACCTCCAAACTCTTGTTTGAAAATTTCCCATTCTCCATTGACTTGGTTATGCGGAAGAAAGAGAAGAAAACAAACGCAAGTCCTATATCATGGGCAAATATATGATTTACTTTTCATATCTCCAAATTTTTAACCGAGTATTTTCTTACAATTACATTATTTAACAAATCAGCAGAGGATTGCAGGAAAATCGGATATATTTTTCTTGCCCGTTCATTCTTTCTTCCTGACCAGCAAGGCAATAACCAATATGACAAGTAGTCCGACAAGGAGAAGAGAAACTGTAAGTATCAAATCTCTTTCTTCCTGAAGACGGGCATTTTGCTTGTTGTTCGTTTCTGAAACATAAGCCCTCAGTCTTTCAACGGACATTCTCACACTGTCTGCTTGCAGATTCAGCAGGCGGTTGACTTTCTGCTGTTCCGTAAACTCTGTCTCTATCTTTCGCAGATTTTTGGTTTGGTTTTCTTTCTTGGACGACAAAAAAACGGAACGGTCAGATACTTGCAGCTGGTTCTGGGGAAGCTGAAGTTCCGGGAAAGAGAATGGTTGATCCTGTTTGTGATTCATGAGTAACAAGCACAAAAGAAAACCGAAGATTACACAAGACAAGCATACCAAGAGACTGACAAGCCCTTGAACATTCCATTCTCGGACAGAGGGGCGGGAACAGGGTTTTTCCCCACTTTCTTTTTCCACATTGTTGTTTTGCCCTACGCTTTCAGATAATCCCAAGGAGACAGGAGAGTCAAGCCTTTCCTTGATGGCAAGAAATTCGACTTTCTCTATTTGATATTTCCCCACCTTCTTCATAACCCTGCGCTGGTAAACAAGGCGATCCAAGGCTTCCCGCACGTCTCTCTCCGTTACATTCATGTCCGGGATACTCCAATAGATTTCACTTTCGGTGATCCAGAGCGGTGAGGATATACTCTTTTGGTATAGAATTTCCAGCACCCTTTCCTCTAATTCATTGACATTCTTCATTCCTTATGGTATTAGAGTTTGAGGTATAAAGTAATAAACATCATTTCCGACAAGCACCTCCTCCAACTTTGCCTCGACATAATCCTCCTCCATTTTTTGCAATTTGCGCAGGGATAAGTCATATAGTATCTCCCAGTCTTTGAACACAGCTTCATTCCGTTTA
The DNA here is from genome assembly GCF_025151385.1 of Hoylesella buccalis ATCC 35310. NCBI lineage: Bacteria > Pseudomonadati > Bacteroidota > Bacteroidia > Bacteroidales > Prevotellaceae > Hoylesella > Hoylesella buccalis. The sequence continues at coordinate 1,370,679 of NZ_CP102287.1, read as the reverse complement.
AGTCGGGAGGGAGAAAGGTGGTAAAACAGTGAGTCATTTACATGAACTCCCGTCTTATGGTAGAACAACTCCGCAAGGGAAGATTCTGAAGACAGTACCTTTCTGAGGTTTCTCTTATTGATATTCTTACGCTCTTGCCTGTAGAGAGAACGCAATAGCTTCAGTTCACGCTTGCCCAAGCCCTCTGAAAAAACGGGAAATAAATCCCTGAAGGATTGCAGGAAGCCTGAAATCTCATTTTTAGAGAATACGTATCCTTTTTGGAAATGGCTCAAAGTCGAGTCTGGCATTAAAGCAGGAATATAGTACACGTCAGACACAGAGTTTCGGTCTATGTTGTCAATGGAAGGGGTTGGAGTCTCCGCATATTGATGCACATATCTTATTAGCCATGAAGGCTTGCTCCTAAGTACACCCAACCTATTCTCGTAACGTTCCAGACTGCTCAACAGTAACTCGTCTCGTCGGGGAATCTGCGAGAACAAAGTGTCCAATACCAATTCCACGGTAGCGTTGGATATTTTTTGTCCTGCAAGGGGAAAGACTATTCCACCAGTGGCAAGGCTGCTTTTGGGTGTTTCCAACAGATAAACGTTTGCATCAGTCCCGTAATCAAAAAACAGAGAAGGCTTGAGCAGGAAGGGGTTAACTATATAGTTCTGGATGTATTGTGAGTATTCCACAATATTTTTATCCAAAGCTTCTTTTGCCGTTAAGAGAAAGTCCTGACTTGCCTCTCTGTTGTCACTGGAGAGTTGGAAGAAAGTCATGGAGAAAGACCGGGAAGCCAATTGCTGGTGCAAATGTGAATCAATGGATATGTCCTGACTCTTGCCAAAGAGGAACAAGAGATTATCTTCGAAACAGTCATTTCGTGTCTGAAGGACTAAATTCCTAAAGGCATCCTTCACCCCTGCATCCTTATTCCTGGTCACATGGGGCGGGGACAGGATAAAATCCAGCCATTGCACCAGACTGTCGGTAAGGGGTAGATATTGGTTCCCCAATTCTGAAATCATTGTCGCGGAAAAAGCATATTTCCGGTTCGGAGACATTCGGAGTGCCACATTTTGTAATGCACTGATGAGTTTCCCGACCTCATGTTTGTCCTGTGCGAAGAAAAAGACATGAATGTTCATCTGTTTCTGACCGTTCTTCATCCTCTGGACATCCGAAACATAGGTATACCCACCTTTCACATTGATGAACTTATTTGCCTTGCCGTCCCATACCGAAACGGGCAACCAAACCGAATGCAGGGAGTCGAAACTAACATTCCTGCTTGAAGACGATTGAAGGGACAAGCTCCCCGCGTCAAACAGATAACGGCTTTGAAAGTCAGCGGAGTGTACGGACATGGTGTCATTCCCAATGATGCTGGTGCAAGCAAGGTGCTGGGCATCGGGCATGATCCTGTAAACCTCGTTCTGCCCGACGGCGGTTATCATATCCATAGAAACCCATCCCATAAAATGAGTGCTGTCAGTAGAAAGCTGGGGGCAATCGGAGATTAAGACCGTCTTGTGTACGTCGTCCCGTTTATACGCATATACGGATTGTCCCGTATGGATTTTATAGGGACATGGTGTCTTTAGAAAAGGATCAGAGAAAAGAATCAGACTGTCCCCATTCAAGTATCGGCGCAAGTTGTACAACCGTTCTATTCGATTGACACCTACACTATAACGGACAGCCCTGTTGTTGGTCGGGGACACATAGGCGTGGTCATAGTACAGCAGGTTGTTCTTCGGCATCCATCCGACATAGGAAACTTTCGCTTTGTCTGAAAAATGATTTTTGGGGGAATAGAGCCAGCCAAACAAACCTTTTGGTCTGCCAAGCAACTTCGGGTCGGCTTTGACCAGCTGATAAAATCCGTTTTTTTCGCCTATGACATAAAAAGCCTCGCCAACCTTGTACTCCCCCAATGGATGCTGTCCATAGGCGGTAGAGAATGCCTTATTGGAGTTCCTGTCTGAAAAGACAATTCTCGCATCGTGATTATTCCGCAAGCGAGAGGGAGCCTTGGAATCGGGATAAAAGTTGAATGTTTTCCCCTTGATTCTTTGTGTCGCTTGATAAGTGGAAACCTGTCCAAATGAGAAAAGGGGGAAACAACCCACAAAAAGGAATGTAATAAAGGCTATCTTCTTTTTCATTTGTCTGCTACGCTTTGTGTTACTTGAATTGTTCTCACACAATTCTGGTTGTCGATTTTTACTTCTTGGATTTTAATTCGCCTATTGGGACTGCTTTCCAAGAAGTGCAAGCCTTGGCAATACCCTGAAAAGTCATTATATTTATCCCCATTGACGATTACGACGACTTGGCTTGACGGCGTACAGAAATAAGTGTCGCGAATATGGTTGACCTGTTCTTTGTAAGCCCTGTTGTCCCTTACGGAAAGATTGGCTATAATCTGTAGCCTCCTACGAATGTCGTCTTGGGCTAATCCCAGCGAATCTACAGGTGGTTCGGTTATAGTTTCCTCTACTTTTTCAAATTTCGGTAAAATCTTAATCCTGTGTTCTATTGGATATTTCGTAGTATTGGTCTGTAGGCGTACAACATAATTCCCGGGTGTTTCGTAAGTGTATGTCACTTGCTGCTCATAAGCATCAACTGTCCCCGTCTCACCAAACTCCCACATCCATGTGTCCACACCGACCCCATCCGCGGAAAAGGTGAGTTCCTCCCCCTGGTATCCCTCGGATACGGCATGGATCCTTGGCACGGAGTCGATTGCTGCCGCCTCTATGCCTGACACAACCTGTATGTAGCGGTTGGCTACTGTATGACCGTCAACCTTTAGTGTCACCAGATACTTGCCTGACTTTGGGTAAGCATACTTGGCGACCATCTTGTTGCTGATGGAATCACCGTTACCCATTTGCCAGAGAATTGACTTCCCCTTGACACGTTCCGGCTCGTTTACGGTAAATTCCAGCACCTCTCCAATCTCGTAATGGAAATTGTTGTTGCTGTCATGGATATTGAAGTCTACGTCACCCTTCACCGTACGGAAGGGGAACCCTATTATCAGGATGATGCCGCCAAGCACCAGTATGCCTAAAAACACCGATAGGATCTTTTGTCGTTCCGTCATAACTATAAATTTGCTTTGCACTCCTCCAAATACTGCACTATCACCTTGTTGTTTTCCGTCGTGGCGGAAAACTCCTCCTTAACATCAAAATATTCCTTGACAATGCGAAACGAGTGAGTGCCAAAAAGATATTTTGAACTGTTGTTGTGTTTCTGGTAGATGTTTTGTAGCAGAAACATTTCTTCTTTGATTTCATCCAGCCGCTGAACTTGTTGGACGCTAAAATCCAAAGAGTCAATCTTGTTCCCGATTTCCTTAACCTGCTCAGCGCATTTTTTCTGCTCGTCAAAAAGACGCTCGGTCTCCTTGATGTCTGAGATATAATGGTCACTCTCTACTTCAGGTATTCGAAAAATATATTTACACAAGCATGTAAACACTACGACTGTAAAAAAGATTAGCAACAGGGTGAAACGAAAATTCGTCCACGCCTGCTCGTCATTGGTTCTTTTCATTTTTTAGACGGGTTTGTTCTTGATACTTTTGCCTGCACTTCTCAAGCTGATCCATGTTATACACTCTCTTGCGGCTTTCCGCGTCAGAGGCGTCCAATGTCTCCTGTGTCTTCTTGACTACCTCCAGTATCTGAGAGAATATGACATAGCGTTCCTGCTCTTCCGGAGAAAGGGACACAATTTCTTGCTCCATCATCATCCTTTGCTCCGTGATGATTTTCTGCATTTGCTTGTATTCGTTGATGGTTCGCGGTTGCGTCCTGAGATTGTGCAAATCCTTGAAGATATGCTCCAATTGGAAATTGATCTCTGCCTGCTTTTGAATGGTCCGTTCGTAGGCGGCTTTTTTCTCTTCCAAGAGGGCGGCTCCTTTTTGTGCTGTCACCAGCGTGACGGCTCCCGCCACGAACATGACGGTTAACAACAGGAAGAATACCAGACAGAACTGCCGGATCGTTCTTCTTCTATCTTCTTTATTCTTGATTTCCATAAGCCTAATCTATGAAACGCCACGTCTTTTGGGTTTTCTCCTGCTCGACATTGCTGTCATCACTGATAATGATATTCTCACGAATTAAGCCAATGTAATCCAGCTCACTCATTTTCTTGATGATAGTGTCAAGTGTGGTCACAAACTTCTGGACGACACGGTTGGTTTTTGCAATGTCCAAGTGGTTGTATTTCAAAGAAAGGACATCTCCGACAGTTGTCTCAAAACTTGACGGACTGATTTCTGTCCATTCATAGAAATACTGCAGCATATATTCGTACTCCTTATTGGGGATTGTCCTTAATGCGTTGAAGATGGAACGAGCCAGAATATTGATGCTTTGGAGATAGCGGATTGGCGGCTCTTCGATGAGTATGTTCTCAATTTGGAAGAACTGGTGTGCGTAATACTCGTCTATTGCCCGACATAGAGTAAATACGTTGGATGTCAAAGTACTCCTTCGGCTGTCATCTACGTTCTTTTGGTAAATTTGACCAATGCAATCCTCCATATGATTCAGATGGACAATGGTGCCATTCAAAGATGTCCTTAACTTCTGGCTATAGACCAACCTCTGTACAGGTGGGATGTACTCGTCATCCAAAACAAATCCACGACCTTCAAGCAAGCCTTTTCCTATGATGACAAAATCCTTGTTTAGGAAATGTTCGTTGCCGGACTGCACTGGGACGGCGGTTATCCGAATCTCAGGAAGCAGATGGGGGTGGCGAAGCGGTATCTCGTTCGGGTCTGGATAACCGACAGGAATGAGACGATCGTAAGAAGCTGTTACCGCTATATAAACGCCACCGTCAGCTGCATCTTTTCCAAGATCGGAAAGCGTTAATTCCGGAGAGAAACTGCCATAAAGTTCTGGTTCAAAAACGATGGTGCTGCCACCCAGTGTAATGGCATTGCAATGGTTGAGCCTGATGGTTGAGCTCTCTGCCCCTGCTCCGACAACCTCTACTGATACAGAAGATGAATGGTGCTCCAAAGGCATACCAATGCCGTAATTGTATTCTGTGACATGCTCTGCCCTGAGATGTTGAAAACACTCTACCATGTGAAGGTGGGCATCAATGAAGTGCTGCCCGGACAATTTCAGTCCATTGCTCCAGTTGATTGGAAGGTATTTAATCTGTTTCATGTGCTTTTGATTCTTCAACGATAATTCGTTTTATGTATATGATCTGGTTCTTTCTTATTGCATTTTCCTTTCTGTCCTGTTCTGGATTCAGCACCCTGATGAACAATGGGTAATTGATCCATCGTGTCGTATAGAAAATCCACCCGGCATTCACACTTGAATCATTGACATCTATCTGGTGCATCGGAGAACGCCTGTTCTGATCTTCCACCAGCCAGTTGAACCAGTCCCCTAGGCTTATGTTGTCCTGAAGGCGGACGGTCAGAGAGGCATATTCCTCGTCTTCCTGTCTCCTTTTTATTCGGACTTTGACAGGAATAGCTTGAAAATTATCCGTATTATCCCATTGATTCCTGTTGAACCCACTCTGACCGAAAGACCACAGCTCATATAAAGGAGGCGGAATCTTGTGGAAAGCCCTAAGGCTAAGTAGTGTCAAAAAAGGCAAGGTGTACCAAATGACGGACAGCATGGACCAAGGGGCATACGGCATTCCGCCCAATTTCTCAAAAAGCAGAAAATGTATCCATCCTCCAAGTAACCCACAAATCAGCATGACAAGAACCTGGGACACCATGTTGCCGTCAACACCTATCTTCCTTGCCACATTGTTGTTCATCGTATAGGCGAACAAGCACCCCAAGAAAAGGTACAGGACGTTGACAATGAATACACCTCCCCAAACGAATTCATCTTTGAGGATGGACAGGCAACCGGGTATTCCCAAAAGCAGTCCTGTTATTAAGATATATACGATTACATTTTTAAATTTCAACCGCTTCTTTATTGCCTTGATTCCATTCATTATCAATAGAATGGCGGCCACCAGAAAGGGTGCCAGGAGATATTTAAGAAAATATGTGATCAAAACTTCCATAATTGCACTTATTTTAATTTATAGTTGGGTGTCATATCCCAAACGGTTGTTTCCCAAGATAAAATCCATAGTCCCGTCAAGCGTGAACTTGATGTTAGTTTTCCTCGCTGACAAAATAAAGAAGCCCAATACATACTTGACGGACTCAATGTGCTTTTGTACTTCCTTCATTGCGGGGACGCTATCGTGATAGTGGATTATGCCCTCGACATCCTCTATTTCGGACTGTATAACTCCATCCAGACCTGCGTCAAGACCAAGCTGGGTCTTTCCGAGTACGGGATATGGCAAATTCTCCACCTTGCATGACTTAAATTGTAATTTCACATCCAAGTTTAAAATCTCGTGAAGGAGAATGTCTATCTCCGAGAGGTTCTCCTTGGATGCATCTGACTTCCCTGCAAAGAAGAAAAGGCGCTGGCATTCGTCCGGTGTAAGTGTCTTATTGTCATATAGAATGTATTTCGTCAATGCCTTTCTTATGGGATGCTCGTCTTTTTCCGAAAAGAAATTCAGATAGCGCCTGTGAATCCGTACCCGTTCTTTGAAAAAAGCTGTATCAAAAGGGGCAAAAAAGTGTAGGGCTTCTTTCTCCTTTCTGCGATTTTGCCTGATAGCCTCTATCAATTCTCTCTGGGACATATTTGGCTTACTCAGAGTCAATGGATGGAAGAGGCTTTCGGGAAGCTGGTGATAGATGCTGTTACGTGCTAGAACCAACTCTACCAACTCTCCCAAGGCATAAACGTGGCGCAACTTTATATCAAGGATGTCCTTGGACTTTACACGAGGATTCATGCCTTGATTTGCCACAACCACTTGTTCAAGGATATCCTCACCCAAGATAAATTGCAACTCATCGAGGAACACTTCCGCCAGAAGATTGCTTGACTCACTTCTGCGGAAGAGTGCCAACCTTTCCTCCTTACTTATATATCCAGTCTTTTCCATTCCAAACCGTTGTCTCGGTAATAAACTTTGACACTGTCTCCTTCCTTGATACCCTCGGAAACAATTAAGCGAGATATGCTCTTTTTAAGATAAGTGCGTACGACGCCAGCGATGGGGCGTGCCCCGTACTGGGGAGAGTATCCCTTGGCTGACAGGAAACGCAAGGCTTCGTCAGTGATCTGTATGTGAATGTTCTTTTGCTCTTGCAATTGCTGTTGCAAACGAGAGAAGTGCAAGCGGAAAATAGACTGGGCTACCGTTTCGTTAATGGGTGCAAACGGTACGACTTCTGTTAGGCGTCCCAAAAATTCTGGTCTGAAATGCTGGGACATGACTTCTGTCAAATGTTTTGAGTCTGGTGTGATTCCTTGATTGAACTGTTCTGCAATCCAACTGCTTGCAATGTTTGAGGTGAATATGATGATGGCGTTTGAAAAATCCCCTTCGCGCCCTAACTTGTCGTGTATCTTTCCTTCGTCCATGATTTGCAGGAAGACATCATATACACTTGAGTGCGCTTTCTCAATTTCATCAAAAAGAATGACAGAATAGGGCTTTTGGCGGATCTTTGTCACCAGCAAGCCACCTTCTTCATATCCTACATATCCTGGAGGCGCACCATAAAGCAAAGCTGCTGAATGTTCCTCCTTGAACTCGGACATGTCAAACCTTATCATGGCGTTCTCGTCGTCAAAAAGCAATTCGGCGAGTGATTTGGCAAGTTCAGTTTTTCCTGTACCTGTCGGACCTAAGAAAAAGAAGGAACCTATGGGCTTGCGAGGGTCACTGAGTCCGCTTCTGGACTCTATGATGGCGTCCGAGAGCGTTGTGATTGCTTTATTTTGCCCTTTGACCCTTTCCTCCAGACGACTCTCAATTCCTAACAGCCGGTCCTTTTCTTGGGCTTGAATCTTTCCCAAGGGAATCCCGGTCATCTCCGCGACAACCGCTTCGACCTCACTTGGAGAAACGCGCGGAATGCCATTCTCAGCTAAGACGGACAGGTTCCGGAGAGTCTCAGACGTTTTCGCCAGTTCTTCTTCCAAAGTACCTTCTGAAAAACTGATGCCATTAGGGAGCTTAGAGATCAGCACTACGCTGATTTTCGATCTCAGACTATTAGAAAAAAGACGTAAATCCTGTTGCTGACGGTTTGGATCCTCCTGTTTGAGGGATTCAAACTTGGAAAGGAACACATCCAACTCGTTTAGGGAATTTTTGTTGCTCAAGCGTACTGCGGCAGCAGTCGCGTCCAACAGGTCTATTGCTGCGGCGGGCTGTTTCTTCTCTTTAAAATATCGAGAAGATAATGTCAGCGACTCCTGCGTGGCGTTGTCGCTTATGGAAAGACTATAGTGTTCTTCCATCCGGTTGGAATGCTCCCTTAGCATGCTTAGAACAGTGAACTTGTCCAGTTCCGAAATATCCAAAATATCCAATTTGCTCTCTATACTGTTTTTTTCGATATGCTTTCTGAATGCATCTGGAGTAATCGTGAATACAATACTTGTTGAACCGTCGCTAATTTGGGAGTTGAATATGTTGATGAGGGTTGTCGATTTTGTTTGCCCACCAAACTCCAACAACATTTGCAGGTCGTCTATCAGCAAAACGGTTTGTCCCTCCATTTCATCCAATTTTCCAAGAAAATAGGAGATTTTCTGGGCTAGCTCTGTTTCATTGCCGGAAGAAGCCAACAGCTTTGCTGTGTGTAAGCCGATAAGTTTGATTTGAGAAATCAACTCGTCGTGGTTCTCGCAGACCTCCTTTACCAGAGAATGAATAATAGCCGTTTTGCCTACACCGGAATCTCCTATAAGCATTATAGCTTTATTGGCACAACGCTCTAAGCCTTCCAAGATAGTACGTACTTCTTTCTCACGTCCCAAAACAATCCTTCCTCGAAGGATATATGCCTCTTCTTTTAGATTATACGCGAAAGGGAAACTTGCCAAGAGCTTATTCTCCTCTCCTTGATAAAAATGATTAACCGCTTGTGCATTGAAGAAAGAAAGGACATCATCCTCAGAAACGGACAAGGACTCAATTTGACTGTCCGAGAAAACAACACCTTGGCGAATAATCGCTGTAAATACACATAAAGCGTCTATGCTGTCGGAGCCCAACTTTATCTTTGAGCGTTCCGCTTCCTCAAGCACAAGGGTCACTTGGCTGTCTGCGACAATACCATCACCTTCATGCTCCTCTGACACGTACATCTCACGACGCACGTCAAACCATTCATGAATATAGCCGACGTCCTTGTTCATTGAGCTCAGTATATTGGACAATCCTGTCCCAGTCCCTTCTGAAAGCAAAGCAAGCACCAGATGGGAAATACCGTAGCTTGTATGGTTGTCCGCGTTTGCCATAGATGCTGACAAGCGCATGGCGGATTGCACACTATTGCTTATGTTTCTTTCCATCATATAAACTTAATTTTATAGGTACTATGACTAATGGATTTCTTTTGCATTTCCTCGGCAAGTGTGTTCGCCAAAAAATCTAATTGGTTCATTTTGGAGTCCACTTTTTTTATTTCAGATGACAGGTGTATGCTGACATCCGTAGTCCGGACTATTCCTTGAAGTGAACCGTTGGATATGCAAATGCCGTCCTTGATGTCAACCCCATTCACCATTGAACCCAGACGGTGGTATATATAACTCTTAACGTCCTCTTCAGAAACAATGCGGTTATTACATAATAAGCCGTACCGCAAACTATTGATGAGCTCTTGGTCGTCCGTATGCAACCTGCCTTCCACCGTTGATGTTTGGAATCTAATACTGGACGGGTCAAATTTATCCATGTCCAACTGTTGAACAAGATTTCTCTGATTGATGCCATTGGCACTTTCTCCTTGGGTTTGCCAGTATTTCAATTCTGCAAAATGACTTTCTTTGTGCGGAACAGTTAAAAGAAAAGCCTTGTTCTTGTTCCCTTTGAAGTTTTGACGATCTATGCTCTTTTCAGTAGCGTCCAATTTTTCTTGCAGGACTTTTAGCTCGGAGGAAAGGCTGTCTGTGTCAAGGGAGGCAAAAGCATTTCCTTCCTCTCGGATTAACCGCAGAACCTTGCTGATCTCACTCTGGGCATTGTCACTGTCGAAACGCTCCAGATTCCCGAAATACAAACTATAGACACCTTTGACCTCTTTCTGATACAAGGAAAGCCTATTGCGAAACACACAACCATTATTGTCCTCAAATTTGTGTATGTTCAGCAATGAAGCGTTATGTGAGCAGGGCAATGAAACTATTCTCCCATGTGTCCTGAAACTATGATTTACCAAGACCAATTGCCTGTTCACGACAGGAAAGGTGTTAAAAAGAATCTTGATGTTCCTCAGTTCCTCTCTGTTGAAGACCTCAGGAAATGACAAACGAATCCAAACCGCATTTTCATTTCCCTCAATCTGGTCTAATTCAGACAGAGCACTCGGAAAAATCTCTTTTATCGTCTTTGCTGCGGGATCTACAGGTAGATTTAAGTCTATGTATGCTTGTTGATAATAGGTCGATATTTCTTCAAAATAATGTTCCTCTTCGTGAGATTGTTTCAACAGATGAGGAGCTGTCTTTAATTCACGACCTTGGTCATCATAAGCCTTGACATTCTGGATGAAAGGGAGTAAAGACCTGTCTTCCGGCAAAACACAAATAGGCAGTGTCGCGATTTTTCCCAACTGAGAATCCGGGATGGACAGACCTATCCACAACGTGAAATCTGCGATGCGATGAGTGGATGGCAGAAGTTCTATATGTTCCGTTCGTTTACGGATATTATATTGAAGTTCTGTTCCGTATGCCAGAAATGGAATTCTTATGTCAAATAACGGCTCTTCCACCAAAGGGGTGAAATAGAAAGGCATATCATCCTTGCCTAAAGCTACCTTGCGCGCATAGAATTGGTCTTCTGTTCCCAATACTGCGGAATTGTCGCCAGACAGAGGATGTACTGTCAGCAATCCGTGGGCAGGGAATGGGAGCGACCATATTTGCGGAATCAGTATTCTGGCAAGACGGTTTAATATTTGGGCATCGGACTTCTCGATCTCTTGGTGCAACTTGTAAAACTCATAAGCGACGACATCCAGCAGCAAATCAACCACAGGGTCTATCAATCTTGCATCATCAATCTCCCACAAAGACATGGCATAGTCTAAAACCCTCTCTTTTATTCGTGTAAAATTCTTATCTGTCGCCATGATACAAAGATTTATTGAGATAAAGGACTGATATAAACCAAAGTGTTAAAAACAAAAGGAATGTCTGTTGATTCTATTTGGGCATGAACCGTAATACTGGCTTGACGGCGAATATTGGGATTCTTTCCCAACAGGTCCTCCTCTATCTCAGAAAGATGCACATCCACACGAACATCTTTTAGCCGTCGCTCATAAGCCGTGATTGATTGCACGAGGGAATTTCTTACCGTTTCTTCCCAATCTCTGACTTTAACCAGTTGATTGAATTCCAACTCCCAAATAATCGATCCATATTCATATTTCCCGAAAATTTCTCCGGGATGTGACACGATTAACAGCATTATATTTTGCGCAATAGATTCTTCGGGGGAGCATCTCGCCAAAGTCCCCTTCAAAGCGACAGACAAATCTAATGGAATCTTTAAATAATCCATTGTGCACTTTAGTTTATTAAGTTCATCCCCAATGGGGCAGTTGCAAATATAATACATTACATCCAGATAACCAAGTTTTTATGCGCAAAAATATAATATTTCTTCCCTTTATGTGGAATAAAAGGGAAGAAGTGTTGTTTTTCCTTCTTTTCCCTTATGCTTCCCGTTTTTCCCGAAAATTTTTCTCCTTCTTTATATACCTATATTTTTGCTGCTTGATAGCAATTTATTCACTCAATAACAAACAATTATGGAATCAAACAACAATGACAACTATGTGCTTGTCTTGGAAGACCGCACGGAAGTGAAGAACGAAAAGGAAGCGGGAAAACTCTCCGTAGTATCGGGTATCGACGACAAGGGAAACCTTAAAACAACTGAGGCAATCGCTGCCAATCAAGCAGCGTTCCTAAAGTTCAACAACAAGGACGGACTTCTGAAAAACTTCATGACCAACTTCCTCAAACAGTTCAATAACCCGACTCGTTTCGGACTGTATAAGATAGTGGCAAACAACGTTGAGCAGAGCGTGGACAACCTGCGCACCATGCTGGAAAGCCGTGATAAGCCCGAAAACAAACAGCAACTGACAGAGATTGGAGTATCCTTTAACGATTATCTGCCGAAAAAGAAGAACGCCACAGTCATTGATGAGTCGAAGATTGATTGGAAGCAACTCGACAACCTCGGTCTTACCCGTGAACGACTGGAACAAAGTGGAGAGTTAGAAAAGATGCTTTCTTGGCAGAAGAGTAACCTTGTTACTATTGCCGTACCTATTGGTGATACAACTATCTACACTGAAGCACGTCTTGCTTTCCGCACGGACGATAGCGGCAATGTCGGCTTAGCTATCCACCCTTTACGCAAGGAGCCACAGCTCGACTTCCCCTATATGGGCTACAAGTTCTCGCCCGAAGAGAAAGAACAACTACTCACTACGGGCAACCTTGGAAAAACTATCGAAGTGAAGCCCAAGAACGGAGAGCCGTTTTCCGCTTATGTATCGATTGACCCACAGACTAATGATATCATCGCCCTGCGTGCCGACCGGGTGAACATTCCCAAGGAAATCAAGGGCGTTACGCTTTCCGATGCACAATATAAAGATCTTGTGGAAGGCAAAGCCGTAAAGGTGGAGGGCATGACAGCCAAGAGCGGTAAGTCATTCAATGCTACCCTTCAAGTCAATGCCGAGAAAAAGGGTATTGAGTTTGTCTTCGACAAAAAGCAAGGCTTGAAAGAGGGGCAACGGCAAGGCGCACCGCATAAGCTCTGCGGATTGGAGCTATCAGAAAAACAGCGTGAAGCTTTGGATAGCGGTCGCACAGTCTATTTGAAGAACATGGTCGATAAGGAGGGCAAGTCCTTCAATGCCTACGTCCGTATGGACAAGAAGCAGAACCGCCCACGCTTCTACAAGTGGAACCCTGACAAGAAGCAGGAAACCAGTAAGGAAAAGGTGGTTGCCGTAGCTGAAGAGCACAAGACACAGGTAGCGGTCAATAATGACGGCAAAACCAATGAAGCCACGAAGAACGTGAAAGAGCCCTTGAAGACGGGACAGACACAACCTACTTCCGAGCAGAAGCAAAAGCAGGACGAGAATAAACAAAAGAAGTCCCGTGGACGTAAGATGTAACCCTTAATTCTATTATCGACTATGACAACTTGTATTATTGCCGAGAAACCCTCGGTAGCCAGAGATATTGCCCGCATCGTTGGGGCAAATAGCAAGCAGGACGGATATTTAGAAGGAAGTGGGTATCTCGTTACATGGGCAATGGGACACCTTATTACCCTTGCTATGCCTGAAGCCTACGGCTTTTCTGCCTACAAAGCCGAAGATCTGCCCATCCGTCCCAATCCATTTCAGTTAGCGGTACGGCAAGTACGTAAGGACAAGGAGTATATATCCGATCCAGCAGCGCTTAAACAGCTCAAAGTGATCCGCTCCTGCTTTGACGAAGCAGACCGCATCACCGTAGCCACTGATGCAGGGCGGGAGGGTGAACTCATCTTTCGCTACATCTATCAACATATTGGTTGCAGAAAGCCTTTCGACCGTCTTTGGATTTCATCATTGACGGACAAAGCTATCCGTGAAGGACTTTCCAATCTTAAGCCGGGAAGCCATTACGACAATCTCTATTATTCAGCCAAGGCAAGAAGCGAAGCCGACTGGCTCATGGGTATCAATGCCAGCCGTGCATTGTCCATCGCCCGCAAAGGCGGCTATTCCTTGGGACGGGTACAGACCCCAACTCTTGCTATGGTCTGCCGTCGGTACATAGAAAATCGTGATTTTTCTTCCGTACCTTATTGGAAATTATCCGCTCTCTTGAAGAAAGAGGGCATATCGCTGAAAGCCGTTGGCTGTAAAGACTATGAGAATGAAGCATCGGCACAGGCTGCTCTCGCTACACTTCGCAGTCAGAGCCAGCTTACGTTAGAATCGGTCGCAAGAAAGGTAACGCATACCGCGCCACCACTCTTGTACGACCTTACAGCCTTGCAGAAGGATGCCAACAGACGCCACGGCTTTTCAGCAGACAAGACCCTCTCGATAGCCCAAAGCCTCTATGAGAAGAAGATCACGACCTATCCCCGCAAAAGATTTTAGAATTTTGTATCTTTCAGATAATCAAGAAGATAACAATGAATAAAGAAGAAAAGGGTTACGGCTTGATAACGAGCGAGTTTCTTCCCCTTTCTTTATTCTGCAATGCCTCAAAGACCATATTATTGTATAGTGCAAAGATAATCAATAGTTGTGAAACGACATCATAATTAGGTAAATTTAATATTATTACACTTCTTAATAATATCGCAATTATAAATCTTACGATATTGAAAGGAAAAGACATATTCAAAATATAACTTTCGGGATAGTAGCAATGATATAAGATTATCGTTTACATTCTTAAGAACACCATATTACCCATATAGGCTAAAATCAAATCTTATAGGAGAGTACTCGAAATGTTTTTCTATCTTTCAAAAGAAGTTGCATCTCGAAAGAATATTAAGAAAATACAACGAAAGGGCTTTGCTGTGAAACCCTTTCGCTGTCATTATTTATTTCCGTATTCCTGTGATAGCAGATAGTTTATATCGAAAATTACCCTCTTCCTTACTCTTGCTTCTTGTTTTTTCAAAATCTGTTTCAGGACCTTTATCTGTATTAAAAGCACCGCTATAATAATAGCCACTATCCGAGCCATTCCATCCCATATTACACAACAAATAATACTTTCGTTGTGTATAAAAACCTATGGTTTGCCCATTTTTTTTGCGAAAGACAGAACGGCTCATTTCCAATAACCCATGAACCAGCCAACAATGCCCATCTGAGTATGAATACCAAGTCTTTATAGTAATGCCTAAAAATTTCTTTTTGTGTTTCGTTTCCTTTGCATAACCACTTACTAATACATAGTATCCTTTCCTTAATTCATTGACAATATCTGTTTCATTATAATCTTTTTTTACTCCTCCAGATGAAAACCCTAAATTCTTAAGAGTCCTCGGGATATTATCAGTAGAAGCGGAGCTTCCTTTATTTTCGTCAGTTTCACTTTCTGGATATTTGGCATAAGTAACATCTAAATTTTGTCGTAAACCTAATTGTTGCATAATCCTTGCTATATAAGGGATTGCAGGAGGATATGGATACCAATTCGTTACATAACGATTCATAATCTCCCAATCAAAATCATAGCCGTTGTATTGTTTAGGAAATTTATAAACGGATAATAATTGTGCAACAGCAGTTGGTACGCAGCCTGTGCAGGATAATTTTCCATCCGTTAATGGACAAAATTGATTGTAAGGACTTCCTTGCCCCCACTCAACAGGACAATATCCTTCTTTCATTTCGGAAAAAGTTTTTTCCCATTTTCCATATACAACAGAAATTTCATTGTTTTTATTGATTCTATTATTTTCGTTAAACTCATTAATCTCTTTAATGATTTGGACTTCCATATTTGCCAAAAATGGTACAAGATTAGGATTGTCTACGACACCATCTTGAGGGATTTCTCCTTTATCTGTAAGCACTAACATTGGAGTAACCCTTGTATCTCCGCTCATTATAGCATATCCACCACCTTGAAAATTGAAAATATGTACATTTGTTGAATTATCAACATCTGACCTTGTCTGTTCCCCAACTCTTGTACCTATAGAAGTTCCGTCTACTTTGAGAGTAAATTTATTTTTCAGAATGAGGTGTTTTGGAACAATAGAGTTTACACGAGTTGTTTTGCCTAAAAGAATATCATTGAGTTCTGTTTCCGCATCATTGATATTTCTCTCATAGGAAGTTACTATTTTTTTTTCATCTTTTTCTTTTAACTCTATCTCATTTTTCATGCATGAGTTATGAAAAAACAAAAAGATAGCACAAACTATATATATTGTATTGTTCAATTTTAAACGCATATTCTATAGTATTTAAAGAAAAGGCAATCTCGTTTGAAGAGAGATTGCCAAAAGATATTAGTTTAAACGAGCATTTGGATAACAGGCTAAATCTATATCGTATAAATCTCCTCCACAATCGAAGTCAATACTTCCGTCATAACGATATAAATACCAACCATCAAAACTTCCTCCCCATCCCATATTTGCATGGCAATAAACATTGTACCTCTTTAAAATTCTGCGAGGTTGTTTTGGTGAAAGAGCCACATTAGAGGGACGAACGCGAATTTGATAACCATCAACAACCCATGCATGTGAACCATTGGTAAATACTCCTGTAGCTCTTGTTCCTCTGATGGCTCTTGCAGTTCCTCTACATATAACAGGTCTTCTTGAATTTAAAGAGTTTGCCATATTTTGGAAAGTACAAGAGTTTTTTCCATCAATATGGATATTCCATTTTTTTACATAATTTGCAACTTCATCTACAGAAACAGAACCTCCTTTGCGTGTAAATTTTGTGCCACTTCCATCTGCAAGATTCTTTATCAAAGAGGCTAATCTTTTATCTTCCTCAGTAGGCTCATGGTTTCCCCAAAAATTCGGAGAATAACTTCCTAAATTACCCCAATAAAACTTCTGTCCTTCAGGAGTTGTAATATCATTAATATTCGGTTGTAAATACGCCAAGACTTGTGCCCAAGCAATAATTGCACACCCTGCAGGATGGCGTCCGTCATAACCATAGCCAAAATCATATTCTGGGGGACATTTAGGCATATAAAGATTATAAGGACTTGTCTGATCCCATTTTGTTTTTAGCATAGGCTCAACTATTTTATATAATTGCCCAGAAGGATTGCCTGTGGCAGAACTGCGTGTTACAGGAGTATTGTTTACAAGGTATTCTACATGTTTCATCCCCTTTTCCCTAATTTGCGTATTGACATAAGCCTTTGTCTTTTCACGAAGAGAATCTTCGCATTGCTTAATTACGGAAATCTCTTGCAAGGCTATGTTCATTGCATTTTTTATCATCAAATCTGCTGTTTCGTTTGGTGAAAAGAAATCTCCTTCCTCAGAAAAAGCAATAACATAAGGGAAACGACAATCAGAACTTACAATCATACTTATCGGTTTCTTTGTTTGTTGGGCAGTCCACTTTATTTTTGTGAAACTTATGTTTTCATCTTTCTCGTGCTTGTTTGTCGTCAAAGGTAAAGTGATTTTTTCTTTTTGTACATCTGAGAAAGAATTAAAGGTCGCTCTTGTGCTTGTCCCCTTAATACTTTCGATGTATGATTTTGCAATATCCTCAATTTCGGAATTTGTTAATTCCTTATTATCTGGATAGGCAATACTATTGTACTCTTGTTCTGACAAAGAAATATAAGATCTATACCCATTATCTATAATGGTATCAACTTCATTTGCTTTGTCACTACACCCACTCAAAAAAAAGAGTGCTACGGGTAATAATTTTAGATAATAGTTCTTCATAACCATCTGTTTTAGTTTGACATTATAGATAAGAATTCATATTGCGCAATTTAGGTAAAAATAATGTACCCTCCAAATTTTATTCTATCTTTTTCCTCATTTTGCATTAAAATACCCATAAATGATGAGGTAAAAATTGCGTAATTGATAGTTTTGTATGAAAGAGTAAAGCTCTGATATAGAAAGAGGGCGGTGTGTTATTCAGACTCAAAGGCATATCAAATCTCTAATAATTTCAAATTTATAGCAGTTTAAGAAAAATAGAATAGGAATATAATAAAGATTATCACAGTTTTGTTTGTGCTAATAAAAATAGGCTGTCATATGCAAAGGTAATGGGCGTGAATATAATCGACTGATTACTAGGTAAAAATAGAATATACAACATATAAAAGGTGAATAAGAAACGAACGAGTTTCTTTCTTTTTCCTTATTTTGCAATGTTTCAAAGAACCTTGTTTTACAGTTGTAAAGGTAACAAAAAAGGCTGTGCAATCCAAGGAAACACGGCGTAATGGACATTTTGTAGGAATATTATCCCCTCTCTTACATTATCTCTCTCGATAGTCAATGGTTAAACTCACCGTCTTCTCTTGCAGGGCGATGAGTTCTTTTGTCAATCTGATAAGTTCCTTCAATAAAGCCTGAACGCTTTTGTCTGCCGTATTACAGTGTAGAAGTTTAACCACCTGATTATAGTTTACTCCTACTTGATGAACTTCAGCTATTAATTCTGTGAGTTTGCGATAATTCACGGTATTTTTACAGCACACACATAACTACTTTGTATCGGAATACTCCTCCGTTAATTTTATCGCTTGCACTTGCAGCTTGATGATGGCTTCAGAATAGCTCTCAAGTTTGTGGAGCATTCTTTGGGCAGTAGCTGTTGAGTGATAACAGTTGAGCGTCTTGACAGCTTCATTATAGAAAATACTTATCTTGTAAATTTGGGATATTATGTTAGAGAGATCACGCAAGTATTTCTCATCTGACTTGTCTTCTGTGATAACCTTGAATGACTCTCCAAGTAATCTTGCCCTTAGATAATCGCTCTTGGTTTTTGCTCCCGACTTTCGATAAAGATTGATGACCTTTTGTTGGTCTTCGTAGTTAGGTAACCTGATGTGCCATCTGTCCCATTTTTGGCAGGTGGCACATCTGCCGTCAGGTTTGTTAGTTTTCTTTCTTTTCATCGTTTCTATGTTATCTAATCACGACTTTGGAGTGATTTAATCCCCTTTCGGGGCAAGTGTCTTTGTGGTACAAATGGCAATTTGTGGTACAAAGACACACCTTGCCAGTATAAAGAAAGAGATAGTTTGTTATGTTCCATAAAGCAACCTTTCTGGGGTGCTTTTGATAGACGAGAGTTCAAAGTTCAAAAAGTAAGTCAAGAGATAAGTTTTGACTAATTTCTTGACTTACTGACTTTATGAGCTGACATATTTTTGACTAAAGTTAATTTTGACTTAGGTCGAAACTATTTTTTTGACCAAAGTCATAACTGACCATTTTACTTAAGTCGCGACTGATTTCTTAACTTAACTCATAACTTACCTGTTTGCGGTATTGGATTATAATACTTTTCAAGCATTGTTTGTATGTCGCTCTGTTTGTAAAGTATCTTCCCTCCGATTTTGTAGAATGGAAGTATTCTTGCATTTTTATACTCTTGGAGCGTGCGTGTGCTGAGCCGTAAGTGGCTGCACACTTCCTCGCTCGAAAGGTAAACCTCGCCATCTAACATCGGACGAGCTGTGGCACAATACCGCTCCAACTTCTTCAAAGTACCTTCCATCAGTTGTGAAAATAACTGCATCTGAGGGTCTTCCTGCGTAATGATTTCATTCTCTGCCATAATTCATTCATTTTTTGACTTCATTCAGCATTTCGCTGATGTCGGTCTGTTTGTAATAACACTTGTGCC
Organism: Hoylesella buccalis ATCC 35310; assembly: GCF_025151385.1. Classification (NCBI taxonomy): domain Bacteria; kingdom Pseudomonadati; phylum Bacteroidota; class Bacteroidia; order Bacteroidales; family Prevotellaceae; genus Hoylesella; species Hoylesella buccalis. The sequence continues at coordinate 1,351,148 of NZ_CP102287.1, read as the reverse complement.
CAATCATGGAGAAAGGGATTTTTCCCGTATCTCGGTATGATTGCAGGGTACGCTTGCTTATGCCCAAACGCTTGCACACGGCTTCGTTGTCGAGCCATTGCTCGTTCTTAGGAGGATTACCAATGAGTTTTTCCACACGGTGGATAAAGTCTGCAAATTCGGAGCGATGCCGCTCCCACGCTTTGCGGTCGATGATAATGAGTTTCATTGCTTTGATATTGTTTTGATTACTATATTGTTACTCGGCAATGGAGCTGTTATGCTGCCCGTTGCCGTACTTATCGGGTGCAAAAGTAAGTGGTCAAGAGCATCGCTACAAGGGATGAGGAAAAGCAGGGAAATGTCAGGAAGACAAGAGAAAAGACCACGAGAAAATCCCTCAGCGTTATTGCGGTAATGAGATGAGGTGCCGGTTCTTTCCTTTTATTGCATATTTGTTGGTCTATCAACAGTTCGATAGTTCGACAAATCGAGATGTCGAACTATCAATAGTTTGTTTTGACGATAGTTTGTTTTGACGATAGTTTTGTTTTGACGATAGTTTGTTTTGATGATAGTTTGTTATGACGATAGTTTGTCTTGACAATAGATAGTCTTGACAATAAATTGTTATGACAACAAATTGTACAGACAATAAGTTGTATAAAAAATGGCTTGTCATATAATAAGATTGTCAAGACAATCGTTAGTTCTAACTATTGTTTCTATCATTCGCTTTTGCGTCCAAAGAGCCTGAGTATGCCGTATTCTTGTAGTGCCTATACTCTCTACGGCAGCCCTGCCCTGCAAGGTTGGGAGAGATGAATACGACCGCACGGATATTGAGGATTGTAGTACCGCCTTGAAAAAGAAAAATCCTGCGGTGGAGATTCTACTCTCCATCCGCAGGACTTGACCTTTCAGGGCAGACAGGCTGCCGTTGTACCTTTGCACGATAAGAAACGGCATCAGGAACTTTGCGTGCGCCTTTGCCTACAACGCCTTCGGGCTTGCTTCCTCCGTCTGTTTGACCGTTGGCAGGTTGTTGCTCTCGATGAGCAGTACTATCGTGCCTGTCAGTTCGGTGTAAAGACGGTCGTATTGTTCGCTTGCGGCAAATTCGTCCGTCAGTTCGTACCCAGCGAATGTGGCTTGAACAGCCTTGTTCGCCAACAATAAAAACGAAAGCCTCTCGGGGAGCGGTGCAGGGAGTTTCCTCTCAAACTCGTCCTCCAAGACAGAAACAAGGGTATCGTACTTTGAGAAATGCAGTCCACTGAAAAGCACTTCACTTGCTATTCTTTCTGCTTCTAAATGATTAAAACCTTGCGCCACGGCATCGCAGTAGGCGGTCAGTGCTATGTCGGCTCTTGCCGTGATAAACTCCTTGTCTCCCAATCGCTCGGGGTGATGTTCACTCATATAGCTTTCCAACTTCAATCGAAAATAGGAAAGTTCCTTTTTGCTATTATCTGTTTTCATACATAAATTTTTGCTGATTTCTAAAATATTGTTGCGTTTTGCTTTTCGATAGCTTCCGTATAGTCAGAAAAAGCCTTACTTTTATGTTCTTGCAAACGGTTCATGTCCTCTCTGATTTTCAGGTCGGTAATTTTTCCATAAATCTGTGTCGTTCCAATGTCGCTGTGTCCGAGCATCTTGCAGAGCGTTTCCATTGCTATACCATTGGAAAGGCAGATGGTCGTGGCGAAAGTATGGCGAGCCATGTGAAAGGTCAAGCCCTTCTCAATTTGGCATATCTGACCAATGTTTATACAGGCGAAAGATGCCTTGCTAACGTTCAATGTTGGAAATATCAAATCATCGTGTTGTTTCCCTTTTATATGAATGTCAAGTATCTCCTTTGCGATGGGCAGAAGTGGAATGATGGCTTCCACGTCCGTTTTCTGTCGCTTGATACGTATCTCACAAGTTCCGTCATCATAATGGTGGATATGTTTAGGTGTCAGTCGCAACATATCCACACGAGCCAGTCCCGTAAAGGCACAGAAAATGAAGAGTTGCCTTGCTCGCTCGAACTGCTTGTTTAAGATGGGCGTTTGCAAAATGCGCTTGAGTTCTTCCGTTGTGAGATACCTTCTCGTGCCACGTGGTTTTTCCGCCTTAAAATCCACAAACGGGTCTCGGCGGATGTATTTTTTCTGTTGTCCGATGCTGATGAGCTTTCTCAAGAAAATAACCGTCATTTGAATGGTGGCAGGTGATAATCTGCGCTTGCTTTTAAGATAGAAATCCAATTCTTCGACAAAGCCATAGTCCAACCGTGAATAACCAATATCGGACATTCCGTATTTTTCCAGCAGGAAGGATACTATGAGCTGCTTGTCATAGATGTAGTTGCGGAAAGTGGATTGGGCGATGGAAATTCCCACACAAGGGCGTTTTTCCTCTATAAAACGGTCTGCCTCTTCCATGAGCATTCCATTGCTTTGTGAATCCTCCGTCAGACAATTTTTGAGCAGTTCTGCACTTACATACCCCTTTTGCCAAACCAGCTCATTGTATTTGGTTTGTATCTGTCCTTCCTTTTCTGTCAGTATGCGGTTGATGTTCTTCATTTCGTCAATGTCGCCTTTGCATCTGCCATGCTTTGCGTCCCAATTGTTTGGATTGATATCCAACCCCATACTGTATTGTACTTGTTGTCCGTCTATCGTGATTCGTCCCATTATCGGGCATTTGCCGTTCTTCTTCAGTTTGGAACGGTTGATGTAAAACAATGTCTTGAATGTACTGCGTGCCATAAGCTATAATTTTAAGGTGAAAGTGTGTTCTATCCGTTGTTGAATCTTCTGCATATCCTGTCTTATTCTTTCTGAATTGACCGCTGCATACACTTGTGTCGTTCTCAAATTGGTATGTCCCAACATACCGCTTACGGTTTCTATTGGAACACCAGCCGACAGGGTAATGACCGAAGCAAAAGTATGGCGAGCCATGTGAAAGGTCAGAGGGGTTTTCATACCGATACTTCTCTGTATGTGGTGCATCGCATTGTAAACCACGTCTCTTGGGGGAACGTCAAATACATATCCCGCACGTCTGCCCCTATATCTTTCCATAATGGTCTTGGCTGGGGAGAGAACTACTACGCGAAAAGGGGTCTTCGTCTTGACACGCTTGCTTTTAATACATAGCTTTCCTTCCTCAATGATGATGTTTTCCTCTTTGAGATTGCGTATATCCGAAATGGCAAGACCGCTGAAGCAGGAGAACACGAACAAATCACGGACGACACGATATTTCTCCCATTTGATGGGCAGGTCGATAATCTTTTGCAGGTCGTCCTGCGTGATGTTTCTCGGCGTTCCTTTCGTCTTTTCGTAACTGTAACCAATGAACGGATACATGTCTATCATGCCATTTTTGACAGCCTTGTTCACAACCGCCTTCAATGCAGCCAAGGCACTGCATATACTGCCACGTTTCAATTTTCGGTCTATTGTCAGAAAGTATTCATAGCCTTCTATAAAGGAAATATCCAGTTCCATGAGCGGAATATCACTTAACTTGTATTTCCTACGCACATACTCCCGAAGAAGAGTTTGCTGATAGGTACGCAGCTCCAGTGTTTTCATTGCCCGGTCTATGCCCACTCTTTCATGAATCTGTGTGAGGTACTCAGCATAGCACTCTAAAAGCATTGCGTTTTGACAAAGCTGTCCCTGATAGGCATTGCGCACATCCGTAGCCGTGAATGACTCTCCACTTTCGCAAAGTTCCCGATAGCGTGCATGAATGAGTGCAGTGCATTCATTCAAATACTGGTTGATAGAATTTGCGATGGCACTCTTGCCGAGAAGACGTTGCTTTCTGCTATCCCAAAGAGATAATGGGACTTTCTTTTTGGCGGAAAAGGCGGAATACTTCCTGCCCAGTTCTATCCGTCCGATAAGCGGCACCATGCCTTTTTTGTCCGCTCGTTTAGCCTGTGTGAAAAACGAGACTTTCAGTTTGTTTTCTTTCATTTTTCTGTCGTTTTTTTTCTAATTTCCTTTGCTTGCAAAGGTACATACGAACAAGAGTTCTTGAGCTATGCAGAAAAATGAAAGATGAGGAATAAAAACCTATGCCACAGTTGTTTATATTCAATTCGTAACCCCTTTTTGCTTTGTGCCCTATGGGTTACGAGTTGGTAACGGAACTATTGCCGTTTTTCGCTCAATCTTGCCATATCTCAAAATGCAGAAAAGTGTATAAGTTGTTATTGTTCAAGTGTTTCCGTTTGTACTTACCCATTCTTCTTTCATTGTCATTATTCTATGAACTATCCCCGCACAGGCAGCCGATATATCAGCGAGGATGTCTTCGAGGAAGTACCCGCCCTGCTGCGTAAGACAGGCATGCCACTATCAAATCCACTTAACCGCCATTCGGTGGACAACGCAAAGATAACCGATCACCACGCCATTATTCCTACAGGAGAAACGCCTTCAGGAATGTCGGCAGATGAAACAACTATCTATCAAATGGTGGTCAATCGCTTCATTGAAGCCTTTCTTCCCGATTCCGAAGAAGAGCGTATGCAGGTGCAGTTCACGGACGGCGCCAACTCCTTTACTTGGAAGGCGTGCCGACAAATCTCCTTGGGCTGGAAAGCCGTGCAGAAAGAGCAGGTTACTGATGTAGAGAAAAAGGAAAACGACAATGAACAGGTTTTACCTTCATTGCCTGATTTGACGGAGGGAGAGGTTTTACCACTTGTTTCTACTGACATCACCGAGCATAAGACCAAACCTAAACCTCTCTACACAGAAGCGACACTGCTTTCTGCGATGGAGAACGCAGGAAAAGAGGTCGAAGATGCAGAAAGTAAGAAAGCAATGGCTGAGTGTGGCATCGGAACACCTGCCACCCGTGCCAACATCATCGAGACACTTATTCTCCGTGACTATATCCGAAGAGACAAGAAATCCATCGTACCTACCGAGAAAGGCTTGGTCGTCTATGAGATTGTCAAGGACAAGAAGATTGCCAATGCAGAGATGACAGGTAGTTGGGAACTGGCTCTTGCCGCTATCGAGGCTGGACAGATGCCGCCCGAAAAGTTTGCACAAGGCATCAACTCTTACGTTGGTACCATCTGCGAGGAACTGCTTTCTCTTGCCCCCAAACAGAAGTCTTATCCCACCTATCGCTGCCCCAAATGTGGCACTGAGAGCGTGGGCATTTATGCTAAGATAGCCAAGTGCAAGCATGAGAGCTGTGACTTCCACGTCTTCCGTGAGGTTTGCGGAACGCTCCTTACAGAGGACAATATCCGAGATTTGTTGACCACAGGACGTACACCCATTCTCAAAGGATTGACCAGTAAGGCAGGCAAAAAGTTCAACGCCCGACTTGTCCTTAATGAAGATTACACCACTTCTTTTGAATTTGAAAACAGGAAAGGAAAACAACGAGGGAGATAATCCCTATAGAAACAAAGCGGAACAGAACAGGTCGGAAGGTGATATACTGTTATCTTCCGACCTTTTTCCTCCTTAATTAAAAAGAAAAAACTATGGCATACAATAAGAAAAACGTCCTTGAAGCCAACACAGAAGCCATCCGTGTTGTGCTTCGCTTGGAAAAAGAACGCCGCGAAGCCACCGAAGCTGAGAAAAGTATCTTGCGCAACTATCAGGGATTCGGTGGCTTGAAATGCGTGCTGAATCGATGTGACAGTCCCGATGACCTCCGCTATTGGAGCCAATCGGAGCAACAACTTTTCGAGCCAACCCAAAGGCTCAAACAGATGATTTATCGTGATGCCGTCGATGCCAATACCGCCAAGCGGTACTGGGAGAGCATCAAGGCAAGCGTACTCACGTCTTTCTATACAGATACCCGTATCGTTGCCGCCATTTCCGATGCGCTTACTTCTGTAGATGTACCCATACGCCGCTGCTTGGACCCTTCGGCTGGCATGGGAGCCTTTACCGAGACTTTTGCTAAAAGGGCTGGGATGGTCGATGCAATGGAGAAAGACCTGCTCACAGCCCGTATCTCACAAGCCATTCATCCTTATGGGCAAGGCAATATCATTGTCCGCCAAGAACCCTTTGAAGCCATCGGAGAGTTGGAAGATAAGGACAAATACGACCTTATTACAAGTAACATTCCTTTCGGGGATTTTATGGTCTATGACCGAGAGTACAGTAGAGGTAAGGATACACTAAAGCGCGAGTCCACACGTGCCATTCACAATTACTTCTTCGTGAAAGGTCTGGACTGCATCAAGGAAGGTGGCTTGCTGGCATTCATCACTTCGCAGGGTGTATTGGACAGTCCCCGCAATGAAGCCATACGTAGTTATCTTATGCAGAACAGCCGCCTTATCTCCGCTCTCCGACTGCCATCAGGTATGTTTTCAGACAATGCAGGAACAGACGTAGGCAGTGACCTCATCGTCCTGCAGAAGCAGACTGGTAAAGAAATCAGCGAGGGGATTGAACAGCAGTTTGTAGAAACGCTTTCCGTTCCCAAAGAAGAAGGCTCTTCTGTCGTCTTCAAGCACAACTCACTTTTTGCAGGAGATTGGAAGGACATTTCTCATAGAACCATTGCCACGGAGCGCATAATGGGTACAGACCCTTACGGAAGACCTGCATGGGAGTATCGGTTCACGGGAGAAATGGAGGAAATGGCTGACAGTCTCCGAAAGCAGCTCTCCCTTGAAATGGAGCAACGTCTCGACCGCAAGCTCTACGAAACCGGCATACCGATGACCAAGGAAGAATGGCAGGTGAGGGTTGATGAGATACTGCAAAAATTAGGAGTTAACGTGCGGACGGAAGAAAAATCGCAAATGCAGGAAATAAAGGAGGAAGACGATACTGACGCTCATAACCTCATGCCCGACAGCATCAGAAAGCAACTGCCTAAACTGTACAGCACAGAGAAAGGATTGATAGGCGATAAGGTCGCCTATGCACGCTATTTCTTCCCGATGGGAGCTTACACGGCTTATCTTTTGGAGTACGACCCTAAGAGCCGTATAGGTTTCGGTGCTGTCACGATGGGCTACGGCTGGGAGTTGGGCAATATGTCCCTCGATGAGATGGAAGGCGTAAAAGTAAGAGGACTGGGCATTGAACGTGACTTGTACTTCTCTCCTAAGAAATTGCACGAGATAGCCGAACTGGAAGAAATAGTCAGGGGACAATATACCAAAGAAGAAGTGGTAGCAGAGGAAATCAAGGAAAAGGCTGCACCCGAAGTTCAGACTTCGACAATGGAAGATAACCTTTCCACGGAAGAACCCAAAGAGGAAGTTCAAGTTGAAAAAATCAGTGAGCAAGTTGATAAAACGGGCGGTGAGCAGACAGTACAGATACAAGAGGCAGGCTCTACTATTGAAGAATCAGTCCCAGAGGGCGTACCCGTGCTTAGCCTTCACCGCCAGTATGAGCAGGAAACGAAGGGAATCCGCATGGATGTGGAAGCCCCACGGGAGATGAACGGGCAGACTGTCTATTTTGATGATGACCACCACCCGGTGATGGACAGCATGGACGAGCGACAGGAAACGGAGCAGCCTTCACTATTCGCTCCGGAGGAATACAGTTTCTGGACGCAGGAGGTAATGCGCGTGAATAGCGAGATTAAGGAAGCCCCCAATCCACAGATACAGTCTTTCAAGGAACAGAAGCAGACAGGAAATAAAGGAAGAAACGAGAATAAGGAGAAACAGCCAACAACTGCAACGCAGCACAGAACCAAGGGCAGAAGCAGCAAGAAGACTTCCTCTCAGTCATATCGTGAACCGTCTCTCTTTGATTTCATGAATGAAGCCGAAGAGCGCAAAGCACAACCGATAGCGGAGGTGAAAAAGGAGTTCGATTCCTCGCCCCGTCCCTTTCTCTCATCACCCGACTCGCATTTGAGGGATGGCTCCATTGTCGTGCAGAAAGGTCAGGTGGGGTTTCTTTCTGACTTAAAGCGACATCCAACCTTTAATCCGATGGACTTGCCGTATGCCCAGCTTTCCCGACTAAAAAGCTATATCGAGATACGGGAGTGCTACCATCGTCTCTATGACTACGAGGCAGAGAACCATGCAGAAGATAGGGAAGATCGCAGCAGGCTTAACCACCTATATGATGACTACGTTGCACGCTGGGGCTACTTCAACCAGAAGGCGAACACCGACATCATCAAGATGGATGCTACAGGCGTGGAAATGCTCTTCTTGGAACGGTCCGAAAACGGCAGGTACATCAAGGCGGACATCTTTGACCATCCAACAGCTTTTTCTACCACAGAGCTGACCGTTGCCGCAGACCCGATGGAGGCACTGGGTGCATCGCTCAACAAGTACGGTACGGTGGAACTTGACTATATGAGTTCGCTTTTACCTGATATGGAGGAAAGCGACATCATTTCTTCCTTAGAAGGTCGCATCTATTACAATCCCGAAGAGAATGCCTACGAGGTGGCGGACAAATTCATTTCGGGCAATGTAATAGAAAAGGCGGAGCGTATCGAGTCATGGCTATTGGACCATCCCGACCACGAAGAGGCAAAGCAGAGCCTTGCCGCTTTGCGTGCAGCCACACCAACACCCATTCCTTTTGCAGACCTTGACTTCAACCTCGGTGAACGTTGGATACCTGCCAAAGTCTATGGTAGGTTTGCCTCAGAGTTCTTTGGGACGGAGATAGGCGTATCATATCACTCCAATATGGATGAGTATAGCATTGTCTGCGACCGAAAGAATGCCAATATCTGGCACAAGTATGCCGTACAGGGTGAGTTCCGCCGCTATGACGGTATCAATCTCCTGAAGCACGCCCTGCACAATACCATTCCAGACATTAACAAGAGCAAGGAAGTGACGGATAAGGTTACGGGAGAGACGAAAACTATCAAAGTAAGGGACGGACATGCTATCCAGATGGCAAATGCCAAGATTGAGGAAATCAGGCAGGGCTTTGTCGATTGGCTCGGACGCACACCCGATACGTTCAAGCAGCAGCTCTCCGACAGGTATAATCGTCTGTTCAACTGTTTTGTACGCCCCAACTTCGACGGCACGCATCAGAATTTCCCCGACCTTGACCTCAAACGGCTGGGCATAGCCGACCTTTACAAGAGTCAGAAGGATGCTGTGTGGATGCTCAAAACCAACGGTGGCGGCATCTGCGACCACGAGGTGGGAGCGGGAAAGACACTCATCATGTGTACAGCTGCCTACGAGATGAAACGCTTAGGACTGGCAAACAAACCGATGATTATCGGTCTGAAGGCAAACGTCTTCGATATTGCCGATACCTTTAGGAAAGCTTATCCCAATGCAAGGATTCTCTATCCGGGTAAGAACGATTTTAATAAGCAGAACAGACAACGTATCTTCAATGACATCAAGAACAACGACTGGGACTGCATCATCCTCACGCACGAACAGTTCGGCATGATACCGCAAGCTTTGGAGATACAGGAGGCTATCCTGCAGAAGGAGAAGGACTCTGTGGAGGAAAACCTTGAAGTCCTGCGTATGCAAGGAGCGGAGATTTCCCGTGGTATACTCAAAGGACTGGAGAAGCGCAAGCAGACATTGGAAGCTAAATTGCAGGGGATTCAAGACAGCATCGCCGAAAGAAAAGACGATGCCGTGGATTTCAAGATGATGGGCATCGACCATTTGTTCGTGGATGAATCGCACCAATTTAAGAACCTGATGTTCAATACCCGCCATGACCGTGTGTCGGGTTTGGGCAATCCTGATGGTTCACAGCGTGCCCTGAACATGCTCTTTGCCATCCGCACCATACAGGAACGGTCGGGCAAGGATTTGGGAGCCACTTTCCTTTCAGGAACGACCATTTCCAATAGTCTGACGGAACTGTATCTCCTGTTCAAGTATCTGCGCCCGCAGGCTTTGGAGAAACAGGGTATCAACAGTTTTGATGCTTGGGCAGCAGTCTTTGCCAAGAAATCGACTGACTACGAGTTCTCCATCACAAACGACATCATTCAGAAGGAACGGTTCAGAACATTTATCAAGGTGCCAGAGCTGGCTGCCTTTTATGCGGAGATTTGCGATTTCCGCACGGCAAAGGACATCGGTATTGACAGACCAGAGAAGAATGAGATACTGCACAACATACCACCGACACCCGAGCAGGAAGTTTTTATCGGCAAACTGATGGAGTTCGCCAAGACGGGCGATGCCACTCTCTTAGGACGTGCGCCACTGAGTGAGAGTGAGGAAAAGGCAAAGATGCTCATTGCAACTGACTACGCCCGCAAGATGAGCTTGGATCTACGCATGATAGACGAAAACGGGTACTCAGACCATATCGACAACAAGGCAAGCCATTGTGCGAAATTACTCAATGACTACTATCAGAAGTATGATGCACAGAAAGGTACGCAATTTGTGTTTTCTGACTTGGGTACTTACAAGCCCGGTGGGGACTTCAATATCTATTCTGAGGTGAAGCGTAAATTGGTAGAAGATTATCATATCCCGTCTTACGAGATACGCTTTATTCAGGAGTGCAAGAACGAGAAAGCCAAAAAAGCGATGGTAGAAGCGATGAATCGTGGAGACATCCGTATCATCTTCGGTTCTACTTCTATGCTTGGAACGGGTGTCAACGCCCAGCAGCGTGCGGTGGCGGTGCATCAACTTGATACACCCTGGGTGCGACATGAAGTCGCATAGATAATTGTTGGAATGATACTTTAAGTATCAGCTTTAACCCGCTGTTCCGTCAGCGGTAGCCTACCGACCGATGCACCTTAATGTTGTATTAAGCGGTCGGGACAAAGTACACTTTCGCAAGACAAGACAGAACCGTGAGGGGAAATTAAGTATGGTTAGTATCATACCGTAGAGTGGCGAGGCTGGATAGTATGGTTAGCATAAGCGAACTGTTAGTAAACTTCGTAATGTCGTAAAAGAGTGCAAGATACTGATACACTCTACCCAAAATGGGATGCGGTCAGATAATCCTCTCCATGGTAGGATTACACGGATGTAAAGACCGTCGGAGGATGAGACAGAACCTAACCTATCCGTTAGTTATCTATGTGGAACATGGTAAGCCTGTACATCTCCTGTCAGACAAAAGACAGGTAAGCTGAAAGTAATGGATGCTGAATGATGTGCAGGTATAAGATAACAGAGAAAGCGAATGCCGTTCTGTAATGGGACGGATAGGGTTTGAGCCACTTATCACGAGTTGACAAGGGACAACATCAACCTACCACGAAAGTGGGCAGACTTCTGTGGTAATGTTTGGGAGGCAAATACCCAACATTAGCCAAATGGTAATTCTTTACAATAAACTTTTAGAACTTTTTTAAAGTAGGAATGCAAATGAACGATAAAATCAAAGAAAATCTCCTCGACCAATCGTGTGCGCCGACTGACAACCTGCAATCAAATTGGGACAGAATAGACTGGACTAAGGCGGAGCAAGCTGTTAAGAAGCTTCAAGCTCGTATTGTAAAGGCTCAGAAGGAAGGCAGACATAACAAGGTGAAAGCCTTGCAATGGACGCTTACCCACTCTTTTTACGCAAAAGCCTTAGCCGTAAAGAGGGTTACTTCTAACGGGGGTGGTTGTACTCCTGGGGTTGACAAAGAAATATGGGATACCCCTAAAGCTAAAACGCAAGCAATAACCCAACTCAAACGCAGAGGCTACCAGCCAATGCCGCTGAGAAGAGTTCATATCAAGAAGAGCAACGGCAAACTGCGACCGTTGGGAATACCGACAATGAAAGACAGAGCCATGCAAGCACTCTATCTTATGGCATTGGAGCCTGTATCAGAAACTACAGCTGATACTCGTTCATACGGTTTCCGCAAGGAACGCTGCTGTATGGATGCAGTACAGCAATGTCATAACATTCTCCGAAAGGGATATTCTCCCGAATGGATTTTGGAGGGTGACATAAAAGGGTGTTTTGACCATATCAGCCATGAGTGGTTACTTGCCAATATCCCAATGGATAAGGCAATACTCCGAAAATGGTTGAAATGTGGCTATGTTTTCAACAAGCAAATGTTCCCGACCGAGGAAGGAACACCGCAAGGTGGTATAATTTCTCCGACACTTGCCAATATGACTTTGGACGGATTGCAGAAAGCTCTTGCAGATAGATATAAGCGCCATCATGTTAATGGTAAGTTGTATTCACCAATGGTGAACCTTGTACGTTATGCGGATGATTTTATCATCACTTGCGAGAACAAGGAAACTCTTGAAAATGAAATCAAGCCATTGGTTGCTGAATTTATGTCTGAAAGAGGTCTGACCTTATCAGAGGAAAAGACGGTGATAACCAACGTGCATGACGGTTTTGATTTTCTTGGCTTTAATATCCGCAAATACGGCAAGGACATATTGACCAAGCCGACAAAGAAATCCGAGAAACGCTTTATGGAGAATATCCGTAAGGTAATTAAGGAGAACAAGGGTTGCAGACAGGAGTCGTTAATCAGAATGTTGAACTCTAAAATCCGAGGATGGGGAGGTTATTATCAGCATGGAGCGACACGTGATTCATTTCACAGAATCGACCATCAGATATTCCTCTCACTATGGCAATGGGCAAAACGCCGTCATTCCAAGAAAGGGAAACGGTGGATAAAAGACCGATATTGGCATGACATTCGAGGGAACAAATGGACTTTCGCTTCAAAATTCAAGAAACCAAACGGAAAGGAAGACCAATTGACATTATTGTCTCTGACTTCATCGTTTCCATTCCTGCAATACACGCAGATTAAAGGAGACATGAACCCGTTTGATGCAGACTGTCGTCTGTACTTCTATAAAAGAAAGAAGTCGAAAATGCTTGTTACGCTAAAAGGACGCAAGTCACTGCTGTACCTATGGGAAAAGCAAGGACGCAAATGTCCTATATGCGGTGAGCCTATTGATACGCACAAGGCATGGAATGTCATGCCAACCGTTCAAAACGGAAAGAAATGCAATCTGTTGGTTCATGATGAATGTTTTAAATTATCCCGCAAATCAAATGGAAACAAGAAGTAGTTTGAGCCGGTCTCTGCATACAAACAGAGGCTTAGAAAAGCTTGAGCCGTATGAGGGGAAACTCTCATGTACGGTTCTTAGGGGGGAAGAGGGCAGCAATGCCCTTGACCTACCCGATCGACCCTCAGATTTAGAACAGCGCAATGGTCGGGCAATCCGTAAAGGCAATATGGTTGCCAAAGAATTTGCGGACAATAAAGTTGATGTGATTATCTATGCCGTGGAGCGGTCGTTGGACAGTTACAAGTTCAACCTACTACATAACAAGCAATTGTTTATCAATCAGTTGAAGACCAATACGCTCGGTAGTCGTACCATTGACGAGGGTTCGATGGACGAGGATAGCGGTATGAACTTTTCAGAGTATGTTGCCGTGCTATCTGGTAATACGGACTTGTTAGAGAAAGCCAAACTCGACAAGAAGATTGCCACGCTGGAATCCGAGCGTAAGAACTTCCTCCGTGAACGTGATGCCGCAACGGGAAAGTTGGCAGAGATTGACAGCTCCGTGTCTTTCCATTCAGACAAGATCAAGGAAGCCAAGGCAGACTTGGCGTGCTTTGAGAAGCGTGTGGAGCGTGACAAAGAAGGTAATCCTATCAATAAACTTGTCATTAAAGGTGTGGAGGACAGTACGGACATCAAGGTCATTGCCGCACGCCTGCAAGAAATTAACGACAAGGCACGCACCAAGGGCGAGTACAACAAAATCGGAGAGATTTATGGCTTTTCCATCATGGTGAAAACGGAAAGTACCTCAAAGGATTTGTTTGACTGCTCCATGAATCGTTTCTTTGTCAAAGGGCAGGAGAGTATCTACTATACCTATAATAATGGTAAGTTGGCTACCGACCCGAAACTTGCGTGTGAGAACTTCTTGGGTGCGCTGGGGCGTATCCCCAAGGTGATAGAATCGCATGAGAAGGAGAAAGAAAAGGTTGCAGCCAATAAGGAAATCTATACTGCTATTGCTAATGGGACGTGGAAGAAAGAGGACGAACTTCGCTCGCTCAAAGGGCAGGTGGCAGAGTTGGATAGGAAGATTGCATTAACGCTTTCAGCGGACAAAGAAGATAAAGAAGAACAGGGAAATAGTCTGTCCGAAAATGAGACTTCTATATCAATAAAAATAGGCAATGAACAGACACAAGAAGCAGATAATCGCTCACAGAGTTTTCGTCCGAAATGGCGGCATTAAAACATCTAATTCCGAAATAATGTACCCCAAAAGTTTTGTTTCTAACTTTTGGGGTCTTTCTGTAAAACAAAAGAGATTTTCTTTATGAATATTCGTTCTTTCCTAAATGTTTAATTCTCTTGCCGTCCTAAATCAATATTTTCTATCGAGTGGAGAATCTTGGTGAAAGAGGATTTTATATTGTCTGGTGATGGTATCTTACGGTATGCGATTTTAGATAAATTCTCAATATATTTCGGTGTCAGAGAACTCCATATATTTTCAAAGTCTTTTATCAAGGGAGATTGATTTAGGTTATCCAAAAGTTTCCAGCCTCTTGGCTCATCAAAGGCTTGCTGATCGTGTTTTATCAGTGTTGTCAAATCTGGCACAAACGCATCGCTGGAAATATAGTTTTGTAATTGTTCTATGCTTAGGAGTGCATCCAAATCATAGAAGTGACGTACTTTGGATGTCAATGATGCCAATGGAGTGTCGCTCATTGAAAAACGAATAAGCGATACGACTTTCTCACATAAAGTTTGTCTGAGTGACAACACATTTAACTCAAAGGGTGTAAGATTATACAGTTCTATAAAGGAACTCATTCCCTTCTTTCTTAGAAATGTAGTTACAAATGGCTCAATTATTCGTATTTCATGGGGAAATGGATTGGCAAATGCACTGATTTCCACTATAATTCTTGCTGGTACAGGGTTGGATAATTCATCCAATCCTACTTGAGTATTATAGAGAAAAGCTTGTTTTCTATATTTTGATCCTTTGGAAATATCGCTGAAATCTAAATCCTCTTTCAAATTAGCTGTAACTTCTTTCATGAGGTGCGAAAGTAGCATTTTTACTTGATTACCACTCATGTGTTCGCTTATGACGGCAAAATCTACATCTTCGGAAAATCTGTTTATCAGTTGATAAGCCTTAGACAAGGACGTACCACCTTTGAATACTATCTGTTCGGTATAACTACTTTCAGAAAGAGCACGAAGTATGGACGATATGTAGTAATCCTTCTCTACCAGTTGGATAGGGATGGTGAGCTCCTCAGAAGCGGCATGAAGCAGGTCTCTGAAATTTTCTTTTTCCAAATGCAGTTGTTTGGCTATTGTATGTTCCATTGTTTTTTTGCGAGTGATGGTGAAAGTCCAATCCTAAATTGCGTTAGCGGACTAAGCGATTGATATAATTTATCTGTCAATGATTTGTCAGAAAGCATCGAACCCAGCAGGGCACGAGTTAAAGGAGAGTATTTCATCGAAAGTTCCACTATCCGCTCCTGTTCTTTTTTAGAATAGGCATTTATTAAATTCTTCAAACGAGAATAGGATTGGTCAACAGTCGTATCGGGTATCTTTTTTATCCATTTAAGGCAATCCAACAGGCGTAGCATATCAATAACCTCCTTGTTTATCTCATTCTTTTGTATTACAAACCGAACTGCATACATACCTCGTTTTCTATTTCGACGAGGGAAGTTTGTCCCAATTTCGAGGGTGGTAGATTGCTGTGTGGTAAGTCCCAATAAGTTGAAAGCGTAGAATCCTGTCAGATAACCTACAGGGCGGTTATCTTTGTATAATAAATCCCGAAATCTTTCTTCCATAGTAGGTCCGACTTCTCCGAAAGGTGTTATTTTAGGTTTATAGTAGAGACCCGGACTGAGCCGCTCTATTTCTCCTTTTTCCACAAGTCTTCGTAAAGTCATCACTGCTGCTTGATGCTCGGTGTGCAAAAGCCCTAAGTCTTCTAACTTAAAGACTTTTCCCATTTCGAATTCTGATATTTTCTTCTTAATACCCTTGCTTGTCATACAATTCAATCTTTGTGCAAAGATACACATTTTGTTATGTAAACGCAAGCATTTACATAACAAAATACATATTCATATCGTGAAAGATGATTACCATTCATCACGCTTGCGTAGCATTTCGTCTATCTCTTCACGAAGAAAAAGAAGTCTTCCGTTAGCTTTTAGGTATGGTATCTTATGGGCCCAAACCCAGTTGTAGATGGTTTTTTGCTCCACTTTGAGAATTTTCGATACGTCGATGATGTCAAGATACTCTGGTTTAAGAGGCGGATGGGTAGTTGTATCAACAGACTGCTCTTTCAGTACAAGCAGTTGATCGAGTTTATTCTCGACAGTTTTCAATCTGTCAAACAATCGCTTGCACCAATCCTTTTCTGAAGTATGTTCTATGTATGGCATAATTCTCCTTTTTGATAGTTACCACTTGTGTCTTGCGACAAGATACGCTGCTCCTTCATATAGGCAATGTACTTCTTTGCCGTTCGATCCTTGATTTCCATTTCACGCATCAACACATCGCACAACTCTTGATATGATAGCTTTAGTTTGGCACGGAATGCAGACTTTACGACAGCCAACAGTTCATCGGTCTTGCGTTTTTCCTTATCCTCTTTCGACTTTTCTCCACGATAAACGTGCATATCGGCTTCCTTGTCCCATCCAAAGAGCATTATCGGCACATCTAGCGGGCTTCCATCACGCACTTTCAAAGCCTTGACGACCGAGTATTCGGGATTGTCATCTTTCTCGATGGAGAGAATGCCCGCAGCCTTACGTTGCAGCTCCGAGCCTATATGTCCCCTTAGTTTAATGCCATTAGGTACAAAATGGAGTACACAAATGATACAAGTATTGTAAATGCCTGCTAAGCGGTAGAGTTCATCCACAATGGCTATACTCTCCGTTTCGTCGTTGGCGGAGCGTATCAGGTCTGCTATACCGTCAATGACCACAAGGTGTATTCCCCCGTGCTTGTGATGGAACAAGTCCATACTTTCACGAATAATCTTCAGTCTGTCCTTGCGTGATAGCGATGCCAGATAGAGAGAATGATAAAACTCAGGCACGGACTTGATACCAGCCCTGCGAAGCGTCTTCTCCAAGTTCTTATAGAGTTGTGCCTCGGACTGTTCCGTATCATAGTGAAGAACTGCCAAACCTTTGAGGTTGGCGGTTACCTCCAATCCCAAGGTTTGCTCTGCCTTTAATCGTTCTCTCCCAAGAGTGCCGGCAAGGATGGCGGCAATGTAGTTGCTTTTGCCTGTTCCTTCTCCACCTGTGATACAAAACAGATTGTCCTGCGTACCGAGCGGAACTCCATTGACAGCCACCACAGACTTCGAGGCATCAGGAGGGTTATCATAGTCAATTTCACAAGAGCGCAGCATCATCATCGTCTGTGCATACATATTGGTGAACATATCATTAAGAAGCACTTTCAAGTCCTTTGCTTCATTGCCCAAGGCAAAGAAGTCCGATATATCCTTCTCCGACTTACCCCCTTGCAATGGTAAGGTTAGACTCAATACCTTGTATTGAGCAAGTGCATCTGTCTGCCGTTTAGCTTCTCTTATGCCTGTCTCATCAGAGTCGTACAATATAATAATGTGGCGAAAGCGGAGCTGTAACCCTTCGATGATATTCTCTGGAATCTGTGCCGTCTCACTGTTGAAACAGATGGCATTGAAACCATGAGCCGAAAGTGAAAGCACGTCTTTCTCCCCACCTGTGATGAAAACAACATCCCCTTTGCTGGGCAGCTGCTGGAAGCCAAAAACATAGTCGTTCACTTTCTCACCCCCATAAAGAAAGCGCAGCTTACTCTTAGGGCGATAGACTTTTACAAACTTCCCCATACTGTATGCAAACATCGGATCTTCATGTGTTGAACCAAGTGTAAACGGCTTACCCTGATTGGAGACAGATTCATAGCGAGCAAGCGACTTTACATAAAAACGTTGCAGAGTCTTAGTATCAATACCATATTGCTCCCAATAGTCTAGTTCTTTGACATTGAAAGATTGCTCAATTAGCTTGTACCACTTTTTACCTTCCATCTTCTTGAGCTGGTTAGGTGGTTGTACTAAGGTTGGTTTACAAGGCTTCATCATCATTGTGTGGGGATTACTATGTTCTTTCCTTTCAATGCAAATATTCAGCTGCAAGTCCCGATTTATGGTTTCAAGCACCTTAACAAAGTCTTTCCTCACGTCCAGTCCGAGCATTGTGGCTGCAAACCAAAAGCAGTCGCCGGAGTAGGCATCGTTGCCAAAGTCCTTCATTCGGTAGCAGCCGGACTTGTTGTCGAGATAGATATTGCACGATGCACGCTTGTCGTCATACAAAGGATTTCGAAAATTGCGCTTTGGCACAAAGTCGATGGGCATATAGAAGCAGAACACATCCAGTCCTTTGTTGGTTCGGCTTAGTATTTCTTCTTTGATGTTCATAGTTCCTCAAATAAAGTTTGACCATTTCCCATATATCCTTTAAGGACACCATCCTTGTAGGCGTTGAGTCGTTGCAGGGCTTCCACCCGTCTGAAACCCTTGAAGGAGGCACGTCCGCTCTTGACGGCGACGTAAAGTCCCTTGAACGGATAAGCAACGTGGTTGCATGATATATACCTGAACGGGATTGCGTTGGTGTCCCTCCATCGGGCAAGGGATGCCCGCGAAATGCCCAAGAGTCTGATGACGTCGGAGGAACTGAGTTCCATCTTATCCTCCAAAACGGAATAATCGCGTCTCATTTCCACGATAAAGCTGGCTATTCGCTCCATGTCGTTCCTTAGTGAGCGTAACTCTGCAATTACCGTCTTTTGTAAATTATCTTCTTCTGTCATATGCTACTTCTCTTTTCAGTTTAGGATTGAATTGTTGCTCTCCGTGGATTATCATCCGTCTGGAAATTCAGAGTCCTTCCCCAATTGGTGCAATAACTGCATAAGATGCTGCTTAAATCTTCTACTGTCTAGCTTGCACAGCCGATTGAGAATAACGATGAGATCTTCCTGCTCCATTGTGGAGAAGCGAAGGCTTTTATGGGGTGTGGTTGCAATCATGGAATCAATCATTCCCTTTGGGAGATGTATCAGCAGCACATCCATATCGAAGGCTGCGGCACATCTTGCATAAGTGTTGATACGAAGGTCGGTCTGCATCTTGCAGTGTTTCATAAAGTTGGAATATTCCATATCGGCATAGCCTGCCCTTAGCTTGCAGTTTTTGCTGGCGGAGAGCATGATTTCAAGCGTCGGAAGTACAACGTAGAATTTTGCGTTACTTCCAGAGTTTTGTTTCTTTGTCTTCATATGTATCCGTCTTTTTGTTAGAAATAATGCTGCAAAGTTCTTAACAAATAGGGCTTTAGAAAGAATATTAAATTGCCAATATTGGCATTATATTGCCATTTTGCATTTTTAACATTATGCGTTATTTGTTGCCCAATACGTAGGCGAAAATCTTTAGCCTGCCATATCAATCAATCACATCTTTGGGACTGTCAGTGCATGGTGCAAGGTCTATCTATATATATAGACTTGCACCATGCACTGAAAATTGTAGCCAAAAGATTTCTAAAACATTTTCCCACAATAATTTGGAGGATGTTCTACTTTTTTGTACTTTTGAACCCAAGAAATGCAAGTGCGCATTTCGGGTAGCAGTATCTGCGAGTACTCTCAAAATACTCTGTTGTGGCTACAATATGGCTACAATTAAAAAGGATAAAAAAATAAAAGACTATGATACAAGGAGTTGCAGCGAAATGGTCATTTTCCCCTCTTTCCGCATCATGTAATTGCTTAAATTCCTAAGTTACGACACCTTAGGGATTTTTTATTTTCCTTTGTTTATTTCTTGATACACTGTTACTCCGAATACTTTTAACGTAAAATTATTTTTCCATTATCTTTTTGAAGCTCGTTTTTTATTCTTAATGCCCAAGTCCTGTAACATGCGACCCAGCTCATCGTCTTTTGCTAAATAGAGAATATCGTCTTCGAGCTGCAGGGCATTGAGCACACGCATTACCACACCCAGTGACACAGAAGGTTCGCCCTTTTCCAAACGTGAAAGGGTAAGCCTGGTGCATTGTGCACGTTGTGCCACCTGATCCATCGTCAGGTCTCTTCGCAATCGGGCGAGGCGGAACTGCTCGCCCACTACCTTCAACTTATCTTGCAGTGCTCTGGTCATCCAGTTGGCTTTGGTAAATTTTGTCATAATGTATGTTTTACGATGCAAAGATACTATAATAAGTTTAACATATAATGAGACCTCTGCAAAACTCTTTGTTCAAGATTTGCTCATTTCATCATATTTTTGTACCTTTATAGTATGAAACAACGTCCTTCTTCTCCGAGTTTTGCTGACCTAATAGTTGGTCATCGTAAGGTCAAACAGACCTTTTTCTTTCAAATTGATCAGATAATCGACTGGAATCCCATTCGTGGACTTATTGAAATTGCTTACACCAAAGGCAACCGTCCCACTGGTCGTCCAAGCTATGACAGTCTTGTGTTGTTCAAGACCGAGCTTCTTCGTACATGGTATGGCTTGAGTGACGGCGAGGTCGAAGAGCAGGTAAATGACCGTCTGTCCTTCAGTCGCTTTGTTGGTTTAGGATTGGATGACTGCGCTCCAGATAGTACAACTGTATGCCGTTTCCGTAACATTTTGGTTGAAGCCGACCTTTACGACAATGTGCTGCAAGAGATAAATCGCCAGTTAGAGTTGGCTGGTGTTTTGATTAAGCGTGGTGCCATCGTTGATGCAAGTATCACGGATAGTCCTCGTCGACCTCGCGGCCGTAAGGAATACGAAGTAGTTGAGGATCGCAATGAGGAATCAGGCAGGGATGTGGCAGAAAAGGCAATGGTTAAAGAGATCGTCAAGCCCAATGTTGATGGAGAAGCACGTTGGGTAAAGAAGATGGGGAAGCTACACTTCGGTTACAAGCGACATTCGGTTACAGATGAGAACGGTTTGGTGATAGCCGAGGAAACCACACCGGCTAACGAAAGTGACATCAAACATTTGGAAAAGCCATTAGAAAAAGCTAAACTTCCACAAGGTACACCTGTTTATGCCGACAAGGGTTATGATTCCACGGCAAACAAGGATGTACTTAAACGTATGAAGCTCAAGAGTCGTATCATGCACAAAGGAGTAAGGGGGCGTAAGCTAACGGAAAGAGAGCAGCGTATTAATGTAGCCATCAGCAAGACACGGTACAAAGTGGAACGTACCTTTGGATCTATTCACAGATGGTTTCATGGTGGCATAGCCAGATATGTAGGTTTAGATAAGACTCACGCACAACACATCATGGAGGCTATTGCCTACAATTTATATCGAACTCCAGGGATAATTGTGTCTAATTCTCTCAAATAAGGGGAGAATATGAGATGAAATAGAGCATATACAGCATAAAAATCAAAAATATAGACTGCAGGTGAGCCAATAGTGCTCAAAAACAAGAATGATAGAGAATGGGGTAAGGTTTTGCAGAGGTCTCATAATACTTTATCTGGTATTTATTTTGTTATTTTTCTATTTCTTTTCCATATTGGTGTCCGCAGGATGCTTCTCATTTACAATCTCAGATAATTTCAGTTCGTGTTCCACCTGCCATGAATATATAGGGTGTATTCTTATAGGCAGGTACTTCATTCTGTAAGCCTATCGGGCAAGTCAAATACGCTCAAATTTAATACAACCAACGGGTTAATACCAGTAAATTGAAGGTGTGTCAAAATTTTGACACACCCTCTCTCAATATTTTTCTGGAAAGATATAGTCTTTGTTCATACAATCCACTTATCCTTCATAAAATTATTTAATCAAACATGAATATTATCATTTTCTTTTTAATATCCACAGGGCATTTATCAAATGGTAGTATTCGTTTACGATATATATAT
Source organism: Hoylesella buccalis ATCC 35310 (assembly GCF_025151385.1). Classification (NCBI taxonomy): domain Bacteria; kingdom Pseudomonadati; phylum Bacteroidota; class Bacteroidia; order Bacteroidales; family Prevotellaceae; genus Hoylesella; species Hoylesella buccalis. Next base: position 1,329,223 of record NZ_CP102287.1, on the reverse strand, counting down.
CCGATAAATAAACTCCCATCATCAGAATAAGCCCTGCACCAGTCACTTCTCCAAATTGGGGTATATAAAAATATCTGGTTCCTAAGAATCTTTGTCTTTACTTTTGACTTCGTTGAAGGTCTCTCTCTGACATAGGTGAAACCATCTGGGTCATTAATCACAGCAGGAAATTTCATGTAATCCTCTTTATATAGAAGATTACATCCTTTACTATCATAGACGCAATTGATGTCAGAATATCTGAAGCTGCGAGGTGGTTCTGTAGTTACCATAAAATATAGTGCTTTATCACCCAAATCAAGTTCTACAACGGAATCTAACGGGTTACCGTAACTGAAAACATGAGCCTTGGTGATTGCTGCAAAAATAATACTATCACTTTTGTCTTGATAGAGCGACTTGACAGAATAAGTGTTGTTCCCTATATCTATGTGTTTTAACTGGCATGTTGCTAACACTTTATAAAGATCATATATACAATCTTTACAAGAGTGTTGTGCATGTGTGGATAAAAAGTATACGCATGCTAAAATTAACACAGTTGTACATTTCTTCATAATCAAACCCGTTGGCGGAATTTATTTAAGTTGATAAATATGCGTAAAAAGTTACACGCCCTCTGTGGGTTAAGCGGAGTTATCCATTCCTACGATCTGTCAAAAGCAAGTGTAGCTGACCTCCATTATGTGAAAGATGTAAAATATACCTTTCTGCAATATGTAAACTTCATTAACAACAAGCCCATTGGCAGAATTGAATATGCACTAAATTAATTCCGCCAACGGATATATAATAAGGATTGCCATCATCCACAACCTTTGAATCTATATAGTCGAGTAGGGCATCAGGCTTTCTCAACCGTTTGTTTCGGAAATCGTCAAGTTGTATTTCGATGATGTGATTATCAGTCACCCCATGTTCCAACAGCCAGTTATGCCAGATCTCAAACAGCAGGAAAGACTTTCCACATCGTCTGACACCTGTTATAATCTTCACAAGACCGTTTCCACGTCCTGCGATAAGTTCATCCAAGTATTTCTTACGTTCAAATATCATATTAGAGTGTTATTTTTGATATTGGTATCATATTTTACACCGTAAATATAGCGTTTTTATCTCGAAACACGGAATAATCAAAGGAAAAAATGCGTTTGAGAAGTATAAAAATGTGGGAAAACTGTATGATAGGCTACATTTCTATTGATTTTTATAGAATAAAAGAGGATGATTTGCGATCACAGCCTTTATTATTTTACCCTTACTAAGACTTTAGACATTTCTTTCTTTTTAATTATTTTATTTATCTGATCTTTTTTATAATCAGAAGGAATACCAAATTGCCGTATCCCCTTATCTAATTGTAAAATATCATATGGCAAATAATTGTAATAGAAAGATTTCCATTTTAGAAGATACACTGTCTTATTACTAAGAATAGAAGGGTGATATTTTCTATCACTCTGTTTTATCCAACACTGATTATTTATTCCATTAAGACACAAATTCTGATTTCCAACATTTACATATATTATTGGTGTGTATGAGTTTGAATAATTATTAGTTGGTTTAGCATTTATTATATCGTCTTTAATTTGTTTGAACATAGTAGAGGTTATAAATATTGTATCATCGTATTCATTGGTCTTACATATGCTATCGAGGTCAGTACAATCAAACTGTCTATATGGTTCTATATTACCACAAAAATAAAAAATAGTAATTTCCTGCTTATGGCGGTAATTGCAACTAAAAAGCAATAATGTGCATATTATAAGCATATAATATATATATCTTTTATTGTTCATATTGAGCGTAGAGTCAACCAGCAAGTGCAAAATTAGTCAATCCTTTTATAAAACTCTTGTTTGGTGTTGAAAACTTGAGTTTTTCATTTCCAATCTGGAGCGCAAAGTGCCGAAGCGTTCTCGTATATTCATTTTTCATTGTTTTGAGTTACAAAAATAGCAAAAGGCAGAGAATCTTTCCCTGCATTTATGCTTAATCTTTTAAAAATCACATTGATAATCAGATGGTTATTATAATAACTCCTGATAGAAACATTACCCTAACATTGAAATGTGATTTAGATGCGTCCCCTCCATATTGTCTATGTCCAATGGAATGTTCCTGTATAATCGCTCCTCCATGACACCCACTTCATTGGGATTATAGGATACGAAAAGCCCAACTTCATCACCATCAACTGCTTCCACAACCGTGTCAGAGACGAGCTAAACAACGTGTTCACCCAATTGATGGTGCTACTTGCTGATCGAAGCTTAGTGACCCTTGACGTGGAATACATCGATGGGGCAAAGATAGAGGCTAAGGCAAAGTCGCTGCTTTCACCATGTTGTAGTATTTTACTCTCATCAATCATAAGCCTATCGGACAGTTAAATACGCTTTAATTTGACCAACGAATTTTTATTTACTGATATTAGCCCTCTTCTACGTAAAATTTACTTTCTTTACTCAAAGCTAAACTATCTTCAACTATAAAATCCCTTATTATTATCGGAATCAATTCTGATTGCTCCTTTAAAAAAAACTCATCATCATAGTCATATACAACCATGTGTAGTTTCCCTTTTTCCATATAGCAGTTATTGATGTTTTTAGATAAGCTTACAAATTCATCAACAACTCTACCATCATTATTTAAAACAATCCAATGGTAAAAATTTGTATCTAGTCCTGTTGGATTTTTTGTAACAGATAATAAAAAATAATAACCATTTTCACAGATAAAGACGTCGGGAGGATATTCCATATTTTCTGCCCAATTGGATAGTTTGATTGATTTTTTGATGCTCCTACTTATGTTAAACTTTCGATAATTTTTTAATGCTGATGTCTTGTTCTTTGAAAACGTAGCCAAGGAGGAGAATCTCATACTTGCATGTTTAGTTGTAGTATGAACTTCGTTGATACTTATGCCTCTACACTTTGTCTTAAAGGAACAAGAAGTTTCTATAAGACAAATGAATAGAAATGTTAGTAAATAATTTACCAGTATTTTCATTTTTTTTCTTCCTCCTGCCCAATGGTTACTATGATTTTCTTTCATCTATTTATTGGATAAACGCATAAAGGTTGTGCCACCATAGGCGGCTGTAGATTCATACTGATATGACCATTTAGGGTTTGGAGAAGGATGATCCGTAGAGTCAACCAGCAAGTGCAAAATTAGTCAATCCTTTTATAAAACTCTTGTTTGGTGTTGAAAACTTGAGTTTTTCACTTCCAACCTGGAGCATAAAGTTCCGAAGGGTTATCGTAAGGTAATTTTCTCTTTGTTTGGGGTTACAAAAATAGCAAAAATCACTGATTTCTATTTGTTGCTACGATAAAATCCAATTTGAAGCATTACTTATAGATTGGAATTAGCAAATACCTATCACGTTTCTTTTCTATTCTAAATTTCGCATTACCTTTCTTGATTTTTAGTTTTCTTATACTTTGATCAAATATTATACCAGTTTGTATTTTCTCTGGTATATAATACCAGTCTTGTGTGTAAATGATTCTTTTGTCTTGAACAAAAATCATTCTATCACTTGTGTCTTCGAACTCATTAAACTGTATACCTAAATCCTTATTAATCTCCTCTAAAGAGCATTTACTGGAAAAATAATAACATACATCCCAGTTGAAGCTAAAACAAGAAGAAAAGTCTACAATACAATTTATGCTATCTTGCTGCCAATGATTCGAAACTATCTTATTGATGTCATTTTTGTTTTGGCAACTAGCCAAAACAAAAATGACCAAGATAGAATGTAATATATTTCTTATCATCTCATTGTTCCCCATGTTTGTTGTAAAGTTTCTAATTCCTGTTTAGCTTTTGCGTAAGCTCCAATTCATCTATGAACACCTCGCCATACGGTACATATTCAATGTGCTGCATGACCTCACCATCCAAGTTGGTGATGTAGCTACTGCTGCCCAAATGGTCGGGATGGTATTAGAACTGCATCCGCTCGTTAGTGCCAGCTTCGCCAGCCCTCGTCTTGACCATCGCCCTTGCCTGTGCTGCCTCTGGCGTGTCGTCATCACTACTAAAGCCTTTGCCATTGACATAGTCGGTATTGTCCTGACCGTTGTATGGCAAATCGAATGTCTTGTAATTGTCCTTGATGGATTGCAACTGGAGGGCACTGTCCATGATGGTCTTGCCGCCAGCATTGACTGCAAGGTTCTGTAGTCTGCGACGCTGTGGGTCGTAACTGTAGAACGTTTCCGCTCCGTTGCAATACTTCAGGTAGGTGCGCAGCTCAATTTTGTAGGGATATGTACGGTTGTTTCGTAATGGCATATTTATACTTAATCTTTTATTTGCTGTTCATTTGATCTGGATGGAAGAGTGTTTTTTTAGAAATGAAATCAAACCACGTTGCCCTATGTTGCTATATTGGAGTTTATAAGTACGTTTATTCCAACTTATCGTTATTATAGATTGATTGGTAGACATGTAAGAAGTAATGCTTTTGTCACTTTTTATAGCATTTTCTATATGAAAAATCAGTGAATCTTGTAATTCTTTGCTTAGAAATATACTATCCTTTTTTTCAAAAATACTATCTACTGGAGAATGCCATATATTATTTAAGCTGTCAAACTCGGAAACTATAATGTGTTTATGTTTGGTAGTCTTTAGATAATCTCCATTGATTGTTATTACATAATAAACAGTGCTATCACCATACATGTCATAGACACATTTAAACTTTGACAAGGGGGAGTTACACCCTCCTGTTAAAATAATAATCGAAAAAAGAATAACCAAAACCTTTTTAGTCATTTGAAACATGTGATAAACGTTGTTGAAGATTTTACTCTTTTCGCAACATATTTTCGGTGTATTTATATTTCTTGTTATACCTGCTCATACCTATGGTTTGCAACTCTTTTATAGACTGTTTTTTCGGTAACAAGATACAATCCGTCGGTATATTGGTAATCCTCTTTTGCCAAAGTGGATATGCCTTCCATATATCTGAGGCTGTGGATAAGTTTATGTCTCAATGTTATTTCTGCAGGTGTATATCCGTTTTCAGAACGACCTGCTTTGGCATTGACCACGAGGTTCTGCAGTCGGCAACGTTGTGGGTCATAGGAGTAGAAGGTTTCCGCTCCGTTACAGTACTTCAGGTAAGTGCGCTGCTCAAACTTATGATAGCCAATCTTGTTCACATAATCGTAGCCATAGGACTTGTAGCCACGGACGTGGTCTACCTGTCCACCGAGGTTGTACCCGTAGGTTACTTTCTCCTCATCGGGGTAAATCATTTCCAATAGGCGATTGTGGCTGTCATACTTCCACTGTGTTACGTAGGTTGCCACTGTCTGATTAGGTACAATCAGCGTGCGGCGGGTCTTGGCAACCTTGCCCATCTTACCGTAGTAATACTCGATAGCACCGCTGCCGTCCTCAATAATTATCATCACGCACAAACCACTTATTGTTCGTAAGTAAATTTAGTATCTTCTCATTGTTGAATTTCTTAATTTGAAAAGAAAAGGTTAAATATCCCACGTCAACATTATTATGAATTAACCATTCGTAGGTTTCGTCAAAAATAGTTAGGCCTATCATATAATAAGTGTCAATACTTTCCTTACTTCGCCCTCGTGGAGTATAAGTCTTGTTACCTCTCATGAACTCTATGAAATCTTTCCTTGAAAATTTAGAATAGATTTCATCTTTTGTTATATTATATCCTTTTGTTAAATAGATAAAGTTGGAGTCTATGTTTTGGAACAAAGGCATAAAAACAGGCTCTAAAAAATCAACAACAGGCCATTCATATTCAAAATTTAAAGTTTTGACTTGCTCCTGGTTATTGACAAAACCGTCAATGTCTAAACTATATATTTTATATAGTTGCTCTGTTATATGTGAATCTATAATACTTTCTATCATTGACTCGTTGGCGGAATTTATTTAAGTTGATAAATATGCACAAAAGTTACACATGTCGTTGATTTTTAGTAACTTGGTGGTATTCAAAACATTAAGTTCAGAGAATCGTATGTACAACCTTTATACAAAAATCGTCAAAATTCTTGAGGTATGCAAGCAATTCTCTGAAAATCTCGTCAATGAATTTGGTAATGTACTGCTCACATGATGACATCCATCAAACAAGTCGTATCGGCTACAGAGATTCAATATCAACCTGAACGTGAATGTTTAAGATTGGTTGTTCTTTTATCAATACACTGAAAATTATTTTGACAACCATCCTGCTTAAAATTTGCGTGTAGACAAACAAACTTGCATCCATGCGTAAATACGCTGAAAATGGAGAAGTTTGTATGTTGTTGATATACAGAGTATTCTGTTTATTGATATCAAGATGTACCCGTTATTGATGTCCTTTAGGAACCAAAAGCATTGGTTTAAGCCGCTTATTAACATGCTTTTGTTGTGCAAAGGTGTGTAAATTGGACCTCAAAGTGTTGTTTCTTGTCGGCTCATCTCATTGCTTTATGGCTGGTTCTATAAATTAGCTTTGTTAGATTTTGAGCTTTTTTTTGAGGCCAAAATGCAAGAGAGTGAAGGAGTGTAGCGAGCTACACGACTGAACGAACTTACATTTTGAACCAAAAAAAGGCCAAAAGATAACAAAACGTATTTCATAAAAATTTAATGACTATATGCGGTGGTAATTTATAGAACCAGCCTTAAGTGAAAAAGGTGTTTTTTACTTGTCAAATTAGTACCTGCGTGCATCCCGTAGGCCTATCGTTTTTTTCCAGATTGAAAGTTTTGAAAGGTTGTTTTAGGGGCTAAAAACAATCAAAAAATAGGACATTTAGGGTGAGCGCCCTACCATGCTCCGTCAAACAAAAATGGGGTACATCCTTACGGACATACCCCAATGATAGGTTTTCATGACGTGCAGGCCGTGCAGCTGTTCCCGCACCCTTCATGCTCTGGCTGATGCGGTCCAGCTGGCAAAGGCCCGCTGTGCGTCCTTAATTTTTGAATGTCAGCCCATGGTCATCGGCATCGATGGTGATGGGTTTATCGTTCATCACCTCGCCGGCCAGCAGCTTCTTGGACAGGTCGTTCAAGACGTAGCGTTGGATGGCGCGCTTAACCGGGCGGGCACCGAACTCAGGATCATATCCCACCTTGCCAAGGAAGTCGATGGCATTGGGTGTCCATTCCAAGGTAAAGCCTTGTTCCGACAGCATTTTCTTCACGGCGTTCATCTGCAATTTCACCACGCTGTCGATCTCAGTCCGGGTCAGTGGCAAGAACATGATGGTTTCGTCGATACGGTTGAGAAACTCCGGCCGGATGGTCTTTTTGAGCATTTCCATGACCGTATGCTTAGTTTCCCTCAACTTGTCCTCACGGTTGTGTGCGTCGATGCCAGCCATTTGCTCTTGGATGTATTGGCTGCCCAGGTTAGAGGTCATGATGATGATGGTGTTCTTGAAGTTCACCGTGCGTCCCTTGTTGTCGGTCAGTCTACCATCGTCCAGCACTTGCAGCAGGATGTTGAACACGTCTGGATGCGCCTTCTCTATCTCGTCGAACAAGATGACGCTGTAAGGCTTGCGCCTGACGGCCTCTGTCAGCTGTCCACCCTCGTCATATCCAACGTATCCGGGAGGTGCGCCGATGAGCCGTGACACGCTGAATTTTTCCTGATACTCGCTCATGTCGATACGCGTCATCATGCTTTCGTCGTTGAAAAGATATTCAGCCAGTGCTTTGGCCAGCTCGGTCTTGCCCACGCCAGTGGTTCCTAAGAAGATGAACGAGGCGATGGGGCGTTTCGGATCATGCAATCCGGCCCGACTGCGGCGCACAGCGTCGCTCACGGCCGTGATGGCCTCATCTTGGCCAATCACCCGTTTGTGCAGCTCGCTTTCCAGATGCAAGAGCTTGTCTTTCTCGCTTTGCAGCATACGCGTGACGGGAATGCCGGTCCATCGGCTCACCACTTCAGCGATGTCATCAGCCGTCACCTCCTCGCGCACCATGGCTTCTCCGCCCTGTGTGGCCTTCAGTTGTAGCTTGATGTTGTCGATGTCGTCTTGCAGACTTTTCAGCTTACCATACCTTATCTCGGCCACCCGTTCGTAGTTGCCCTCACGTTCGGCGCGGTCAGCTTCAAATCGCAGGTTCTCCATCTCCTGCTTGTCCTGTTGTATCTTGTTCACCAAGTTCTTCTCGCTTTCCCACTTAGCCCGGAACGATTGTTCCTCCTCGTGCAGTTCGGCGATGTCTTTGTCGAGTTGTTTGATCTTCACCTCGTCGTTTTCTCGCTTGATGGCTTCGCGCTCAATCTCCAATTGTTTGAGCTTACGGGTAATCTCATCCAACTCCTCCGGTACCGAGTCGCGTTCCATTCGCAGTTTTGCGGCGGCCTCGTCCATCAGGTCGATGGCCTTGTCTGGCAAGAATCGGTTGCTGATGTATCGCTCCGACAGTGTTACGGCAGCAATACATGCGTCGTCCTGAATCCTCACTTTGTGGTGGTTCTCGTACCGCTCTTTCAATCCGCGGAGGATGGAGATGGCACTCAACTCATCAGGTTCGTCGACCATCACCGTTTGGAATCGCCTTTCCAGTGCCTTGTCTTTCTCGAAATACTTCTGGTATTCGTTGAGTGTGGTGGCACCAATGGCCCGCAATTCGCCACGCGCCAGAGCCGGCTTTAGAATGTTGGCGGCATCCATGGCACCTTCTCCGCCGCCTGCACCCACCAAGGTATGAATCTCGTCGATGAAGAGGATGATTTCGCCCTCGGCGTGAGTCACTTCCTTGATGACGCTTTTCAGACGTTCTTCAAACTCGCCCTTGTACTTGGCTCCGGCCACCAATGCGCCCATGTCCAGCGAGTAGAGCTGCTTGTTTTTTAAGTTCTCGGGCACGTCACCTCGAACGATACGCCCGGCCAAGCCCTCCACAATGGCGGTCTTACCCGTACCCGGCTCACCTATTAATATAGGGTTGTTCTTGGTGCGGCGGCTCAATATCTGGAGCACGCGGCGTATCTCCTCATCCCGTCCGATAACGGGATCCAACTTTCCAGAACGAGCTTCCTGCACCAGGTTCTTGGCATACTTATCAAGTGCCTGATAGTTTTCGTCGCCACTCTGGCTCTGTACCTTCGAACCTTGTCGCAACTCATCGATGGCTTTGGTCATGTCTTTTTCCGTACAGCCTGCATCCTTGAGGATACGACTGGCCGAAGAGTTGACCGTGAGCAAAGCCAGCAACATGGGTTCGAGGCTCACGAACTGGTCGCCAAAGCGTTGGGACAAATCCATAGTCCTTTGCAAAACCATGTTGGTGTCATTGCTCAGGTAGGGTTGTCCGCCCGATACCTTGGGCAAATGTTCAATCTCGCTCTGCGCCAATGCCTCTATCTGAGAAGGATTAACGCCTAACTTTTGAAAAATAAACGTCGTTACATCCTTCCCTTTGTTCAGCAGGGCGAGCAACAAGTGAATGGGTTCTATGGTCTGTTGCCCAGCGCTTTGTGCCAGGTTCACAGCCCCTTGAACGGTTTCTTGTGCTTTAATTGTAAATTTATCGAATGTCATAATCTTTTTTTCCTTTCTTTTTTAATCATTTCTTTAACTGCTTCATGATGTCCAAAAGGTGTGCCTTTGCATAGTGATGCGCCAATGTGGCGGTTTTATTGTGTCAAATTGGCCGATAAAGAACTTGCTGAATCCCGTGTGTCTGCCTGTCTGTCTGTCATTTATTTTGCAATGGAGAGAGGTTTTATTTCAGCAGGTTGCTGCTTCAATATAGGATAAAAGAAGGTGATTTCTTGTGGCTATTAATCGTTTTTTATTACCTTTGCATAAGATAGGCGTCGCCTGTTTACCCCAACTGATTTGAACATTGATTATCATTAAAATAAAATTGATTATGAAACCAACATTATTACTGCTTGCTGCCGGCATGGGTAGCCGTTATGGAGGATTGAAACAACTTGACGGTTTGGGACCTAATGGGGAAACCATCATGGACTATTCTATCTATGACGCCATTAAAGCAGGTTTTGGTAAAATTGTATTTGTCATCCGAAAAGACTTTGAAGACGAGTTCAGAGAGAAAGTGTTGTCTAAATATGCAGGACATATTCCTGCCGAAGTGTGTTTCCAGGCCATCGACAAACTGCCGGAAGGATTTACTGTTCCTGAAGGTAGAGAAAAGCCATGGGGTACCAATCATGCCGTGATGATGGCTGAAGATTTGATAAACGAACCGTTCTGTGTCATCAATTGTGACGACTTCTACAATCGGGACGCATTCATGGTGATGGGGAAGTTCTTGGCCAATCTTCCAGAAGGCTCGAAGAACAACTATGCCATGGTGGGCTTCCGCGTAGGCAATACGCTGTCGGAGAATGGAACCGTGGCTCGTGGTATTTGCGAAAAGAACGAGCAAGGCAACCTGACCACCGTTGTAGAACGTACAGAAATCATGCGCGTTAACGGAGCCGTATGTTACAAAGATGAGCAAGGCGAATGGGTGGCTGTAGACGACAATACGCCCGTATCGATGAATATGTGGGGCTTTACACCCGATTATTTTAAGTATAGCAATGCCTATTTCAAGGAGTTTCTCTCAGATCCGAAGAACATGGAGAACCTCAAGGCAGAGTTCTTCATTCCATTGGAGGTTAATAAGTTGATTCATGAGGGAACGGCTACCGTGAAGGTGCTTGACACTACCAGCAAGTGGTTTGGCGTTACTTATGCGGCAGACCGTCAAGATACCGTGGACAGGATTCAGTCGCTGATTGACCAAGACGTATATCCCAATCAGTTATTCTGATGGATGAGTTTTTGAGTTTATAAGTTTTTGAGGTTTTTGAGTTATTGCGTTTTTAAGTTGGTGGATGAAAGCCTTTGTGTTAAACAGCCATCAACTTGAAAACGATGATATTCTCAACGTACATTCGTTACATGAACATAGACATTTTAGCACCAGAAGAGTTGGAACTGTTGCGACAACTAATTGATGATGCTCAACATATTATTATCTGCGGACACAAATCGCCTGACGGTGACGCACTGGGCTCTTCGTTGGCTTGGTGCGATTATCTGAAAAACCAATGCGGCAAACAGCCCGCTGTCGTGATGCCGGATGCTTATCCCGATTTCTTGCGATGGTTGCCCAACAGCGACCGTATTGTACGCTATGACAAGCATCAGGAGGAAGTGAAACAACTATTCCAGAAGGCTGACTTGGTGTTTTGTCTCGACTTTGGCAGCACCGGGAGGGTAGACGAAATGCAGCCCGTATTAGAAGCAAGTCCTGCCAAAAGGGTGATGGTAGACCATCACACCAACGCCGACATGGATACGGTTTTCTCCGTATCTCGGACTGATGCCAGCAGCACCAGCGAACTGATCTTCCGCATAATATGGCAGTTGGGTGGCTTTGAACGGATGACGTGCCAGGGTGCCGTGCCCCTCTATTGTGGCATGATGACCGATACGGGCGGCTTTACCTACAATTCGTCCCGTCCAGACATCTTCTTCATCATCAGTCAGTTGCTGACAAAAGGATTTGATAAGGACAAGATTTACCGCAATGTTTACAACAATTATAGCCAGTGGGCCATACGGTTGCGAGGCTACATGATGTCGCAAAAACTAAATGTCTTCGAGGATTTTCATGCCTCTTATTTCGCCATCTCGCGCAATGACATGCGCAATTTCCATTTCGTGAAAGGCGATGCAGAGGGCTTGGTCAACGTTCCGCTCTCCATTAAGGGCATGAAGTTGTCCGTTTCATTGCGTGAGGACGACCGTAAGGATAACCTGGTGTGGGTGAGCCTGCGTTCGGTAGATGACTTTCCCTGCAATGAGATGGCGGCCGAATTCTTCAATGGGGGAGGACATGTCAATGCCAGTGGCGGTCGACTTTATTGCTCTTTGGACGAGGCTGAAAAAGTGGTAAGGCAGGCTTTCATACATTATGAGGATCGGTTAAAACGAAAATAGCCAACGCACGGCAGTTTGTTCCTATCGTCAATAATCTATAAAAGCAAAGCTTTTCTTTTGTCGTTTTCCCGACTTTAACTATCTTTGCAGATGACTGTAGATATCATAAAAGATGAAAAGAATTATATTTCCACTATTCGCCTTGTTGTCCATCTGCTTCTTGGCATCTTGCCGTGACAACAAGACCTATGCAGATCAAAAGGCAGCGGAGCGCAGTGCCATCAACAAATACATTGCCGATTCGGCCGTGCAGGTCATTTCTGAAGAGACGTTCGCGTCGCAAGGTTACACGACAAACGTGCAACGCAATGAGTTTGTCTTGATTTCCAGCAGTGGCGTTTACATGCAGATTATTCGAAATGGAGTGGGAGAGAAAATCAAAAATGGTGAGACCGTTGACGTTCTTTGTCGTTTTAAAGAACGTAACTTGATGACCGACTCCTTGCAACTTTCGAACGATGTACTGTTTTATTCAGCCGTGGTGGATAAGATGAAGGTTCGTAATACAAGTGGAACGTTTACGGCTTCGTTTGTGAAGGGTGAGAGCGTGATGTCAAGTGCTTTCAATACAACAGAGGTTCCTGCAGGTTGGCTGGTTCCGTTCAGTTATATCCATGTGGGCAGACCCATCAAAGAAGGCGACGAGATAGCGAAGGTTCGGTTGATAGTTCCTCATACCAGTGGGCATAACTATGCGCGACAGAGCGTTTATCCATGTTTGTATGACATTACATATCAACGAGGTAGGTAAGAAAAACCTGTGAACAATTTGATATAAAAACTAACATTAAACAGGAAACATCATGACGTTAATCAAATCAATTTCAGGAATTCGGGGTACCATTGGAGGTCGTTCGGGCGACACGTTGAACCCATTGGACATCGTCAAGTTCACATCTGCTTACGCTACGTTTATCCGTAGAAGTGGAAAGTCGCAGAGCAATACCATTGTGGTGGGACGCGATGCGCGCATTTCAGGTGAGATGGTGAAGAACGTGGTGTGTGGAACGTTGATGGGAATTGGTTATGATGTCATTAACATTGGATTGGCTACGACGCCCACAACCGAACTGGCTGTGCGTATGACACAGGCGGCTGGGGGCATTATCATCACTGCGAGTCATAACCCAAGACAATGGAATGCACTGAAATTGCTCAATCATGAAGGCGAATTTCTTACAAAATCGGAAGGAAACGAGGTGCTCGACATCGCTGAAAGTGAAGATTTCAACTATGCGGATGTGGACAATTTAGGTCATTACACCGAAGATTCTTCATTCGACCAACGCCATATTGAGAGTGTGTTGGCACTGAAGTTGGTTGATCGGGAGGCCATCAAAAAAGTTCATTTCAAGGTTGCCGTGGATGGTATCAACAGTGTTGGTGGCATCATTCTGCCAAAACTGTTGAACGAATTGGGCGTTGAATACACGCTTTTGAACGGTGAACCTACGGGTGATTTCGCACACAACCCAGAGCCATTGGAAAAGAATTTGGGAGGTATCATGCAGGAAATGTCCAAAGGTGGCTACGACCTTGGTATCGTTGTTGATCCGGATGTAGACCGCTTGGCGTTTATCTGTGAAGATGGTACCATGTTTGGTGAGGAATACACGCTGGTTAGTGTGGCTGACTATGTGTTGAGTCATACACCTGGCAACACCGTTTCAAACCTCAGTTCTACACGTGCGCTGTGTGACGTGACCGAGAAACATGGCGGACAGTACATGGCTTCAGCCGTTGGAGAAGTGAACGTTACCACAAAGATGAAGGAGGTGAATGCCGTCATCGGTGGTGAAGGCAATGGGGGAGTGATTTATCCGGAGAGCCATTATGGTCGCGATGCCTTGGTTGGTATTGCCCTCTTCCTCTCTTCTTTGGCACATAAAGGCTGTAAAGTGAGTGAGCTTCGCAAGTCTTACCCCAACTATTTCATGGCGAAAAACCGTATTGACCTGACACCAGAGACTGATATCAGTGCCATCTTGGATCGTATCAAGGAAATGTATGCGGATGAAAAGGTGACAGATATCGATGGCGTCAAGATTGATTTTGCTGACAAATGGGTTCACTTGCGAGCCAGCAACACGGAGCCTATCATTCGTGTTTACAGTGAAGCTGCGACAATGGAAGAGGCTGAGAGTCTTGGCCGTAAACTCATGGATGTGGTTTATGAAATGCAATAAGACGTATTGCTTGGTCGTCATCTGCCAACCATCAAACGTCAAAACCCCCAAGGCGACACGTCGTCTTGGGGATTTTGGTAAGTATGCGGAACATCTTTTCGCTGAGGCTTGTATGGAGTTTTAACTGAAAATCATGGTTCCCAGTGTTTTTGCCAACCATATCAGCAGGGCAATCATCATGGCAATGGCGATGATAAAGAAAACGAGGAAGACCGCAGCTTGCAACGCCCGTTTGTTTACTTCCTTGATGATGGCTTTGTCGCCGTGGATGAATCCGTCGATGAGTACCATGTTCTTCTTGTTAGAATGGTGGAAAAAATCAATGACATTGCCGACGTAGAAAGGAATCAGTCCTAACAGCACGTCACGCAAAGTGTTGTTCAGCACTGCCAAGGTTAGCGGAATTGAATGCAGCTTGAACATAGCGAAGTAGACATGTGTCAAGCCGAATAAGGCGGTCACGGCGTCACCTATTCCTCCTGGTACCAAACCAGCGACACCATCAAGGTGGTAATTGTCCAGATAGATGGTGATGTGTTTTATGGCCTGGTATGGTTTGCTATTTCGTAATTGTTCTTTTCTTTCTTGTGAGTTCATCGTTCTTTCTGTCTTAATGATCTTGTTTTTGTTCTTCCGAGAGGTCAACTATGGCTTGGATGTTGCGCATCAGTCCCTCGTATTTTGCTCGTTTTACCGCACTCTTTTTGAATAGTTGGCGGTATTCATCTTCTGAAAGCTGCATCCACTTGTCGCGTGTCATGGCCATGAACTCTGGCTTCGGTTGTAGCTCTGGTGTGTTGTTGGGTATGGAGAAGCGGTTCCATGGGCATGCTTGCTGACAGCGGTCGCAGCCGTAAATGGTATTTCCCATCTTCTCGGCGATATCTTTTGAGATGTCTCCACGGTTCTCTATGGTTTGGTAGGAGAGGCATTTGTTGGCGTCGAGCGGCCCGTCTTTGGTGATGGCGCCAGTGGGGCAGGCATCAATGCACGCATGACAATTGCCGCAACGGCTGCGCATGGGTTCATCATAGTCTAACTCAATGGTCAAGAACAGCTCGCCAAGGAAGAACATGCTACCAGCTTTTGGGATGATCAGTTGGTGGTTACGGCCAATCCAACCCAGTCCTGCACGAGTGGCCCAATAACGCTCCAGCACAGGTGCAGAGTCACAGAAAACCCGAAAATGGACTTCGTTATTCTCCTTGTTCGGTTCATCTTGCATGCGCAATTCCTTGAAATCAAACTTCAATGCCAGTTGTCTTAGCTTTTTCTTGACAATGTCGTGATAGTCTTCGCCGTAAGCATACGCAGCAAACTGCAACTGATTAGATGGGATGTGTTGCGCTGGTGTATAGTTCATGGCAACCGACACGATGCTTTTCACGCCTTTCATGAGCAGTCGTGGGTCAAGTCTCATCTCGGTATGGTTGCGCATGTAGTCCATGTCTGCCTGCCGTCCTTCGTTAATCCACTGCCTTACATGTTGGGCGTTGGTGTCGTCAACGGCTTCAGCGCGTGCAATTCCGCAAGCAAAAAAGCCGAGGTTTAATGCCTCAGCCTTCAGCTCACTCGAAAGTCTTGAATTCATATCCTTGTTCTTTCAGCCATTTCAAGGCCTCTGGTAGGGCGTATCGTAGCTTGTCGATGCTTTTTGTCGAATCGTGAAAAGTAATGATGGAGCCGTTGCGGGCATATCGCTTGACGTTTCTCAACACATCTTCTGCCGTCATCCACTTGGAGTAATCTCGGGTCACGAGGTCCCACATCACGATTTGATAGCGTCTGGATAGCCACCAATATACCGACCATCGCATCCATCCATGGGGCGGGCGGAAAAGGTGGGCGTGTATCAGTTCGTTGGCTTTCTGGATGTTGATGCCATAGGTCAGTGCCCAATGTTTGAGCGACCCCATGTGGTTGAAAGTGTGATTGCCCACCTGATGGCCTTCTTCTACGATGCGGTTGTACAGGTCGTGATAGCGTAGTACGTTCTCGCCCACCATGAAGAAGGTGGCCTTGGCGTCGAATTCAGCCAGTGTGTCGAGGATGAAAGGCGTGGAACTGGGTATCGGACCATCGTCGAAAGTCAGGTAGACAGAACGCTCGTTCCTATCCATTCGCCACAGGGCGTTGGGGTATAACCACCGTAACCATTTGGCTGGTTGCTCAATGAACATGCTTTATTTTCTTCTTTTTCTTTAAGAATTGATGCCGAGAACCAATTAGTCTGACTGACATGCTTGTGTCCCGGCATCAACATTTATCATGAATCACTCTAAAGTGCGACCGCCTTTTCGTGCATATAGGTTGTACCATCGGTTCAATTCGTCCATTTGTTTTTTGGCCCACGCGGTGTCGAAGAGTGACGTAATCTTGTTCACTTCCATCATGAGTTGGAAGTATAGCATGCAATCTTCTTGTGATGCAAGGAATCTAGTGCCATCCAAACTAAGGTACCAGTCTGCATATTGCGTATGGTCTTTCCATAGTTTTTGAAGGATATGCTTTGCCTTTGCTTTCTGTCCCAGCAGCACATAGGCGCGTGCCATGTCCAGGGAACCACTCTTCCAGCTTATCGGTACATTGTATTCAGGTATCACACGTTCGGCCTTAGCCAAAGCCTTTGCAGCTTTATCGGTCTTGCCTTCCTTGAGTAGTTCTGTGGCCAGCTGTGCGAATAGGCGTCGGTGTGTCACGCACATGCCCATGGTGGTTTCGTCGATGTAGAGGCCTTTCTTCTCCAGTCCGCCGTACTTGTAACGATTCATGAGGTTGTTGTAGGCCTTTTCGGTGTCGAAGTTCTTCACGCCGGGCTTGTTAGTGGTGAAAGGTGTGATACGATTCACCAGTCCTTCGCTCACGAAGTTGTCGCCCAGGTTCATGTAGTATCTGGCGGCAACGGTCGTGGCGACGTAGATAGGTCGTGTCCATCCGCATTCAGCAATCATCTCCAGCATCATCATTTCGCCTTTATGCAGCGCACGTTTGCCAACTAAAGAGATAATCATCTTGTCAGGAATAGTGTCGGAAGCCATCATCATACCGCTCTTCCTCACGGCCTCTTTGTCGATGGTCACATATACCGTGTCGGTTGGGATGACGTGTCTGTCTTCGTCTTTCGACCGCATCCAGTATTTGATGATGTTCTTTAACTCGAACGGCTCATCGCCGAATTGCTTCCTGGCCTCTTCGGGATAGTCCCTGTAGTATTGCTCCAACTCTTTCTTCCACTCGCTCTGAATGGGCACAGCCTCGTTGGTTCCCGAGCAATAGTCTAATCTTGGCCAGCTGATAGGTACAGATGGCGAGTCGTAGGCAGGCCGCTTCATCTGATCAATGTACCAGTCGGTCTGCAGATAGCTCAGGTTACATACCCTGGCGTCGGTTCGTACGCCCTCCACATCTTGGTTGTACCAAAGTGGGAAGGTGTCGTTGTCGCCGTTGGTGAAGAGTATTGGGTAGCCTTTATCCTGCAAGGTCATCAGGTAGTTCTGCCCGAAGTCTCGGCAGGTGTATCGCCCACTTCTGTCATGATCGTCCCAATTCTGACTGGCCATCTGCACTGGTACCAGCAAACAGGCTATGCCTGCTATGGCAGCCAATACCGTTTCGTTGAGCTTGAGATACTTCTTCAGCAGGTCGATGATGGCTGCCACGCCGATGCCACACCAGATGGCGAAGGCGTAGAACGATCCCGCATAGGCGTAGTCACGTTCGCGAGGCTGCAACGGAGTCTGGTTCAGATAGATCACGATAGCCAATCCTGTCATAAAGAACAGGAAGAATACCACCCAGAACTGACGGATGCCTCGCTTGCCACGCCATGCCTGCCAGAACAGTCCGATGAGTCCCAGCAGCAGCGGTAGCATGTAGTACACGTTGTGTCCCTTGTCGTTTTTCAGCTCGTCGGGCAGCTTGCTCTGGTCGCCCAGTCGTGGATTGTCAATCAGCGGGATGCCCGAGATCCAGTTGCCGTGCTCCAGTTCGCCGTTGCCCTGTATGCCATTCTGGCGACCAGCGAAGTTCCACATGAAGTAGCGCCAGTACATAAAGTTGCACTGGTAGCTCAAGAAGAAACGCAGGTTCTCCCATTGCGTTGGCACCTTCACCATGATGTTTTCACCACAGCGGTCGTATGGCACCTGTGTGCCATCCACGCCGCCCATCCAACTCTCGTAGGCCGTGGCGTGGTCTGACGAGTACATGCGCGGGAAGAGCATGTTCTGTGCGTAGATGTATTTGGAGTTGTGCGTCACAACAAAGTATGAGTCCTTCTCGTCCTTACTTGCTTTTTCCTTCTGTGCGTATATGGGTTCTCCCTCGGTCATACTGGGAATGCATTGGTTGCCCTGTACATCAAGCTTTACTTGGGAAGTATAAGCCTGTCCGTAGAAGAGCGGACGGTAGCCATATTGGTCTCTACTCAAGTATTTACCTAATGTGAAAATGTCCTCGGGTGAGTTCTGATCCATCGGAGGGTTGGCCGCCGAGCGTATCACAATGAGTGCATAGCTCGAGTAACCTATCATGAGCATCAGCAGTCCCAGCAGCACAGTGTTCTTAATGCGCGCGCTGATGAGCGGCACTCGCTTCTTCTCAACCTTGTTTGTATAGTTGAGTACGAACCACAGCAGGGCCAACACTACCACGCCGATGCACACCGCACTCCAGCCATAACCGTAGAACGGGATGCCCAACATGGCCACCGACAGCATGAAAGCAATATTCATGCGGCGGTTGCTTCGTCCCACATAGCTCTCGTAGATGGCCCACACCACAGTGCTAACCAGCAATAGGATGTACACGATGGTACCCGTGTTGAACGGCATGCCGAGTGTGTTAACGAAGAAAAGCTCGAACCATCCGCCCACAGTGATGATGCCCGGGATGAGTCCGTACAGCACGCCGGCCACTATGACAAACGAGCCAAGCAGGGCAATAAGTGAGCCCTTGACCTCGATGTCGGGGAACTTGCGGTACACAAACACCAACACAATGGCCGGGATACACAGCAGGTTGAGCAGGTGTACGCCGATGGATAGCCCCGTCATGTAGGCGATGAGCAGCAGCCAACGGTCGCTGTGGGGTTCGTCAGCGTGGTCTTCCCATTTCAAGATGAGCCAGAATACAACAGCCGTGAATGCCGATGAGTAGGCATACACCTCGCCCTCGACAGCCGAGAACCACGCCGTGTCGCTGAAACAGTAGATCAGTGCGCCCACCATGCCTGATGCCTCGATGGCGATGAGTTTTCCCAGTGACAGACTGTCCCAGTCTTTCAGGATAAGCTTGCGCGTGAGGTGTGTAATAGTCCAGAACAGGAACAGTACCGTGACGGCACTCAGCAACGCACTCATGATGTTGACCATGAGGGCCACCTTAGACGGATCACTCACAAACTGCGTGAAGAGATTGGCCGTAAGCATGAAGAATGGTGCCCCCGGCGGATGCCCTACTTCCAGTTTGTAACCTGTGGTGATGAACTCTGGACAGTCCCAGAAGCTGGCTGTCGGCTCTACAGTAAGACAGTAGGTGATGGCAGCCACGAGGAAGGCAACCCATCCAACCACATTATCTACTAATCTGAATTGTTTCATTGATATAATGATGAATAATAATTTTGCATCCTATTGATAGGCTGTCCTTTCTTTGCTTGTTATGCTATTTGTAAGCAAAAAACTCGTTGATGGTCAACGTAACAACCTATATTTTGCAAAGGTACGCAAAAACAATTAAAACAGTGGGGTGAAAGACTTAAAAAATGTGACATCGGCATTTGTGAAATGATTGGAGGATACGGATGCCCGATGATGAACCTTTTACCTTTATTCGGATTTTTCGCTGGCCAGTCTTTCCTTTCTCTCTATCGCTTCCTTTGCTTTTTGTTTCAACCGTGCGATGCGTTCCAAGGCATGACGACGAGTATGGATGATTTGATAGCGGTAAACCAAACAAGTGAGTAGGAAATAGGCCAGTACCTGCACCCATAAAACTTGGTATTCTGTTTTGATGTCAGCCAGCGTGGCTCCCATGCCATTGATGCGCAAGAATCCTCTAACGCCGAAGGTAGATGGGAAAAGATAGGCCACACCTTGCCATATTCCAGGTATGTTATTTTGGGGCCATGAAACGCCTGTCATGAATATTAAGGGAATGGATGTGAAGACAACCAGCAGGATGACGTTCTCGCGATAGCGGACCATACACGACAAGGCCATACCGAAGAAGATGCAAGCCAGGATGTATGGAACGAGCAGACCCACCAGCGCAGCTCCTGAGGCGAGGGTAGTAAAGCCGAAAAGCCTGGGCACTATCAATGACAGGTAAGCTCCGATGACTGCATAGAGCATGAAGTAGGCCATAGATTTGCCCATGACGATGCGGAATATGCCATTGTAATGTCGGCTGATGGGTACAAGGTCTTTGTAGCGATTGTTCTCTCTGGCCGTTCCTGCAGCCAGACCGATGCCCAACAACAGCGTCTGCTGCATGATCATCATCAGCACGCCGGGGATGAGCGCATTGCCGTATCCGCCCGTCGAATTGAATATTTGAACATCGTCCACGGCCAGAGGTTGTGCTGCAATCTCATCATCTCGGTTGGTGTATCCGCCCGCCTGTTGCAGCTGCAGCTCGGTGTTCAGCATGCTGGCCACCTCCTGTGTACTTTGATAAATGGCTTTATAGGTGAGCATCAGGCTCATGTCGCAGTAAAGGCTGACGTGGGATTGCTGCCCTCGGTATAGTTTGTTTGAGAAGTCAGCGGGAAAATACAGGATGCCGTGAACTTTTTGTCGAGCTACCAGTTCACGTGCTTCGTTTAAGCTGTTGACATGGTAAGTCACGTCGGTGCCGGGCGAAGCGTCTACCGAACGAATGAACTGACGGCTAAGTTGTGATTTGGAGAAGTCAACAACAGCAACCGGCACTTCGCGTGTCACTTCGTTCGTGTAAGCCCAGGAATAGACAAGAGGATAGAGAAGTGGCACCAAGATGCAAAAAATCAGCACGCCTTCATCGGTCACGGAAGAGCGTATCTCCTTGACCCAGATATAACACATATCCTGGATGCCTTCTTTGATTCTCTGGAAGAAACTTTCGTTCATGTTTGCTTGTTTCTTGTCTTTAAACTTCTATTGAGTTGCTTAGTTTATCTTACGTCCTGTTAAGGTATATATACATAGGTGAGCATGGCTCGCTTGATGTTGCGCAGGGTGAATATCGGCAGTATGATGAAGGTGCACAGTGCCAGGAGATTGAGCCAAGCGTCTGTCAGCGGGAAGCCGTTGAAGATGCACTGTTGGTAAATCATGTAGTAGTGCCTGAGAGGGAATAGTTGTGCCATCGCCTCAATCATCGGGCTCATGGAAAACACCGGATATGTGGCGCCGCTGGTCGTAAAGCCCAGAACGGCCCATAGTGAGCATACACTCATGGACATGCGCAGTGAGGGTACCAGACCAAAAGCGAAGATGCCAAAGCCTTGTCCTGCCAGTACCGTGAGCAGTCCGAGCAACAAGATGGGAAAGAGACCGCCTGGGTGTGGAAAGCCCAGCACATAGTAGATATAAATTTCAAAGGCGTAGAAGATGGTTAGGAAGATGATGGTTTGCGGCAGCATCTTTCCTGCCATGGCCACATAGATGTTGTTGTCAGCCATGGCCAGCCACTTCTTTGATTCTTTGAACTTGAGTTCCGTACCAATGGAATAGGCAGAGATAAGAAACATGAAGATGAGCAATACGCCTGGAATCATGGTCGTGGAAAGGTAAACATTGTAGTTGGCCAATGGATTGTTGATCATGTGCAGGTCGATGGCGATGGGCTGTAAGAAGGTTCTAACCTCGTCATTGGTCTTCCCCATGGCTGTTAGTTTAGCGGAAGCAACTCCTGCCGAACCGAGCGTCGTAATGGTTTTCAAATCCTTGTACAGCGTAGAGCCAGCTACGAGTGACACACTACTGTAATAAAAAGAGATTTTTGGTTGGCGTGCACTGGTGAGGTCGCTTGTCATGCCTTTCGGAATGAGCAGAAAAGCATAAATCTCGTTGCGCTGGATAGCCTGCCGGGCATCGTTCATGTTGGAATAATGTGCCACGACATGGCTCATCTGGTAGGAGTCAAGATTGCGAATCAGCTTGCGCGAGGTGGTCGTGTTGTCCAAGTCAACCACGCCGACAGGCATCTTCACGGGTTGGCCTTCGTTCATCAAGGATGTAAAAAAGATGATGACCAGGATGGGGAATATCACCATGCAGAATCCATAGATGGGATTATGTAGCAATATTCCACATTCGCGAAAGGCAATCTGTATTATTTTTTTTAACATGTATCTACGTGATGAATCCTATGTGATGGACAGTTGTGGTGATGAACCATGGGAAGGTGTCGTGATTCTCTTGCAGACCTGATTCAGCTGCAATGAACTGGAACCAACATCTACACAATTCTGAAAACCTCGCTTATGACTCCTTGATGACGAGCGACATTCCTGGACGAAGACCCTCGAATTTTTGGGTAGGACGTGCTTTTACCTCAAATGTTTTCAAGTCATATTGCCCATTGGTCTTGGTGGCTTTCCAAACAGCGTATGACCCTTGGTCCTTGATGTAGAACACTTTCATGTTGATCTCTTTGTTGAAAGCGGGTGCGTAAGCCTTGAAAGTATCACCCACCTTCATGCCATTGAGTTGGTCTTCGCGGATGTTGAAGGTTCCCCAAAGGTCTTTCATGATGGAAATGCTCATGATGGGCGATCCTGTACCCACCAGTTCGCCTTCCTTAGGATATACGCTGCTGACTTCACCTTCTACGTTGGATATCTGAACGGTCTCTCTCAATAGCGATCGAACCACATTGGCGGCTCCCTCAGCTGCTTGAGCCTGTTTCTTCGCAGCGCGTTTCTCTTCTTCGCGAGCACCGTTCTTGGCCATGTCATATTGGCTCTTGGCCGCCTTCACTTGTGCTTCGCGTGCCTTGTAGCCAGCAAAGGCTTCGTCGCGCTTTTGAGCACTCATCACCCCTTGGTCAAAAAGGTTTTGCACGCGTTCGTACGATTTCTGGGCGATATCTGCCGCCGCTAATGCCTGTTGCCACAATTGATAAGCAGCTTGAATCTGTTCTTTTCTGGCTCCTTTGTCTGCCATGTCGCTCATGGCGGCGGCAGCCTGTTGTTGGGCAGCTGCTGCCTTTTCCTGGGCATTTACCTCGGGAGCCTCCAGGATGGCCAGCGTATCGCCCACCCGGACGTAATCACCTTCCTTGACTCTTAACTCCAAGATACGACCAGGCAGTTTGCTTGAAACGCGGTATTCAGACACTTCAATTTCGCCTTGAACAATCTCTGGCTTCTTTCCTAACGTGAAAAAACCGATGATGGCCACGAGAATGACAACTGTAGCGAATCCAATGATCGCCAGTAAAATGTTGTTGTGTTGTGATTTTGCCGACATGATATTTATTATTGTAAGATGCCAAGCGCCTTGTTGAGGTTTACTTGGGCTAATTTAACTTCTACTTCTGCTTCTATTTTTTGACTTTGAGCTTTCTGCCATGCTGTTTGCGCAGCCATGACATCCGTCGATTCCATGACACCTTCTTTGAATCCCAGATTAGCACTGCGCAGGTTTTCTTCTGCACTTGACACGCTCTTCATGGCCATAGCCAACTTTTTGTTAGCTTCTTTCACCTTGAATCTGCTTTGTGCGATTTGCAGTTCTATCTTTTCTTGTGCGTCGCTCATGGTGAGCTCGGCGATGCTGGTGGCCGTCTTGGTGGCACGCACTTTATAGGCACCCTCAAACCAGTTCCACACCGGCACCTGAACAATGACTCCCACATTCCATGCACCCGAGAACTTTCGCTGGAAGCCATTGAACATATTTGGATTTGAGATGAAATAACCACCTGTAAGTGCTACATGTGGCAGGTAGGCTGCCCGGATGAGCCGAGTGTTCTGTTTGCTGATGTCAACGGCGTTTTGCAGTAAGCGCAATTCCGGGCGGGTAGTGGTGATGTCAATCGCCTGATTGGCCTCACTGTTCACTCCTGGGGACAGCAACTCGGCATTTTCGTCAGCCAATTGAATGTTCTCTTCCAAGGGTAGCCCACACAATTGGCAAAGCAACATCTTGGCGAGGGCAACTCCGTTTTCGGCCTGTGTCACCTGCATGTCAGCCTCGTTCACTTTCACGTCTACTTTCAAACCGTCTGCACGCGTGGCTACACCTTGCTCTATCATCTTCTGTACATCAGAGCTGAGCTTCTTGACGAGTTCTTGATAGCTGTTAGCCAGTTTTTGCTTTTGTCTCAATGACACCACCAGCCAATAGGCGTGGTCGATGTCGTAAAGTGTGGTCTGTGTGCGTTGTGACAGGCCGTTGGCAGCCATCTGTTCGTTGATGTCTGCAATGTTGTTGGCTGCGATAATGGCTCCTCCCATGTAGATGGGCTGCTTCACCATCACCGTTCCTGCCCATACTTGCCGGGTGTCTGTCTTCAAGGCCTCATTGATGCTGTTGCCTATGGCATTTCCGGCTTGGCCGATGGCAGCCCCCAGGTTTTCCATCAGTGAGCCCAGTTGCTGTGCCATTTGTGGGGAGAGAACCCCTTGTTGTACCAATCCGCCAATCATGGTGGATAAATTGGCTCCCATGCCGTTGCTGATGTTGGTGCCCAAGTTGGCAAATCCAGCTTTCTGTTGGTCGTTGAGAAGTGAAATCTCCTTACTGACAAATTCATATCCACCCATCGCATCGATTTTCGGCAGATATTTTGTTCTCAGGGATTTTCGCATGTTTCTGGCGACGTCTTGTTGGAGCTTGGCTACATTCAGCTGCTTGTTGTTGCGCAGGGCCATGGCCCGACAACTGTCAAGCGACAGTGTCGTTTGCGCATGAACAGGCAACAGCGTACCCATCAGAACCAGTGTAGTATAAAGTCTGTTCATCATCGATTCATTCAACTGCTAATCTAATGTAAAACTTCGTGATCCTATCATGTTACCTTCTGCAAAGATGCTCACCTGATATGTACCCGAGACCATGGCTTGGTCTATGTTCCAATAGGCTGTGACATTGGTTTGCTGACCGCCGTATTCCACGGTTTTTTTTGCAGTAGCCTGCAAATTCTTGTTCTCGTATGGGAATGTACCGGCTCCGCCCAGCACGCTTCCCGTAGGTGCTACAATGCGCACATACAGCGTACGCATGCCATTGGTGGCAGTAACGTTTTTCGCAATGCTGAAATCCACTTGCAGGGTCTTAGCCTTTTTCAACCGCTTGGTTGCCCTGCCTCGCTTGTCACGAAGGGATAGGTTAATGCCTGTGGCATCCAATTGTGCAGCGATGGCCACCTTCTCCGACAGGTTTGCCTTTTCAGTGCTCAACCCTTCTATTTGTCGGTTGGCAGCTTCATATTCTCCCTTGATGCGGGTATTTTCCTTGGTCAGGTTTTGATTGAGCCGGTTCAGCGAGTCTATTTCCATCACATAGCTGCGCAGGACGGCGCGCACGGTGGCCAATTCTTTTTTCAACCTGGCAATTTCACGAGCGTCATTGCTCTTTACTTGCTTCAGCTCGTTCAAGAGCCGCTCGGTCTTTTCCTGTTCTTTGGTGAGCTGAGCGACAATGGAATCGTTGCTGATTTGTGTCTTCATCTCACTATATTGATCGGCAAATCGTTGATATTCGTTTTCCATTTCCTGCTTGTCCAGCTCGGCCAACTCTTGCATCTCCTGGTTATGCTGTTGCTGCTTGTTCAGGTTGTAGGCAAGATATACAATGCCTGCAACGAGTAGGAGCATGAAAACGATTATCGGAATGACTACCTTTTTTTTCATAGGTAATTTTACTTAATAATTGTCTTTGCAAATTTATATATTTAATGTTGATTGGCAAAAAAAAATAAAAGACAAATGACCATTCGGCTTGTTTTTAATGTTTTTTGATAAAAATAAACTTTGCAAAGCACTTTTTGGGGGTCTTGAGCTTTGTATTTCGTTGTAGGATGTGATGCGACCCCCCTGCGCTCAGGGGATGCTGCATGGTGAGTTAGAGGTATGCGTCAATCTTGTGTCACTGCTGTGATGCAGAGACGTAATAGAAGAATTTGTCAGATATTTTCATCGTTTTTTACCCCAAAAACAGCTGTTGAAAACTGTTCATCTGGAAAAAATCAATAGGCACAGCGGATGTAAGGAGGCAATAATTTAGGAAGAAAAAACGTATTTTTACACAAAAATATTGATTTTGTCCGCTCAGAAGCATCCTTTTGTCTTGCCATCTGCATGCTTTAACGGGCTAAAAGCATGCTGATAAACTGCCAATAGCATTGTTATTGCTGCCTAAAAGCTATGCTGTTGGCATCTGAAAGCCAAAATGATGAAGTGTTATGGAGTGCATGTGTGTGTAAGTGTTTGTGTAACAATTTGGTATGAAAGTGGCTCGTGCTTGCCGTATTTGCCAGCCAAAAGTATGTTGCTTGCAAATACGCCCGGGATTTGAAGGCTCGTTGTCAAGAAAAATCATGTATCCATATCGGCTTGAATTTGTTTCTTCCAACGTTGTGAATAATTTTTTTTACGAAAAAGTACAACTTTACATATATTTTATTACCTTTACACCCGAAAACTACTTTACTATGAATAAAAACAGCTTTATTTATCGAGCTTTTGATTTGTACTATGATGGCTTTAAGCACATGACCGTAGGTAAAACACTATGGACTGTCATTTTGATTAAACTCTTCATCATGTTCGCTATTCTGAAAGTATTCTTCTTTCCTGATTTCATCAAACAGAACTCGCAAAAAGGCGATGAAGCAGATTTCGTATCTACCGAGATGATTAAACGAAACATTCATTAAATACATTACATTATGCACAATCTGTTATTAGACATTTCGGCACAAACGATCGACTGGTCGCGTGCCCAATTTGCTTTAACAGCCATTTATCACTGGCTTTTTGTTCCATTAACGCTTGGTCTTGCCGTCGTTATGGGAATTATGGAAACTCGCTATTATCGTACCCGTGACCCTTTTTGGAAGGATGCGGCGCGGTTTTGGCAAAAGCTGTTTGGTATTAATTTCGCCATGGGTGTGGCAACAGGCCTCATCTTGGAATTCGAATTTGGTACCAACTGGAGCAACTACTCATGGTTTGTAGGCGATATCTTCGGTGCTCCGTTGGCTATCGAGGGTATTATTGCTTTCTTCATGGAGGCTACCTTCGTGGCTGTAATGTTCTTTGGATGGAAGAAAGTGTCTCCTGGTTTCCACCTGGCTTCTACCTGGCTCACGGGGTTGGGCGCAACCATCTCTGCTTGGTGGATTCTGGTAGCTAACGCTTGGATGCAGTTGCCCGTTGGACAGGAGTTTAATCCTGATACCATGCGCTTTGAGATGAACTCGTTTATGGACGTGGCTTTGTCGCCCTTTGCCGTGGACAAGTTCTGTCATACCGTGACCTCTTCATGGATTATCGGTGCTGTGTTTACTGTGGCCGTAAGTAGTTGGTACTTGCTTAAGAAGCGTGATCACAAGTTGGCTATTGAGAGTATGAAGATAGGTAGTATCTTTGGCTTGGCAGCTGTGGCATTGACATTGATTACCGGACACAGCTCAGCTATCCAGGTTGGCAAGGTACAGCCTATGAAACTGGCTTCGATGGAAGCGCTTTACAATGGTGGAACGGGCCAGGGATTGACGGTATTTGCAGCTGTTAACCCATTTAAGCAACCCGACTATGTGAACCAGCAAGAGCCACCGATGAAGATGGCCGTGCCTAATGGCTTGTCATTCTTGGCAACCTTAGACGCCAATGGATATGTGCCTGGCGTGAATGACCTTCTGAATGGTTATACCAAACCTGACGGTACGAAGGTTATTTCGGTAGAAGAAAAGATGAAGCGCGGCCAGATGGCCATTGCAGCGCTGCAAGATTATCGTTCAGGCAAGAAGGATGAAGCTACCAAGCAGATTCTGAAAGACAACATGCCTTATTTTGGTTATGGTTATGTAAAATCGCCCCACCAAGTTGTTCCGTTCATTCCAGTGAACTTCTGGGCATTCAGAGTGATGGTTGGCATCGGCATGTTGTTGATTTTGTTCTTTATCTGTTCGCTTTTCATCGTTTACAAGAAAGACATCATCAAACATCGCTGGTTGTTGATTTCGGGCATCGTGCTGTTGCCATGCGCTTACCTGGCCTCTCAATCAGGCTGGTTAGTGGCAGAGTTTGGTCGTCAGCCGTGGACCATCCAGGATATGTTGCCGACATGGGTTGCCGTGTCTGACATTAAACCGAGTTCGGTTATTGTCACCTTCTTTATATTCTTGATTCTCTTCACCGCCATGTTGGCTGTTGAGATTAACATTCTTTGCAAGGCTATTAAGAAAGGTCCTGAGAATAGTGAAAAGTCAAATCAGGTTGAATTATAAATAAGAAAGGTAATACAATGATTACATATAGTTTTTTACAACATTACTGGTGGTTTCTTGTTTCTTTGTTAGGAGCCTTACTGGTATTCTTGATGTTTGTTCAGGGTGCTAACTCTTTGGTGTTCAACCTGGGTAAGACCGAACATGAGCGTAGGATGGTTGTCAACAGTACGGGGCGCAAGTGGGAAACCACTTTCACGACGTTGGTTACCTTTGGTGGTGCTTTCTTCGCTTCTTTTCCTTTGTTTTACAGTACCAGCTTCGGTGGTGCTTATTGGTTGTGGATGATTATTCTCTTCTCGTTTGTTGTTCAGGCAGTGAGCTATGAATTTCAAAACAAACTGGGAAACATCTTAGGAGTGAAGACTTTCCAATGGTGCTTGGTCATCAATGGTATTTTGGGTCCTGTTTTGTTGGGTGGTGCCGTTGCAACATTCTTCAACGGTTCTAACTTCTTGGTCGACAAGATTAACATCACCAATGGTATGGCACCGGTGATAAGCAGGTGGGCCAACTACAGTCATGGCTTGGATGCGTTGCTGGATGTATGGAATGTGGTGCTGGGTTTAGCCGTGTTCTTCTTGGCTCGCATATTGGGTTTGCTCTACATTATTAATAATGTGGCCGATGATACACTGCGCGCTCGCAGCCGTAAGCATCTTATTTACAACACAGGAGCATTCTTGTTGCTGTTCCTCCCGTTCCTAATTAGAACCTTGTTGAAGGATGGTTTCGCCTATGACCCAGCCACTGGCGTGATTTCTATGGAGTCGATGAAGTATCTATACAACCTGTTAGACATGTGGTATCTTGCTATTGTGTTGCTGGTTGGCGTGGTATTGCTGCTGTTCGGCATTGTCAAGACTGTATTGAGTAACACCTATATCAAGGGTATTTGGCCGGCAGGTATTGGCGTAGTCTTAGTTGTTTTGGTTCTGTTGCTCATTGCAGGTTGGAACAATACAGCTTATTATCCTTCTAATGCCGATTTGCAGAGTTCACTGACCATCATGAACAGTAGTAGTAGTGAATTTACATTGCGCACTATGGCCATTGTTTCACTCTTTATTCCATTCGTCCTTGCTTATATAGTTTATGTATGGCATGCCATGGATAGCAAGAAAATCACGAAAGAAGAGATTAAACATGAGGATGCTTATTAAGCTTATCTAATTATAAAAGAATGTGACTAAATTCGGTGAGACACTTGAGTTTAGTCACATTTTTTTTATCGAGAAACCTTGATGTCATGGTGTGTGAAAACGCTTCAAGGGCTTGGTGAATTGCGAAATGTTTCGTATTTTTGTGATATGACACGAAAAGAAAGATATCAATATATTCTCGATTATTTCAGAAAAACAACGCCCATCGTTACGACCGAACTTGAGTTTGGGTCGGCTTTTCAGCTATTGGTTGCCACATTGTTAAGCGCACAATGCACCGATAAGCGCATCAATCAGGTGACACCGGCGTTGTTTCAGCGTTATCCTGACGCACAGTCGATGGCACAAGCTACGCCCGAAGAGGTGTTGGAATATGTGCGCAGCGTGAGTTATCCTAATGCCAAATCACGGCATTTGGTGGAGATGGCGCAAATGTTAGTAAGCGATTTCGGCGGAGAAGTGCCGGACAACACCGCCGATTTGGTGAAATTGCCTGGCGTAGGGCGCAAGACGGCCAACGTAGTGCAAGCCGTTTGGTATGGAAAAGCAAAGATTGCGGTTGATACTCACGTCTACAGAGTGAGTCATCGCATGGGGTTGGTGCCGCTGAAGGCCGACACTCCCTTGAAAGTTGAACTTGAATTGATGAAGTACATCCCTGAAGAAGATGTGTCGAGTGCGCACCATTGGCTGCTTTTGCATGGCAGATACATTTGTCAAAGTCAACGTCCCAAGTGTGAAAAGTGCCAGTTTGACCAGATTTGTCCTAAGCGATTGACATCTTCCAAACTTGCATGAATCATTGTTGTAACTTGCATCTTCCATCTTTAAAACATCGATTATATGAATATCCAACGCATTTTAAAATATTTAGAGCGCATTGCCAAGAATAACAATCGTGACTGGTATCAAGCCCATAAAGACGAATATTTGGCTTGTCGCAACGATTTTGAGGAGGGAGTGGAGCGGGCTATCGCAGCCATCTCTAAGTTTGATGCCTACGTATCGCATGTAACAGCCAAGGAAGCGTGCTTCCGTTTTAATCGTGACACACGTTTCTCGCCCGACAAATCGCCCTACAAAAGGCATTTTGGTGCATACATCAGCGCCAAAGGTCGTAAGTCGTTACATGCTGGTTACTACATCCATGTGCAGCCAGGTCATTGCCTGTTGTCGGCCGGAGCTTATTGGTTGCCCACCCATATCTTGACCTCTTGCCGCAATGAGATTATGGGCAACATTGACGAGTGGCGAAGATGTGTGGAGAATGGCAAGTTTGTTCATTTCTTTGGTTATGCCACTCAGGGTTCGTGGAGTGATGAACAGGCATCGGACAAGGGCTTTGGAATCAGCCGATTGAAGACTTGTCCGAAGGGTTTTCCGGCCGATTATGAGTTTATTGACTATCTTCGAATGAAGGATTATGCTTGCTGGCATCGGGTTGAAGATGACTTTTTTGAGGGCAATGGCTGGATAGAACCCATGACAGAGTTATTCAAGGTGGCTCAACCCATGATGGAATTTACCAATCGTGTGATTGATGATTATGAATAATCTCAAGACAACTACGAATCAATTTGATGGACGATGATGAATGAAAGTGCGTGATTGGCTGCAACTTTATCCCCTCTTTAGGGTTGCCTTGGCATTGATCGTAGGTCTTGTTGCAGGCGACTCTTTCGGGTTTGTCGTGCCAACATGGCTGTGGTTGTCCATCGCTTCATCGGTCTTGTTAATCGCATTAGCGAGCTACCGATGGAAAACAGCGCAGGGAGTGGCCATTCTTTTCACCGTGATGTGCTTTGGCATGCTGCTCATGACCATGCAGAAAAACCGTCTGGCTGTACCCATTCCCGAGGAAGAACATGTGTCTGAAGCCGTCGTGATGACCACGCCAAAGGTGAGAGGTAAGGTGGTTCAGTGCGATTTGTATGTCCTTTCCGGCCCTTTATCCGGCCAAAAAGTGAGGGCATCGATATTGCGCGATACCGTTGAAAGGCGTTATGAAGCGTTGAAAGTGGGCGATGGAATCTGGTTTCGTTCGGCCTTTCAGCCCATTCGGAGTTATCCCTCAAACAGTCATTTCAATTATCAACGGTGGATGGCGATACGGGGTTATCGGGCGCAAACGTTCATTTATAACCGTCATTGGGCGCAATGTCAGCTTGATTTGACGTGCATGCCTCGGTTCGAGCGATTGCGTTTGAAGGCGCAAAAGGTGCGAGAAAAACTACTGAGTCATTATGCTACCCATGGTTTTGATGACCAAGATTATGCCGTCTTGGCTGCGATGACGTTGGGAGAAAAGTCGTTTTTGTCCAAACAGACCAAGGAAATCTTTTCCATTTCGGGCGCTTCTCATATCTTGGCCCTGTCTGGTTTGCATCTTAGCATCATCTACGGACTGCTTGTCTTGGTGCTGGGTGGGCGAGGATTGCGGCGTGTTTTCAGTCTTGCGTTCGTAGTGTTGACCGTTTGGGTCTATGTGTTTTTAACGGGAATGTCATCGAGTGTCATGCGTTCGGCTATCATGCTCACCGTTTATTCATTGGTGTCACTGCTCAACCGCGATAAGATGTCGCTCAATGCCCTATCACTTACGGGCATTGTGATGTTGCTGCTGCATCCGCTGAGCTTATGGGATGTAGGTTTCCAACTGTCTTTCATGGCTGTCGCGGCCATTCTATTGCTTTATCGACCCATTGAACGTTGGATGCCAGATACCATCCGCTCCAGGTCGATCGTTGTGAGAAAGTTGTGGGGAATGATGGCCGTATCGTTGGCGGCACAGCTCGGTACGGCTCCGTTGGTGGCCTATTATTTCGGCCGTTTTTCTTGTTACTTCCTTCTTACCAACCTGTTGGCCGTCCCACTGACCGTCCTCATCCTCTATACCTCCTGTCTTTTGTTCGCCTTGTCCTTTGCACCGTTGTTGCAAAGTGTCGTGGCTGTCGCGCTAACTTTGATGACCCAAGTCCTGAATCACTATCTGTCGCTCCTCGCAAACTGGCCGGGAGCGAGCGTTGAAGGCATTCACATCAATCTTTGGCAGTTAGCACTCATGTACGTCATCATTGCTTGTGTTTGCTGGGTTGCAGCTTATTTGCGCCAAGCATACGTCCGTTCGCGCATCATGTAATCAGCATTTTTCGTGTTCATTCGGATGCATCCTGCGTCCCATTGAAATAATCTTCCAGTTCTTTTTCAGCCTGTCCGTGTATGTTGGGCAGGTCTTTGATGATGGAACCACTCTCCATCAGTGCCACTCGATTGGATATTTCCACCGTGTGTTGCAGGTTGTGACTGCTCACGAGGATGGTGGCTCCCGTTGCTTGTTGATAATTCAGCAACAAACGTTTCAAGAAGTTTTGGCTCGAAGGATCCAGAAAATTGAAAGGCTCATCAAGAATCAGCAGCTTTGGTTGTGCGATGAGAGCGGAGATGATGCCTATTTTTTGCTTGTTTCCGGCAGAGAAATCGCGAATCAATTTCTTCTGACCGAGTATCTCGCCATTCATGAATTTGGATAGCGAAGCCAAGAATGTGGAGAGACGTTCCTTGTCAATGTGATTCACTTTGGCGATAAATTCAAAGTATTCCTCTGGCGTCAGAAAGTCAATGAGGAATCCCTCGTCGATGTAGGCACCCGTATGTTGCTTCCAATCTTCCGATTGGGAAGGGTCTACCGTGAATGCTTCAGCAGCCGGTGTGCCATCCACTGGGGGTTCTGGCGCAGGCTCCTGATGCGGGTTGGTAAGTCCGAAATTAAGCAAAACCCGCCCCTCATCGGCCTTCAACAGGTCGAGTAGCAGTCTGAACAGCGTGGTTTTTCCGGCTCCATTGTTACCTACCAGTCCGAGAATATCCCCATCATGAATCACGAAGTTGGGGATGTCAACGGCAATTTTCTCGCCAAAAGCCTTCTTTAAGTTGTTGATTTGAATGTTCATGGATGCAAATGAATCAAAAAAAAATGATAGACGGTTGTGCGCCCATTCCTGGTGTGTTTGTGAGCGATTCCAACCATCTATCATTTTCATACGTTGATATTTATCGAAGATTTCTGCCGTGGCAGTTCTTGAATTTCTTGCCGCTTCCACAGGGACAAGGATCGTTTGGACGCGGCATCTTGTCCTTGATGTACGGCGTACGGTTCACCTGTTGTGCCTGTTCGCGCGTATCTTGATGGGCAGCTGCAGCCTGGCCGGGGTCTGTCAGGTCATCTTTCTGCTCGTTATAGCGTTGACTTCTCTGTGCCGGGGCAGCCTCACGAACCTCCTCCTGTTGCATTTCAGGAATCTGACCACGCATCAAGATGCTCGTCGTTTGGTTGTTCATGTCGTTAATCATGCTGTCCCAGAGCTTCGCACTCTCCAGTTTGAAGATCAGCAGCGGGTCTTTTTGCTCATACGAAGCGTTCTGTACACTATGACGCAGGTCATCCAATTGCCGAAGATTCTCCTTCCAATTCTCATCAATAATGTGCAGAACGATGCTCTTCTCGAACTGTTTCACGATGTCTTTGGCTTCGGTATCGTAGGCTTCTTTGAGGTTGCAGGAAACCTGGTACACACGCTTTCCGTCGGTAATAGGCACGGCAATGCGCTCAAACCGATCGCCCTGTTCCTCCTGTACCTGCTTAATGACCGGCCAAGCAACCGCTTGTATCCGTTCAGTTTTACGCTTGAAAGCCGCCATCGCATCTTGGAAAGCACGTTCGGCCAAATCTTCGGGATTGCCAGCGATGAATTCTTCTTCGGTGAACGGACATTCCATCGCCAAGTTCTTCAAGAAGTCTTCCTTGCAACCCACATAATCGTTCGAGTTGATGATGTTGACACATCGGTCCCAAATGATGTTAGCGATGTCCATACCGATACGCTCGCCCATCAGTGCGTGGCGCCGTTTCTCGTAAATCACGGTGCGCTGTTTGTTCATCACGTCATCGTATTCCAGCAAATGCTTACGAATACCGAAGTTGTTTTCTTCCACTTTCTTCTGTGCGCGCTCGATGCTTTTCGAAATCATCGGGCTCTCAATGCGCTCTCCATCTTTGAATCCCAAACGATCCATCACCGAGGAGATGCGTTCAGAACCAAACAATCGCATCAGTTTATCTTCCAGACTGACGTAGAATACCGAACTACCAGGATCGCCTTGACGGCCTGCACGACCTCGCAACTGGCGGTCTACACGGCGGCTCTCGTGGCGTTCGGTACCGATGATGGCCAAACCTCCGGCCGCTTTCACTTCGGGCGACAGCTTGATGTCGGTACCACGACCGGCCATGTTGGTGGCGATGGTCACCGCACCGAGGCCGTTTATCGATTGTCCGGCCTGTGCCACAATGTCGGCTTCCTTTTGGTGTAGCTTGGCGTTCAGTACGTTGTGTGGGATTTTTCGCATGTTCAGCATCTTGCTGAGCAACTCAGAAATCTCGACAGACGTGGTACCTACCAGGCACGGACGGCCACTATTGCGCATTTCTTCAATCTCTTCAATCACGGCAGCATACTTCTCCCGCGCCGTCTTGTATACGCGGTCGTCCATATCGTTGCGCTGCACGGGACGGTTGGTTGGTATCTCCACCACGTCCAACTTGTAGATGTCCCAAAACTCGCCCGCTTCGGTTGAGGCGGTACCCGTCATACCAGCCAACTTGTGGTACATGCGGAAGTAGTTTTGCAAGGTGATGGTGGCGAAGGTCTGCGTGGCAGCTTCCACCCTCACATGTTCCTTTGCCTCCACGGCTTGGTGCAGTCCGTCGCTCCAACGGCGGCCTTCCATGATACGACCAGTCTGCTCGTCAACGATTTTCACCTCACCGTCAATCACCACATACTCGTCATCTTTGTTGAACATCGTGTACGCCTTCAACAGCTGTTGCAAAGTGTGTACTCGTTCACTCTGCACGCCATAGTGGGTCAGCATTTCGTCTTTCTTGTCCAACCGCTCCTGGTCAGAGAGTGAAGTCTCGTTTTCCAGTGCTGAAAGTTCGGCTGTGATGTCAGGCAACACGAAGAGTTCTTTGTCGTTCACCTGCTTGGAGAGCCATTCGGTACCCTTGTCTGTCAGGTCGCAGCTGTTGAGTTTCTCGTCCACCACGAAGTACAACGGCTCCACAGCCTTCGGCATTTCGCGGTTGTTGTTCTGCATGTAGTACTCTTCGGTCTTGAGCATGCCAGCCTTGATGCCTTCTTCCGACAGATATTTGATGAGTGGCTTGTTCTTCGGCAGCGACTTGTATGAACGGTATAAGGCGAGGAATCCCTCCTCAGTCTTCTTCTGGTCTTTGGCTGCTTGGCCCTCTGAAATCAGCTGTTTGGCCTCTGCCAAGAACTGTGTGGCCAGTTTTCGTTGCACGTCAACCAATCGTTCAACCAGCGGTTGGTATTCTTCAAACATCTGGTCGTCACCCTTTGGAACAGGCCCGCTGATAATCAACGGGGTACGAGCGTCGTCAATCAACACCGAGTCTACCTCATCGACGATGGCGTAGTTGTGCGCGCGTTGCACCAAGTCATCTGGCGAAACGGCCATGTTGTCGCGCAGGTAGTCGAAACCAAACTCGTTGTTGGTACCAAAAGTGATGTCGGCCAGATAAGCCTTGCGGCGTTCTGGTGAGTTGGGGCGGTGCTTATCGATGCAGTCAACGCTCAAGCCATTAAACTCGTAGAGCGGTCCCATCCACTCAGAGTCACGCTTGGCCAGATAGTCGTTCACGGTAACAACGTGCACGCCGTTACCCGTTAAGGCGTTGAGGAACACAGGCAGGGTGGCCACCAGCGTTTTACCCTCACCTGTAGCCATCTCGGCTATCTTACCTTGGTGCAGGGCGATACCGCCGAAGAGCTGAACGTCGTAGTGTACCATTTCCCATTTCAGGTCGTTTCCACCTGCCGACCAATGGTTATGATAGATGGCCTTGTCACCGTCGATGGTCACGAAGTCCTTGCTGGGGTCGGCTGCCAACTCGCGGTCGAAGTCGGTTGCGGTAACGATGGTTTCTTCATTTTCGGCAAATCTCCGTGCGGTGTCCTTGACGATGCAGAATGCGGTGGGCATCACCTCGTTCAGCGCTTTCTCGTAAATCTCCAGCGCCTCTTTCTCCAATTTGTCTATCTCTTCGAAGATGGGTTCGCGCTCATCGATGGCCGTTTCCTCAATCTTGGCCTTCAGTTCGGCAATCTTGTCTTTTTGTTCTTTGGCGGAGTCTTGTACATACTTCTGTATCTCCTTGGTCTTGGCACGCAGTTCGTCGTTGCTCAGCTTCTGAATGTCGGGATAGGCCTTCTTCACCGTCTCCACGAGCGGTTGTATCAGACGCATGTCTCGGCTTGACTTGTCGCCGAACAATGATTTTAAGAATTTATTGAAATTCATCTTTTATGGTTGTTTTTGTTTATTTCTTATTATATAATGTGTTGCAAAATTACGAATAAAATTTGTTAATTTGCCACTTCTCTTTTAATTATTTGATATTCTTGGCATAAAGCCATCTCCAGGCACCTCGCACCCCTTGTCAGGTAGGCTTTTCAGCCTTCCAAATCGGCCTTTCAAGTCTTGCTTTTCAAAAGCATTGACTTTAGGGGCCAATCTCTATGAGTTTGGCACTCAATCTCAATGACTTTGGTGGTCAATCTCCATGAGTTTAAAACCGAAGGGGTAAATGGAAGAAAGAAAATTTGGTAAATCCACGCTAACCAATTGAATGACATGCGGTTAGGTATGACTTACTGAAGCGGTGCCGACTTGCAGGCGTTGGGTGCCCTAATCTGAATGGATTTGGCGATGGTTGGCGCAATGCGGTCAACCGTCACAGGCAAGTTGATGCGCTGTGGTTTGATGCCTGCCCCGTAAAGAATGATGGGGAAGGGTACGAAC
Source organism: Hoylesella buccalis ATCC 35310 (assembly GCF_025151385.1). NCBI lineage: Bacteria > Pseudomonadati > Bacteroidota > Bacteroidia > Bacteroidales > Prevotellaceae > Hoylesella > Hoylesella buccalis. Next base: position 1,291,552 of record NZ_CP102287.1, on the reverse strand, counting down.
GTCGCGCGTGCTGTATAATGATCTTGATTGTCTTCGTTGTACAACTGCCATCCTGGCGCAACCTCTATGAGCAAATCACCACTGACAGCGGGGTTGTAAGGACTCTCGGTGGCATTGCGAATGCCCGCAATCTGAATGAGGAAATCTTTCGAACGCGAAATAACATCCTCGTAAGAGAGCAGCCTGTCTTCAATGAGCTTGCGGTTCAAATATATCTGGTTGCGGTAGCATGTCTCCACATAGCGGGCTTGTCCGTAGATGGCCCCAAGGTACATGTTCAGCAGGTTGGCCGTTCGGTTGATGTAGAACGTCCCGGTTGGGATGCGGTATTTGGCGTAGTCAACCTTTGGGTCTTCGGTGTATCCCGTGCTGGTGAGCACGAAGAGCACCCGATTGGCACCTACCGCCTGTTCGATGCGGGTGATGAGCGACGCCAGGGTCTTGTCCAATCCGCGGTAAACGGCCTCTAAATCCGTTCGCCATGCATCGGTATTGCTGCCTGCCGCCGACAGGGTGACTGACAAAAAGTCGGTAATTTCGTCCTTGCCCATGGCATTGTTGACCACGCAGCTCACAGAGGCGTTGCACACAGCGTCGTTCAGTTGCGTCTTCTCTTTGCCGGGTCGGGGCCTGGTACTGCTATAGGCGTTGATCCATTTGCGGGCTTTGTCGCTGTAATAACTTGACGTTGTCCAGCTGCCCGTCTTATCGTTTATCCAGATGGCGCCATCTGCTGCATGTCCTGCTGACAGTACGGCAGCCTCTCTGTTGGCCGCCAGACCGTAAACGATGGCCGAACCACCGCTCGAAACTTTCAGTTCGTCACCAATGGTGGACGTGGACATGCGTTGCGGTGAGGACTTATGTTGGGTGTCATCAACACAGAAAACCGGGCGCAACGTCTTTCGGTCGAGCCACTGCGTGCTGATGATATTATGGTAATAGGGGGTTGTTCCGGTGACGATGGTGGCTATGGCAGAAGCCCGATCGACAGGCGTGAACGGGTAACTGGCAGCTTCGTACACGCTGCCTTTCTGCAATAGTTTCTTGAAACCGTCTTGGGAATAAAGTGGCGAATAATGTTCTATATAATCGTTGCGCAACTGGTCGATGGTGATGTTCACCACCAATCGCGGCGCAGCTTGTAAGGTTTGCGCCTGAACAGTGGTTCCCGTGAGGGTTGCGACAATCATCGCGGAGAGACACTTATTCATCATTTTACTGGTTTTTTGTAGGTGTGAATCATCAACCATCCATACCTTAAAAGTAAAGACAGTGCCACAATGACCATGCCTTCAGCATAGGTTTGGAAGAACGCCAACATGAGGTTGGCCACCAGCAGCAGGCTGTACAGCTTGATGTAGGAATGAATTCTACACATGCGCAAGGCTTTGATAGTGGGGAAGAGGTAGAAAAGGTTGAGCGGACAGAGCAGCAGAATTTGGAAATTCAGTTGTACCGTGGGGTGTTGCGAGAAAACCATGGCCAGCAAAATGAGGCCGGCCGTGCCTGTGACAAGCATGACAAGGAGGTCGTAAACCCAAAGAATGCGCCGTGTCTTCCATTCGACCAAGCACGTAATGAGCGTCAGGATGAGCCACAATATGGCACAAACAACTGGCGTGACGGCAGCTTTTTCCACAGGTTTCTCGATGGGTTGAATGAGGTACGACGTGCTTTCTACGAGGTTTCTTCGCTGTCCTTGGCGGTCAATCACAAGGGCATGGGCGAAATCTTCCCGCAGACTGTCGGGTAAAAACTGCTGTTGTGCGTTGTCTGTCTTAGCGTCGGCCTTGACCCCAAGCAACAGGTCGTTGCCAAAACGGGCCCATCGATATTGCTCGTTCCACTGATGAATCATTTGGCGGTACGAGGTGGTGACGTTCTTGTTCTCTGCATACAGCACGTTGCCGTTGATGTGGTTGACAATCATGTCGCGGGCCCGGGTGGTGCAATTGTCGTAAAAATAGTTGTATCGATACACGCGGTTCTCGGGCCGGTAGTTCACGTCAATGGCTTGTGTGATGGCCCATTTTTCTTCTCTGGTGAGGTTGAGCTGTTGTTCTTTCACCCAACTACCTCTGCGAGCGTATGAGGCAATGAAGTCATTGATGTCTTGAATGCCCATTTCATAGTCGGTGAGCCCGAACACAAAACGTAAGATGAAGTAGCTTTTCTGGAAGGAAAACATGCCATAGTTTACGACGATGTCTTGCTGTCGGCCTACGTCGTTGTAGTGAATGGCAGTGTGCCCGTAATACGAATAGATTTGGTCGCCGGGGCCACAAGTGAGCAAGCTAATCTTAACCGAGTCCATACTTTTGAGCAGGACGCTGTCTACTTGCGCATTGGTTTGCTGCGTGGTCAAAAGGAATGCAACCAATACCAGTAAATACTTTAAATGCGTGGTAAAACGTTTCACGATGCAAAAATAACTTATATTTCCCACTTAATGTGCGTTTAATTAGAAAATTTTCGATATTTTTGCATCCAAAATAGAAATCAGAACAGAATGAAAAAAGTAGCAGGTGCCCTTTTGTTGGCAGCTTTCACTATATCTACGTTTGCTCAAAGTGGCACGAATTCTCCTTATAGCCAGTATGGTTTGGGGCTGTTGTCTGACCAGACCAGCGGATTCAACCGTGGCATGAACGGATTGAGTTATGGTTTCAGGGAGAACGACCAGGTGAATTTCATCAATCCTGCCTCTTATTCAGCCTTCGATTCGCTCACCTTTGTGTTCGATGCGGGCATCTCTGGGCAACTCACTAATTTCGCAGAGAATGGTAAAAAGAAGAATGCGAAAAATGCAGACCTTGAATATGTGGTCGCTGGTTTGCGTCTGGCCAAGCATTTGGGCTTGAGCTTTGGCTTGGTTCCTTTTACCAACGTTGGATATAATTATGCCAATACCATGACCATCAACGTGGATGAAAACTACGCAAAGACCACAACAACCAATACTTACACTGGCAATGGTGGCTTGCACCAGGTGTACTTGGGGACGGGATGGGCACCCTTCAAGGGATTCTCTTTGGGTGCCAATATCTCTTATCTATGGGGGGAGTTGAACCGTTCGGTCGTGAACAGCTACAATGACCAGTCGGTTAATACCGTTTCAAAGTTTTATTCGGCACAGGTGAGGAATTATAAATTGGATTTGGGATTGCAATATACGGCTCAATTGTCGAAGAAAGATCAGGTTACCTTGGGTGCTGTGTATAGTCTGGGACATAAACTTGGTGCCGATCCAACGTTGGATGTTATCTCACGAAATCCGCAGACTGGCGTGCAGGACACAACCGCTTATAGCATAACCAACGGCTTGGAACTGCCTACAGCTATTGGAGGAGGATTGGCTTGGAACCACCAAAACCAATTGAAGTTGGGCGTTGATTATCTGCTGCAGCAGTGGTCAAAAACCGAATATCCTGTTTATTCCATCGCCAGTGGTGTGCCACAGTACGCACTGTCAAAGAATGAATTCAACGATCGGCATCGATTTACAGTTGGTGGAGAGTTCTGTCATGATGTGAACAGTCGCAATTTCTTCAAACGAATCCGCTATCGGTTAGGTGCTTCCTACGCCACACCTTATATGAAAGTAAATGGTGTGGATGGACCAAAGGAAATAAGCGTCAGTGCTGGTTTTGGCATTCCTATCGTCAATGCTTACAACAATCGGTCGTTGTTGAATGTCTCTGCGCAGTGGATTCGACAGGATGCGAAGGCCTTTATCACAGAGAATACGTTTCGTATCAATATCGGACTGACCTTCAATGAGCGTTGGTTCGCTAAATGGAAGGTTAATTAATCTGCTTTGTGAGGCAGGGAAGGTAACTGAATGGTCAAGAAGTCTGTCATACCTATCTTATTATTGTTGCACATTTTGTTTTTCATTTCGTGCGAAAAACAGAGGGAACATATTGCGCCTGCCATTCATGAACGCGACTCGGTGCCTATGATGACTACCTATGGGGTGAACCAGTTGATATCCGACTCGGGCGTCATCAAGTATAAAATAGTGACAGAACGATGGGAAATCTACCAAAATGAAACCTCTCAAAAGTCGGTTTTCATCAAGGGAGCTTTCTTAGAACAGTTTGATGAGAGCTTCCATGTGCAGTCCTACATACAATGCGATACGGCCTACTATTACACCGACAAGCAGCTTTGGGAACTGCGGGGACGGGTGAAGATATTGACCAAAGACGGACTGGACTTTACCAGTGAGGAGTTGTTTCTGGATCGGCGTGCACACGAGTTGTATTCGCGTAAGTACTCAAAACTTGTCACTCCCAAGCGAACGCTGCAAGGAAGTTATTTCCGAAGTGATGAGCGGATGACCAGATACCTGGTGACCAACAGTAGGGGTTCGTTTGAAAAATCCGACTTTACGGGCGAGTCTGACACCACTACCGTGGCAGTAGATAGCCTCAATACTTTCAGTCGTCCGCAAGCATCACCACGACCTAAGATGCCAACGACCCCTTGATAAGGATTTAAATAATGAATGAACAAGTTGATTTAACGCTGATTATCGGCATTCTCATCACGATGATACTCTCTGCTTTCTTTTCAGGAATGGAGATAGCTTTCGTGTCCAGCAACCGTATGCTTGCACAGCTGGACAAGGAGAAAATGGGAATTTCGAAGCGCTTCTTGTCTCTTTTCTTCAACAACCCCAACAGCTTTGTCAGCACTATGCTGGTGGGAAACAACATTGTGCTGGTGGTATATGGGATCTTAATTGCGCGTCTCTTTGATCAAACAATCTTTGCAGGGATGGATGCCGCATTCACCGTGCCGGCAGATACGGTGCTGTCGACGCTGATTATCTTGTTTACGGGCGAGTTTTTGCCGAAGACACTGTTCCAAAACAACCCCAACCGACTGATGCGAGTGTTCGCCTTTCCAGCCTATTTGTTTTACGTCATCCTATGGCCCATCAGCCGTTTCGCAACCTTTTTATCTGGGCTGATTCTTCGGCTGTTCAGGGTTCGCATTCCGAAAGACGCCATCTCGGGTGGATTTTCCAAGGTTGATTTGGATTATCTGATTCAATCAAGCATAGATAACGCGCGAAGTAATGAGGAAATAGAGAATGAGGTGAAAATCTTTCACAACGCACTTGATTTCCCTGATACGAAGGTGCGCGACTGCATGGTGCCGCGAACTGAGATTAATTCGGTAGACATCAATACGTGCACACTCGATGAATTGAGACAGAAATTCATTGAGAGTGGTAATTCAAAAATCATTGTTTACACGGAGGATATCGATCACATCAAAGGCTATATCCACAGTTCAGAACTGTTTAAGAATCCATCTTCATGGAAAGATGGTATCCGTTCCATGCCTTTTGTGCCTGAAACCATGCCCGCACAGAAGCTCATGCAAATACTGTTACAGCAGAAAAAAAGCCTGGGAGTGGTGGTAGATGAGTTCGGAGGGACTAGCGGTATCGTTTCTTTGGAGGACATTGTGGAGGAAATATTCGGTGAGATAGAGGACGAACACGACAGCCTAAAATATGTCGCCAAGCAGACTAACGAGGATGAATACCTGTTGTCGGCTCGGCTGGAGATAGACAAAGTGAACGAAATGTTCAGCCTAGATTTGCCCGAAAGTGAGGAGTACATGACGCTTGGTGGGTTGATATTGAATGCCTATCGTAGCTTCCCGAAGTTGAATGAGATTGTCAAAATAGGAAAATTCGAGTTCAAGATTATCAAGATTGCAACCGCTAAAATAGAGCTGGTTCAGCTGAAAGTTCTGCCCGAATGACCCTATAAAAGGGCTTGAACGCAAAATTTCAACTGAAAAATTCATGCGTTTGCTAAGAATTTAGTATTTTTGTACGCATTTTGTAAGTAACTAACAGTACCATGGCACAGGTTGTTATGTTATTTTGTAGTACGAACAATGCTTTTAAACGAATATAAAAAACAAAAAAATAAAACAGTATAATTAACAATGGCAGCATTAGGAAAAATTAGAAAAAGAGGCCTGATCTTGATTAGTATTATCGGTTTGGGTCTTTTTGCGTTTATTGCTGAAGAGGGATTTCGTTCATGCGAAGCATCACGAAACGACCGACGCCAGCAGATAGGCGAAGTGTTAGGTGAGAAAGTCAGCGTGCAAGACTTTCAAAAACTCATTGATGAGTATTCGGAAGTCATCAAGATGCAACAAGGTGTGAATAACCTCAATGAGATGCAGTTGAACCAAGTGAAAGACATGGTTTGGCAAACTTACATTCAGACCAAGGTGGTAGAGAATGAAGCCAACAAGCTGGGACTGACCGTAACAGATGCCGAATTGCAGAATATCTTGAATGAAGGAACTAACCCCATGTTGATGCAAACACCGTTTGTGAATCAACAAACGGGTCGTTTTGATGCGAATTCGCTGAAGAAGTTCCTCGCTGATTATAAGACACAGCAAACCGCTAACCCACAACTTGCTGAGCAGTATCAAGCATTGTACAAGTATTGGACGTTCATAGAGAAGACACTTCGCCAACAATTGCTGGCACAAAAATATCAAAGTCTTCTTGCCAGTTGCATCCTCTCTAATCCCGTTGAGGCCAAAATGGCATACAAAGAGACCAACGAGGAGAGCCAGATTGAGCTGGCTACGTTCCCTTATTCAAGTATTGAAGATAGCAAGGTGAAAATCTCTGACGCTGACTTGAAGGCGAAGTACGAAGAAGTGAAGGGCCGTTTCAAGCAGTATGTAGAGAGTCGTGACATCAAGTATGTGACGGTACAGGTAGCACCTTCGGCAAACGACCGTGCGGCTTTGCAGAAGTCATTCACGAAATATACAGCCGACTTGGCTGCAGCAGCCGACCCTGCAAACGCTGTTCGCAAGAGTACGTCATTGGTGAACTATCTGGGTTTGCCTGTCGCCAAGACTGCTTATGCGTCCGACATCGCCGACAGACTTGACTCCATGGCAGTTGGACAGACCTTTGGGCCGTTCGAAAGTCAGATGGATAACACGCTGAATGTTATCAAATTGGTTTCTAAACAATTGTTGCCCGACTCGGTGCAGTATCGCCAAATTCAGGTAATGGGTGCGACAGCTGACGAAGCTCAGAAGCGTGCTGACTCCATTTACACTGCATTGAACGGTGGTGCCGACTTCGAGTTGCTGGCCATAAAATATGGACAAACGGGCGAAAAGACCTGGTTGACGACCGCACAATATCAGCAAGCTCCGTCTATGGACGCTGATACAAAGACGTATATCAATACACTCAATAATCTTGGCGTCAGCGAAACGAGAAACATGAAGCTGGGCCAAGGCAATATCATCATACAGGTTGTTGACCGCAGGGCGATGATTAACAAATATACGGCTGCCGTCATTAAGAAGACCATCGATTTCTCTAAGGAGACTTATTCAACCGCCTATAACAAGTTCAGCTCATTTGTCAGTGCCAACCAGACACCGGATAAAATTGCTAAGAATGCAAAAGGCTGTGGTTACACGGTGCAGGAAGCAAAGGATATCACCACTTCTACACATACATTGGTGGGCATCAACGACACTCGTGACGCTCTGAAATGGTTGTTCGAGGCGAAAGAAGGTGAAATATCTCCAATGTACGAGTGCGGTAACAACGACCAGTTGTTGCTCGTGGTGCTTGACAAGATTCATCCAAAGGGCTATCGTCCTTACGATGATCCACAAGTGAAGGAGATGTTGAAGGCCGAGGTAATGCGTGACAAGAAGGCCGAACAACTTATGGCTAAGGCCAAGGACGTGAAGTCAGTGTCTGCTGCTAAGGCGAAGGGAGCTACCGTTGCTCCTGTCAATCAGGTAACCTTCTCGGCGCCGGTGTTTGTGATGAGTACAGGTGCCAGTGAGCCTGCATTGAGTGGTGCGGTTGCTGCTACGGCAAAAGGACAGTTCTCTGCCAAGCCTGTTAAGGGCAATGCAGGTGTCTATGTCTTCCAAGTAACCAACCGGACTACCCGTCCTGGTAAGTTTGAAGCAAAGGCAGAAGAAGATAAAGCTAGGCAGAAGGCATTGCAGTTTGCAGGCAACTTCATGAACGAATTGGTGATAAAGGCCGGCGTAGTTGATGATCGCTACTTGTTCTTCTAATGAGATAGATATCAAATTGCTCATCGTTAGGGTGGCTCAATCAATGGTATTGACCAACTAACGTTGCATCGAAATATAAAAAACTCCGCGTACTTGTTTGAGTACGCGGAGTTTTTTGTAGGTTAACAGCCAAATAGACAGGCACGTGTAGAAACCGTTTCAGCTTGCTACCTTTGCGTCCAAGAATTCGATGTTCAATCAGAATGGGATCTATTGCATGGCTATGTGCTTCATTCCGGTTGCCTATTTGTCGATGTATCTTTTCACAATGTCTTGATAGTTCTCAATCCGTCGGTCACGCAAGAATGGCCACCAGCGGCGTACTTGTTCGCTATGGTCGAGGTCGATGTCTATTACCACGCTCTCTTCATCGTCATCGCACGCCTGATAATACAGCTCTCCTTGTGGACCAGCCACAAACGAACTACCCCAAAAGTTAATGCCATTGGTTTGTCCAGAAGGGTCGTCTTCGTGTCCAACTCGGTTTACTGTGATGACGGGAATGCCGTTAGCTACCGCATGCCCACGCTGAACGGTCATCCATGCGTTGCGTTGTCGCTGTTGCTCATCCTTGTCATCGCTACTTTCGTAACCAATGGCTGTGGGGTAGATGAGGAGTTGTGCGCCTTGCAATGCCATGAGTCGGGCTGCCTCTGGATACCATTGATCCCAACAGACCAGTACACCTAAGCGACCGATGGACGTGTCGATGGGGTGGAAACCCAAGTCGCCAGGCGTGAAATAGAACTTTTCATAGTAAGCAGGGTCGTCAGGTATGTGCATCTTGCGGTATTTCCCAGCGATAGTTCCGTCTTTCTCTATCACCACTGCTGTGTTGTGATACAGGCCGGGAGCCCGCTTTTCAAATAGCGAAGTGATGATGACCACCTCTAATTTTTTAGCCAACTTGCCGAAGAACTCTGTAGAAGGACCCGGGATTGGTTCTGCCAAATCGAAGTTGTTTACATCCTCCACCTGACAAAAGTAGAGCGAGTTGTGCAGTTCTTGCAACACAATGAGCTGTGCGCCACGCTGCGCCAAGTCGGTGATGTTCTCGGCTATTTTCTTTTTGTTATCGTCTACACATTTTGTGTTCCGCAATTGTAGTATTCCTATTCTTATTTCGTTCATTTTTTGAGTTTATGAGTTTATGAGTTTTTTAGTTTTTTAGTTGACGAGTTTACATGTTCACAAGTTGACAGCTTTGCCAATCATAAAGTTCAAAGTTCAATGTTCAAAGTTCAAAGTTTGCATTTGTTGCATGGTAAGACAGTGCAGTGAACCATGTTGCTTGATGACCGTTGTAGCATCCAGGGGAATGATGTCGCGGTGGGGAAAGGCCGTCCCAATGATGTCGAGTGCTTGCCTGTCCAGTTCGTCTTGTTGATAAGTTGGAACTATCACCGCCCCATTAATGACAACGAAGTTGGCGTAAGTGGCTGGCAGACGCTCGCCTTCGTAGTAAATAGGCTGGGGTATAGGGAGCTTGAGCAATCGATAGGACTTGCCTTCTATGGTGCGAAACGTTTTCAACTGTCGTTCCATTTTTTTGAAGTCGTCGTATTGTACGTCCTCCTCGTCACCGGTACCTATATATAATAAGGTGTCATTTGGGGCAAAGCGCACGGTTGTGTCTATGTGTCCATCTGTGTCATCACCCACTAGCTTTCCGTAGTCTATCCATAAAATGCGGTTGGCGTGCAATCTTTCGAGCAACTTTCGTTCTATTTCTTGCTTTGTCAGCGGTTGGTTTCTGTTTGGAGCGAGCAAGCAGAGACTGGTGGTCAGGATGGTTCCCTTGCCGTCGCTCTCGATGGAACCTCCCTCTAAGACAAAGTCGTTATAATCTACATATTCGCCTTTTACGGCGTTTTGAGCTACAAGTTGCCTGTTAATCAGGTTGTCCTTGGAGGCTTCAAACTTGTTCCCCCAACCGTTAAATTGGAAATCCAAGAGCTGGGGAGCAGCTTTGCCGTCCTTCGGCAGCAAGGTGATGAAGCCATGGTCGCGAGCCCATGTATCGTTGAGAGGACATTCTACGAACCTGATTCGTTGGCATTCCTGTGCCGTGAAATGACGTTTTGTCTCTGCCACATCTTGTGTGACGATGATCACCTCCTGATATCTTGCAATCACCCTTGCCAGTTGCACCTCGGTGTCAACAATGTCTTGCAAATAGGGTTGCCAGTCGGTATGGGCATGTGGCCATGTCAATTGCACGGCTTTTTGCGGCTCCCATTCGGCAGGCAGGTAGTAGAGTATCTTGTATTTTGTCATCAGTTTATTCTTTGTCGATACTTTATCGTTACAAATATACACTAAAAAAGCGATTTACAACCCATACAATTAAAATATATGCAACGAGGAAGATGGAATGAGGCATTAGACCGGTGCTGAGCCATTTTTTATCACGGTACAGTCGGTTGATTCTTATATTTTTTGTGTACATTTGCCAATGTATGATAGAAATCAAGGATGCCACCATCAAAATGGGTAGCCACGTTGTATGCAAAGACCTGTCGTTCATGGCTATGGATGGGCAGCTGACGTGCGTGCACGCACAAGATACAGAGGCTTTGGAGACTTTGCTGCACGCCTTTTTAGGTTTGCAGCCACTCGAAAGTGGGTATGTGTCGGTAGATGGCGAGCGCGTCACCTCACTGTCGGCTCCTTTCTTTCGGCAGATGATGGCATACGTTCCCAGCAAATTTGACTTTGGCGACATTTCCGTGTCCTCGCTTTTCCATTTGCTGGTGGACACGGAAGCACCTGCACGACACGAGCAAAAGACGGCCCTTTTAAGGCAATGGCAATTGTTGGGCATCGATAAGTCGTGTTATGAGCGGCAGTTGTGTTCGCTTTCGGCCGACGTGCAACAGCGCATCATGCTCTCGTTTGCAGGCGTTCTCAATCCAAATATTATTCTTCTCAATCAGCCAACGGCTTGGCAGACACCCGAAAGTGTACCTTTGGTGCTGTCGTACATGCAGTCGATGAAAGCCGCCGGGCATCTTGTCTTGTGGACAACCACCGACGAGCAAGTTGCCGAAATGGCTGATGTGGTTATCAATTTGACACCGTAGACAAAATGGACATCACTTTCATGCAATGTATTTTAGGGCTCTTGCTGTTGCTTGTTCCCTGCTATGTTTTCTATGTGTTCAACATCCCACTGCTCACGAAGACGCTTCGTTCGTTCCTTAAAATGGCGGGCAGCCTTTTGGTGCTGGGTGTGTTGCTGTACGAAGTTGTCACACTTGACAAACCGTTCTTTACGCTGTTGTTCTCTCTGCTCATCATCGTTTGGGGAGCCACGTTGTCCATTGTGCGGGCCAAGTTGCCCCTGCGGCAATTTTTTCTGCCCGTGTTGGCCGGTACGTTTGCAGGCGTGCTGGTGGTTGGTCTGTATGTGCTGTTGTTGGTCATGGGAGGGGCAAACGTGTTTGAACCCCGTTATATGATACCAGTCGTGGCCCTGCTCACCGGGCATCTCATCCACGCAAACAGCAAAGCCCTGCATGTTTACTATATGGGATTGCGCCACCATGGGCAGCTTTACCACTATTTGCTGGCCAATGGCGCCACCCATAGCCATGCGCTCGGCTACCTGTTGCGGCGTGCAATACAGCAGTCGGCCCTGCCCAGTCTGTCAGGCATGGGGTGGGTTGTTATGGGCGTGTCGCCTTTGGTGATGTGGGGCATGCTGTTAGTAGGCGCCAGTGTGCTCACAGCCGTGGCGTGCCAGGTGGTACTGTTGGTTGCCATGTTTACGGCAGCGGTGCTCTCCATCATCGTCACCGTGACGGTTTCGCGCCGATATTTGTTGGATGATTATGCCCAATTAAAGGGGACTGAGCGGCAAGACACCAACTGATGACCAGCCACACACAGGGCCATGTTTTTCCTACTTCTTTGCATGAATAGGTCGGGAATGTCTTTCCGTTTTCTTTACAACAGCCTTCTCATAATTCTCGCCAAATTCATGACGTCCTTGATTGCTCGTAAATACCGCAAGCATTTGATGATTTTATACCATCAATAGTGTCAATGAGTTACGCGAAAAATCTATTTCTTCTATCCTCTTTTTATTGATTTTTCGGTCGAAAAGCAGCCCTTTTTCCGTGCAAATGCAATGCTTTTGTCCTTCAAAAGTATGACTGTAGGCTGCCAAAGTGATACATATTACAGCGTTAACTCAATGCTATAACGGTGGCATGCACTTGTTGAGCGTGTTGAACACGGTTGTTTTGCTTGTTTTTCTTGCTTGTTTTTTCTATTTCATGAAAATCCAAATGCAGTTTTTTTGTCATTTAATTTAACAGGAGGGGAAAGCTTCCCCCGACCCCTCCGAAGGAGGGGAGAGATGAGCTGAAGGACTAATCAACTTGTTTACTCGTTACCTTGTCAACTCGTCAACTAATAACTTTTTCTAGTTAAAGTATGTAAAAAAAAACAAAATATCAATATTATTCTTTATTTTTGCATGGTCATCTTCAATCAACTTGTGTCGGATATTGAAGCGTGAAGCAATGGCCTTGAAATGTTAAATTCTTTACTAAATAAACACCGTATGAAGAGATTATTTGTTGCATTTATTTGCATTGTTGCTTGTTGCATGTCAACAAACGCCAAAATTAAGACCGACTTTGGAACCTATGCGCTCGGTGCCTCGGGCCTCTATGGAACAAGTGGAGATTACAACCATGGCGGTGCCGGATTGACCTTGCAAAAGTTTTTTGGTGATGAGTTCCGTTTTAGCATGTTTGCCAACTATTTTTTCAAGCAAAACAACGCCAGCTTTATTGAGTTTGGCACCGACTTCAACTATGTGTTTCCGTTGACTCCTAAGCTGGGCATTTATCCTGTTTTAGGTTTGGGGTATTCCATCATGAAGCTGAACAATGTGATAGAGAAGCCAGCCGGTGTCGACATCCTTCCTGATGACTATACGGACGATTCGGAAGGCAATCTCAATTTTGACCTCGGGGCGGGATGTGAGTATTATTTCACTCCATCGTTCAAAGGCTTTGCCGAGGTAAAATACCGGTACGTTAAAAACTACGATCGGACGTTGTTCCAAGTAGGAGTGGCTTACGTTTGGTAGACAACAAATTGACTATTAACTAAATATACAGATATGAGAAAATCACTGTTTGCCGTCATTGCCACCGTATGCGTGGCGATGACCCTTGGTGGGTGTCAAATTTACGGACTGGTTAAAGACGCTACCGACAAGGAAGAAGGAAAGATTATCATGAAAGATGGTAAGGAGTATGTGGGACGTGTAGAGATGCCCAATGTCAACACCAAGCGTCTCTCGATTGTGGTCAACGATGGGCAGAAGACCGTTGTGGAAGCTAAAGACATCGCCTCGCTTACCGTGTGGAAGAAGACGCATCCTGAGCGTAAGCACACGTTGAAGTATCTCCCATCAGAATTTCTGAGGAAAAAGATGCGTAAGCCATTGTGGATGGCAGTGACTGCAACAGGACCGTATGTCGAATTCTATACATGCAGTTTTGATTACTCCATTCCCTCGAGTGGATACCTTAAAATTACCAGCGTGCAGAACGGTAGCATTGAGCATCTGGCACTAAAGAAAGGCGGCAAAATGCCAAAGACGATTTCGGTCTCTGACATCAGCAAGCGACAGAAGCGCAAACTGCTGTTGGAATATCTTAATGACGATGCAGCCTTGGCGAAGAAGATAAACAATCAGGACATCCGCCCGGATGATTTTGAAACCATTGCTGAAATTTATCATCCATAAATATCGGGGTATGTTGTGTCACAAGCGCTTAGTATGCGCCTGCAAGAAATTATCAGCCAGCTTTCGCCTGTGGTGCGTTTGCTGGCTGGTCATGATGATGAGCGCATGTCCATTGAAGGTTAAGGCGCAAATCATCCGGATAGAGCTTTCTGGTGGCCTGCAATATTTCTCCGGCATGACCAAAAAGATAGGGTGGGACTATAATCTCGCAGGTAGGTGTATGGTAACAGACAACTGGTTTGCGGCTGCCCTGATACATGGTGGCTTCAGTAGGGGAACATACCCGGGCGTTTATGCCAACGAGGCGATAAGCCTAAAGCACAACCAGGATGCTTCCTTCATGGGTGTGGGTGCGGGCTATCTGCATCCTGTGAACGATCACCTACATGCTTATGCGCAGTTGTTGGGAGGCTGGGGAGCCATTGAAACGACGGGTAATCCGAAACAGAAAATAGTGACCGAGATAGAAGGACACGAGTTTAAAGGCTTCTCTGCGGCCAGCGTGTTGGGTATAGACTATTACCTGCCGTCTTCTGGAATATGGGGTGCTGATGTCGTGATACATTATATTGACGGTCATGTCATGCCCTCCATCAACCTGAAGTATGGCATCAACTTCGATTTGTAGCGATGGTATGGGTCGCAACAGGTTCATAATCATCTGTTTCGTGCTTGTTTGTGTTCGTCTTTTGCCATGCCTGTATCTTCTTCTTTCAGTTCATGCTATTGCGATGGGGTGCATGAGTATAGGGTTTTGTTTTAGAAAAAGTAGGGTTGTGAAGAGCATGTGAAACGGAAAATAACGTTAAACTGCGTTGCGATCTTGCGTATTTGTCGTGAAAACATTATCTTTGCAACAGCTAAATAATATAGGTAGCGTGAAGATAATAGAAGTGGTGAATGCCCTTGAACGATTCGCGCCTTTGCCCTTGCAAGCAGATTATGACAACGCTGGGTTGCAAGTTGGATTGACAGAGGCGGAACTATCAGGGGCTTTATTGTGTCTGGATGTGACGGAACAGATTGTTGACGAGGCTGTTGCGCTGGGGTGTAATCTCATAGTGGCGCACCATCCGCTGATATTCCGCAGGTTGTCGTGCATCTCCAATCAAAACTATGTGCAGCGAACGGTCATGAAGGCCATCCGTCACAACGTGGCTATCGTGGCGATGCACACCAACCTGGACAGTGCTAAAGGTGGCGTTAACTACAAGATTGCCGAGAAGATGGGGTTGCAGAACCTGTCGTTCATCGGCAAGACGCAGCTGGTTGATGGTGTGGAAGGTGGTGAGGGTGTTGTCGGTTCCTTTGCAGAACCAATGGCTGCCGATGACTTCATCATGATGCTCAAACGCGAATTTGACGTGGAGTGCGTGCAGGCCAATCAGCTGTTGCGGCGCCCCATCAAAACCGTTGCAATGTGTGGAGGTTCGGGTTCGTTTCTCTTGAATGACGCATTGCAGGCTGGTGCCGATGCCTTCGTGACGGGCGAAATGGGCTATCACGAGTTCTTCGACATGGAGCAGCGTATTCAGTTGGCCGTGATAGGTCATTATCAGAGTGAACAGTACACTATCGAGCTTTTGAAACAGGTTATCGAGGAGCAGTGTCCCGGAGCTGAATGTCACCTGACCAACATCAACACGAATCCGATCATCTACCTTTAATAATGGGTTGAATCAATTAAAAATAGAATAGAACATGGCAAAGAAAGATCCTACAGATTTATCAGTAGAAGAGAAGTTGAAGGCGCTTTATCAGTTGCAAACCACCCTGTCGGGCATTGATGAGAAACGAGCCTTGCGCGGGGAACTGCCACTTGAGGTGCAGGACCTGGAGGACGAGATAGCTGGTCTGACCACTCGTATGGAGAAGATTAAGACCGAAATCGATGAGTTCAAGAAGGCGATCACCCAGAAGAAAGCAGACATTACAAGTGCCGAATCGAGCGTGGAGCGTTACAAGAAACAGCTTGACGAGGTGAAGAACAACCGTGAGTATGACACGCTGACCAAGGAAATTGAGTTCCAAAGCCTTGAGATAGAGCTTTGCAACAAGAAAATCAAGGAAGCCTTAATCAAGGTGGAAGAGAAAAATGCCGATTTGGCAGAGGCCGATGAGCTGATTAAGGATCGTACGGCAGCCTTGAAGGAGAAGAAGGAAGAGCTTGATGAAATCATGCAGGAAACTCGTGACGAGGAGGAAAAACTGAAAAACAAGGCCAGTGAACTCGAGGGCGCAATAGAACCGCGTCTGCTCTCAAGTTTCAAACGCATTCGCAAAAACTCACGAAACGGACTGGGCATTGTCTATGTGCAGCGTGATGCTTGCGGTGGTTGCTTCAACAAGATTCCGCCTCAGCGACAGCTGGACATCAAGATGCACAAGAAGGTCATCGTGTGTGAGTATTGTGGTCGTATCATGATTGATCCCGAATTGGCCGGTGTGAAAGTAGAGAAAAACGCAACGGAGGAGAAACCAAAGCGCAAGCGTTCCGTTCGCAAAACCGCGAAGAAGGACGAAGAAGATAAATAAACCTGCTTCAAACCGGCATGATGAAAAGGGGTGATGCCCCTTGAACATTCGGTGAATAAATGAAATTAGCCAAAGTAAGATTGCTGTCTTTCTTTGGCTAAATTTTAGTTACGGTTGGCGTGTGTCATGAATGGAGATATGTTGCTTTATGATAATGGGACATGCGATAAGTCTGTGTGTGGATTACTTTTATGGGAGTTTTTGACATGCACATGGTGATTCCCCTTGCCGTCATTCAGTCATGCGCTTGCTCTTGATACGGCTTTTGATGGAGCGCACGCTGCTGGGGCCAATGGCCAAAATGTCTCCCACTTCTTGCTCTGTCTTGCCCATGCGCTCGGTAGCAGTGAGATATAGGTACTGTTTGGGCGAGAGCCTACAGTATGTTTGGTTCAGTTGTTCAACGTAGGGCATGTCGATGAGTTTGATGTACTCTAAGAAGTCAAGAAAATCTTGGTTGCTCCAATGTATGGTGTTTCGGTTGCAAAGCACGCTCTCGTATAGAATCTTTCCGTTGCTGAGCCTTTGTACCTCGGTATCTTTGAGCGTACTTACTTTCTTTTTCAGCTCGATTAGTTCTTTGTTGGTGATGTTCTGAGTGGCTTTCAGCTCGTGCAGCTGGTCGCTATACTCGTTGAGCAGCAGATGTTTTTGCAGCAGGTCTCGCCGGTCGCGTGCTTGTTTGTACTTGTGGTAGAGCACCATTGTTGCTACTGATAGCACCAATATGATGAGTAGACCGGTGGAGTATGTGCGATAAGTATCGATTTGTTTCTCGTGTTCTTCTCGCTCATATTTGTTCTGTATGTCGTAAATGTTGTTTTGGCTGCGTATGAGTTCTTGTCGCTTTTGAAAAGCGAGCAGCGTGTCGGCTATGCGCGTGGCTCCTTGATAGTCGCGCATAGTTTGTCTCAATGTGAAGAGGCTGTGCAGCACTTTTTCGTAGGTGTATACGTCTGTGGTGTCTGCGGCCTTTAGCAAGCAGTCGTGAGCGCGTTTCAGTTCACCTCGTTGTATGTAAAAATCGGCCAGTACTGCGTAGGTGTAGCTGCTTGGCCGTTCTCTCAAGGCTCGCTGTATGTACTCTTCGGCCTTGGCTGAATCGTTGTTAAGATGATAGGCTTCGCTGATGTTTGAGAGTAGCACCGACTGGTTTTCGCGGCTCAGGTATGGGTAGTAGTTGAGGCTTTGGCGTAGGTATTCCAAGTTGCTGTCGGGTTTTTGCAATCCACTGTATGCGTTGGCAATGTAGGTGAGGCTATAGCCTATCCACTCTTTGTTGTTGAGCTTGCGTGCCATGTCGCCCGCTTTGCGAGCGTATTTGATGGCGGTGGCGTAGTTTTTGTTAATTAGGTTGATGTAGGAGATGGATGAATAGACCTTGTGCTTCAGTGTGAGGTTTTTGGATTGTTTGACCAAGTTTTCTGCACGTTTGAGCAAAAGGATAGCTCGTCGGGTATTGCCACGGTAGAAAAAATGTATCACGCCTTTGTAGTAGCATGCTCTTGCGAGTTGCTCTTGATCACCGTTCTGCTCGTAGTAGAAGATGGCATAATCGATGGAGTCGTTGTCCACGGGGAGTTGCTTGCGGAAGAAAGTCTCTGTCTTGAGCAGTGTGTAACGCGCCATGTCGCCGTGGCTGTCAAGGTGCTCGTTTGACATTTCACATAAAAAGGTGTAGGCTGCGTCAACGTTGCCTTGGGCGAGCAAGGTATCCACCCTGTCAAGACTGGCTTGATGGTCGGAGAAATGGTTGCATGCGGTCGTCAAGGCGATGGCTGTAACGAGCATGGTCAAGATAAATATGAGGTTGAGAGAACGGGCGGTTAAATAGAGTTTGTGAAGCTCTTTACGCATGCGAGATATGATATGTTTTAGGATTATAGACTTCATTTATGTCGCAAAGATAAGCTAAAATAATGAAATTGTGTGCAAAAAACGTCACGAAAGTAGCATTTTTGAAAGAAAGAAAGTGTTGTTTTGTAACAAAACATTAACAATTGTCCTTTTTTTTGTTGCAAAAACCAGATATATTTCTCTATGCGATGTTCTTCATAGTGTCAGTAAACATAAGGATGTTGCAGTGCAACATCCTTTTTTTCAATGATTTTCTTATTTTGAATTTAAGTCTAAATAACATATATTTGCAGTGAGCATGTTGAAACCACATGGTTTGAACTCGCTTGCATGAGAGATTTATTCATTATTAATCAAAATTTGTTATACCTATGCGAAAAACTTTTTTTAGCCAGTCCCTCGTAGTTGGGATCATAGCGCTGTTTTCGCTAAGTGGACCTCTCTTGGCTCAACAGCCAGCCGGGAGCGACAGGTTCACCATCGAGGGAACTGTGGTTGACAACACCAACAACGAGCCTATTGCCGGCGCCACGGTGCGCTTGAAAAGTGGGTTGCGAGGCACGGCCACCAATGCGGAGGGAAAATTTGTCGTCAAGGAATGCTCTGCTCAAGACGTGTTTCAAGTGAGTTTCATCGGCTACAAACCCAAGAATTTCACCGTTGGAAAACACCGCAGGTTTACCATCTATTTGGAGGAGAATTCCACGCAGATTGAACAAGTGGTGGTGACGGGTTTCCAGAAACTCAAGAAAAACAGTTTTACAGGTTCGGCCACTATCGTGACTAGTGAGGATCTCAAGAAGGTGAACTCTAAAGACGCCGTGAAAGCCTTGCAGGTTTTTGACCCCTCATTCCGCATTATGGACAACCTTGGGTTTGGTGCAGATCCTAACCAGATGCATGAAATTAGCATTCGAGGAGCGTCGAGCATATCGCAGAATAGAGGTTTGGACGTGGAGAACCAGCGCCTCACCCAACGTACCAACCTGCGTGACAACCCTAACATGCCTATTTTCATGCTGGACGGGTTTGAAGTGGACGTGCAAAAGATATACGACATGGATATCAACCGCATTGAGAGCATGACCATCTTGAAAGATGCCGCAGCCACGGCACTCTATGGCTCGCGTGCGGCAAATGGTGTCGTGATTGTCACCACTGTACCTCCCAAGGCAGGTGAGATACGCATAGACTATAATACCACTTTGGAGCTGTCCTTCCCCGACCTTTCAGACTATAATCTGACCAACGCCACCGAGAAGTTGCAGGTAGAGAAAGATGCCGGGCTGTATGTTGGGACTTTTGGTGTGGCCACGATAGATAAGGAGAGGGAGTATAACGACAAACTAAATGAAGTGAGGCGCGGCGTGAACACCGACTGGCTGGCGCGGCCTCTGCGCAACGCTTACAACTGGCGTAATGACGTGTCGCTCTCGGGCGGTGTCAACGAGGTGAGGTACATGCTGAACCTAAACTATGACAACAACGCCGGTGTGATGAAAGGCTCCAAGCGAGACAGGTACGGTGCGGGGATGATGATAGACTATCGGTTGAGAGATTGGTTGCACATACAAAACAAGGTGACACTCAACAGAACATCCTACGAGGACTCGCCATACGGCTATTTCAACGACTATTCGCAGCAGCTGCCTTACGATGCCATCTATGACGATGCTGGTGAATTGCTGCGCGAGCTGCCCATGTCTCACAGAGCCAATCCGCTGTGGCGGGAACGCTATTTGCAAAGCTACAGTGGCCGCGGGGGTATCACCGACGTGACCGACAATTTGAGCGTGAACATTCATTTCACCCCAAGCTTGTATCTGCGAGGCACATTTAGCGTAAGCCAAGTGAAGACAGACAGCAAGACTTTCAAAGACCCTAAGGACTCTTTCTTGTTTCGCACCGTAGCCAACAACCGCAAAGGATCGCTCGATGTGTCTGGCGACACTCGTCTGAAATGGAACGCCAACGCCATGCTCCACTTTAACAAGCGTCTTAAGCGCCACTTCTTGAATCTCACGGCGGGTGTGGACGCACAGGAGACCAATGACCGCCGCTTGTCGTACAGGTTGGAGGGGTTCAATATCGGTAGCCTGAACGACCCCATATATGCGGCCACGCAGACTGACAAAACCATCGACACCAAATCCACGACAAGGCTCTTTGGCGTGTTGGGAGCCCTTAATTACACCTTTGACGAAATCTATTTGCTGGATGCTTCGTTCCGTATGGACGGCTCTTCGCAGTTTGGCGAGGACAAGCGTTTTGCTCCGTTCGCCTCTGTCGGCGTGGGCTTGAACGTGCACAACTACTCGTTCGTCAAGAAATTGCCGTGGATTAACACGCTTAGACTGCGTGGTACTTATGGCAGCACCGGAAAGGTGAACTTCTCGCGTTTCGACGTAATCAGCAGCTACAAGGCCGACACGAAGGCGTGGTATTACACAGGGCCAGCAGTTAGGCTCTTCACCATGGGCAACTCGGCGTTGTCGTGGGAAATCACCAAGTCGCTCGACGTGGGTTTCACAGCGGAGCTTTTCAAAAACCGATTATATATCGAGGCTGCCTATTACAAGAAAACAACGGATGGCATGATTGACCGCATTAGTATAAGGCCATCATCGGGTTTCACCTCTTATAGCGGCAACGTTGGTTCTATCGAGAACAAAGGCTTTGAGCTTAAGACTAATATCACGCTCTTCCGCAACCGCGACTGGTCGGTAGTGGCCAACGCCAATTTGGGTGCAAATAAGAACAGAATATCCAAATTGGACGATGCCATTGAGGAATACAATAAGAAAATCAGGGATAATTACGATGCAGAGCATCCGCAATATCAAAACTTGCAGAACCGCCCCCTCATCCAATATTATGTGGGAGCGTCTACCACGGCCATCTACGCCATGCCCTCCCTGGGCATTGACCCTGCCAGCGGCAAAGAGCTTTTCAGGAAGAAAGACGGCACCATTACCAAGGAATGGAACGCAAGTGACATGGTAGTGTGCGGTGACACCAATCCCGATGCGCAAGGCTCGTTCGGCATCAATGTGGCCTATAAGGGAATCTACATGAACGCCTCGTTCCTCTACGCATTTGGCGGTCAGGTGTACAACCAGACTTTGCTCGAGAAAGTGGAGAACGCACAAATAAAAGACCAGAATGTAGACCGTCGTGTCATCACGGACAGATGGCGCAAGGTGGGCGACATAGCACCATTCTATGGATTGGGTGAAAAAAGCTCCACCAGGCCTACGTCAAGATTTGTGCAAAATGATAACTATGTGCATTTCAACAGCTTGTCTATAGGCTACGACTTCAGTCGGAAACTTATCTCTAAGCTCAAGCTGAGCGCACTGTCCGTCACGATCAACGCATCCGACTTGGCTCGGTGGAACACCGTGAGGGTGGAACGCGGACTCTCATACCCTTATGCCCACACATACAGCATAAGTTTGCGAGCAAGTTATTGACCTAAAAAAATCAACGACAACGATTATGAAACAAAAAACATATTCCATCATCATAGTCTGCATGGCACTTTTTGGGCTGAGCAGCTGCAACGACTGGCTTGATGTGCCCGTAGAGGGCCAGTCAACAGCCAACGAGCTTTTCGAAACCGGCGACGGCTATCGTTCCGCTCTGCATGGCATCTACAAGAGCATGGCATCACCTACGCTCTACGGCCGTGAGTTGCAATTTGGCGTTATTGACTTCTTCTCAGGTCAGTACGACATCAATGTCAGCTCTAACGACTTGAGTAACCCTACCTATATCGCAGCTGGCAAGCGTGACTACAAGGATGCCAAGCTACAGCCACTGATAGACAACATCTGGTTGGCGGCCTTCAACGCCATTGCCGCCGACAACGATTTAATCAAACATCTGGAGGGTGAGAGTGATAATAAGTTCAGCGAAGGCAAGATGGAGAGAGACAACATCCTCGGCGAGGCCAAGGCCATCAGAGCTTTTATCCACCTCGACATGCTTCGTCTCTTTGCCCCCGCACCCATTGACGACGATGGTGCCAATTACATTCCCTACGTCACTGAGTTCCCGAATAAGCGGGCCACGCACTTGCCCATCAAGGAAGTAATGGGAAAAATCATTGCAGACCTTGAGCAGGCGCGCGAGCTTGTCAAGCCTTTCGATTTCTCACCATTGGGGTACAGTGCCAGCGTGTCGGGTGAGGCGCGCTTCTATAACTCCTTGATGTTTGGCATGGAGGGTGCCGCTGACCCCACGAGCGTTGATCCTTTCTTTTTAGGCAGGGGTTACAGGTTCTCCTATTGGGCCATCACGGCATTGTTGGCGCGCGCCCATCAATATAACGCAACGTTTGACCCTTCTTCTTTGGACAAGGCCAAGGCGTATGCTCTGGAGGTGTTGGACGCCACTTTCGAGGGTGCCAATGCTACTAAGTTCGAGCCTTTCAAGGATGAGCAGTTCAATTTCGCATGGGTGGATCAGCCAGAGGAGATGAATGACATACGCATGGTGGGCACGCTTGTCATGGGATTGTACAACGAGAAGCAAGTGGACGAGGCTGGTTTGGAACGCCTTTTCCCACGAGAGAAAAATCAGCATAGCAGTGACTTGTTCATTGTGAACAAAGATGGGCAAGACATCTTCAAGACCATCTCGGGTATGGATGAGAGTACCACCGACATTCGTTCTACCCGCTTAGTATACGAACCCAAAGGCTCTTACCGCAACTTTCTCTCCACCAAATGGTACGTCAAAGAGAGAAATACGATGGAGCGTGACCGTACTGTCACCATCTTGCCTTTGCTACGTACGTCTGAGTTGAGATATATCGTGGCCGAGTGCATGGCTCGAAAGGGCGATTTCGAGGGTGCTTACGGTTTGCTCAACACTATGCGCGAGCACAGAGGGTTGAATGACTACAAGTTGCCCACGCAAACCTCATGGGGCGCTTTCGTTAAGGATCTTGTGCGCGAGGGACAGCGAGAGTGGATTAGTGAGGGACAACTGTTCTATCTCTACAAGCGGCTTAACGCTGGCGTGAAACGTGACAACGGCACCGTCAAGCCGTTGACCAAGCAAGAGAGCGTGCTGCCCATACCAGCGGAGGAAACAAAATAAAACTGTAAACGATGAAACGTATGAAAAAATACATCTATATACTGCCCCTTGCGGCATTGTTAGTCTGTGTGTCGTGCCAGGAAGAAGGACTGATGACCTTCGGGCAGGAACATCATATATATTTTGAGAAGTTCTACAAGGATGCCGTCGCACCTGGTAAGGAAAAGGCCGACTCGACTATAGCGTCTTTCTTCTTTGAGAATGATGACGTGTCAGAGATAGATGCCAAGATTGTGGTCAACATGACTGGTCGGCTGCTTGAGCGTGACGTAACGTTCAAACTCAAGGTTGTGCCAGACATGACAACGGCTCTGCCAGACGAGTACAAACTGCAAGACACTTACACGTTCAGGGCACACAATGTGCCGGAGGGAGCCAAAAACCAAAGTGACACCATCGCCATAAGGATGTTCAGGTCGGCCAGGCTCAAAAGCATGCCACATGGTGTGAAGCTCACGGTAGAGCTGATGCCCATGGGCGAGATACAGTTAGGACAGACTGAGCGTACGCGGGCTGTCATCGTACTCACGCGTGAAGCCGTCAAACCCGAGTGGTGGGATGCTGATGTGACCAACAATCTCTTCGGCGAATACTCCAGTCGTAAGTACAAACTATTCTTGCTTAACATTGACAAGCAAGCCACACTCAACGAGGATATGTTGCGCAAGGCGCCATACAAGGCTATCAAACTTGTCAGGCAGTTCAAGCAATGGCTTGTGGAGCATCCGGAGCAGGCCAAGGAAGAAGACGGAAGTGTGATGACCGTCAATGTTTAACCACGCAAACAACGAAAGGAACGCATTATGAAAACAATGAGAAACGCCATTGCGTGCGCAATTGTATGCGCTACGCTGACTGCGTGCTTCAGTGATGAGGGAAATTACACTTACGAATCGCTTAAGCCGCCAACGTGGCTCATCAATGTAAACAACGACCCTATATACGTGTATGGACGGGGTGGCGAGAAAACATACATCGACGCGTCGAGATACTTCAATTGGGGAAAACTCGACTCGCTTGAGAGAAGCAAGGAGGTGCGCTATGAGTGGCGCCTTAATGGCAAGGTATTCTCTACTGAGCTGAAAGAGACTATTCCCACCGATGAGTTCATGAAACGCTTGGGACTGACCGACTATCCCACTGGGAGTTTTGACGGTGACTTTGCTATCATAGAGAAAGCCACGGGTATTTCTTTCAAGGCCCGAACCTATATCACCATCGAGCCGCCCATCGCAGAGTGCGACTTCATCGTCTACTCGGCTAAGAACAACAGCGACCCGCATATCGGTTCCATGTCGGCGTTGAGCCTGAAATATGGACGTGCCGCCAACGGCACATTCAGCGTACCCAAGTTTATCTTCAAGAAACACTTGTCCGACGATATTCCCGGAACACCCAAGCGCATGGATGTCTCGCTGTCGCTCAATGTCAGTCCGACAGGTTCGGTGACGGCCATCACGCAGGAGGGAGACGCGGTGGTTCTCAACGCCTCCACGCTTAAGCAGGCTTGGGAACTTGGTTCACAGTTTGCCGACGGAACGCCTGCCAACTTCAAGGTTAGCGCTCGCAGGGACCAAGAAATAGATGCTGACAACCCCGCATTCACATGGGTTGCTACCCAAGACGGCCGTATTTTCACGCGCCAGACGGGCAAGCACTACCTCGGTGGAAAGTTTCTTACTGAGCCGTATTATCTCGATGAGAAGGGTTACAAGGTAACCAATTTTGGACATACGCTGTGGGGACACACCAACATCCCGTGCTACGACGAGAAAAACAGACGCGTGCTCATCGCGACATCGTTGGAGGGAAACTATCACAGCTATCGTGTCTTTATGACCGACTTGTCAATGCCGGGATGGGCGGGAGCACCCATCATGAAGATGCCAGCAGATGCAGAGGTATTCTATTTGACCGCCATCAATGGGCAAATGTATTGGGACCGAAACAACAGTTGGTATCAAATATGGTATAACACGGGCGGAAAATCCATGGTTGGAACCTTTGCCGTGGACAATCGGACGCGCAAACTCAATGTGCCGATGGCCAACACCTATTACTTCCCGTACGAGGTGACAGGGCACCTACTCAATAAAGAAACCGTGTTCCTTACTGCGGCCACAACCCGTTTGAGTAATCTCAAGAGCCGTTGTGACCTCTTTTCAGAGGGCAACAAGGTGTTTGTGGTTGTTAGGAGCGGCACATGGGGTTCCACATCCATAGACCAGGTAGGCCAACTGCCGCTCAAGGGCATTACCTCCAAAGTTACGGCCATGACCTATGACCGCAACGACCAGTACACGCAGGGACGTGATTACAAGCATTTGCTTGTTGGATGTGAGAACGGTGATGTCTTAATCTATGAGGTGACAAACCTGCCGGCACCAGTCCTTGTGGGCAAATACAACGCTGGTGGGCGGGTAGCCTCCATCAAACAACTGCGTGCAGAACGCACCACACTTGACATGTATTGATAAAACAAGCTAACAACTATAATTCCTTACATTGTGAAGAGAGCCGGGTGTCGCATAGTCGGCGCATGAATCTCTTCACAATCCTCAAACATGAACAATCAAAAACAATCATAACATGAACATTAGGAAAATATTCAAAACATTGCTCTGCCTCTTCACTATGACCGTGGTGACACAGGTGGCAGCCCAAAATGACATGAAGGCTACCGTTGACGTAACCGTAAATTGCAACGACAATGGTCCCATGACGCTATCGCTCTCGAAAGGTACAACGTGTGTTTCGTACAGCATGCAGCTTTTTACATCCGACATAGCTACTCGCATTGGTGACGCTGTGTTGGCCAATTATTTCAGTAACCAAAAAACAGAAAAACGCACACCCAACCTCAAAGATGCGAAATTCGTGGACATGGGGTTCTGTGTCTTGCCCGAGAAAGAATACACGTTGCTCACCCTCGGCTACGACAAGGATGGCGCTGCAGGTTTCGTCACGCGCACCTCTTTCACAACGCCCAAGCACAAGCCGGCAGGCAATCCGCGACTCACATGCACCGTGACGGCCCTTGGCCCCGACAGCGTTACGGTGAAGTTCAGTCCCAACGCTGATGTGGCAGGTTATGCCATTTGTCAATTCGAGGCCGGAAGCATAGATAGTATCGTGGCGCACCACGGTCCGATGATGGGCTTCTCAAATCCTTCCGACATGATTAGGCGGTTCAGTGGCCAGTCGGCTTACACCAAGGAGATGAGCCACACATGGGATGATATGATACCCAACTATGACTATGAGATATGTGCGTTGCCTTGGGACAAGGATGGCGTGTACCTCGACATTGTCACCATGCCCGTCAAAACAGCCTTGTTGGGTGGCGAGGGTGTGGCTGCCGTGAACATTGAGATTGGACAATTTGGCGGCAGTGACGACACTGGCTACTTCCAGGAAATAGTATATACGCCCAATGATCAAGCGGCTGTACACCGTGATATCATCATCACCGAGGAGGCTTTCAACGCCAAAGACATGGGTGAACGCGGCGTTATCGACATGCTGCAAAAGGATATTCCGCAAGATCCCTATTGGAATCAGTATCGCGTGGATCGCGCCAAATGGAATGCGCTGCCCGCCACTACATACATCGCGTGTTCTATGGCACGCAATGTCAAGGGCGAATGGGGCAAGTTGCACACCAAGAAATTTACCACACCAGCCAAACAGTAACTATATTGCGTAAGTCACCACCGCGCGGCACTTCGGTTGAGGAGCCGTGCGGCTAACACCATCACAACTATGAAACATCTCTTTTGGAGGGCATTGCTTGGTTTCGTCATTCTGCCCACCATGACACAAGCGGCTGATTTGCCGCAGACGTTGCCGGTAGACACGGCTGTAAGAATAGGGACTTTGGATAATGGCCTTAAGTATTACATACGCCATAACAACTGGCCCGAGAAGCGTGCCAACTTCTATATCGTACAGCGTGTTGGCTCCATACAGGAAGAAGAGAACCAGCGAGGTTTGGCTCACTTCCTTGAACACATGTGCTTCAACGGTACCAAAAACTTCCCAGGCAACAACGTCATCAGGTATTGTGAGTCTTTGGGCGTAAAGTTTGGTGGAGATCTCAACGCATATACGTCTATAGACCAGACGGTTTACAACATCTCCAACGTGCCCACCAAGCGACAGAGCGCACTCGACTCGTGCCTGCTCATCCTGCACGACTGGGCCAACGGTCTGACATTGGACCCTCAAGAGATAGACAAAGAACGAGGCGTGATACATGAAGAGTGGAGAGAGCGCACCAGTGCTAACTCGCGTATGTTGGAGCGAAACTTGCCCACACTTTACTCTGGATCTAAGTATGGCTCGCGGTTTCCCATCGGGCTGATGAGTGTCGTGGACAATTTCAAACCTGCAGAGCTGCGCGCCTACTATGAAAAATGGTACCAACCATCCAATCAGTGCATCATCGTCGTGGGTGATGTTGATGTGGATCATACAGAGCGTATGATACGGCAGATGTTCGGTACTGTGACTAATCCGGCCGACATTGCGCCCATTGTAGCCGAGCAAGTGCCAGACAACGATACGCCCATTGTCGTGATTGACAAGGATAAGGAACAACCCAACAGTGCCGTTGAGGCTCTCTTCAAGCACGATCCATGGCCCGACTCGCTTAAAAATTCCATGGACTACGTCATGGCCAATTATGTAAAAAATGTAGCTATAGGCATGCTCAACGACAGATATGCCGAGGCGGCGCAAAAGAGCGGATGCCCATACCTTGGTGCTGAGGCGGCTGATGGAACGTTTATTTTCGCCAAAACAAAAAATGCTTTCAGGGTATCTGCCGCGCCAAGAAGCATCGAACTAACTGCCAAAGCCTTGAAAACCGCTCTTGCCGAGGCTCACCGCGCAGCTGACCAAGGATTCACGCAGATAGAGTATGACAGGGCCAAGAAAAACCTTCTCAACGGCTTGGAACGCGCTTACAACAACAAGGACAAGCGCGGGAACGCCTCGTTCGCTGACGACTACAAGGGAAATTATCTCTCCAACGAGCCAATACCGGCTTTTGAGGAGTATTATTATATGATGCGACAGGCCATCCCACAAATACCTTTGGAGGAGATTAACAGGGTGTTGCCAAATCTTTTGCCCAAGTCTGACCATAACTTGGTGATAATCAACTTTAACAATGAGAAAGAGGGAAATGTCTATCCCAAGCGAGAGGATTTGCTCGAAGCTGTGAAGCAGGCTCGCCAGGCCAATTTTGAGGCCTATGTGGACACCTTACAACAGCAGCCGTTGATGAAAAAATTACCACGACTTGGCAGGATTGTCAAAGAAAAGAAGAACGACAAGTTCGGTTTCACCGAACTGAAACTCTCCAATGGCGTGACCGTGGTGCTCAAGAAAACCGACTTCAAGAAAGGGCAAGTGGGGCTGTCAGCGATTGGACCTGGTGGAAAGTCGCTCTACGGAGAGAAAGACTTTGCTAACTTGGCAGCTTTTGACGATATAGTGGGCAGCAGCGCGTTAGGTGGATTCACGGGTATGCAACTGCCTAAAATTCTCGCCGGCAAGACAGCCAACGCCCATCTTTCCATCGGTGATAAATATATGGGCGTGGGTGGATCGGCCGCCAAGCAAGACGTGGAGACCATGCTACAACTCGTTTATCTGTATTTCACCAATATTGGCAAGGATGAGAAAGCGGTGGCCAATCTCATGGACGGGTGGCGTACATCGCTCAAAAACAGGAATTTGTCGCACGAGACAATCTACTCGGATTCGCTTACGGCCACACTCTATGGACACAATCCAAGGCTTAGGCCATTTCTTGAGGAACACCTCAAAGATATAGACTATGACCGCGTGCTCCAAATCGCGCGCGAGCGCACAGCCAACGCATCGGCATGGACGTTCACCTTTGTGGGCGATTATGACGAGTCTACCATTCGGCCGCTCGTATGCCGTTATCTTGGCTCGCTGCCCACCAAGGGTAAGGTGAGGCACGGACATTTGCTTACATCCTATCAAAAGGGCGTGGTTGAAAACGTGTTCCATCGTAAGATGCAGACGCCCAAGGCTATGGCTTGCATGGTGTGGCACAATACCGACATGTCGTATACTTTGGATGGCGCCATGAAGATGAACATGATAGGGCAAATACTTAGCATGGTGTATCTCAAGAAGATACGCGAGGATGCGGGAGCGGCCTATTCGTGCGGAGCCGACGGTTCGGCTGAGATAGAGGGTGATTTCCACGCCTACTCGCTCGTGGTGACATGTCCCGTGAAGCCAGAGAAAAGTGATATCGCCCTAAAAATAATGCGCGACGAGGCCGAGCGCATGACCACGCATTGCGATGAAGCCATGTTGGAAAAGGTGAAAGCCTATATGCTAAAAAATGCCGATTTAGCTGTAAAAACAAACACTTATTGGCGAAACGTCATCGGTATGTATCGCCGTTATGGCATGGACACGCACTCTCAATACAAGGATGTCATCAAGAAACAAACGGTGAAGGGACTGTGCGATTTTATGAAAGAATTCTTGCAGGGCAACAATCGTGTTACCGTGGTGATGTTGCCGCAAGAATAATGAGCCGTTCTTGACTATTCAGTGTTTGGCATTAACATAATCTCCCGTCAACCACCTGGTTGACGGGAGATTTTATTAAGCCCTGCACGTCATGGGTGCTGTTTCTTGGCTTCATCACTCAAAATACACGGCTAATATGACAAAATAGACGTATGCCCCCAACATTAGCTGTTTTTGTGTGGTATGGACGCTGTACTACCTTTGCCCGAAAAACTTATGTTTGTACCCAACTCAACAAATGTTTTTCGAGATTTGTTACATTCCCATGAACATGTTTCAGGGTATTCTTTACCTCTCTTCATTGGTGGGCAGTAATGATTTCAACCCTTCTGATGGCGTTGAATACGATTTCTACGATGTAAGCATCATTTCCTATGTAACACATGCTGTGGTAATATCTCGAACCAGCCATAAGGTATCTATCAATGGCAGACAAGCGGAAATGGCTTAGTTTCTCCTGTTTCTACCGCTTCTTCCCTTGCCGCGTAAGGCCACGAAGCCACTGCAGTTGCCGTTGGTGTGCGAGGGGGGCGTAGAGCTACATGCCGCGGGCTTTGTAAATGAGGTCTTTGGCATTGTTGATTTCCTGAAACTTCTTCTGCGCGGCCTTCTTCACGTCGTTACCCAGCGTGGAAACACGGTCGGGATGATGCTTCAAGGCCATCTGCCGATAAGCCTTTTTCACCTCATCATTGGTAGCAGAGGGGGCAATTCCCAGTACTCTGTATGCTGCTTCGAGGTTTGTAGAGCTGTCTTTGAGGTTGAGCATGGAGTCAACATCGGCAGCTGAAAGTCCCAGATATTGGGCTATCTCTTTCAGGACGTTGACCTCTTCACTGACAATCATGCCATCGGCTTGAGCGATGATAACCAGGAAGTTGAACAGCTGCAACCGTTCAGAATAGCCCATGTTGAAGCTAATTTGGATGCATGCTTGCCGGATGGTGTTGCTGAACTGCCTCCACCCCATTTGCTTTTGTTGTTCGAAAAGCCTGAGAAGAATCTCCTCGCCTTGCTTCACTGCCACCTCACCAAAGTTCTGTCTGAGGAAATTGCGCACCGTTTGCATCTCCGAATGCATCACCTTGCCGTCGGCTCGGATGACATACGATGCCAATGCGAGAATGGAAAAGAGAAACGTGTTGCGTTGTCCTTCGGCGTATTGTCGTTGCTGTTGATTGTATTGTGCATACCTGTTGCCCTGACGTTGTCGATATTCGTCACCCGATCCGCCTTCACTGAAGGTGTCCAAGCCGCTGTCGAAGAGCCATCCAATTGCAAATCCAGCAAGTGCGCCTAGTGGCCCTCCCTGCATGAAACCTAGTATTCCACCTATCCATTTACCTGCTGCCATTATTCTCTCGTTTATTTTGATTCATGTTCGCATGGTGTGCTGCCATTGTATTTCTTTTTATTTTTCAGGCTTTTCGTGTGTTTCAGAACTTCCCCTTGAGTTGATATTGCCCGTTGGTGATGTCCTCAAGTTTTAGGCTTTGATAGTCGATGTTGTAGATGGTGGGACCTGACTCCCATAGAAATCCAATTCTCCCATCTTTCTGAAGCGTCATGGTAGAGTAGGCTCCCAGACCTGTTGCCACCATCATGCCTCGCTGCCAACCGTTAGCCAACTGCTGGGATGTGAGATGTCTCTTGCCCAAATCTTTGTAAAAGAAGCCGATGCGTGTTCGCTGTGGACCAAAAGGTACCGACTGAATGGCTACGAACGTTTTCTTGCCATCGGCTTTGCGAATGGTTGGGACAACCAAGATTTCACCATTACACTCGTTCTCGATGCCCGTGAATGCAGCCGCTTTGGTGCGTTGTCCCCACGAGCCTTCGGCCTTTTTGAGGTTGCTGAAGGTGAAGACGTTGAACAGTCGGCCGTTGTGACGCGAACTGAGTATGAGGCTGCCGTCGGGCAATTCTTCGCATTTCACCTCGTCACCGTCGCGACAGGGCGATGTGTTGATGTCGCCCAGCACGTTCCACTGCCGGCCAAAATCGTCGCTGTAAAGCACGAAGTTGCCAGACAAGGTGCACAGGCCGACATACAAACGGTAGTATTTGCCTACCTTGACGTGGCGGCTTTGGTGTATCTTGCCCGACGTGAAGAAGAGTGACTGGATGGGGCCGGCCTTTCGTTGGTCGAACAGGGGGTATATCTGCTCGGTGATTTCGTGCCCCTTGTCCCATGTTTTTCCGTTGTCATAACTGCGGAAGATGGCAATGCGGTTAGGGTTGTTGCGTGTTGCTTGGAAATATACTGTTTTGCCGGCCGCGCAAGTAGCCAGCACCTCGCTGCTGTTTTTGTCGGCCACCAAGGCGCAGTCGCCAAAAGCGTAATCCCACTTGATGTCAGCTTCGTTGCCTTGTCCGTCGGCCAATATCTTCTCTTCCGACCAGGTCTTGCCATTGTCGCGGCTGATGCGATAGACCAAGTCCACGGCTCCATAGCCAATGTCAGAGCCGCAATAGCGGTAGTCTGACGCAGCGATGATGTCGCCGTTGCTGCATGTGGTGATGGCGGGGATGCGATAGGGGATAGCATCCTTCTCCGGCGTAGTGAAAAGCCGCTGCCGGCTGTCTGCCTCATTGGTGGCATGGGTACTGATGCAGAGCATGAGCACGGCGATGCTGATGACCGTGCGAAGGTGCGTGCCTGCTAACTGATGGATGTGGTTGTGATGTGTGCGCATAGCAAAATACTTGTTGTTCATTGTGTTCCAAATATTGTTTGATGTTGGCAAATGTACGGAAAATTTTTGAAAACAACTGTGATTTCATCGCTAAACTCCTGCAAAATAAAAATTCGGAAAGATTCGAAATTTTCTTTACAACAACCTCTTCAAAATTCGTTTGTAGGTGAGCAACTCACGCCATGGCGTCAAATATGACCAAAATGAACGACTTTTGCAAGTTGCTGATTACGAGGTTGATACGCTATCTGCTCATCGCTTTCTCATCGCCTTCACCTGTATTGCTGCTCAATAACAATGCTTTTGAATGCCAATAGGTATGCCTTTGGCTTCCAATATGTAAGTCTTTGCTCACCAATGGCATGGTTATAACAGCGCAAGTGATGCCTTTTATCGCATTTAGGTCGTGTTTTTAGATTAAAAAACAGACCTTGACGCTTCTAAAGATGTATGTTAGGTGAGTCCGTGCCTATCAATTTTTTCTATTTCATCATTTTTTATGTACCGTTTTACATGTATGTTTTTCTTACAAAATAGGTGGGAATGATGATGTACAAATGTGGCTGAAGATTTCACGAAACGCATTGCTTTCCTGCCATACACCGTTGCCCTCATGATGACGTGCGGTGTACTCTCTTTGGCAGATGTTTCTCTGTGTTCCCTGAAAGTATGGTCAACTTCTCCGCAATGCCATTCAGTGAGGAGAAAACCAAAAGCGCATTCGTGGTGGTTAGGCTGCGTGTTGGCTGTTTTTGGGCGATAATCAAAGTATGGAAAATTGATGCGTGTAAACTTTAATCGGTAAACGAGTAGGAGATAAACACCTATGATTAGTGTTTACCTCCTACTCGATTTATGGTTTAATAGGAATTTCCTTCCTTGTTAATTTCAGCTTTATGAGCGTAAAAAGGTTCTGTTTTGTTAAATATTTTCGTAATCTGGAATATGGTCTAAATATAAATATTTTTTACTTTCATAATCCATTTTGCAGCAATAAGAATCAATGCCGTTGCTGACAATGAGATAGTCGACATGCAGCAGGAAATTATAGGTGGATATTTGGTCGAACACCTTTTGTGTAATGGGGATGGATGGAGCCTTATATTCTATGATCATCCTGGGACGCAGGTGCGAATCGTACAGAACACTGTCGGCTCGCAGTGTCTTGCCGGCCATGTTGAGTTGTATTTCATTAGCTAACAAGGTGGCGGGATAATGTTTGTGCTCTATTAAATAATGTATGAAGTGTTGTCTCACCCATTCTTCAGGTGTAAGTGCGACATATCTCTTGCGGAGAATGTCGAAAATGGTGGGTTTGTCTTTCGTGCCGCCTAATTTTATTTGGTAATGGGGTAGGTTTAATGGATACATTTTAGTAATTTTGCATTCAGATACAAAGTTAATAAAAAAACAAGAAAAGAAAAAGACCTGATAGAGATTACACGGTTCGTGATTGAAATGCCAATGGATATGGTTGTTTTTCATGACCATCTCATATCAAGTCTTTAGTGATAATGGCTCGAACAGGACCCACATACGATTCTATCATGCGTGATCTTCAGGCACGTCATTTTTCACCTATTTATATATTAATGGGTGAGGAGTCGTATTTTATCGATAAAATTTCGGATTATATCGCCGAAAACGTCCTGCAACCCGAAGAGCGTGACTTCAATCAAAACATAGTTTTTGGTTCTGACATCAATGCTGCACAGATTGTAGATCTGGCAAAGGGATATCCAATGATGGCCGAATATCGAGTCGTCATCGTGAAAGAAGCGCAAAACTTGCGTGGAACTGACGTGATTGAAAAATATCTGAAAAACCCTGTTAAATCAACAATCTTAGTGCTTTGCCACAAAAATGGCACCATCGACAGACGAAAAAAACTGATTGGAAGATCTGAAGCTTTAGGTGTAGTTTTTGAAAGTAAAAAGATGAGAGAGTCAGAACTGCCTTCTTTCATCGCTTCGTATCTGAAACAGAAAAACGTGACCATCGATTATAAGTCGACAGCGATGATTGCCGATCATATTGGATCGGATTTGAATCGGATGATTTCTGTGCTGGACAAATTGCTGATTTCGCTTCCGGAAAACAATCGAGTGGTTGTGCCTGAGGTCATTGAAAAGCAAATTGGCGTGAGCAAAGATTTCAATGCTTTCGAACTGAGAAGTGCCTTGGTCAATCGAGATGTTTTTAAAGCCAATCAGATAATCAAATATTTTGACAATAATCCCAAAGCAGGGTCTATATTTTCTTTTCTTCCTTTGCTCTTCAGTTATTTCCAAAATCTGATGATTGCCTATTATGCTCCCACCAAAAATGAGAATGCTGTTGCACAATTTTTGGATCTAAGAGGAGGGTGGGCTGCGCGTGATTATATCATAGGAATGAAAAATTATTCAGGTAAGAAAACCATGCAGATCATTGCTAAGTTTAGAGAAATTGATGCTAAAAGCAAAGGAATCAACAATCCCTACACATCGACAGGGGATCTCATGAAGGAGCTTATTTTTTATATTCTGCATTGAAAAAATACCCATTTGGATTCTAAATAACATCAAACGGGTTCCTCCTAAATAAACTTCAAAAGCCTTCCATAAGTTCAAATGGGCCTCTAATAATTTCAAATAGGTCCCTAATAACTTCAAATTGGGCGCTAATAGGGTAGCTTTTTCCACCTAAAGAGGGTTTTTCGCATGCTTAAAAAGCTCTTTTTTGCCTGAAATAGACCTCATTTTAGCTTATTTTCGTCTAGAATACAATTTTCATTTTTCATGTTTTTTGCCGTTAAACCCTGATGGAATCAAGGTTCTTCGCATTTTAGTGTGCTCATAATTCGCAAATTTAAGCGCACCCTGTACCTTGTTTCAGAATATTGAAATTATGGCGATTTTTCATCTTTCTACCATCAGTAAATTTACAGTTAACTATTTTTGTGATTTCAAACCATAAAAGATTACATTCTTTCTGATTTGTGATTGCAAATTTAAAAACGGCTATTTTCTATAAATTCATGAACGTATACATAAATCATAACATAAAAACACAATATTAAAACGTAAATATTTAGATTTCATGTTTGATAATTATAAATATGCAATAGCAAGAACTTGCTTTAAGTTACTGATAATCAATCATTATAATGTTTTTCTTCTTCTGTTTTCTACATATAACCATTGATTCCTACTTAATTTCATGGAATAGAGCCTGTATACAGTAGAATGATAAACGATAATGCATTTATTCCCAGATTTTTATAATTTTTTGCTACATTTATACAAAGTCAATATTTAAGGATGTAATTCATGTATCTATATGAAAAGTTGTTGTATTACATTCTTTTAATGTCGGTTTTATAAATATAAATAACTAAATTCAAACTATTGAATACTAAATATGATATAGATTTGTTTGTTTTGTGATTTTTATTGTTTATCTTTGTAAAGTCAATGAGAATTGCCTTTTTTGGCCTATTTTAAGTTGAATGACGGATAAAATGAAAGATCGAATAAAACAATTGATGAATGCTCAGCACATGAATCAGCAAACTTTTGCTGAGGCATTGGATATTTCACCTGCTTCTTTGAGTAGCATTTTTAATGATCGTACAAAACCAACATTGAATCATATCGATGCCATCAAGAAGAAATTTCCAACTATTAATTTAGATTGGTTATTGTATGGCAATGGTCCTATGTTTATGGATGAATATACAGGTGATATCGATAATCATGCAGTTTCGGCTTCTTCTGCTGAATCTGTTTTAAACTTCGATGACTCTCCTTCTACTCCATCAGAGAGTAATGTAGTTCAACCGCAGTTAAGTTTTGTAGAGCAACGTAATCAACTTCAACAAGTCACTAATAACAATACGAAATATATTGACAATAATCCGCGTAAGATTGCTGAAATAAGAGTATTCTATGATGACCAAACGTGGGAGACTTTTGTGCCTAAAAAATAAGCGTATCGTGTAACATTTACAGAACCATTTCAGTCAATTGGTTAATTGTTATTCCATACTCAGTATAAGCTTTTCTATTTTGTTCAATCTTCCAAAAGATTGAATGATTATTGCTATTGGTGTTTTTATTTATTTCTTTCATTTGTGAGTGTGTTCTATTTGTGCTAACTTTGCACTTAATATAATAATGTGTTTCACGATTATTCAATTTAAATAGGTGTTTATTCAAAGCTGAGCTTATTCTATGTTTAGGCAATCGAGGTCTATATGTAATATCATTACCCTCGCGTGTCGCGGTTTAAGATTTGTCCATGACTTCCTATTTTAATACTATTATAACGAAATTGTTCAATGAGAAAGATTTGTGAAGATTTCCTTGTACAAGCAACAGAGCAATTAAGTGATCGTCATTGGCTCATGCGATTGCGTGCTTCATCGACATTGCCCGAGATGCATCCAGGCCAATTCGTACAGGTTCATATTGACGATTCACCTTCAACCTACTTGCGTCGGCCCATTTCTATTAACATGGTGGATTACGAACGCAATGAGATTTTATTGCTTGTGGCTGCGATAGGTGAAGGAACCCGTCATCTGGTACGAAAGAAACCTGGTGAGAAGGTCAATTGTTTGTTACCACTCGGAAATAGTTTTACCATGCCACGTTCTACCGATGAGCGTTTCTTGCTCGTTGGAGGTGGTGTTGGAATCGCTCCTATGCTTTTCTTGGGGAAGCGATTGGTGGAGATGGGAGTGCGCCCTTCGTTCTTATTAGGAGCCCGAACCGCTGATGAATTGCTTGAAAAGGACATGTTTAGTGAGCTTGGTGACCTGTATCTCACCACGGAAGATGGTTCAGAAGGCGAGAAGGGTTATGTAACCAATCATTCCATTCTCAAGGAAGAACAATTCGACCGTATTGCTACCTGTGGACCCAAACCCATGATGATGTCGGTGGCACGCTATGCCAAACAGAACGACATAGCATGCGAAGTTTCGTTAGAGAATGATATGGCGTGCGGATTGGGAGCCTGTCTTTGTTGCGTGGAAGATACTACTGACGGCCATATCTGCGTCTGTACAGAAGGTCCAGTGTTAAATATTAAGAAGTTATTATGGCAGCTCTAAATGTAAAAATAAATGACATTGAGTTTAAGAATCCAATCTTAACCGCTTCGGGTACTTTCGGGTATGGACTCGAATTTGCCGATTTAGTACCATTGAATCAGCTTGGTGGCATCATTGTCAAGGGTACAACACTCCATCCTCGTCAAGGAAACAAGTATCCGCGAATGGCCGAAACGCCGCATGGCATGCTCAACTGTGTGGGCCTACAGAACAAGGGTGTAGACTATTTCTGCTCAGAAATCTATCCAAAGATTAAGGATATCGACACCCACATGATTGTCAATGTCAGCGGAAACACGCCCGATGATTATGCCGAGTGTGCCGCCCGTATCGATGCCCTGGACAAGATTCCGGCCATCGAGCTCAATATTTCCTGTCCTAATGTCAAGCAGGGCGGCATGGCTTTTGGCGTAACTTGTGCCGGAGCGGCAGCGGTTGTCAAAGCAGTTCGGCAGACTTATCACAAGACACTCATTGTCAAGTTGTCGCCCAATGTCACCGATGTGGCTGAAATAGCACGAGCATGTGAGGCCGAAGGAGCCGACAGCGTTTCGCTTATCAACACCCTCATGGGCATGGCCATTGATGTAGAGCGGCGCAAACCCGTGTTGAGCATTGCCACAGGTGGCCTCAGTGGACCGGTTGTAAAGCCCGTAGCGTTGCGCATGGTATGGCAAGTGGCCAAAGCAGTCAGCATCCCTGTCATTGGACTTGGAGGGATTTCTACGGCGAAAGATGCCATCGAATTCTTCATGGCGGGTGCCACGGCCATCCAGATTGGCACGGCCAACTTTGTCGATCCCATGGCTACCATCCACGTTCGAGATGGAGTGAACCGTTGGCTTGATGACCATGGTTGTGCTTCGGTGACAGAAATCATTGGCGCATTGAACGTTTAATCCGACTAAAACCTGTGCTTCCCGTTTATCTGTTGAATCTGCATGGAATCTTGAAACAGCATTTTATATGAAAATACAAGATACATTGATTAGCATAGCCTTTGCTTCTGTTTTATGCTCATGCGAGAGTGTACAAAGTTTGGAAGGGCTTGTGGTGGATTATAATAACGTTCCTTTAGATAGTGTTTTAATTTCAGACGATCTGATGAATTTTCGTATGCGTACAGATTCGTTAGGAAGATTTAGGTATATGATAATGCTACCTACAACAAGTCGAGGTATAGACACAAAATTTAGTTTTTCCAAAAAAGGATTTATAGATCATAGTCAGACAATTAAAGTCTATCGTTCTACGAAAGTTATTGTTGTTATGAATAGAGACACGACTGAATAAGCCAATGGTGCAACAACCCTGTGTTGGCATGATTGAGGACTCCCTATGCCGTTATGTTTAAGCTGACATAAGCCCAAGTGCATCAACTGAGTTCAATTCCACCTTTCCCTTTCCCGGCATTATTTCAAATTATAATCAACTATTGTCCGTGCATATCAATTTTTTTTGTAAGTTTGCAATATTGAAATTTATAAAATCAAGGATATGAATAAAGCTAAAATTTTATTGTTGACCTTTGCTACTGCATTGCTCGTAGCATGTGGAACGACGCGCACTGTGCCTATTACGGGCCGCAAACAGAATCTGATGGTCTCGGATGAGCAGGTGCTTAGTTTGAGCAAACAGGAATATGACAAGTACATGGCTTCGGCTACCAAGTCGTCCAATGCAGCCAACACGGCCATGGTGAGGCGCGTGGGACAGCGGTTGGCCCGTGCCGTTGAAACCTATTTCAGCAGCCATGGACTGAGCGAAGAGCTGCAGCACTATAGCTGGGAGTTCAACCTTGTCGCCGACAAGCAGGCCAACGCATTCTGTATGCCCGGTGGTAAAATCGTGGTGTACGAAGGCCTTCTGCCCTATACACAGGACGAACCGTCCCTGGCAGTGGTTGTAGGTCACGAGATAGCGCATGCCGTTGCCCGCCACAGTGCCGAGCAGATGAGCAAACAAATCAGGGATCATCTGGGCGTTCAGGTGCTTGGCGGTGCCCTTGGTGCGCTGGGTGTGGGAAACACCACCACACAGATTGCACAGGTGGTGGCCCAACAAGGATTGCAATTCCGCAACCTGAAATACTCACGCGACCATGAGTTGGAGGCCGACAACATGGGACTTATCTTTGCTGCCATGGCTGGTTACGACCCTCGTGTGGCCGTCCCATTCTGGCAGCGCATGGCCAGTGGCAAGGGCAACCAGAGCGACATGTTCAGCACTCACCCCACCGATGCCAAGCGCATTGCCGCCTTACAGCGTCTTATGCCCACAGCTTTACAATATTATAATGGTGGCTCGGGTGCCGCAGCAACCCCTGCTCCAAAGACGAGCAGGAAGCTGACTAATAAGAAACAGTCATCCCGACAAAAGACGGTTTCTGCCTCTAGCCTTTACAGGAACACGGGGAAGTAACCGCTTCGACCATCTTTCACAGGGCCTGGTAGGATAGTTAGTTCCTGCCAGGCCCTGTCCTGTTTGTGCTGATGGGTCATCCGTCCGCCATCGGTTCCCCACTATCTGTCCGCCCCTTCTGACATCTATTTCGTGAATATGTATAATGTTGATTTTCAGTAGTTTATACCTTTCGTGGAAAAAGCATTGACTTTGCCCTCCAAAGTCATTGATATTGGGCATCAATGTCATTGAGTTTGGCGGGCAAAGTCAATGCCCTTCCGTCCGCACAATATAGGATGAACGCTTCTTCCCTGGTGGGTCAATCATCTTTTTTTATTTTCCACCTACAAAAAGAGCGATTTTTCTTGCCCCAACAGGCGTATAATTCAAGAATTTTCTATAAATTTGTTGCGGATTGAAATGCAATTCGCCACCGTTTGCTTGCAGTGCGTCACATTTCCGGATGGCTCCACCTGCGGCGGTGGTCGTTAACCAAAACCTTGTACAGATGATAGAATACATTTCACAAAATTTATGGCTCGTTTGGACTATCGTAGCCATGCTCTGCCTGATTATCGAGCTGGGGTCGGGCGATTTCTTTGTCACCTGCTTCGCCATCGGTGCGCTGGGTGCCATGGTCAGCTCGCTTTTTGACGTGCCACTCTGGCTCCAGATCATCATTTTCGCCGTGTGCTCGGTGCTGAGCCTCGTGTTCGTGCGACCGCCATTGGTGCATGCCCTGCATGCCTCGGGTGACAACCGGGTGAGCAACGCCGAGGCCCTCATTGGGCGGACCGGCACAGTGGAAGAGCCCATCACGGGCGAGCAGAGTGGCTATGTCAAGATCGACGGCGACGTGTGGAAGGCTGTCAGCACCGATTTGGAGACCATCCAACGGGGCGAACGAGTGCGCGTGGTCAAGATGGACAGCATCATCCTCACCGTGGAGCGGTGCCTGTAACGCATGAATTATTCACCAAAAAACTTCATATCATGATTGCAACCTATGTGTTAGTGGCGATTGTTGTATTGGCCTTGATATTCGTCAAGCAGGCCATCATCATCATCCCACAGTCAGAAACCAAAATTGTAGAGCGTCTGGGCAAGTACTATGCCACACTCAGTCCTGGCATCAACGTCATTATCCCGTTTATCGACCGTGCCAAGAACATCGTGACACTCAACCGCGGCCGC
Organism: Hoylesella buccalis ATCC 35310; assembly: GCF_025151385.1. Lineage (NCBI taxonomy): Bacteria > Pseudomonadati > Bacteroidota > Bacteroidia > Bacteroidales > Prevotellaceae > Hoylesella > Hoylesella buccalis. Next base: position 1,250,193 of record NZ_CP102287.1, on the reverse strand, counting down.
TACATCTACAGCACCAGCATCGACCTACGCGAGCAGGTGTACGACTTTGACAAGCAGAATGTCATCACCAAGGACAACATTCAGATGCAGATCAATGCCTTGTTGTATTTCCAGATTGTGGACCCGTTCAAGGCCGTTTACGAAATCAACAACCTGCCCAACGCCATCGAGAAGCTCACGCAGACCACCCTGCGTAACATCATCGGCGAGCTGGAACTGGACCAGACGCTCACCTCGCGCGACACCATCAACACCAAGTTGCGTGCCGTTCTCGACGACGCCACCAACAAGTGGGGCATCAAGGTGAACCGCGTGGAGCTGCAAGACATCACGCCCCCCGAGAGCGTGTTGCAGGCCATGGAGAAGCAGATGCAGGCCGAGCGCAACAAGCGTGCCACCATCTTGACCAGTGAGGGCGAGAAGCAGGCGGCCATCTTGCAGTCGGAAGGCGAGAAGACCAGTACCATCAACCGCGCAGAGGCCACCAAGCAGCAGGCCATTCTCTTTGCCGAGGGTGAGGCCACGGCACGCATTCGCAAGGCTGAGGCCGAGGCCATCGCCATCCAGAAGATTACCGAGGCCGTGGGGAAAAGCACCAATCCGGCCAATTACCTTCTGGCGCAGAAGTACATCGCCATGATGCAGGAGCTGGCTTCGGGCGACAAGTCAAAGACCGTCTACCTGCCTTACGAGGCCACCAACCTGCTTGGCAGCATCGGAGGCATCAAGGATTTGTTCAAAGCCGAATAGCAAAACGCTTGCATAGCCAGAAGAGGTTGCCTTTTCTTTGCCTGAAGAACAGTAAGCACATTCATGTTTAGCTGTCTTTCTGACATAAGGCGAGAAAAGGCAACAAATCCTCTTCGTATTTTAAGAGGGCGTCAAGTCTGTTGTTAAATTGATGGGCGAGGGGGTGGAAGCATCCCAAAAACGCATCTTTCCCACAAAGATAATGACGGACTTGATTCTTTCTACCATCAGTCATCAAAAGCCGTTTTTTGTGTAAGTCTGTTTTTGATGGCACCCCCTTTGCACAACTGAACGTCCAGCCATGTAGAAACACATCCACTAAATCGTGAAAAAAAAAGAGTCTGTTGCTTATCATGCTTCGCCTAACGAGCCATAGGCGATAAGACCATTTAACCGAACATGAAAACATTTCGTTCCATAGAAGAGCTGATTAAAGTATTGGGAAGAGAAAAGACATTGCTGCGTGAGATGTTCGCCAAACGCAAATCGTTCTCTTTCAAGACCGACTATGCACGCGAATTGGTTGACTATAAAGAAGAACGAATCAGGTTTTTGATAGACTATGGCATCATACACGAATCGGGGAACTACTTGGAAATGGAAGACGTGTATCTGCAATTCTTTGAAGAAGTGTTAGAGGTAAACGAACAAATCAACACGGCTTCGGTGGCAGAATATATCACAACGCTCAACGAAAATATTGAATACTATCTGAAAGAGAATAATGAGCGTCGCCGCATGGACTATCACAAAAAGGTAAGAAAGATTCTGAAAAACATAGCACTTACCACTGTTCGCAACGTGATAGACCTGAAACGAAATGTGGATAATACTTATAAGAACGAACCTAATTATCTTGTCAAGCGAGCAAGGCTCATCCATTTGGACGAGAAACGTAGCACCATTGCAACGCTCATCAAGGAAGTTGAGAACGTAATCGACATAAGCCAACCCGTGTTTTTTGCGCAAGCCATGGATGTACAGTTGCGCAGCGTGGTGACAGATGTGAAACTACAGCTGAACGAGGTTTATCACAATTTGTTGGAAATTGATCGGCAAATTATTGGCTATCTGAATTTCATTGATTACCAAAATAAACTTTTCAAGAAAATTCAGCAAATAAAATACCTGAAAGATCAACTTACCTGGGAGGAACATACCAATGTAAAAATGGTGATGGGGCAGATAAATCCTGTGTGGATAGAGCCACAAGCTGGATACAGGCTCAAACTGTCTATCAACTATTTACGCAACGAAGATGGGGCGATAGAACTTCTTCAAAACGTCATGCAACGCATCAAATTGCCCAACAAGGCGCAACAAACGGCTGCCGAAGCTATTGATGCGGCTTATATTCAGCAGCAAGAAGAACGAATATCGGTAGTGAGCCAGCAAGAAATGATGAATGCCTTTAGGGCGCAAGGCAGCCATTTGTTTGCTTTCGTGATGAACCATGCGTATAAAAGAGAATTGAACATAGAAGAAAAGCTGGTGCTATTCTGCCAAATAGCCACACAATACGAAAGCGAATTGCGTTTTACAAGTCAAACTGAAACTACTCAAAACATAGAGTATCCACTTATTTATCCGGCAAAATAATGAAAAAGACCGAAGAAATTTTTAGCATATTAAGCAAGGGAATGTTTATCTCACGCAATAGCACATCGCAAAACATGAGAGCTTATTACGACTTGTTGGAAGATCATCAACAAGAATATGCCGACTATTATGCTGGCATTGGCTTTTTGTTAGAAGGAGGTAATGGGTATTTTTATTTTTGCAGAAAAGAGAGTAAGACCGATATGCAACGCAAATTAGAGCGCATGGCACAATGGATTGACATTCTTGATTTCTTGAAAACATACAACGGTACCTTTTCATCCGGCTTTGAATTCATGACGTCAGACATCGAGGTAAGATTGAGTTCGGATATTGAGTTGAAAGAGAAGGCTGAACAATTGTTTCGTGGCAGGCACAGCACACATCAGGAAATCATAGAGCGGTTAATGAAAGAGTTAACCGACAATGGCTTTGCCGAACTTATCAGTGAGGTGACGAAACAGTATGTAGTGACAGATGCGTTTCATTACATGGAAGAACTTGTTGACTGCTTAACCATATCAGAGGAGGTGAAGAATGAGATACCTGAATAAGATTGTTTTCATCAACAGCGCACACATTCCGTATGCAGAAGTAAAGGTAGACGGCAACGTTCACTTTGTAGGAACACAAGGTGTCGGTAAAAGTACGGTGCTACGAGCGTTGTTGTTTTTCTACAACGCCGACAAATTGAAGCTGGGTATTCCGCGTGAAAAGCTGTCTTTCGATGCTTTTTATTTTCCTTACCCTAACTCTTATATCGTTTACGAAGTGATTAGAGATACCAATGCGTATTTCATTTTGGCCTTTAAGCATCGGGGGAGGGTGTCTTTTCGGTTTATCGACTGTGCTTATCGGCGCGAGATTCTCATGAACGAACAAGGTGAAGTGTACACCGAGTGGATGCACATACAACAAAAAGTAGACAAAGGGGTACACACTTCTCGTATCATTGATAGGTATGAGGAGTATCGCGACATTATCTTTGGAAACCGACATGAGGTGCAACCCGAGTTTCGTAAATATGCCATTGCCGAAAGCAATAAGTATCAAAACATTCCACGAACCATTCAAAATGTGTTTCTGAACACGAAGCTGGATGCCGAGTTCATCAAAAACACCATGATTAGTTCGATGACGGATGACGAGATTTCTATTGATTTGGCTTATTATAGAAGTCAGGTGTCGGCGTTTGAACAAGAATACAATGACGTTCATTTGTGGTATAAAACCGACAAGCATGGGGTGGTTACGGTGCGAAGAGATGCCGCTAAAGTGGAGAAGGCTTATCATGACTTATTGATGATTACCGCTAAAATCAAAGAGCTGATTAGCGAATTGGTATATGCTTATCAACGAGATGAGCAGCGTTTGCCCTTGTTACATCAAGAATTAGGAAAATTAAAAGAAGAGTTTGAGCGTATCAATAGACTGATTTCAGAAGAAAGCGGCAAGTACAACAAACAGAAGGATGGTAAAAATCGTGAGTTGGGAGCGGTAGATGCTCGTTTGAAAGAAATTGCTGACAAGAGAAAGTTTTACCAGCAAAGCGATATCTTGTCTGTGGTTAGCAGAATTGAGAAAGAGGATTTTGTAAAAAACGAAATAGAGAATAAGAAACGATATAAAGAAGAACTAACACTGCAACATAAGAGTATCACTGATAAATACGCAGCACTGACAGAAAAACTGCAATTAGAACTTCGCACTATTGAAGCCACTTGTAACGAAAAGAAAAACCTTTTACAAGAGGTGTACAACAAGGAAGTGGCACGAATAGCACAACAAAAAGAGGAGCGAAACAAAGAGATTTATGCGCATTTTGATGTTGAAAGTCAAACTGTTGATGAGAAAATACAAACAGCTAACATTGATTTGTCGGCTGCAAAGAGTAAAAGATCGGTATACCAGAATACTCATTTGTACGCCACCGAGTTAGAACAATGTAAAAATAATATAGATCAACTGCATGAACAACATAGGAAAACAGAAATTGAAAAGGAGCAAAATCGCAGTAAAATCAATGAACTGAGGCATGAAGCTGAAGCCGAAAGGCAAAAAATAGAGCAGGAATTGCAAGCTAAACAGAAAGACTTGGACCAAAAGAATGAAAAGCTTGCTCAACAAATAGCGAAACTTGATGAGCTTCTTGCACAGTACAAGGGATCGTTTTATGAGTGGCTGTCTACGCATAAGCAGGGGTGGCAACAAACGATTGGCAAGGTGGTTGACGAACAACATGTATTGTATAACAATCTGCTGCACCCGCAATTGAGCAGTCAACACAATGCTTCGCTCTTCGGAGTAGATGTGGATTTGTCGCATATAGAGCGTGAACTCCGTACGCCAGACGATTTGAAAGCTGAAAAACAAGATGCTGAACAAGAGATTGAAGAAAACAAAAAGCGTATTTATGAATGTACTACTGCCACCCAAGAGAACATCCAACAAATAGAAAATCGGTATGCTAAACAGATTAGAGATCTGCGTATGGCACACCAAACTTTAGATGCCAACCTGCTACAAACGGCTCAACAGATAAAAGTTGAACAGGTTAAAATGCAAAATTGGGATAAACGAAACGAGGAGGAAAAACAAAAACGATTAGAAAATATCGACCTGCAAATCAGTAAACTGCAAGAACAACTATCTACCTTCCAACAAGAAAAAGAGAAATTGCGCAACAAGCGGAGTCGGGAATTGAAAGCTTGTGAACAAGAATCCGCATCTGCAAACAATGCAAAACGTATAGAAACGGATAGCAAAATAGAAAAATTGCTACAAGAAACGCAAGAAAAAACCACCGCTGTCAATAGTCAGATCAATCAGTTAAAAATACAAGAAAGCAGCGAGTTGGCTGGGCAAGGGGTGAATACAACTGCTTTGCAACAAATAAATGATAAGCTGATAACGTTACAAAAAGAGCTTGATTTTATTAACAACAACCGCAAACGATATTTCGAGTATTTATCGTTTAAAGAAGAATGGTTGCCCGAAGAGGATAAAAAGAAAGAGCAAAAGAGGAAATTGGAAAATGACTTGGCGCTGTTGGATGAAAAATTTAGGTTAAGAAGTAGTAGATTAGGACAACAGAAATTGCAGTTTGAAACAAACATAAGACAAAAAGAAGCGGAACAAAATCAATTGGAAAAAGGGCTGACAGCAGTTGACAATTTCAAACTGTCTATAGAGAACAAAACTTCAATTGAATGGACAACTGTCAAGCCAAAGGCATCAACAGACCCTACAGAGCAGGTTTTGCAATTACTCAAAGACAGCCTATATGATAAATTTGGGAAGGCTGATGCATTAAAACAAAACGTAGATCGATTTAAAAGCTACTTCTCTACGAAGAACACTTTCGCCTTTAAAACCCAATTAAACACAGATGATGACTATATGGCATTTGCGCAAAATTTGTGCGACTTTATAGATCATGACAAAATAGAGGAATATAGTAGGAGGCTTAGCGATAGATATGGCGACATCCTGCAACGCATATCAAAAGAGGTGGGAAGCATTAACAGCTACGCCAGTGAGATAGGAAAGATTATTAACGACATCAATGCCGACTTCCACGAGCGTAACTTTGCGGGCGTGATTAAAGAAATTGCCTTGCGCAGTCAGCCCAGTAGCGACCGCTTAATGATATTGCTCAACGATATGAAAACCTTTAACGACGAGCATAGCTACGACATAGGCGAACTGAATCTGTTTTCATCTGTACAACAAAGAGATGATACCAACAGAGGGGTCACCAAACGATTGTTTGACTTCATGGTGTGTTTAAACGAGAATCCGAACAGAAGTAGGTTGGTTTTGAGCGATACCTTCAAACTGCAATTCCGCATCAAAGAAAACGATAACGATACGGGTTGGATAGAAAAAATATCGAATGTGGGCTCGGATGGTACGGATATTTTAGTGAAAGCAATGGTTAACATCATGCTTATCAACGTGTTTAAGGAAAAGGTGTCGAGAAAGTTTGGCGACTTTACCTTGCATTGTATGATGGACGAGATAGGTAAATTGCATCCCAACAACGTGCGGGGAATTCTGAAATTTGCTAATGTTCGCAACATCTATTTGGTGAACAGCTCGCCTATATCGTATGCGGTATCCGATTACAAGTATACTTATCTGCTCACAAAAGATAACAAATCGAACACGCTTGTCAAAGCACTTATTACGATGAAAGTATGAATATCACACGTTCGCTATTGGAAAATCTGTGCGCATTGGCTGCCGGAGAAACGATTGCTGCCAGTAAATTAAAGGGTAAATGGATAAATGAAATGCTGCAAGACGGTGTGCTTGTCGCGATTAGTCATGGCAGCAGAGTGACGTATAAGGTAGCCGCTGTTGACTATTTTCAAAAATATTTGGCAGAAAAATACAATTTGCGAGATGTGCAGGCCATATTGGATATGAAGCTGAAACATGATACCGAACGCAGTAGGCAGGTGGCATTGTCGGGAGATTCGAAGTTGTTGAGGCAACGAACAATGAGGGGCTTTTTGGTAAATGGATACGAACCATTGGAGGTAAAGCTGTCGGGCGTGCGTCAAACACTTCGTTTTCAACCTGGCATGTTGCCTTTTATCCATGATTATCCTTCGTTTGTCATTCCAAAAGACGTAACGGTTATAGGTATGGAGAATGTGGAAAACTTCGTGCAGATAGCCCATCAGCGCTATTTGTTTCCTAACAACAGACTGTTGTTTGTGTCACGTTATCCTCAATCGGGCGATTTGATAAAATGGTTGAAAACCATTCCTAACCCTTATATCCACTTTGGTGATTTTGATTTGGCGGGTATACATATCTATTTATCAGAATTTTACAAGCATTTAGATTCTCGTGCTTCGTTCCTCATTCCCACCGACATAGCCACACGTTTACAACACGGTAGCGGACAAAGATACGATGCACAATACGACAAATTCAAAGATATGGTTGTTACGGATCAGCGGGTACAGCCTCTGGTCAACCTTATTCATCGCACACATAAAGGTTACGATCAAGAGGGATATATACAAAAAGAATAACCGTATGCGTGCCTCTCATGAAAGGAGAGTGCATCAATAAATCGAACAACGCTGTTGTCTTCTGATAGGGTAGTAGCATGGCAGAAGTCACAAGATATGCTTCTGTCTGGGCAAAAAGACAAGTTCTTCCGTCTAAATGTATGGCCGTTCTATTAATAATGTATAACTTTGCAGAAAAATAGTACAATGAATATATGTATCGTAGCGGGCGCACGGCCCAATTTTGTCAAGGTGGCACCCATCATCAGGGCCATCCAAAAGGCGGCAGATGCTGGCAGAGATATTTCTTACCAATTGGTTTATGCCGGTAAGGAGGACGATCCCACCCTGGAGAAGTCGCTTTTTGACGATCTTCAAATGCCCTATCCAGACACCTATTTAGGGGTTGATTGTGAGAATCTCAACCAACTCACCGGACTCGTCATGGCTGGCTTTGAGCATTATTTGCAGACCCATCCTACCGATGTCGTGATTGTCGTGGACGACTTGGCTTCTACGTTGGCAACGGCCATCGTGACGAAGAAGCAAGGCGTCACCTTGGCGCATCTGGTCGCAGGCACGCGAAGTTTTGATATCAACATGCCCAAAGAAATCAACAGACTGGTCATTGATGGGTTGAGCGACTTGTTGTTCACGGCCGGTATGGGCAGCAACAGCACTGCTACGCGTGAGGGTGCCGAGTTGTCGAAGATATATATGGTGGGCAATATCTTGATGGATACGTTGCGCTTCAATCACAGCAGGCTGCAACGTCCTGCCACGCTTGACGAACTGGGAGTGAGAGAAGGCGACTACATTGTTTTCACTTTGAACCGCAAGGCTTTGCTGGCAGACAAGGCAAACCTTAAAGACATGCTCCATGCCATGCTCGACAAAGCCGCCGGCAAGATGGTGTTGGCGCCGCTTCGCAGTCGTTCGGCAGCTGTCGTGGCTGAACTTTTAGGTTCAAATCATCCCACATTCAGGCTGATAAAGCCACTTTCCTACTTGCAGTTTGGCTATCTCACCGCTCATGCTTGCGGTGTGATTACCGACAGTGGCAATGTGGCCGAAGAGGCAACGTTCAACAACATTCCCTGCATCACGCTCAACAGTTACACCGAACATATTGAAACGGTCAAGGTCGGTTCCAACGTTTTGGTTGGCGAAGATGCCCAGTTGTTGGGCAAGGCCGTTGAAGATATGGTCAATGGCACATGGAAAAAATGCGCCATTCCCGATCGATGGGACGGAAGGAGCGCCGAGCGAATCGTACAAATATTATTGGAACAGTCATAAACGTATCACCAACAAAGGCCTTGCCAGTATTCCTGCGTATGCACAGGACGGAGCAAGGCCGTGTTTTTTCAGCTATGAAGAAAATTGCTTTGATTACAGGTGCGACAAGTGGAATAGGTGAAGCTTGTGCCCGTGCGTTTGCAAAAAACGGCTACGACCTTATCTTGACTGGCCGTAACCAAGTGCGTTTGTCATCTATGTCATGATGCCGGGGCGGCAACGTCGGGACGATACGCATACCGTGATGACACCCGGCATGCACCACAATTCGTGAGATTCGTATGCAACAACACAGAGACAACTATACATTCTTAACGCAAGGGCCCGTTTATCGGGTTATCGGAACCATGGCTGTGCCCACGATTGTCAGCATGCTGGTTACCAGTTTGTACAATGTAGCCGACACCTATTTCGTGGGAAAGATCAACACTCAGGCCGTCGCGGCCGTGGGCATCGTGTTCTCTGTGATGTTCGTTATCCAGGCATTCAGTTTCTTTTTCGGCAATGGGTCGGGCAACTACATCGCTCGCGAGCTCGGGGCGCAGCGGCATCACAATGCTGAGGCCATGGCGTCGACGGGCTTTTTCTATGCTCTTGCGGCAGGATTGGTCATCATGGTGGTAGGTCTTCTCTTGCTGAAGCCTCTCTCCGTCTGGCTTGGCAGCACGCCTACCATCTTGCCTTACACAGAGAAATACCTCGGCATCATACTCCTTGGTGCGCCTTTGATGACCGGTTCGCTGTGCCTGAACAACCAGATGCGTTTCCAAGGCAATGCGTCGTTTGCCATGTGGGGCATCGTTGCCGGCGCCATTGTCAACATTGGACTTAATCCTATCCTTATTTTCTGGCTCGACTGGGGTATCACTGGTGCGGCTTTGGCCACGGTTTTCGGTCAGCTGGCCAGCTTTGTGGTGCTGCTGCGCATGACCCGTCACGGCGGAAGCATCCGCATCAGCTTTCGTCATTTTTCCACCTCGCGCATCTATATCAAGGAGATTCTGGCCGGTGGAACGCCCTCTCTGTCACGCCAGGGGCTCACCAGCGTGGCCAGCATCCTGCTCAATGTGGCTGCGGCGCGCTATGGTGACGCAGCCGTGGCAGCTATGTCTATCGTCAATAGGTTTACAATGATTATCATGGCCTTTGTCATTGGACTGGGACATGGCTTCCAGCCGTTCTGCGGGTTCAGCTATGGTGCTCGCCTCTATGGCCGTGTGCGGAAGGGTTTCTGGTTTGCGGTGAGGATAGGAACCTGCTTCTTGCTGACTTGCACCGTGCTGGGATGGTTTTTCTCGGATGCCATTGTCGAGTTGTTCCGCAACGATTCAGAGGTAATCCGCATCGGCACGCAGGCCTTGCGCTGGCAGTTGGTGTCGTTGCCAGCCATGGCGTTTTTCCTTATGTCTAATATGTTGATGCAAACCATCCGTAAGACGTTCCGCGCCAACCTGCTGGCTGCCTCGCGCAGTGGCCTGTTCTTCATCCCGCTGATTGTTGTGCTGCCCCATTTTCTGGGCTTGCAGGGCGTGATGATGAGTCAGGCTTGCAGCGATGCCTGCTCGATACTCCTTACGCTGCCGCTATTATATAAAACGTTCAGTGAGTTGAGGCGGGCGCAACAAACTGAAACGCCAAGTAGTGAAAAAGGTTGAGTTTGAAGATCGAAAATGTTCGGTATTTTGACTGAAATATGCCTTCAAAATGGCCTTTCAAAGTCTTTCATCTGGAGAAAAACAATAGGTAGCGAGGATGCAAAGCAGGAGATTATTTGGGAATCGTCAGCCGTATTTTCAGCAATAACCATGCTTTTGTCCGCTTAGAAACTTCACTTTGGCGGTCAATTCGCATGTGGTTGCACGCCAAAAGCATGTCAATTGGTGATTAAAAGCAATGCTTTTGCCTTGAAAAAGCGTGGAAAATCCATATATACAGGTCCGTCTACATCTTAATATATTGAAATACAAAGGTTTACAAAATTTGCTCATATTTGGCGTATTTGCGACGAGAGGCACAATAGTTTGTAAATACGGCCAGGATTTAGCGTCATGTTGTCAAGAAAATTCGTCATCATCCAAAAACTTGATTCTTATTTTTTTCATGGGCTTGGGTTCATAGATAGTCATGCTTCTTGCGCTGAACGTTGGTTAGAATAAGCCAAAAATTCAACCGCTGCACATGGCGTTTACAGACTTATTTACTACATTTGCAGGAGATACCTCATGCTGTTTGGGTGAGAGGGAGTAACGAGATGAAGAATCAGCAAAAGCCATCTACTGCCGATAAGAAACGAGCATCTGCCGACGGAAGTGTGTTGTACATCAAGAATATGGTGTGCGACCGCTGCATCATGGCTGTGCGGCAGTTGCTACAACGGCAGGGTATCGCACCTCAATCTGTAGAGTTAGGGGTGGTAAAACTGGCTGAAGAACTCAATAAAGAACAGTTGGAAACACTCGAAAAAGGGTTGCGGCAGCTGGGCTTTGAACTGCTTGACGACAAAAGGCAGCAAACCATCGACCGCATCAAAACCCTCATTGTCGACCTGGTTCATTATCATGAAAACCGCTCCCAGCTCAACCTCTCCGACTATCTGGCACAACAGCTGCACAGTGAATATAGCAGTTTGAGCAAGCTTTTCAGTGAATTTACGGGCATCACCATAGAGCGTTATTTCATTCTACAACGCATTGAGCGTGTCAAGGAGCTGATTTTCTACGACCAGTTGTCGCTCACCGAGATAGCCTATAAACTCAATTATTCGAGCGTGGCTTATCTATCGAGCCAATTTAAGCAAATCACGGGCATGACGCCCTCGCAATTCAAGGCATTGAAGAAAAATATGCGTAGGGGATTGGACACCATCTGATATCCTTTTTTTATAATTTTCTCCCAAAATTCCATAACACGTTTTGTGGACCAAGGCTGTATCTTTGCAGTGTTCAATTAAAACATATAACAATGGAAAAGAAAACATTTACAGTAAACGGAATGGCTTGCGACCACTGCAAAGCCAAGGTAGAACGCACATTGTCGTGCCTCAAGGGTGTAGATTCGGCTGAGGTTGACCTGGCCAATCACACGGTTGCGGTGAATTATGATGAAGAGTTGATAAAACCAGCGAACATGAAAAAAGCTGTCGATGAGGCTGGTTACGAGTTACAGGTGTAATCACTCAACAACTAAAAAACTTACCAACTCATGAACTCATGAACTCAAAAACTCAAGAACTATCCTACATAAGATGATTAAGAAAACAATACCGGTGGTGGGGATGGCATGTTCTGCCTGCTCTGCCCATGTGGAGCGGAAGCTCAATTCCCTGCCGGGCATCCAGTCAGCGTCAGTCAGTCTGCCAGGCAGAAGCGCACTGGTAGAATATGATGAAAAAGAGATTTCACTCGAACAGATGAAGCGTGAAATCAATGCCATAGGCTATGACCTCGTGATAGAGAGTGACCGGTCGGTGGAAGAGATAGAGCGCAATGCGTACAGACAACTGAAGCGAAAGACACTGCTGTCGTGGCTTTTTGCCGTGTTGTGCATGGCCGTTTCGATGAGATGGATTTCATTGGGGTCAGTCCAAGTGTCCAATCAAGTGACCATGCTGCTGGCATTGGCCAACTTCGTCTACTGCGGTCGCCAGTTCTTCGTATCTGCCTGGAAGCAGTTGCTGCAAAGGTCGGCCAACATGGATACGCTCGTGGCACTCTCCACGGGCATCGCATTCGTCTTCAGTGCGTTCAACACTTTTTATGGAGAGCGTGTTTGGGGCAGCAGAGGCATTGAGTGGCACACTTATTTTGATGCCTCGGTGATGATCATCACCTTCGTTCTCACCGGCAGGTTGTTGGAAGAGAGGGCCAAGGACAGCACAGCCGGCAGTATTCGCCAGCTCATGGGCTTGTCTCCCAAGACGGCTCATCTGGTCAGTGGTGAGCAAACGGAGGACATCCCTCTGTCTACCGTCAAGATCGGTGACGTGCTGGAGGTGCGTGCGGGTGAGAAAGTGCCGGTAGATGGTGAGGTGACCTGGGCGACCAGCTTTATGCTCGAAGACGGTGCTTATGTTGATGAGAGCATGATAACCGGTGAGCCCACGCCGGCATTGAAGCAGGTTGGGGCATCGGTGTTGGCTGGTACCGTCATTTCGCAGGGCAAACTTCGATTTAAAGCCCAACAGATAGGCGAGCATACGGCGTTGGCTCAGATTATCCAAATGGTGCAGCAGGCACAGGGAAGCAAGGCCCCCGTGCAGCGCGTTGTCGACAAGTTGGCTTTGGTCTTTGTGCCGGTAGTCATGGGGGTAGCCGTGTTGACATTCGCGCTATGGTGGCTTCTTGGTGGCAACGAGGCTCTTCCGCAAGCCATTCTGTCGGCTGTCTCGGTGCTGGTCATCGCCTGTCCGTGTGCCATGGGCTTGGCAACACCCACGGCATTGATGGTGGGCATTGGAAAAGCGGCTGAGAAGAACGTGCTTATCAAGGACGCAACTGCGCTGGAAAGTCTGCGTAAGGTCAATGCCATGGTCATCGACAAGACCGGCACACTGACCATTCCGAATCAGCAAATCGATTTTACCAAGGCTGATGACTTACCCCTTGAAGCGCGCGAAACGCTGAAGCCGAATGCCCGCGAAGCCATGCTTGAATTGCAAAACGAGGCTGGGGTGGAGGTCTATATGATGAGTGGCGACAAGGAAGAGGCCGCCAAATATTGGGCTCAGAAGGCGGGCATCCGCCATTATCAAAGTAAGGTGTTGCCCCAGGATAAAGAAAACTTGGTGCGCAAGTTGCAGCGTGAGGGCAAGCAGGTGGCCATGGTGGGCGACGGTATCAATGACACGCAGGCCCTGGCGATGGCAGATGTGAGCATTGCCATGGGGCGGGGAACCGACGTGGCCATGGATGTGGCGCAGGTAACAATGATGGGCGATGACCTTCGGCGCTTGCCACAGGCCATCCATCTGAGCAAGAAAACGGTGTCGATGATTAGGCAGAATCTCTTTTGGGCCTTCATCTACAACATCGTTTGCATTCCGTTGGCGGCCGGTGTGCTGCATCTTTTCGGTGTCAATTTCCAGATAACGCCCATGTGGGCCAGTGCTTTGATGGCCTTTTCGAGCGTGAGTGTGGTGCTCAACAGCTTGCGATTAAAGTATGTGAAGTAGTTGAAAGGTTCAAACAAGTGGGAAAAGAGAAGAGGTTGTCGGTGGTTGGCCCAGCCTACTTGTTTGCGTTTGTACTGGTTGGTAGAATGGGTAAACGTTGGTTTTCGTTTACCTTTCCGGCACGGGATAGTTGTATTGGTCGAAGTAGCGGCTTTCTTGTTTGGGCATCCAGCCTCGTTCTACTGATAATTGCACGCTGAAAGAAGGGTTGAAGTTGTATTTCACCGCAGCACCGATGCGGTCGCCCAAAGTGCCCATATCGTACAAGGGTAGCGGAGTGAAGCGAGTTCGGGCGATGGATTTCTTTCCGTAGAGATAAGCCTCCCAGTGTTCGTCAAAGCGATAACCCAAGGCCGCCGTCAGTCCGGCATCGCGGTATGAGGTGCGGCTCCATATAATGTTGTTGAGATAACCGCCCACGGCGAGCGACAGATTCTTGGTCAGGGGCATGGCATACATGGCCGACAGGTTCTGTGTGAACCCAGCTCCACGAGGTGCGTTCTTGCCCAAAAAAGCGAAAACAGATGCACCAAGGTTGACATTCAGACCGGGGTGAAGATCCCAATTGTACCACCCCAGCCATCCGTAAGGGTACCAACGGAAGGGTAACATCTGCCCGTATGCGTTGATGGTGGGCAGATGCAGTGTGTCGGTAGCCGTGGTTTGTGCGGCCGGCAAATGTCTGTCGATGATGGGTTGGGCATAGGTTCCAGCCGTGTGAGGTTGAAGATTGAGGCCAGCATCAGTAGGCTTGGCTTGCACAGAGTCTGTTTTTTCGGCCGTTGACCGAAATACTTGGCGACGCTCCTGCGCACTGATATTGGTGCAAAACAGCCCTGCCAACAATAGAATGTACATCTTTTTCATCTGCCACAAAGATAGGTTATCGCGCTAATATCGCAAAACTTTTAAGGGTAATTTTATTTTAATTATCAATTGTTATTTTGGTTCTCTGCTTATTTATGCTATTTTTGCGACATACTTTTAAATGATACGACAATGAAGAAAATAGGGTATATCGTGCTTGTCCTTTTATTGGGAGCAGTCACGAACGTGTCGGCGCAGAGCCAAGATAAGAAAAAAGAGCCTTTTGATAAAAAGGTGTCGAAGTTTTTGAAGAAGACCAAGAAGGAGTTGGAGCAGGCCGGACACGAGCTTGGCGATGCCATTGGCTTTAACGACAGGATAGATGGAAAGTCTGACTTGCTGAAAGTAAACGGGTCTTATTACATGCCCTTGTACAGCAAGGATCTGTACAAAGGCGAGGATGCGTTGACGTATCGCAAGACCTGCACGCAGCTGTTTAGAAAGAAATACCCCAAGGTAAGCATCCAGTCGGTGGCTATTCCACAGAAAGAATGGGTACTGGAGACGGTTGAGAAGGATGGCGAACTGGTGGGATATCAACGAACGCTGCACTGTTTCATCATCGCCCGTGACGGTGAAGAGGGGTATATCAATGCCAAATTTACCTATCGACAGTATAAAAATGTGGGACAGGAGTTTCAGAATGTGAAGGGCTGGTGGCCGAAATGGGAGCGTACCGACTTCATGACCAACTCGGTTTACGAACAACTTTTAAATCTATAAAAACTATGAATTTCATGAAATCGCTGTTTGGAAGCAAGGTTGAAAACGAGGAAGAAAAGCGTCGGGAAGAAGAACGAAAGAACTTTGAAACACTGAAATACGATGGTGTTAGAGCGTTACAGATTAACCAAATAGAACAAGCCCTGCGCTGTTTCAGTCACGCCTTACAGCTGCACGATGATCTGGAGACGCGTGATTACTATTCACAGGCATTGATACGAAACAACGACCTGCCTGGTGCCTACGCACAATTGCAGAAGCTGATGGAGGCAAAACCCGACAATTTGCAGATTTATCTTCGCATGGCCGACGTGGCATATATGATGGAAGACTATGTTGCCATGGGCAATGCCTGCGAGAAAGCCATGCTCGTGGACAGTGAAAATCCGCAAGTGTTGTATCGCTATGCCAAAGCCTGTATAGGTCGTGACGACCTTACCAACGCCATTGCCATGCTCACCAAGGCCATCATGTTGAACCCCAAAGCATACGAAGCCTATCTTTTGCGAGGCGAAACGCTGTTGGATTCGGGTGATTTGGACGCTGCGGATGAAGACGCTACCCATCTGTTAGAACAGTTGGCAGACAACGAAGACGTGCTGGTTTTGAAGGCTCGCATCGAACAGAAGAAGGGCAACAAGGCTGAGGCGCTTACCTATTATAATAAGGTGATAGATGTGAACCCATTCTCGATGGTTGCCTTTCAGGAACGAGGACCGCTCAGGATGGAGCTGGGTGATGAGCAAGGCGGTAGGGAAGACATTGAGATGGCCGAGAAGATGGCTGCTCAATTGGCTGCCGATCAGGCCCAAGGTGTTGCTGATGAGGATGTGGAGCAGAAGGTGAAACAGGCCTACAAAAACGTGGACGCATACGGCATTTTCAGCAATTCTTGATACATCGTCTTTAAAAATATTAAAAATGTAAGCTATTTTAATGATTCCTTAGCAAAATGTTTGTTAGTTACAAATAAATCATCTACTTTTGTAATCGAATTAGGAAATATGAGAAAAATGTTGAATCAGTCACACACATCTTATTATTACTTCTATTTTTACTTTGCAAACACTTGTGAAGCGGAAGTTTGTGTGCCATAGTCAATTCAATAAATAACCCCATAAAAGCCTCGCTTCACAATATGTGAAAGCGGGGCTTTTCGCTTGTAGTGCCTCATCAAACAGATAAGGATATGAAGAGAAAGCAAAACAATTCTTCCTGTCACCATGAGGTCGGAAAGGCAAAGAGGAAGAAGATTGAATGATAAGTTCGTGGTCTAACTATAAAATCAACAACAAAATGAACATTCAACCTGCACAACGTGTGAACCAAATACAAGAATATTATTTCAGTAAGAAACTGAAAGAAGTAGCACAGCTGCAAGCCTCGGGAAACGATATCATCTCACTTGCCATAGGTAGTCCTGATATGCCGCCTTCTCATCAAACGGTTCAAAAGCTCTGCGAAGTAGCCAACGACGTTTCTACACATGGCTATCAACCCACCTGTGGTACGCCAGAATTGCGCCAAGCCATGGCACGCTTTTACGAAAAATGGTATGACGTGAGGCTCAATCCACAAACCGAAATACAGCCGCTCATTGGTAGTAAGGAGGGTATTTTGCACGTAACGCTGGCTTTTTGCAATCCTGGAGATGCCGTATTGATTCCCAATCCAGGTTATCCTACATATACTTCGCTGAGTAAATTGTTGGGAGTACAGGTACTCAATTACAACTTACGAGAGGAGAATGCATGGCAGCCCGACTTTGATGAGTTAGAACAAATGGATTTAGCAAAGGTTCGACTGATGTGGACCAATTATCCTCACATGCCTACGGGCGGCAATGCGCAATTGGAGACCTATGAGAAATTAGTGGCATTTGCACAAAAACACAATATTGTGATTGTCAATGACAATCCTTATTCGTTCATACTTAACGACCGTCCATTGTCAATCATGCAAGTAGAGGGAGCCAAAGATTGCTGCATCGAGTTCAACTCTATGTCTAAAAGCTTTAATATGCCAGGGTGGAGAGTGGGCTTGTGCGCATCGAATGCAACGTATATTTCGTGGATTCTCAAGATAAAAAGCAACATAGACAGCGGCACTTTTCGCGGTATTCAGTTGGCTGCAGCTGAGGCATACAATACTAATGACGAAATGTGGCATTATATAAATAATGTGAAGGTGTACAAAGAGCGTCGCAAGATAGCTGAACAGATCATGCAAGTCTTGGGCTGTAGCTATGATCATGCACAAGTGGGGATGTTTTTATGGGGGCGTATTCCTGCCAAATATAAGGATGCCGAGCAACTCACCGAACGTGTATTGCACAAGTCGAACGTTTTTATTACCCCTGGATTTATATTTGGTAGCAACGGAAAACGCTATATCCGAATATCACTATGTGCCAAAGAAACAAAGATGAACGAAGCCTTGATGCGCCTTCAGGCAATGGCATGGTAGTCGGCTATGATGTAGCAAAGTCTTCAAAATAACTGGGAGAATTTGAACAAAACGAGCAATTAGAAATATTTATACGGATAAAGTATTTACCTTTGCCATAGTGTCAAAGGTGATAGAAAATAGAAAAAATGAAATGGAAATAGACTTATTACCACTCAATTTACAAAGTGATGTAAAGCGACCTTTCGTCATTGCGGGGCCTTGTAGTGCCGAAACGGAGCAACAGGTCATGGGGACAGCATGGCAATTGAAAAAGAAAGGATGCCATAATTTTAGGGCTGGTGTGTGGAAGCCCCGCACCAAACCCGGAGGTTTTGAGGGGAAAGGCGAGGAGGCTTTGCCGTGGTTGAAACGTGTGAAGGATGAAACCGGAATGTTTGTTTCTACAGAAGTGGCCATCCCAGAGCATGTAGAGCTGTGTTTGAAGCATGGCTTAGACATCCTTTGGATAGGGGCTCGCACCGCTGCCAACCCCTTTGCCATGCAGGCTTTGGCCGACTCTTTGCAGGGTGTGGATGTCCCTGTGCTTGTTAAAAACCCTGTCAATCCCGACTTGGAATTGTGGATTGGAGCCTTGGAACGTCTCAATAGGGCTGGTGTGAAGCGTTTAGGAGCTATTCATCGCGGTTTTTCAAGCTACGAAAAAACAATGTATCGAAATCTTCCGATGTGGCAAATCCCCATTGAACTGCGTCGCCGTATCCCTGAATTGCCCATCATTTGCGACCCAAGTCATATCGGCGGGCGCAGAGAACTGATAGGTCCACTTAGTCAACAAGCGATGGATTTGGGATTCGATGGACTTATTGTGGAGTCGCATTGTAATCCCGACAACGCCTGGAGCGATGCCAAACAGCAGGTAACCCCTAATGCCTTGGACATCATTCTGAGCATGCTGGTGATTCGTGATGAACATACTACGACCGAAGGTCTGCGTAGTTTGCGCGCGCAGATTGACGAGTTGGATGATGAAATCATGGCACTTTTGTCAAAACGTCTTCGTGTTTGCCGTGAAATAGGGCAGTACAAGAAAGAACACAACATGACCGTGTTGCAGTCAAATCGTTACAAAGAGATATTGGAAAAGCGAGGAAAGCAGGGCGAGCAGTGTGGTATCTCGGCTGAGAGTGTGGCCAATATCTTTGAAGAGATACACCAGGAGAGTGTGAGACAACAACTGAAAATCATTAATTCATAATATAGTTGACAAGTTTACGAGTTTACGAGTTTACAAGTTGACGAGGAGACAAGTAAATAGATTTATTGCTTATAAGACTATCAACCGGTGAACTTGTAAACTCGTAAACTTGTCAACTATATTATGAATTATGAATGATGAATTAAAAACAGGCTATGCGAATACTGATAATGGGTGCAGGCAAGATGGGAAGTTTCTTCCTTGACCTGCTCAGTTTCGACCATGAGACGGCCGTGTACGAGAAAGATCCGAAGCGAATGCGCTTCACGTACAACTGTCAACGCTTCACTTCGTTGAACGAGGTGCGGGTTTTTCAACCCGAACTGGTCATCAACGCCGTGACAGTGAAATACACCATTCCGGCTTTTCAGGAGGTGATGCCCTACCTGCCGACCAACTGTATATTGAGTGACATCAGCTCGGTGAAGACGGGTTTGAAGGCTTTTTATGAGCAGGTGGGCCACCCTTACGTTTCAACGCACCCCATGTTCGGACCCACTTTTGCCAACTTAAACCAGTTGAATGAGGAGAATGCCATTATCATCAGCGAGGGTGATTACATGGGGCGCATCTTCTTCAAGGATCTGTACCAGCGTCTGGGGCTGCACATCTACGAGTACACGTTCGAGGAACACGACAAAACTGTGGCTTATTCGTTGAGCATTCCCTTTGTCAGTACGTTCGTCTTTGCGGCCGTGATGAAGCATCAAGATGCGCCTGGAACGACGTTTAAGCGGCACATGCGCATTGCCAAGGGTGTGTTGAACGAGGATGATTATCTCTTGCAGGAAATACTTTTCAATCCCTACACGCACGACCAAGTGTCGCAGATACGGGTAGAATTGAAAGAACTCCTGAACATCATTGCCAACAAAGATGCGGAAGGAATGAAAAGATATTTGGCAAAAATAAGGCGAAATGTGAAAGAAGATTTGTAGCTTTGCAGCACAAATTAACTTAAAAGCTTAAATATATTTATATCATGTGGTTCTATCACGTTGTAGCTTTCCTCACGGTGGCTATCTGGGGTTCTACCTTCATCTCCACCAAAGTATTGATTCAAAGCGGCATTTCGCCGGCTCAAGTGTACACGTTGCGTTTTTTAATAGCCTATGTGCTGATGTTGTTGTTTTTCCATAAGCATATTTTTGCCCGCACATGGAAAGATGAATTACTGATGGCAGGATTGGGTTTGACGGGCGGAACGGTGTTCTTCCTGGCACAAAATGTGGCGTTGGGTTACTCAACGGCCATGAACGTGTCGCTCATCGTGTGCTCGTGTCCTTTGTTCACCATGCTGCTTCACCGGATATGGTTTAGGGGCGAGCCGCTCGGCAAGTGGCAAATCATTGGCACGGCCTTCTCGTTTGTGGGCATGGCGGCTGTAGTGCTCAACGGTCAATTGGTGCTTAATCTTTCTCCACTCGGTGATTCGCTGGCTTTGCTGGCTTGTATCAGCTGGGCAGTGTATTCGCTATTGCTCAAAAAAGCCAACGAGAAATATCCTACCACCTTCATTACTCGAAAGGTATTTTTCTACGGACTGCTCACCGTGTTGCCTTATTATGCCTTTGAACCAGGGTTTCCAAGTGTCGAAACCTTGATGCAACCCAAGATATTGTACAACCTGCTGTTCTTGGGAGCGGTGGCTTCCATGCTCTGTTTCTGGCTGTGGACGTGGGTGATGTTGCGGCTGGGTGCATTGCAGGCAACCAATTATGTGTATGTGAATCCCGTGACCACCATCATTTTTGCCGCATGGATTCTGCACGAGGAGATAACTGTTTACTTCGTCGTGGGTACTGCGCTGATATTGACGGGCTTGTACCTGAGCAGCCGAAAGGGGCAGGTGCCCGCAGGAAAGACCGCCTGATGCTGCTGAGATGACGTATCTGCTGAGCTTGTTGCTGGGCGTGTTCACCGTGGTAGAGCTGAACTGTGAGAACCTTTTCGACTGCCGCCACGACAGTCTGAAGCATGACGAGCAGTTCCTGCCTTCATCTGATTACCATTGGACACCTAACCGTTATTGGAAGAAAGTGAACCGCATCGGGCAGACCATCCTATCTTGTGGCGAATCGAACGACGGCTGGTCGCTGCCCGATTTAGTGGCCTTGTGCGAGGTGGAGAACGATAGTTGTTTGGTTGATTTGACCAAACGATCGCTGTTACGCAAGGCCCGGTATGAGTATGTGATGACCCATTCGCCTGATGAACGGGGCATCGATGTGGCTTTGTTGTATTCTCCTTTCACGTTTCAGTTACTTCAATCTTATTCTATTCGCATCCATCCCATGAAAGAGATGCGTCCCACGCGTGACATATTGTACGTGAAAGGACGTGTCAGTTTGCGAGACACGCTGCACGTTTTTGTGGTACACGCACCCAGTAGGACAGCTGGTGAACGTCCTACGCGTGCCCACCGCAGATTGGTCATCAATCGGTTGTTGGAGTCGGTTGATTCCCTTCGTGCCTTGTCTGCCCATCCCCATGTCCTGCTAATGGGCGATTTCAACGACTATTCCACGGATGAGAACATCCGACAGTTAACCGTTCATGGCCTTGTAGATGTTTCTCAACACGCCGTTGGCATGCACGGAGCCAAAGGAACGTATCGCTTCCGGGGCGATTGGGGTAGCTTGGATCATATCATGGTGGATGAGCATACGGCGCAAAGATTGGTGGAATGTCATGTGCATGATGCCCCTTTCTTGCTAAAAGACGATGAAAAATACGGCGGAGTGCAGCCTCGGAGGAATTATTTGGGACCCCGTTATCAGAATGGTTTCAGTGACCATTTGCCCTTGGTGGCCAGACTCCGATGGGACGACTGACAGCATCACTTCCCCTTTTCCTATGAAGGGTAGATGCCTGACGCACAGGCTGTTTGTTTTATCTGGTTGTAAAAAAAAACACATGGATGATGTGTGATGACCTTAAAAATTAGTATATTTGCAGAGAAATCATGTACTCGGTGTCGTTCGGCACTGCGATGAAAATCATTAAATACCGATATTTATCATGAAGACAAACCGTAGAACGTTCTTGAAAACATTGGGGACAATTGGGCTTTTTTCGATTGTTCCGCGTAAAGTCTTGGGTGGGAATGGATTTATTTCACCCAGTGACCAGTTAACAAAAGGAATCATTGGTGTGGGAGGAATAGGCAAGTCGTCTTACCATTTCACGAGTTCCGAAGCCTGTAGATTAGTGTCAGTCTGTGATGTTGACCAAAAACATTTGCAGCAAGCCGTTGATTTAGGCAAGAAGAAATTTGGAACTACACTCACCACTTACCATGATTTCCGTGACTTAATCCGTGATCCCAACGTGGATATCGTGCACATTGCCACTCCACCTCATTGGCATGCATTGATGGCAGTTGAGGCAGCAAGGGCTGGAAAGGATGTTTGGTGCGAAAAACCCATGACCCGTACCATAGGAGAAGGTAGAAAGGTTGTAGAAGCCATGCAACGTTATAATCGTATATTTAGGTTGAATACATGGTTCAGGTTTACGGATACGTTCTATGGACTGGGCACAACCGTACAGCCCTTGAAGAAACTTGTGGAAAGTGGAATGTTGGGTTGGCCGTTGAAAGTTGTTGTGTCTGGTGCGACAGGCTTTACCTGGAAATTCTATTGGGTTGGCAAAGACAATCTGCAACCACAACCAGTTCCACAAGAGTTGGATTATGACATGTGGTTAGGTCCGGCTCCCTTCAAGCCTTACAACGCCCATCGTGTACATCAAACGTTTAGAGGATATTGGGATTATGATGGCGGTGGACTCACTGACATGGGGCAGCATTACCTTGATCCCATCCAATATTTCTTAGGCAAGGACAATACCTCACCCGTAAAAGTGGAAGTGGATGCACCTCAGCAGCATTACGATGCAGTAGGAATCTGGCGTAAGATTACCTATACTTACGCTGATGGTTGCCAAATTGTGCTTGAGGGTGAAGGCTACGAAAGCAAGGGAAAGGTGCCGTATATCGAAGGTCCGAAGGGTAAGGTATATAAAGGTTTTGAATGCACCATACCAGACGTGATGAACAAGCTCGCCGAATATCCTGATCCAGAACCGCAGAACACCGACTTCCTGGATTGCATTCGCACCCGAAAGAAGTTTGCACTTAACGAACTGAATGGCCACCATAGCTGCACATTGGTCAACATGGCAACCGTGGCTTTGCGCTTGAATCGCAAGGAATTGGCATTCGATCCCAAGACACAGTTGTTCATTGGAGATGATGCCGCCAATGCTTTGGTCAATCAACCCATGCGTAAAGGATGGAATTTCTAAGGTTCCTAGTTGATAAATGAATTGACAATCTAATCAATCAAATAAACATGAAAAAGCTTCAATATCATATACTTGTATTATTGCTCTTGTGTATATGCACCGTTGGTCATTCGCAAGGGACAGACCAAAGAAACAGAGTAGCCTCGACCATCATAGCTGACGGATTGGCGCAGCTGCCCGCTAACAATGTTGAGACCTTCAACCAGGTAATGGAAGAGATGGCCCAGACGGGTGCGGATGGCATCAAGTCGTTGGTAGGGCTATTCGGTCCAATCAGCAAAGGCGCTAATGCTGCCTATGAATATGCTGTCAATGGCGTGGTAGACTATGTAACCCGACCCGACAAAGCCAATCTTCGGGCTGGCGTGAAAGAGGGTTTGATTCAGGCATTGCGTACTTCTAAGGATCAGGTTTTGCAGGCTTTCTTGATTACGCAGATACAAAAACTCGCCACAGCAGCTGATGTTGCCGTGTTCGAGGCATATCTTAATGACAGCTACCTGCAGCCGTTTGCCATGAGTGCGCTGGCTACAACCCCAGGTATTGATCAATACTTGATAGGCTGGCTGCCCAAGTCGAACTTGCCAAAGCAGACACTGGCTCACCTCATCACGACACGTCAGTTGGTATCACCCGCATTGGAACCGATGCTCTTGTCATGGATTCCCGGGGCAGATTCACAGACGTTGAATGAAATTTACAAGGCCTTGGTGATCAATGGCTCTACGAAAGCCGCCAAAGTGTTGGGCAAACAGGCCAAATCTGTTGGTTATCAATACGAACCAACACATGCAACCGACGCCTACATGCAGCTGCTAACCCACCTGGCAAGCAATGACCCTAAATGGGTAGGCAAGGCTGCCAAGCAGTTGGTAAAGCAACAAAGGCCAGCTATTCGTTGTGCCGCGTTGGAACTGTTGCTGAAGACTTCTGGTTCAAAAGCAACGTCAGAAGTGCTCAAGGCCTTGAAAGATAAGGATGTGCAATATCGGAATACAGCTTTGGCCATGGCTGAAGAATGCGCTGGAAATGGCATTTTCAAAGCCGTTTCCAATCAGATTGACCGACTTTCGGTGCCTGCTCAGATAGACGTGGTTCGTTGGTTGGGCAACAATAAACAACAGAATTTTATTGAGGTTGTTCTCAAGAAGATGATGAGCAGCAATGATGAACTCTCCAATGCAGCCATCCATGCCGCCAGTCAGATAGGTGGACCGCAGGCATTGCAAGGACTGATGGCATTGTTGGGTGGCCCGAAAGCCGACCAAGCGCTACAGGTACTCAAGTCATTCAAAGGCTCTATCCAAGCCGAGGCCCTCAAGGCACTGGGCAATAGCAATGCGTCTGTACAGGCTCAAGCACTGAAATTAATTGCTGAACGCCGCATGTATCAGGCTTACGACGAGGTGTTGCGACTGACCTCTTCACAAAATGCTGTTGTAAAGACTGCCGCTTATGAGGCACTGGGTAGCATTTCTGACTATCAACATTTCGAACCTTTGTGCGAAATGCTGGAACGTGCTGATGCTGCCACGGCTCCACATTTGCAGAAAGCCGCTTTGTATGCACTCCATCAGCAGTCGTCTGCTGAACAGTTCGCTGCCATCCAAAAACGATTGGACAAAACCAATCATCTGCAACTCTATTATCCTATGCTGGCACAGGCAGGCAACCAACAGGCCATCCGTCGGCTGGTGATAGAGTTCCACTACCAGAATCCTTCTATGGCCGATGAAGCCTTCAATTCTTTGTTGAAAATTGACAACGAATCGGTGATAGACGTGCTTGACCAGATTGCATCAACAACGGCCACTCGAAAAGACCAGGCGTTGAAGCGTGCCTTGACACTGACCAAACGTTCGTCACTCAATGGCATGGAAAGGTATTTGTTGTATCGTCGGGCCCTCGAAATGAACCCATCGGTTTCGGTTGTCAACAGCTATCTGTCGGCGTTGGGTAGCATTTATGAGCTGCCTGCATTAACGCTTGCCGCAAAATATCTCGATAAGAAAGAGAATGCCTATCAGGCTGCAACCGTTGTGAAGACCATTATTGCTAAAAACAAAACCCTGCAAGGTGGCGAAACCACCAAGACATGGCTCAACAAAGCCAAGGACATTTTCAGTGCCAAGACCGAAGATGCCGATGCTGGATATGCCATTGATGAAATCAAAGGATTGTTGGGCAAGTGGCAGTCGGATGGCTTTATGAATGAAGTGGTTGACGGCAAGTGCATAGGCAAGGCCTCTGTGGGCAGTGGCGACACTTTCGAAAATGTCGACCTGTACGTGGACTGGCGAACCAAGGGCAAAGGGATGCTGTATCTGCGCTCTATGCCAGAGGTGGTACTGGATGGCGCTACGGGTGCACAGTTTGTGCATGCTGCCGACAGTAAGCTCGTGGCTGTTGAGCAGTACGCAAAGCTCGGTGAGTGGAATACGCTACATGTACGGTTGGTTAACGACCGACTTTTGATTGAATCGAATGGGCGTGTGGTTGCTGAGAATGTCATCATCAAGAACACCCCGACCCGTTTGCCAATCAAAACCGTTGGACAAATTTTCTTCATGGGTGGAGAAGAGGAAATGCAGATTCGTAATCTGATGATACACAAACTGCCTTCTACCCCTGTATTTACCTTGTCAAAAGAAGAGAAAGAAGAAGGTTACGAAGTACTGTTCGATGGCCGTTCGCTCGACAAGTGGGAAGGAAATCTCATCAATTACGTTCCCGTGGATGGCAATATTTATGTAAGTGCCAAGTACGGAGCCGGTGGAAACCTCTATTCAAAGAAGAAGTATAGCGACTTTATCTACCGCTTTGAATTTAGTTTTGTGAAGCCGGGAGTCAACAATGGCATAGGCATTCGTACCAAGCACGGTGTTGATGCTGCCTACGATGGCATGGAGATTCAGGTGCTCGACCATGATGACCCCATCTACAAAGGCTTACATGACTATCAACAGCATGGTGCCGTTTATGGTATCATTGTGCCGAAACATGTCAAGTTCGGTCCTTTGGGAACCTGGAACGTTGAAGAAATTCGTGCCATTGGCGACCGCATCACCGTTACAGTGAATGGCGAGGTGATACTTGATGGCAATATTCGTGAAGCCTGTCAAGGCCACAATGTAGCCCCCGATGGTGGAAAAGTGAATCCATATACGGTTGACAAGAAAAATCACCCCGGACTGTTCAATAAGGATGGTTATATCAGCTTCTGCGGTCATGGTGAGGGTGTGAAGTTCCGCAATGTCCGCATTCTGGATTTAAGCAAGAACAAGAAAACGTCAAAATCAAGAACACGAAGAAGATAGTATTCGCTGTCAACGAAGACAAACATCAGCCGGTTCCGTGCATGGGTCATGGAACCGGCTTTCTTTTTTCATTCCTGTGACCAGTTGCGTACAAGCGAGTTCCCGATAGGTAGGTGAGAATTTTTTAGAGTTCGTATTGTATTGATAATCAGGTAATTTGGTTTACTCATTCAAACTCAATGTAATTGGATGCCAAACTCAATGCTATTGGATGCCAAACTCAATGACTTTGGAGGTCAAACTCTATGCTATTGAAAGCAAAGCCCTATGAGTGCTTGTCGAAGATGGAAAAACATACCGATTTGTACGCTGGATATAATTTGTACAAAAGGACAATTTTTACTTGATAATTTAAGCTAAATCACTTGGAGAATCGAAAAAATATATTACTTTTGCAAGAGGGGTGGAGGGTGCTTGTACGGAGTGTTTACGCCACGGCTGACATCAGTTAGATTATTGCCAGTACCATCAAGTTGTCGTTTCCCCAACATATTTATGAATACGCCTCACGCATCATTCGCTGCGTAATTGTCTGGTTCTTTTCCACTTCGCAGTGGGGATTGGTTTCAACGATGCAGGCAAACAAGAAAATAATTATATAGAAACAACATAAAACAATGTTTGAGAATTTAAGTGATAGACTAGAAAAATCCTTTAAAATACTAAAAGGTGAAGGAAAAATTACCGAGATTAACGTTGCCGAAACGCTGAAAGACGTGCGGCGTGCATTGTTGGATGCTGACGTTAACTACAAGGTGGCCAAGAGTTTCACCGACCGGGTTAAGGAAAAGGCCATGGGCATGAATGTGCTCACAGCCGTGAAACCGGGTCAGTTGATGGTGAAGATCGTGCACGACGAGCTGGCAGAGCTCATGGGTGGTGAGGCTGTTGGACTACAGTTGGAATCCAAACCGGCCATCATTTTGATGTCGGGTCTGCAAGGCTCGGGTAAGACTACGTTCTCAGGGAAACTGGCCAATCTGCTCAAGAGCAAGCAACGGAAAAATCCTTTGCTGGTTGCTTGCGACGTATACCGTCCCGCTGCCATCGAACAGCTGAAGGTTGTTGGAGGCCAGGTGGGTGTTGAGGTGTACAGTGAGCCCGACAACAAGGACGTGGTTGCCATTGCCAAACAAGCCATTCAGCAAGCCAAAGCCAAAGGCAATGACGTGGTAATTATCGATACGGCCGGTCGTTTGGCGGTAGATGAGGAGATGATGGATGAGATAGCTCGCCTCAAAGACGCTGTTCATCCTGACGAAACCCTGTTCGTCGTTGATGCGATGACGGGACAGGATGCCGTGA
Source organism: Hoylesella buccalis ATCC 35310 (assembly GCF_025151385.1). NCBI lineage: Bacteria > Pseudomonadati > Bacteroidota > Bacteroidia > Bacteroidales > Prevotellaceae > Hoylesella > Hoylesella buccalis. The sequence continues at coordinate 1,222,164 of NZ_CP102287.1, read as the reverse complement.
ATACCGCGAAAGAATTTAATGACCGACTTGACTTCAACGGTGTTGTACTCACCAAGTTGGACGGCGATACCCGTGGCGGTGCCGCGCTTTCCATTCGTACGGTGGTGACCAAACCTATTAAGTTTGTGGGTACAGGCGAGAAGATGGAAGCCATCGATGTGTTCCATCCTTCGCGTATGGCCGACCGAATTTTAGGCATGGGCGACATTGTTTCCTTGGTAGAGCGTGCCCAGGAGCAGTTTGACGAGGAAGAAGCCAAGCGTCTGCAAAAGAAAATTCAAAAGAATAAGTTCGATTTCAACGACTTTCTCAACCAGATAGAGCAAATCAAGAAGATGGGTAACATCAAGGACTTGGCTGCCATGATACCTGGTGTTGGCAAGGCAATCAAGGATGTTGACATCGACAACGATTCGTTCAAAGGTATCGAGGCCATCATCAAGAGCATGACACCGAAAGAACGTACAAATCCTGAAATATTGAATTCTTCACGCCGTCAGCGCATTGCCAAAGGCAGTGGAACAGACATTCAGGAGGTGAATCGATTGATCAAGCAATTCGACCAGACGCGCAAGATGATGAAAATGGTCACTGGCAACCGCATGGCAGGCATGATGAGCCGCATGAAAGGGATGCCGAAGATGAGATAATAAGTTAGAATAGAAGGAGGAAAAAACAGAAATGCAACTCATAGACGGTAAGGCTACGGCCGCTGCTATCAAAGCAGAAATAGCCGAAGAAGTGAAAACAATGGTCGCCCAGGGCGGCAAACAGCCTCACTTGGCGGCTGTATTGGTGGGTCACGATGGTGGCAGTGAAACGTATGTAAAGAACAAGGTGAAGGCTTGCGAGCAATGCGGATTCAAGTCATCCTTGATTCGATTCGAGGACGATGTCACCGAAGAAGAACTTTTACAGTGTGTCGACAAGCTGAATAAAGATGAAGACGTGGATGGTTTTATCGTGCAGTTGCCACTGCCCGAGCACATTGATGAACAGAAAATCATCATGGCTGTTGACTACAAAAAAGACGTAGATGGATTTCATCCCATCAACGTGGGACGCATGTCGATAGGACTTCCGTGTTTCATCTCGGCCACACCACTGGGAATCCTCACTCTGTTGCAATATTACAACATTGAGATGAGTGGGAAAAAATGTGTCGTTCTCGGTCGAAGCAACATCGTTGGCAAGCCCATGGCACAGCTCATGATGCAAAAGCAGTATGGCGATGCCACGGTGACGATATGCCACACCAGTTCTAAGGCCTTGAAAGAAGAGAGTCGGCAGGCCGACATTCTCATCGCAGCCGTTGGCAAACCTGACTTTGTTCGGTCCGATATGGTGAAAGAGGGAGTTGTGGTGATTGACGTAGGTACCACGCGCGTGCCCGACGCTTCGCGTAAGAGTGGATTCCGACTCAATGGAGATGTGAAGTTTGATGAGGTGTCTCCAAAGTGCAGTTACATCACACCTGTACCTGGTGGGGTTGGCCCCATGACGATATGTTCGCTGATGAAGAATACGTTAGCGGCGGCAAAAAAGGAATATTACAAATGACAGCAGAAGAATTCTACCAGCAAGGCAACCGCTATCGGCAGCAGGAAAACTGGCAGATGGCACTGAATTGCTATCTGGAGGCCATCGAGTTGGACCCCCAGTCGCCCGCCGTCGCAGCCAAACAAATGGTAGAAGACATTCTGGGCTTTTACAATAAGGATGCATACAATCCTTAAACAACTAAAACAGGATACAATGAGCAAGATGAAAGGAGCCATAGTTGTGAATACCGATCGCTGTAAAGGATGTTCACTCTGCATGGTGGCATGTCCGCAAAAGGTGATCGAACTGGCTCAGAAACAAGTGAACACGCACGGATACAGATATGCACAGGCCGTGAACCCAGATGATTGTGTGGGTTGTGCGGCATGCGGCATCGTTTGTCCGGATGGTTGTATAACCGTTTATAGAAAACGAGTGGAGGCGTAACAAGATGGCAGCAGAACAAGAAATAGTGTTGATGAAAGGGAACGAGGCTATTGCTAACGCAGCGATTCGCTGTGGTGCTGATGGCTATTTCGGCTATCCCATTACTCCCCAGAGCGAAATTATTGAAACGCTGGCAGTACTCAAACCGTGGGAAACCACGGGGATGGTGGTGCTGCAAGCCGAGAGTGAGGTGGCATCTATCAATATGGTTTATGGTGGAGCTGGTGCCGGAAAACGCGTGTTGACGAGCTCTTCGTCACCAGGAATAGCACTGATGCAAGAGGGTATCTCCTACATGGCAGGCGCCGAACTGCCTGGTGTGTTTGTCAATGTTCAACGCGGTGGTCCAGGATTGGGAACCATTCAGCCTTCGCAGAGTGACTATTTTCAGGCAACAAGAGGTGGAGGAAACGGTGATTATCATGTCATCGTGTTGGCTCCTAACTCTGTTCAGGAGATGGCAGACTTTGTTGATTTGGCTTTCGAGTTGGCGTTCAAGTATCGCAACCCAGCCATGATTCTGAGTGATGGCGTGATAGGACAGATGATGGAAAAGGTGGTTCTACCTCCATTCAAGCCCCGTCGCACCGAAGAGGAGATTAAGAAAGAATGCCCATGGGCTACAGTTGGGCGGACAAAGAATCGCAAACCGAACATCATTACTTCGTTGGAACTCAAATCAGAAGTGATGGAAGAGCGTAACTTACATCTCCAAGAGAAATACAACACCATTCAGGAGAAGGAAGTAAGATATGAAACACAGCAGATGGAAGACGCCGATTATATCATCGTAGCCTTTGGTAGTGCGGCTCGAATAGCCGAAAAAGCACTTGAATTGGCACGTGAAGAAGGATTGAAGGTCGGCTTGTTCCGCCCGATAACCTTGTGGCCATTCCCGCAAAAAGAACTCGCAGAGGCTGCACAAGGCAAAAAGGGTGTGCTGGTAGCCGAGATTAATGCAGGACAAATGGTGCAGGATGTGCGGTTAGCCATCAACAATACTGTCAAAGTAGAACATTTCGGACGTCTCGGTGGTATCGTCCCTGAACCGGAAGAGATCGTCAAAGCATTGAAGGAGGAACTGTAGGATGAACAATGATATCATATCTCCCGAGAATCTGGTTTATGCCAAACCGGAACTGATGAACGATACAACCATGCACTATTGTCCTGGTTGTTCGCACGGTGTTGTGCACAAATTGGTGGCCGAAGTCATTGCAGAAATGCAGATGGAGGAAAAGACTGTTGGCGTATGTCCAGTAGGTTGTGCGGTTTTTGCTTATCGTTACCTGGACATAGACTGGCAAGAAGCACCACATGGACGTGCTCCTGCGTTGGCAACGGCTGTGAAACGACTGTGGCCCGACCGCTTGGTTTTCACCTATCAGGGTGATGGTGACCTGGCATGTATAGGCACTGCCGAGTCGATTCATGCATTAAATAGAGGTGAAAACATTGTCATGATATTCATCAACAACGCCATTTATGGCATGACAGGCGGTCAAATGGCACCGACAACCCTTTTGGGTCAGAAGACTAGCACGTGTCCTTATGGACGCGATCCCAAACTACATGGCTATCCACTCAACATCACAGAGTTGGCTTCTAAGTTGGAAGGAACCTGCTATGTCACACGACAGAGTGTAGATACCGTAGCTTCCATCCGCCAAGCGAAGAAGGCTATCAAGAAAGCTTTCACTGCTTCGATGGAGGGAAAAGGGTCTTCACTTGTTGAAATGGTTAGCACATGCAACAGCGGATGGAAGGTTTCACCCGCTAAAGCCAATGAGTGGATGCGCGAAAACATGTTCGATAAATATCCAAAGGGCGATCTGAAAGACAATACAGGCCTATAACCAAACAGGAGGAAACAACGTATGAAGACAGAAATTATCATATCGGGCTTTGGCGGACAGGGTGTACTTTCTATGGGTAAGATCCTGGCTTATTCGGGCTTGATGGAAGAAAAAGAGGTGACATGGATGCCTGCTTACGGACCAGAGCAACGTGGCGGAACGGCCAATGTGACGGTCATTGTGAGCGACGAGCGCATTTCATCGCCCATATTAAGTAAATATGACGTAGCAATTGTGCTCAACCAGCCTTCGTTAGACAAGTTTCAACCGAGGATAAAGCCTGGAGGCATCTTGATATACGATGGTAATGGTATCGTCAATCCACCATCAAGGACGGATATACAGGTCTATCGTATCGATGCTGTGGAGCAGGCTGCCGAGATGAAGAACGCCAAGGTGTTCAACATGATTGTACTGGGTGGACTTCTTAAAGTATGTCCCGTGGTCAGTACAGATGGGCTGCAGAAGGCTCTCTACAAATCTTTGCCAGAGCGGCACCATCACATGATTCCGCTCAACATGCAGGCTGTTGACATGGGAATGAAACTCATTACTAAACAAAGATAACTTGATTTTTATAACTCTCTAATTTTTTTTCAGAGTTGGTCGTAGTGATTACGGCCAGCTCTTTTTACTTCTTCAACTTCGATACATTTGCCATTTTAGCACCATATTGTTAGATTGGAAATGTAAAAAAATGAATACTATTTCTAAATATAAGTCAAGTATATGCTATAAAATGTCAAAATTATTCGCATTTCTTTGGAGGTTATCGTTTTTTTTTCTTACTTTGTCTGTACAAATAGGAAACGAAAACATTATAATTGATTAAATTTAAGGTAAATGAAAAAATTAGGATTACTTATTACCGCAGCTGCCATGGCAGCATCTGTTTCAGCACAGACTGTAACAGAAAGCAAGACATTTGACAACTTTTATATTGGTATTAACGGTGGAGTTGCAACCAAAACAACGGGAAACAGTTGGATGAAGAACTTGAATCCCAATGCAGGTCTTCGCATTGGTCGCAATTTTACGCCAGTTTTTGGTATGGCTGCAGAGAGCAATGCTTACTTCTCTAACAAGCCTCTCGCATCAACCGGTACAGCTGTACGCGCACTCAACACCAGCTTGTTGGGTACTGTAAACCTCAGTAATTGGTTCGGTGGATATACTGGTGAGCCTCGTTCGTTCGAGTTGGTTGGTTTGTATGGATTCGGTTGGGGGCACTTGTTTGGCAACACTGACGCTTACAAGAAGATGAATCACGACAACCTCACCTCTAAAGCAGCTGTTGACTTCGTGTTCAACTTGGGCACTGAGAAGGCATGGCAGTTCTATGTAGAACCAGCTATTGTATGGGCTTTGAACGGTGATGGTACACAACCCATTGAGTACAACATCAACAAGTCAGCAGTACAGTTGAATGCTGGTTTCGTTTACAAGTTCAAGAACTCTAACGGAACCAACAACTTCACCATCGCACAGCTTCGCGATCAGGCCGAGATTGATGGCTTAAATGCACAAATCAACAGTCTTCGTAGCGACTTGAATGGTAAAGACGCACAACTTTCTAACAAGGATCGTCAAATTTCTGATCTTCAGAAAGCACTTGAAGAGTGCAAAAACAAGAAGCCGGTATACGTGAAGCCAGCTACGGCAACCAACCTGCAACCAACGGTTCTCTTCCGTGTTGGCCAGAGCGTTGTAGACCGTTCTCAGATGCCAAACGTTGAGATGATTGCCAAATACATGAAGAATCATAAGGATTCTAAGATCACCATCAAGGGTTATGCTTCACCGGAAGGTCCTGCAGAGCTGAACCAACGTCTGTCAGAGAATCGTGCTAAGAATGTCAAGAACTTGCTCGTAGACAAGTATAAGATTGCTCCCAGCCGCTTGACAGTTGTTGGTATGGGCGTGACAGACAAGCTGTTCAAGGAATATGACTTCAACCGTGTGGCTACTTTCAATGACGATACAAGCGTTGAATAAGCAACCACAAGATTAAAATATCATCAAATCCCGATGTTCTTCTATAGCGCATCGGGATTTTTTAGTGCCCTGCCAACAGCCCGCATGCTACCTTTTTTCATCAATGGGAAGGATGAGAAATGCCTTCATTAACAGCGAATAAGTAAGGAAAACTACTTTCTTCGTCTTCAAAGCAGATTATTTTGCGGATGATAAAATATTTGTCCATCCCATGGGGTTATATCCTATAGCAACCCCTATTTCGCGCCTAAGCCTAAGGGGTTTGTGAAACATCTACATCAACAACAACGTGAAAATGAATCTATTAAATAAAGTTGGACGCTATTCCTTCCTGTCAGAACCCTTCCATTGCGACTTCTCTCAGCGGCTGTTCATTGGCCGTTTGGGAAATATTCTGCTCAATGCCGCTGATTTCCACTCCAACGAACGTGGTTACGGCATGACCATTCTCCATCCGCTTCACAAAACTTGGGTGCTCTCTCGTCTGGCCATCGAGTTGGAAGAGATGCCCACGGCTTATCAAAAGTTCTACGTTGAAACGTGGGTGGAGGGCGTTATGAAATACTTCACCAACCGTAATTTTGCGGTGGTTGACGAAGGTGGACAAGTATTTGGCTATGGCCGTAGCGTTTGGGCCATGATTGATACAGACACACGCCAGCCCACCGACATCCAAACCGTCAACGATGGAATTGTCAGTCAGTATGTTGAGGTAGAAAAATCATGCCCCATTGACAAGCCTTCTCGGGTGAAGATGACCGACGCTGCCCAACGGATACGCAACATCGGCACTTGTTATAGTGATGTCGACATGAACGGACACATCAACAGCGTGAAGTATATTGAGCATGTTATGGATCTCTGGAACATGGATTTTCATCGCTCGCATCAGCTCAAGCGGATTGATGTGGCCTATGTGGCCGAGGCTTATGGCGGAGATGAATTGGCCTTTTATGTGGAGCAGACTGGTTCCGAAGAATACTGTGTGCGAATCACCAAATACGCAAAAGCAGCGCCTCAAGAAGTGGAAGTTTGTAGGTGTAAATTACTCTTTTTTCAAGCACGCCGCTAAACTCAATGAGTTTGGTGTCCAAACCCATTGATATTGGCCACTAAACCCATTGACTTTGCACCCCAATCTCTATGCTATTGATTTTGGCTCTCATGGGCTTTCGTTCAGAACATTGATGGGGATGTTCTGTTATTTTGATGTTTTCCGTGTCTTAATCTGACAGAATTTAGTATCTTTGCATTTGCAATTGGTTCTATACGGATAGAATGAAAAAGGGAATCAGGTGAAAGTCCTGAACAGTCCCGCTGCTGTGAGCAACCTTCAGCGCATGCGAACACAAAGCCACTGACAATTTTTCGGGAAGGCGTTTGCATGATGGGTTGCAAGTCAGAAGACCTGCCGTTGCAACATGTTCCTATTCGGACTCGAGGAAGACGAATAGATGAAATTTAATTGTAAAACTGTTTCATGCCAAGGTGTGTCATCACATTCGTGTTGTGCGCGTGTGTCTTGTCTGGTTTTTCGCAGAACGATTCGATACATGACCAGGTTCATGTGTTGGATACCGTTGTTGTATCCCGCCTGCGCAGCCATCGCTCCCTGCAGAGTACTACTCCGCTTCATACGCTCGGTCACAACGATTTGCAGCGCATGGGGGTATCCACGATGGCGGATGCCTTGCACCGTATACCGGGTATTACCTTGCGTGATTACGGTGGAGCTGGTGGCATGAAAACGGTGTCGGTGCGTGGTTTCGGCACACAGCACACGGGGGTGAGCTATGATGGTATCTTATTGAACAATAGTCAGAATGGCGAGATAGACCTCTCACACTATTCGTTGGATAATCTGGGCAGCCTGTCGTTGCTGGTAGGCGATAACGACCAGCTTTTCATTCCTGCGCGCAATGCCAGCGTACCCTCATTGTTGTTGTTGGAAACACGCTCCATGCTATTTGACGATGCTGCGCCGCACGTCACGTCACAGTTGCGTGTCGGCTCGTTTGGCTATGTGGGTCCGTTTGTTCGGTACGAGCAGAAACTGTCTTCCCGCATGGCACTCTCGGCCCTGGGTGAGTATGTGTATGCGGAGAACGACTATCCGTTCACCTTGCGTAACGTTTCAGTTGTAACTCGTGAGCGTCGCACCAACAGTAGGATGAATACTGGTCATGCTGAGCTGAATGCGTCGTGGCTTCCGGTATCCCATCATGAGTTGAAGGCGAAGGTGTATTATTACGACAACCGCCAGCAGTTGCCCGGCATAGTGAGGTATTATACCAACGAGAGTGACGAGACGTTGCACACGCAAAACTTCTTTGCGCAGGCGCAGTATGTGGTCACCAGCCTTCCCAAGTGGTCGTTCAAGTGGTTGGGAAAGTTCAATTGGTCATCGTCAAACTATCGCAATGGCAACTATCCAGATGGCGTGGTTGATGGGCATTACTGGCAGCGCGAGGCCTACACCTCGGCATGTGTCTTGTATGCTCCAAGCCGCCAATGGGCTTTCGATTATTCTGTTGATTACATCTTCAACAACCTCAACAGCTCTCGATTGCATGATGTGAAACCCTATCGCCAGGCCCTGTTGCAAACGCTGTCGGCCACTTATCGTCAACAGCGTTTCAAGGTGTTGGCCCGCTTGTTGGGGTCGCTTTACTTCAATGGGGCCCGTAAAGGTGACGGATCTGATGACATGCGCCGCTTGTCACCCTCTGTTTCTCTGTCGTATCAGTTGCTCCACCAGCCTGCCATGTATCTGCGCGCCTCGTATAAAAACATCTTCAGGGTTCCGACGTTCAATGAAAACTACTTCTACCATTATGGCAGTAAGGATTTAAAACCCGAGTTGACCGATCAGTTAAATATTGGACTCACCTTCCTGCATGACCAGTCGCCTTGGCGGATAGAGGCCTCACTCGACGGTTATCTCAACCATGTGAAAGACAAGATCGTGGCTGTGCCGTACAATATGTTTGTGTGGAGCAATATCAATGTAGGTAAGGTGCGCATCCTTGGGCTGGATGCCATGTTTCGTGCGGCTTGTCAGTTGGTGCCGCAACATGTGTTGCGGTACACGGGCAGTTATGGCTTTCAGCGTGCAGCCAACCGAACACTGAAAACGTCTCCTTACTATAACAACCAAATAGCCTATATGCCCCTGCACTCTGGCAGTATGTCGTTGGCCTATGAGAATCCGTGGGTTAACCTTACCGTGCATGCCTCGGGCGTGAGCAGTAACTGGAGCAACAACGAACACCATGACCAGAGCAAGATTGGAGGCTACATGGAATGGGGCGTCATGGCTGCCCGAACGTTTAAGGTGTGGCGCCATTCTTTGGCTGTAAGGGCTGATGTCAAGAATATTTTTAACCGACAATATGAGATTGTGGCCGGCTATCCGATGCCTGGCATCCAATATCAAATAACAATGAATTATCAATTTTAAAAAAACAATGAAGATGAAAAAGTATTTATTAAGTTTTGCCGTGTTGTTGATGGGCATGGCCATGTTCACGTCATGTAGTGACGATGAAGAGGATGTAACGCCTGGTCCTACTCCAATGAAGATGAAAACCACAGGCATTTATGTCATTAATCAAGGTAACGAGTATGCCAAGATTTCCGGCAGCATTACGGGCATTTCCACCAAGAACTGGAACGCAACCCAAAACTTCTTTGAGCTTGCCAACGGCCGAAAGCTGGGCATGACGCCCAATGATGCCATTATTTATGGCAGCCGCATGTACATTGCGGTATCTGCAGAAGGCACGGTAGAAGTGTTAGACAAGAACACCATGAAGTCGGTGAAACAAGTCAAGATTACCGACCTGCTGGGTAGTAAGGAAGGATATTACCCCCGCCATTTGGCAAGTGCCTATGGATGTGTGTATGTAACCACGTTTGGCGGCTATGTGGCAGCCATCGATACCGTATCATTGAGCTTGAAAAAGAAATACCAGGTAGGGTCTTATCCCGAAGGAATCACCGTGCATGGTAATACGTTGTATGTGGCTAATTCTGACTGGGGAAGAGGAAAAGGCAACTTATCTGAAATCAATCTGATCAACGGCACCGTGGCATCCATCAACGATCCGCTGGTTGTCAACCCCTCGAGCATCAAGGTTGTTTCCAAAGGTTTGTTTGTTCTCGACTCCGGTAAGTATGATAAGACAGGCAATCAGCAAGGTGCCGGCGTCATTCGGTTCATGTATGGAAAGGCTAAAAAGGTTGCCGATGCCACCATGATGGCCGTCATGAGCGTGAGTGGTAAGCCACACCGCATCTACACCATCAATGCTCCGTACACCAAACCGGCTACACCTGTTACATACCAGGTGTACGACATGCATACGGGTAAGACCAGTACGTTTATCAAAGAAGGGGTAGACTGTCCGGCTGCAATAGCGGTTGATCCCGTTTCGGGTTATGTGTACATTACGTCTTACAAGAAGAGTCCAGACACAGGCTTTGCTGATTATAGCACACCGGGCTATGTGAATATCTATGATGAGTCGGGTGTATTGCTCAAAACATTACCCACCGGCGTTGGTCCAGGTGCCATTGTTTTTGACCATCATAACGTGATGCAGTAAGCTGAACGCTGCATCGTATACACTATAGTCTGTGAGCTTCATAGACGCAACATGCCACCTCGGTTGTAACACATCGGGGTGGCATTTTTCAGTTCGCAGCTTTTGCGTCTTCATGCATGAAGGTTGTAAAAGTTAGCATGGACGCCCCATCGGTCAATTATTTTGGCTATCTTTGTATTCGCCTCAACAAAGAAAGTAAACTTTCTCTGTCTTCGGCTTGCACTATCTTTGCAGAAGATTGGCTTCGCCTTAACATAGAAAGTAAACTTTCTCTGTGTTCGGCTTGCGCAATCTTTGTAAAAAAGTAAACTTGAACAATCTTTCAATATGAAGAAAACTATCTTGATGAGCGTATGCCTGTGGTTGCTCGCAGCCATGGGATATGCGCAGAGTGTGCCAAACATGGCAAATTACAGTGTGATTCCTTTGCCACGACAAATCAACATGGTGAAGAGTAAGGGCTTTGTGCTGACCCCTCAAACCCGAATTGTGTACCCAGCATGTGACAGTGTGCTGAAGAAAGATGCCGAATTGCTGGCATCTTACATCTTTGAACTCACAGGCTGGCGACTCAAAGTGGCAACCAGTGCCACCGATGCACACAACATCGAGTTGTGTACGGGATTGCCACATCCCAATAAGGAGGCGTACAGCATGCGTGTTTCCCCACAAAAAATAACTATTCAAGGGGCGTCTGCCGCTGGCACTTTTTATGGTATTCAGACCTTGCGAAAGGCAATTCCCTTGAAGTGTAATATGGAGAAGGGAAGATGTGAGAAAGAGGATGGGAAGAGCAAGAAGTGCTGTTCAGCAACAGAACAGAAGGACTTGCTGCCTTATTCGTCAGGAATTGTGTTTCCAGCAGGTGAGATAATAGATTATCCGCAATATGCTTATCGAGGTGCGATGCTCGATGTGGCACGTCATTTCTTTGGGGTAGAAGCTGTCAAGACATTTATCGACATGCTTGCTTTGCACAACATCAACAATTTTCATTGGCATTTGACCGATGATCAGGGTTGGCGTATCGAGATAAAAAAATATCCGTTGCTGACCCAGAAGGCTGCATTCCGACCCGAAACGGCTATCGGACACACGGACAAGAAGGATGGCAAACCCCACGGAGGCTATTACACGCAGCAACAAATCAAGGAGATAGTGCAGTATGCGGCCGAGCGTCACATCAACATCGTGCCCGAGATAGATATGCCGGGACACATGGTGGCGGCCTTGTCGGCATACCCTAAGTTAGGATGTACGGGCGGTCCGTACAGCGTACGCACAGAGTGGGGCATTGCAGAGGAGGTGCTTTGCGCCGGCAACGACAGCACTTTGCAGTTTGCCAAAGACGTGATTGCCGAGGTGATGCAGCTCTTTCCTAGTCAGTATATCAACATTGGAGGCGACGAGTGCCCGAAGAAGTCGTGGCAAAACTGTGCCAAATGTCAGGCGAAGATTCAAAGTTTGGGACTTGTTACCGATGCACACCATACCAAAGAGCAGCGTTTGCAAAGCTACTTTATGAGCGAAATGGCGAATTTTATCACCCAGCATGGGCGCAAGGTGTGTGGCTGGGACGAAATATTGGAAGGTGGTGTGGCACCTAACGCAACGGTGTTGTCGTGGCGAGGCATTCAAGGAGCTGAAGAGGCTGCTCGCTTGGGACACGATGCCATTATGTGTCCCACCTCGAACATGTATTTCGATTATTACCAAACCGAAGACAGAGCCAACGAGCCTGTGGCTTTCAATGCCTATTTACCCATTGAGAAGGTGTATGCTTTCCTGCCTGTTCCCAAGTCGTTGACGCCACAACAGGCAAAGCATATCATTGGTGTGCAAGCCAATCTGTGGACCGAGCAGGTAAAAACGCTATCACACATAGAATATATGATGTTGCCACGGTTGGCAGCAGCATGCGAGGTGCAGTGGTCAAGCGAGCAGGAGAAGGATTATGGCAGCTTCTTACAGCGGTTGCCTCACATGCTGCAACTCTACACAGCCTGCGGCTATCGATATGCTGAACATTATTTCACGGTGAGCACGGTGCTGACACCATCGTCCAAAGGGCAAGCCATGGAGGTGGCTCTCAGTGCACCAGGGAAGGCGAAAATCTATTATACCACCGATGGAAGTGAGCCAAATGAGCAAAGCAAACCGTACAAAAAGCCGTTTTGTCTCAAGCGATCTGCTACCATTAAAGCCATAGCTTATAGTGATAGTCTGCACAGTGATGTGACCAAGGAGCAAATCATTGTTCACAAAGCCATGATGAAACCCGTTCGTTTTTGCACGCCACCCAACCATGCTTATCAAGGAAATAGTCCACAAGAGTTGGTGAATGGATTGCTGGGTAACACTTCGTTTCACTCTGGACGCTGGGTAGGATTCGTGGGAAACGATATGGACATCATCATCGATCTACAACACAGAATGCCCATTAAGAGTGTATCGGTGCGCACACTTACCGAACAATCCAACTGGATATTCCCCGATCGAGGCGTTTCCTTATTGGTGTCTGACGATGGAGAGCATTTCAAGGAGGTGTTTGCGGATACTAAACAATCGCTTCCGCACGTTGTGCCACCCAGTGTAAACACGCAAAAGATAACGCTTGAAAACGTCAAAGCACGGTATCTACGCATCAAGGTGTTGTCCGAACACAGTATGCCCCAATGGCATTATGGTTATGGACAGCCCGCCTTCTTGTTCGTAGACGAGATAACGGTTGATTAAGAAAACCGTAGGAAAAGAGTTCATCGTGCATGGTCATGATGAACTTTTTCGATGAAAAGGATATGACATGACCAGATAAATGCAGTTGATGACGGATAAAAGTTTTGCCCGCTGCAACTTTTACGGATGTGTCATCGTCCTATAAACAGTTAGTAAATGGCCTTCGTTGGTAGGTCATGTAATCCTCTAAATAGTAAATGGTATGAAGAAAATACTTTGGTTGGCATGTGCTGTGGTATGCGTAGTGACACTCGCATCGTGCGTGAACGTCGTTAAAAAGAAGGATGGTGGAAAGAAAATAACAAAGAGCGTGAATGTGCAACCGTTTAAACGCATCAACTTACAAACGGCTTGTGAAGTGCATTTTGTGCAAGCTGATTCTGTGAGTGTCAAGATAGTTGGGCCTGAAAATGTGATTAAGCACATCAAGACCACCAGTGACGGAACGGAATTAACCATCCAGCATACACGAAATAATGGATGGAGAAACCTGCGTTCCTGTGATGACGTGGATATCTATCTTACATCCCCCGACCTTATTTCAGTGTTGATGCGAGGCGCTGGTGATTTCAATATCGATCAACATTTGGATACAGATACCTTAACAATTCGATTGGAAGGGGCTGGTGATGTTGAGATAAAGGATCTGATTTGCGATGAAGTGAATGTGGAAATGAAAGGGGCTGGCGACATCGAACTCGAACAAGTGATTGCGTCGAAAGCCTCGTTCAAGCTCAAAGGAGTAGGAGATGTCAAGGCTCATCTGGCAAAATGTGACTGGGCGCAATGTGAACTCGAAGGGGTTGGCGACATCGAACTGTCGGGAACGGTTAGGCATTTCAGACACAAGGTGAGAGGAACTGGCTCTATAAACACTGACGATTTGCGGATTCTTTCCAATCGTTAGCCTTAGAAGAAAAGCGTGTTTCTTTGGGTGGCATCAATCTTTTTGGTGTTGTGAGGCAGTTGCTGTTGAATGCATCACGGCTTCACGACATTGAAAGGAATATTCGAGATGCCACTTCCTTATTTCAAAAATATGTTTTATCTTTGTAATTATAAAGGCTCTTGACGGGTCACTGTGCTAATGCGCAGCAAGGTGTTGACCAGTCATTGTCGACAAATGGATAAAACAGATACGAATGAAATATGCTGTTATCGCAGCGGGTGAGGGTTCACGTTTGAGCAAAGAGGGGATTAATGTCCCTAAGCCGTTGGTAAAAGTGCATGGAGAATCGTTGATTGACCGATTGATACGAATCTTCATGGAGCATGAAGCGGACGAAATCATCGTAATCTGCAACGAAGCCATGCCCGATGTTTATGCTCATTTGTGCGACCTCAAGGCAGATGGTTTGCAAGGCGTTCGTGTTCCCTTACGCCTACTGATGAAGCGTACACCCAGCTCAATGCACAGTCTGTATGCCATGAGCACATGGCTCAAGGGTTCACCTTTCTGTCTTACAACGGTAGACACGGTTTTCTTGGAACAAGCTTTCACCGATTACATTCGTACTTTTAAACATTCTGTCAATCATGGTGTTGATGCTTTGATGGGTGTGACTAGGTATGTGGATGATGAGAAACCACTCTATGTAGAAACTGACGCTGCGTACAATGTTTTGGGCTTTCATGATCAAAACCCTGGTCACCATACCTTCATCTCTGGTGGTGTTTATGGTCTGCACCCTCGTGTGTTGGACACCTTGGCTCACTGTATTGAGCGTGGCGAGCATCGCATGCGCAACTTTCAACGAGCATTGATTGCCGAACAATTGAAGGTTATGGCCTATGACATGGGGCGGGTGATGGACATCGATCACGCCTCTGACATCCCAAAGGCAGAGGAGTTCTTGCGAAATCCTGCGTCGTTGTTGAGCCAAACTCATTAAAACAGAATCATCGAAGGCCCGCAGTGCCTTCATCCAACGATATGAAAAATAAAATCATTGCTATCCGTCGTGACGTGAGATATTCGCTGGACGCAGAACAAAAAGACCGCGAGATTCTCGTTTCTGTCATCCAATGTCTGGGCGGTGACATTCCGATGATTGACGAAGCTCAACTCACAGACGAACTCAAGGCCGACGTTTATTTGTCAATGGGTCGCTTGCCAGCGACGTTGCAGTTCTTGCGAAAACGAGCCGCAGCGGGTGCTTTGGTGATAAATACGCCCAAGGCAGTGGAAGCGTGTGAGCGGAAGAATATCGTGAAGTTGATGCGAACGCACCATATTCCCATGCCTCCCGAGAAAGGAGAGCATGGCTATTGGCTTAAGCGTGGTGACGCCTTGGCACAAAGGGATAACGACGTGGTGTTTTGTCAAGACGAGGATGAGTTGAGAAAGCGGAAGGATGAATGGGAGAAACGCGGTATTCTAACTTGTGTGGAGAGTGCGAATGTTGAAGGCGACTTGGTGAAATTCTATTGCGTTGGGCATGACTTCTTCAGATGGTATCGCCTTCGTGCCTCCGAACAGGGGTACACTTTTGATGCGAAAGAGCTGCACCGCCATGCATGTAGATTGGCTGATATCATCGGTATTGATGTCTTTGGCGGTGATTGTATCGTGAGCGAAGATGGTCATTTCAGCATCATTGATTTTAACGATTGGCCCAGTTTCTCTCCTTGTAGGGAGGAAGCAGCTTGGGCCATTGCACAACTTTTAAAGGAAGTATGAGCAGGTTTCAAGAACTTTTGCAGGCTTCCATGAAGTCAAAAGACACGGAAGAGTGGCTTGATGTTCACTTCACACGACCTGTGGGTTTGGTGTTTGCCTTGATGTGGAAACAACTTGGTGTGCATCCTAACGCCGTCACCATCCTCTCTATCTTTCTTGGAGCAGGAGCAGCTTATTGCTTTTATTTTACTGACCTGTGTCACAATCTGTGTGGTGTGATGCTGTTGCTCTTGGCCAATCTTTGTGATAGCACTGACGGCCAGTTGGCTCGTCTCACTCACCAGCATACATTTATCGGGCGCATGCTTGATGGTTTCGCCAGTCAGTTGTGGTTTTTAGGTATCTATGTGGCGATTGCCATGCGCCTGCAGCATCAACCAATGCCGTTCACCGATATCCATTGGGGTATGGGAAGTTGGGCGTTGGCGGCCGTTGCAGGTATCTTGTGTCATTCACAGCAAAGTTCTTTGGGCGATTATTATCGGCAGATTCATCTTTATTTTTTGAAGGGTAAAGAGGGGAGTGAATTGGATCAATCGAAACAACAATACGACATTTATAAGTCATTGGAAAAGAATGAATGGTTGAAAAGACTGTTTTACGTCAATTATGCCAACTATTGTCGAGGACAAGAACGGCGCACACCCGCGTTTCAGCGGTTCTTCCAAGCCTATCTTGGACATCCACAAGAGGATGTGAAGCAGCGTTTCGTGGCAGGAAGCCGACCGCTCATGCCCTATGCCAACATTCTGACGTTCAACACACGTGCTATCTGTTTGTACGTTACCTGCCTACTCAACTGTCCATGGGTGTACTTTGTCTTCGAGATAGTGGTTCTTCATATGCTCTACATTTACATGCACAATCGCCATGAAACCTTGTGTAAACTGCTTTTGAGCGACCTCGAAAAACTTCCAAAACACATTTAACCATGGAGAAGATTATGAAAAAAAATACATCAGACATCACGGGATTGATACTTGATTTTGGTGGAACCATCGATACAAACGGCCAGCATTGGGGCAAGATGTTGTGGCATTCTTACCAACAAGAGGGGATGCCAGTGTCGGAAGATGCTTTTCGTGAGGCTTATGTTCATGGTGAACGCACGCTCGAGAAGAATCCTTTGGTTCGGGCAGATTATACTCTCAAGAGGACGATAGATGTCAAGTTGCGGCTCGAGTTGGAGCAGTTGTGCATCCTTGGAGCCTGGGATGCGGATGAAAAAGAACTGAAACGGATGCACCAACAATTAACAAATCGTGTATATGAGCATGTCTCAACCATCATTTATCGCAACAGGATTGTTCTTGAGAAGCTACACCATCGATATCCTCTTGTGATGGTTACCAACTTTTATGGTAACATGAGACAGGTTTTGAAGGAGTTTCAGCTTGACGATTTGTTTGAAGATGTCATTGAATCTGCTGTGGTTAACATCCGAAAACCGGATGCCCGACTGTTCAAAATGGCACTTGATGTTTTGCAAATGCCAGCCGCTAATGTTCTTGCAGTTGGTGACAGTTTCTACAAAGACATAGAACCCGCCTCTGCAATAGGCTGCCAAACTGCTTGGTTGAAGGGTGAAGGATGGACGGACAAGCAGTATGATGAAACGCTTCCAACCTATATATTATCTGATTTTCACGATTTATTGAAAATCTAATGAGGCTTTTTAATAAAGGTTTGATTTAGTTTATAACAGGTTGAGGTGAGACTTTTTTAGGGTTGTAAGAAGATGTAACTTCCTTCAATCGTTACCTCTTCTTCGGCGATGAGCATTTCCAAAGCTTCGTCTAATTGGCGTCTTGCAATGGACAGTTGATGGAGTTCCGTCAGATGATGCTTCTCCCCGTCGTTCAAAAAAAGCTTGATTTGGTCTTGTGCTGGCTTTATTTTTTCTTCTGAAGTCTGGTCCGTATAATGTTCCAGACACACATCACAGCGCATACAGTCTTGCACATCGGTCTCTCCGAAATAGCGTAAAAGCTGCCTACTTCTACACACTTCATCGTTTTTGGCATAGTTGATGACCGACCGAACGCGCTTGGTGTATTCTTCTTTCCTTTGCTCGTACACTTCAGCAGGAATGATAAGCCGGTCAATCTCCTCGCGGTCACGGGTGTAAGTGATGAACGGCATCTTGCGTTGTGGAATGAAATGAACGATACGCCGCTGCGTCATTCCACGCAACAGCAGATACACTTGCTCTCTCGTCAGTTCGGTTTGCTGGGCTAAAAGCCCCTCATCGATGTAAACATAATCAGTGAACAATCCGCCGTAGTTGCGCAAAAGGGCCGTAAGGAGTTTCTCTTCATAAGGTGTGAGATGTTCCAATTTGTACAGCTCATTGCGCCCAATGAGGAACATCAGACGTGCACTGGAGTCGGGATCGGTCTCATAAACAAGATAACCTGCACGTGCCAACAGATGTAAGGCCGAATTGACAGGCACGGGAAAGTACTTGTATGTCATGCAAAATTTGCCGATATCAAAGGAAAATGTGTGTCCTTTGCCACTGTGGATGCCTATCTCATAGTAGAAAGCCAGACTCTGATAGACATTCTTGATATACTCCTTTTCGGGGAAGTTGTCTACAATTCGCTTGTCCAATTTGCGTTCATCGCCGCCATTGTAGAGCAAAACAGCATAGGAACGGTTGCCATCACGCCCTGCACGTCCCGCCTCTTGGAAATAAGCTTCCAGCGAGTCGGGGCAGTCCATGTGCACCACGATGCGCACGTCGGGCTTGTCAATGCCCATTCCAAAAGCATTCGTGGCTACGATGACACGCACCACATCGCTTTGCCAAGCCGTCTGTCGTTCGTCTTTCACGGCGGGTTCAAGCCCCGCATGATAAAAGGTTGCAGTAATGTTATTCGCGTTCAGTATCTCTGCAATCTCCTTGGTGCGCTTCCTGCTTCGTACATAAACGATGGCGCAGCCACGCACTGAGTTGAGAATATGAACGAGTTCTTCATTCTTGTCCTGCGCATTGCGTACCACATACGTCAGGTTTTCGCGCTCAAAGCTCATGTGGAACGCATTCTTCTCCTTGAACTCCAGCTTTTCTTGGATGTCCACAATAACCTTAGGAGTGGCTGTTGCGGTCAAAGCCAGTAGGGGAGCGTCGGGCTTTTCCTTGCGGATGTTCGCTATTTGGAGGTATGCTGGTCGGAAATCATAGCCCCACTGACTGATGCAGTGAGCCTCGTCGATGGTGATAAAGCTGACGTTCATGCGGCGCAACTTCATCAAAAACAGTTCAGAACCGATGCGTTCGGGCGAGATATACAATAACTTCACACCCCCGAAGATGCAATTATCGAGCGCCGTGGTAATCTCCCGTTGGCTCATTCCTGAATAGATGGCTGTGGCCTGTATGCCTTTTTCTCGAAGATGTTGCACTTGGTCTTTCATCAAGGCGATGAGCGGAGTCACCACGATGCACACGCCTTCCTGTGCCAGTGCCGGCACTTGGAAGGTGATGGACTTGCCCCCTCCCGTCGGCATCAGCCCCAGTGTGTCTTTTTGCTGCCCAATACTTTCGATGATGTCACGTTGTATGCCACGAAAATCAGTATACCCCCAGTATTGGTGCAGTATGTTCAGGTATTTATCTTCGGCCTGCATGTCGTTAGAAATCCTGCTCCTCTTCTTCGGTAGGACGTATATCTTCTATTTGCAATTGCATGGCATTGCGCTTGAATACGTTGTCCTCAAGTGTGTAGGCGATGTCAAAACCGCGCTTCGACTTGATGTATCGAGCCGATGCACTCTGTCCGAAGGCAATGCCGTTGACGATGTTACTCGACTTTGAATCAACCAGCTCAAGCTTGATGTGCTCTTGTTCGCGTCCTACTACCTTACTGGTACCATAGTCGAACACGCCGAGTGTGCCGAAAAGAGGTTTAGAATTACCCGGCCCAAAGGGTGAGAATTTTTTCAAGTCAGCATGCAACCGTTTGGTGATGTCCTTGAAATCGATGATGGCATCGATGTCTAAGATAGGCTCAGTTTGTTCGGGTTCGATGTGTAGATCCACGTATTTCTGAAACCGTTCTCTGAATTTCTTGATGTCATCCCATCGCAAGGTCAAGCCGGCGGCGTAGGTGTGTCCGCCGAAATTGACGAGCAAATTTCGGCAACTCTTGATGGCCGAATAAACGTCAAAGCCCGTCACGCTGCGCGCAGAACCTGTGGCAAACTCGCCGTCGCGTGTCAATACGACCGTTGGGCGAAAGTAAATCTCAGTCAACCGCGAGGCTACGATGCCAATAACGCCTTTCTTCCAGTTCTCATCATACAGCACGATGGACGAATGATGCTTTTGGCTTTCCAGCTTGGCAACTATCTGGTTGGCCTCTTCGGTCATCTGTTTGTCGATGTCTTTGCGCTGTTCGTTGTATTCATTGATGTGTTTTGCCTGTCTCAGCGCACTGGCAAAGTCCTTCTCAACCAAGAGGTCCACGCTCTCCTTGCCATTCTCCATGCGTCCCGAAGCATTGATGCGTGGCCCAATTTTGAACACGATGTCGCTCATGGAGATGTCCCTTCCATTGAGGTTGCAAATGTCTATGATGGCCTTCAAACCCACACTTGGGTTCTGGTTCAGTTGTTTCAGACCATGAAACGCCAATATTCTGTTTTCGTCTGTCACGGGTACAATGTCGGCCGAGATGCTCACTGCGCAGAAATCGAGCAGTGGGATAAGCCGTGAAAAAGGAATACTATTGTTCTTAGCAAAGGCTTGCATGAACTTAAAGCCCACTCCACATCCCGACAGATGCTTGAAAGGATAGCTGTCGTCCGGGCGCTTTGGGTTTAAGATGGCCACGGCGGGTGGCATCACTTCGTCAGGGACGTGATGATCACAGATGATGAAATCAATTCCAAGGCTTTTGGCGTATGCTATTTCGTCAATTGCCTTGATGCCGCAATCCAGAATAATAATCAGTTTAACACCCGTTTCCTGCGCATGGTCTATTCCCTTTTTGCTCACACCGTAGCCCTCATCGTAGCGATCGGGGATATAATAATCGATGTTGGAATAGAATTGCTGCAGGAACTTATACACCAATGCGACGGCCGTACAGCCATCCACATCGTAATCACCATACACCATAATGCGCTCTTTGCGTCCCATGGCGTCGTTCAATCTGTCTACGGCTAAATCCATGTCTTTCATAAGAAATGGATTGATGAGGTCTGCCAGTTGTGGGCGAAAGAATCGCTTGGCGGCAGACTCCGTAGTGATGCCACGACGGATGAGCAATTGAGCGAGAAGGGGGCTGATGTTCAGTTTCTCTCCTAACTCATTGGCTGCCTTTGTTTCTTCTGATGTAGGTGGTACATAATTCCATTTGAAATGCATTTATATTGTTTTTTTTATTTTGTCTTACCGTGTCCGCATAAAAAGGATGCGGGTGTGAATTTCATGGGATTTGTAAGCTATTTTGCGTGTAAAGATACAAAATATTTGTCATATTCCATTGCTTTTATCTCAAATATTTTTTTATCACGATGCATTCAAATTCAAAACTGTTTGATACCCAGATTTCAACTCATCATGTGCTTTTAGGGTGTACTGAACAAAAAGACCGCTTATCCTTATCGGGTAAGCGGTCTGTAGATGTTATGTAGGGCGGTGGCTTTTGGCCCCAGCCTTTTACAAGTTAATCTTCTTACGGATATCTTGTGGAACGGCGTTCTTATTCACCATGAAGTCCATGGTCTTGTAAGCAATGAAAGCCTTGGTCATATACCAAATACCTTTATACTTGCCACTTTCTCCCCAAGAGTTCTTCACCATGTAGTATTCTTTGCCATTCTGGTCTTTAGCGATACCAAAGATGTGCATGCCGTGGTCATCGGTTGTCTCCCAGTTGTCGAACGCTTCCTGGCGCATCTCTTGTGTAGGAACCACTTCTGGGGCGTTGATACCCAGAGAATCTACCTTGGCTACCTTCGAAGATTTCGACATCTTCACCCAACGGTCAGCGTCAGTTCCAGAGAGGTCGCGAGCCTTCTTCAGGTCGTAGGCGATGCCCAATCCGCTGCGTGTGAATCCGTCTTCCGAGACGTCGCCACCCCATGCTACGGTATAACCGTTGTCAAGTGCATTGTCGATAATCCTGCAAATGTCGTCAATGGGGATATTCCAGCTCAAAGGCCAGCGCCAGTTGTCCTGCACCTCAACAGCAAATTGAGTCCAGAAGGGGTGGTGTGTGTAGCTGGTGAAGTGTACGTAGTCGTTCATGTCCAGTCCAAGACTTGCCGCAAATGATTGTGGAGTATAAGT